>JAKURD010000018.1 GCA_022450045.1 Gracilimonas sp. | reverse complement strand
GTGAACACCCCGTCCTGCCCGGTTAAGGGCTTGCCCTGGGTTAATTGCTCCGACAATTCTTTCACCAAAGCATCCAGGTGTTTGTTGTTTTTTGTAGGTTCCATGTGTCTAAGTTAGTTTTGACACACTTAAGTGAACAGTCTCGACAAGGTGTTTGGTGCTCGTTTCAGAGAGATTGCTTCGTCGCTTTCGCTTCTAAACCTGCATCCCTCCTCACGGTCTTCTCGCAAAAGCTGTTCGTATGGTCTTGGATAACTACAGTAAACTTCTGCATTCAATATTGAGTGTTCCTTGTTCGACGCCCCATTCAACCTGCGGAATAGACTTTAAGGTTGAAAAACATACTATACATCAAAAATCAAATTATTTAATGTATGTTAAGTTAAAAAGGCCTATTATTGAAGTCAAATATTCGCACATACATTAATAAATCAAATTTTTAATGCCTGAAGAATTTCTATATTCCGTCAACCCCGACCGAAATGATCCCTGGAATGATCTTCCGGAGCTGCCGATACATGAAAAGCTATATCGCAGACTTTCGGTTTTTGAGCAACTGGGGAAAGCAAAAGAGGCATTGGCTCTGTTGGCGGGCAGAAGCATTGCCATTCCAAATCCGGGGGTGCTTATCAACACCATCACCTTGCAGGAGGCGAAAGATTCGAGTGCCATCGAGAATATCTTTACCACCGATGATGAACTCTACCAGGCATTCAGCGATGCCAGATCAGAATTGGAAGCCACTGGACCGGCTAAGGAGGTGCTCCGCTATCGGGAGGCGCTATGGGAAGGATTTCAATACCTCAACGATAACGGGGATTTCGATCGTGATTATTTTATACAGCTTTATCAGGAAATAAAAGAAGAAGGAGATGGAATCCGCCCTCCTTTTGCACGTACCTATATTCGTATGGGTGGAAGCGGCCCTAATGCCGGCAAACCTATTTATACTCCTCCCCGTGGTGAGGATATCGTAGAATCCAAGCTGGATAATTTGATTCGGTTTCTGAATGATGAATCCATTCCCCCCGCAGAACCTTTGCTAAAGCTCGCCATTGCGCATTATCAATTTGAAGTGATTCACCCCTTCCGCGATGGAAACGGGCGCGTGGGCCGGATCATGAATATTCATTTACTCACCCATGCCGGACTGCTGGATCAACCCATACTTTACCTCAGCCGTTATATCATTCAGCATAAGGAGGAGTATTATGAAACGCTTTCGAGTGTTTCCCAGCGCGGTGATTGGGAAAGCTGGCTGCTTTATATGCTGCGTGCGGTGGAATCTACGGCCCGGCTGACCTACCAGAAGGTAAATGACATCATCGAGACAAAAGAGGCCCTGTTGCAGGTGATGCAGGAGAAGACTTCTATTCGCCGACCGGAGCAGCTTGCCGAGGCCATCTTTTCACAGCCGTATATCAAAGTCAATCACCTGGTTGATAATGGAATATATGCGGAGAATACGGCCCGAAATTATCTGAACAAACTGGCGGAGATCAAGGTGTTGCAAAAACGGCGACTTCAGGGCCGGCACTACTATGTGAACCTGGAACTGGAGCAGATTCTTTCGTATTAGGGTGGAGGGTCAAGTCGCAAGGTACAAGAGGTTATCCTTGGTTTTGTGGACGACATTTTGATCTCAGGAAAACTTATCAAATGGAACATGGAGGAGGCGGATCGGGCGGATGATCGCTGAGGTGTGGCTGAAATGCGAGGGACGATGTGTGATGGACCGATTTGCAAAATGAGATCTGGCAGAACAGCCTTCCGGTACACAAGCGAAGGGGTTTAGCCCTGGTTTTTAGGGACAAGGTATTAGGGTTCTCGTTTCAGGGAGACTGCTTTCAGGGAGACTGCCTCGTCGTTTTAGCTCCCAAGCCTGCTCCACCTCACGGTCTCCTCTTTTAGACTTCCAGTGAAATATTTTGTTGGTTAGCTACTAACAAAATAAAAGCTACCGAACCATGGCAGGTAGTTATCTAAGCCCATATAGTATGGTAAGTTTACCTTTTTAAAAGAGGCGGGATGATAACTACCCGGCAGCTTATCAAGCTTCATAAAATAGAGGAATTGCTATGGAAATTACAATTAAATGGCGCTTTATATTAGGTATCGATATTTCGAAATTACGCTTAGACCTGTGCTTGCTGGACCGCAAGACCGGACAAATGCTCCATAAACAAGTAAAAAATACTCCCGGAAACTTTGTCCACATCGGGGAGTGGCTGCCCGGCCAGGGAGCCGCCCCTTCGCAGAGCGTGCTGGTGAGCGAACACACGGGCCGCTACGGCGAGCATCTGCTGCGGTGGACCACTACCGAAGGCTGCCCGCATGGGGTTGTTAAAACCACAGCTCTTGCCAAAGTCAGCTTTGAGCATCACCGCAAGACCGATGCATTGGATGCCAGCCAACTGGCCGAATACGGAGATCGCTTCAGTGACCGGCTGCGGCTGACGGAGGCCCCAACACCGGCTGTTGGGCAAACAAAACGGCTTCAGAGCAAACGACGAAAGATCGTGGGGAACCGGGCGGCGCTCAAAAGCAAGCGCACCGAGGCCGATACTCATGCTGTGGACATGAGCCGGTTAACCGAGATGTGGAGTCAACAGATTCAACTTCTTACCCAACATATCGATGAGCTGGAGCAGACCATGGACGCGTTGATTCGCCAAGACCCGGTGCTCTGGCAGCGCCACCAAACCATGAAGACGGCTCCAGGAATCGGGAGGATACGCTCCAACGCTTTGCTAAACTCCACTTGCTGCTCAATGCTGTGTTCCAATTGATGAATATGCCGTTGAAGTTGCTCGATTTGTTCTACCAACAACTTGACCTCAAAATAAGCCCATCCGGAAGTTTGCCCTCCAGCCATTGCTGCAATTGGGTCAGCTCACGCCACCCGTGCTCGTGCTCGTGCTCGTGCTCGTGCTCGTGCTCGCTAAGGCGTACATTATATTTAGTCGCCAAATTCCATACCCTATTCTTGGTAGACTCACGGCACCTCACCATGCGCAATCGCCCCCGGGTTAGCCCCGCAGATCTCGCTGGGTCCCCATCTGCATATGTGCCTCAGGAATGAGCCCAACTCGAAGCAACTCCGCCAAGGTACGCGCATCCACAGTATCGGTTTTTACTTTGGCATAACTTATGGCTTTGAGCATCTTGGCATGGGCCAGTTTGAGTGGAATATTATGTGCGGCGCACCAATCAGCCACCCAATACCAGTTACCGGTGCTTTCCACAACCGCTTGAACGGGTTGGTCAAATTGAGCAAAAAAGTCTCCCAATCCAGCCTCAGTAGCCGCAATTTTACCCGACCATAGTTCGTGCCCATTGTCGTTAATCGCAGAATTTACCACATTTGAAATGTGTAGATCAATTCCTATGTGAATCATGATATCCTCCTTGGGTTTTGTTAATTCGTATACTGAATCTAAGGGAGGACGTCCTTTTTGTAAATATCAGATGAGGTCGGAAGGGTTCATTGGGCTTCCACTGGGTTTACAGGCTACCGCTAACGTAAAATCATGGAATACGCTCTGCCAAAATATGCTGGTTAATGGGCTAAACAATAGAAACTTTTTTAGCCCTACCCACATAAATCAACATAGAGCCAGAATGTTTCTAAAACCCTGAACTGGATTATTAATAGCTTGAAAATGCCTGAAAAGTCATCCCTGCGAAGGCAGGGATCTTATTATTGCCCGTAATTCAATCATAGATACCTAAAAAAACAATTAGATTTCGGGCATTCGCCCCGAAATGACCATCAATGTACTCAACCGATGGTCTTAATGTCGAATTCACGTTAATTATGATTAAGGAGCGCTTACCAGAACGATATTTTCAGCAACGAACCCTTTATCATTCTCGGTGATATCGAACTCAAAGATCAGCTCCCGGCTTGGAAGATATGACGAATCAAAATCATCTTCGAATTGAGAGATGTGTGCAAATACGGTTTTATAGGGAGATTCCTGATCTCTTGAATCCGTGATCCATAAACAGTCTTCCTTTCGGGTTAAAAATCGAAGGAATCCGTAGCCTTCATCCTGGGTGAAATCATAGCACACACCACGAACACGCGACCCATTTTCTCCCCATTCATAGGGAGACTCGATTGGTAAAAGGCCGGGAATCAGATAACCGGAGATCGACGCATCCACACTTCTTTTGAGTGATGAAGAGACATTGTCAAAGCCAACCAGTTCTACACGACACCCTTTATTTTGGAGGGCATTCACTACACTTACATAACTTCCGCTGCTGCTCAGTAACACCACTTTGTCAAGATGATCTCCCTGAACCAGCATATCGACGGCCATGTCCATATCTATGGTAGATTTTGAGACTTTTTCACCCGTTTCTTGATTGGTATAGGTTTGAATCGATTTTTCTGTCACCTTGTATTCAAAATCCCGAAGCACTTCGCAAAAGCGGTGAGTCTTATTTCGATACTCATGGTCTTCTTTGAGGCGATTCGCATCATAGCATAAATAGACGTTAAGCCGTGAGGCTACCCCACCTCCCCGGCAGGCAAACATTCGTAAAATGTCATATCTGAGTCCGTAGCCGCCATTCATGGTTACATTCACGGCATCTACAAAAATACCTACTCGTTCATTTGTTTTCATAATAATATCCGGATACTGATAAAGTTTTTAATAATATCGGGAAGAGTGAATAACTCAATTTTATTAACTCTAATTCTGCCAATCAATTAACTCAAAAATTTTGATAAGAATCAACCTATATAACGTGAATTCGAGATAAAGAATGTTAGAATAGCTGCAAGATCCGTCTAATGGATCGACTGATTGATGGTGTAGGCGCAGAATGTTGTATTAGGATAAGAACAAGTTTAGGTGCCCAAATCAGGCAATCGGTCAGATGGGCTTGGAGCCATCAGACCGAGGGCAGTGCAAACAGCCACGGATTCGATCTGATGGAAACCCCATCTGAACGATGGTGCATGCGCAGGATGCTGGATGAGGCTAAGAACAAGCTTGGGTGACCAAAAGCATCTATTTTTGTTCTTTTAACTTAGTTCTTATCTCGAACTCACGTTATATATGTAAATGACCCCTAAATAAAGGAGCAAATATGTTAAGCATCATGAGGTTCTGGACCGGAGAATAGATCGGGAAATCAGGAGGCTGATGGTTAACAATCCCACAACTAATAAAAGAACTGAAGCTGATAAGTCACTAAAACCAATTTTTAAAATGGTTGGTTTGAGATAGTAAAAGCCTGCAGTCAATAGCATAACTCCAAAACCAGACACTAATTTATAGGGAACCTCAAATGCGTTGGTTGAATAATAGTAGATCAGCATGGCCATTACGGCATAGCTCAACAAGGTAGCCATAGCGGAGCCCATCATCCCAAAGAAGGGGATCATGACCAGGTTTGCAACAATGGTGATTGCGGCCCCTATCAAGGTGATCTGGGGTAGCCGTTTGGTGGTTTCACTGATAAAAATTCCGGCAGAAAAGTTGACATACCATCCCTGAAACCAATAGGCGAGCAGTAAAATGGGAACAATGCCAAGACCACCCCAAAACTTCTCATCAACCAAATAGAAATCAAGAATTGGGACTTTGACGGCAACGATCTGATCCGCAAACAGAGCTACGGATAAAAAGATAGCGGCTGCCGCGAAATTGAATAGTGAGAAGGTCTGTGAAAATGTTTCCGGAGCTGAGGTCTCTTCTGATTGCCGCATAAAAAAAGGCTGCCAGGCCATGCGGAACATCTGTACCAATAACAGCATAAACACAGCAAGTTTGTAACAGGCACTGTAAATTCCTACGATATCATCAGCGGTATAATCAGGACCATAAAGTGCTTCAACGGTCTGGGGGTCCATAGACTTAAGAAAGAACCGATCTATTAGCTCATTGATGACATGCCCGAGCCCGGCCGGCACAAAGGGCAATCCAAAGATAAGGGCTCTGGTGAGAAGTTCGCGGTTCCACTCTCCCATAAACATCGGGATGGTGACGATCCAGGTGGCAATTGTTGTTAGCAGGGAGGCAGCGAGGTTACTGATGAATACAGCCTCAATACCATAATCAAGCCAAAGAATGAGATAGAAATTGAGCCCCAAATTAATAAGAACATTTCCGGTCTTAATAAAGGCAAAAGAGATCGACTTCCGAACCAACCTGAGTTCAGCAAAAGGAACGATAGCCAAAGTGTCAAAAAAGAGAATGCCAAGCATCATCCATAAGATGGGGTTGCCGGTCTCAAGGCCTATCATGGGTGAAACAACAGGCTGGGCTAACCATACCACCACTATAAAGAGTGCGGAACTTCCCAATAAAAAAAGCTGGAGGGTTTTGAACAGGCTTTTTGCTTTAGCCCGGTCTTTGCCATATCTGATGTAAGCCGATTCCATCCCCAGGGTAAAGAGCACATTGAAAAGGGCAATGGCAGCAAATATCAGGCTGATGATCCCGTACTGATCTTCACTGAAAACACCGGTATGGAGTGGAACCAACAAATACCCAATGAACCTGGCAAGCACACTGCTAATGCCGTAGATAAGCGTATCGGAAAAAAGTTCTTTGAGCTTGGTCAATGTAAATTAGGTGTGTTTTAAAGAAACGGTAGTCAATGATCAGCTGAGAGCTTTTCTATAGCTTGAATTCCCAGAACATAACTGTATTTTCCCAAGCCGGTGATGATGCCATTCATCACGCTTCCCGTGATCGACTTTTCCCGGAATTCTTCTCTGGCATGGATGTTGGAAATGTGAACTTCAACTTTGGGGATCTCTAAAGGTTCCAGGGCATCGCGCAGGGCTACGGAAGTATGGGAATATCCTCCGGGATTTATCACAATAGCTTCGGTTCCATCCGTTAAAGCAGACTGAATTTTATTGATCAACTCCCCCTCTACATTACTTTGATAAAACTCAAGAGAGTGATCAGAACATTCGGCTTTTAGGTAATTCTCTAACTCAGCAAGACTTCCGGTTCCATACATGCCGGGGTTGCGTTTACCCAGTAAATTCAGGTTTGGTCCGTTAATGATCAGGATGTTCATAGTTCAACTTTTTGTCGGATCTGTTCAGCGAGTTTTCTCATATCGTCTTCGGTAACTTCTACTTTTTTCCCAAGGCTGAAAGCCTGCGTTTCTTTATAGATTGGAATGAGATGGATATGGGCATGAGGTACTTCCAGGCCTTCAACAATAACGCCGGTGCGAATAGGTTTTAATGATTTATCTAAAGCCCGGGCAATTTTCCGGGAGAACTTGGTTAGCTCCGCAAGTTCATTTGGTTTTAGGTCAAAAAAGTAATCCACTTCTCGTTTTGGAATACACAATGTATGACCTTTTGCGGCAGGATTGATATCTAAAAAGGCATAATGCTTTTCGTCTTCAGCGATCTTATAGCTGGGAATCTCGCCTTTAATGATCTTGGTAAAAATGCTCGGCATAATTCTAATTGAAAGATGTTAATTTGAGTGAAGATACTATCCAAAAAAGAGAAATCCTTATGAACTCTGCAAGGCTTATGATTCTGAGCGTAATTATTTTATTTGGGGTGATGATAATACCGGCAACAGCACAATCTACAGCAAACCAGGTCGGCCCGGTTACAGCTGAGGAGATTACAGACCATGATCGTATCTTTAGTATTTATGTGGATAGATATGATCCGGATAGAGAGGCTATCGAATATTTAAGCTCTCAGGAAGACTCCCTGGTGCTCTATATTTTCTTTGGAAATTGGTGCAGGGAATCTAAAAAATACATTCCCGGACTTATAAAAACACTGAAAATGCTTGATAGCGATCTAATTGAGGTAACCTATATTGGAGTAGATGAACAAAAAAAATATCCTGAATCATTTTTAAATAAGTTTGATATCAAATATATTCCCACTGTTGTGGTTCTAAAAGGCGGTTTTGAAATAGGACGAATTGAAGAAAAACCGCAAAGACCAATTGAGTCTGATTTAGTTCAAATACTGAAAAGGCATAAAGGGCAAAGTAACTAAAAAAGTGATTTTTTCCCTTGTACTATAATTGATAAATGCCTTATCTTTTGAATCTGTTTGGGAATCGGTAGCTCAGTTGGTAGAGCAACGGCCTTTTAAGCCGTGGGTCGAGGGTTCGAGCCCCTCCCGATTCACATTTTTTAAGATATTTTGAAGACTCTCTCTTGACCAGCCCCAGACGATTGACCTCGGATGGGGTTTTTTATGGAGAATATTTCCTGCTAATCTATAGTAACGATCGGCCGAAGCTTTTCCAGGATCTTGGGACCAATCCCTCGAATATTAGTGATCTCTTCTATGCTTCCAAACCCTCCATTTTCAATCCGGTATTCAATGATCCGTTTTGAATAAGCAGGGCCAATTCCCGGAAGTAATTGTAAAGTAGCCTCATCAGCGGTATTAATATTAATGGGATACATGATATTTGTTGGGCTTCCGGTATCCACTTCATCAGCCCGAAGAGTTTTAGAGTTTGTTTTATCAGGGTTTCTCCAAAGTCCTGCTTTACTGGAGCGTGCAACTTCTTCATATTTTTTGAATGCAGCTGTTGAGTCGGTGTTTTGTCTGTAATAAGCCGATGTTGTTCCATACCCTTTTTCCAGCAAAAGTTTATTAAGACTTACCGGATTTCCATCGTAATTTATTTCCACATAGGCCTGAAACGCATTGTGTCTGGCCTCAGGAACTCCCCCTTGGTAACCTTTCAGCCTGACCTTTTTGCCTTCAAGTAAATTTTGTAAATATTGAGCTGCCGCTCCTGAATAATAGTAGGCAGAATCTTCTCCGGCATAAATAGAGGGCACATTAACTCCCAAAAATCGCACGCTGTATCCGAATCCGGGGGCTATCTCAATTTCAAAACGGCTGCCATCAGAAACAGAAAAAATTTCATACCACTTTTCAGTGTCTAATGGAGGGGCAGGAGGGAATGACTCTTCTTTAGCTCTGCTTATTACGCCCATAAAATCCTGATAGAACTGGTTGGAGATTTCATCGGAGTAAATAATAAGGGTGTTTTCATCATTATTCATTTCTGCATTCATGGAGAAGTTGTAAGACCCGGCAACAGTAACGGCAATATCATTAGGGTCGGGATGCTCTACATCCAGTAAGATTATCTTATGGTGAAGGGTTCGCAGTTCATTAGCCTGAAGAATCATGCGATTTCCCAAGCGAGCTTCAGGACTTCCCCAAATTTCTCCGGCACTTCTGTATCGGCTATAAAAGCTTCGATCAATGGCGCCTCGAAGCAATATTTGTCCTTCGGCGGTTTGGGTCCACATCTGCCGGCTTATAGGGATTCCCGGGGTGATGGCAAATGCCTGGAAATTGATGTCGTGTTGAGCCTCTTCTTCAATTAACTTAACAAGGCGGTCACTAACGCTTGGTTTTTTTCGGTCGCGATCTATGGGAGCAAAATAAACTTCAACTTTTGTTCCTCCCACATCAAAAATATTTTGGCTGACGTTCACTTTGTTTTTGTGGAACCCGGCATGTTCAGGATTGGGTTCTTCATCATCGCTTCCCCACATTTGCTCGAATTCCTCGGTATAGACTTTAGCAATATCAGTGTCTTTAATAATGATGGTATGGTTGGTGTTGTAATTACCGGTATAGGTCATGTTGGTAGATCCGGTCCATACGTAGTCATCATCCGGCGATGGACTTAAATAGTCAATGATGGCAAATTTATTATGCATCTGTGACCCGGAATTCACAAGGTTATTGTCTTTTATTGAACCATCCGGGGTATAGATATCACCGTCATCATCCATTGAGATAATGCTGCCTTCAGCAAGGATTTCCCAAATAACCTCATCGTATTCACCTCCATCGGTTCGGTTGTGGTCGTCTGTAATAACTCGTACTCTGGCACCCCGTTCTTTAGCGCGGACAAGAGCATGTGCTATTCTTTTCTCTTCAAAATCATATAAGCATACATCCACGCTTACTTTTGCGGAATCAATGATTCTTTCAAGGGTGGCGATTAGATCTTCCTCACTGTTGCTTTCATTACCGGGAGTTGCCATAGAATGATCAGCCGGCATATTAAAATAGACTTCAATCCATTCTTCAGTTTGGGCAAAAACAGAAAAGCTGCCAAACCAAAAGATAAGTAAAAGTAAAAAAGGGGGAAAATATTGAGCAGATCTTACTTTCATGTCAGAAGAACAGCGGATTGTACTTAATAATCAAATTAATGTATTTTAAAGCAATAACGGAAATCTACAGGCTTATTTATGAACCTTCAATTTTTTAATCCGCTTCGGTGGAAAAAGTCTTTTCTGATGGCCTTACTTGCAGCGTTTGTTGTAGTATGGTTTGCATTTATAGATTCATACAGCCTGAAGACCCGCTGGGACCTTCATGCCCAAAAACAAGAACTTAAAGAACGTGCTGAGTATCTGAATGCGCAATCTGAAAAGCTCAAAACTAAGATCGGGCAATTGGACGAAGATCCTGCTCTTCTCGAAAAAATCGCCCGCGAAGAATATGGTATGAGAAAACCCGGCGAAACCGTGTATAAAGTAAAGCGCGAGGAGTAGCACTTCTGTTTGGTTCAAGCAGGTATGCCCATTATCTTCCCAAAAAGTAAAAAATAAGCTTCTAAGCCATACTAAATGAAAGCCATTGGTGTAGATCTTGGCGGAACTAATATTAAAGCTGCCGTCGTAGATAAAGATAAAGGAATCCTTGAGCAGGTAACCACTCCAACTCAGGCAAATCTGGGTCGTGAACATCTTCTTGACAGAATCTCCGAAACTATCTCAAGTTTGGTGAAAATGCATGATATCATCGGTATCGGAATGGGTATGCCGGGCATGGTTTCCAAAGATCAGACAACGGTGAATAACCCACCTAATTTACCGGGCTGGATCTCTGTCAATGCTTCAGAAGAAATCCGCAAAAGAACAGAAATTGTATGCAAGATCGAAAATGATGCGAACATAGCAGCACTGGGTTCTATGCATTTTGGAGTTGGGCAGAAGTTTGACAGCTTTATTATGATCACACTTGGAACCGGCGTGGGCGGTGGTATCATTTACGAAAACAAGTTATTCAAAGGAACAGAAGGTATGGCGGGAGAACTTGGTCATGTGATCATTGACTATCATGGCCCCCTTTCCAACAGTGTTACTCGCGGGACTGTTGAAGCCTACCTGGGGCAACGTTTTTTGAGCCGTTTTGCTGCAGACCTGATCTCCCAAAACCCTTCAAATGCTTTGTACAAAAAGTTTGCCAACGATTTTGATAAACTGGAACCTGTGGATCTTACCACTGCGGCCAAACAAGGAAATGAGTTAGCTATCGAGATCTTGGCCAAGAGCGGGCAGCGACTGGGATATGCTATTATAAACTATGTTCACATGATGGATATCAGGAAGTTTGTGGTAAGCGGCGGAGTTTCGAAAGCGGGAGATTTTTTATTTGAACCGGCAAAACAAATTGTACAAAAACATATGATGGAGCCGTTCAAAAAGGGGTTTGAAGTAGTGTATGAAGACCTTGGTAACGACAGCGCACTGCTGGGAGCTGCTGGTTTGGCTTTTGATTCTTTTTCTAACTAACAACGATTATGCTCTGCGTCACCCAAAATACAGGCAGATACATTACAGGTATTTGCCTCGTTTTTTTGATGACGGCTCCACTTCTTTCGCAACAGAGAGATACTACAGATGTAAACCAAAATTTAACAGCGCCGGAAAACATTATCGGTGCGGATACTACTCAAACAGAAGAACCCCAAACGACTCGTAGTAGTGCAAGGAGCGGTTCGATTCCCGAAAACGCTGTTCAATTTCAATCGGCAGATTCTCTTGTCATTGATTTTGAGGGAGGGAAGAAAGCGATTCTATATGGCAATGCCGAAGTAAGGCATACTGCCGGAGAGCTTCGATCGGGAGTGATTAACATGGATATTGACAATACTACGGTGGAGGCGCGAACATCAACCCCTGAAGATACGCTTTCCCGCCCCGTACTGATCAGGGAAACGGACGAGATCAAAAGTACGCGGATATTATTCAACTACAAGACTGAAAAAGGAAAATTTGAAGCGGCACAAGTACAAGTATCTGAAGGGCACTTGATCGGTTCAAAAATAAAAAATATAAACGACAGTGAAGTTTTTATAGAGGATGGTATTTATTCAACCTGTCCGCCGGAATATATGTACTACTATTTAAAAGCAAAAAAGATGAAAGTGGTAGATGAGGATGAGTTGTTTTTCAGCAATGCCCAGCTTTATATCTTAGATATTCCTTATCCCATAATTTTCCCATTTGGATATGTGCCTACTGATATTGAGCAAAAAAGGTCGGGGCTTTTAACCCCTACTTATGCCTTCCAAGATCAAAATGGGCGAGGACTTGGCCTGCAAAATGTAGGTTGGTTTCAGTATTTCAATGACTATTTAACGGGACAGGTAGATGGGGATATTTATACTTCCGGATCATTTTATTTAAACGGTTTGGCTCAATATCGGAAAACAGACTTTTATAATGGTTCTGTTAGAATGGGATATTCAAAAGACCGCGGGATGGAACCTACCGATCCCGGTTTTTCAGAAACGATCCAGAAATCAATATCAGTATCGCACAATCAAACCATTTCCCCTTTTGCTTCATTAACGGCCAATGTGAATCTTAGAACGGCGGACTATAATACACGAAACTCTTATAGTATTGATGAACGTGCGCAAACAAATTCCAACTCAAAACTATCGTACAATTATAAGCACCCGGAAAACCTCTTCACCTTCAGTACCAATGCACAGCTTATTCAGAATTTCAGTAATTACTCAACGGAAGTTAGCGGACCTACAGCAAATTTCAGGCTAAAAACATTCTCTCCTTTTCAAGGCCGTTCTTCAGGTACCAGTGAGCCACGATGGTATGAATCCATCAACATAAGCTATAACAACACATTGAGGTCTGGTTTTGATTTTGATCCCATTGATGCAGATAGCTCTGAAATATCCTTCTTCGATGCACTTACTGATCGAGACAAATACGAAGAAGCCACCGGAAACGATGATTACATACAAGCCGGGTTTCAACAGGCTGCCGGGCTGCAAGTGGGGCAGCTGATCCCCAGTCAGTTTTTAAATATTTCTGCGGGTGTTAATGTAACGGAAACCTGGTATCCCTCAACTACACGGAAAACATTTAATGCAGATTCAAACCGGGTTGAGGAGGAAAAAGTATATGGATTTAAGTCGGCCAGAGAATTCAGTACGAACCTTAGTTTGGGAACTACATTCTATGGAATCTCAAATATTAAGATCGGGAATATGGAAGGAATTCGGCATACCGTTCGGCCTCAGATAGGCTTCAGCTACCGCCCGGATTTCAGCACTGACTTTTGGGGCTATTATAAAACTGTTCAGTCCGATTCGATTGGCAATACGCAGGAATATTCAATTTTTGAAGACCAAATCTTTGGAGGGCCCGGAAGGGGTGAACAGCGGTCTCTCAGCTTCTCAGTAGGAAATGTTTTTGAAACAAAAGTAGTAAAACGGGACAGCACCGGGGAGGTTACTGAAAAAAATATCAGGTTCATCGATAACCTTTCGCTTAGCTCTTCTTATAATTTTGCGGCCGACAGCCTGAATTTAAGTGACCTGAGTACGAACATTAGTTCAAGTGCGGTATCAGGGTTGAATTTGAGAGCATCAGCTAACTTTTCCTTTTATCAGTTCGATTCAACAGGAAGAGAAATTGATCGTTTTTTTATTGAAGATGGAAAGAAATTGGCTCAGCTTCGGTCCTTCTCAGTTAATGCAAGCACCTCGTTCAGGGGTGGTAGAAATGGGGTTCAGGTATATACGCCGGAGTACCGTCGCCGATACGATCCCCTGGATCAATCCCGGTTTCATCCGGTGGACTCAAGATTCGGGTATGAACCGATTCCTCCCGTTAATTCTCCCTGGAGTGTCTCACTTAATTTTAGCTACAACTGGAGCTTTCGCTACGGAGAAGATCCCACCAAAAGAGCGACACTTAGGGCTTCAAGTATATCATTCAACCTGACCCCAAAATGGAGATTTTCCACGGATGTAGGGTACGACTTTATTGAAAAAGAATTTACTCCATCACAGTTTTCTTTAAACCGGAATTTAGAATGCTGGGATCTTTCATTTCAGATCAATCCATTTGGGGAATTTCAATATTACTTCTTCCGTTTAAGCGTAAACAGTGCTCAAATTCAGAGTTTGTTCCAGAAACTGCCCGTACTTAAGAATCTTGAGAGAAGCTCGAGTCCATCCGGAGCCAGAAATAGCAGAGGCGGTGGGTATGGCGGATTCTAAGATGCTATGCTTATAACCTGAGCTCGATTATTGATAGCTTGAAAAATGCTTAAAAAGTCATTCCTGTGAAGGCAGGGATCTTAGTATTGCCCGTAATTCAATTATAGATAACGTCAGTTCGATATAATGATCCTCGCTAAAGCCTTTGAGGTACGATCTGACAGCTTCAGGTCTGTCTGACCGTTTGATGGGGGGCCTAAACTTGTTCGTATCCTAATCCAACATCCTGCATCTGTATAATCGATCAGATGGGTGATCCATCAGATCGGGTTCGGGGTTGATTGCCCTGCATCTCGGTCTGATGGCTCTAAGTCCATCTGACCGATTGCCTGGTTAGGGCATCCACATTCGGTTCGTATCCTAATCCAACACCCTGCACCTGCACCATCCATCAGCTCATCGATCAGGTAGGTATCCGTTCGATGGATCTTGCAGCTATTCTAACATTCTTTATATCGAACTCACGTTAGATACGTAAACAACAAGTAGATTTCGGGCATTCGCCGCGAAATGACCATCTTGTCTATGATAGAACCTGCTTTTTAATCGAACTCAGGTTTATAGAGAATCGCGCCCAATTTTAGAAAGGTATTTGAGCACATACTTCCCGATCACGTCAAACTCCAGATTTACCAGATCATCCTCTTCCTTTTCTTTCAGATTGGTATGATCCCATGTGTATGGGATGATGGCAACTGTAAATTGATTTCCGGACTCTCTTGCCACCGTCAGGCTAATACCTTCCACAGTAACACTTCCCCTGCCCACAATCATATTGGTAAATTCATCAGGGTACTCTATGGTGAGCAGCCATCCGGTTTTTTCTTGCACTATTTTCCTGATGGTTCCCGTAGTGTCTACATGCCCTTGTACGAGATGTCCTTCAATTCCTGTTTGCAGCGTCAGGGAGCGTTCAAGGTTTACCGGGCTTCCCTTTTCGAGTTCTCCGATCGAGGTTTTTCGGAGCGTCTCTTCTACACTTTGAACGGTAAAAGTGTTTTCATCAAATGCGGTAACAGTATGGCAGGCTCCGTTTATTGAGATGCTCTCATCTTCGTGACAAGTGTCAGCAAATGAACAAGAGATCTTCATTTCCTGTCCTCCTCCATTCAGAGATCGGATCTCTGCAACTTTCCCTACTTCCTGTACAATTCCTGTAAACATAGTGCTAAAAATATCCGGTTAATAAGATGTCGTTTCCAACCTTGGTCCAGATAGAATCTTTAAGTTCGGCAATTTCCCTCATTTTATTAATACCGATAGCGATAAGAGACCTGGTTCCGGCTCCCAACAGTTTCGGGGCTATAAAAAGTTCAAGTTTATCAACCAGCCCCTGGCGAATCAATGCAGACGAAAGCTGCTGCCCTCCTTCCACCAAAACAGAGGTGATACCCCGTTCTCCTAATACCTTGAAGGCTTGCCTGAGATCTACATGTCCATCTGCTTTGGGAAGCTGAATAACTTCCCCCCTGAAATAATTTTGCTGCATTACCTTCAACATGGGGTCTGCATCTGTAGCAGAAGCCTCCTTATTCCAGGTGAGAATGATGGTTTTTTCCTCAAATTTATCCGAAAATAAATTGAGCTCTTTGGGCAGCTCATAAGGCCCGTCAATGACAATACGCCGGGGTTGTCTGCCTGAAACATGACGAACAGTAAGGCTGGGGTTATCAACCATGGCTGTTGTCCTGCCAACGAGTACGGCATCATATTCGGCTCTCCACTCATGAACCATTTTCCGCGATTCCTTGCCGGTGATCCATTGCGATTCTCCGTCAGCGGCAGCTAAATAGCCATCGGCAGTCTGGGCTACTTTGAGCGTTATAAAGGGGCGTCCGAAAGTTTGGTGGTAAATGAAAAACTCATTCAGTTTTTCAGCCTCCTTCTTAAGAACACCAACCTCTACTTCAATGCCGTTATTTTTAAGGTGAAGAATTCCTTTACCGTTGACGGAGGGGTTTGGGTCTTGCATGGCAACCACAACGGTACGTATCGGGAGTTTTGCGAGCATGTGTGCACATGAAGGAGTTTTCCCCTGGTGTGAACAAGGTTCGAGCGTTACATAAACAGTAGCATTTTTCAGAGCATCTTGGTTTTGAACGGATTGTACAGCATTCACTTCAGCATGAGCTTCTCCAAATTTTTTGTGATAGCCTTCTCCTACTTTTTCTCCGTTCTCTGAAACTATTACACAACCAACCATCGGATTTGGAGATACTGCTCCCTTTCCTTTCTCCGCAAGGGAAAGAGCCTGTTGCATCCAGTATTCATGGCTATGTTTATTAGTGGTGCTCATAGATAGAATCTACAGTTTTTCTGGTATCGTTACCTGTATCGGAAACAAAAAAGGGTGAGAAGAAACTCCTCACCCTATGAAAGACATAAAAATATTCTTTATTGAAGCAAGCGGGAACGGTTGTCCACGATCTTAGCCTCTTCACGAAGTTGCTCCAGCCAAATGGAAGAGAATTCTTGAAGCTTTTGCTGCTCCAGGCGTTGTCGTATTTGTCGGCGCGTTTCCTGATCGAGGTTTGCAAGGTCAGCTTCCCTTTTCTCAGCTACCTCAACAATAAAAACTGCGCTGTTTCCGGTAAGTACGTCAGAAGTCTCACCTTCATTCAGGGAAAAGATAGCCCCAACGATCATTGGTTCGCGGCCTGCACCAGGTATTACTGTAGCATTTGAGCGAAGATTATTAACCGTTTGAAACTCTTTTTCTGAAACCTCTGCTAATCGAGCTAATGTTTGATTCTGGCTAAGCAACTCCTGAACTTTCTGTTGGGTAAGTTCTTTTCGTCGCTCAATCTTCACCATATTCTCAACCTGTGTGCGTACTTCATCAAAAGGGCGATACCCTTCTGGGGTCACTTCTACAACTTCCAATACCACAAATTCAGAATTCAATTCTAAGACATCTGATATATCGCCTTCCTCAGCCGACTCCAGAAAGTTCATGATCTGCTGGCTGCTTCCAAGTCCGGAAATGAAGTTATTTCCTTTGGTTGCGAATGCTTCTCTTATCTCCATCCCGCGGGACTCCGCTTCTTCCTGAAAACTTGTTTCCTCAGAAGCAAAAAATTCAAAGTCAGTGGCTCTTTCATTGGCCTGATCTATGGTTGCAGGGAGCGCCTGAATATTATAGCTCATAGTCTGGAACTTGACCTCATCGCCACGCTCAGCTTCTTTTTTAAGTATAGCAACCTGGTTTCCGGTAACAATTACATCCGAAACTTCACTTACTTCTAAGTCAGCTACAGCCTGGTATTCTTCACGAATGTCTTCAACTTCAACAAAAGTAGAACGATAGTTGGTAGTAGAAGCCTGGCGTGCAAGAAAAAGGGAATCATTCTCAGTTTCAGCAAAAGCCGTTCTAAGAGAGCGGACATCTTCAATGATCTGAGCAGTATCCGCAGCAGTAGGAAGTTTACTAAATGTCACATACCGGAATCGGTAACTCTCGTCACGAGTGAAGCGATCTCTGTTGTTTTCATAATATTCACGGAGAGCATTGTCAGATATCTCAAGTTCTTGCTCAGTAACTTCGCTATAAGGGAAACGAATGAAGTTAACCTGAGCCGTTGTGTTATTCTTAATGAATTCCTGCTCAACTTCTGATTCAGTAACCTGAAGGCCGGCAGAAATATAGTTATTTAGTTTTTGTTGGCGACGCTGATCGCGAAGCTGAAGTTCAAGGGCAACTGCCTGCTGCGTAAATTCACTTGATGATAGCACTTGTTGAATTGCGGCACGATCAATAGTGCCGTCTTCACGGGTGAAATTTTGGCGGATTATGGGGGCGGGGTTTTCACCGAATACCATATCCATGACTTCCTGATCAGAAACGGTAATGCCTAACTCATCCATTTTTTGGTTGATCAACCGGGCATTTACCAACTCATTCCAGGCTTGATTTTCATAATTGGCGCGCATTTCAGCTGAAAGGGAATTCCCGGTTTGCTGGCTGTAAGCATTAGAATAATATTGAATTCTGCTTTGATACTCTTCATTCGAGATCTTCTCTCCATTTACTGCGCCTAAGGCATTAGGCCCGGCCTGCATGGCATCAAAAAAGTTTACATCAGCCAGAACCCATAAAAGGCCAAAAGAACCTATCAGCAGCCACAGGATAAATGCGGTACTGTTTCTCATTTTTTCCATTACACCCATAAAAGGTTACCTCTAAAAAAACATTTGTTAAATTGCGATTTGAATACTGCCGGTGTCATTTTAACCTTTGACAGTAAGCTCAGAAATATAAGTGAATACCCAAGGAATTGAAAGCTAATAAAAGCGATGATGAGACTTAGAATACTTCAATCAGCCGCATGTGTTTCAAATAATTTCCGGGGTCCTCATTGATATTTTTAATTAGCTTATTCAGGTTAACTGAAAGGCTGTCGATATTATTATACAGAGAGGGGTCGTTGACCATTTTTCCTAAGGTGCCTTCGCCATTGTTGATTTTTGTTAGCACCTCATTTAATGTCAGGTTTGTTTTATTAAGACCTGCACTTAAGGTTTCTAACTCAGCGCTGGTTGCTTCCAGATTCTCGATAAGAGCAGTAAGTTTTTCTTTATTATCACTACTAAGCTCATCTAAATTCTGAAGGGTATTTTTAGCTTCCACGATCATCTGGTCAAGGTCGGTTTGCCGGTCCTGAATCACTTGGTTAAGAGAGCCGGTACTCGATTCCAGATTGCGAATAATACCGGAGATATTTTCCTTATTATCTTCGTTCAAGGTTTGATTGAGCCTTGTTATAAATTCTTCAAATCCACGGATAGATCCAGAAATATCATTACTAAGCCGCTCCCCTTCTTCAGCAAAGCTATCCATAATGCCCTGCTCAAAAGTGCCTTTTATAAAGCCCTGATCCTGTACTATTGCCTGAGAGTCAGACTTTTGGATCTCAATGTATTTTCCTCCCAATACACCGCTCGATTTTAATAAAGCGACTGAGCCCTCCGGTATTTGATATCCTTCCTCAATGTTCAATGTTACCCGAGTAGAATCGGATTCAAGCAGCTCCATTTGTTTCACATTACCGATCTTGAAGCCTTTAACATTCACGACATTACCCGGTATCAAACCATACACCTGGTCAAATTTGGTGTAAATGGTAGTGGACGATTTGAAAAGCGGAATATCTTTCATGAAGCTATATCCCAAAAATGCTACGATGATAGCAACAATAATGGTAAGGCCAATTTTTAATTCGTTGGAAACTTTTTCCAAAACAGGTCTCCTATGCAGTTTTTGAATTTATTTGATATTCACTTGCCGAAATGAATTCAAGCAGGTTTTGATTGTCGCTGTGTTTCATGTCCTCGGTTTTACCGAACCAGCTCAGTTTTTGTTCATCCAAAAAAGCTACTTTATCTGAAACTTCTAAGACGCTGTGCATGTCGTGAGTGATCACAACAGAAGTAATATCGAGGCTGTCAGCCATATTCACGATCAGTTCATTGATCTCATCGGAAGTTTTAGGATCCAGCCCGGAGGTTGGTTCATCATACAGCAAATAATCAGGTTTGAGGATAATGGCTCTTGCCAGTCCTACTCGCTTCCTCATGCCTCCGGAAAGCTCTGAAGTAGATTTATTTCCCGCTTCCTGAAGGTTTACCATGCTCAAAGCTTCATTAACATTATGCGTTATTTCATCTTCGATTTGTTCCGTAAAATAACGAAGCGGAAACGCAACGTTCTCAAAGGTACTGATAGAATCGAAAAGAGCTCCGCCCTGAAATAAAATACCAAATCGCTGGCGTACTTTTCGAAGTTCAGAATAACTCAACTCAAATACACATTTTCCGTCAATCAGTACATTTCCTTCGTCAGGATATAAAAGAGCATTGAGATGTTTCATCAATACCGACTTTCCACACCCGGAACGTCCGATCACAGCCGTAGTTTCACCGTCTTGGATATCAAAGGAAACATCTCTCCAAACTATCAGATCTCCAAAGCTTTTTGTCAGGTTTTTAATCTCTATCATGTGCTATAATAATATCGCTGCTAATGCAAAGTCGGCTAAAAGTACAAAAATACAACTTAAAACGGTTGCTTGTGTGGTAGCCGTTCCAACGCCTTCTGCCCCGCCAAAAGCATAATATCCTTTATAACAGGCAATAGAAGTTATCACAAAGCCAAAAACAATGGATTTGATGTAACCGAAGATAATATCTGACTCAAAAAAGAAAGCTCGTGCGCCTTCCAGAAACTCAGCGGCGGGTAATATTCCATCCAGGGCTCCGGCAGTTATTCCTCCTAAAATCCCAAAAACAGCAGCTGTTGTATAAAGGATCGGAAACATCAAAAGTCCGGCTAATATCCGGGGTACAACTAAAAATGAAACAGAATTAAACCCCATGGACTCAAGTGCATCTATCTGTTCACTGACTCGCATGGTTCCAAGCTCAGTGGAAATACGGGCTCCCACTTTTCCTGCAAGTACCAATGCACTGATTACGGCAGCGAGTTCAATAACAATTGATTGGGCTACAATGGAACCAATGATCGTGCTGGGGTAGATGTCCGTATCTAACTGATAGGCCGTTTGAAGGGTGAGAACAGCTCCCGTGAAGATTCCTACAAGGAAAATAATAGGTATAGACTCATAGCCAACCTTTACAAATTCCTGGAACAGGTTTTTGCGATAGGTGCTTATTTCGGTTGATGCTCGTAAAGCCTGATATAAAAGTTGGGCATATTTGCCGAATTGTCGTAAACCGGCAGCCCCTGGTAAATTAGAAATCATTTCTTAATCAATAATCTTGACGTATTGCCAAAGCATTTGATTATATTACAAAACATTTTCGCCAATTGTGATTTATAAATGAGTTAAAAAGTGTGGCATATTGCATCTTTTCTGATACTTTTCATTAGTACCGAACTTACGGCAGCGCAATCTAATACGTCAAGTGTTTTCTGTTTTTTAGAGATACCCCAGCGGTACATTCTGCCGGGCTTGGTGGAAATTATGTGAGTAAATTTGATGCAAATTTTAAATCAAACCCTATGTTCTTACCGTCAGAGTTGCTCTGCCAGAATAGCATCAGTAATTTCAGTGCGGGCATTGCGACTCGAAATTTAGGGGCTCAAATAACCGCATTTGAGGAACAAAGAAAGCCGTTGCTTTTGGATGTACCTGTTGGTATTTCAAAAAACCGGAAGCATTTCTCTTTCACCTCAGCGTTACATTGCGGCAGCTGAATAACTGGGATTTCCGTACTTTTACGGAGCCGGAACCGCCGGATAATTTGTTTCGTTGCATATTGTTTGGGCCAGAGGCTGAAATCGGTGAAAACATGCAGGTTCGTCTTGGATACGACCACTATTTGCACGAGCAGACAAAACCGGTTAAATGTTTGACCTCGCCGGAATGGCATTTAATGTTGGTTTCGATTTTAAGAACATGACGTTTGACGTCAGTAGAAATTTATACAATACATTAGATATTAGGTGAAATAACCAGATTAAGCATCAAAATAGCGCTGCTTTGATTAACTTAACAGGTGACTAAAACGCATTAAAATTTAAAAAGCAGAGCGATCATCATATGATCAGATATATTACAGCAGGAGAATCACACGGACCGGGATTAACAGGAATTGTAGAAGGTGTCCCTGCCGGCCTTCTCCTTACAGAAGAAGATATTGCCGTACATCTCGTTCGTCGTCAGCAGGGCTACGGTCGTGGAGGAAGAATGGCCTTTGAAAAAGATTATGCAACCATCAACTCAGGACTTCGTTTTTCAAAAACTATGGGTGGGCCAATTTCAATGTACATGCCAAATCGTGCTTTTGAGAAAGATGATGCCGGTTGGCCTACCGTAATGAACAAAAAAACCGAAGCAGAAGGGATAGAAAAGATCACGCTTCCACGTCCGGGTCATGCCGATCTTGTGGGTGCGCAAAAATATAAATTCAAAGATATCCGTCCGGTCATAGAGCGGTCAAGTGCCCGTGAAACAGCGATGAGGGTTGCTTGCTGCGGAGTCGCACGGCAATTTTTGAAACACTTTGGGATCGAGATCGGGGGGCACGTACTTAGAATTGGTTCCATCGGATACAATGGTTGGGATGAAGTTCGTGAGATCACAGATCCATTGACTGAAAAAGGGGCTGAAGCAATTTATAAAGCTGCGGATGAATCTGACGTGCGATGTCTGAATGAAGACCTCTCGGGAGAAATGAGGGAAGAAATAAAAAAACGCCGAAAGGAAGGTTCTTCTCTTGGAGGTATTTACGAGATCGTGATCACCGGACTTCCGGTTGGATTGGGGAGCTATGTTCACTGGGACAGAAAGCTGGATGGCCAGTTAGCCCAGGTGATTATGGGAACACAAGCGATGAAAGGTGTTGAAATTGGAATGGGTTTTGAGTCAGGTTACCTTCCCGGCCATGAGGTTCACGATGAAATTACTCATGAGGAAAATTCCTTCAAACGAAGAACAAATCGCATGGGTGGAATTGAAGGAGGAATGAGTACCGGCATGCCGATTATTATCCGGGGAGTGATGAAGCCTATCCCAACGATGCTGAATCCACTCAGTACTGTGGATATGGAAACCAAAGAAGAAACGGAAACCCGATACGAACGATCAGATGTTTGTGCTCTACCCAGAGCGGTTGTGGTTGCTGAAAGTGTAGTGGCTCCGGTTATCGCAAATGCTTTCCTTGAAAAATTCGGCGGTGATTCCATTCAAGAAATTGAAGCAAATTTTAAAAATGCCATACAATGAGTTCACGAATTTCAACGTTGGCAAAAGCGGTAAAGGAGCATCCGGAGGATTCTTTTTATAAATTTACTTTGGCTTTGGAAATGTTGAAAATAGAGCAGCCTGTAAAAGCGCGGATCTTATTTGAAGCAATAAGGAATGATGATCCGGAATATGTAGGTGTTTATTACCATTTGGCCAAACTTTATTCAGAATTGAAGCAGAACAAAAAGGCGTTAAAAACTTATAAAGAGGGAATAAAAGTTGCAGAAGATCAGAATGATCAGCATACGAAATCAGAGTTATCATCGGCTCTTTTGAATCTTGAAATTGAAATGGAAGAAGGATCATAGAATGAAGTTTAGCTTATACTTAAAAATCGCATGCACACTGCTTTTAGTATTTTTTTTGACAGCAGTTGAAGGCTTAGCACAAGACAGAGCAACCTATGAAGTGAAGCAAGGAGATACTTTATACGGCATCTCCAGGCAGTTAAATGTAAGTATTGCTGAGTTACAACAGTGGAATAATCTTGAAGGAAATCAAATAGAATTAGGGCAAGAACTGATCTACTATTTTCAGAATGAGCAAACCCAAGAGTTAACCGAGGGAGAATCAGAGCCTTTGGTCAATCGCTCTACCGGATCAGAAAATGTGTCCTATATTGTGAAAAGTGGAGATTCTCTCTACAAAATTGCCGGCGAACACAATATGACCGTTCAGGAATTGAAAGACCTGAATAATCTCACAGATAATAATTTACGGATTGGCCAGCGGTTAGCGGTTAAAAAACAGCCTGAAGTTCCCCCATCAGTAGTAGAATTCTCTGAGAAGTCCACTCCGCAAGGTGTTTTTTCTGTTTATGAAATTAAAAGCGGGGAGAATTTAGAGGACATAACATCTCGCTTTAAAATGACTGAGAATGAATTCCGGATGTTAAACCCGGAATTGGATATGAGCCGGTTACAGGCCGGCCGGCAGGTAACGATATTACTTCCTCCCTCACGAAATTATGAGAATCCATATTTACAGAAGGCGGACTTGCAAGATCTTGGCGAAGTTCAGGTATTTTCTTATAGTGATTCTGAATTTGGAGAAACGACTACAAATGGCGAATTATACGATCCTGAAGCCTTAACAGCAGCTCATTCCAATATAAGTTTGGGGAGTATCATTTTTGTCGAAAACGTGCAAACAGGAACAGGAGTGTATATTCGAGTCAATGATCGGATAACCGGTTCCGGGCTGAAACTTTCTCGAAAAGCATATAGTACACTTCGTTTGAATGAAGCCAGTCAACCGGCTGTAACTATATATACGGAAGTAGATGGCTAATCCTGCTAAAACATATTTTGAGAATACAAATAACCTACTTTACAGCTTTCTTGTAAGCCTTCCGCTTTTCTTACTGTATGAGTTATTGATCGTGATCTCCCAGCCCTCGGGAGAAGCCATTGTTCGTATAAGCGTGGATGTATGGATTAAAACATTGTTCACTTATCTTGGGGTGAATGCCGTTTCATTTTCATTGTTATTGGTGGCGGTGATCGGACTTTTTATTATCTATAAGGAGAGAGAGCGGTTAAAAACCCTGAATTTTTCCTATTTCCCAATTCTTATCCTGGAGGCTACCGTTTATGCTATTGTAGTGGCTTTTATTAGCCAGTCTTTGGTGTCACTTGTAGTAAATATGGCCGCTACAGATCCTATCAACAGCTTGACTATCACCCAAAAGCTGGCACTTTCATTGGGGGCCGGTTTGTATGAGGAGCTATTCTTCAGAGTCATTCTCGTTACTTTATTTATCCTGCTTTTTACAAAATTTTTAGGAAAAAAATGGGCTGGTGTCACCGCAGCGGTCGTCCTTTCGGCTTTATTATTCTCTGCGGTGCATTATGTTGGCTCAATGGGTGATGCTTTTACAATGGGTTCCTTTCTTTACCGTTTTTTATTTGGTTTGATTCTCAATGGGATATATGTTTGGAGAGGTTTTGGTGTGGCCGCTTGGACTCACGCCATCTATGACATTATGGTAATCGCGTTTTTATCGTAAAAGTAATTTATTAACAAAGCGATCAATAGAATCTATTTAATATTAAAGCATTATTTAGTTAGCATTAAACAGGTTAAAATTATTAAATAAAGAAGCAGTTAACGCTTACTGATATTAAGAAATTAGGGATGGATGAATGTCTCAGTTAACGAGAGATGAACAAAAAAAACAGAAGGATTTTGACGAAGAGATCATACCTCATATGGATGCGTTATATAATTTTGCACTTAGGCTGACAACCGATCCAAATGATGCAGAAGATCTTGTACAGGATACTATTGTAAAAGCATATCGATTTTTTAGCAGCTACGAAAAAGGCACCAATGCCAAGGCATGGATGTTCCGGATTCTAAAAAACTCGTTCATCAACAATTATAGAAAAACCTCTAAAAAGCCATCTCAGGTAGATTATGATGAGGTTTCTTCCTATTACGAATCCATTCGTGCAGAGCGCACAGAAACATCAGATCTTGAAAACCTGATGTTTCGTGAAATGATGGATGACGATCTTTCTATGGCTTTAAAACGGCTTCCTGAAGATTTCAGAACAGTCGTTCTTTTATGTGATGTGGATGGATATACGTACGAAGAAATAGCCAATATGCTGGACGTACCAATCGGGACAATCCGTTCACGATTGCATCGTGGCCGAAATTTATTGAAGACAGAATTGCTGGAATATGCAAAAACGCGAGGCTATACCGGAGACTGATCTACCACTGGCTACACTTCCTCTTCCTTTTTCTGAACTCTTAAAGTGATCCTCATTGTAGTTCCTTCGTTTAATTCAGAGCGCAACACAAATATACTGCCTTTATGATATTCTTCGATAATGCGCTTAGTCAGGCTTAGTCCTAATCCCCACCCTCTTTTCTTAGTACTGAAGCCGGGTTTGAAAATATTTTTTACGTTTTTGATGTCGATACCGCTCCCAGAATCTTCGATATCTATGATCACTTCCCCTTCCTGCACTTTTGAGATAACGGAGATATAGGCTGTTTCTTCCTTCCCCCGGAGGGAGTCCATAGCGTTTTTAACTAAATTCTCTATCGCCCATTGCAACAGTTCTGGATTAGCACGAACCAAAGCCCTGGCCTGTAAATTTTTACGTACTTCAATGGCTTTTCCTAAACGGGGAAGCCTCCGTTCCATATAAATAACAACCTGTTCGAGTATGGGCCCGATCTCCATTTTTCTAAGTTCAGGCTCAGAGCCGATCTTGCCAAATCGTTCTGCAACTCCACGTAAGCGTTGAATGTCTTTTTCGATCTCATTTGCAATGTTAACTGCTGTTTCCTCATACCGATATTCATCTTTTAAAAGCTGCAGCCAACCATAAAGACTGGATATAGGAGTACCCAGTTGATGTGCCGCTTCTTTAGCCATCCCAACCCATAAATTGGATTGTTCTGAACGGGTGATACTTCGATAGGTGGTATAACCGATACCGAGAAGCAATCCTAATAAAAGGATCTGTATGTAGGGAAAATATCGCAGCATTTGCACCGTAGGGCTCTCCCCATAGTACACAAATTGAGTGATCTGTCGCTTTTCATCACCATACACAAAGTTAATGGGAGTATTTAGGCTCTTAAGCTCCCGAACGAGTTCATTCCGGTTATTGGGTGTGGCGAGCCGGAGAGAATCTATATTTCGGGAGGCCAGTATTACATCACTTGAATCTATCAGAATGGTGGGAATGCGGAAGCGATCCCGTAGAATAATTTCTTTAGTTACAAAATCATTAGAACTTCGGGCGGCATCGGCTTCCTCAATCAGTGTAATGACACTATCTGGAACTTCCTCTATATTTTGAAGAATGTCTATAGCTTTAAGCAACATAGTGGTTGCTTGTTCATTTACCGGTTGGCTGTTGAACTCAATGCCTTTGGTCCACAGCTCTACGCTTGCCCGTTCCTGCTCCAGTATTTTTGAGACCAGATATTGATTATAGACCACGGACCCAATTCCCAGGAAAATGAGCAGGAATACAAGAATGAGTTTGACCTTGTTTGAGGGGACAAAAAGTTTCATATGCAGAGGGTAATCCTTTTAGTCAAAAATAAAAAGGAAGAGATATGAAAAAGCCTCCTTAATGAAGGAACATAAAAGGAGGCAAAATTTTTAAGCAGACGCTTTTTGTTTTTCGTAAACAGGGGGTGCCTGTTTTTCGATGGTCTCTTTGGTTATCACACATCGGGCAATATTCTTCATGGAAGGCAGTGTGAACATAATATCAAGCATAGCGGCTTCCATGATGGACCGTAATCCACGAGCTCCGGTTTTTCGGGCTTTTGCACGTTGAACAATAGCTTTTAAAGCTTCTTCCTCAATTTCAAGCTCAACGTCTTCCATATTAAACAACTTAGTGTATTGTTTAACAAGGGCATTTTTCGGAGCAGTCAGGATATCGAGCATGGCATTATCAGAAAGCTCATGCAGCCCTGCAATGACAGGCAAACGCCCGATCAATTCCGGGATCAATCCAAAATGCTGGAGATCTTCCGGCTCAACATGAGTGAAAATTTCGGGATCTTCTTTATCAAATTTAACCTGTTCTTTAGTATGGAAACCCATAACGCTTGTAGATAGTCGGCGAGAAATGATTTGCTCTAATCCTGAAAAAGCCCCGCCACAAATAAATAAGATATTGGAAGTATCCAGCTGTATAAAACTTTGTTCGGGATGTTTTCTCCCTCCTTTGGGCGGAATGTTAGCCACAGTTCCCTCTAAGATCTTCAGGAGCGCCTGCTGAACACCTTCTCCACTTACATCGCGGGTAATGGAAGGGTTGTCACTCTTGCGGGCAACTTTGTCCACCTCGTCAATATATACGATGCCGCGCTTGGCGCGTTCCACATCGTAATCTGCGGCTTGCAAAAGGTTGCTCAGAATGCTCTCTACGTCTTCCCCTACATAACCGGCCTCCGTAAGCACAGTGGCGTCAGCAATGGTGAACGGCACATCAATAACCCTGGCAAGTGTACGAGCTAAGAGGGTTTTACCGCTACCTGTTGGACCGAGTAACATAATGTTTGACTTCTCGATCTGAGTATCGTCGATCTCGGCAGTTTCAGCAGAAATACGTTTATAGTGATTATATACGGCTACTGATAAGGTCTTTTTAGCCAGTTCTTGCCCGATCACATAATCATCGAGTTTATTCTTGATCTCGACAGGCTTAAGCATCGGCTTGAAGCTTTTCTCGCGGCGGCGGGCCAGTGAGGCCAGGTCGCTTTCAATGATGCTGGATGCGTCTTCTACACATCGATCACAAATATAAACTCCGGGACCGGCTACCATACTGTTCACTTCCAGGCTGGAGCGACTGCAAAATGAACAGTGTACTATATCGCTGTTTTTCTCTTTATCGCTCATAACAAGCTTAATTTAATGAAAATACCGGTTATTTTGAATCTTTGCTTTTAACGATCACATTATCGACCAAGCCGTAGTCTTTTGCTTCATCAGCGGTAAGCCATTTGTTACGATCGGAATCTTCCATGATCTGTTCAACAGAATTACCCGAGTGATCAGACAGGATCTGACTTAATTCTTTCTTAACGCGGATGATCTCACGCGCCTCGATCTCAATATCGCTTGCCTGGCCCTGAGTTCCCCCAAGAGGCTGGTGAATCATAACGCGTGAGTGGGGAAGACAGCTTCTCTTGCCTTTGGTTCCGGCGGTCAAGAGTACCGCTCCCATGCTGGCAGCCATTCCCATACAGGTGGTGGCTACATCACATTTGATATGCTGAATGGTATCGTAGATCGCTAAGCCGGCAGAAACCACACCCCCCGGACTGTTGATATAAAACTGAATATCTTTTTCAGGGTCTTCCGACTCCAGGAAGAGAAGCTGAGCCATAATAGAACTTGCAACCGCATCATTAACGGCAGAACCAAGTATTATGATCCGATCTTTAAGGAGACGGGAATAGATGTCATAAGCGCGCTCTCCCCGGCTGGTTGTTTCCACAACCATAGGAACCAGATTGTTTTGAATGGGTTGAACGGAGTCTAAATTCGGGTTTTCAAAAAGAGGTTGCTTAGTAATCATGATATTCTGGGTAATCGGTTATTTATTCTTTTTGTCTTTCTTTTCCTGCAATTCGCGATACTTATTTTTGTCCATTTCGTTAATGGCTACTTTATCTTGCAAAATATCAAATACTTTGTTTTCGCGAATGCTGCTTCTTAATTGCTCAAGCATCTCCGGCTGCTGAGCATAATACTGCTTCAACTGGTCTGTTGGCATCCCATATTGTGCAGCCTGTCCGGCTAAATGCTCATCGATATCTTCGGGTTTTATTTCGATATCTTCAAATGTTTCCTGCAGTTTTTGACTGATGAAAGACCACTTGGCTTCACGCACAGCACGTTCCTTCATACCGGCCTTATACTGTTCGGCATCAAAGCCTTCTGGAAGTTCGCCGCCCTGCTTTTGTTTCAATTGGTCAACATAAGACCCCTGTATCTGTGCCACAAATGTTTCGGGGACTTCGAAATCGTGTGCTTCAACAAGGGCATCGGCGACGTCATTCTTGAAAAGATCTTCAGCCGTTTGGTCATAATATTCCTGCATGCGGCTTTTGATATAACTCTTGAACTCGTCTTCGTTGGAAGCCTCTCCGTTACTTTGTGATTTGATAACTTCTTCATTCAGTTCAGCCTTATGGAGTTTTTGAACTTTTTTAATAGTGATCTCCAGCTCATCTTCATGATCACCATGAGGAATGGTCATTTCAGCTACATCGCCGGCTTTTTTACCTTTAAGAACCTTTAAAAAATCTTCAGCATCGTCCTTGCGAAGATCAATCTTTTGGTCCGTATCTTCATCACCGTGATTTTTAGAAACAACATCCACAATCACCTGTGTTTCTTTTGAAACAGGTTCGTCAACAACTTCCCAGTTTCCTTCGCGCTCAAGGGTGCGCTCTACTTCTTCCTCAACCTCTTCGTCGGTAACATCGTGAACCATTTTATTCACCTTGATCTTGGAGAGGTCTGAAATTTCAACTTCAGGCTTAGACCCAATCTTGAACTTTACTTCCAGCTCATCATTTTCCCAGTTGAAATCCAGCATTTCAGTTTCGCCAACCGGCTCGTATTCAGGTACTACTTCTTTCTCAAATACCTTTTGAACAATATTGCTGATCTCTTCTTGTTCGATTTCTTTTCCAAAACGCTTTTTCACAAGTCCCATGGGAACTTTGCCGGGACGAAATCCGGGAAGCTGAATTTGGCTTTTATATTTTTTGTAAGCCTTGTCGAAGTCCTCTTGAAGATCTTCTCTTTTAGCCTTTAAGGTAACTTCTTTATCTACAGATGTGAGCTCTTCTACAGAAATGTCCACGTGTTCTCCGCTTTAATTATGTGAATTCAATAAATGAACAGGATTTCAATTTTTATTAGGAAGGAAGTACGAGAGGGGGGACTCGAACCCCCACATCGGTTAAGATACTAGATCCTAAATCTAGCGCGTCTACCAATTCCGCCACTCTCGCAAAATTCAGAGCTTGCAAAGATAAGGGTTTATATATCTGAATTCAAACAAATTGACGTAGAAAGTACAGCTACAGAAGATCTTAATACTTCGAACTGGAGTAAGTTCCAAAAACAAGTGGATATTGGACTTCGAAATGTAGAATTTTAAAGCACTATGTATAAAAACCTACGCCTCCTTTACGTCACTACTTCCAATAAAAAAGAAGCTCAAAAAATAGGCAGGGCCCTGGTGAAACAGAACCTTGCCGCATGTGCAAATATTATTGACGGAATGGAATCTATCTATAAATGGGAAGGGGAGATCCGGGAAGACAAAGAATGTGTTCTTCTTATTAAAACACATTACTCCAGGGTGAAAAAAGTAACCCGACGTGTGATGGAGATGCACAGTTATGAATGCCCGTGCGTTATTTCTATTACACTGGCTGAAAATGAAGGCAACGAGGAATACTTAGATTGGCTGGAAGATAATTCTAAGCAGCCTTTTAAGCTTTAATTATAAATGTAAGCCACATTCGGTTTTATCTGAATCACTCCAGCGACCGTCCCTGCCGGTTCCCTTTTCCGTACAATGTATACAGCCGATTGAATCGTAGCCAAATCGTTCAAGGGGATGCCGGGGAATCCCAAAACTCTCAAAATACTCATCCACCATTTCCGCCGTCCAGTCTATAAGTGGAAAGAACCGGTAGAGATCATCCTTTTCCTGCAATATTTCCAGTCCGCTGCGGTAACTGTTCTGATAGCCGATCAATCCTGAGATCCACACTTTATGTCCGGCTTTAACTTTTTCCAGGGGCTTAACTTTATTGTAATGGCAGCATAGATCTGGATTGGAATTCCAAAGTTTCTTTTCTTTTGAGAGGCAATGCTTTTCCTCATCAGGGGTGTGATCGATCACATTGATACCATATCTCTCAATAAGCTGATCTTTATACTTTAGTGTTTCGGGAAAAAGATACCCGGTATTGATAAAATGAATTGGATGATTAGGACGTATGCGGCTGATCATATGTATCAGTAATGCAGAAGTGGTGCCGAATGAAGTAGTGATCAACACCTTTTCCCTATACTTGTTGAGGATATGCGCGATCCTTACATCATTATGAGCGGCTGAAAGGGACTTATTTATTCTATTCATTTGTACCGTTTTCATGCACAATTATACCATGTTCAAAGTCAATTTTCAATTATTTAGCGATAAAAAATCTCATTAATTCCTGTAAGTGCTTTTCTGGACAATGAGCGACTGGTTGAACTAAAGTTTTTTTGTTTTCGTAATGTCGATTCTCTCAAATTTTCTATTTTGAGAAGAAAAGTTAGCATGGTACTTAATCAAAAACACATTTCTGACCATATTGTATGGGCCAAAATAAACCGCCCGAAAGCCCTTAATGCGATTGATTTTGAAGTGATGGAGCAGCTGGAAGAAATGGTGGGCAAGATAGAAAAAGATGAAAGCATTCGGGTGTTGATTCTAAGCGGGGCCGGAGAAAAGTTTTTTGTTTCCGGCGGTGATTTAAAGAAATTCCACACCATAAAATCTAAAGAAAAGGCCGTTGATAAAGCAAAGCGCATGCAGCGGCTTTTAAGCAGGATTGAGCAGCTTCCCTGCTGGACTATTGCTCACATTAACGGAGATGCATACGGTGGGGGAATCGAATTAATGCTGGCCTTCGATTTCAGGGTTTCTGTTCCCAAAGTAAAATTTGGTTTTACCCAAGGCCGCTTTTACCTAGTTCCCGGCTGGGGTGGGTTAACACGTCTTGTTGAAAAAGTTGGTCGGGCAAAGGCCCTTCAGTGGTTAGGTAGATCAGAGGTGACTTCAGCAAATAGTGTATTGGCGCACGGATTGATCGAGCATATTCTAAAAGGGGAGAATCCGAAACAGGAAACACTGAAATGGGCAGAACAACTCACCAAAAATGATCGAAAATTCATCCATATCCTAAAAGAGGGGGCCATGCGTTTTAGTGCTCACCGGCAAGAAGCTTTGGATGCAGAAGTGGCTCCTTTTTCCAAACTGTGGATAGATGAGCAGCACATTGACCGTGTGGATGCATTTATGAATAAGAAGAAATAACCAACTGTTATAATGGACGATGGAACCACATTGCAGATCCTTGATTACGCCTTTGTGGTGTTTCACTTTTCTCTGATCGCTTTCAATTTAACGGGCTGGCTTTGGCACAAAACCCGGCGCCTTCATCTGTATGTGATCTCTGCTACCATTTTTTCCTGGGTGGGATTGGGAGCAATTTATGGGTTGGGATATTGCCCCTGTACCGACTGGCACTGGCAGGTAAAACGGGCATTGGGAGAAACTGAGCTGCCGGCCTCCTATATCAAATATTATCTGGATCAAGTTTCAGGTTTTTCCTGGGAACCATTTACAGTAGATGTGCTTGTGGCAGTTTTGGGAATAGGGGCTTTGTTACTTTCGCTCATCATGAATTACAGAGATTGGAAAACACAAAAAAACCGGTAGGGGTTTATAGCAATACGCCTCTACCGGTTGATTATTGAGATAAAATGTGATCAGTGGAAAACTACTCAATCACGAAATCAGAGGAATAGATCGTATCCCCCCAGATCAGGTTAATTCGACCGCCTTCATCGGTTTCATCAACAGTGATGGTAAATGCTTCGGTTATGTCGTCCTTAGTTGAAACCTCCATAGGTACGCGGCCCAGATCGCGGGATTCATTGTAAGAAGTCCCGTTTTGTCCGGTTTGGTTGTTAATGATGAGCGTACCACCATCAGCTTCCGGTATGGAAAACAGGGTATATTCTCCGGCTGGCACGTCAAGCTCGCCAAAGCGCAGGTCGCTGGATGTGGAGAAATGAGTGGCACGATTTGCACCGGTTCTCCATACTTTACCATAAGGAACAATTCCGCCAAATAACTCACGCCCGCGTTTTTGGGGTGAACCGAATTCGACGATAAAATCAGTATCCCTAAATGAGAATTTGGCACTTACAGCACCGGAAAGTTGTCCAATAGGATTATTGGCAAATCTTGTGGTAAGCGCATCCAGGTCTAATTCGTTAACCCGGTGTACTTTTAACTTTCGGGTAGTGAGTCCTGCATCCAGGTACTCCAGATTTCCGCTTTCATCCACATTCACTCCCATCACTCCGCGGAACGGATGGCGGATAGTCATAGAGTCACCCTCAATAGCAGCGATAATGAAATTGGAAAGCCGGTTGCCGGTTAACAATGGCTGGTTAACGGTATCCTGCCCGGCTTCAACAGCATTGTTGAATGCAATTTCAAAAGGCCAGTGTACCATATCGATGAAAGGAAGAACGCCCGGTTGGTAAGGGGCTTTATAGCTTCGCGGATTTTCATTATCTAATACCTCCACCATTAAGCTATCACCGTCTCTGACTACGGTCTGCACAATAGCTCCTTCCCCTGCAAATCCGGTTGAAGCCGGATAATCGGTACGGGCCATTTCCTGAATCCCCCCGGTTTCATCCCACTTCAAAAAATAGGTGGAAAAGCGGGTTTCCGGGCTTCGTAAGATTACATTAGCGGTGATGCTGGTATCTGTTTTTTCGAACTGCTCAACAGCTAAGGTATCACTGCCGAGTAAGGTTACGAATGCAGCCTGGTTAGATTCGGAAGTGCTGCATGCTGCAAAAACTGCAGCAATAAAGAGCGTAATTACTACGTTTTTCATAATATGCTGAATGATTTTGAGTTGAACTTAAAATCTATTTTAAAATCTTGGAATCCCCAAATAGCTGGGATTAAAGTTTGCAAACATCAGTTATTCGGAAGCGATCTTAGAAAGAGCTTCCACAAATACTTTAACCGGCTGAGCACCAGAAAGGCCGTACTTTTTATTTATATAAAAGAAGGGAACACCTTGTACTCCGAGGCTGTGTGCTTCTTCCACATCTTTGACGACCTTATTGGAGTAGGAATTATTCTCCAAAACTTTCTTCGCCTTTTGTTCATCGATCCCGATCTGCTTCGCAATTTCAACAAGTGTATTCGGTTCGCCCAGATGTTCGCCTTCGCTGAAATAGGCTGAAAGTAAAGCCTCCTTCATTTCATTTTGTTTGCCTTCTTCTTTGGCTAAATGAATAAGCTGATGAGCATTGAAGGTATTGGTGGGTATAAGGCCGTCCATATCAAAATTGAGCCCGGCCTTCGATGCCATGCTTACCATGTTAGCATTCATTTGCTTTGCCCAATTACGGTCCCGGCCATATTTTTTAGCCAACGTGTCGTAGATATCAAGATCAGAATTCAGTGGAGCATTTGGGTCGAGTTCGAAACTTTTCCAGGTGATGTTCACATCCAAGTCTGGTAGTTGTTTAAGTGCTTGCTCTAAATGTCGTTTCCCGATGTAGCAAAAAGGACAAGCAACGTCCGACCAAATTTCAATGTTCATAGCCATAAAAAGTCTTTTGATTGTGGTTGCTAAAACTCATTTTATGGTGAAAATGTTCACTCGAAGTTTAGAGACGCTGTGTTTTCATCTTTCAATCCGATATATGCTAATGCTACACCAACGATGACCGTGGAAGCTGCCATTAATAAAATGCTTTCCATGGCTATGTTGTTGTCGAGCATCCATCCCATCAGAAACGGACTCATAGCGGTGCTGAAAACCATAATGGAAGCAAACAAAGAGCGTACAGTTCCGATCATTTCTTCTCCGTAAAGCTCTGCATATAATGCAGATTTTGTAGTACTTCCAAACCCCAGGGTAATACCCACTAACGCCATATATAGGAAAGCAGACCAGATCCCCGGGTGATAAAATGCGACAATGAGTCCGGCACCAAAAGGAATAATATAAAATGGAAAGACAGCTGCGGCACTCAATTTATCGATTACCGGGCCGATACCAAGTGAGCTTACAATACGTGCCACAGCAAAAAAGATAAAGGCGGAAGCAATGATAGCTGCAGTCCATCCCAATTGTTCAGCAATGGATACCTGATAGAGAAATAAAGCTGTAGCCCAGAATGGCGGGATCAAAATAGCAGGGAGTATCAGCCAAAATCTACGATTATTTATGATCTGAAAATAAGAGCCGGAAGAGTCGTCAGAATCAGAGTTAGTTTTTTTTATCTGTTGATTGGAGTGCCCGATCTCAGTTTTGTTCAACACATACAAGATGAACGGAATGAAGATCAGCGCAATGGCGGCGGCAATGATTCCCCAAGTGGTGCGCCAGCTTGTGACAGCCAGTAAGGCCGCGATGCCAACCGGCAGTATTCCTTCTCCGATGGGGTATCCCAAACTTGAGATGCTTAATGCCTTACCCCGCTGAAGTTTGAAGTACCGGGCCATAGCGGTTTCGGCGGTATGACCGCTGAGTCCCTGTCCGGAAAGACGGAGCATCAAAATCCCCGCAAATAAAAACCCGATGTGCCATGAAAAGGCCATGGTCAGAGCAGCGATCAATAACCCGCCCGCTACGTATAAGCTGTATTGCTCAATAGGAAGTACGTCTATCCACTTACCCAGATAAGGCAGAATGGAAGCACTTGCTAAGGTAGCTGCGGAATAAATGGAGCCAAAAGCAGCATTCGACAGATCGAAATCAGCCAGAAAAAATGGTACAAACAGCGAGATCAGGAAGGTTTGCCCAAAACTGGAAAAAAAGGTGAATGAAAGCCCAAAGCTGAGGACTTTTCTCTCTTGTAAAACAAAGGTGAGGTAACTCAAAAAATGATACTGTTCGGGTTATGATTTTAACAGCCTTCAAAATACCGTTATTCCGAACGAAGCGATACTTAAAAATGAATGTATTACTCTATCTGAAGTATAAGAGTTGTCTATGTTTTGAAGCTTAGTTTTCAACGCGTTCCAGCATTTCCAACCTTGTAGCCTCAAATTCATCCCCTCTTTTCCATGTTTGAAGTTCTTCGGCATTCAGGGCTCTGAATCCCGTTAAGAAAAACAAGCGGGTATCAATTTCAGCACCGTTAAGGTCCCAAAACTCGTTGATCTCATCAGAAACGGTGTGATAATTTGCATCGGCCACGCTATCGCGCAAGGCGAGAAAATTTTCACCTTTGCCAATATATTCAGTTCCGGGATTCGGGAAAATTGCAGGAATTCCAACTTTCGCCATGTTAAAATGATCAGATCGGTAGAAATAGCCTCGCTCCGGATAGGGATCGGGTTTTACGGTACGGCCCTGTTTCTCTGCTTCTTCCTCTAAAAGGTCGCTTAATGAGGTGCGCCCATAGCCGACCACGACCACATCTTTTGTTTCGCCATATACGTTCATTCCATCAAGATTAATGTTCGCGGTAACCTTGCCGGGATCAACAGTTGGGTTTTCAGCCCAATATTGAGAGCCCAAAAGGCCCACCTCTTCAGCACTTACGATCACGGCGAGCACACTTCGTTTTAATAAGGGTTGAACCGATTGGTAAGCTTCCATCATTTCAAGAAGAGCACTTACACCTGCAGCATTATCGGATGCTCCATTATTCACCGAATCACCTTCAATTGGAGTGGTTACCCCAAGATGGTCGAAGTGAGCGGTAAGCAATAGGTATTCATCATTCAACTCAGGATCGTTTCCTTTCACCTCAGCAAGTACGTTTTGTCCGTTGATTTCGCGATAGTCAGCATCCATACTTACATTCATCCGTACTCCTGAAAGCTCAACCGGTTCAAAATCAGGACTGTCTGCCGCCTCAAACAGGTCATCAAAACTGAGTCCTGCTTCTTCAAAAAGCAACCGGCTTGTGGGCTCCGTTATCCACCCGTTGAATTCGGTGTCGGAAACAAAATCTCCATTCCCGCTCTTTAGGTAGAAACGTTCTCCGCTCCATGCCCCTGAAACTACATTCCAGCCATATCCTGCGGTTTCATCAGTGTGAATGATGATGGCCCCTAAAGCACCGAGTTCTTTGGCTTTTTCATATTTATAATCGTAACGACCGTAATACAACCGGGTGGTACCTCCGAAAAGGTCGTCATCATAGGCGGGGTCATTATTTTTGAACACGAGGATCTTTCCCTCAACATCCACTCCTTTAAAATCGTCCCAATTCTCTTCCGGAGCCTGGATGCCGTACCCTACATAAACTAATTCCGCATTTCTGACCTCAACTTCTTCAGCCTGATTAGCAGGCCAGGCCATAAATTCATCAAAATACTCGATGTTAAATGGGGTCCGTCCATCCGTAGAAATGGACATTTGTGCATTCGAGGTGGTTTGTCCTAACAGCGGAAATTCCTGAATGTACGAGCCATTGTTTCCGGCGGGCTCCGCACCCATCGCTTTTAATTCGTTGACAAGGTAATCTACACTCATTTGCTCTCCCGCTGTGCCGGTTGCCCGGCCTTGAAACTCATCAGAGGAAAGTGTTTCAATATGCCGAAGCAAAGAATCTTTGTTGATGCTCTCCGCTGCTTTGTTAGCAGGAGATCGGTTACAACTTACAAGAAGAAGAGAACATGCCAAAAGGGATAAGACTGATTTCATTGAATACCTTTTAAAAGTTAATGGAAGAATCCCCGGATAAAATAAAGTACCTGGAAGAAATAAAAAAAGCGAAAGATTATTGACCTTTCGCTTTTGAAAAAAAACAGTGTCTAAAAAGTCTTAGTTACCGGATTCTAGCTCAATACTAAAACTTTGTACCATATCAGTTATTTGCTGACTGTCAAGGATACCGCCGATGATATAAAACTCATCCCCGGCTTTGGCAACGCCGCGGTGATCCATACTTGGGGTAGGCTGTGTACCTAATTCAATCCATTCGTTAGTATCAAGACGGTAGGCAAATACATTGCTATCCGGGAAGGATGGTTTAAGGTTGTAACCAATTCCGTTATAGTTATATGGGTTATCGGTTCCTCCAACAAACACCACCATTTCAACAGGGCGTTCAACCCCAACAGCAGCCATTCTATAACGTGCTTTTCCTGGATGCTGCTTAATTCTGGTCCAGGTAATACGGGTTGGGTCTTCGGCATCAATTTCACCTCGGATACTACCCGGCGCCATTTTAAAGATACGCTCACCCTCATCCACAATAGCCTGAACGCCATCCGACAGGATCATAGTGTTGCCAACAATTCCCCCGGCGTGGCCAAATACGGGAGGTCCGGCATAGGGAGTGGCATGCTCCCAGGAGTTTGTCTCTGTATCATAAACCTGCACATTGGAAACATTGTTGGTGTTATTCCACCCGCTCACTAAGTAAATGTAGCGGTCTTGATATACAAGAGATACGGCATCTTCCACAGGAAGTAACATATCGGCAACACGCTCATAAGAATTTGCTACCGGGTCATATTTGAAAACTTCCTGAGTTGATACTTCAGATCCGTCTTCAGCAACAGTGTAACCACCAAAAAGGTAGATATTTCCGTTTACGTATTCTGCAGTACTGCCGAGTCGGCCGATTTCGTCAGGAACGCCCGGAATCTCCTCCCATACATCATTTTCAACATCATAACGTGCTGCAAAATCAGTAACATCTTCATAGGTTTTACCTTCTTCCAAACCAAGAAAAGTGTAAAGATATGTTTTGCCATCAATTGTAGCTGAAGTTACAGCGTTATTAGAAACAGGCATTGGTAATGGCTCTGCTTCTGACCATTCCAGTGAGACTTGCTTTGGTGTTTGCTGGCAGGATGCGGCAAAAATTACAAGGGTTAAAAGTGATAATATTCTTTTCATTTGTGTAATAATGAGCTTATTGTCTGTTTGTTAATTACTCTGAACACAGAAATTTTGCTTAAAGAATGTGTTCAGTTTTTGGTTAACTTTGAGTCTTAAATATACGGTTTTTATATGTCCTCTTTTAAAAATAAAATAGTTTTAATAACCGGCGGGGCCAGTGGTATCGGTTTACTTATGGGCCAAAAAGTACTTGATCGAGGTGCGGAAAAATTAATCATTTGGGATGTGAATGAAGAGGCTCTTCTAAATGCGGCATCTATACTTACAAAGCAAGGATATTCAGTAAGCACCTATGTAGTGGATGTAAGTGATCATCAACATGTTCTAAAAACGGCAGAAAAAGTTCTGGAAGAACATGGCCGCGTAGATATATTGTTCAATAATGCGGGCATTGTAGCCGGTAAGAATTTTGAAGAACATTCTATGGAGAGTATTAAGAAAACCATGGATGTGAACAGCCTTGGGATGATGTATGTAGCCCGGGCACTTCTTCCTTCAATGAAACAGCAAGGAGATGGCTATATTATTAATATTGCCTCTGCAGCAGGCTTAACCCCCAATCCGGGGATGACCGTTTATGCAGCCAGTAAATGGGCAGCTGTCGGGTGGTCCGAATCACTGAATCTCGAGCTTGAGAAAACCGGCACATCCGTTAAGGTTCTTACCGTCATGCCCAGCTATATAAATACCGGAATGTTTGCCGGGGTTACGGCGCCTCTGCTTATGCCACTTTTAGATCCGGATGATATCACAACTAAAATACTGGATGCTGTTGAACGCGGAAAAGTACGACTCAGAGAACCATTTATGGTGAAATTAACTCCTCTTATCCGTGGAATTCTGCCTGCTAAGGTCTATGACTTTGTAGCCGGTAAAATCTTTGGTGTGTATGGTTCAATGGATTCATTTACAGGAAGGAAAAACAAAGATTGATGGACGCAGCAAAATTACTGGAAAGACAGAGAACCTATTTTAGATCGGGAGCCACAAAGTCGGTTGAGTTTAGAATTCACCAGCTTCAAACTTTAAAGAAGTTATTGAGTGAACATGAAGAGGAGTTTTTTAATGCAGTATATGCTGATTTTAAAAAACCGGAACTTGAGACCTATGCCACTGAGCTCGGAATCCTTCATAATGAGATCAGTTACACCATTAGGCATTTAAAAAAATGGGCAAAACCGAAACGATTGAAGGGAACGTGGATAAATTTTCCCTCATCAAACTATACCATTGCCCAACCCTATGGAACAGTTTTGGTCATAGCCCCCTGGAATTACCCGATTCAGTTAGCCCTTTTACCCTTAGTGGGGGCCATTGCAGCGGGGAACACCGTGGTGGTTAAACCCTCTGAACTCACTCCCCAGGCTTCATCGGTTTTACACCGTTTGATGAGCAAGTGGTTTAAGGAAGAATTTATCGCAGTTGTTGAGGGCGGAGTTGAGACCAATCAAGCTCTGTTGGCGGAAGATTTTGACCATATCTTTTTTACGGGAAGCAGTCGTGTTGGTAAAATTGTGATGGAGGCAGCCGCCAAAAACCTAACCCCAGTGACTCTGGAGCTGGGCGGTAAAAGTCCGTGTATTGTTGATGATTCCGCAGATCTTAAAACATCTGCAAAACGTATTGCCTGGGGTAAGTTTTTAAACGCCGGACAAACTTGTGTGGCTCCCGATTATGTGATGGTTAAGGCTTCCGTTCAAGATAAATTTTTGGAATATCTCAAAGAAGCTATACGTTCTTTTTATGGAGTAAATGCGAAATTAAGCCCCGATTACCCACGTATTATTAATGAAGATCATTTTGTAAGACTGGCCTCTTACTTATCGGATGGCGAAGTATTTTACGGCGGTAAAACAGATAAAATGGAATACTATATAGAGCCAACAATCTTGACGGATATTGAAGAGCATACAGCAGTGATGGAAGAGGAGATCTTTGGCCCCATTCTACCGGTTATAACCTTTGATGATATTGGAGAGGCTATTGATCTTATCAACTCAAAACCAAAGCCGCTGGCACTGTATGTTTTCACTACGGAGAAAGAAACAGAAGACCGGGTCATAGAAAAATGTTCGTTTGGGGGCGGTGCCATTAATGATGTGGTTGCACACCTCGGGAATCATCATTTACCTTTTGGCGGAGTAGGGCAAAGCGGAATGGGAGCTTATCACGGAAAAAAAAGCTTTGATACCTTTTCACACCACAAAGGGGTTATGAAAAAACCACTTTGGCTGGATGTTCCCTTTCGGTATGCTCCTTACAAAGGAAAGCTAAAATGGATCAAAAAAATATTGAAATGAGTACAAAGTCCTTTAAAGCATTTTATGTTGAAGAAACATCAACCGGAAATTTTGAAGCAGAGGTCAAAGACGTTCCTCTTTCCTTTTTGCCTGACTATGAAGTGCTTATCAGGGTTCAATTTTCTTCTTTGAATTATAAAGACGGACTTTCGGCTTCCGGAAACAAAGGGGTGACTCGGCAATATCCCCATATTCCTGGTATTGATGCCTCCGGAGTTGTAGTTGAAGATGCAAGTAATACATTTAAAAAAGGGCAGAAAGTAGTGGTAACCGGCCAGGATCTCGGGTCAAATACGCCGGGCGGTTTTGGAGCTATGATCCGCGTACCTAAAGACTGGGTGGTAGCTTTGCCGGATGGCCTGGACCTGGAAACGGCGATGAATTATGGGACGGCAGGTTTTACGGCAATGTATGGTATAAAGCGCTTGGAGCGCGAGCTGATTTTACCGAATGAAGGCAAGGTTTTAGTGACCGGCGCTACGGGTGGAGTAGGATCGCTCGCGGTATTTTTTCTGTCTGAATTAGGTTATGAAGTGATAGCAGCTACAGGTAAAATGCATAAGGTAGATTTTCTGAAAGAACTTGGGGCCGCTGAAGTCATTCACCGCAAAGAGGTAACAGAAGTGAAAGATAGCTTTTTATTAAGCAGGGAATGGAATGGGGCTATTGAAACCGTAGGCGGTAAAATGCTGGATGCTGTGATACGACAGACCAATCATGATGGAGCTGTGGCTTGTTGCGGTAATATTTTGGGGCACAAACTTACAACCAATATTTACCCTTTTATTTTGAGAGGAGTGAGTTTACTTGGTATCGACTCAGCCATTTGCAAAATGCCGATGAGGCTCAACATCTGGGATGCCATTGCAAACACAGATCATAAAAAAGTGCCTGAAAATTTTTCGAAAAAGGTGCATCTGGAAGACCTGCAAGAAGAGGTTGACCGGATACTGGAAGGCAGGCAAGCCGGAAGAGTAGTGGTAGAGCATAAATAAAAAAAGCCTGCTACTGGGGGTAATAGCAGGCTTTGGAAAATCACAAAGCAGCGGCCAAACTACTTTATGTGGGTTATGGGTATTTACTTATCTAAGTTCTTTTTTAAGCTACATTTTGAGAAAGCAGTTCGTTCATCTCAATGGCTTTCTGTAAAGAGCCGGACAATTCGTTGCTCGAAACCGGTTTTAACAGGAATTCAATGTAGTCCACGGTTTCTGCTTTTTTGAGTATGGAAGAAGATCTGTCTCCTGACAGGAAAATGACAGGAATGTTAGAATATAATTCCCGTAGTTTTTGCACCGTCTGAATGCCATTAAGGGCACCGGCGAGTTGAATATCTATGACGAGAATTTCAGGATTCAACCTTTGAAACTTCGCCAGTGTTTCTTCCCCACTTTTGGCTTTGCCAATAACGGTATAACCCAACCTCTCTATTATCTTTTCTTCAACAATAGAAAGCAGCGGATCATCTTCTACGATCATTACTTTTTTTGTTAGTCCCATAAAGCTTTTCAATGTTAAAATTCCTTAACATTAATATATTAAGATTTTTTAATATTACCAATGGATATTTGTGATTATTGTAAAAAACAAGAATCATAAGCTGAAAATGTAAGATCAGGGCATTATTTATGATTATTCTTTATAAGAAAAAAGGCCATAAAAATTCAGATGAGCTGGAAAGAAGGCTTGAGGATCTCGTGATTTCCTATAAAAAGGAAATCCATGCCGCTGATGAACCCGGACTGCCCTATATCGCTGAGGATGGGAATGTTTACAAAACCAAAGAAGAGATCGAAGAATGGTTAAAGGAACTCACCGCCGAGTTAAATTGGCAACGATCGCTAAGTGGAGACGGGTGCTACATAGATCCCGAAAAAGGAAAGATCTGCTAAAATTCAGAGCTTGCCGCGCCAGGTATTTAAAGCCTCAAAAGCTTTGATCATCCGCGAGCCATACCAGCTGAACCATTCTCCGTTCACCAATTCTACTTTGGAAACCGGGCATGCTTCTTTTATCTCTTGGATGTGTTTCTCTTTAAATGGGTAGGGTTCACTACTCAATAAAATGAGATCCGGGTTCTTAGATGCCATTTCTTTTAATGTGGTTTTGGGGTATCGAGTCTGAATGCCGAAGACATTTTCTAAGTGATAACGCTTGAGTACGTGATGAATGTAGGTATCCTTACCAATGGTCATCCATGGATCTTTCCAAATAAGATAGGCAACAGAAAGTGAACGCTCTGACGGTATTTCCGAAAGCAGTGCTGTGGCTTTTGAAACGAGTTTTTGGGCTGTAAACTCAACCCCAAGCAGCATCCCCAATGAGCTGATTTCAAGCAAAGCATCCTCGATCGATTCAATATCTGTAACGTGTACACTTGCATAAGCCTGCAACATCTCGATATCTTCTTTGCGGTTTTCCTCTTTGTTAGCAAGTATGAAATCAGGCTTTAGTTCAATGATCTTCTCGAGATTCGGGTTTTTGGTGCCCCCTACAATGTCAATATCCTCAACTTCATCTTTGTGGTGTATGCAGAAGCGTGTACGTCCGATGAGTTGGTCTTTTAATCCAAGGTCGATCAACAGCTCGGTCAAGCTTGGCACGAGTGATATGATTTGTTTATAAGGCAGTTCAGACATGACTTTTAATAATGTTTTCTGCCTGGCGACAATAATTTCCACCAAACAAATTGGCATGAACGAGTAGGGGATATAAGTTGTAAAGGGTTGCTCTTTCTTCAAAACCCGGCTCAAGGGGAAATTGTTCATGATATCCTTTGTAGAAATCCGCTGAAAAACCCCCAAAAAGACGGGTCATGGCAAGATCCATTTCACGATGACCGAAATAAACGGCAGGATCATAGATACTCGCTACCCCTGAACTTGAAAACATGAAATTTCCACTCCACAGATCTCCGTGAAGTAACGCAGGTTTTTCCCGGGGGAAAATGGAACCGAGCTTTTTATAAAGATGGTGCACATCACGTAATAGTGAGCGAGTCAATTTCCCAGACTCAACCCCGATTTTGACCTGAGGTTCGATGCGTTCAAGGGCAAAAAAATCAGGCCAGTTAGAGTGATTGGTATTCGATTGTTTGAGCCTTCCAATAAAATTATCGTGGTCAAGGCCAAAAGCGGAATGGGATTTTTTGTGAAGTTTGGATAGCTCCACACCAAACTCATAGGAAGAATCAGGCATCCCTCCCCCTTCTTCTATCCATTCCAAAAGGAGATAATTTTCGGATATGGCCAGGGTCTTGGGGATAATGAGGTTTGTATCAGCCGAGCGCAGCAACTCCAGGCCTTTTGCTTCGGTTTCGAACATATTTTCATGAGGATTTTCATTCCACTTCAGAAAAGCAATACTTTCTGAATCAAAAGTAAGCTTTTGGGCCTGATTAATATCACCGCCATGCACGGATTCCTCAGAGACGATTCCTTCATCGAGCTGGGATTCAATGGAAGTTTGAATATTCTCAGGAAACATAATTACTACTTGATAAAAGGGTTCAATTTCTTGAGCAGGGCTTCGGTACTTCGGTCCAGAACGCGGAATACATTCTCAAATCCTTCCTGTCCTCCATAATATGGATCGGGAACTTCTCCGTTGCCCGGATCGGGGTCAAACTCGCGCATCATTTTGATTTTTTCGGAAAACTTATTTTTTCGGTCTAACTCCCTGATATTGGACAAGTTTTCAGAATCCATAGCCAGAATGAGATCAAATTCTTCAAGGTCTGCATACTCAAATTTTCGTGCTTTGGAGGGCAGATGAACACCATGTTTATTGGCCGTAGCCTGACTTTTGCTGTTGGCTGACTCACCCACATGGTAAGCCGCTGTTCCCGCAGAGTCGATATAAAAATAATTATCGAGTCCTGCTTGGTTAACCTTATGGATAAAAAGACCTTCTGCCGTTGGGCTCCGGCAAATATTTCCAAGGCATACAAATACAAGTTTATAAGGATCTTCTTTACTGATGGGTCTTAAATAAGAATTGCTCACGTTTAGGGGGATATTTAGAGATGATGATTAACAATACTAAGAGGTATTTTAATTTTTAACGGATGACTGATAGTATAACGACTGAGCCTTGGCGTCAAGTTCCAGATTTTTTTTGGTTGAAGGAAGTACATGCTTTTCCCTGATATTTTGTATATTTGAGGCTTAAAACTATTCGCGGAACAAAGTTTTTTATGGCAAAGAAATTCGAAGAGATTAAGCAAGTAAGTTTTCCTAAATCAGAAGTCGAAATCCTGAATTGGTGGAAGGAACACAAGATTTTTGATAAAAGCCTCAAAACCCGTGAGGATGGGATTCCTTTTACTTTTTATGAAGGCCCGCCGACTGCAAATGGTAAGCCCGGCATTCATCATGTGATGGCCAGAACGGTTAAAGACATGTTCTGCCGATATAAAACTCTAAAAGGGTTTAGGGTTGAGAGAAAAGCCGGTTGGGACACGCACGGACTTCCCGTAGAAATAGAAGTTGAAAAAGCATTAGGCCTTGAAGGCCGCGCACAAGTTGAAGAATACGGCATTGAAAAATATAATGCTGAATGCCGCAAGAGTGTGCTCAAATACAAAGATCTTTGGGATGAACTCACTTCCCGCATGGGTTATTGGGTAGATCAAGACAACCCTTATGTTACATTTGAAAACAGTTATATAGAATCTGTTTGGTGGGCTTTTAATAAGCTTTACAATAAAGGCCTGGTGTATAAAGGATACAAGATCCAATGGTATTCTCCGGGCAGCGGAACGGTTCTTTCTTCCCATGAAGTGAGCCTGGGTTATAAGGAAACTCAGGACCCTTCCATCTATTTCAAGTTTAAAGTTGATGGGGAAGAAAATACCTACTTCCTGGCCTGGACTACCACTCCCTGGACGGTAGTCTCAAACATGGCCATTGCCGTAAATCCAAATCTGGACTATGTGAAAGTTGCTCATTTCAATGAGACCTTTATCATGGCCAAAGATTGTGTGGAAGATGTGCTTGGCGAAGATTACATCATTGTGGAAGAAATGAAAGGTTCGCAGCTGCTTCACAAAACCTACGAACCGATCTTTGATTACGCACTGAAAGAGTTTGACAAGTCCGAGGCCTGGAAAGTGATCCCGGCTGATTATGTAACGACAGAAGACGGAACCGGTATCGTACACACCGCTCCTGCTTTTGGGGCCGATGACTTTGAATCATGCCAAAAAGCTGACATTCCGATCTTCAACCCCATTGATCGCGACGGGAAGTTCACAGATAAAGCCCCGGAATTTGAAGGACAGTGGTTCAAAGAAGCCGACAAAGATATTTCGAAGGCCATTAAGGAAAAGAACCGCATGTACAAGCATGAAACCATGGTTCATAACTATCCTTTTGACTGGCGTAAGGGCACTCCCCTGATGTCTTACCCTGTAGAATCCTGGTTCATTGAAACCACCAAAATGAAAGACCGAATGGTGGAGTTGAATAAGAAAATTAACTGGAAGCCGGAAAGTACCGGTTCCGGTCGTTTTGGAACCTGGCTTGAAAACAACGTGGACTGGGCCGTTTCCCGTCAGCGTTATTGGGGAACACCGATTCCAATTTGGGTAAGTGATAAAAATCCTGAGTATGTGGAATCTATTGGAAGTATCGATAAACTTCGCAAAAAAGCCGGACTGGATGAAGATGTCGAAATCGATCTTCACCGTCCGTTCATCGATGATATCACCTGGGAAGCGCCCGACGGCGGAACTATGCGCCGCATCCCGGATTTGCTCGATGTTTGGTTCGATTCCGGGGCAATGCCTTTCGCCCAATGGCACTATCCGTATGATAATGATCATGATTTCCAGGTAAACTACCCGGCTGACTTTATAGCTGAGGGAGTGGATCAGACCCGCGGTTGGTTTTATACGTTACATGCCTTAGGTACCATGTTGTTCAATGAAGAAGCTTACAAGAATGTAATTTCCAACGGATTGGTACTCGATGAGAACGGCGAGAAAATGAGTAAATCAAAAGGAAATACGGTAGATCCTTTTGAGGTTATACAGGAATTTGGAGCCGATACCGTTCGCTGGTATATGATGAGTAATTCCTCTCCATGGGAAAATCTGAAATTCAGTATAGATGGACTCAAAGAAGTCCAGCGTAAGTTTTTCAACACCATTGTGAATACCTATTCTTTCTTTGCCATGTACGCGAATATTGATGGATTCAACTTCTCAGGAACAGCGATTCCCATAGGAGATCGTCCGGAGATTGATAAATGGGTGATCTCACGCCTTAACAGTACGGTAAAAGTGGTGGAGGAATATCTTGAAGATTATGAGCCAACCAAAGCCGCCCGTGAGTTAGAGAATTTTGTAGAAGAATTGAGTAACTGGTACGTTCGTCGAAATCGTCGCCGTTTCTGGAAAGAAGGAAATACACTTGACAAGACGGCCGCATACCAAACGTTGTATGAATGCCTGAGCAACCTCAGTAAAATGATCAGTCCGATCGCTCCGTTCATCGGCGAGTGGCTGTATCAGAAATTAAATTCAGTTACCCGCCAGGAAGAAGAATCTGTTCATTTGGCCTTCTTTCCAACGGTAGAGGAAACAGCCATAAACAAAGCGCTTGAACACAAGATGGAAATGGCGCGACTTATCTCTTACATTGTATTGCGTGTTCGCAACCAGATAGAGATGAATGTCCGGCAGCCGTTAGGGCGAATTATCCTTCCTATAAAAGATGAAAGTGAACGACAGGCTATTGAGTCGGTTCGGGATATCATTTTGGAAGAAGTGAATGTTAAGGACATCCAGTTTGTAGACGATGATTCCGGGATTGTTAAAAAATCAGCGAAGCCAAATTATCCGGTATTAGGAAAACGTTTAGGCCCGAAAATGAAAGCTGTTGCCGCAAAAGTGGCTCAGCTTAGTACCGAAGAGATCACAGAGTTTGAGAAAAACGGCTGGATCGATCTGGAGGTGGAGGACGAAACGATTCGTATCGATTCTGAGGGCCTCGAAATTGTACGCACCGGGCTGGAAGGCTGGACGGTTGAGACTGAAAAAGGACTCAGCGTTGCAGTGGATACTGCTTTAAGCGAAGATCTGGTTCAGGAAGGTATTGCCCGGGAATTTGTAAATCGTGTACAAAACATGAGGAAGGAAGCTAACTTTGAAGTAACTGACCGCATTGCTATCGGCTTTACAGGATCTGAGGCAATTAAGGAAGCTGTTGTTTCCATGAGTGATTATATTAAGAAAGAAACACTGGCAGAAGAAATTCAAATTACGGAGTTGGAAGTTTCCGACTTTACTAAAAAATGGGAAATCGGCGATGAAGAGTGTACTATCTCCATCCGAAGAAATATTAATTCATAACTAAGCAGCTATGTCTACTGAAGAATCAAAAAAGGACGAAAGAGTATCTCCATATACAGATGAAGAATTGGAATATTTCCGCGAGATAATCATCAAGAAGATGGAAGAAGCAGAAGAAGAAGTAAATGCTTTACAACGTACGCTGCGTGAAAGTATGGAAAATGCTTCGGATGAATCTGCTTACTCCTATCACATGGCGGATGCCGGTACTGATGCTCAGGAGCGTGAAAAGACTTACATGCTCTTCAACCGAACTAAAAAGTTCGTGAAGTATCTGGATGATGCTCTCAAGCGCATTGATAACAAAACCTACGGCGTTTGCAAAGTAACGGGAAAAAAGATCGCCAAAGGGCGTCTGGAAGCTGTGCCGCATACGCAGCTGAGCATTGATGCCAAACTAAAACGCAGGTAATCTCCCGCTTTGAACAAACAAAAGCTGACGGCCATTTTTGTGCCTGCATTTATCGTGCTGGCTTTAGATCAGATCACAAAGTGGCTTGTCCGAACTTCGCCTGAGTTGCAAAACAAAGTCCTTATAGAAGGATGGCTGCAATTTTACTATACCAAAAATTCGGGTATGGCACTCGGGATCGATCTGTTTTCCACCCCAGTGATAAGTGTTATTGCAATTTTGGCGGTCTCGGGAATTCTCTTCTATATCCTGAAAAATATAAATGAAGCCACTATTGGCTATCTATTTTGCATGGGATTGATTATTGGCGGAGCATTCGGAAATATTAGTGACCGAATTTTTATGGGGATCGTGGGAGGCTACGGTGGAGTGCTGGAAGGCCACGTGGTAGATTTTATCTATTTCTCCCTTAAGATCGGCGACTGGACAGTCTTTCCATATATCTTTAATGTGGCCGATGTTGCGATTTCCTGCTCTATTATCTTCATCCTGATTTTCAACCGCCGGTTTTTTATGACCCAAAACGGGGAGTCAGAAAACGAAGGAGCACTTCCTGAAACCGATGGAGAAGTAAAGCCTGATTCTTCTGTGAATTAGGGAGTTAATTGAGAAGACTAACTATTCTCTTCTCCTTCGAAGGGGTATTTTTGGGTAGAGAAATCAAAGCTATGGTCGATAGGTACCTGATCAACGATCTCCAAACCAAAACTTTTGATCCCGATTCTCTTGACCGGATTGTTGGTCATCAACCTCAGCTTGCGGATTCCAAGTGAGCGAAGGATTTGAGCCCCCACACCGTAATCACGGGTATCACCGCGCGGACTAATATCTTCTTCATTTTCAGAAACTTTACCCTGCTGTAAGGCCTTCAGAGTTTTAAGTTGATTTACCAATACCGAGCCGCGCTGATTCCGATTCATGTATAACACTACGCCTTTTCCTTCCCGCTCCACCTGCAGCATAGCCTGATGAAGCTGTTCACTCGTATCCTTGTTCCGGGCTCCAAAAATATCCCCGATCAGGTCGGAGGAATGAACGCGTGTAAGCACCGGCTCCTCTTTGGTCCAGCTGCCTTTGGTGAGGGCAAGATGAATATCGCCGGTCAGCTTTTCTTTGAAAGCGCGAAGGCTGAAATCACCATACATGGTCGGCAGGTTTACATCCATCACTTCCTCAACGAGCGTCTCATTTTCATTGCGGTAGGCGATGAGGTCCTTGATAGTGATGATCTTCATCTCAAACTCTTCCGCCATCCTTATGAGCTCGGGAACGCGAGCCATTTCCCCGTCTTCCTTCATGATCTCACAAATGATGCCTACGGGCTTCAGCCCGGCAAGGCGGGCAAGATCAATGGCGGCTTCCGTATGTCCGGCGCGACGAAGCACTCCGCCTTCTACGGCGAGCAGTGGAAATACGTGACCCGGCCGGCGGAAATCGACGGGTTTGGAATCGTCGCTGGCCAGTTCGCGAATGGTATTAGCGCGATCCTGCGCAGAAATTCCCGTAGTAGTTTTCCGTTTGTGATCAATAGAAATGGTGAAGTTGGCCTCGTCCGGATCGGCTCCCTCCTGGACCATATGCCGGAGCTTAAGCTTGTCGGCTTTTTCCTTAGTGATGGGAGCGCAAACGAGTCCGCGCCCGTGTGTTACCATAAGGTTGATGGCATCTTTGGAAACCATCTCGGCCGCCATCAGGAAGTCCCCTTCATTTTCCCGGTCTTCATCGTCAACGACGATAACCATTTTGCCATTTTTGATGTCTTCAATGGCCTCGGTAATGGTATTGAAATGGAATTCCTGACTCATAGCTTTACTTTACTTTGAGCTGCAAAATATCAGTGCAGCTTTTAAATTATTTATCCTTTTTATTAGGATTTACATCGGTGATGGCAGACTTTAGCATGCGTATCTTTGTACCACTGTCCACATCAACTAAAACTTCCGTTTCTTCGATCTTATCGAGAATACCGATGATACCGGATGAAGTAACAACTTTGTCACCTTTTTTCATTTCAGAGACCATTTGCCGGATCTCTTTCTGCCGCTTGCTTTGGGGGCGAATGATAAAGAGATAGAATACAAGGAAGATGGCCCCAAGAAATACAAGGTTAATAATTCCGGCGCTTTCGTCACCGGGTGATCCCATAAAAAACAGAGGTAAAAATTGCATAAGAATTTATTATTGTGCGATTATATTTTTTGCGGCAAAAAGATACGAATTCCTATACTGAAAGACGATGGTGTATTTGCGGGGATAAAAATTGGGGATTTGGTGCTATAACGGGCCACTCTCCTCTCTTCCCGAAAGCTTTCGGGACAGAGCTGAATCCTGTCTCTCTCCAAAGAGAGACAGGTTCCTGGTAGATTAAGCAATTGTGATTTGATTACACTTGCTTGCCAAAGCCCCGTATTCTGTGTTCTTTTGAGGGGCAGCAAGAACAGCTTGCTGTTGCTTGCGGGGAGGGCTGTGCCGAAAGTAAACCCCAGCCTAACTGAACAAAGACTTCAGAAATTTTTGATGCTTCTCTTTATTTTTCTGGACCAAAAGTGGAATCCCAAATGCATAATCTACCATCTTATCCGTGAAATCATGACTTACAAAGCTGTTCATCATTTTGGACTTGGATGATACGATAATTAGGTCGGTTTGATCGCCCATTGCTTGATTATAGACGACGTCAGCAACACGTTCTTTCTTTTGAATTGAAAGAACGTAGTTGATATCGTCCCCAAGGCCATACTTTTCCTTGAAATCATCTAAATTTCTGGTCACCTTTTGATCCACTTCTTTTTTATCCTTTTCCGAAAGTGAATAGGGAAAGAATTGAGCACGGTATCGATAGATGTGCTGGGCAGTGACATTCACGCCATCCGCTAACTTTTTAGCCGTTCTAACCGCTTTTGCCGATTGCTCTGAAAAGTCGATGGGAGCAAGTATATTTTTCAGATTATACCGGCTGTTCTCCGGTACCAATAGCAGAGAAGCAGCCACGTATTTAAGGATTCTTTTTGGGACTACACCTTCTCCGGCATACCCTACTTTTTTACCCATCAAAAGAAGGTCTGGCTCAATAGAGTTCACAATATCAATGATCTGATCGGTAGGTTTTCCTGTTTTGATCATCATCCTGATTTCAATGAAATCATCATCAAAATGTCCGCGGACTTTATCATTCAGCTCACTCCTGATCAGGTCGAGAAATTCTTCCTCCGAATCAATTTCCGGAAACTGTTCTGCCAGTTCCAGCGCTGTAGGTCCTGATTCCACCGTATGAAAGAATGTTATAGTCTTAGGTTTTATGATGGAGGTTAAAAATGCAGTATATCCAATAAGAATATCATCCATATTGGACAAGTCGAGACTTACTAACCAATGTTTTGAATCTACCATTTTATACCTCTAATCTGATTTTTTTTGTTTTTGAATTGCTTTCATAACCAGCTCCCGGTAAGACTCTCGTTCTTTATCCCTGTCTTTTCGCAGATATTCCTGATGTTCTTGTTCGAGCCCACGTTTCAGGCTGTAGCACATTACAAGCAGTACGAAAACAAAAGGTAAACCGGTACTAATGGCTCCGGCTTGTAGTGCGCCAAGCCCGCCCCCTAACAGCAGGACAGCTGCAACAATACCTTCCGTGGAAGCCCAGAAGATACGTTGACCAACAGGAGCATCAAGTTTACCGCCGCTTGTTAACCCATCGATCACCAGTGAACCTGAATCAGATGATGTAACAAAGAAACTCAAGACCAAGATGATGGCGAGGAATGATGTTACAACAGACCATGGAAACTGATCAAGTAAGATGAACAGTGATGTCGTTTGATCTTGTTCCACAGCGGAAGCAATTTCAGCGATTCCATTCGTTTCAAGGAATAGAGCACTTCCGCCAAAACCACTCATCCACAAGAATGTGAGCATAGTTGGAACGATCAACACGCCTAATACAAATTGCTTGACACTTCGCCCCCGTGAAATTCTGGCGATGAACATCCCGACGTAAGGTGACCATGAGATCCACCAAGCCCAATAAAAAACCGTCCAATTAGACATGAATGAACCCTCTTCATACGATTGGGTCCAAAAGGCATAGGTTCCGAAATTCTGAGCGTAGTGTCCGAGATTTTGAACGAATGAACTAAGAATATACAAGGTAGGGCCTACGATCAGAATAAAAAGCAGGAAGAGCCCGGCAAGACGAATATTAAATTCACTCAGAACCTTAACGCCTTTATCGATACCTAAAACCACGGATACTACTGCAATGGCCGTAACCCCTACAATAATTATGACTTGTAGCGTAGTGGTGTTCTCAAGGCCAAACACATATTCCATGCCTGCCCCGGCTTGTGCTGCACCTAATCCAAGGGAGGTGGCCAATCCAAAAAGGGTGGCCAATACAGCTAAAACATCAATCATATCTCCAATCCACCCATTGATCCTATCTCCCAAAATCGGATAGAAAACGGATCGAAAAGAAAGGGGAAGATCTCGGTTGAAGGCAAAAAATGCCAACGCCAACGCTACAATAGCGTAGATAGCCCAGGCATGAAGTCCCCAGTGTAAAAAGGTAACCCCCATCGCATCTCTGATGGCCTCTGTAGAACCGGCTTCAGCATGAGGAGGTGAAATTAGATGCCACATTGGCTCGGCTACAGCAAAAAACATAAGTCCGATGCCCATGCCGGCACTGAACAGCATGGCGAACCAAGCCATGGTGCTGAAGTCAGGTTCAGCGTCCTCTCCACCCAAGCGGATATCGCCGTATTTACTGAAGGCAAAATAAAGTGCAAAACCGATGAAAATGTTTACGGCTGCAACAAATAACCAGCTGGCCGCGTCAGTGATGCCAATCCGAATCGAACTAAAAGCTTCTTCGGCAGCGTCACCGGCCCAAATCACGCCTACAATTAATGCGGCGATAAGAATAACTGATGGCCAAAAGACCGGTTTATGAATATCGAAATATCTATTGACCCCCGTCTTTTCACCCGGGTCTTGTTCTTCTCCTCGTATTGCCATGTTGGTAAATTTAAAAAATTAGAATTAACTAAATAATTGCCGAAAGTGAGGAAAAATGTCGTGGGGAGGGCGAGAGTTCTGAGGATTGGGATAGCTCAGATTTTTAGTACAGAAATGCTCTCGAATTTGATTATTCTTCGACCATATGTACTCCTCATAGACATTAATTAATGCTGAAAAGATCAGCTTATTGAAATAACTGATAATTATAAAGTAATACAGCGTCCAATAATTCCATACAGGGTATACAAAATGCGGATGAGTACCAAATCATTGATATTGAAGTTTAATTAAGGGTTTGGCTTTTGTTTGAGTATTAACATAGTAATCGACTATTGTTGAGTCATCTATGAAATGTCGGCAAGGGGTTGCAACCCCTTGTCGGAGGTTACACTTCCATTACCATAGCCTAATCACAATATGTACCTATACCCTGTCGGATTGGCAACAGGTAACCAACAACTGGTATTCTACCCAGCAACTGAACATAGACATAAAACTATATAAATTTTAATAAAATCTCTTCCCTTCCTTTGCATACTCGACCAAAATTTGGGCGGGTTTAAATCTTGGTCCATGTGCTTTAGTGAATTCATTTAGTGTATCTAAAACCTTTTGGGCTCCGGTTTGATCTATATACCGGAAAGGTCCTCCAAGAAACGGAGGAAAGCCCAATCCAAGTATAGCCCCGAGATCGCCATCTTCCGGAGATTTCAGAATTCCTTCTTCCAGGCAAAAGGTCGCTTCGTTGATCATGGTCAAAGCCATGCGGAGCTGAGCTGTTTCTTTATTGGGATTGCTTCGGCTGGAACCGCCGAAATGTTCGTAGATCTCAGTGTTGACTTCTTTCTTTTTGCCAGAGGAGTATTTGTACATCCCGCGTTTATTTTTGCGGCCTTTGTAACCGGCGTCAAGTAATTCCTGTGCGCGATTGGAAGTATCCACTCCGCGCTCGGCAAACATGGCAGACATCGTTTCGGCTACATGCGCTCCTACGTCAATTCCAACTTCATCAAAAAGAGCCATTGGTCCCACCGGAAATCCCCAGTCTTTCATGATTTTATCGAGGAATTCGATGGAGGCACCTTCTTCTAAAAGCTTGAGAGCTTCATTCATATAAGGAGCTAAAATACGGGTGGTGTAGAAACCCGGGCCGTCTTTCACCACGATCACATTCTTCCCCTGATTCACCCCAACCTGGAAAGCCGTTTGAGTGACCCAGTCTGCTGTTTGATCAGTAGTGATGATCTCCAGCAGCGGCATTTTTTGTACTGGGGAGAAATAGTGCATCCCGATAATATTTTGAGATCGCTTGGCTTCTTTGGCAATTTCTGTGATCGGAAGCGATGATGTGTTGGATGCAAAAATACAATGATCTTCTGTGGCTGATTCAACCTCTTCCACGATCGTACGTTTTAAGCCGAGATCTTCAAACACAGCCTCGATCACAAGATCCACAGCCTTGAATCCATCATACGAAGCAACCCCGGTGACTTTGCTGGCCATTTTATCACGCTCAAATTCTGAGATGATCCGCTTTTTAGCCTTTTCGTTTAACGATTTCCAGATCTCTTTTTCGCCCTGCGCAGCCTGATCGATAGTTTGGTCTTTCAGCAGCACGTTGTAATCACCTTTATCCATACTGACTTCTGCAATACCTGAACCCATCAATCCAGCTCCAAGGACTGCCATCTTTTTCACCGTTTTTACAAGGTCAGGATTCGGTACTTTTTTGGAAGCATTCATCCCGAAAAACAGATCCACTAAATTCCTGGATTCCTGGGTTGCTCCCAACTCGCCAAATAACACCGTCTCGTTTTCCAGCCCTTTTTCCATTCCATGCTTATACCCGTATTCGACCGCATCAATTATTTTGGGTGGAGCTGGGTAGTTTCCTTTGGTTTGCGCAAGAGTTTTTTTTCTGGCTTGTGAAAAGATGATCTTTCGACCGATTGGATTTCCTTCGAGCAGTTTCTCCACCAAAGACCGTTTATCCTTTCTGCTGAATTTTCCTTCGGCGATCTTATGAACTCCTTTGATAGCCGCTTTTTCGATAGCGTCTTTATGAGTTTCTTCGTCCATCAATCCCATTTTTCTGGCCTGACGGGTATATATATTTTTCCCCTGTAACATATAAGTGAGCGAGTTTTGAAGCCCGATGGTTCGTGGTAATCTCTGGGTTCCCCCGGTTCCGGGTAACAGTCCAAGCTTCACTTCCGGCAAAGCAAAAACCGTTTTTGAACTGTCCGAGCAAACCCGATAGTGACACGCCAGGGAAAGCTCGAGCCCACCACCCATACAGCTTCCATGAATGGCCACAGCAATAGGTTTTGGAAAATCTGCAATGCGATTCAGGATCTTGTGGCCGTCTTTACTGAGCTGCTCAATTTCTTCAGCTGTATCCCGTTCCTTAAACATATCGATATCGGCCCCGGCAATGAAGTTGTCTTTTTTTCCGGAGATCAAGACGGCTCCTTTCAAGTCGTTGTTCGATTCCAGCTCATCCAGAAAGGAAGCAAATTCATCCATCATGGATTCATTCAATTTGTTCACTTTCTCACCGGGAAGGTCGAGGGTGATGATGGCAACGGAATTTTTATGGGTGATGTTTAGGTAGCTCATAGATTCGTTATTTGAAAATCGTTATTGGTAAAATGGGCTTTATAAAATTTTTGAAACTTATTCATGGACAAATGTATTAAAAGATTCTTTCTCCTTGCCAAGGAGAAAACAAAAGAGGTTGGAGATGGTGAAATAAGGCTTTTGACTTCGGTTTTGTTAAGATTTTTAGTTTTAAAATGGTTGTGGATCATGTTGAAGAGGTTAATACTTCGACCTCACCCAACCCTCTCCTTGGTTGTTTAAAGTTCAGAAATTGGTTCATGGCACAGATGTTTAATTAAGAATTCTCCTCCGTGTTGAAGGAGGAGACAGAGGAGGTCGGAAGGATTACCACTGCGCAATTCATTAATCAGTTTATTAAAATTCTATTTCGAGCAGTTTAAATTTCAAGCCTTAAACTCCGACCTCTCCAAACCTCTCCTTCTCAAGGAGAGGCTTAATCCTAATCTTGTAAAAAATTAGATGCTTATTCATGTTTTATATTATAACAATGCGTCCTCCTCCTTTTTAAGGAGAAAACAAAAGCGGTTGACAGCTAAGGCTGTGCCCCCTTTTAATTAATTTCCATACCTCTCCAAAACAACAGCATGTCCCTGCCCTCCTGCTGCACAGGCAGAAACCAGGGCGTATCGACCATCTTCGCGGATCAGTCGGTTCGCGGCGGTGGTTACCAGCCGTACGCCGGTGGCTCCGAATGGATGCCCTAAAGAAAGGGAGCCCCCTAACGTATTCAGCTTGTCCATGGGTATTTCACCAATTTTCTTATCCTTGCCCAGCGATTTTCTTGCAAAAGTATCCGAATCTAATGCTGCCAAAACAGAGAGTACTTGTCCGGCAAAAGCCTCGTGCAATTCGATCACGTCCATATCATTCAATGAAAGATCCATGGCATCCAGTACTTTTGGGATGGCATAGGCCGGTCCCAGTAATAATTCCTCACCAGGGTCCTGAGACACAAAATTATACTCACGGATATAGGCTTTGGGTTTCAGTCCAAGCTTGAGTGCCATTTGCTCTTCCATAATAAAGCTGGCGGAGGCTCCATCTGTTAAAAAGGAAGAATTTCCGGCGGTCACAGTGCCGTGAGGTTTTATAAAAGCCGGTCGTAGCTTGCTCAGTTTCTCCATCGAAGTATCCTCGCGAAAGCCGTTGTCGTGTTTAACTACATCAAATTTGGGAGGGAGTTTGGCGGGGATGAGTTCTTCGTCCAATAACCCTTCGTTGGTTGCTTTTGCTGCCAGGTGGTGGGAGCGCATAGCATATTCATCCTGATCTTCCCGTGAGATCCCAAACCGTGCGGCCATTCGGTCGGCGCTCTGACCCATCACTTCCCCGGTAGAAAATTCAGCAATGGCCGGCAATTCCGGAAGAAAGTCCTTGAACCCCAGCCCCTTGAAAAACTTCAGGAAGTCGAGCGGTGATTTATACTTTCTTGCTTCCAATATTTTTTGCCGGAATTTCTTTTTGAACCGAACAGGAATATCGGACATGGTCTCGGTTCCTCCTGCCAATATGATCTTGGCTTGTCCGGAGCGAATCATATCAACCGCGCTGGCAATTGCCTGGTTGGAGGAAATGCACGCCATGGTGGTAGTGAAAGCCGGAACGGAATTTGGGATACCGGCACCCAGTGCACTTTCACGTGCTACGTTGCTGGTTTTCACTTCCTGTATGACCGTCCCCATGATCACCCGATCGATATCTGCGGGATTAACTGGATTACGTGCAAGTAACCCCTCAATGGCCATTCGGCCTAAGCCGTAGGCCATCAGGTCATTATAGTTCGTTGAAGAGCGCTGGAAGGGGATTCGGCATCCATCAACAAGAACAGCGGCGGGAGAATCATTTTGGTTGTTGCTCATAGTCAATTTGTCTTAAATAAGTTCTTCAGTAAAAAAACTAAAACTCACTCATAAGTTAACAGTGTTAACTTATAAATCAAGCGGTATGATTATTTTTCTTTGTCAGAGATATAAATGTTCTTATATTTGTCGCCCTTCAAGCAAGTCGGGCAATTAGCTCAGTTGGTTCAGAGCACCTCGTTTACACCGAGGGGGTCGGGGGTTCGAGTCCCTCATTGCCCACCGAAAAGCTTCTCAGAAATGAGAGGCTTTTTTTATTTAAACTCGTCTGTACTATAGTTTTCCAAACAAATTTTCGAAGCCCAAAAATTTAATCTGGATGAAGGAGCTTCCGCTGAATTGATCAGAGATATGGATACCCATCGGCGTCGGGCAAGCCTTTCTGCAAAATGGCCGGCATTAGCTGCTCTGAAAACAGACGATCAGGATCGCCTTTGGGTGACCACAATTATCTCAGGTCTAAGCCAATATCGATGGTTTGTTTTTGAATCTTACGGAGAAGCGCGGAGATATAAATTGAATTATTAGTTTTTGATGATCATTTACACCCCTAAGTGTTCGAATTATAATTATATTTGTTAGCGGTAACAGCAAACTTCAGGAGAGATTAAAGTCTGCTTGAATCTCAATCTGGTTTACTAAAATTTATCAATAGCATGATGAGAACAACATGGATTTTAATATTGACAAGTATGCTTTTAACAGTATGTTCTTCATCCCCTTCTTCTTCGGAAAAAGAGCCGGATGATGATCCGGTCATTCCTTCTAAATTCGTAATGGGCGCTGATCTCTCCTATGTAAATCAAATCCTGGATCATGGCGGGATCTATAAGGATGGTGGAGTTGAAAAAGATCCTTATCAAATATTTGCGGACAAGGAAACCACAACCGCCCGCTTCCGGCTATTCCATGATCCACAATGGATAAAGCAAGCGTACGGAGATGAGAACAAGCAGCTCTATCATAATTTTGATGATGTGGCGCTGGGAATCCAAAGAGCAAAAGATCAGGGGATGGAAGTCCTGCTCGATTTCCATTATTCAGATATCTGGGCCGATCCTGCAAATCAGGAAGTGCCTGCTGCTTGGGAAGGAGAAAATTTTGAGGCAGTTAAAGACTCCATCTATGACTACACTTATGCAATGCTTAGTAAACTGAATGCAGATGGATTGCTGCCTGAAATGGTTCAGATCGGCAACGAGACGAATAGTGGAATGGTGCATCCATATGGGGAGGTTTACGGGGATGCGACCTGGCAAAAACTTGGGGAGCTGATAAATAGCGGCATCAGCGCCGTGCGGTCAATCGAAAATGAGACCGGCGAGGAGATCAAGGTGATGCTTCATATCGCTCAGCCTGAAAATGTATCCTATTGGTTTGGGCAGATAACAAATGTGGGAGGTGTTGAGGACTTTGACGTAGTGGGCTTTTCCTATTACACGCCCTATTCCGATTTGCCACTTAATGAGATCTCTACCTATGTGGAGAGTTTTAGAAATAACTTTGAGCGGGAAGTAATGATCCTGGAAACGGCTTATTCCTGGACGTTTGAGGGTGCTGATGACTACAGCAATTTATTCTATACGGAAAGCCTTTCAGAAGGATTTCCGGCTACACAAGAAGGTCAACGTGACTTCATGATCGAGTTGGTTAATCAGGTGAAAGAAGGAGGAGGAAGCGGCGTATTTTATTGGGAACCGGCTTGGATCACCTCCAATATGAAAGACCTCTGGGGAACCGGATCATCATGGGAAAATAATGCGCTGTTTGATTTTCAAGGCAATGCCCACATCGGATTTGAATACATGAGCCATGACTATAATAACAACTGAACTTATTTGAGTGAGTCTATGAACCGAATATTTATACCTCTTTTTTTACTGATAGGTTTCTTTTTCGGATGCAATCAATCCCGGGAAGTAGAAACTATACAAACCCACGTCGATTTTAATACCGAATGGGAGTTTGTGAAAGACATGGACACCACCATCACCGATGGGCTTTTTGAACGATCAGAAAGTGAGCTGGAATGGGAGGAGATCCGACTTCCTCACACGGCCAATATCGAACCGCTGGTTATTGAAGGCCAACAGTGGCAGGGTGAAATGTTTTACCGCAAGTTTTTTGAGGTTAAGCCTGAAATGGAAGGCAAGCACATCACCCTGAAATTTGAGGGAGCGATGCACGAGGCCGACATATATTTGAATGGCGAGAAGGTTGGCTATAATGCCGGTGGGTATCTCCCGTTCGTGGTAAACATCACGGATCATCTGAAGTTTGATGAAGAAAATGTTCTGCTGGTGAAATTGAATAACGAGAATAATTCCCAAATTCCTCCGGGCAAAGCCATTGAAGTATTGGACTTCAATTACTATGGAGGCATTTATCGGGATGTATATTTGATAGCCAAAAACCAACTGCGAATTTCCGATCCCATTGAAGCAAACAGAGTAGCAACCGGCGGAATTTTGGTGTCTTATGAAGATGTATCAGACAACGAAGCTACCGTTTCGATTCAAGCCGATATTGAAAATGATCGAGCTGAAAATGCGAATGCCCGGTTGAACTATATGCTTCAGGATGCGGAAGGAAATACAGTGGCCTCAGCTGAAGCAGAGATTGAAATTGAGTCTGGTTCAAACACCCTTCACACCGAAAAAATGCCGGTCCAAAATCCAAACCTTTGGTCACCATCTACTCCTTATCTCTACACACTCACCGTACAGGTGTTTGATGGAGACAAACTCATCGACAGCGAGCAGCAGCGAATCGGAATCCGAACGTTCGGATTTGATGAGGAAAATCAGTTTGTGCTGAATGGGGAGCGCCTGTATTTGCGGGGAACGAACCGCCACCAGGATTATCCGTACATAGGGTATGCCCTTTCGAATGAGGCGCAGTACCGGGATGCGTACAAGATCAAAGAAGCCGGATTTAATTTCATCCGTATTGCACACTATCCACCTGATCCCGCTTTTCTGGAAGCAGCTGATGAACTGGGACTTTTATTTATGGATGCCATCCCCGGCTGGCAGTATTATGAGGACGGGCTTTTTGCAGAACGCGCGCTGAATGATGTGAGAAAGATGGCCCGGCGCGACCGAAATCACCCCAGTATTATTTTTTGGGAAGCATCGTTGAATGAATCTAACATGCCGGAAGAGTTTATGGAACAGGCGCATCAGGCGGTAAAGAAAGAACTTCCGATCGAGCACAATTACACCAGCGGCTGGGCTGATCATGCCTACGATATTTTCATCCCGGCGCGGCAGCATTCACGTCCGCCTGAGTACTGGAGCGAATATCCCAAAGATAAACCGCTGTTTATTGCAGAGTATGGCGACTGGGAATATTATGCGCAAAATGCGGGCTTCAATCAGGATGCCTTTAGAGACCTTCAGGAAGAAGAGCGGACTTCCCGTCAATTACGCGGTGACGGTCAGCAAAGGCTGGCACAGCAGGCTCTAAATTTTCAGGAAGCACACAACTCCAACCTGAAGGGCAATTCTTTTGGAGATGCCAACTGGGTGATGTTTGATTATAATCGCGGTTATGCCCCGGATATCGAATCATCAGGAATTCAGGACATTTTCCGCATTCCGAAATTCACGCATTATTTTTATCAAAGCCAGGCAGGACCGGAGCTGGAAGGAAGTAATTCTGAGTTCTATGGCCCGAGGGTGTTCATCGCCAATTATTGGTCAGATCCTGATTTCACGAAAGTAAGAGTGTACAGCAATGCAGATGAAGCCGCATTGCTTTTAAATGGAGAAGAAATTGCCCGTCAGCAACCGGATACCGATCGTATTTCTACTGAATTGAATCACCCTCCGTTCACTTTTGAACTGGATGAATTCACTCCGGGAACGTTAAAAGCGGAAGCCTACATTAATGGCGAAATAGTTGCGACACATGAACGAATTACTCCGGAAGAACCCGTAAAAATTGAAATGAGTGTAGATCTGAGCGGGAAAGAAATTCAAAGTGGGGTAAATGATATAGTGTTTGTATATGCTACACTCACCGATGAAAGCGAAACCACGGTTTGGGATGCTGAAAACCCGGTAGAATTTGAACTGGAAGGTGAAGGTGAGCTGATCGGCTACAATCCGATCGATGCCGAAGCCGGGATAGCTGCGATCTTATTCCGGGCCGGTGAAAATGCCGGAACCGTAACCATCAGAGCTATTTCTGAAGGACTTGAAACCGGTTCTATTCAATTAACTATAAACTGAGGAAGTCATGAAGATTAAATCAACAATTTTAGCAATAGTACTTAGTCTTGGGCTTAGCAACGCATTTGCACAGGAATCAGATTCCACAGCTTTTCATTTGAATTATGCCGTTGGTGCAGACATGTCTTTTCTGAAAGTGGCCGAAGATAACGGGACAGAGTTCAAGGATAACGGAGTAGTAAAACCCGGCCTCGATATATTTCGAGACCATGGGTATGACTGGATCCGCCTGCGCCTTTTCCACACACCGGACGAACTTCCGAATGATCTGGAATACACCATTGAATTGGCACAGGAAGCTCAGGAACGAGGCATGAAATTCCTGCTGGATTATCACTATGCAGACAGCTGGGCCGATCCTCAGAAGCAGCCTTTGCCCACAGCCTGGGAAGGACTGGATTACAAAACACTGCAGGATTCCGTCTATGAATACACAAAGAAAACCATCGAAGCATTTCGGGAAGCCGGGGTGATGCCGGAGATGGTGCAGATCGGGAATGAGATCCGAAACGGAATGATGTGGCCCACCGGAAAACTCCCCGATAACTGGGATGCCTTTGCCGGATTACTGAAGGCTGGAATCGACGGCGTTGATACAGGTCGTGGACAGGAAATGAGGCCACTTATCATGGTGCATTACGATAACGGTGCCGATGCCGAAGGAAATCGAGAGTTTTATGATAATATCGAGTCCTATGGCATCCCTTTCGATATCATCGGGCTTTCCTATTATCCGTGGTGGCATGGGAATTTACTGGAACTTCGGGAAAATCTGCTTTCCCTGATGCAGCACTATGATCAGGATATCATTTTGGTAGAAACAGCCTATAACTGGCGGCCTTCAGAATATACTGAAGAGGGTGAATTAGCTCCCTGGCCTGAAACTCCCGAAGGACAGAAAGACTTCTTGGAATCGGTTCATGAAACGCTGATCAACATTAACAGTACAAGAATTAAAGGCATTTTTTGGTGGGAACCGGCCGTGACCGGAGGGTTGAGATCTCGTGGCTATTTTGATGATGAGGGAAATGCCCTGCCGGTGATTAATGTTTTTGATAAGTACAAAAGGCAGTAGAGAAGCCGTTCTTAGTTGGTTGAAAAATAAGTATGCTTTTGCATTTATTAATTAAGTAATTAGCTTGGCAGGGTAAAATTTATATTTAAGAAAGGTTAATAATATTATAAAACAGATTTGATTTGAGTTCTAACGTAACATTAAAACAAATTGCTGAAGCATTGGGGGTTTCGGCAATGACAGTATCGAGGGTTATAAATAACAAAGCCAATGTCGATGAAAAAACGAGAGCGCGCGTATTGGCTAAAGCAAAAAGCATGGGCTACACTCCAAACCATGTAGCCAAAAGTTTAGTGTCTAAAAAAACACAAACCATTGGAGTAGTAATTCCCGAAATCCATCACGTATTCTTCTCGGAAGTAGTAAGCGGAATTGAAGCGGTAGTCTATGAAAATAACTACCAATTGTTTTTAACAAACTCGGCTGAGGATGTTGCTCGAGAGAAGAATGTGATAGAAGCCTTGAGATCAAAAAGGGTGGATGGCATCCTGTTATCTTGTGCGGAAAATTCGAAAGATTTTGAGTATTACAAAAAGCTGATCAATTCGGGACTGAATATTGTGTTTTTTGACCGATGCGTAGAAAATATAGGCGCAAGTTGTGTGAGTGTAGATGATGAGAACAGCTCTTATTTAATCACCAGTCACTTAATAGGTCACGGATATGACAAGATCGCTCACTTAAGCGGACCTGAAAATCTTTCGGTTGGGCGTGAACGGTTAAGGGGATATAAACGAGCTTTAGAAGAGCATCAGTTATCAGTAAAAGATGAGTGGATCGTAGAAAGCGGTTTTAGGGAAGATGGAGGATATAATGCTATGTATAAGATCTTTGAGCTTCCAAAAAGCGAATGGCCGCGGGCCGTTGTAGCTATAAATGACCCCGCCGCTATTGGAGCTATGAAAGCAATCAATGAACACGGACTCTCTATTCCTGATGAAATAGCAATTGTCGGTTTCAGTGATGATATACGGGCAGAACTTATGCCATGTCCTTTGACCACTGTGGATCAGCCTGCTTTTGCTCTTGGAAAAAAAGCTGCAGAAAAATTGATCCGTTCTATAGAGAATGACGACGAGCCAATAGAAAATATTGAGCTTCTTACCCAGATGAAGATCCGATCTTCCTGCGGAAGCCACGAATAAAAGTGATTAATAAATAGTCTTCTATTCACTAAAGGGTTTTTAAAGTCTCCTCAACAATTGTATTTGACAATGAGTGAATAGGTAGTATTTTATTAAATGTTAACGATAACAATATGTTACCTGGAAGCGGTTCTGGTTACGGAATCAAAATTTCACAAAATATAATCCTATAAACTGAGACCAATGTTGAATTTAAAAGCCACCATTACAGCAGGAATACTAATTGTCTTTTTGATGAATCCGGTGATCTCTGAAGCGCAAAGCCAAGAATGGGAACCTGCCGACAATCCTCTTGTGACCAGGTGGGCTGCCGATATTGACCCGAACGGACCTCTTCCTGAATATCCACGCCCTCAAATGGAGCGCTCTGAGTGGAAAAATCTGAATGGTATGTGGGATTACGCGATTATTCCTGCGCTGGAAAGTGAGCCTAAAAGCTGGGATGGAAAGATTTTGGTGCCATTCAGTGCAGAGTCCGCTCTTTCAGGAGTTAAAAAACGTGTCGGGCCGGATAATAAGCTTTGGTATAAAAAGGAATTCAGTATCCCTTCAAGTTGGAGTGGCCAGAGGTTGATGTTACACTTTGGCGCTGTAGATTGGAGAACCGAAGTATGGGTGAATGGAGTTAAGGTTGGAAATCATGAGGGCGGTTACACCGGTTTTTCAATAGATATTTCCAGAGCAATTATAAGAGATGAAAACCAGGAAATTATTGTGGCAGTCTGGGATCCTACGGACGATGGTTTTCAGCCAAGAGGAAAACAAGTTCGTAACCCACAAAGCATATGGTACACTCCCACCACAGGGATCTGGCAAACGGTTTGGATGGAACCGGTTCCTGATATGGCGATCAAAGACCTTAGAATGACACCGGAGATCAACGAGGAATACTTGAGCCTGAAGGTAAAAGGAACAGAGGATGTCCGGGGCTATACCGTAAAAGCAGAAGCTTATGCCAATGGAAATAAAGCTGGTGAAGTAGAAGGTGGCCTTAATGAATCTCTGAAATTGCCTGTTTCTGATATGAAGCTTTGGTCACCCGAGGAGCCATTTTTGTATGACTTGAAAGTGTCTCTATATCATAATGGAACAAAAATAGACCAAGTAGAAAGCTACTTTGGTATGAGAGAAGTGAGGATCGGAAAAGCTGAAGACGGATTTGTAAGACTATTCTTAAATGATGAACCGATCTTTCATTACGGCCTTTTAGATCAGGGATTTTGGCCGGGTGGTATTTATACAGCGCCTACTGATGAAGCACTAAAATATGATATTGAAGTCACCAAAGATCTGGGCTTTAATATGATCCGGAAGCATGTAAAGGTAGAACCTGCAAGATGGTATTACTGGGCTGATAAGATTGGAGTATTAGTATGGCAAGATATGCCAAACGAGGACCGGCATATTGGGGTTGGTGAGAAAGACATAAATAGGGTTGCACAGTCATCTCGGAACTTCAAAAAAGAATATAAAGAGATGATCGACCAATTCTATAATCACCCTTCTATTATAACCTGGGTTCCATTCAATGAAGGTTGGGGGCAGTTTCAAACAAAAGAAATTGCAGCGCTTACCAAAGAGTTAGACTCAAGTCGTATTATTAATTCCGTAAGTGGATGGCAAGATCGTGGTGTTAGCGATATGCATGATATTCACAGTTACCCTGGACCGGATATGCCGGAAACTGAAGAAGATCGGGCTGCAATTTTAGGTGAGTTCGGGGGGGAGGCCCTTGTAGTTGAAGGTCACCTTTGGATAAATGATTTTTCGAAAGCTCCCAGCCATTATGAGACCTCCCAATCAAAAGAGGAATTATTTCAAACCTATGAAGATTTGCTTACCAGATTAATTGAACTTCGGCAAAAAGGGTTAGCCGGAGCAGTTTATACACAAACAACGGATGTTGAGTCTGAAGTAAACGGAATCATGACCTATGATCGGGAAGTGATAAAATTTGACCGTGAATTTTTGAAAGAACTTCATGAAAGGGTGATCAATAAATATAAAATTCCATAAAATAAATTGATTCAAAGCTTAGGTTAGTTGCAACAGAAGCGTTTTACAAAACCCATACTATAAACTTTGAAGCTGATATTTTATAGCAGATGATATCTTTCAATCGCAATAAGAAGCGAAACGATAATTTAACCGAACAAAAGAATAGAGTTGTAAAGAATATGTTACCGATATCATCATATTAATATATTTAGTTTAATTTAAAACAAACATTATACTTGGTATAGAGGAGAAGACAAGTTTGAATATATATATAAAGTATAGATTTAGGGGGTTCTGGAAGCGTTTTTACTGAATAATTAGACATAATTATCAGTAACTTAAGAGAATTAAAGTCAAAATTAGTTTAGTCAGACAAAATATTTTTTGATTATGAAAGAGGATATTCGTTCATTATGGATGGTATGTTAGCGATAACAATTTTTGAAGGTGTGGAAGCGGTTTCAGGATTAGAGGTCGTTACATAACTGGATTAGATAATTCCAAATATAAAATAACCACGTTTTAGGAGACTCATATGTTGAAAAGATTTACTGCAATAACAATGGTCGCATTGTTATTTTCGTTGTTTGGAGCAGCTGAAAGAACGTTTGCGCAAAATAATCAAAATGTATCTGGGGTTGTAGTAGATGCCGAAGATGGTGATCCCTTACCCGGTGTCAGTATTCAGGTACAGGGAACCAGCCGGGGTACTTCAACAGATATAGAAGGGGCCTACAGCTTGACAGTATCAAGTAGTGATGTACTCATATTTAGTTTTGGGTCTTATGAAGTATAGCATGTTATAATTGGTTGTAACATATTGCTATACAATGGTTAACAAGTATTATAAACGTT
>JAKURD010000017.1 GCA_022450045.1 Gracilimonas sp. | reverse complement strand
CTACATGCCTATTTTGATACCGATAATATGCAATTGCTCAAAGATTACCGAAACTATCTCCCACAGAGTATAGTTTGGGATCTCTTTCTGCAGGCAGGTTCCGGTGACACTATAACCCTGTCGTGGTCGATAGATAAGACTAGACTTGTGGGTACGCTTAATCTCAAGAATTCCAGTGGCGATGTGAACATTGACATGACCTCCCAGAGCAATACCTCGATTACAATCAGCTCCACAGCGACATTGACGATTGAATATGAGTACCAGGAATCCTCTAATTAACTTGATTTGATACGTTATTGATATCTGTCAGGAACTGACATTAACGTCATTCCTAAAAATTAATAATGAACGTTCTCTTTCGTGAAGTAGTTGATGGATTCTTCTTGTTCTTCCCCATCATTATTTACATGCAGTTTCTCGGTGCTCAACTTAGCCAGGTTGTTTTCATCCAGCCAAGGATCAAAAGCGCCGGTAGCGAAGTCATCTTCAGGTTTACGCTGGAGTTTTAATGCAGTTTGTTTAGTTCTTGTTTTTAGCGGTACTCGTTTTCTTTTAGGACGTCTTTTGCTGTTGTAAAATTGTACGTAGTAGAGTCCATGTTGCTTAATTAGTGATGACATCTCGATAGCAATTTAATAGCAGTCACTATCATTTTGCTTAGAAAAATCGCAAAAATAAGATTGAAGCCAGCTTTAAAACAGCGTATCTTCAACACTAATTGAACGGGGCGTGGCTCAGCTAGGTAGAGCGCTCGGCTGGGGGTCGAGAGGTCGCAAGTTCAAATCTTGTCGCCCCGACAATGATATCAAAGGGACGTTAACTTTAACGTCCTTTTTTTATTTTAAGCTATTATTTTATTAGAGAGTAGAAGTTTTATCCCTGCAATATCCAAAGCTACAGTTGATCATCTTATTTAAAAGTTCCTGTACTGAGTCAAGCTGAAAATGATAAACATCTCTCTTTTTAATGTTAAAATTCCTTAACATTAAACACCATCTACCGAAAAGCTATAGTGCGGAACTTTTACAACGGCTATTAGTATATATTACAAGACCCCATTATTTATGTATATCCTTAACAACAAGAGGCAGCTCGAGCGAATAAAAGACATGGTAACTGTTCGAAAGAATATGGATACATTCGAAGTGTTTTATCATGACCCTGCCACCGGTGAGCTTTGGAAAAGCTTTTTTCCAAAAGGATTTAAAGAACACAGAGGTACAAGGCTGCTCCGGCAGGAACCGTTACCTAAGAGTCTTGAGCTTCAACTCGAAATTTGTTTGAATAGTCCGGACGATGCAGATGCTATTGGTTTGGGAATTGAATGTTCAGTGAACCCGAAAAGTTGGCCGGACATCATAGAAATACTAGATAATAACCGTAAAAAATACCTGCGCTCTCATCTCAATACGTTTATAAAGCATCTCGGAATTCTCAATCCTGAGGAATCTCTAAAAGAGATACAGGTCAAGCCCGCTGAAGCTGGGCTGGATAAAGAAACCCTATCCTTGCTTACTAAAAAAGCTAAAAGAATAAAACTGAAGCGGCTTTTCAGGATCTGATTCTCAATTTCTGACAATTTCCCTTCCCGATTCTAAGAGCTTTCACCCTAATCTTCCTTAATTATTAGAAAGCTCTAATTTCTAATAATTGTAAAATAATAGCTTTAATAGTCTTTAATTGCACTTTCATTAAAGAAATGAAGAGATTTTGTATGATACATAATATTAAGATTTTTTAATGTTATAAAATCTTAATATTATGTGATGTGTATAAAAAAAGAGCCTACAAAAGAACCAAATTTCTTTCCATATTAATCCTTTTAACTACTGGGTTTTATTTTCAAGCAACCGCCCAAGTAACTGCGGTTATGCAAGTCAAGGTTGAAATCATCAGCGGGGCCGGATTTACCCTTATGGAAAATGCTTTTATTGACCTGAATTCTGAAAATTTGACAGAAGAAATCAATGCAGGTTCCTTTTCTTTGGTATCCTCACCCGGTACTGATATAAGCGTGCATATTCAAGATAAGTCCGTTATAAAAAATGACCTTGGCCAAGTTATAGAGTTCGAGTCTCTTGATATGAATAAGGAAAGCACAAAATCAGGTGAGCATCACATTTCAGTTAACGGGAAGGTTAAAAGCGGCCAACTCCTCAATGGTCACTACGAAGGCTCCATAACGGCAGTAGTAGAATATCTGTAAACAGATCACTGCTTTCTTTTCTTTACAGGCCGCCTATCATATCGTTCAAAATTTATGCAATGAATGCATTACATTGCATGATACTATTGAACATTTAACCAACCTTATTTGATATGAAAAAAATCGGGCTACCATTGCTTTTGGCTTTTGCTTTATTTGGCCAAGCTTTTGCACAAAATTACACCCCTCTAAATACTCCAAACTGGCCGGAATCGGATACTACTATGTACACCGTTGGCGGCGAGCGGCACGGGATCAGCTTTTTTGAACAACACCGTTTTCCAGAAGCTGAGTATAAAGCTGGAGACGAACTCACGTTTGATACCTACCATACCGTAAATGTAATGTATGAATGGTATGAGCGATGGGCGGAGAAATATCCTGATATTGTGGATCTCTATGAGGTTGCTAAAAGTTTTGAAGGCAGGCCCATTTTGCAAATGACCATTACCAATAAAAAAACAGGCAAACATACTGACAAACCTGCCGCTTATTTTGAAGGAGGTCGGCACAGCGGGGAGATCACCAGTAGTGAATCCATTTTATGGCTGACTGAACACCTGCTTGAAAACTACGGAAAAGACCCTGAAATCACCGAACTGATAGACACAAAGGCCATCTACCTTCGTCCGCAAAATAACCCGGATGGTTCGACCCTTTATCTTCACACCGCTCAGGCAAATCGCAGTTCGGTTCGTCCGCATGACAATGACAGGGATGGCCTTTTAGATGAAGATTCTTCCGAAGACCTTGACGGTGACGGTGTTATTTATTCAATACGGAAGAAAGCAGATCCAGATGAAATGGATGAAGCTAATTACATCATTGATCCAAGAGATCCGGAGGGTCGGTTAATGAAACGAGTACTTGACGGAAAAGGTAATTGGTTTGTTTATGCTGAAGGCATCGACAACGACGGCGATGGAGATATCAATGAAGATGGAGTTGGCGGATTAGACCTTCACCGAAATTATGCCGAAAACTGGCGGCCTGACGTGGGACGTGAACTCACAGGACGGGGCTATACACAGTATGGTGCGGGAGATTATCCACTAAGCGAACCCGAATCAAGATCGGTTGTTATGTGGATGCTTACTCATCCAAATATATCCGTTGTAAACTCTATGGATACCCGCGTTCCTATGCACTTGCGTCCCCCTTCAACTTCAAAAAGTGAAGAACGCATGTATCCGGATGATCTCGCTCTGTATGAAAAGTATGATCGCCTTGGACTTGAGATCACCGAATACCCCTGGGCCGGCGATGTATATGAAACCTACATGACCCGCTATCCTACTAATCGTGTTACCGGAGATCCTTCCCGGCCAAGCCCTCTTTTTGGCCACGGGCCTGATTTCGGGTATTTCTATTTCGGCTCCATCTGGTATGGTGATGAGCTTTGGAATAACGGTACTATGGAGGATTATAATGAAGATGGTATTTATGATGACTATGATGCCTTGCAATGGGATATTCGGGAAAATGAAGGCAGAGGCTTTAAAGCATGGACTAAATTTGAACATCCCGAGCTTGGTGAAGTTGAGATCGGTGGTTTTCATCCCAAATTCTTCAGCCAAAACGGACCGCCGTGGCAACTTGAACGATGGGCTGAAAAACAAGCTCTCTTCAATTTGATGATGGCTAAAGAACTTCCTCAAATTACCCTTGATGATGTAAACATAGAACAAACCGGGGACAACACTTATAAAATATCCGTAAGCTGGACGAACACCGGTAATTTACCGGTTGCTTTAAAGCAGGCTCAATTGGTTAAGATAGTTCGGGAAGACCGGGTTCAACTCGACTTTGACTCTGAGCTTACCAAAGGACATGAAAATGCCAAGCTTAAGATTATCACCCCTGTATTATATGACAAAACGATTCGTGCTGGTTATACCAATGCGGGAGAGTCACAGGAAGTATTTTTCGAGATTGAGCTAAATGGCATTGAAGGTGCCCGGGGTACTGTGAAGATCCTATCCACCCGCGGCGGTTATATTGAGAAAGAGATCGAGTTAGGTACTCCGCCTGAGGAGGAATAACCTTTTCCGGTTTTATTTGAATTTAAAAAGCTCGGCATGAGTTAATCTCATTCCGGGCTTTTTTATTTTTCTGCTTCTATCAGAAAAAATTTCCAATAATGATATCTCCATTCTTCGCAGACATTCACCTGAAATGGGACAGACCCTAATGCATTTTTTACTTCATCAGCGCTCCTGGTTTGAATAACTTCATTGGTAAAAATGTCGATACAAAAATTGACCAACCGAAATACTCCTTTTTTATTCCAGTCTAACAGATAAAGCTTACCACCGGGCTTTAATAATCTATGAATTTCCGATAGTGCCAATAACTGATCTGTGTAATTATGAAAGGCATTCACCGAAATTACAGTATCAAAGCTCTCGTCTTCAAAACCAAGCTTTTCTACCGGAAATTCAGCAAATGAAACAGCTTCGTGCTCATCAAATCTTTTTTTTGCCCTATTTAGCATTTCTTCAGAAATATCATTCAGCACTAATTCAGAAAAATCATAGTCTTTTTTCAACAGATGATGTGCCATTAAACCGGTCCCTGCACTTACATCCAATATTCTGTGCTCTTGGCCTGAGGTAAAGATATCCAGCATTCTTTGATGTGTATGAAATAAATAATCTTCCCACTTATCCTCATACATTTTCGCCTGCCTGTTATATGATTCGGCCGTACGATCTGCTTTTTCGTTATCCATATACAATATTCCGCCTTTCCTCAATTTTTAACCGTCTATTCTTTCAAAACACAGAAACCGTAATTAACGCTAAGAAAATTCGTTCCAATCTGCCTCCCGAAAGCTTTCGTATTCAAAGATGAATAGCAAATAAAAACAAAAAAACACCTTTAATTATGAAACTAACAAATAAACTATTCATTCTTATTACAGCCTCGCTTTTTACCTTTGCCGCATGCAGTAACGATAATAATTCCTCCGGCGAAACCATCGATGAGGAAGACATCCCTTCCGTTGAAGCCAACACCCAAGGCACTATGAGTGGAAATCAAGTTGTGATATCGCAAATTGATTCTCCGGCAAACGGCTGGGTAGTTATTCACCGTTCCAACGAAAGTAATGACGGACCACAAGTTCCTGAGATCATAGGTAAAACTATGGTAGAAACCGGCTCTAATACCAATGTAAGTATTCAGCTGGAAGAAGGCGTAGCTAATGACGAAATCCTTTGGGCAATGCTTCACGAAGACACCGGAACAATTGGGGAGTATGAATTTGATGGAGAAAACGGACTTGATCTTCCCGTTACTTTTAATGAGGAGATCATCATGAGTTCATTTACGATCAGCCAAACCAATCCCTTAATTACCGTAACAGATCAGGTAAATCAAGGAAATATCTTTACTGTTTCTGTGAATGCTGCTGAGGACGGATGGATTGTGATCCACGGGCCAAATGCCACTAACGACGCACCGCAGGTCCCGGAAATCATTGGAAAAGCTCCAGTGAGCGCCGGCATAAATGAAGATGTGGAAATCATTCTGAGCGAAGGCGAAAGTGTAGAAGCCAGAGACAATTTATTCCCCATGCTTCACTATGACACCGGAGAAGTAGGAGCTTATGAATTTGACGGAGCCAACGGCTTAGACCAACCGGTATTTTTTGAAGGAGTCATTGTTCTGGAATCATTTACTGTTCTTGAAAATACTTCAACCCTTACGGCCAATGACCAGACAGTCATGAACAATTCCATTGTGGTTGATGTGAAATCTGATACTGACGGATGGGTTGTGATACACCGTTCAAATGAAAGTAATGACGGTCCTCAAGTTCCCGATATAATCGGAAAAGCTCCGATTGAAGCCGGTATGAACACCGATGTTCAAATCACCTTCAATGATGGCGAAGTAGTGGAAGACGGCGAACAACTGTGGCCCATGGTTCACTTTGATACCGGTGAGAAAGGAAGCTACGAATTTGACGGAGTTGGTCCTCACGATCAACCGGTAGTTACTGCTAATGGTATCCTTACAATAAATATCACCATCAGTGGCTCTGCAACACCTTCGGTTGTAGCCGGGGATCAATCTGTTCAAGACAATACCCTTACTATTTCCGAAACCATGACAGACCAGATCGGTTTTGTAGTTCTGCACTGGGACGACGGCAGCGATGCTCCTGTTGTACCTGCGAGCATTGGGCATGGACAAGTGTATCTCGGTCAAAATGATGACCTGATAATCACTCTGGACGAAGGTGAAACGCTTGAAACCGGTGACAAAGTTTGGGCTATGCTTCATATCGATAACGGAACCATCGGCTCTTACGACTTTGATGGATCTCAGGGATCGGATGATCCTCCCGTATTTGATGCTATGGATAATGTAGTGATGGTTCAGTTTACGATTCAGTAAGCTGAAGATTAGGTAATGAAAGGCTTTCGGGGAACCGGAAGCCTTTTTTTATTTTAGCTATTTATGGCTGAACAGGCAATAATCTGGAGACCCTGCCTGCCAGCTTCAATTCAAGCTCCACACCAACAGAATCACCAGCACTTAGATCTTTACGCAGATCCATCATCATCACATGCAGCCCACCTTGTTTAAAAACCACGTTTTCCCCTGCCGGAATGATCACTTCCCTTCGCTCTCTCATTCCCGTCATCCCATCTTCTGTTTCATAGCTCTCGTGTATTTGGGTTAACCGTGCAACAGCGCTGTTTACAGAAATCAAAGTATCAGGCTTATCGAAAGTATTGGAATAGCTGAAATAAGCCGCGCTTGTCCCACCGGAAGCAGCCGGGCGAACCCGTTCTTCCACCACTTCCTCTTCGGTCACTTGTTCTTTTTCTGCCCCGCAAGAGATCATCACCAATGGCACTAACACCGTTAAAAAGTATGCCAGATATCTCATCGTATTTTATTAAGGTCTTCTTTAACTAAAGATGGGATCATAGGCTGACTTCCTCCGTATTCGAATACAACCCGCGACTGTTTATCAAGCACCATGATCTTATCAGAATGATTTATGAAATATAATTCACGTCCATCAGCGGTTGTGTCTGTCATCGAGACCTGGCTACGGACTCTTGAGCTATCCATCAAGGCAAAAACTTCTGTGGAGTCTCCAGTTAAAAAAGTGAAGTTCTCATCCACCCCAAAAGCTTCCCCATATTTTTTCAGGATGGAAGGAGTATCTCTTTCAGGATCAAAAGTTGCCGCTATAAAATGCACGTCATCCGGGTAATTCATGTCTTGTTGAATGCGCATCAGGTTCTGTGTGATCAGCGAGCAAATATCCGGGCAGTTTGTATAAATGAATCCCATCACTACAAATTCACCTTCAAAATCATCCGGAAAAATAACCGCAGTACTATCCTGATTCAGCAGTTCAAAAGAGGTATCGCTCAGATCGTCGATCACATCAGGGCCGCTGTTACAGCTGATGATAAGAATCGGAAGTAGTAGAATTATTAGTTTTTTCATGATTTGAATGTATCGGGGTTGGGAAATAACTTAGGCATTGTTAGAACAAGTAATCAATTCATATTTATCCATCATGAAAAATTCATTTAAAGCTGGTTCTGTACTGTTAGTCACTACTTTAATTTTTATTGGAATTGCATGCCAACCCAATCACCAGTCCGGGGAGCATATGGATTCTGATGAACACTATATGGATGCAGTCCCGTTGATCTATCATATGTCGTTCATGCAGCGCTACAGCGTTAAATTGTATTTTGCAGGTATAGAAGAAAACTGGGGGCTCGCCGACATTTATGCTCATGAGATAGAAGAGCTCACAGAAACCATTATTGATGAAAACCATATGGATGATGGCGTGGATGTAAGCGGTTTACTTGAAAGTATGCTTCCACCTCAGATCGTGCAAATGGAAGCTGCTATAGATGCAAAAGACCGAAATATGTTCAAAGAAAATTATCAAACGATGGTACAGACTTGTAACCAATGTCATCAGGCGGCAAACTATGGACTTGTTCAGATCACAGTTCCGGAAACTAATCCATACAATCAGGATTTTTCTGTGCCGGCAGATCAATAACGCATCACTTAATGCTGATACGCCGCTTCGTGCTTATGATCGTTGCAAGGCTCAAATTCGAATTCCAGCGTGCTGTGGTAGATCTCAAATTTATCGTGAAGTAATTTTTTGATGGATGATTTTATGGTTTCCATTTCATCAAGGTCTTCTTTTTCGATCACAATGTGGCTTTCCAGCAGAGTGCTGTGTTCATCAAGCCGCCATACATGGATATGATGCACACCACACACTTTATCTATATCTGCCATTGCCACTTTCAGCTCATCAATATTAATATTTTCGGGCTTAGCCTCCATCAAAATATCTATGGTTTCCCGTAGCATATGATAGCAATGCCATAGAATATAAGATCCGATAAGTATGGTGAGAATGGTGTCAATAATGTACCAATCATATTGAATAATCAGCCATCCACCAATGATCACTCCAACCGAAGAGAGCGCATCAGATAGGATATGTATGAATGCACTCCTCATATTAATATCATCTTTGGAGTTCTTCCATAGCAAGGCTGCTGTAATCAGGTTCGCAGCCAAACCGATCATAGCCACCCAAAACATGGTTAGCCCATCAATGGGCTCAGGGGCTATAAATCGCTCAATACCTTCTTTAATTAAGAATAATGCAACAATAACCAAAGTAATCAGGTTTGCAAATGCTCCTATAATCTCCGCCCGTTTGTACCCGAATGTCTTAGATGAACTAGCTTCCTTTTTAGCGATCTTCTTGGTAACCAACGTGGTTACCAGCGACATTGAGTCGTTGAAGTTATGAACCGCATCGGATAACAAAGCAAGGCTGTTGGCGATAATACCCCCGATCACCTGCGCCAGCGTTATGGTGAGGTTCAAAAATATAGATACCCAAAGTTTCCATATGGAAGAATCGTCAACATTTGTCTGATGGTGGTGGTGATTATGGCCCATTGCTATAATTAATGTTCTTTCACTCTTGTTCTGAGGTTAAAATACGACACATTTATGTGCGGCACAGAATTTATTGATCGACTTTAACCGGATTCAGATTACTGGCAATAAGATATACCGGAGTGCCTGCCATAAAAACAGCAATGCTGGCGAAAGTTTTATCCATCACCGTAAGCTCCATAAGTTCCACCAGTGCCATACTGATAAGTGCGGCCTATCCCATAATGCACAACAACGTACTTAACGCCAGGCGTAATTTTCAGTTTTGAATACCTTCATGCAAAATATCTGATCCTTTCAATGCCATAGCCATGGCATTCTTTTTTTATATAAGTATGATTAACCCATTGTTATTTTTTTAGAGCTATTTTATCCCATTCATCCAACAATAATCGCATTAGTGACCTTGCCGCTGAGCGCGAAACGCTGCTAAGCTGCTGTTCCCCAATACGATCATCAACTTCATAGGTAAGGGCATCAATGCCAAAGGTATGATAAAACCAATTCTTAGCAATAGGGGATGATGTATCAAATTCTTCAACAGTGAATTTTACATCTGGATTGTCTTCCATGATCTCCTTTATCCATTCCTGGGTAATATTATCCGGGCTGGTTTGTATTTCTTCATTTATTGGATAAAATATATTTTCGTTGGTAGAATGAAAGTCTATGGCATAGAACATTCTCCTCAACTCATGATTTTTGATCCATATAAAAGCATCCCTGACGATCCCCGTCTCCGGTTGATTAAAATTCTTCCAATCCCTGTTAAGGTCGATACCTCCGGCATTGTGGCGCCAGTGCCCAAGATCAACGCCATCAGGATTTAGCATAGGAAAAGCTTTAACAACAAATGTTTCTCTGAATTCCCTGGCTATTTCAGTGTCGGAGGTCAGCTCCTCAAGAAAGATCAAAGATGCCAAATACCCCGTAACTTCAGGAGGGTGCTGCCGGCTTATGATAGCCAAAACAGGAGCCTTTTCTTCTTTTTTAACTTCAGTGATCTCAAGTTCCCAAATCGGTCTTCCTTTTTTTGAAAGCCCTGCCTTCCTGAGTGCTGTAAATTTTTTATCAATGATACCCCGTTCACTAAGTTCTTTCTTAACCAATGACGATGTATTCAATGGCTGAGCACTTATTATAACGGGGTCTTCTGCAAGTAAAATATCAAAGGTGGCGGTTCCGTTAGCAGTATCGTATTCAACGGGAAGCTCAAATTGTTCCTGCCAGGCGCTGTCGGGCCAAACCCAGCTTTGCAACTTGGGAACATATCGGTGGGTGGCATCCTCATAATTTAGCTGTATTTTAGCCATACGCACCGAATCGCTCCAAATTTTAAATCCATACCAAGGACTGTTATTGATCGGAGCATTTTCAGGTGCTATAAGTATTTCAAAGGTAGAATCATTAAGAGCATAAAAGTCATTGAGACGCGCTCCATCAAATTCATTACTTACCCACACTTTGGGTGACCCCACACCTATGGTTCTCCTGGGCTGTGGAGTGATCTCCTTATCCGTGGTATTGGTAACATCCGGCGGATCGTAAGAAAAACCGGTAAATTCTTTAGTACTTTTACACGATGACAGTATTAACAACGTTGCTGTTATACACAATAAACTTCGCATATATAGAGAAACTTTTATTAACCTTGGCATATTATACTTTAAATATCGAATGACCGCTACAAATATAATAAACATTCAGTTATACTTATCACTTATTTGCATCCATCTACGTTCTGAACTCAACTATGCCTAAAGTAACTCAATTATTTTTTCTTCTATTGGGGATCCTTCTGTGTTCGGCAGAGACCGTTAGTGCTCAGGATGAGGAGCCTGTTCAAGCGAGAGTGTGGAGTGTAGATTTTGTAGGTAATAAGACCTATGAAAGCCTGGTGCTTCGCAATATTATTCTCAATGAATCTCCCGGATGGTTCAAAAAGTTAGCTTTTTGGAAAAAGCCGGGTATGAAGCTCAACGAGAATGATGTAAAGAGGGATGTGATCCGCATTGAGCGGTTTTACCAGCGGCGGGGCTTCGATGACGTTAAGGTCAGTTACGAAATTACGACCCTAAATAAAGAATGGAAAAAAGGTCTTACTTTCAGAATTATAGAAAATGAACCCATTAAGATTGCTGAAGTAAATTTTGAAATCAATTCCAGTGAAAAAAACAGAACTCTGATACTTGAGGATGAACGTTTCAATGCTATCAAAGAACGTCTTCCCTATCGTTCCGGCCAGCGATACGAGACCATCAATGAATCGGATGTTACAGGAAATTTAACTGGTACATTAAATAATCTTGGTTTCCCATACGCAAGCAGTACTGTTCAGGCAAATATCGACAGTGCCGCAAAATCTGCTGTTGTCAATATTAATGTTACCTCAGGCGTAAGAGCACGCTTTGACACTGTAACCGTTGAAGGAGAAGACGCCCTGCCGGCGAAATATATAGCTCGCGAGACCGGTATCAAAAAAGGAGCCTATTTCAGTAATAATCAGCTCAGGGAAGCACAAAGAGAGGTATTCAGCCATCATCTTTTACGGTTTGCCATTGTCTCAATTCCGGAACAGCCTGAGGATTCCACCATCAACATTCATGTACGGGTGAGGGAGGCTCCGCTAAGAACAGTTCAATTATTATTCGGTGTTGGAAACGTGACCCGTATCGATAATCTTTGGGAAAATTTCTATAAACTCTTCAGAGGCCGGGTTACCTGGACCCACAGAAATATGAGGGGCAGGGGCGAGCGTTTCAATATATCTGGGCGGGCATCTGCCATTGAACAGCGCCTTAGTACGGATTACTTATTTCCCTATGTATTTAATACCAAATCGTCTCTTATATTTTCGCCTTTTATTGAAAATAAAGTGGAACCCTCGTACAAAATACTGAGAGGAGGTCTTTCTAATAGTTTCGTATATCGGTATAGTCAAAAATTTACCGGTTCAATCTCATATGATTATTATCAGAATAAAGAATCGGAAATTAATTCCGACGAAAGCCTGCCCGATAACATTTTAACCTATAATATATCTTCTTTTGGGCTAAATGCTTTGTACTCGAATAACATCAGCAGAGGTGAAGAAGGGTGGGCAATACAGCCCTTTTGGCGATTATCGGGCCTGTTTGGTGAATCTACCTTTAGTTATCAGAAAACCGGTATTACTATCCGAAAATTTACTGGAATTACAGATGATATTATCTTTGCCAAACGGGTTCAGTTTTCAGGTATTTATTATGCAAAACAAGACTCTTTGCCTTCTGAAGTTAGAATTTTTAACGGTGGCAGTAATTCTGTCCGAGGCTGGAATCGGCAGGAACTCGGGCCTAAACGTGCAATACTCGATGCAAACGGAAATTATTCCAGGTATGTACCTACCGGGGGAAGATCCAGCTTCAGCTTTAATTCCGAAGTTCGTTTTAAACTCGATCAACTCATCAAAGGTTTCGGATTTGCTGCTTTTTTGGATGGAGGACAGGTTTGGAAAAACTTTGGTAATATTGGCTCAACATCTCTCCTATTTGGAACCGGTGCCGGCTTACGTTACAGGTCACCGATCGGCCCAATTCGAATTGATGTAGCTTATAAAGTAAATCCAACCGACCAGGACCTTCAGATCTATAATGGTATGGATTTTGGCAATGCATGGGATCGTTGGGCTATACATTTTAGTATCGGGCAGGCGTTTTGATGAATAAAGAAAAGAAACATACCAAATTCAAAAACCGCCTTAGAAAAACGGGTTGGGTCTTCCTTGTTTTATTTCTGTTTGCCACGGCATTGCGATTATCATTTAAAACAGCCTTAATACATAATTTTGCCAAGCAACAAATCTCGTCTATTGTCAATTCGAACCTTAATGGCACCTTAAGTATCGGGTCTATAAAAGGAGACCTTTGGAATGACTTCACCCTCAATAATATCACTTTAACAGACCCGGATACCATTCTAACTGTTTCCAATATTCATATCAGACATTCCCTGCCAAAATTGCTGGGCTTAACCTACGAAAGCAGCCTGCTGCAAGTAGATAGTTTACGGGTTTGGGTTCGTGAAGACAGTTCAGGTACTTTTAATATTCAAAACCTAATTCCCACCGATTCCACTGAAAGTTCATTCCCTATCGATCTGGACCTGCAGAATATCCAATTACAAAATTCCGGGATTCAGCTTATATCTTACACATATTTGCCTCATGGCTCCCTTACTATAACCGATCTGTATGCACGTAGCCGGCTTCAGCTTTTTGATGACTTTTCTGGGAGCCTCAACGAATTAAATCTTAATATTCATGAAGATAGCCTAACCAATTCAATGGACCTCAATGCCTCTGCTGCCGTAGATGGGGAGCAGATCACATTAAATGAATTGATCATGGGAACCGGTCGTTCATTTCTCGATGCAACGGCCAAAACTAATTTGAAAGATTCAACCTTGAATGTGGAATTGCAGGTGGCTCCATTTTCATTTGCGGACATCAAGCCCTATATCGAGCAGCCACTCCCTGACGAAAACCTACAGCTTACCCTGCACGCAAACGGTAGTTTTAAATCCTTTGAAGTCGAGCTAACAGCAGACGGTAATGGCTTTGATGATTTTTCATTGGTTTCAACCCTAACATTTAACGGAAAACCCGCGTTGAAGAAGATCGGTTTAAGCGGCAATAATTTTGATCTCGGGTATTATACCGCTGATTCCCTTGATGCTCAGATCTCAAACTTTCAGATAACAGCTGAGGGTTATGTGGATGAACAAATTGAACAGGCTGACCTTACCTGGGCATTCACATTCGATGATATGCGTTATGAAAATTATCGGCTTCAGTCGCTTTTTGGAAGCGGCACACTCAGCAACGAAACCATTACGGCAAATGTCGAATTACACAATGGAAAGGAATCCCTTGTGGTGAATGCGGACGTCAACCGGCTTTTCAGTACAGGTCCTGAGTGGCTGATCAAAGCCGCACTTTCTGGTTTAAATCCCGCACAGTGGCTCAAAAACCCCAAAATGAGAGGAGAAGTATCCTTGAACGCTCTTGCATCAGGTGTCGGATTTTCTTTAAGTGAAACACCCTGGGAATTTGCCATTTACAAACAAACAAGGCCTATATTCTCAAGTAGTTCGAATCTGAAATTCAGTGAACAAATAAACCTGCAAACGGAACCTGTTGAACTGGCCGGTTATATCATTCCCGACCTTTCCATAACCGGTAAAATAAGTTCAAAATCACTGATTACCGATGGTTTTATTCAACTTTTTGAAAATGAAATCCGTTTACAGGCAGCCATTCAGCAGCTGCTTCAGGAAACGCGCAGTTATTCATTCAAAGCTTCCACACAGCAATTCAATCTGGATCAATTACCTAATCTTGAGGCTGCATCAAGCTCCATAAATTTCGATTTAAGTGGCAGCGGGTCATTTACTGATACAGACAGCTACTCGCTATCAACCTTGGTTAAAATGGACTCCAGTTCCATTAATGGAGCAACTATAGACACCCTCAGAATAGACGCGCTATTAGAGGATAATATTTTAAAAGTACAGCAAGGAATTTTAAATAGTGAGGTTATTGCAGGTAGTTTCTCAGGCCGCCGAAATATCACCGATCGCACCGATCCTGATAACAACTTCGATCTCAGTATGAAGGCCAGGAATCTTCAGCCACTTGCATCCCTGGCCGGAGCCGACATTCTACGCGCAACCGGTACTATTAGGGGAACAGTTCGTGAAGTTGTAGATAACGAGCTACTCTTTGACGGAACCGTTCAGCTTGAGGATATCCGTTACGATTCACTGTTTACTGCAAGCAATATAAATGGTAGAACAAAGATATCGATCAGGGACGAACTTGGATATGATATTTCATTAAATATTGATCAACCCAAAATAGCTTCTGTTCCACTTCAGGATATCGGGTTTCAGGCCATCGGGATTTCCTTTAATAAATTTATTTCTGGTTACTTTAATTTTGATATCAAAAGTGAGGATTCGGGGGAGATCAGGCAATCAGGTGATTATGCCATTAATCTCGAAAATTTAAGAACAGAATTAACCTGGGATCTTCTGGAATTTGAAAATTCTGTTCAGCTTCTTTCATTAGAGGATTCATTTAAGCTTACGTATGAGAATGGAAGCATCATGACGGACACACTCAGGTTAACTTCTGAGAACAATGCTTACCTCAATTTTGCAGTGCCTTATGCCGACACACTCTCTCAGAAATTCTGGATGGAAGCCAATAACTGTGACTTTGGAGTGATTCAGGAAACCATATTTGATGAACGCTTTGTAGATGGGGTCTTGTCCGGAGACCTTACCATAGAGCATTCAGATACCACACTTGCCGGAAATGGTGCAATTACTATCGAGAATCTTGCCTATATGGGAACCCAAACGGATCGTTTCTCCCTCGATTTCAATGTAAAAGACAAACGGCTGAATGCAGAACTCAGTGTTTTAATGCAAAATGAGGAAAAAGTGAGGGGGCAAATTGATGTACCCTTCGTACCGGAGCCTCCGGAAGACCTCTCTGATTCATTTTTTAATGAACCGGTTTCCGGCACGTTCCGTATAAATCCTATTGCTCTTGAAGAAATCAGCGAGATCCTTGAAACACTGCAAATAACTGAAACGGATGGGATTTTAAGTTTTGCCGGAAGCATGACCGGAACCGCCGGTCAGCCTGATCTCAAAGGTACAATAGAGCTAAAACAAGCCTCTCTTTCCGGCATCCCCATCGACTCCGCTTCGGCTACTTTTAACTACGATCACACTAAAAAGAATCTTAGCATTCAAACTCAGGCGAATGCCCACGGGCAACGCGCTGCATCTATAAACGCAAAGATTCCGATTTCTATGGATTTCAGAACATTTGAGATTCAGCCACCCGGTCCAAATGATTCATTGAGCGTAAATATGGTAACTGACAATTTCAACATATCTGTATTCAACGACTTCCTTAACAAGAAATTTACCCGAAATCTTCGCGGCACCCTTAATGCCGATATCAATTTTGCCGGAACCAAAACGTCACTTCCACCAAAGGGTTATCTCAGGCTTGAAAACGGGAGACTTTCCATTCCAATTGCCGGCATTACCTTAACCGACATCAATTCTGAGATCACGCTAATGGAAAACGGGCACCTGAATCTGGATCGGTTTAGCATGAAAAGCGGAAGCGGGAGTTTTTCGGCTACCGGCAGCATCGAATTAGAGGGCATCACTCCAACCAATTTGAATCTGGATGCAAAAGCAACCCGGTTTAAACTGGCCAATACCGATGATTACAACCTCACTATAGACCTGAACAGCAATGTTTCCGGTAAACCCGTGAGGCCAAAGGCATCCGGTACCCTCACCGTTAAGAATGGCTTCGTTTACTTGCAGAATTTCGGTGAAAGGTCGGTGGAAGACGTGCAGCTCGAAGAGGAAGAAGTCCCATCTTTCAGTCCCTATGATTCACTTGCACTGGATATGACATTTGTGGTTGAACAGGATTTCTTTATCCGAAACAGCCGGTATCTTGACATGGAGGTTGAAATGAATGGGAACCTGGAAGCCCAGAAACAAACGGCTGGTGACCTCCAGCTTTTTGGAACCCTGAATGCTCAGAATGGGTATGTTCGTCCTCTCGGTAAGCAATTCAACCTTGAGGAAGGGAGATTTACGTTTAGCGGTCCGCTCTCCAATCCGCAAATATTTATCAGCACCAGTTACATACCGCAGACCACACAGAAACAAGGGAATCCCATCACATTATATTATATCATTGAAGGCCCTGCTGAAGAACCGGAATTTCGTTTCCAAAGTGAGCCTTCTATGGAACAGCAAGACATTATCTGCTACACCCTGTTCAATAAACCTTGTTATGCACTTGAATCATGGCAGGAAGTTATAAGCAGTGGCAGTGGTGGCTCATCCCCTTCTGACCTGCTTGTAGGCGTACTACTGGATGAGGTGGAAGCACTAGCCACACGAGGGCTGGGAATTGACATAGTTCAAATCGAAACAACCAATACCGGATCGGAAGCAGGTACCACTACATCTATCAAAACGGGGTGGTATCTGAATCGTAAAACATTCTTTGCCATTATCAACGAAATTACAGGAACCACCCCGGAAACCATGTTCATCCTTGAGTATATGCTTAAAAATAATTTAGACCTAATTTTAACGCAGGGCGATGAAAACCAGCAGGGAATTGACCTGCGCTGGCAGTTTGATTATTAAGCTTTCCACATTTCCCCAATTCCGAGAATGGACTGGTTCCTCATAAACGTGATCGATATAAAGACCAGCTGTTGAACACGTTGAAGGGTCATTTCGCAGCGAATGCACGAAATCCTATGGTTGGCCAGGGATCGAATACCGAAGTAATAGCTACCATTAGATTCCCGTCTCCACGGGAATGACCCCAAGCATCCATATTTATCCTTTTAACTTAGTTCTTATCTTGAACTGATGCTCATTAATAATCAATAGCCGCACGTTTCGCCCCGACAGCACTCTTCCGCATTGATGCCACAGGCGGCACATTGGCCGTGGCCATGCACCCAAACAAGTTCCGCAATTTGGCCACAAAACTGACATCGCCGATGTTGTTTTTTAGGTGAACAGGACACCGTTTCTATTCTTGAATTTGAATTAGTTTTCTTCGGTAAGTTCTGCATAAGCAACTTCAACATTAGCACTTAATGGGAGCCTCCACCCGGGGGCTTTAAATTCCTCAAAACCGGAAAGCGTTTCGATATCAGACAATTTTTCAACTGTCTTCCCTGCATCAATTCCCTTTTGAGTATAATCGAGCAAGGCTGTTAAAAAATCAACTTTCACCGAGAGGTCTTCCTTTTTACCGGTGGTTCCATAATCCGAATTTCCATGGCTAAAAATGTAAACTGCGTCAGAAGGAAGTTCATCAGCTACCGTCTTTAATGTAGTGATCCAGTTTGATATGGAAGCTCCTGAACCCTTGTCAATAAAAGGATGGGCCCGATTAAATATGAGATCTCCCATATGGGCTACATTCGCTTTTTCGAAATAAATTACGGTGTCACCACCGGTGTGAGCGGGGCCGTAATGCTTCAGGTGAACCGTTTCATCTCCAACCGTTTCACTCCACGAAGTTCCATAGGTTGTATCCGGATAAACCTGGGACTCCAGCGCCTCCTGCCCATTACGCTGAGCTGCGGCTTTCTGAAGATCCGGTACGTTTTGGTGAGCCACAATTCGTTTCACTTTTTCCTTAAAAATCGGGTTTCCTGCTGTATGATCTCCGTGGTGGTGCGTGTTAATAAGCATATCAAAAGCCACATTTTCCATCTCTTCCAGGCCGGCAATACAGTTTTGTGCTGAATCAGGGAATTGGGAATCGACTACAACAATGCCCTCAGCATTTACCAGCCATCCAATGGTTCCGCCCCGTCCGGTAAACGTACCCACATTACGGCGAAGCGTTTTAAAAGGATTTTCTTGAGCAGTCGCAAAAAACTTATGTACCGGAAGTGTTGCAGCAACTCCCATAAGCATTGATTTGAGCAAAAATTCTCGGCGCTTCATTGGCTTTGGATTCAATTAATGGATTTAGATGCCTGAATTAACGAAAAATTTCGCAGCTTTCATTCCTGTTTAATTTACCTCAATATCTCTAAAGCTCAAGTGTCCCAAACAGGGAAGACAAGCCAATTCGTGCCAACGCGGAATGTCAGGCACGAGGCAGGAAAGGGTAAAGAGTTTTTCATCGAAGCGAAACGATTAAACAAAGTTTATATATAAGAACCCCGAATGGGGTTTAACACTAATAACCGCGGGTGAAGTGGATACAATCCACACACCCCGTGGATTTATGAGGACAAAGAAACCGAACCCTGAAGGGGTTCAACGCTAAGGGCAGGTGATTAGCTTACAAGCCTGTTTTTTTCAGACACCTCAATAATATATAACTACCAAATTTAGGATTTGATGCATGATCCCTGAAACTTGAATCCCTCAGCTCATTCCCCTGTAGCGACCCGGTTTATGATTGATAGCCAGGATTACATTTAAAGCAACAGCTGCGAGTACCGAAAAAGCCAAGGCTCGCCAATCAACAACGAAAAAAGCACCTAATATAATCAGGGTATCAGCTACCATCTGAAATTTACCGGCACTGATCTGAAAATATTCCTGCACATAAATAGAGAGAATATTCAAGCCTCCTAAACTTGCTTTATGCCTGAAAAGCATAAGCAGCCCGCTCCCGATCAGGAAGCCCCCAAATACTGCGGCAAACCAGGGATTGATCTCCCCGAGCTCAAAGATTTTGGGAATAAATTCTGTCAGGAAGGAAACGCCGGAGACGGCAATAAAGGTCTTGATGGTAAAGTCCCAGCCCAGTTTTTTGATCGCCAAAATGTAAAAAGGAAGATTTATTACAAAGAAAACCTGACCAAAGGTAAAAGAAGTCGTGTACTGTGTTAAAAAAGCCACGCCTGCGGTTCCGCCGATCAGGAAATTCATATGGGAGAAAATAGCAATACCAAAAGCTGCCAGTAATGATCCAATTATGATCCCCTGAATGTCGTCTATTACTGAATGTTTTTGTGCTTTTCCTTCCTTGTTCTCTTGAAAATTCTTGTCTTCGTTCTTCATTTAAGTAGTTTGTTCATCCCTGATAAGCAATAGAATAGCTGCGTGTGGGACGATTAGATATTTTTCGTTTTCAAATTCAATTTCATAGGCCTGCTTCTTGAGGAAAATAGCTAAGTCTCCTTCCACGGCTTGCATTCCTATATATTTTGTGTCTGTACTTCCCTTCCAGGTTTCTTCGATATCGGTATTGGGAATGGGGTAGCCGGGTCCGGTCTTAACGATATAGCCACTTTGGATCTCCTCCTTTTCCTTAACCGAAGCCGGTAAAACCAATCCGCTTCGTGTATGTGTTTCCATTTCGCGGGGCTTGATAAGAACCCGATCACCGACTACAACAAATTTTTCAATTGAGTTCAGATATTCTTGTATCATTGCATTCTCGATTTTTATCAAAGATACGGAATTTGAACCTTTGGTAAACCGTTTGTGTAGTTTATAACTTAACGTGCGTTCGAGATAAAGAATGTGTCTAAAAGAATTTTAAAATGGCTATGAGATCCGTCTGACGGATGGGGCTGAATGAAAACGGCCAGACCGTGGAGCTGGTTACACATTCTCGAATTCGATCTGATGGAAACCCCATCTGATCGATCAATTGGGCTTAGGAGCCTGACTATAAGTGCATAAAAAGTCTGTAAGATAAAATCAAACAAACGGTTAGGTTGACTTGGAACCATCAGACCATGACTCAAAGGCTTTAACAAGGATAATTATATCAAACAAACGTTAACTTAAAATGATTTTACAACCAACTGCTCATGAACAATAAATTATGTGTGATAACCGGAGCCAATTCCGGCATTGGATTTGAAACTGCAAAAGCGCTGGCTCAGAAAGGTGCCTACCTTGTGATGGTCTGCCGAAATGAAGATAAAGCCGAGGCTGCCCGGGCGGAGATCATCAAAGAAACATCCAATCCCGGCATTCATATTGTTTTGTGTGATTTTGCTATTCAGGCTGAGATCAGGAAAGCAGCAGGGGAAATTAAAAAGAACTACAAAAAGATAGATGTACTGATCAACAATCATGGATTCCTGGCTTCTGAAGAGGAGGAAACCGTTGATGGACTTGAAAAGACTTTTGCCGTTAATCATATCGGCTATTTTATGTTTACCAACCTTTTGCTTGATATGATCAAAGCTGCGGATCAGGGGCGGATCATTAGCGTAGCCTCGGAAGCTCACCGCGCCGGAGAATTTGATCCTGAAAATATTCAGCTCTCCGATAACTTCACCCCGTGGAAAGCCTACGGCAATTCGAAATTATTCAACATCCTGTTCACCAAAGAACTTGCACATCAATTGGTTGAGACCAACGTTACCGCAAATTGCCTTCATCCGGGGGTAGTGGCTTCCAATTTTGCCCAAAGCGGAAGCTGGATCATGAGAGTGCTGTTTACGATCGGGAAACCGTTTTTTGTATCTCCTAAAAAAGGAGCGGAAACTTCTATCTATTTAGCAACCTCAGACAAAGTAAAAGATCTGAGCGGAGCTTATTTCAGAAGTAAAAAGGTTGCTACACCAAGTAAAACAGCCCGCAATGCAGATGCAGCCGGGCAGCTCTGGGATATCAGCAAAAAACTTTGCAGTATATAAAACAAAAAGCGTGGCCTGTAACGAATCACTACCCTACTCTTCTCATCTAACATTGAATTTAGTGATCACTATACCGGCCAGCATCACTACTGCTGAAATAATGATGGGGGTATAGTCTCCGGTACTTACGGCCACATCAGCGCCGAATGCTTCAAAGGACTCCGAGTCCTGAAAATACTGATATCCATAATACACGACACCTAAAACGCCGCCTATCGTTAATATTCTTCCAATCGTCTCTTTCATGACCTTTTTTTTGTTAGTGTTTCCTCTTCAAACCTCACTAACAATAATTTGTTTCCTTTTGAAAGTAAATAGGTGAAAAGTTCAAATTATCAAATAATTAAAACCTGAGTTCGATTAAAAGGTAGGTTCTGTCATAGGCAAGATGGTCATTTCGCGGCGAATGCCCGAAATCTACTTGTTTTTACGCATCTATGATTGAATTACCGGCAATAATAAGATCCCTGCCTTCGCAGGGATGACTTTTTAGGCATTTTTCAAGCTATCAATAATCGAACTCAGGTTTAAATGCTTACTATAATAAAAAAGGCTCAAACCTTGAGGAATGAGCCTTTATAAAATTTTATCTTGTTTTATTTAGTGAGAGGCAAACACGCTGGTTGATCCATCTTTATTCACTAAAAGTACGTCATAGCTGTCCGGCGCACGGCCAGGTATCTCCATTCCCGGAGAGCCGGTGGGCATTCCGGGCACGGCAAGTCCGATGGCGTCAGGGCGTTCTGAAAGGAGCCGCTCTACATCTTCTCTTGGAACGTGGCCTTCCACTACGTAGCCATCTATAATGGCTGTATGGCATGAGGCCAGCTCTCTGGTGATTCCGTTATCACGCTTCACCTGCATCAGGACAGGAACCGGGACTTCCTCTACGGCAAACTCGCCTTCTTGCATGTGGTCACCCCACTTAGTGCAGCATTGGCAGCCTTCATTTTTGTACATCACCACTTCTGTGTTATTCGAAAGCATGTTGCTTGTGGAATTACCCGGCCAAAATAGAAATAAAGCTACTCCAGCTGTAAACAGCAGCCCGTACGTAAGAATCTTTTTGTTACTCATAATAATTGTTTGTTTTGAAATATGATCAAGGATCTCATTTAAGATAACCTTCTTCTCGGAATTTTGTTTTATTACGAGGTATGAAAATTTGTTAGGGGTATTTTGGTTTGGGCTGTCGTCCTTCAAAAAATCAGAAAACTTTGTAACAAACTCCCGACTCCGGTCGGGAAGGAAAACCATGGGTCTGTTCCTGATTTAGGTTGATAGTTTTTGTGATTATTTACTGCTATTCCTGATAAAGGTTACCATTTTTATGTGTAACAAGCTATTGGTTCTTCGGGTATGGATAAGATGGCGTACGTTGTTGCCATAGCTTCTTCGGTATACCTATTCCATTATGGATCTGTGCCGGATATCCATTGTTGCAACTCATGTGGGGACGCTGCTCGTTGTAGTGCCGAATATAAAGTGGCAGATCCCTTTTGATCTGCTCAAACGTTTTTCCGGCCGCATCGCACAAGTATTCCTGCTTAAAGGTTAAATTAATCCGTTCTGCAACAGGATTTCGGTCAGGTCGTCCGGGCGGGCTCCAGCTAACCTCAGCATTGGCTTGTTTTAAAAGCATCTGATAGGCTTTACTGCCATAAATACTGCCGTTATCACTGTGATGGATCAATGTCATGGGGCCATGAACATGCCCGGTCAACGACATGGTCAACGCTTGCCGGGCATGTTCACTGTTTGCTCGTCTTGACCAGCTATACCCAAGTACCTTTCGGCTGTAAACATCTGTCGATAATGCCAGGTGCCCTTTCCCGTCCTTTGTTCCGACTTCGGTATCGTCATGTACCCACAGGTGACCCGGACCAGCCACAGACAGTTTGTAAGCCAGATCCTGGCGACCTGCCCGCTCGGCTGCGCTGGCCGACACTCCTTTACGGGCCCGTTTTCGTCGAAGCAATAGGTTCGCTTCTCGCAGAACATCCAAAAACTGATCACGTCCGATTTTCTCCCCCGGATAATCACGGACAAAGCACTGGTGCAGTTTTACCCCGCCAATGGTTTTGTTGATCACCCGCTGGGCCTGCACATACTCTGTAATTTTCCCTTTTAAATCACCGCGTTGGTCAACACGTGTTTTTGACTTATATACCGCTGCCCGGCTCACACCAATCCACTCAGCAATCAGGCGCATAGGCACCCGATAGCTGCGGCGTATTAATCGGATGGATTGGTGTCGGACTTTTTTCGAATGGAAATACCCAGCTCACGTTCGGCAACATCAATCATCGTCCGGTAAAACTCTGAGCAGATGCGTTCGTTCTGAAGCTGTTTTTCTAACTGGCGGACCTTCTTTTTTAACTCTTCAAGGCCACGTTTATCGTGTGATTCTGCCATAGGTAAGTGGATGTCTGGATCACTGCAATATCCGAATTTTTTCATCCATTCGAGAATGGAACTATTGCCGCCAATCCCATACTTCAGGCGTGCTTGTTCTTTGGTTAATTCTCCATTTGCTACGCGCCGGACTACTCCAAGCTTAAAGCTGTCGCTATAAAAAGGTTGAGGTTTGATGGGTTTACTGTCCATCCGTTGACTCCTTAAATTGTGTCAACCTATTTCAGTATAAGACCATGAACGTATATACCGGTATCCACTCATAATACTGCGCTCCGAGCGAAGCGATTCCCTCGCAGTGAAATTGATTTGCACACAAAAACCATGTATGCCTGTGTTTTGGACAGCGATGGACAAAAGGTCTATCACAAGAATATCCCCTGCAACCCTGAGCGGTTCCTGGCCGCCATTGAACCATTCCGGGGTAACCTGCTGGTTGGTGTGGAATGTATGTTCTATGGCGCCCCGCAAAGGCGGGGCCATTTTAGTAGTTTGTCAGTTGAAAACTGTTGAGATGCTGAGTCTCTATATATGTTTGGTGCAGTCAGATGAGCTGCCAACCCGTTATTGAAAACTGCTTGTAGTACTAAACCAATGGATATGTGTCGAAACCGGAATAGCGAGAAGAGAATTTTTCTTGCCCGGAAAAACTATTGCCACTTGACATTGGAGGCCATATATATGTTATATTGCGCTTTATTAATGACTTAACCCAGTCCCAACATTTTATCGGCAACCTTCATGGGGCGAGAGACATCAAAATAATATTTGTATTCAGATCCGTTAGAGCACTCCACTCCAATTACTCGAGTTTTAGGAGTATTTGATTCCTCTGAATTAAGAAAAAACTCAATTGTGCGATTCCAGTCATTTTCAAACTCTCCATGCCTTTCAGAAATGAACCTATTCATTAAGTGGTTGGCGGTCCCCATACTTGCACAGTTTATAACCGCTGCATTTTCTTCGGTTGTTCCGTCACCACCATAAATTGGAGGTTTGTCGTCTAACGGATTTTTGTTTGATTTTGGACTTCCGAAAAATTTATTGAACAATCCCATTTTTCAACTCTGTTTTAGGTTATTTAATTAGGGCTTCATAATCTTTGTTTTTTATTCTGTCTTCAATTTTACTCACAAATGATGTTAACAGTTCAGAGTTTTTTAGCTTCTTTGAAATTGAAGAAGGATTTCCATATACAAAAATAAGGACCCCGCTAATGCGTCCTTTCTCCAAAACAATATCAATTTGGCTTGTTTGGCTAAATTTGACCCATCTTCTTGTAAATTATCCTTCTTGAAAAGATTAAACATGAGTAAAATGAATTATGGTTTTAAATTTGGTCAAAGCACTATAACGACCCGGGGATTATGATTTCTTTGAAATAGCGAAATTAATTCCTTACATACAAGTTTCCATCGCACTCCGTCCGCGTCCGATTTAAAACGCTTTGATAGTGTGCCGGAGGATTATACGCGCGATTTCCAGGATTCTGGATTCCGATGTTGATGCAAAATTGCGAACACTGAAATTGCATCTTTTTGTTCAACAAAGTAAATGGAAAACGGAAATCGGTTAACTAAAGCTCTTCGGACTATGTTTTTAAAAACAACTTGGTATTGATGAGGAGCACGAAGAACTGATGCCATCTTTACATCCACACATCGAGCAAATTCTTTCCCCAATCCCTGATCTTGGGATTCGTACCAATCATGAGCATCATCAATATCTTTTTCAGCTTGTTGGGTAAGAACCAGGGTTTTAGTCACCATCTATAAATACTTTCCCCGGACTTCATCCCACGACTTCCCATTCGCAGTATCTTCGTCAAGTGTTTGCAATCGTTTTTCCAAAATACTTTTATGATGTTCTGGAAAACTAACCTGCTCAGGATCAGAAGCTATAGAATCCCACAAAGCTTCTACCAACATGATTTTTTCGTTTTTATTGAGTCGCGATAATTCTTTGATCAGCGTGTCTTCCATATTGAGTAAATTAATTTATATATAACAATTTGAATAAAAAGAACCTCTAAAGCAATCGCTGGAAAAGTTTTGAATGAGGCACACTAACGGCCTTGGGCATAAGCGGCGAGGCGGCCAATTTTAATTGGGGCAACCAACGCAAAATCGTCCGCTTGATGCCCTTCTTATGCAGTGTATTTAGTTATTTATTATTTATTTAATCTTGTATGGTAGTAAGTGTATTATTTTCAAAGTAAATATATTTTCTGTTTGTAGAACTCCCATAAATCCATTGTTCTCTCGTGTAGTTTTCACGAAGAGTTCTATTTATATCATCCGGCTCTCCCCAGCTTGCTCGTACCATGTCTTTAGTCATTCCAATGGAGATATAGCCATTTAAAATACGATCTTTGTCTTCTTCATTTAATTGTGGGTTATTATTCACAAATTGGCTTCTTCGTTGACTTGTTTTTTCTTTCTCTTCGATTATTTGTTTTTCAAGCCATGAGATTGGCTCTACATATTGGTCTGATAACAAGCTTTCATGTAACCATCCAGATTTATATACATTTTTAAGATCGTCTTCATCTTTTATAAGTTCACGATCTCTTTCTTGTTCAAGATAATTTACTTGTAACCAACTACCTTCTGTAGTTTGAACATAAACTTCTTTTCCTCTTTCGAATTGACTTAGTATTCTATTCTCAGTGGATGGACCGTTTCTCAAATTTGCAGTATTAGATTTGACCCACATTCTTTTATTTTCAACTGAAGAGATTAAATTATTAATCTACTCTTCTTCGGCTTTTCTTTGGGACTCTAATCTCTTAGTCTCAGCTCTAAGTAAAGCTTCAGATTTCTCTTCTATACTCCAATTTGGCACAAATCCTTCGGTTCCTTGGTAATTTACTTTTGTATAGTTAGCGTTTACAGGTTCAATAAATATTGCAGTACCACCTTCAGGTAACTTTGCTATAACTGGTCTTGTAACATGATCTCCTTCATAAATAAGAGAATTGGGTTTCAAGTATATTTCTTTTCCACCTTCAAGGAGGTCTTCGAAAGCTAGTTGATCTATCATCTCTTGCAAACTATCAATCTTAGCTTCAATTGAAGTTAGACTATCAGATAACTCAGCGTTGATTATTTCATATGAATTAATTTCATTTTGAAGTTCGTCAATATCCTGCGCCAACAGATCGAAACCAGGTAGTGTAAGAATTAAAAAAAGTAAAGTTAGTTTTTTAGTCATCTTCTCCATTATTTTTTTAGCTGCATAACATAATATTATCCGAACGAGGGTATTGTTAGGGCGAACGAGCCGAAACCGCTTTTAACCGCTTTCTTATACCTTTTCATTCGCATAATGTGATTTTTGAGATGTTATCCGAATCGTCGTTCGCCTAAGGTGTTCGTATAATCCCCGGTTTACCCCACCAATATAACACCTTAACCCATTATTGCAAGTGGAGATAGCATTTACACCCTCCGCGTATTTTGACAAGTCAAAATCCTGCATCTCTCTCAGGGGAGGACTTTTCCTTTCTTCAACATTCAATGTTCCTTGCTCGATGTTCCCCTGTCTTTTCAATCTTAAGCAAAGCGGATACTAAAAAGTACCCGCCCGGGAAGTCTCCGACTTCCACTACGGAGAACGAACCCTAACTATGAAATTCCAATGTTAGATCGCACTGTTTCGTCTAAAAACTGCGAAACCTGTTCAATTAGTAACGCGAATTCAAGATAAAGAATTTTAAAAGGCTATGAGATCCATCTGATCGATGGTGCAGGCGCAGGATGTTGGATTAGGATACGAACTGAACTTGGTGCTCGAATCAAACAATCGGTCAGATGGACCTGGAGCCATCAGGCTGGGACACAATTAGCCGTAGCGGAGCACAGGAATGAGAAAGAAGCTAATCCAACTCTGCCTTCCCCAACCTTTTAGAATTAAACACCACATTAATAGAGCTGAATGCCATAGCAGCTTCGGCAAGCAACGGGTGCAATAACCCAACCACCGCCAAAGGAATCATAATCAGATTATAGAAGAAGGCCCAGAACAGGTTCTGCTTTATCTTGGTGAATGTGGCCTTGCTCAGCTTAATAGCCCGCAATACGCCAGGCAGGTCGCCTTTCACCAGCACAATATCACCGGATTCTATCGCCACATCCGTTCCCGTACCGATAGCAATGCCGACATCAGCCAGGGTCAGCGCCGGAGCATCGTTGATGCCATCCCCCACCATAGCCACCACCCGGCCCGACTCCTGTAGTTTCCGAATCTCGTTCGATTTCTGATCGGGCAGCACCTCCGCGATCACCTCATCAATACCTACCTTATCGGCAATGGCACGGCCGGTCTTGGCGTTGTCACCGGTTAGCATAATCGTTTTCAGTCCCAGTTTGCGGAATTCGGTAATGGCTTCCAGGCTATCTGATTTTACCTCATCGGCAATACCCAACATCCCTAATAAATTTCCGGCCTGACTGATATACACGGCGGTTTTGGCTTGTTCTTCAAGCTGTTGCTTTTGCTGAGCTCTCTCTTCCGTGATCTCGGCACCCAGTTCTTCCATCAGTATAGCGGTTCCCACGCCCACCGCTCCTTCTCCAACAATGGCTTTCACTCCTTTTCCGGTTATGCTCTCAAAACCGGTAGAGCGGCTCAGTTCAATGCTTCTTTCTGAAGCTGCATTGACCACGGCTCGTGCAAGCGGATGTTCCGAATTGTTTTCAACAGAGGCGGCCAGGTTCAGTAACTCCGTCTCAGAAATATCTCCAAATATAATCACATCGGTTACTTCCGGTTTACCCTTGGTAATGGTGCCCGTTTTATCCAGCACGATGGTGTCCACATCTTTCATGCGCTGAATAGCTTCTCCTTTTCGAATTAAAATCCCGTTTTCTGCACCAAGTCCTGAGCCAACCATGAGCGCCGTAGGTGTAGCCAATCCCAGTGCACACGGACAAGCGATTACCAACACTGCGATCATTGCATAAAAAGCCAGTGCCGTAGAGCTCAGTTCCGGATTTACCCACGGGATAAATGCCGAAGCCCATTCCACTAACCCCCCAAAAAATTCCGGGAATACCAACCATGCCGTAAGCGTGGATAAAGCCAGCACCAAAACCACCGGTACGAAGATATTGGTTACCCGATCTGCAAAATCCTGAATGGGGATCTTACTTCCCTGCGCTTCTTCCACCATTTTTATAACCTGATTCAGGAAGGTCTCATTTCCGATCTTTGTGGCTTTCACTTTCAGGACGCCATTGGTATTCAGGGTTGCGCCAATCACTTCATCCCCTCCTGATTTCTCCACCGGCATCGACTCTCCTGTTGCTATCGATTCATCAACGCTGCTTTCGCCTTCGATCACTTCCCCGTCTGTAGGAATTTTTTCTCCCGGGCGAACCAGCATTATATCACCGATCTTCAATTCATTTACCGGAATTTTAACTTCCTCTCCATCCCGAATCACCGAAGCTTCTTTCGCTCCAAGGGTTAATAATTTTCGGATAGCCTGAGAGGCACTGCCCTTGGCTTTGGTCTCAATAAAACGTCCGGTGAGGTGAAAAGCCATGATCATACCCCCGATCATCGCAAAGCTGTGGAACTCGGGGCCATAACCCAGATGATGCAGCAAAACCACAAATCCGGTTGATAAGGAAGCCAGCGCGCCCATTGCAATCAGCACATCCATGTTGGGGCTGAGATTACGGGTTGATCTCCACGCACTCTTGATGGTCTCCCAACCAGGTATAAAAATGACAAAGCCGGAAAGTAATATCATCCCAAGCTCCGTCCCGATATGTCCCAGGAACATGTAACCCGCTATCCACATGGGGAGCATCCATAGCACCATGAGGACAGTAGGAATCCAGGAGTAGATCATATTACGGCGGGCGGTGTCATATTTACGCTGCTCCCGTTCCTCCGCTTGTTCTGCTTTGGAAGTGGTCACCGTATCATCCCGAACCAGCGTATAGCCGCCCCTGGATATTACTTCAGCAAAATCATCCATGCTGATCTCGCCTTCATATTCCACAATAGCGGATTCCGTAGCCAGATTTACCTGTGCCGACTTCACCCCTTCCAGCGACTCCAGCTGTTTGTCCACTGCATTAACGCAGCCGGAGCAATGCATTCCATCAATTTGTAACGTGGCCTTTTTCATAAATTATCCCTGTATTCCGGTCATGGTGTAGCCGGCTTCTTCCACCGCTTTTTTGAAGTCTTCTTCCTTTACTTCATTTTCGTCAAAATTTACTTCGGCGATTCCTGTTTCGAGATTGGCAATAGCAGTTTTCACTCCGGGGAGAGATGCAAGTGTATTTTCCACGGTATTCACGCAGCCTGAACATCCCATTCCGTCAATGTTTAATACTGAAGTTTTCATTGTTTTCTTACTAATTAATGTTTGACCAAATATACGCCTTCAGTCGTTTCCAGAAATGCCTAATAACAACAGATGCTTATACAATTTTGATGTGGATGCTGAATACTAATTTTTGCAATTTTTCTCCTTCAAAATTTTTATTCTCAGACCAATAGAGTCCTAAAATATATTCACCCCTATTTATCTTTCACTTATGAAAAAATTCGTTACCGTTATTTTCTTAATGCTTTTTGCTGGAATTGAAGTCACTGCTCAACAATTTCCTGATAAATTGACCATGAAGGATATCTTTCATGAAACTTTTATACCGGGGACCCGTCCATCTTTCTCTCACTTTTCGCCGGATGGTAAAACCATCTATTTCAATTGGAGTGATTCTGCAACTTCAAGTACTGAACTTTTTCAGGTTGGGTTAAGCGGAAAAAATCAAAAGAAAGCTCCTAAAGATATTGTCCGAAATTATCAGCTTTCCCCCGATGGTACGAAGCTATTATACACTGAATCCGGTGATCTGATGCTGGCTGATGCTGATTTTGAGAACGAGCGGCTTGTGGTAGCTTCCAAAGGTTTTGATTACAACCCGGTTTGGAATCCTAATGGAACAAAATTCGCCTTTGTGCAAAATGGGGATGTTTGGATATCAGGTGTGGAAGAAGCCTACATCAAACAGGTAACAAATAAAAAAGATGATGAACCAAATTACAGCGTGGCAGGCTGGGCCGGAGATAAGATCGTACTCAGCCAATGGGATACTTCTGAATATGAAGAGTATTACTTCCCCGAATATGCCGGAACATTGGTAGAGACAGGTGCCACCCGAAGAGGAATACCGAGTCGCATCATTTCTATTGCTTCCATTGATTCCGGTGGTGTTACCGAGATCTTTGATCATCACGGATATTTAGGTGTTGATGTCAGCGCCTCCGGAAAGTTTGTAGCCATTGATGCTACTGACCCCCCGCAAAAGAGACGAACTATCACCATTTTCAACATGGAAGATCTTTCTTCCAACATTTTATTTGAAGATTCTACAAAAGGATGGATGTATAACACCAATATGGAATTCGCCCCGGCTACAGACAGGCTGATGTTTCAAAGTGAGCAAGACGGATGGAACCATATTTATACGGTGAATCCTGATGGCTCCGGTTTTAAGCAGCATACTTTTGGAGAGTATGACATTCCTTGGGCTTCATGGATCGATGAACGTACCATTGCAATGGCAACAAGTGAAGTGGACCCTGGTGAAATTCACCTCTATAAACTGGACATCATTCAAAACCTGCCTACAAAACTTACTGCTGAAGAAGGATATCGGAGAGATTTCAGAATGAGTCCTGACCGAAGGTTTATCGTCTATAACAAAACGTTCTTCAATGAACCCTTTGACCTGCATGTTGTGGATACCGTAATTCCGCTCAGAGAAGTTCAGCTCACAAATTCAGTGCCGGAAGCGTTTTACGAATACGACTGGCAGGAAGAGGATTACATACGATTTACGGGAAGAGACGGAAGTACTGATTTATCCATGTCGGTATTGAAGCCTGAGAAAAGAAATCCAAACGGAAACCCTGTGGTAGTTTTTGTACACGGAGCGGGATCTCTTCAAAATGTATATAAAGGATGGTCGAATAATTACTGGAGAGAATACATGTTTCATCAGTATTTAACCCATCAGGGCTATTATGTGATCGAAGTTGATTATCGCCACAGTACAGGTTATGGCCGAAAGTTCCGTGAAGATGTAACCAACTGGATGGGTAAATATGAAACTGAGGACATCGAAGACGGGCTCGCATTCCTCGCTGACAACTATGAAAAGGCAGACACCTCTCGTGTTGGAATTTACGGCGGCAGCTACGGTGGTTTTATGGCGCTTTATGCCGTGGGTGTTTCCCCCGATAAATTTGATGCGGCGGCGGGGTTACGCTCGGTTACGAACTGGGAGAATTATTATTATGCCAATCCGGGTTATACCCTGCCCCGGCTTGGCAAACCTGATGAAGATTCGCTTCACTACGAGCGCAGCTCGCCGGTAACCTATGCCGATTCACTCCAAAGACCCGTTATTTTATTGCACGGGCTGATCGATAACAACGTCGGCTTTCAGGATGCTGTACACTACATCGAACGCTTGATACAGACAGGAAATGAGGATTTCGAGATGATGATATATCCTACTGAACGACACAGTTTCCGGGACGAAGATGCCTGGTATGATGAATACCGCCGCATCTTCGAATTCTTTAATAAACATCTTAAAAAATCGTAATTGTAGAAACTATTTTAATTACCGTAATTCGTTTGTACGATTATAATAGATATGCAAAGGCGCATTGCAATGCGCCTTTACTCGTTAATTGAACCATAGAAAACCTATAATGGGTTTATCTTTTATTAAAACAATTTGGCATGAATCTATTTATAAAAATTATGCTTTGGATCATTTCACTGCTGCTTATTGCTGCAGTAACTATTACGTCAGCGGGATGGATGGTTTCAAAGCCGGGATATAAAGGTCCAACCTCCGACCACTTTAACGGAACTACCTTTGAAAACTCCGGTAATGTGCCTTCCAAAAGCTTCTTTGATGTAATGAAATGGTACCTGCAGCGCGATCAGGGTGAATGGGTAGAGATCCCTGAACAAGAAGTTACTTTTGCTGAAAAACCGGCAGATAATATAACGAAGGGAATGGTGATTACTTACGTCAATCATTCTACCTTTCTGATACAAGCTGCCGGAGTCAACATTTTGACCGATCCGGTTTGGAGTGATCGTGTAAGTCCCGTTAGTTTTATCGGGCCAAAACGATTTCGGCCGCCCGGAATAAAATTTGAAGACCTTCCGAAAATTGATGTCGTTTTGATCAGTCATAATCACTACGACCATTTAGATCTTGAAACCATCAAGAAGCTGGACAAACGATTTCGTCCTCAGTTCATCACCCCGCTTGGTGTTGGCCAGCTTTTAAAGCGATCACTCGTTAGATATACTAATGATCTGGATTGGTGGGAATCAAAGATCGTTGACAGCGACATCACGGTTCATTCCGTAGAGGCACAGCACTTTTCAGCCCGGGGCTTATTTGACCGCAACAAAACACTGTGGTCAGGATATGTGATAGACACCCCGGCAGGGGACGTTTATTTTGCCGGCGATACCGGTTACGGCGAATTTTTTAGGAAGATCCGGCAAAAACACCCCACTATCAAAGTTGGCCTGATACCCATCGGAGCGTACCAACCAAGATGGTTTATGAAGCCAATGCATGTCAATCCTGAAGAGGCTATTCAGGTTCATAAAGATGTGGGAGCGCAAATCAGTTTCGGAATGCATTTCGGAACCTTCCCCCTCGCTGACGATGGCATGTACGAACCGGAAAATGATTTTATGCAAGCCATTCGAAAACCGGGAAATACCGGCGTGAATTTTAAATTATTGAAAGAAGGGGATTCCTTCACCATCCGATAGCGATCTTTTTCATACTCAAATTCATTAAGAATATAAAAGGGCATCAGATCTAACTGATGCCCTTTTTTTATAACAAATAGTAAGAGTATTAGCCGCTAATAGTTGTATAGATTGTCATTATCGTTATTTGAATAACTTATGTTGCTCCCGTTGAGTTGTGCATCGCGACCGGTTCTGACAATCACTCCATAATTGGCGCTGTTTTCTATAAAGGAGTTTGAAAGTGTCAGATAACCATCATTATAAACCCCAAGGTTTCCTGCATCCATATAAGTCGCAAGATCTTTACCTCCGCCATATTCAATTAAAACATGATCCATGATATTATCCACAGATGCTGAAGAGATCCTAATGCCACCCCATGCACCTTTCACTTTTGACCTTCCGGTGAATGTTATTGGATCTGCAGCTGAACCTACTGCTTCAATTACACTTGCCCCTCCAGTTGTAGAACCTGAAACGATCAAGTTCACATCCGTTCCCATTTCAAAATAAGCTCCGGCGTCAATGGTTACCTCATTTTCGATGGTCACTGTTTGTGAAAAATAATAGGTTCCGTTATTCAATTTGCTCCACGTTACCGAACCAGAGTCTTCGGTATCTCCTGAATAAACTTCTACATCTCCCCCATTAAAATTGGTTTGATCATCAATAAACCCAACTTGAGTTGGATGGATATACATATCCGAGAATTCATTATCACTGAATGAACTGTTTTCAATATTAAAGGTTGACCCATCTCTTCTGGTTTCAATTCCATATCCATCACTTCCCGATATGGAGACATTACGCAGAGTTACTTTGGCAAGATCTATAACCATATTACTTTTATCAAAATAGGTTCTGTTTTCACTGCTTCCCCCGTAACTGATGTCAACATGCTCAAGAATATTATCTACAGAGTTTGAACCGATATAGATTCCTTTCCAGGCTCCCGGTACTTTACTTACACCTGTAAATACGATCTTCTCTGATGCCGTACCCTGAGCTATAATTACTGCCCCGCTATTGATATCCAAACCTGCATCTGCTGCAAATTCAAACTCAGTTCCCTGTTCAATAGTTACAGAATGTTCGAAATCAGATTTCGTCATGATCTGATACTTAGCTCCATTTAAGTTTGCAATATTCATATCAGATGAAGTGTCGCCACTATATACAAACACATATCCGCCGTCAAACATACTCCCATTGTCAAAATATCCCATTTGATCGGTGTGTATGTAAGCATGTCCTAGATCATTTGTCTCGAAAGTCATATCCTGCATAGGAAATTCAGATTCGTCCCTACGTGTTTGAATTCCATATCCTCCGCTATTTGAAATTGTAACATATGAAAGCTGCAGCTTGGCACGGTCTATCGTTATAGTTGCAGACTCAAAGTAAGTGCCTGCTGAGATACTGCCACCGTAACTGATCTCCGCATTACTGATTGAATTCTCGACAGAGTTAGAGTAAACATTTAATCCCCGCCAGAAACCATTCGCTGATTGATCTTCCCCTGTAATAACGATCTTATTGTCAGTTTCACCGTCAGCTTTTAGTATCCCACTTCCATTTATATCTATTCCAAGATCTTGCTGTACGTGAATTACAACACCCGGGTCAATCGTCAACACCGCCTCAATATCCAGGTTTCCTGTAACCATATAGTCTGGTTCTGATGGATCAGAAAAAATATCTGTCAATGTCGAATCACTACTTATTGTACCGCTTAACTCAATGGCACTCTGATTAATAGGGGTAACCGTAATAGTTGTTGTTTCTGTATCGGAGACACTTTCTGAGGAATTACTTATTTCCAATTCCACAACATAATCACCTGCAACATCCGGAGTAAAAGAAGCATTTTCCTGCGTACTTCCGGTTATAGAAGCCGAGCTTCCGGACGGTTTACCCGTAAATGACCAGTTCACATCATAGCCGATGTTCTGATCATCTTGTGAACCTATTGCATCCAGGGAAACTTGCGTCCCAACCTCAGGTGAAACCGGAGAATAATCTATCACCGCCGATAAGGCAGGAGCTGTTTGGTTAGAGGAATTTGTTGGTGAATTACTGCAAGAGGTGAAAATTAGAATTAGCAATATAGTAAGTTGTTTAATCTTCATTTGTTTTTTTGAACTTAACATTCTTATTTACTTTCAAATACGAAGCTGTTTTGTAAACCCGGTCATTTTGCTATATAAAAATGTTGAATGCCACGCCGTTTAGTCCAAAGTTACACCTACAGTTTCAAGAGCCGGACAAAATTTCCTTCCCTTTTCCTCCTAATTTTTTACCTCATATTTTGTACATTGTTTTGATTGTAAAATGAGTTTATCCATGTCAGAAACCTACCGCGCACTTACCCGAAAATACCGGCCGACTTCTTTTGAGGATATTGTATCGCAGGAACATGTGAGCAGCACCATAAAGAATGCCATCAAACAAGGACGGCTTTCTCACGCCTATATGTTTTGCGGTCCGCGCGGTGTAGGAAAAACCACTATGGCCCGGGTGCTTGCCCGTACCATCAATGAAATTGATACCAGCGTGGATGGCGAGTCGCTGAATCAAACACTGAACATTGTAGAGATGGATGCTGCCTCCAACAACAAGGTGGATGATGTGCATCACCTTCGGGAAAGCGTTCGCATTCCGCCTCAAAACGGCCGCTACAAAGTGTTCATCGTGGATGAGGTTCATATGCTCAGTAAGGCGGCATTCAACGCACTGCTGAAAACGCTGGAAGAACCGCCCGAGCACGCTATTTTTATTTTTGCGACGACAGAGCCTCATAAGGTTCTTCCCACCATTTTATCTCGCGTACAACGCTTCGATTTTAAGCGTATCTCTGTGGATGAGATCGTACAGCGGCTCCGAAAAATTTCTCTCGATGAAGATATTTCCATAGATGAAGAATCGCTTCACGTAATTGCCAAAAAAGCTGATGGAGCTTTGCGAGATGCGCTCGGACTAATGGATCAGGCGATCGCTTTTTGCGGGGAAACCATCACCCATAATGAATTGTTACAGGCGCTGAATGTGGTGGGAACCGAACGTCTGTTCCAGTTTATGGAGTGTGTGAAGGAACACGATGCCGATAAGGGGCTGGAGCTCATCAACACCCTGCTGCAGGAAGGTTATGATATTCAGGAATATTTGATCGGGCTGACCGAGCACTTACGGAATTTGTATATCGCCCACGAAAGTTCTCAGCTTTATCTGGTGGAGGAATCGGAAGAAACCAAGAAACGCTACCTGCAAACCGCAAAGAATTTTTCGAGGGAGGACTTGATGCGGATGCTGCACATCATCAGTGAAGCCCAGATCAAGCTAAAGGATGCGAGTCAGCCCCGAATTCAGTTTGAAATCACCTTGCTCAAGCTTATACATATGGAGCAATCTGAGCAGTTGTCTGAGCTGCTTAAAGGTCTTCAGGAATTAAAAAAAAACTTCGGTAACTTCGTAAGTACTTCTCAAAACAGTTCACTCCAAAAAAACGGAGCGACCAAAACCGATTCAACTTCTCCGCAAAGCCAAAATAACGGGGACTCAAATGGTGTTCAAAAAGAAGAACAGGAAGCAGATGAACCTGAGCTTTCGGTGCAAGATTCCGAAGAACCGGAGGATGAAGAGGCTTCTTATGATCAGGATGTAGAAGAAGAGGATGATTTTGATATGGGAGCTCCGGCTTTGGCGACGAGCCTTTCCAAAAAGGTCAAAGCCTCCCAAAAACCGATTCAAAAAACCGAGCCAGCTATTGCAGAATCTGCTTCCCGACAAAACAAAGAGGAAGCTTCACACGCAAAACTCACAACCGAATTTGTTCGGGAAAAGTGGGAGGAATATGTGAATTCATTAAAAGGTGATTTCCCCATGCTGCTTCACCTCCAGATGGAACGCGTGAAAGTATTGAAAGTAAAAGGCGGGGAGTTGTATCTGGAGTGTGAAAGCTCTTTTGCCCAAAAAATGCTTAACGAACAAAGCACCGATCTTCAGATAAAACTAAAGGAATTTACAGGGAGTGTGCTGCGTTTTAATATCTCCGTAGGCGAACCCGATGAAAAGGACAAACCCATGAGCGTATATGAACGCTTTAAGCAAATACAACAAAAAGACCCTATCATCCGTGATATTGTGGAGATATTTGGGGCAGAACTTGAGTATTAATTAGCTGTCAGACGCCAGCTATCAGCCGTCAGCGCTTACAAGCTGAAAGCTGATGCCTGACTGCTGAGAGCTTAAAAAAAAGAATAAATTAACGCTGTGAAGTTTTAGATGCTCACAGGTTTTCATTGAAACAATCAATCTAATTTAGAATTATGAGTGACTTTAATATGGCCGATATGTTCGGCAAAATTCAGGAAATGCAAACTAAAATGCAGGAAGCCCAGAAAGGGTTGAATGAAGTTATTGTGGAGGCTGAAGCCGGTGGCGGCATGGTGAAAGTGAAAGCCAACGGCAATAAGCAGATCATTTCCATAAAAATGGATAACGATGTGGTGGACCCTTCTGATAAAGAAATGCTGGAAGACCTGATCGTGGCCGGTGTGAATAAAGCCCTCGAAAAAGCCGAGGCGGCATCTAAGGAAAAAATGCAGGACATGTATAAGAATATGATGCCCGGCGGCGGAATCCCCGGAATGGATATGTCAAAATTTGGACTTTAGTAATTTTAAATGCCTCAGTTTTAAATGTTAAATGGGTGCCCTCATTTAACATTTATGCATTTAACACTTAACATTATAAATGCAGATAACCTCAGAATTTTTAGAGCGGGCTATTGAACAGCTCGCCAAATTGCCCGGAACAGGACGAAAATCGGCCCAGCGTATTGCTATTCATCTTCTTAAACAAAATGATGATTACGCATTCAAACTCGCTCAGGCCATTGTTGACCTTAAGGAAAAAGTTACCCGCTGTTCCATATGTGGCAATGTAAGTGATTCCGACCCTTGTAAAATTTGCGATAACCCTAAACGTGATCCCTCTGCCATTTGCGTGGTGGAGGAATTCAACGATGTCTATATCATCGAGAAATCGAATGAATTCCGGGGGCGATATCATGTGCTTGGCGGGGTGATCTCTCCGATGGATAACATCGGGCCGGATAAACTTCGCATTCAGGAATTGCTGAAGCGGGTTGGGGAAGATGATCAGATCAACGAGATCATACTGGCATTGAATCCCGACGCGGAAGGGGAGGCTACTTCCTATTACATCAACAAATTGCTGAAGCAATATGAAGTAAAGGTGACTCGTATTGCTTATGGTATCCCAATGGGAACCGAACTGGAATTTATAGACGAAGCAACATTAAGCAGGGCCTTCGCCAGCAGGAATAGTTTTTAATTAACGGAACATATCAAACATGAAAAACCTACTAACGCTACTACTCACAACACTTTTTACCATACCTATGCTCCAGGCCCAAGACCGGGATTACTGGCAGCAGCATGTCGATTACACCATGGAGATCAATATGGATGCTGAAAATCATCAGTATGCCGGCAACCAAACTCTTGAATACACCAACAATTCTCCGGATGTTTTAGACCGTGTGTACTACCATCTCTACTTCAATGCCTTTCAGCCCGGCAGTATGATGGATGTGCGGTCCAGGACTATTCAGGATCCCGACAGCCGTGTTCGCGACCGAATCTACCATTTGGAGGAGGATGAGATCGGCTACCAGAGAGTGCGTTCTCTTACCCAAAACGGAACCGTCGTTAATTATGAAGTGGACGGAACAGTGTTGGTCGTAGATCTTAATGAATCTATTAAGCCCGGCGAAACCGTGACCTTCAAAATGGAGTGGGATGCCCAGGTTCCCCTTCAAATCCGACGTTCCGGATGGAATAATGCTGAAGGTGTTGAATTTTCCATGAGTCAATGGTACCCGAAACTTGCTGAGTACGACCATCAGGGATGGCATCCCAATGAATATGTGGGGCGTGAATTTCACGGGCCATTCGGTGAATTTGATGTAAAGATCACCATTGATCAGGATTATGTACTTGGTGGAACCGGAACTCTGCAAAACCCTAATGAGATCGGATATGGATACGAAGAGGAAGGAGCTGCCGTAAACCGCCCTTCCGGTGATAAAATGACCTGGTACTTCAAAGCCGAGAATGTGATCGACTTCTTTTGGGGAGCTGATCCTGATTTCAAACATGTAACAGCTCAGGTTCCCGACGGACCAAAACTGCATTTTTTATATCAGCAGCCGGCTGTAGTTGAAGGCGCTTCGGATGAAGAGAATGCGCAGTACACCAAAAACTGGGAAGAGCTGGTCAATTACACCATCCGGGCTTTTGAATATGCCAACGAGCATTTTGGTGAATATCCCTATCCGCAATATACCAACCTGCAGGGCGGTGATGGCGGTATGGAATATCCTATGGGAACACTCATCACCGGTGGTCGCAGCCTTGGAAGTTTAGTCGGAGTGATGGTTCACGAGATGTATCACAGCTGGTTTCAAAACGTACTGGCCACCAACGAAAGCTTACATGAGTGGATGGATGAAGGCTTCACCAGTTTTGCATCCGCTGAGACTATGAATCACTTGTTTGATCGGGGATCCGACTTTCCTTATGCCGGCTCCTACCGTGGCTATCAGTTTATTGTGAAAAGCGACCTGGAAGAACCTTTGACCACACATGCCGACCACTATAACACAAATCGTGCCTACAGCGTGGCAGCGTATTCCAAAGGAGCCGTTTTCCTGGCACAGCTGAGCTATGTAATTGGTGAAGAGGCGTTCCGAAAAGGCATGCTTAGCTATCATGAAGAATGGAAGTTAAAACACCCAACTGATCTTGATTTTATTCAGATCATGGAAAAAGAATCAGGTATGATCCTGGATTGGTATTATGAATACTTCGTTCAGACAACCAAAACCATCGACTATGGTCTTGAATCGGTTCTTGGTGATAATGACAAAACTGTTGTTAATCTTGAGCGGATCGAACTCATGCCTATGCCTCTCGATATTGTGGTTGAATATGCCGATGGAAGCAGTGAATTGTACTACATCCCGTTGCGCATGATGCGCGGTGAGAAGCCAGCTGAAAACAACATGGAGCGTACCGTGCTGGAAGACTGGCCTTGGGTTGATCCTGAGTACAATTTCACCATTGACAAACCCGCTTCCGAGATCAAACAGATCACTATTGATCCCAGCCAACGATTGGCAGACATCAACAGAGAGAATAATTCTTTCGATGTAGCTTCAATGTTGAGCGAATAATTTCTTATTTTTAGCAAATCATTTAAGGCGTTGCAAGTTGCAACGCCTTTTTTGTTGGAAGGAATTTTACATAAATAATTAAAGCAAAGAATTTAGGCGTCTTATATTCAAGGACTCCTTAACACATATCTCCCATGTCGAAGAAAGACTACGCTAAATTAGCCATCGAAGCCCATAAAAAGTATAAAGGCAAGATCTCCATTGAACCAAAAATGCCGCTTGAAACCAAAGACGACCTGAGTATTGCATACACTCCGGGAGTGGCAAGGCCCTGCGAAGAGATCGCAGTCGATAAGGAAAAGGCATACCAGTACACCACGAAAGGAAATATGGTGGCGGTGGTAAGTGACGGCTCAGCCGTACTCGGCCTCGGTAATATCGGCCCAGAAGCTTCGCTCCCTGTTATGGAAGGGAAAGCTGTCCTTTTCAAAAAATTTGCAGGCGTAGATGCTATGCCTATCGTATTGGATACCCAGGATACCGATGAGATCATCCGAACCGTGAAAAATATAGCACCAGGGTTTGGCGGGATCAACCTGGAAGATATTTCAGCTCCCCGTTGTTTTGAGATCGAACGCCGATTAAAAGAAGAATTAGACATTCCCGTTTTTCATGACGACCAACATGGAACTGCGATCGTTACCCTGGCCGGCATATATAATGCGCTGAAGATCACTCACAAAAAGATGGAAGAACTTCAGGTGATCATAAACGGAGCCGGAGCTGCCGGAGTTGCCATTGTTAAGCTGCTTTTCGAAGCCGGGGTAAAAGATGTGATCATGTGTGACAGCCGTGGAATCATTTACAAGGGCCGTAACAGCCTGAATGATACAAAACAAAAAATGGCAGCTATCACCAATAAGCAAATGCGCAAAGGCAGCCTGGAAGATGCTGTTAAAGATATGGATGTATTCATTGGGGTTTCCGTACCGAATGTACTTTCTAAAGAAATGGTGAAAAGCATGAACAAAGACCCAATGATCTTTGCCATGTCCAATCCGATCCCTGAGATCATGCCGGATGATGCCCTTGAAGTAGGTGCTTCTGTAGTTGCCACTGGGCGATCCGATTTCCCTAACCAAATCAATAACGTACTTGCGTTTCCGGGTTTATTCCGCGGAGCACTCGATGCACGGCTCACCAAGCTAACCACTAAAATGTTTATCACTGCAGCAAAAGCTATAGCAGATTGTGTAGAAGTTGTATCAGCAGAGAAAGTCATACCAAGTCCTTTTGATGAACGTGTACCTCAGCGCGTTGCCGAAGCCATCAAAGAAAGTGCCTGATTATTTTGTACGTTCAAAAAAACCCTTGGTGGCTAAAATCACCTGTCTGATAATGTTACGTCGTTCGATATAATTATCCTCGCTAAAGCCTTTGAGGCACGGCCTGACGGCTCCAGGTACGTCAGGTCGAATTCGTCCCTTCCTCCCGGTCCGATGGCTCCAAGTCCATCTGACCGTTTGTTTGATTTGGGGACCCTAAGCTTGTTCGTATCCTAATCCAACATCCTGCGTCAGTATCACCGATCAGGCCCATCCATCAGACGGGGTTTCCTTCAGATGGATCTTGCAGCTATTATAACATTCTTTATTCCGAACTCACGTTAATTTGCATTCATACAGCACGTATTTTTTATTTTGATTGATGATCTTCACCTTGCTAAAATTCTTCACGAGATGGGTTTTATAATTCAGATGCCTGTTGGCCACACAGATAAACCGCCCACCCGGTTTCAGGATGTTGGCTACTTCCTGAAATAACCCCAACGATACTTCAATATTCGTTTCATTTCCAAAATGAAATGGCGGATTTGAAACCACCAGATCAAATGAATTTACTTCAAAATCCTTCAGTGTATCATCCCAATGAAAGTTCGTATTAGCGAGATCAAGGTTTAACTTGGAGGATTCGACTGCCAATATTGAATCATCCATTAAGTGAATCTCAGCTTCAGGATCTTTAAGCTGAATGGCCCTTGCAATCACCCCATTCCCCGAAGCAAGATCCATCATCTTTTTATCATCATCCTTAAGTGTTAAGTGCTCGATCAAAAACTGTGTAGCATAATCAATATTTCCGCTTGAGAAGACCCCGAAATACTGTTGAAGCTCTTCCTTTCCCTCTCCCTCAAAAGCAAAAGGGATCGTATGAATAAGCTTTTTCGCCGGTCTTTCGGTTTTATTCTTCAGGATCAGCAAACGTGACTTCTTGCGAGCAAGGCTTTGTTCCACATCCTCAAAATACTCCCCGGCTATGCTCAACATTTGGGGAGAAAAATATTTTGTCATGAACGAACAGATCACCATACCTTGCTCAGAAAGCGATCTTGAAAGGTGATTCAGATACAGCTCAAACAAGTCCATGGTTTTTGGAATGTTGATGATCCCGACGTCCACTTTTTCCGGCAATTCAGGTAGTGGAGAAAACTGCCTTTCCCGATCCCATTCCAGCTTATTGAGATTCATATTTTGCTCAATGGATCGCTGCTGACTTTTCCGATGCACCATCACCAGCGGCATATGCTCATTCAAAATGCAGCTTAAGAAGCCGAAGCGGTCATTATAAATGACGATCTTTTCTGAGCTAAGCTCTAACTCCTCAATCTTCTGCAAAACATATTCTTCAGCGGCGCTCCAGGCTCTCAGCGATCGATTAGAGGTTTTAGGATACCGGGCAAATTTGTAGTCGAGATCATTATGCCGAAATAACTTCAAGTCAGGAGGAGCTAAAATAAACTTGTTTGTTCTTTGTCTTCTTTTTGGGCTTGCTCAATTTTAGGCTCGTCTTCGGGAGTGAATGTCCTAAGCATTTCCGGCATAAATCGTTTTTCGTAGATGCGCCGGGCAATTCCATGCAATGCTTTTTCTCCCCTTGGCGGGATTCGCAAAAAACCACTGTCATCCTCGTTTAAAAAACCAAATGAGCGTAGGTCGTTTACGATCAGGTACGCAAGCTTTTCAGTGACTCCAGAATTTTTCTCCACATATTCGCGATGTGGCGGCTCATCTTCACTCATATATACCATACCTAATACATTCAGTTCTACATCGGTAAGCGGAAATCCTTCACTGCCTTTAGTAAGCAGTTCATCCCAGGTTTTTTGAGAATAGTACAGCCCAAACCACCACTTTGCTTCTCTTAACAAATGGCCATCTTTGGCACAGGCAAACTGTTGTCCCGGACCGGCCTTACGGGGCTCACCCCGGCTGCGATACATATTCACCATCGTGGCCAGATCCAACTCGTGGATATTCGGCGGATATTTAAAATAAAAATCGCTGCGTTTTTGCATGGATCTTAAAGCTGTCTTTGGATTTTTGACAGTAGTGAATATAAATCTACAAAAAAAATATTAAACCCACCGTCATTCTGATTCCGAATTCCCGGAACAAAGAATCTTTACGGGATAACTTCGATACAGTGCTTTAAAAGCGTGTAAAGATCTTTTCGGGAGAACCTCAAAATGACCTCTTCGTTCTTCTGCAGCCTACTTCCCTTTTTCCTTGATCAACTCCACCGCTTTATCCATGGTAAAATCCTCCGGGGTCTCGTCCTTCGGCAAGCTGATATTCTTTTTCCCATGTTTGATATAAGGGCCATATCGACCGGTCATAACTTTGATCGGTTTGTCTGTTTCGGGATGTTTTCCAAGGTCTTTGATCTCGTTGCTTCCCCGGCGTGAGTTCGACTTTTGCTTCAGCAGTTCAACTGCACGGTCAAGCTCAATATCCAATACGCTGTCCGATTTAGGAATGGACTTGAATTTTCCGTCGTGAACCACAAAAGGGCCATAACGACCAACACCTGCTTTTACCACTTTACCATCTTCAGGATGCTCTCCCAATGCACGCGGAAGCTCTAATAATTGCAGTGCCAGATCCAGATCCACATCTTTGGGCTCCATGCCTTTTAGCAGGGAAACGCGCTTCGGTTTTTTATTTTCTTCTGTCACTTCACCCCGCTGAACATAAGGGCCATATCTTCCCGATAGCAAGAAAATTGGATCACCGGTTTTAGGATCTTCCCCGATTGGCTTGTCCTCTTCCTCCGATATCTTGATCAGCTCTTCAAGCTTTTCCTTGGTGATGTCGCTCGGATCCATGTCGTTTGGCAGCGATGTGGTTACATCCTCACCATTCTTTTCCATACGGGCATATGGTCCAAACCTTCCAACCGCTACTTTTATTCCTTCAAGCCCGTCCAGTGGCAGATCCAGCAATTTAGCTTCCTGGGGATCGATCTTATCTTCCTGGGTATCTACTTTGGCTTTAAGGCCATTTTCACCTTTATAATAGTCGTCAAGATATTTAACAGGATCCTGAGTTCCTGCTGCTACTGCATCCAGCTTGTCTTCCAGTGCAGAAGTAAAATCACTGTTCACCAGATCAGGAAAATGTTTTTCAAGAAGAGATGAAACTGCAAAAGCGGTAAAAGTAGGGATCAGCATTTTTCCTTCACTTTTGGCATATCCGCGATCCTGAATGGTACTGATAATGGAGGCGTAGGTACTTGGCCGGCCAACACCGCGTTTCTCCAGTTCTTTAACCAAGGTAGCTTCGGTAAATCGTGCCGGCGGCTTGGTTTCATGACTCACGAAATTCAGGTCATCCAGAGCGGTTGCATCGCCTTCGTTCATTGCAGGAAGAAAGTTTTCCTGATTTTCCAGTGCCGCTTCCGGATCATCGCTTCCTTCCACGTACGCACGGAAAAATCCCGGAAATAAGATCTTTTTACCGCTTGCACGGAAATCAGCATCCGTTCCATTATTGGCAGCACGGATGGTCACGTTGGTGAACTCCAACTCGGCTTCTGCCATCTGGGTAGCAATAGTTCGCTTCCAGATCAGGTCGTATAATTTAAATTCACGATCACGTAATCCCGCTTTATCAGGTTTCACAAATCTTGATCCTGAAGGACGAATAGCCTCGTGAGCTTCCTGTGCCGACTTCCCTTTCTTACTGTAATTTCTGACTCGCTCAAATAAATATTCTTCGCCATATTCCTCAGTCACCGCATCGCGGGCTGCTCCAATCGCCTGCCCCGATAGTTGGGTGGAATCGGTACGCATATAGGTGATAAAACCTTTTTCATATAATTTCTGAGCCACACTCATCGTGTCGCGTGCAGAGAAACCGAATTTACGGTTGGCTTCCTGCTGAAGTGTCGAGGTAATAAATGGAGGAGATGGATTTCGCTTCTGCGTTTTTACATCCACATTAATGACTGACCAGTTGGCTTCTTTCAGATCATCAACCAGATCCTTGGCTTTAGCCTCATCCAGCAAAACAACGGAATCAGGTTTCTTGAGCTTGCCGGTATTTTCATCAAAATCTTTACCGCTGGCCAGGCGCTTTCCGTTGAGATGTGTGAGATCCGCATCAAACTTGTCTTTATCTCTTTCTTTATGAAGCTGTGCCTTCAAATCATAATAGGTCGCGCTTTTGAACTTCATGCGTTCGCGTTCGCGTTCAACAAGGAACTCAACAGCTACCGATTGTACACGCCCTGCTGAAAGACCGGGGGAGATCTTTTTCCACAACAATGGCGAAACAGTATATCCTGCCAGGCGATCCAAAATGCGTCGTGTTTCCTGGGCATGAACTAAGTTCATGTCAATATCGCGGGTATTTTCAAGAGCATTCAATACGGCTTCTTTGGTAATCTCACGAAACACCATGCGCTTCACCGGAACTTTGGGCTTCAGGATCTCAAGTAAGTGCCATGAAATTGCTTCTCCCTCACGATCCTCATCCGTAGCGAGGATTAATTCATCTGCATCTTTGAGCAATTTCTTGAGTCTCGTGACCACTTTCTTTTTTGAAGACGGAATCACATACAAGGGATCAAAACGGTCGTCCACATTGATGCCTAAATTCGACCAGCTCTCTTTTTTATATTTGGCGGGAATTTCTTTGGCAGAGGAAGGGAGGTCACGAATGTGACCCATAGAGGAATCCACTATATACCCATCGGGCAGGTATTTTTTGATGGTTTTAGTTTTCGTAGGGGACTCTACAATTACGAGACTTTTCATGTAAAAACAGGGATTAATTCAATTGTTCGACCAGCTCTTTCAACTCTCCGGCGTGGTCTTTGGTATTCACTTTTTTGATAGTTCCCAAAATAGTACCATCTGTATCAATAACAAAGGCCGAACGAGAGGGACCCGTAAAAGTCTTTCCATACATCTTTTTTTCAACTACAGAATCGGTGGCTTCCGCAAACTTATACTCAGGATCTGAAACGAGAGTAAAATCGATGTCTTGCTTTTCAGCATAGCGTTTGTGAGAACCACAAGTGTCTTTACTTATGGCCACGAGATTATATCCTTTTTCAGTAAACCACTCAGCTTCATCGGCCAGGTCTTTGGTTTGCCGGTCACAGCCACTGGTGTTGTTCTTCATATAAACAGATACGATGGTTGGCTTGTCCAGCAGGTCTTTGAAGTTGATCTCTTTTTCTTCTCCGTTTTGAACAGCTTTTATTGTGAAATCAAGATCCGCCTTTGTGCCTTGTTCAATCATAATGTTAGTTTATTTATTCTTTGTTGATGGGATATGGTAACTGAAAGTAAGAAGGGAATCGTTCGGTTTCAGTAGTTTTGTGATCCGATCTGTTGATATGGTAGATTTATTTTGTTGATGAAAAGCCGTGGTTCTCCGTGCCGGCGCAAGGTAACAGGCACGAGGATAGGGATGGATCCCTTCTCACCTTCTCGTTCGGAATGCCTGCAGGAACCTCCCGTTTATACCTAACAATGTGTACGTCCCCTTAGTTTATTTAAACAATTACAATCCATTTTAATTGGAAAAATAAATATTGAATACTAAATCGTTACGAGTAACGTAACACAGATACTTATGATAAAGTCCTTCGCTGATAAAGAAACTGAAAAGATCTTTAATCAAAATTATTCAAAGAAAATTCCAGAAGACATTCAGCGAAGATCAGATCGATTTGATGAATGAACTTGAAGAACTGCGCTCTCCGCACGGAAATCGACTTGAGAGATTGAAAGGCGACCGTGAAGGGCAGCATAGTATTCGCATCAATCAGCAATGGCGAATATGTTTTGAATGGAAAGACAGTGATGCGTTCAATGTTGAAATTATAGATTATCATTAATTAGGAAATCATTAAAAAGTTAGCTCCTGTTCACCCAGGTGAGATGTTAAAAGAAGAGTTTTTGGATCCAATGAACATCTCTCAACGTGAATTTGCCCGAATTATAAAAGTACCGGCCAATCGGATAAACCAAATTGTAAATGGGAAACGCGCCATCACCGGAGATACTGCCATTCGTTTTGGGCTTGCCCTAAAGACCTCCCCTGAATTTTGGCTGCGGCTTCAAGACCGCTACGAACTGGAAGTAACTTATGATGAAGTTGGCGATTCTTTAAAGAAAGAGATTATACCAATTGTATCTTAATTTAACAGAACACAGATTCAGCTAATCGACCAGACATTACTATTTTAACGTGAATTCGAGATAAAGAATGTTAGAATAGCTGCAAGATCCGTCTAATGGATGGGCTGATCGATGGTGCAGGCGCAGGATGCTGGATTGGGTTAAGAACAAGCTTGGGTGCCCACAAGCATCCATTTTTGTCCTTTTAACTTAGTTCTTATCTCGAACTCACGTTATTTTAACTTTAATTGAATTGTAAAAGCCACCATATTCGAAGATCTCGCGAGGAGGAGATGGAACTTTATGAAAGCCTCTGAATTTGATGAAAGATTTGACCCCGCTGAGGATATCACTTAGATGCTCGATATCAAAAAAGCCAAGCGTTCTTCTCAGGATCTGAAAAGAGTAAATGTTGATATCCCTTTATGGATGGTTGAACTTTTGGATCAGGAAGCCAAACGATTGGGTGTTACACGTCAATCCATCATTAAGGTGTGGCTGGCCGAACGGCTTGAGAAAGCTTCTTGAAAACCCCTGTCACCTCAGCGAGCCGAAGTACGTTCCCACAGTAAAAATTTTGCCACAGCTGCCACCACTAACGAATGGTGAACCGTACCTTCCTGCACCATTTCCAGAAAATCATCCAGCGGCAGTAGGTGCACGTTGATGCGTTCGTTTCCATCTAATTTCTGTTCCTGAATTTTACGACAGTTTTTCACTACATATAGATGTGTATAGTTTGTCAAAAAAGCGGGATTTGAACTTACACTTCCCAAATAATGCCATTCATCGCCCGCAAATCCGGTTTCTTCCAAAAGTTCCCTTTTGGCCGTTTCGTCATGGGTTTCACCGGGGTCCACCATGCCGCCGGGCAGTTCCAGGGTCGGCGCTTCAATGCCATAGCGATATTGTTCTACCAATACGACTTTATTTTCTGGAGTAAGCGGAATCACATTCATCCATTCGGGCGCCTCAATAATTGAAAACCGGGCTTCTTTCCTCTCGGACTCTAACTTCATATTACGACTTAAAAGTTTGAAGATATTCGTCGTATATTTAAGTTCTTCATTCGTGGTGACCCACGGCTCAATTGTAAATTTAAAATCACGGTTTTTCATAAATGTCAGAAACGCTCAAATTGGTTAAAGATCAATTTTCCTCGGAGAAAGAACTTAAAAAAGCTATTGTTAAAGCGTGCGATTTGATGGAAGAAATTTATGCTTCAGGAAAATATCCTAAGCTGATCGTTGAGCGCACCTGGAGTAAGCACAATCCTGTCATAGATGGAGAGCTTGCTCAGCCCGCCGCATACCGCTGGTATTTGAAGCGTGAAATTGAGCGGTTGGTGGATAATGGTGCAACAGTATTTGTAAAGCCTTCCCGGGAGGCCTTGGCAATGAATAATCCGGATCTCTTTGATAATTTGGATGAAAGTGATTGGGACATCACCCAAAAGAAACTGTTCCTGTTCCGCGCAGAACGGATCGATATCTCCCTCGACCGCCTGCAACATTATACCGGCACCAAGCCAGAAGATTTTCAGCGATACATTCTATTTACCAATTATGATATGCACGTGGAAGTTTTTCTGGAGATGTTCCCCGACTGCGAGAAACCGGCCCGTGGAGGTGTTCAGATGCCGGCCTACCATCACAAGATGGAGAACAACTCCGGCCTTACATTGGTGAACATCGGGGTGGGACCATCTAACGCTAAAACCATTACCGATCATGTGGGCGTTTTACGACCGGATGCCATGGTGATGGTCGGTCACTGCGGTGGATTGCGTAATCACCAGGATATTGGCGATTTTGTGCTTGCCAACGGATATTACCGCGCTGATAAAGTACTGGATGACCTTTTCCCGATTGGAATCCCTATCTCGCCTAATTACATCCTGAACCGATACATGCAGGAAGTTATGGACCAAAATGAAATGACTCACCGTATTGGAACCGTGTACACCACAGCCAACCGAAACTGGGAATTCTCAAAAGCGCGCACCGTTGAAGAAATTCATATGAGCCGAAGCGTTGCCATTGATATGGAATCTTCTACCGTAGCTACCAATGGCTTTCGATATCGTATTCCCCATGCTACTCTTCTTTGCGTAAGTGACAAGCCCCTCCACGGAAAACCCAAACTTTCTGAACATGCACAGTCATTCTACCAAAACTCCAAAGAACTCCACCTCAAAATGGTGATCGATGCCCTCCAGATGGTAAAGGATAATTACCCGGAAGGATTGCCCAACTCCAGCATCCGTGCGTTTAATGAACCGTTAATGGGTGGGACCGAGTAGAACCTCGAACATCCAACACAGAACTCCCAACGCCCAAGTGAACAAACTTGGGTATTCCGTGTTGGATATTGGTTATTGGATATTTTTTCCCAAGGTCATACCCGCGAAGACGGAGATCTGAATCTCGCCAGTTTTTTCTGAAGGCCCTAAAGGACTTTTCTTATATAATAGAAAATTCCCGAGCTAATTATTTACACTCATCACACCCGCGCAGCTCTGCGTTTCATCTGCGGGCCTTTGCGTGAAACATAACGTCGAATCCACCTCCTTTTTGCTCGCTGATTCTAGCGGAGGATTACACATAGTTTCGCCGAATAAATCTTTTCATAGTATGAAATACTTATAAGCGTCCTTCTCCTTGTGAAGGAGAAGAAAGATGAGGTCGTAATCCAGGGCACGTAAATTGATGCGGCCATTTGACGAATTACACATCCTGCCCATCCACGGTCATTCCGGTGAAGGCGGAAATCTAAGTACTGCCTTAAAATCAACAGTTGATTCCTAATCACGCTATCAGATCTCAGGCCTTCGCCGCGAGAGGACCTCAATTTACTTTATTCTCCTATAGTCGGAAATACTCAAGAACATCGTTTTGTAACGAAAATATATTATAGTTGAGTTATTCATCCCTCATGCGAACCATATGATTCATCTACCTTCCTCTGCCTGAACGTGATCTTAGCCAAGCGGAAGATGAGTCTTACCGAGCTTTCGGAGGAAGTAGGTCACCATGTCTAACCTTTCCATCCCGAAAACAGGAAAAGCTAAAGCCATTCGGTTTTCCACTCTTGAGGCTATCTGCGAAGCACTGGATTGCCAGCCGGGACTAAATTCGCAGCCTAACTACGCAAGGTTCTTCGGGGGTACCCTCAGAATGACTTTATAATTAAGCAGTGATGACGTAAAAAAAGCAGTCATCCTGAGGGTACCCCCGAAGGATCTCGCCTTTAGCGAAGCATGGATGTTGTATACAACATCCATAGTTATTCGTTATTTGAGTAACGGTCGCATTCTCCAATAACGAATAACTATTACACCATTAACGAAAAAAATTCTGTAAGGAATTGCCTTTTCATCGCTCTGACTAAGAAAGAATAAACCAACCTTAGAGCCATGAATTTTGAAGAATCCTTTTCCGTAGAACATTTCCACAAGCGCACCGTCAAAGAGATGCTCCCCGATGAGCAGCCTCGCGAAAAGCTTATGAATTACGGCGCCGATGCCCTCTCCGACTCCGAACTCCTTGCCATCCTGATCCGCACCGGCACCAAAAAAATGAACGTCATTGATACCGCCAAGGCCTTACTCAATCAGTTTGGCGGGTTGCACAATTTGGTACGCAAAGACTGGCAGGCCCTGAAGGTGATTCCCGGTATTGCCAAAGTGAAGGCCATCACGCTGGAAGCAGCATTTGAACTCGCCCGACGGTTGCAGGTGGCCGCTTTGGGAGAAGAAATTCAGATCACTTCCCCCGAAGATGTAAACGCCTACTTTGCGCCAAAACTCCGTCATCTTACTAAAGAAACCTTTATCGTCGGCTTTCTCGATAACACCAAAAAATTAATGGGCTTTTCCAAGATCAGCAACGGCGGAAAAACGGCAACCATTGTGGATACAGCCGAGGTTATGCGTCAGGCCGTGCTGAATGAAGCAAATTCCATCGTCCTCATTCACAACCACCCGTCGGGACATAACAAAGCCTCTACCGCCGATATTCAGCTCACCAAGCGCATCGCCGAATGCGGAAAACTGTTTGGGATTCCGGTAGATGACCATGTGATCGTTGCGGGATATAATTTTGTAAGCTTAAGGAGTGAAGGACTCTTTTGAACATCCAATAACCAATACGGAATATTCAATATCCAGGGATTATCAACTTCATCATTCCGTGATGGATATTGGTTATTGGATATTCCCTCTAACTTATAATTCAAGGAATAGTATCATGAAAAATCAAAAATTTGATCTGCAAAACAGACTTGTGAAATTCGCCATCCTGATCATGAAAATTGTTGAAATGCTTCCTAAAAATTACACGGGAAGACACTTCAAGAATCAATTAATACGATCTGGAACAGCACCCGCTTTTATATATGGAGAGGCACAAGCGGCAGAATCCAGAAAAGATTTTGTACATAAAATGAAAATCGGTTTAAAAGAACTCAGAGAGTCATTCATTGCACTAACCATCATCAAAGAAAAACCTTTACTTGAACACAAAAAAGCAGATCAAGCCTTAGTTGAATGTGATGAGCTAATCTCAATATTCTTCACTAGTATCGATACTGCCAAACGAAATATGAAAAACAGAAAATCTAATATCCAAGGATGAAAACTTGATCATTCCGTGATGGATATTGGATGTTGGATATTCATATCTTATATAAATGTAAAATGTACTAGCCGCCATATCCATGATCTACGAATTTCTGAAGAGTACTCCCAAATTTGATGAAACCGCCTTTGTGGCTCCAAGTGCCGATATCATCGGGGATGTTACCCTTGGTAACGAAAGCAGCGTTTGGTTCAACGTTACCATTCGCGGGGATGTGAACTACATTCAGATTGGAGACCGAAGTAATGTGCAGGATAACGTCTGCATTCACGTAATGAATCAAACCGGGCCGACTATAATTGGCAACGAAGTTACTGTTGGGCATGGAGCCGTGGTTCACGGATGTACCATCAAAGACCGGGTACTGATTGGCATCAATGCAACGATTTTAGATAAGGTTGTGATTGAGCCGGATGTGATAGTGGCTGCAGGCACGTTGGTTCCTCCCGGAAAAACCCTGGAAAGCGGCTATATGTATATGGGATCGCCGGCAAAAAAAACGCGGAAACTAACCGATGAAGAATTGGCATCCATCCCAAAATATGCGGCTAATTACATAAAATACTCCCGCGCTTATCAGCAAAAAGATCAGTACGACGAAAATCCTTTTTATACTAAGTAATTATTAATGCTAAATGTTAAATGACCTCATTTAACATTTAGCATTCAACATTCCCAAAATGAGCGGTCTTTACATCCATATTCCTTTTTGCAAACAAGCTTGCTCGTACTGCGATTTTTACTTCGTAACCCGGCAACAGCATAAACAGGATTTTGTGGATGAACTGATTCGGGAAATTCATTCCAAAGAAATCTCACGATTTACCGAAAAACCCATTCAAACGATCTACTTTGGCGGTGGAACGCCCTCCTTGCTTACTCCTTCACAAGTAGGAACTATCCTGGAAACGATCGATTCGGTTTTTAAACTTGACCTGAAGGAAGTTACTCTGGAAATGAACCCCGATGATGTTAGCAAAGAATTTCTATCGGGATTAAGATCAGCCGGAATTAACCGGGCAAGCATGGGCGTACAGAGCTTTGATCCCGAACTCCTGAAATTCATGAATCGGGCACATACATCAAATGAAGCCCTGAAATGTCTCGAACTTTTGAAAGCTTCTGATATTGATGTCTTCACCGCTGACCTGATCTACGGAAACCCCGGCCAGACCTTAGAGTCTCTTGCGCAAGATATAGATACGCTTTTGCAATTCAACCCGCCTCATATTTCAGCCTATTCGCTGACGGTGGAGCCTCAAACCCGATTGGGAAAGCAGGTGAAATTAGGGCGTATCACTCCTCCCGAAGATGATACGGTTTCTCATCATTTTGATCTCGTAGTTGAGAAACTGAAAAGTGCCGGTATTTATCAATATGAGGTCAGCAATTACGCACATCCGGGCAGAGAAGCATTGCATAATTCCAGTTACTGGAGCCATGAAAATTATCTGGGGTTAGGGCCCGGTGCTCATTCTTTTTGGTGGGAGGAGGGCCGTAAATCAGCCCGGAGGTGGAGCAATAAACCTGACCTCCGATCTTATTTAAAGCAAGGCTGGGAAACTCCATATCAGCCGGAAAGCTTAACTTTAGCAGATCTTGCAGAAGAGCGATTGATGCTGGGGATGCGAACCAAAAAAGGACTTTCCCTTGAAGAGCTGAAAAATCTCTATTATTTTGAGTTTAATGCTGTACAAAAAAAATACCTGCAAAAGCTGGAAACGGAAGGTAAAGCCGAACTTGACGAACGCATATCATTAACCAGTAACGGACTTAAGATCGCAGATTCCATTCTGCTTGATCTCGTAACTATGTAACTGCTATTGACTGTTTCGGTTCCATTTATCTGCGTACCTCGCGTACTCTTTCGCTTTATCCAGTTTCCCAAAATTTTCATAGGCTGAGGATACAAGTGCTGCTCCCGATGCCAGCCTGGCGTAGTCTTCGGCAGTCAGATTATCAGACGTACCTGATAATGCCGGGATCTTAAGCAAAGTGCCGGTTTCCAGGGAATCCGGATGAGTATCACGATTGAAATTCGCCTCAAATATCAGAGGCCAGAAATGAGCTTTTCCATATGCATTTCTTGAGATCACCCAATACCATTCATCCTCTTTCACTTGATAGATATTTCCATCCTTAGCCGTTTCGGATGAGGTTTGTCCTGCCAATTCCGGATTTTGTGGGGACGCTTTTTTCTCAGACACAGGCTCTTGTTTTGCTGTTATTTCATTCTGTGAAGAAGCCTCTGTTTCAGCAGATGCATTCATGGCTGTTTGCGCGGGGTCATCTGTTCTCAATAAAAACCAGGCCGAGGCCAACCCAACGATAACTAAAACCAGCACCGCAACCATGATCAAGCCGGTGTTATTGCCGCGGGCATGCTCCTTTCGTTTAAATGACTTCGGTTCCTCTTTAACCACATCATCTGTTTCAAGATCCGGGTCCGGAAGTTTCTCTTCTTCGAATATAGCCGATGCTGCTCCACTTTTTGTCGCCGGCTTTCCTTTTTTCTCCCCGATCAGTTCGCTTTCGAGATGGGCATATTTAGCATTCACCTCCTCTCGTAATGCTTTATATGGGGTAAAGGTAACACGCTTGTGCGCAGGAATAGTGATGGGTTCCCCAGTCTGAGGATTCTGCCCCTGCCGCTCGGCTACTTCCTTAACTTTAAAACTTCCAAAATTTGTTATGGAGGCCTTCCCTGTTTCCTGAAGTTCTGCTTTAACCTCAGCGATCAGTGCTTTGGCGAATGCTTCACTTTTCTGTTTACTGAACCCGGTTGTGCGGGAAAGTGCCTCAATGATCTCTGCGTATGTTACCTTATTGCTCATCATTCTCCTCATTAATTTCAGCCTTGAGGGTGCTGCTTTGATTAAAATGCACCACTTTCTTGGGCGGGATCATCATCATTTGTTTGTAATGGGGATTGTAAGATCTGTGTTCAGCCCGTACTTCCGAATGGAAACTTCCAAGCCCCGGAAGGGTAAATCCTTTGTTCATGGCAAGCAAGGTTGTAGCCCCATCTACAAAAGAATCATACAATTTTTCAGTGTCAGCCTGAGTGAGATCAAGCTGTTCTGCAAGTTTTTTAAGTACCTCCGTTTTCGTCATATCGTGCCTGTGCTTAATGTTTAACCAACTTTGATTAGAATAAATGTTAAAACACTGAAATAAGCAATTTTATAAACATACTCATCCTTTGGTTTAATTATAGATTTTTCGGTTCATTAAGGATGCTTATAATTGAGCACCTTATTTAAAAAGCGCTAATACCTGAGAAGATGCTTAGATCTTTTATCCCCGTTTCACCTGATTCCCACTTTCCTATTCAGAATCTCCCCTACGGAGCCTATAAAACCGGAAGTGGAGAGATCCACTTATGTTCTGCTATTGGAGATCATATCATCGATCTTTTTGTACTGGATGAGGAAGGTTTTTTTGACGGGCCGGAACTTAAGTATCAATTTGTATTTCAGGATTCAACACTCAACTATTTTATGAGTCTCGGTAAATCCGCCTGGGTGGAAGCGCGCCAAACCCTTCAACATGTACTTTCTGAAGAAACTCCTACACTCAGAGATGATGAACTGCTTCGCGGACGGGCAATCAAAAAACAAGAAGAAGTTGAGTTGACCATGCCGGTTCAAATTGGGGATTACACCGATTTCTATTCTTCCAAACAGCATGCACGCAATGTAGGTTCTATGTTTCGTGATCCCGAAAATGCACTGCTCCCAAACTGGAAATATCTGCCGGTGGGCTATCACGGAAGAGCAAGTTCCATTGTATTAAGCGGAACGAAGCTTCACCGGCCAAAAGGACAAACTATACCTAAAAACTCGGATCAACCCATCTTCGGCCCTTCCAAAAATTTGGATTTTGAACTGGAAGTCGGTTTCCTCACCGGCCCCGGGAATGTTCTTGGAGAACCCATTCCTGTAGACGATGCCGACGATCATATTTTCGGGTTAGTATTGGTGAACGACTGGAGCGCCCGTGATATTCAAAAATGGGAATATCAGCCGCTGGGGCCTTTTCTTGCCAAGAACTGGGCAACCTCCATTTCGCCCTGGATCGTAACCACAGAGGCCCTGCAGCCTTTCAAAATAGACTGCCCTTCTCAAAACCCGAAGCCACTACCCTATCTTCATCAAAAAAGACGAACCACCTTCGATATTCAGCTTGAAGTATTGTTGAAAACAGAACGGTCGGAGGCAGTTCACAAGATCTGCACTTCCAATTTTAAGCACCTTTACTGGACCATGGCTCAACAGCTTGCCCATCATACCATCACCGGGTGTAATATTCAGCCAGGCGATCTTTACGGTTCAGGAACCATCAGCGGGCCCACAGAAGATTCTTTTGGCAGTATGCTGGAACTTGCATGGAAGGGAACCAAACCACTCAGACTTTCATCAGGAGAAGAACGTATTTTTCTTGAGGATGGTGACGAGGTGATCATGACCGGATTTGCCCAAGGCGATGGCTGCCGTGTGGGATTTGGAGAGGTCAAAGGAAAGATCTTACCACCTCTTAAATAGCTTGTCCATGTTTGTGTGGTAACGTGTTTATGTATTACTTGTATTCATTGAAACAGAAATACGTAAACACGGTCGCACTATTTAACCAGTATCATTTTTTTTATAAACACTTTCTGGTCAATACGAAGCCTATATAAATAGACACCCGAACTCAGACGACCGGCATTGAAAGTTTCTGTGTAGTTGCCCAGGCGCCTAAACTCATCGACTAAGGTGCCTATTTTTCTTCCCATTATATCAAACACTTCTAACCTTACGTATGCAGATCTGGGGAGATCAAAAGTTATTTTTGTTTCTGGATTGAATGGATTGGGATAGTTTTGATAAGCTGCAATTTGCTCAGGCAAGTCAGTAAACTTCGGATCCCTGATAGTAACAACTTGTCCGGACTTTCCAACTGTAAAAAACAGATTGTCAGATTTTACTTCTGTATCAAAATTTGTAATCACAACGCCCAGCCGGTCAATTTCAGACCATATGAAATTGGTTGGAACATAAACCTGAGCTTTATCTCTTCCTGTTGAAATGATCTCTTTTGTTTCCCCGGTTTTCAAATATGCAACCAAACCCACACCTACTTGTGAGCTGTCAAAATCAACTGCAATTTCAACCAATCCATTATCGTTTGCTGCAGGTATAATTTCAAAATATCGTGAAGAAATCCGAGCCAATTCTCCCATATGCAATTCACCATTCGGTACTGAGGGATAAGAATGATCAAGTTGAGGAGTTGGATACGCATTTTTTTCTTCAAAACCATAATCATCCTGTCCAGTTAAATCCCCAGATACAAAATGCCACATATAGGATCTGACCACCTCTTCATCAAAATCATACCCAAGCAGGTTCAGCTCATCTTCAACCGCATCCAGAAAAAGTATGGAAGGCTGAGCTTCGATTCGCTCCCACACTTCCACCCAAAAATCCGGCCCAATGTATTCTTCGAAAAATAGTGCCCAGGTGATGTCTTCATACGAACCAGGGATCAGTGAAGCTGAAGAGCTTGAAAACAGGTCCGTCGAAAAATTATCGATATAGTTGTAGTAATCATTTACATCATCGTACACCACTTCTTCTACAAGCGTGGCATCCATTTCGGCCCACAGATCATTCTCCCCCGACCAGTTGTTCTGAATGTATTGAATGGCATGTTTAAACTCATGGGCCATGGTTGCGTAAATGGCACCTACCACATACCCCTCAGGATGTGAGTTTGGGGGAAATCCTGCAAAATCATTTTCTATTCGAATATATGTGCCGGAAGGTTCTGCAGAATTTGGTCTTGTCTCGCCATAAAAGACCAAATTTTCAACCTCAATACGATAGCGAGTACCTGAAGGAATAGGATCAGGATATCCAATATTCGTAACTAAATGACGATATGAGGAATCAGCACTTACAGCCACCCGATCAACATAATCAGGAATTCCATTCCCGCCGTAGTCATCGCCGTTATCTTCCAATGGAACCGAATTCTGACCGGATGTTTGATAAATGATCTCAAACTTGCCGGAGGGAGAAATATACCTTTCCTCCGCAAGCATCGTTGAGGACTTTGTTCTTCTTGTCCGGTATTCCTCCACCTTACTCCGAGTTTGCTCAGAGAGTTCATTCCGGTGACGGTGCAAAAACATATGCGCCGGTGTCGCACACTTTTCTATCAACTTTTGTCCATCCTTAAAATTCGTCGGTTCATACATCATCCGAAATTGTTCCAGAACCGCCCGATCCACATCAATTTCACCCCGATGATACGCCTGCTGAATATCAAGCAGCTTCGGCTCCTCAATACGCACTTGTCCAAAAGCCAGGGCAGAACCGAAAGTCAGCACCATACCTAAAGCAAATGCTGCTTTTTTAATTTGATTCCGGACCTTATGCATTGTTTGGATTTTCCTTAACTTTGGGATTCGATAATATTGAACGCAAGAGTTTATCAGTTCTTACAATTTAAGAGAAAAATGTTTCAAGTTATACTTTACTACAATTTCCAGCCCATCGAAGAGCCGGAGCGATTTTGCAAAGCTCACAAAAAATTCTGCAAAGAGATCGGCCTGAAAGGAAGGATCTATATCTCTAATGAGGGAATCAACGGCACGGCGGCCGGCACCGTTCAGCAGATCGAAGAGTACAAGAATTACTTGTGGTCGCTGCCCGGCTTTGAGGATACCGGGTTCAAACAGGATGAATCGGATTACATTCCCTTCCCAAGGCTGACCGTTAAAACCCGGGATGAAATTGTAGCCCTGCACGTAGATGATGTTAACCCCGAAAATGGAGGGAATTACCTGGAGCCTCAGGAATGGCGGAGGGTGATGGAAGAGGAAGATTATGTGATGATCGATGTCCGCAATAACTATGAATCTAAGATCGGCCACTTTGAGGGAGCCGTTCAGCCTGATGTTGAGAATTTCTATGACTTCCCAAAATGGATGGAAGAAGCCGAGATCCCCAAAGACAAAAAAGTATTGATGTACTGCACCGGCGGCATTCGCTGTGAGAAATTTTCTGTGCTAATGAAGGAAAGCGGATGGGAAGATGTAAATCAGCTGCATGGCGGAATTCTACGCTATGCCAAAGAAGAAGGCGGGAAACATTTCAAAGGAAAGTGTTTTGTGTTTGATGACCGACTTGTAGTACCTGTCAATCCACAGGACCTTGAGCCCATCGCCCGATGCGAGATCACCGGAAAACCGGCTGATACCTATATCAACTGTGCGAATATGGAATGCAACAAGCTGTTTGTGTGCTCAGAGGAAGGCGCTCATCAAATGGAAGGCTGCTGTAGTGAGGAGTGTCGCCAAAGTGAATACAAACGCCCGTTTGATCCTGAAAATGCCTTCAAACCTTTTCGTAAGTGGTATAATTATTTTGGAGAGGATTTCAAGGAACGACCCGTTGGATGCTCGTAGTAATTCTATAATTACCCTTGATTCGAAATAAACAGTATTTATTTCCACTCCCTATTCACCGAACGCTGCGAGGACCTATGGACGCTCGCAGGTTCTGTTTTTTTCCTTATTTAACGTGAATTCGATATAAAGAATGTTAGAATAGCTGCAAGATCCTTCTGATGTATGGGCTGATTGATAGTGTAGACGCAGAATGTTGGATTAGGATAAGAACAAGTTTAAGTGCCCAAATCAGGCAATCGGTCAGATGGGCTTGGAGCCATCAGACCGAGGGGCAGGGCAAACAGCCACAGATTCGATCTGATGGAAACCCCATCTGATCGATGGTGCAGGCGCAGGATGCTGGATGAGGCTAAGAACAAGCTTGGGTGCCCAAAAGCATCTGTTTTTGTCCTTTTAACTTAGTTCTTATCTCGAACTCACCTTATTTAATATGTATTCACACAGAGCTGTACGCATTGTATCTCCTTATTCCATCACCTACCGATTTAAGGTAAAGCCGGAATTTGAAGGTGATACCCTGCTCAATCTTATGCACACTCGCTTTCCATTTCACGGGGTGAAAGTTTGGGAAACCAAGATCCAAAACGGACATGTTGGGGTGAATGGGAAACAAGTGTCTGCCGGTCATATCCTCAACCTTCAGGACGAGATTTTCCATCACAACCCTACCGTGAAAGAGCCGTCGGTTCCTGATGAAGTCCAAATTCTGGAAGAAACCGAGGATTTCCTGATCGTTTACAAACCTGCCCCCATGCCCATGCATCCGGGCGGACGATATAACAAGAATTCACTAAGCAGAATCCTGGAGGAACACGGATATCAAAACCTGCGAATCGTGCATCGGCTGGATTCTGTGACTTCCGGCCTTGTCCTGTTTGCACGAAATAAGGACTTTGCCCAAAAAGCGATGATCTGCTTCAGTGAGTCGAAAGTGAAGAAAACCTATTATGCGGTGGTTTCCGGAAATCCTGAAGAAGAATCGATTACCATTGATGCTCCCATCCGCCGCAAAAATGGATTCGTGTTTGAGAGTAGGCAGGGGCTAAAGCATGCCAAAGAAGCCGTCACCCATTTTGAAGTGGCAGTACGAAGAGAAGGTTCAGCCATTGTAAAATGCTCCCCAAAAACCGGCCGTACCCACCAAATTCGGCTGCATCTTGAGCGGTGGGGCTATCCCATTATCGACGACCCCATCTATGGAATTGATGGAGACAAAAGCAGTAAACGGGCTCAGAAAGCTGGAATAAACTTACTGAATGCCGGCCTGGAAATTGAAGAGCTTGGGGTGAATTATGAGATGAAAGATGTAAGATTTGAGATGTTAGATATGAGACAAGAGATATTAGACGTAAGATAAAAGAAGTCTCAGGTCTAATACCTCATGTCTAATATCTACTTAACGTGAGTTCGAGATAAAGAATGTTTCTAAAAGAATTTTAAAATAACTATGAGATTCATCCGACATATCACCCGTCTGATGGATGAGACAGGCGCAGGGCCCTGGATTAGGATATGAACAAGCTTGGGTGCCCGAATCAGGCCATCGGTCAGATGGACTTGGAGCCATCAGACCGAAGAGGCAGAGCACACTACAACCACGGACTCGATCTGACGGATCACCCGTCTGATCGATGATGCAAGCACCGGGAGTTGGATTAGGATAGGAAAAGACGCAGGTGCCCAAATCAAACAAATGGTCAGACGGTGACTCAAAGGCTTTAACGAGGATAATTATCTCGAATTCACGTTACTTAAAAAAAGCTTCCGCTATTTTAGCAAACTGCTTGGGTTTATCGAGGAAAGCGTAATGACCTGCATCCTCTATGATCACCAATGCTGCATTTTCAATTCCCTTTTCGATGCGTTCGCCCTGGTACACCGGAGTGGCATCATCATTTCGTCCCCACAGCAGGAGCACTTCATGCGGAATGTCTGGCAAGGTTGATTCCAGATACTCAGTCACTGATTTCACAAAGGTTTCTCTCATCACACCGGATAGTTTGGAGTAATCGGATGAACCAAGGCTTTTCCAAAGTGAAGTGGATCGCAACCATCCCAGTGCTTTTTCACGGAGTGAGCCGGGGAGGATCATAAACGGGGCTTTCAGAATCTTGGCTGTATATTTTTTGATGTAGAATTTCATGGAGCGCCTGGGTTTCATTCCTGCTCCGCCTGTTATCAGTACTTTATCAATATATTTTTTCCCAAAATCGCGGGCACAAAGTTTAAGGATGATCCTGCCTCCAAAAGAGTGAACAAGCACATCCACTTTTTCTTCCTCCAAAGATTCAATAAAAGCCTGAACGGCATCGGCATAATCATCAATGCTCCATGCGCGGTGGGGGTCGGGGGAATCACCAAAGCCGGGCAGGTCGGGCACGTAGTTTGTTCGCAGGTGAGCCAGGTTTTCAGCAACCGGCATCATTACGCGCTTGCTGCTTCCCCAACCGTGTAGGATCACCAGCGGTTTTCCTTCGCCGGTTTTCTTGTAGATGATCTGCTGATGCTGATATGTAAAAGTATGGATGTCTGGCATGATATTGGTTTTGCCAAAAATCCCACATCCCTGAATGGGAAACAAGCGGGAGTGGGATTTTTCTTACCCTGAAGGGGTAACATATCAATAGCCCCCGGATAATAAAAACCTTCGCCCATGGCTATAGGCACCTTCCGCCAGACTTCGCATTCGCTCAGTCCGGCACCTCCCTCTCCGACCGTGGTACGGGACAGGCAAGGGAGAACTCTCCGAATATTGAACAGAGGAATATTCAATAACGAATACAGCATTGATTAACACACTTCGATATTCAGTGTTCCCCTGTTCAATATTCGCCAGTCTCCCCTCGAGGGGAGATCAATTCAAAAAGCCGTTCCTTTTTGAATTTCGTGGGGTGTTGTGACCAAGGGCCCCATCTGCTTTCACTGCAATCCCATCTTCTTAAATCAATCATTCGCTAATCGGTTAATCGTAAATCAAGAATAGTAGGGCCTTGATCCCATCCGTATCGGTCAAAAAATTACTAAAATCTGCAATTTCGATCTTTAAAAATTATCGTTGAATTTTTGCCCTGCCACAATCATATTAGGCGTATGAATCTCAATAACCTAAAACGGAAGGCTTTTTTCTGGTTGGAGAAACTTCAGATCTCCAGGAAAGAACGTATAGCTTTTAGTCTTCTATTAGGCATATTGGTTGTTTTATTTTCCATGTCCATATTTTTGGAGCGTTCTTTTCAATATGACTCGGCGGAGTATGAAAAGATTGTTGCTGAATTTGAAAGGCGAAGTACGATTATTCAACAAGAAGAGAAAGAAAATGCTGCAAAATATCTTCCGCAGGCAACAGTTGAAAAAGCCGATGAGCAATCTTCTGAAACTCAGGTCGATGCTACAGATGCAAAAATGATTCCTGATCGCGAAGTAACGACCATTTCAATTTTGATAAATATCAATACTGCAAACAGTGCTGAGCTGCAAAAGTTAGATGGCATCGGGCCAAGTTATGCTCAGAATATTATCGACTACAGAGAGGCGAATGGCGGCTTTGATTCCATCCACGAACTCATTAACGTTAAGGGTATCGGGGAAAAACGCCTGGAAAATATCCGGCCGTTTATTACCCTCAGGGATTAATCAATTTATTCATCATTATTTAAACACTGTGCCAAAAAAGTGAGATTAGATGCGTCTTTCGTATTTTGGGATACAGCAGCAAATATTAACGGACAGGAATTCCATGCCAAAAATACTTTGGGCAGACGATGAGATCGATCATCTGCAATCACACATTATATTTTTAGAAAAAAAGGGATTTGAAATCACTCCTGTCACAAACGGTGACGACGCCGTAAGTTTGATCTCCTCCGAATCCTTCGACATTGTGTTCCTGGATGAACAAATGCCTGGTATGGGTGGCATCGAAACCCTTGAAAAGATAAAGTCTCTGCAACCTTCTCTGCCTGTGGTCATGATCACTAAAAGTGAGGAAGAGTCGATCATGGAAGATGCCATTGGCGGCAAGATCTCCGATTATCTCATCAAGCCGGTAAATCCCCACCAAATTTTATTGACCACTAAACGGCTGCTGGAGCGGAGCCGCATTCAAACCGAAAAATCTGCGCAGATCTATTTGCGGCAGTTTAATAAGCTGGCCTCAAGAATTCACCCCGGCACGCACTGGAAGGAATGGATTGATGTGTATAAAGAGCTGACCCAGTGGGAAATTGACCTTGGGAACGGGGATGAGGGGTTACAGCAAGTGTTGTCGGATCAGTTTCAGCAGGCCAATAAAGAATTTGGGAAATTTTTAGATCAGGAATACCGGGACTGGATGGGCAATAGTGACAGCCGGCCAACACTCTCTCCGGAGATATTTGAAAAGTACGTGAATCCCCGCCTCGAAAAGGATGAGCACGTGATGTTCTTTATAATAGATTGCATGCGGTATGATCAGTGGCTGATCTTCGAACCTTTTCTTTCCAACTACTTTTCCATTGATACGGATTTCTACTATTCCATTTTACCGACCGCAACTCCTTATTCCCGGAATTCCATTTTTGCGGGTTTATATCCTGCTGATATTGACCGGATGTACCCGGACTTATGGCAACAGGGTCAGGATGAAACCTCCCTGAACCGCCACGAAGAAGAGTTATTAAAACGACAGCTTGAACGCCACGGCCTCGACATCAATTTTAAATATGAAAAGATGCTCAACGCTACAAGCGGCCGCAGGGTAGCTGAGAAAATCCAGAGTTATGCACAATCAAAACTGGCTGCTTTTGTATTTAATTTTGTAGATACCCTTGTTCATTCCCGCTCCGACTCTGACGTCATCAAGGAGCTGGCTCCGGATGTATCCGCTTTCCGCTCGGTAACGGAAGCCTGGTTTCAGCATTCTTCGCTGTTGCAGATGTTCAAAGGCCTGGCCAACGAAGATGTGACGCTGATTATCACAACAGATCACGGCTCAGTGCGGGCTTTACGGGATACCAAGGTATATGGCGACAAAGACACGGCTACCAATCTCCGCTACAAATATGGAAGAAATTTGAAAGCCGATGAGTCTGACTCGGTCATCTTTATAGATAATCCTCAGCAATTCCGGTTACCTGTGGTTGGTAACATCAATAATTATATGATCGCGCGGGAAGATTATTACTTCGTGTATCCCACCAACTATCACCGCTATCAAAACCGCTACCGTGATACCTTTCAGCACGGCGGTGCCTCCATGGAGGAGATGATATTGCCCATTGCTACATTGAGGCCGAAGTAGTTTTTGTGTTACGGTGCCACAAATTTAAAGTGTTGATATTGCTTCGTACTTGTGCAGGTCATTCGGTTTCTCAGGATGACTGCTTTTTCTAGGTCATCAATGTTTAAATACTAAGTCATTCTGAGGGCATTCCCGAAGAACCTTGCATAGTTAGGGCTTCGTACTTAACCCCGGCAACAACCTGTCCACTACCACCTTTGATGTTGCAAACAACATCCGTGCTTCGCTAAAGGGTAGATCCTTCGAAGGTATTCTCAGGATGACTCTTCTAAATTTTTCGCTAAAGATGTATCAATTCCATGTTATCTTTAGTGATCATAAAATTTAATCTTCTGTTATGCTGATGGATTTGACAGCACCCATTGCAAGTTCTTCCGTTGAGGAAACCATTGAGGCCGGATATGAGCTGGGTAAAAAACTCCGGCCCGGAGATGTGGTGTGTCTGGAAGGAGATCTGGGAGCCGGAAAAACGCATTTTGTGAAGGGCGTGGCTTCGTATTTTGGAGTCGATCCTGAAAGCGTAAGTTCACCAACCTATACCTTGATCCATGAATATTCCGGCGAACTTCCCGTGTATCATTTTGATTGTTACCGATTAAAAAATGTCCGGGAAGCCTTTGAAATTGGCGCTGAAGAATATTTTTATGGAGAGGGCGTTTGCCTGATCGAATGGCCCGGAATTATTGATTCCCTGATCCCTGAAGAAGCGATCCGGGTTGATATTTCACATGTTTCGGATTCGAAAAGAAGCATTCATATTCATCAAAAGCAGCACGAGTGATGGCACTCTCAAGAAATCGCAAACTTTCCTATCGGCTTGACCTGCTCCCGGTGATACTCCCCTATCACCGCAGGGCTAAAAATACGCTTCGCACGGGTGACCTGGTATATTACGGGCCAAGCCCTGAATATTATGGCATCGGTGAAGTGGTACAAACGGCGGAGAAGGTTTGTATGGTCGATTTTCGGGGAACCGGGGAGTTGGGAATTCACAAAGACGAGATGCTTTCTTCTTACTTAATTCCTATTCATAAGCTGAACTTGTCGGGGGTTTTGAAGGGGCGGTAGTTACTATATTCATTTCTGTTTAAATACTTAGTCATTCTGAGGGTACCCCCGAAGAACCTTGCGTAGTTAGGCTGCGAATTTAATCCCGGCAACCACCTATCCACTACAACTATTGATGTTACAAACAACATCTGTGCTTCGCTAAAGGCGAGATCCTTCGAAGGTACACTCAGGACGACTGCTTTTTTTACGTCATCGCTGCTTAATTATAAACTCATTCTCAGGGTACTCCCGAAGAACCTTGCATAGTTAAGGCTGCGAATTTAATCTCGGCAACCACCTATCCACTGCAACTGTTGATGTTGCAAACAGCATCCATGCTTCGCTATAGGCGAGATCCTTCAAAGGTATTCTCAGGATGACTCTGGAGGCAACGTTTTATTCGGTGGCCATTCTCCAAGAACATTCTTATTTAATGAATTCCAAAACAGATTACGCTTTCTGATCAATTCTTCTTTCCACTTTCTGTTTTTCCCCTTTATCTTTTTCTCAGCTTGTATAGCTTCATTCGTTGTTGGGAAGGCTTCATACCAAATAAGAAAATAACAATAATATTTCCCTGCAAAGGATTTGGATGTACCTCGGGCAAGATAATGCTCTATAATTCTCCTTCTCAGATCATTGGTTACCCCGGTATAAAGTGTGGTCTTTTTTGGATTGGTTACTATATATGTATAGGCTTCCATAGCTAAATATAATAAATAGTATCCACAGGGGCTTTTGATGTAGTTGATGACGCGGGCCCGTTAGAAATTAATCCTCACCAACATACCTTTTGCGTCTATTTCTGATATATCTTTTACCCTTTCCTGATTTTAAATATTATTCTCTTGCTTCGGCATCTTTGTTCATTTTTTCTTGATAAAAAACGAACCAAAAAATCAAGAAAACAGAAGATGTTTGACATGCCAATCACTTAGCAGCTACTTACCCAATAGAGGTTTCGTTGATGAAATATTTCCCTATGTTTTCAGGTGCTTTAGCTTGACCGTTCTATCTGAAAATCACAGGATGTCTACCGGGGATTTGATGTAGTTGCCACCTTTGTTGATGACGTGGGTGTAAATCATGGTGGTTTTGAGGTTTTTGTGGCCGAGGAGTTCCTGGACGGTGCGGATGTCGTAGCCGTTTTGGAGGAGGTGGGTGGCGAAGGAATGGCGGAATATGTGGCATCCTGATTTTTTATAGATTTGTGCTTTTTGGAATGCTTCTTTTACCATTTTTTGAATAGATGAGCCAGAAATATGATAGCGGTGCCATTTGCCACTTCTGGGGTCTTTTGCTCGGGTTTTTGATGGAAAAATATATTGCCAGCCAAATTCGGAGAGTGTAAATCAAACTCTGTCTAAGTAACTTAAACCAACGTTAACTTAGACACCTATGACACAACAAGAATTAGACAAACTACAAAGTAAAGCTTTAGAGCAGTTCAAATCCGGAACGCCCTTATTTGGTAAAGACGGGGCTTTTGCTCCGATGCTCAAGCAGTTTTTAGAGGCCGCTCTGGAGGCGGAGATGGATGCTCACCTGAGCGAAGAGCAGCGCGAGGCTGGCAATAAACGCAACGGGAAAGGCACTAAAATGGTCAAAAGCTCGGAGGGTACCTTCCAGATAGAAACCCCACAGGATCGGAAAAGCTCCTTTGCTCCCCAGATCATAAAAAAGCGGGAAACTATTTTAGCTGATAACCTGGCGGAT
>JAKURD010000016.1 GCA_022450045.1 Gracilimonas sp. | reverse complement strand
TAAAACGCCACATGAAGTATTCTTTAATACAACAGAAACCCTAATCAAACATCGGGCACTTCAAATGTGATTCTGCCTTATCTGCCCAGTGGAATAGTAACCCCTAACCAGGGGATGCCAATAAATTCTCCGGAGCCCAGCGTAAAGCAGCGGCTATTATCCCAAAAATTTCTCTGTCTGCCGTCACAAAATAGTTCTCGCTGATAAGAACATATTCTTGCTCAGCCTGTACATCCCTTTTACATTGATCAAGGGGATGTCCGCCCATCTGCCATCGGCATAACCATATCCTAAGCCAAGTGAAAGGTTATTATCCCTGTTTCCAACGGTAGCCGTACCATATACCAAACCTAAACCTGTATGTACTTCGCCAAGAACACCACCAAATAATCCTCCTGCTGCAATATGTACCGATTCATTCGCGATCGGTATCGATATTTTGGGCATGATCCATACGGGCATACTACCGCTGCCAAATAAAAAAGTAGGAACCAATCCTCCGCCCAAAGAAATATGATCCGTAACACCGAAATTTACGTTATTAAAAAAGATCCAGGTGTTTTGATAGTATCCTTCTCCCTTCCTCAGGCCAAAGGCATTTGTACTTATAAGGTAGCGGGTGCTCTGTGGATTTTCGTGCCAGTATTTGCCGTCTTTAAGCTGATCCGGATCAACTTGCTCCATCATTTTTATGTTCGAGCGTTGTATGGTGATACGCCCTACTTGATTGGTTTGCAGTATAACCTCCTGGTCATTTTCCGATACAAGGGTCCCGATAAAAGTATTCCTATCAGTTGTAACGATACGATATATAACAGCAGATTTCGTTTCACCCTGGGCCAGAGCAGGCATATTCAATACACCTGCGGTTATGCTTAAGGTCATCACGAAGCAAAGAAAATCTACTTTTTTCATCTCCCCTCTCTTTTTTGATTAGTGACTAAATTTTTGCACCACCATGGTATTTTTGAAACAAATTTACGCTATGGAAAAAAATTCAAACTCTTTTTTTTATAGCCGGCGATTAATCGAACATATAAAAACTCCTTAATGATCACTCACTACAGTCATTAATCACTGTTTTGCCTTTTAAAAACTTCACCTCTTTATTTGATTTGGGTATTGAAATAAATGTATATGGTCGGGTCAATGCTTGGGTAGTGAAGCAGTTTTCTCCCGGGTGTTGCTCCGCATATTGAACAGTTAACTGTTCATCATTCACCTGAACTCTGACTTGGTCTATTCCATATCCTCCGGATGGCTTGGTATCCAGCATCAATAGAATAAGATCTCTTTCTTCAAAATTGATCTCAGGCAATCCCGGAACCGGGTCCATTCCACGGTGCACCCTCTCCCATTCTAGTTCAAAAACCTCTTCAGATGAGATCTTCTTGGTTATACTACCCTCTTCAGGGTAATTTGAGTAATACTCAGATTCAATTTCTACCACATCTTCTATCTCCACTCCTTCGTATTCCGGGATCTGTGAACAACCCATTCCCATTGTTGCGATCATAATTATAAGCATTATTGACAATTTCATAAGGCTCCTTTCTCTAAATTTCATTACTAATTATTATGTGATTTGATCTTATGATAGTATTTTAAGCCTTACAACACTAAACCTTTCTAATTATTGTAAGCCCATCTCTTACAGGCAATAACACTTGCTCAACTCTTTCATCTTCCTTTACTTTCTTATTGAATTGATCCACTGCTTTTGCTTTATGGTCAGCAGGTGCTAAAACAGTTCCATCCCACAAAACATTGTCAACCACTACCAATCCTCCAGACTCAATTTTTTTCAAAGCCTGCTCATAGTAAAAATAATAACTGACTTTATCTGCATCCAGGAAAATGAGATCAAAATATCCCTCTATATCCTCTATTAATTCCTGAGCATTCCCCTTCATTAGAGTGATCTTGTTCTCCGTATCAAATTTTTTGAAATGACGTTCTGCCAATTCCTGGTAGAGAATATTCATTTCAATAGTGATGACCTCTCCATCCACAGGAAGGGCTTCTGCCATCATAACCGCTGAATATCCTGTAAAAGTCCCTACTTCCAGGATGCGTTTTGCGCCACTTATCTTGATGAGCATTTTCAGTATTTGCCCCACCAAATTTCCACTGAGCATGTCGATATAATCTAACTCACTGCCGGATGAGGCTACCAGGTCTTTGATGCGTTCAGACTCATCTGTGGTCATCCTAAGCGAATACTCTTCTATCCGTTGGTCTGTAATTTGAACGATTGGGTTCTGCCTGTGCTTCTTCATAATTGAAAGATAAGATACAACACCCTATTATCACCAAAAAAAAGAACACATTGAATATCATACCCGCAGAGGAATCCCGCTTTTTTATCTGGTTCTTTGAACGTTATACCAAATGGTCACTGAAACGCAGGTTCAAACACCTTTGGGTTAAACAAGAATATCATCCAAAGCAAAATTCCAAAACGATCTATTTTTTGAATCACAATTCCTGGTGGGATGGCCTTATTCCATTATATCTCAATGAAAATTTCTTTCATCAGAAAGCCCGTGCACTAATGGAAGACAAGCAAATGAGGCAATATACTTTTTTCAGTAAGATCGGGGCATTCTCTATTAACCTGGAAGATCCCAAAGCTTCTATATCTTCATTACGCTATGCTGTAAATTCAATGAAAAGAGACAACGCCTCCCTGTTCATCTACCCGGAAGGAACGATCACTCCCGTTTCTGAGAACGAACCGGACTTCAGGAAAGGATTGGCCTGGCTGTACCAAAATCTGGACGACATCGACTTTGTTCCCATTGCAATTTACTCCCACATCTTAAGAAGCAGCAAACCGGAGCTATATTTATCAATAGGAAAATCTGTTGATCATTATAAATCATTGGGCAAAAATGAATTAACAGAATTATTTCAGCAAGATTTACACCAAATAATTACACAAACAAGAGAAGTGGCAGGGTTTACTGACAAAGGGTTCGATCGTCAGTTTTAGCCTAAACAATTTAGGTTACCATGTCCAGGGATACATCAAGATAGATTTTTGAACCCAGTGAGGCGCCTCATTCATATATCTTAATCGCATATGCACCAACGGCCAGAAGATTCTATTATGGATATTTTTAGGATATATATATTCTGAAAATCCATGAGCTGCATATACTTGTCCTTTATAGTTAATAATTGAATCACCAATAAATCTTTGGTAAAAAGGACCGTCGTCAATTTTATCTTTTAACTGAATATTTACAGATACTTGAGTTGATTTTAAGTCGATTTTCCGGGCCGAATTTACTCCGAACCAATTTCGGGTTTTATAGCTCCAGTCAGCTTCCGTTACATACTCTAATACCGACTGATTTTCAGCATCGATCAGCCACGCTTCGAGTTGTTGAGTCCCATGCTTCTCCATTAAATAATAGATCAGTGTAAAATCCTTAAAGTGATATCTTCCCCAATACCATTCTTTGAAACTTTCCTTCATCGGTTCGTGACCCGTGTTGTGGTCGTGATACCCCTTCCCTTCGTTCATCATATGCTCCCGGCCATTCAAGCCTTTGATCATAATTTCAGATTGAAAGTCAAAAACCGGGAGAAGTAAATTCCAGGTATGCCGATCCGGGCTTTCAGAACTGACCAAAGAGCTTGGAGACAATCCTCCGCTGCCTTTTATGGTTCCGCTGATCGAATGTCCTGATGCAAGATCCTGGTCCAGGTTCATTTCAAACCAAAAGCTGTTTCCCTTGAGATCATACTGAAAGGTGTTACTCTGAATCGAGAGCTTCAGATCATTTCCATTCCAATTGAATTCATGCTCGCTAAATTCAAGGAAACTATAATAGATGGTCTTCTTGTTGCGATATATTGAAACACTGATAGCAGGATGAGACCCTTTCTTATTAGGGTCTTTTTCCAGTTTTCTTATTTTACTGGTAGAGAACGGGTTATCATGGTAGAATATGACCACAAAAGCGTATTTTCCGTCCATGCTTAACCCATCAAAATACCACCATTCATACCCGCTTGGCGGTTTGGTGAGATCCGGTGAAATCTGATCTAAATCTGTAGATATATTCATAATCAAATAATGTTATACTAAGGCTGAACGGCAACGTGAAGTCTGATATCTTTTGTTCAATGGACATACTTTTATACGTTGCTGCTTCCTATCTCGCTTTCACAATTTTAGTATTTGTACGCAACTGGTTTGAATTTCGTTCTCTGCGTAAAGTAACATCTTTCAACCCGGAAAGTAAGAAGGCTCCACTGGTAAGTGTTTGCATCCCCGCCCGAAACGAAGAAGCAGTTATTGAGCAATGTGTAACAAGCGCCCTCAAACAAGATTACCCAAATTTTGAAGTACTTGCTCTTAACGATAACTCCACGGATAACACCACTCATATCTTAGACAAACTTTCTGGAATAATAAACAATTTGCACCACCTGAGCGGTAAACCCAAACCAGAAGACTGGCTTGGAAAACCCTGGGCTTGCCATCAGTTAAGTGAGCAGGCGAATGGCGAATTCCTGATATTCATTGATGCAGATGTCTGGTTAGATGAAGATGCTATTTCAAAGGCTGTCAGTGCGTTACAATCATCAGATGCCATCACTGTTTGGCCTAAACAACATGTTGTAACCTTCTGGGAAAAACTTGTCATCCCAATGATCTATTATGGATTATACAGCCTGCTTCCGGCTAAATATGTAGAACAAAATCCAAAGTGGCTTCCCTGGAAATTGCGGAACAAATTAGGCCCTCATTTTGCTGCAGCTTGCGGACAATTCATCGCCTTCAACAGAAAGGCATATGACGCTATTGGAGGCCACACCTCCGTAAAACAAGAGATCGTTGAAGATGTTGAGCTATCAAAAGCCATAAAACGTCATGGCCTAAAAATCACCATGTTTGATGGGGTTGGAACCGTACATTGCAGAATGTATCGCTCTCACAAAGAGCTGTTTGAAGGGCTCCGTAAAAATTTCTTTGCTGGCTTTGGGCAGAATACTCCCCTTTTTCTATTCATGGCGGCCATGCAATTCATTGTTTATGTGCTTCCATTTTTAATTCTTTTCACCGGTAATTACGATCAACAACTATTTGCAGGGACACTGATTGCACTTATTCTACTTCAACGCTGGATGATGGATCTTAAATTTGGATGGAATCCTCTTTTAAGCCTGCTCCAACCCTTTACCATACTGTGGTATGAAGTATTGGGGATACGCTGTCTATGGGACCATTACACCGGTAGAAAAGCGAATTGGAAAGGCCGCGAAGTCTGAATAAAAATTCATCTCTCCTTCATTAATAATAGTTTTCTTTTTTGCAGATACATAGACATATTCAAGGTGTATGAAAGCATTGATAGAGAAATACCTGAAATATCTGAGCGTAGAGCGCAACGCTTCTAAACACACCATTATTTCTTATGAAAATGACCTTCGGTCTTTTCTCAATTTCACAGCAGATGTTGAAGAAATTGCTGTTGATAAAGTGGATGCCAATTCTATAACGCGATTAAGTATCAGGCTATGGCTGGGCGATCTCTCCGAACAGGGATTCGCCAAAACATCGATCGCAAGAAAGGTTGCTGCATTACGTTCTTTCTTCAAATATTGTTTTAAACGTGGGCTTATTACTAAAAACCCTGCTCATTTATTAGTTATTCCAAAGAAAGAACAAACTCTTCCCAAAACAGCAACCGTGGAAGATATTGAACGAATGATGGAGGCTGTAAATATGGAAACAGTTCAAGGATTACAGGACAGAGCTATTTTAGAGCTTTTCTATGGAACAGGGATGCGCCTGAGCGAGTTAACAGGGCTAAATATTACAGACGTAGATTTAAAACAAAATCAGGTTCTCGTAAAAGGAAAAGCCAATAAACAGCGGATCATTCCATTAGGGAAAACAGTATCAGGTATTTTAAAAGAGTTCATCACGAAAAGAACCGAACTTTACGGAGAAAGAACTGATACTGATGCAAAAAAATCATTATTTATAGCAGCAAGCGGACAGCGCATGTACGACAGATCTGTTGGTTATATGGTAGAAAAATATTTAAAGAAGACCAGTGAGGTCACTCAAAAAAGTCCGCATGTATTGCGCCACAGTTTTGCAACGCATATGTTAGATAACGGTGCAGACATTAGGATAATTAAGGAGTTTCTGGGGCATGCAAACCTTGCTGCAACGCAGGTTTATACACATACAAGCATTGAAAGATTAAAGAATGTGTATGAGCAAGCCCACCCAAGAGCGAAAACATAATCATTAACATTACATTTAAGGAGTTAGAAGTATGAAAACTACATTCACAGCACGCCATTTTGAAGCAAGCGCAGATTTACAACAATACTGTAGAGACAGTGTGGAAAAATTAGAACAGTTTTATGACCGAATTGTAATGTGTGATATTATTTTGCAACCCATCCCCTCTGATGAAAATCCTCAGCAAGCGGAATTGATCGTTAAAGTGCCGCGTAAAGTACTCACCGTAAAAGAATCTGCTAAAACCTATGAACAAGCCATACATAACGCAATAGATACTATAAGCAGGCAATTAAAGCGATATAAAGAAAAAATGCACGCAACCCAATAATCACCATATATGCCATTTAACCCACAGGATCCAATCCCACGTAAAGAAAAGATCTCAGTCGAATACTTGGTTGAGAAATTACGTGAACGCGTACATATCAAAATTGAATCTTGCGCTTCTGAAGAATGCAGTTCGGATCGATTTATTTCTGAAGCTGACCTGCATCGTCCGGGATTGGCTCTTGCAGGGTATATCGATCTGTTTACGTATCAACGTATTCAGATCATCGGTAATACAGAGACCCAATTTCTGGATCATCTGAGTGAAGATAAACAACGTGAGTCGTTTCGGTATATCACTCAGTTTGATATTCCCGTTATTTTTTTAACGGATGGAAATCTGCTTCCCGAACATTTACTTGAAATTTCCAGAGATGCCGGTATCCCCATCTACTCTACTACGCTTGAAACCACACGCTTCATGTATATCCTCCGGGATTTTATGGAAGACCAATTTGCCGTCCAAACCATGGTGCATGGATCTATGATGGATGTATATGGAATCGGAATACTGGTTGCAGGTAAATCAGGAATTGGCAAAAGTGAAGTGGCCCTCGACCTTGTTGAACGTGGACATCGCTTGGTGGCTGATGATGTGGTGATGCTCACCAAAAAGAACAATGTTCTGATGTCTTCTGCGACTGAAATGAGCAAGCACTTTATGGAGATCCGGGGACTCGGCATTGTAGATGTTATGTCTATGTTCGGTATTCGTGCCATTCGATATCAAAAAAGGCTGGAAGTAGTACTGGAACTCACGCTTTGGGATGAAACCCATGAAGTAGAACGAACAGGCCTCAATCACGATTCGGTAAATGTACTTGGTTTAGATATCCCGCTGATACATCTTCCAATTACCCCAGGGAAAAATATTACGGTAATAGCTGAAGTAATTGCCATGAACTATCTATTGAAACATTATGGCTATGATCCCGCAAAAGCGTTTCAGGAACGAATTAAATCTAGTATCAGTGAAAAAGCTGAAGGAGGAGATATGTCGCCGAAACGAGCTATTGAATATTTTGAGGGCGATATAGAATAATTGTAACATTAGAGTTTCTGCTTACTCTTTGAATGTGATACTCAGCTTACTATCTTTGGAAAGTTTTGAAATAAGGATAATATATGTCTCTCAAAAATCATTACTACTACGACGAAGCAAATTGTGAATTTGTGCCTATTAAGTATAACCGTGTTGAACAAGTTGTTTACAATTTATCGATATGGATACTTTCCGGGGTGATACTTACAGGAATAGGTATAATTTTACTTTCAAATTATGTAGGTACACCTGCAGAATTAGCTCTTAAAGCTGAAAATGAAGCGCTATTTGAACAGCTTGAGACCACCCGTTCAGCTCTTTTAGATCTTGATAGTCAGATCACTACTATCGCAGAAAATGACAATGAGATGTATCGTTCCGTTTTGGGAATGGAAAAAATTTCTTATGAAGAACGCCAGGCCGGAGTTGGTGGTTCTGATCCTTATGATGAATTTGACGTTTATTCTGAATCTACTTCCGAGCTTCTCAAATGGACCGCCTCGAAGGTTGATAATCTCGAACGCCGTATTGGTATTCAACAGCTCAGTTTTGAAGAAATCAAGAACCAATACAACATCAACAAAGAGAAAATGGGGCATATACCAGCCATCAAACCAACCGCGGGGATTTTATTGAGTGGGTTCGGAATGAGAAATCACCCTATCTTGAAATATGCCCGCCCACATAACGGACTCGACTTCAGGGCTGATGTAGGAGATCCTGTATTGTCCACTGGTAACGGAACCATCAAGTATGCCGGACCTCAAAGTACACTTGGCAAGATCGTGATCGTAGATCATGGCTTTGGGTTTGAAACACTTTACGCTCACCTTTCAGGTTATGCCAAAGGAATTAGAACCGGAGCTAAGGTTGAACGTGGACAGCAAATTGCCATGGCCGGTGACTCAGGCCTCTCAGAAGGACCTCATTTGCATTATGAAGTTCACTTAGAAGGTCGCCCCGTAGATCCTATTTATTACCTGTTTGCAGACACTTCCCCAGAGGAATATGCCATGTTTAAAGAGATATCTGAAACCAATAAGAACTCTCTGGATTGATCCTCTAAGATTTTCCCGAAACCCCCGCACATAAATGCTTATGTGCGGGGGTTTTTTATGGCATCATAGCACGTTTTTCATTTTATTTGGCTAACTATTTAACCCAACTAAATGAAAATGAAATTATTTGCTACTATCCTTTTCCTGATGGCATTCCTTTTTCAACCCACCCAGGCTCAGTCTGAACTTGAAACGGAACACAAAGAAAACGCAAAGGTCATTATTGAAAAAGCCATGAACAGCAACCTTGCATGGGAAAGACTCACTTATATGTCTGATACCTTTGGTCCCCGGTTTCCGGGAGCTGAAAGCTTGGAACAGGCAATAGACTGGATCGTTGAAACTATGGAGAAGGATGGTTTTGATCGCGTTTGGACTCAACCGGTAATGGTACCAAACTGGAAACGGAATAAAGAGTCAGCTACACTAATTTCTCCCCGAAAAAAGGATCTGCCCATGCTTGGTCTGGGTGGTAGTATTGCAACGCCGGAGGAAGGTATTAGCGCTGAAGTGATCGTTGTTAAAAGCTTTGAAGAGCTTGAAAAAGTAAGTGACCAGGTGAAAGGCAAGATCGTTCTGTTCAATGCAGAATTCACATCCTATGGACGAACTGTTCAATATCGTTTGAATGGTGCCATTGAAGCATCCAAACATGGGGCTGTAGCCAGTTTGATACGCTCCGTAACTCCCTATTCCATGCAAACACCGCATACCGGTGTTATGTATTATGAAGACGGGATCAAAAAGATTCCTCATGCAGCCATAACTGTGGAAGACGCCATGCTTATTCAAAGATTGTATGACCAGGGTGATAAAATTGAAGTCCACCTCGAAATGAATGCCGAAACAATGCCTGACGCAGAATCCCGAAATATTATCGCAGAAATAGAAGGAACTGAATATCCTGATGAGATCATCGTACTTGGCGGGCATATAGATTCCTGGGATGTAGGCGAAGGTGTGATGGATGATGGAGGCGGAAGTATCGCCTCCTGGGAAGCCGTACGATTAATGAATGAATTGGGTATCAAACCTAAGAGAACCATTCGTGTAGTACTTTGGACAAGTGAGGAAGTTGGTATTCAGGGTGGCAACGAATATCACCGCTGGGTTAAGGAAGAAGAGCAATCTCTTGAAAATCACGTATTAGCGATGGAATCGGATGCGGGTGTCTTCGATCCCCTGGGGTTTGGATTTACAGGTAGTGATGAAGCATTTGAAATACTTTCTGAGATTGGGGGCTTACTTAAACCTATTGAATCAGGTGAAGTAACCCGTGGCGGAGGTGGCGCTGATATTGGTCCGCTTATGCAGGATGGCATTCCCGGCATGGGCCTGGTGGTAGATGGAAGCCGGTATTTTTGGTACCATCATACTGCAGCTGATACAATAGATAAATTGGACAAAGAAGACTTCAACGAATGTGTGGCTACGATGGCTGTTTTTGCTTATGCCGTTGCAGATATTGATAAACGGTTACCTCGGTAGTTAAGTCTTTTAATGAAATCAGAACCTCTTATTCAAGTTAATTGAGTAAGATAACGTCCGTTCGAGATAAGAACTAAGTTAAAAGGATACTTGTGGTCATTCCCGTGGAGACGGGAATCTAATGGTTGCCATTCATTCAATATTCGATACCTGGCCAACCATAGGATTTCGGGCATTCGCTGCGAAATGACCATTCAGCGTGTTAAGCCGATAGTCTTTATGTCGAATTCACGTTAAGGTATTTTATTGGTTGAGAAAGGCCTGCTCCAGCTGGTCCCCCGCTTTGATAGACTTTTTCAGCCACTGTAATTTCAGGTCATCCAGTTCCACCTCCGTAAGCTTCCACCCGATATCGGATTCTTTTAACCTGCGAGTGATATTGTATAAGCAAACAGCAGCACTCACCGAGATATTAAAACTTTCGCTAAAGCCTGCCATCGGAATCTTGACAAATCCATCGGCCAGCTCTTTTGCCCTATTGCTGATACCATCAATTTCAGACCCGAACACCAAAGCCGTTTTATCTGTTATCGGCAGATCATTCAAGTTAGTATCATCTTCATGGGGAGTTGTGATAATCAGTTTATAGCCTTGCTTTTTAAGCCTTTTAAAGCAGGCTTCTGTGTTATCGACTCCCGTTTTTTTGTAGCGATGAAGAGTGAGCCATTGGTCTGCCCCAATAGTAACCTGACTTGAGGCATCGAATTCATTTTTGTTTTCGATGATATGCACATCCTGAACACCAAAGCCATCACAACTTCGCAATACTGCACTTGCATTATGCGATTGGTAAATATCTTCCACAACTACCGTTATATATCGCGTACGCTGTTCAGCCACTTCTGTGATCTTCTCCCAACGAGATTCAGTAGCAAAGTCACGAAGATAGTTTACTAATTCAGCCTGCTTTAACCTGTCCATATTCTTATACATAAAAAAGTCCTGCAAATGGGTTGTTTGCAGGACTTAAATTTTAATATCTATCGATACTATTCACACCGAAAAGCGAATCCTTTTTTACGAACGGTCTCGATGTAATCTACATCGGTGTGTTCGCGGATCTTCTTTCTTAAATAACTGATATACACGTTTATATAATTAGTTTGAGTATCAAAATGGATATCCCAAACTTTTTCAGCGAGCTCTTCCTGAGTGATGACCCGGTTACGATTTTTCATAAAGTAAACCAAGAGATTAAATTCATTATTCGTAAGCTGAATTTTCTCATTTTTAATGGAACATTCACGCTTAAGGAGATTTACTTTGAGTTCCTTGCATGTCAGTTGCTGTTCTCCTCCGGATTCCGTTCTGCGATTGATGGCCGTCATACGCGCGATTAACTCTTCGGTATTAAACGGCTTGGTCAGGTAATCGTCTGCTCCAACTTTAAGCATCTTTACTTTTACGTCCGTTTCTTGTTCTCCGGAAAGTATAAGTACAGGAGTTTCAATATTCCTGGCTCTAATATTTTTACATACTTCATATCCATCCCCATCCGGCAACCCTAAGTCCAGGATGATCATGTCATACTCATTCTCAATAGCATTGGCTTCCCCATCCGTCGCATTATCTGCTGTAGATACTGAATTACCGTTATGCTCAAGAACTGCCTTGACTAAAGTACGAACTGATGGATCGTCTTCAATAACAAGTATATTCATTTCCTTTCTACTAATAAGTTTTTAACAATGTACGTGGAAAACCCACTGGTTTCTGAACTGCGTTATTACAGTCGAATTAAAATAACTTAACAAACATTAGAAACAAAAGTATAACAAAAAATATCAGCATTCAACGTATCCTGAACTTATTAACCACTTTCGGGTTTCATCGATAAAAACAGGCTCAAGTTGGTGCCCCGCTTTGGTTAATTTAAAGGAAGCATTAAACCCTTTTTCCTTTAAAAGTTCAATGCATTTTTTTTGAGGTTCAGGATAAACGCTTTCGTCTTTTTGACCGTGTAAGGCACATATATTTATATGCCTGGCTAATTCCAATTTACCTTCAAAAGCCTCTGTTTTAATTCTTGATCCCACCATAACAAGATCGTTCACCTGTTTATAGCGGGATAAAGAATAATAGCCGCCTAAATATCCCCCCATTGAGTAACCGAATACGCAAAGTCTGTTGGCTTGGATTTCACCGGACAGTAAATCTATGATCTGCTCAATGAAAACGGATGCTTTTTCCATAGACTTTATAAATTGCTCCTGATCTCCATCATATAAATACCAGGCCCTTCCCCATTTTGATAGTTCTGTATTCCGGGAAGTGTTGTAGACAGGATACGGCGCCTGAATAAATAAATGATAAGCTTGAATGTTTAAAAGTGAATCAACTTTCTTGCGGAAGTATTCAATATTCTGATTGTAGCCATGCAGATAAACGATCAGCGGTTTCTCTCCTTTTTCCCCTGTCTCAATCAATTGGTAAGGAACTTGAATTTTGAAGGAAGTACTGCCGGAAATAAGAACATCTCTCATAAAAGCTCGCCTGAAAACATAATGTGAAAATTTAAACACTCAAAAAAGTACGCATTTAAGTTTGTCAAAGATAAGTAATGGAATTTTGAGTGACAGGGGTTTTTCATAGTAGTTTAATACAAAGATAAACATTCGCTACCATAGGCTGATGATCTTATACTATGAAAACCTTCCCGGATATTCCCTTTTGATCATTATTTTGCCACGCATTGCAAATCTTTATTTACTTGCACAAAAGCAAAAAAGTGAAGTAGAAATTTCGATTAAAGAAGCTGAAATTCCTGCCCCGGCTTTAAACATTCTAAATCAATTTTGGAATGATAAGAAAAAAGTAGATTTTTACCGCGAATTTGATGGTAACTCAGTGAGTTATGAAGCAAAGTTTATGCCCGATAACCACTTACTAAGCATCGAATTCAATGAAAGAGGCCTGATTAAGGATATCGAGCAACTCATTGAGTTCGATGAAATTCCTGAAAATACAGGAAATATCATCAGATCTTATTTAAATGATCAGTACACCAAATTCAAAGTAACCCGTATTCAACGCCAATATTCCGGCGGTGATGAGCTAACCAAAAGTTTTCTTGAAGAAGACCTTGTACCACTCACTATTCGTTATGAATTGGAAGTTGAAGCTCAAAACAAAGAAGAATTGGGGATTTTTGAATTTTTGTTTAACAAAAATGGACAATTTCTCTGGAAGTGTAAAATAATGAGACGTTCCCTGGATAACATCTGGTAATACATGAATTTTTTAAAAATTGGATTGCTGTTTGCAGTAACTGGAATATTCACTTCTACAGCTTTAGCACAGAAAGCCGATCTTATCTGGAGTCCGGAACTCTCCTATTCCTGGAAACAATCAGACAGACTTGGGTTTACCGCTAAATTCTCGATGTTTAACTCTCTTAGGGATCTTGATAACAATTCTGCGGTTAGATATATAGAACCCCAAATTACCTTTTCTTACAGCTCTTCTCCACGGGTTAAATTGGGCGGAGGATATTATTACAGAAATTCCACTCCTTTCCTTCCCGGCCTTCAGTATGAACACCGTTTTTTAGAGCAGATCGGTTTTGTATCGTATATCGGAGACAAACGCATTGCCCATCGGTTAAGAGCTGAGCAGCGAGTTCGGTCAAGTTCTTATCAAAACAGAATTCGCTATCGGCTCAGCTATGACTTCCCTCTTGAAGGCCAAAAACTTGACGCCGGTGAAAAATACTTTATCGTAAAAAATGAAGTAATGAGCGCATTCAATAAAGAGGTCGCAGATGCTGAAAACCGAGCTGATGTTGGTTTAGGATGGTACTTTAATGATAAGCAGAAATTTGAGCTTGGGCTACAGTATCGTACGCAGGATATATTCAGTGATGGCGGTATCAACCATTTGTTCTTGATCCGGACTTCCTATTACATAAACAGGTAAACTGTCAAAAAGGCCACCCGTCTATTACAACTTCTGCCGAAGATCTCTTTTTTGATCACTGAGGTTATACACAGTATAAATACAGCAAGGTGTATCAATGGATCCAGTGTTGCAAAAAAACTGCTGGTAAAACCCAGTTTGAAGGCATTAATCAGCCGCTTTACCAGCCAACAAAAAACTCTGAAAAGAATAGTGTTGAGTCATCTATGAAATGTCGGCAAGGGGTTGCAACCTCTTGTCACCGATTACCCCTCGATTACAATATGTACCTATTTCCTGTTCGGATTGCAACAGATAACCCCCAACTGGTATTCTGCCTGGCAACTGAACATAGACACGACAATAGTGCTAAAAAGAAATTCATTACACCGATCACTTAAGGATTTTTATCCTCGTACATTTTCTCATGAACTTCAACCCGATGATATTGGCTATTCACACCCCGGCCTATTTCATTCTCGAACTTTTTTCGATCCAGCTCTTGCTCTATTTTATTTTTCTTCCTCATAAAAGTACTCGATCATATTTCCATCGGGGTCTGAAATAAAGAGGAATCTGCCTTTTTTACGATTTGCAGGACCACTCATAATCGTTACTTCCTTTTCCCGAAAGTATTTAGCCAGCTCATCCACCTGCCCGGGGCTATCTACATAGAATCCAAAGTGATCTACACGGAAATCTCTGGAAGTAGGGTCATAACTTGTTTCTGCTTCCACAATTACCAAAGTATCTTCTTTTCCGATCTTGTAAACCGCCATGCTTTGCCCCATAGTTCTCACCAACTCAAGGTCCAGAATATCGCCATAAAATTCTTTTGAAGCGTCAATGCGGTTAACACGGATGGTGATGTGGTTTATACCGGATGGTTTAAAATTCATATTTGTATTCAGATAGTTATAAATTATTTAGGCCCTCAAACATACAACCCGTTCATGAAATTCCAAAGTGGGATATAGAATCTGTTTTAGCCTTCCTTTTGGTTTGTATTTTGCGAAAGGTAATTTGATATTTGTCTTTCTTTGATTTCCCATAAACCAACCACACATTGTGTCCATACTTTATATTGTAGCTACACCCATTGGAAACCTTCAAGACTTTTCTCCAAGAGCAGTCGAAGTTCTTAAGTCCGTCGATTACATCGCTTGTGAAGATACCCGCACCTCAGGCACCCTCCTTCAGCACTTCGGGATCGACAAACCAAAGTTTTCATTTCATCAGCATAATGAACACCGTAAAGTCGGGCATTTGACGAACATCCTTGATGCCAATCAGGATGTAGCCTTGATTAGCGATGCCGGAATGCCAGGAATTTCAGATCCCGGTTTTTTAGCTGTAAGAGCCGCCAAACAAGGAGGGCATAACATAATCGTGATTCCGGGTCCCGATGCCGCAACAACAGCGCTGGTAGCCAGTGGCCTTCCCAGCGACCGCTATGTATTCGAAGGATTTCTTCCTCACAAAAAAGGGCGACAAAAAAGACTCGGGGAACTTGCTGAAGAAGAACGAACCATCGTTATCTATGAAAGCCCTAACCGATTGCTGAAACTTCTGGATGAGCTTGAAGGACACTTTGAACCTGATCGGCTTGCCGCTGTTGCAAGGGAATTGACCAAAAAGTTTGAGGAAGTTATCAGGGGCACAATAACAGAACTTAAAAAAGAGTTTGAAGAGCGGGACTCTATAAAAGGAGAAATTGTGGTTATTATTTCAGGAAAAGGATATTCGGAATGAAAAACTTGATCGAAAATAAATGGTTCATTTCTGTAAGCGCTGGGATTTTACTGGGGCTCTCCTTTCCTCCAGTCGACCTGTCGTTCTTGAGCATTCCCGCTTTCATCTTGCTCTTCCATTTGTCCTATACATGTGATTCATACAAACAACTTGCCTACTACAGCTATGCGGGTTTTGTGGTTTGGAACCTTATTGGCACCTATTGGCTAATGATGGCAAGCCTGCCTGCCGGAATTGCTGCTATTCTGGCTAATAGCGTGCTCATGACCATCCCTTTATGCCTCGGGAAATTCTTTTCCAACAAAAGCAGCTCTCCCATTTTGATCGCTTTATTGCAAACTTCTGCATGGGTTGGCTATGAATTTCTGCATCACAATTGGGATCTTTCCTGGACCTGGCTGGCTATCGGTAATGGGTGGGCAAACTGGATAAGTATAATCCAATATATCTCAGTAACCGGTTTTTTGGGTATTTCTTTTTGGGTGGTCCTGACCTCAGCACTTACCTATCAATTTATTCTGCATAAAGAGAAAACCATTCAATATGCTGCAATCGGAGTGTTCCTCTTTTTCCCATTCTGGTCATTTTTATTGTACTCAGGAACTGAGCTTACCTCTATTTCTCAAGACCCGGTTGAAGTAGCCATCATTCAGCCCAACCACGATTCGTATGAAAGTTATGGCGGGATGAGTGGGTTGACAGAAGTCATGGATAGCCTTTTCGCACTTACAACAAGAACCATCACCCCCGACACGAAACTCATAATATGGCCGGAAAACGCAATTGATGGAGCTATTTTTACTGAATCGCGTATATCTTTTCAAATTTCAGATTCTGTAAGATCCTGGAATATTCCATTGATCACCGGAACCGGACTTCTTAAATCTTATGCTTCTGATACTGACGTTCTCTATCGTGGAATTCATCCCAGCACCGATCTTCCCTACAACTATTTTAACGCCGCCTTATTCTTTAAACCGGATGGCAGCATTTCAGATTATGAAAAAGCTAATCTTGTTCCGGTAGTGGAGCGTCTTCCATTTGTTGAATACTTAAATGCCATTGATGTATTTGGATGGATAGATTGGGGAAGTATTCAGCAATTTGGAAAGGGAACAACTCCTGACTTTCTTTCTACCGATCATTTCACAACTCCGGGGCTTATCTGTTATGATTCGGTATATCCTTCCTGGATCAGGAAATTTGTGAAAAGAGATGCTACGTTCCTCACTATTATCACCAACGACGGCTGGTGGGGTGATACCAGCGGACATCACCAGCATTTTGCCTATGCTCGCCTCCGGGCCATTGAATTCGACCGATGGATTGCCAGAAGTGCAAATAATGGTATTTCAGGGATCATTGACCCAGATGGAAGGATTATTCAGAAAACAGATTATTGGGTTCGAACCGGATTTACGGGAACGGTTCAAAACAGAACTACTCAAACCCTGTACACACGCTATGGAAACTGGCTACCCATCTTTTGTCTGATCTTATTCGGAGTATTCTGGATCTTTTTTAAATTCAAAAAACAAGAATAATTCAACAACATTTTTTATCTCGACTGAATAGCGATCCTGAAGTTGAAGCGTATGTCGTGGTTTGTACGTGGGGGGAATGCCGAGGATTTTGGTTCTACTTTGGTAAAGGTGTATTCAAAATTTGAAGTCACCATTTGGGAGAACCGATATCCAAATACAACCGAAGCATTGATACGATTCTGTCCTGTGATAAAAGGGTCTGTGAAATCATACTGACTTACATTAGTAACAGGATCTGGCACACTTAACGCTTGTTCTATATCCTGACTAAGGTAAAACTTCTGCTCTGTATCGTTAGCGAAACCTCCGTTTATGGTCACATCAATGTTATTTTTAATTCTTGGAAAGAATGGAAGCCTGATTCTTCTAAAGGTATAATTAATTGAAGCGGTCAATCCTTTGGAAAGTCTTTCCGTAACCGTTCTGCTGGAAAGAGCCAGACTGGTTGTCTTACTTCTGTCATAGCCGATCTGAGTCCTTAAATCCGACTGCCAAGTTACATTCAATTGAATTAATGGAGAGAAACGCTGCTCAATATTGATCGAGGTGGGTTCAAATTTACCTTTAACATCGATGACACTGAATGCCCCGATTCCTTGCCCGGGTTGTTCTCCGGTAATGGTATTCAGGTTCCACCCCATCCGGTAATTACCTGTATAACTGTGTGTAAGAGTAGCTCTTCGCATACTATTCCCTATAAAGGGAATCAAGTCTTCAACACCTGACCAGGTTAACCGCCAGTTTGGTTTTGGGATGGGGGTGTACCCCTTTTCACTAACTACTCCATTACCTGCTCCCAGATAGGAGTTTCTGAAATCCTCTTCCAGAGTGTTCCTATTCAAAACTACCCTGCCATCTCCGTTTCCTGTTTCATCACTGATCACATTTGACCCATCAAGATCATCAAAAGCTGTTTGAAGCTGACGCTCAAAAAGGTCTCTATACCCCTTCCCAAAAGCCCAAACCGAAGAACTAATATTTCCACTGGCTGTTACCGTTGATTCAAATTCCCCATCAGGAGTTAATGAGATATTATCCGTTCTTCGCTCATCCCATTTTGTATCCCAACTCAGATCCAGGGATAAATTTGTCAACAAATTCAATTTGGTTCCCAGTGTAACGTTATCGGAGTAATTGTTGTTTTTCGGAAGTGTAATAATCCTGCCCTCAGGGCCACGCTGTATGAGCTGTGACCGCGGCAATTCCTCTTGAAAGCCTATCCTGTATCCAAAAGGCGGAGAATAATGACTTCTGCCCAGCCCCGAGAAAGCATAATATAATTGCGACTCCCCGCTGTAACCTGCCTGACTTGATGTCTTCGTATCATTATAGCTTATATCTATACTCTGCATACTGAATAATGCCAGGAGTAATTTTCTTCCTACAAACTGTGCATCTTTAAACAGATCGGGTTCCTCTTTCTTAAAAACCTCCTGATTCCTTGCCCGTGAAGCCTCGGCATCAGCTGCTTCCATTTTCTCAAAAAATGGTATCTTATCGATCAGATCACCTACTCCAAATTTTACAGTATGATCTAACCTGAAACTATTGGAGACTCCTGCCCCAAGATCAGACCCACGGGGGCTGTTTGTCCAGCCATAACCACCACTGTAGGAGGCAGAATAGCTCATCCAGCTTAATCCACTGATTCTGTTAAAATTCGGGCGCCAGCTGGTAGTATAAGTCTCTTCATAATTCGATCTTCTTGCCGAGAGCGTATCTGTAACAATTTTATTCAGAACCTCAAACGTAGGTAACAGCCGGTATGAGGCACTGTCAGCTTCAAGTCCCGTTATGTTTACATCTTGGCGACCAGCACTTGAAAGATCATAATTAGTATTCGTTCTGAAAGAAATGGGGATGGTAGGTGTAAGGTCATAGCTGAAGCCAAAAGTTGATCTTTGATTAAAAGTATGGCTTTGCTGCAAGGATTGAATTTCTTCCTGACCTTCACCCGATAACTGAGGCCTTCTTCTTTTCTCTGTGTAAGACCGATTTAAATTTGCGGATGCATTGATAGAAGAAGGCATATACCCCAGCCTGAGTCCTGATAAAATACCCACAACAGGTACATCTTCTGTAAAGCTAAACGGACGAAATAATTTTACATTAGTGAAGCTAAGGTTGTACTGAAGTGAGGATGTGTAATTCCAGTCATTCTGAAATTGTATCTCCGGGTTCTTTGCACTCCCTTCATTATACACATAGCTCAATCTCGTGTTATCGATGGTATATTGAGCGAGCTTACTTTTTGAATTTTGTTTTGAAATATTGGAGACATTGATTGAAAAATTATCTCTTACAGTTTCAATCTCATCAATACGCTGATTGATCAACGTCTCTTTTTCATTTTCACTGAGTGACTCATTACTGTTTGTGGCATTCACAAAATCATCAAACCTGACATCCCCCTGATTGGGTAAAAACTTAGGAGTGGATATATTCTTTCGGGTTGACACTGTTACCGGAAAATTCCAGCCGTATCGGTCCGGGATCAGTTTGTGAAGGTTAACGGTAGAACTAAGGTCATAACCGACATCGTCGGCCAAGCTTCGATTTCCAAGCCGGGAATCAAGTCCTCCAAAACCAGTAGTAGTACGAGTGAAGTTGGTATTTACCGTTGCAAAATCGGCAAATTTAAAACTTGCCTTGGCATTTGCTTTCCAGCCTTTTTCATTATCAAAACCTGATACCCGCAGCTCATTCAGCCAAAACTCGCCGTTTAAGCTTGGGCCACCGGGTGAATTTACATCTGCGGGATCATAGGGATTTTGGATTCCCATACCGAATTCAGAAACCCGTCCTAACGATGGATTCCCTCTTACAGCCACAATAGCCCCATCTACGGCATCATCATCTTCCGAAGACAAAGGTAGCTCAAATTTTTGTAAAAGATCAATTCCTTCCTGCTGATCTCTGAGCTGCTTAAGCTCATTAAAAGCTGATAAGATGACATTCATGCTATTTTCATCGTAGCGCCAAACCTCTTCTGCATCTCCAATCAAATTACCACCCCCTTCGGGACTATAGTTTGAGTAGGGGAAGTCCGGGTTCGAGGGAGAAATAGGCTGCCGATATTCGTAATAATTAGCATTGAGATCTGTACCCATACGGATCACTAATTCAGCATCTCGCCTGCCATTTCCTTCTTTACTTTGATCCCAATAGCCTTCCCCATGAACGAACATGCGCATATTAGAATAATTGAGAAGATTCAACCCTCCCGGGTAAACTTTCTTGACCATCTGGATTTCTCCAGGACCGAGATCCTCAATTCCCAGCACTATTGATTGCTCATTGTCGAGTGATTGAACCTGAGCTCCGCGGTTTAATGACCGTATGGCTCCTTCCGGTTGACGGTATGGTACAGGTGTGCGATTGGCATTCTCTTCAATGTTAATAGTTGATACCCTGAATTCGCCGGATGCATTCTGAGTCTCGTCTATATCTTCAACCTTGCGCCATTGGCTGCCTATAAATTCAAATGTTGCGAACCGCATCGTGAATGGTTTTTCATAGCCCGACATCCACATCCTAATATGGCTTATGTTTTGGAATCCATCAATATCCCCGACCTTTCGTTTGAATTCATTCAATGGAATTCTCACCAAATGCCACCTGTCCTGTTGGCGCTCTCCGGAAACTTTATCTACGATATACGTTCCTTCGCTTCCGATCTCAAGGCTATTAAAATCAGCCGGATTCAGCTCGACCTCATATTGATAGTAATTGTTATTGGTCTCAACATTGGCCCTGCTTACCAAACCTTCAGAATCAGGTCGCGGGGTGATCGCTCTTTTGTCACCTCCAGCAGTTGGAGTATTCCCTTCATGATACCCCAATACCCGGTGAAAACGTTCATGAAGAGGCAGTTGCTGCACCCTTGACTCTCCATAAAATATATAATCGTCATTAGAGGGGTCAGCTTGAATGGCCTGAAAAGCGGGGCTGTTTTCACCATATGCAAAACGCATAGAATCTACAAAATCCCTGAAAAAAGTTGTTTCTATTTTTTGACTGTCAAAGCCCTCTCTGTTTGGAACCCCGTCAAATCCCACATCCTCAAGTTCCCGGTCTTCATTAGAAAATTGCCCCTGGGGTGCTGTCGGATTTGCCGGAACATACGATCTTGCGTTTTCACCAAAACTATCCAATTCAAGGTTGGCGAGGTTACTGGCGAGGCCATCCTCCGTGTTCAGATCAAAATTAGGAACCACATCTTCCGAGATCGTACCAATATCTATGTAAATCTTTCCATCATAGGCTTCTACATCTGCAGCTGAAGGCTCTCTGCCACCGGGTAAAACAGGCTGTACCCAGAATTCAATAAATTCAACATTGTTTTGTGTAAGGTCTTCCTGCCCCGATGGAATTACGGCCGTCATTCCTCCCCATTGGTTCTCAGGGTTATTCTCAAGAGCATTTTTCAGATCATAATTGTAGTTGTAGGGTCCCCGCTCGGTAGGGTTATAAAAAATATCGAGGGTATTGATGACATCTTCTTCGGCATTATTGGTTTCCCTTCCCGGAAATACATCCTCCGTTAAAACAGTTTCTGACTCCGGTGTTTCTTGTGCTCCATCCAGGATACTGCTGATATTCCTGGGAATGGTGTACCATGAAAATTGGCTTCTCAGATCGGAGCGGGCGATCTTTGATTCAAGTGTGTTTACTGGAGTGAATTCGGGGTTAATAAAATAGGTTTCATCCGGACCATATCCGGGAATAGCCGCCGGGGCAGCTCCTAAATTCCATCGCGTGGGGCTCATAAATGAAATACTCTGCTTTGTACCTTCAAAGTCATCTATAAATACGAGACCATTTTCTTCATCATTGAATAATTTTCCGTTATCTATGGCATCCCGCACGGCATTGGTCTGGCTTACCCCGGGTCTAAGTTGCGCAAACTCCCCACTGATGCTGATATTAGACTCCTCCCTGGTCTGCAGTAAAGGTATTTGATCTATGAACTGAGTGATCCAGGGAGTGTCAAAGCTCGCTGTAGCATCCATTCCAAGTATGGTATTATTGATGGATTCATTACCAATAGTGATCTTATCGGAAAGGGGCTGTTCTTTCAGCTTAAAATAAGTTCCTCCAAAACTTATGTCTTCATTAACCTCATATTCTGCCCTGAGCCCTGTAAAATTCTTTTGGCCTATGACATTAAGCTGATTGTTCTCATATTCAATTCTTATATCCTGGCCGGAGGCTAAATAACGATCGTTAAGAATAGTAACGGTTCCGAAAGAATAATCTACTTCGTAATCCACTCCCTCGGTCAATTCAGTACTATTGGCAAATACTTTAACAGAGCCTTCCACTAAACTGATTCCGAGCGAAAAATTACCGGAAACGCCTCCCTTAGAAACCCCTTCGATCCTGTAATAATTATCCTTGTTGGATTGACCGGCATTATTTTGCCGCTCGGAATATAATTCATCGTATGTCACCGATTCAATGAGCGAATCTGATGCACCGGTACCCTGCAGAAGAGATCGTATCCTGTTTCCAAAAGGCTCCAAATAAGGGAACAACACAGTCCCACTCAATGGATTCAGAACGATGCCTGAGAAATCGATCTGGTTATCGGGATTTTCAGCGCCTTCCGAGTCAGTACGGTCAAGACCAAGATCTTGAAGCAAGGTAGGGTTCCTTCCCGGCAGATTGGTATCATCCACGTTCCCTACTCTGTACTTGATATCTACATTCAGTCCATCTTGCATAACATTTGATACTCCCAATGAATAAACATTCCGCATCGTAAGGGGCCATGACCTGAGGTCTGGTGTAGGGTTATTGGTACGGATTAGTTTAAAGTAGGTCAATCCGGCTGATTGAGGTGATATATCCCCCACTTCAATGACATCTTCAGCCTCGCCGGGCACTCCCTGCCTTACAAAAGAAACGGCTATATAAGATCCTGAATTTAACGTCCTGTTAAGACTGATATATCCCAATGTTTTATTGATCGTATAATCAGCTCCTTCCTGAAGAGGGCGAAAATATCCGTTATAAAAATCATTCCCCGATACATTAAAAGACTCAGCAGATGCACTCGTATTTCCCCTGTTTCCATCCAGAAAGGCGTCATCTATGCTGTCATTTGCAGGATTTGGAAGTTCAAATGTGCCGTCCGGGTTTTCTACAACACCCAGGTTTACAAATGCGGCAGCACGTACAGCTCCCGGGTCGGTGGTGTTGATCTGCGGCTCGGATATCCAAACCCTAAGGTCCGAGATCTGATAGGCCTGTCCCAATTGCTGGGGATCTGATACATTATTTTCAAACTCTTGACGGTTATAAAAATCAATGAAGAAATGGCGATTATTCTGATATTGGGAAGGACGTACCGAAAATTCTGTTTCCTGTGCACCACCGGTTATGGTTTGTGTCTCGCTCTCTCCCTTTTGCTGAGAAACAACCGAAGTGAATTTAAAAGAACCGAGTTCAGCCACCGATTTTATACCGAAAAGTGACGCCCCTCCCCTGATCAGTGAGTTACCCGTTTCCATAGAAACGTTACCCATCTCAATTCTTTTAATGATTTCATCCTCATATCCTTCATAAACAATACTCAATCTGTTCTGGAAATCAAATGCCCGCTCCGTATCCCAATCAGTAGCAATGGTCAGCTTATCCCCAATAGTACCCTGAATATTCAACTGAAGGTTTTGGTTAAAGGTAGGATCTACGCGCCGCTGAAGATCAGGCTCAATAGTCGGATCATCAATATTTTGAATGGCCATCCCCACATTCATATTGGCTGATCCGTTAACCCTCAGATTCACCTCCGGTTTTCCAAATATGGTCGTAAATACCGATGATTGGCCTCCGGGAATCTGTAAGCTAAAATCCAGTAGCCCTCTTCCCTCTCCTACAGCCCCTTTACTTTCTTGAATGAGGCTATATCTGATCTCATTTTTCTGTTGTTCTTTTTTTAACCTAGTGTAAGCTTCAAAGTCATAAACCGTTGGGGAAGAGACATCGATCCCATCGATAAGCCTTCTTGTTTGGTAGATACCGGATGAATCCCAGCTGGTAATAAATTGCTCTTTTGAACTCTGAATGTAATAAAGCTTACCGGGATAAGTTCCTCTAACAAAACCATCTGACGTTTTTGGAGCTCGGAATATAAAATTAATACCCTCAAGAACACTGTCAGATTCAGCTATATCCATTGCATTACCCGTGGTATCCTGGCCGTAGGATATACCGGTCATCAGCAGCCCATTCACTAAACATGCGAATGGCAAGAAATAAACTAACTTTAAAAAAGAATTCACCGGAATGATTAGTGGCTCGGTTATTACTTATTATCTGTAGCTTTGGGCGATAGGCTGACCTGATTTTCTTTTTTAATTTGCAAGGGATTGGTTGCGTTCGATAATACCATATATTTAAATATCTTGAAAACTTAATACAAGAATGAATTTTTCAGTCGTTATTTAAAATCCATATCATTTACCGCTTACAAATAAATATAACGTACACCGAAAAGCAGTGTTCAAACTAATCAATAAGTTACAAATAGATCTTTTAAAAAGGCATCTGTATCCTTTTCTATTCTGCTTTTTTACGCTGATGTTTTTGCTGCTGATGCAGTTTCTTATCCTGCATATCGACAACCTGATTGGTAAGGATATTCCCATTCAAGTTATTGCAGAACTGATTGTCACGAATTTAGCATATATGGTGGTTTTGGCCGCCCCCATGGCTGTACTGGTGGCAACCTTAATGGCCTATGGAAAATTCTCAGAACTAAATGAACTAACTGCACTGCGTTCGTCCGGAATTAACCCAATGAAGATCATTCGTCCGGTTTTAGGTACCTCTTTACTACTTTTCGTTGGACTGGCATGGTTCTCAAACAACGTTCTTCCCGAGGCAAACCAAAAAGCTCGTTCATTATTCATTGATATAAGAGTGAAAAAACCGGGTTTTGAGTTAAAACCCAATATTTTTTATGATGGAATTGAGGGGTATACCTTCTTAGTTGAACACATTGATGGCGAAACAGATAGTCTTTTTAACATCACATTATTTCAGAAACCGGAGAATAACAAGGAGCGTGCTTATATAATAGCAGAGAAGGGCTTACTGGTAAGCAAAGGAAGTCAGGCATTAAACCTACACCTCCTGGACGGCTACAGCCTGAAGTTCTCACCACCGGAGAGAGGCGGTAATGAAGTCATTGAGCGAAATGAGTTTGAGAAACATATTATGACCCTTGACCTTTCTGACCTTTCTTTTATGCGATCTAACCCTGAAGATAGAAACAGAAGCGACCGAACCATGAGTTCTAAAGCAATGTTTGCAGTAGTTGACTCCCTGTATCAAGAGATAAATGAACAAGTAAGGTTGGCAGCCAGTGACTCGAGCTTGTACCCGAACAGAGCTAACGCAAGAAGAGGATCATTCTTTGTACGACAGCAGGTAGTAAACAATGACAAAAACGAACCTGCCAAACCCATAATAAGTGAATATTTGATTCCCAATCATTTCGACAATACGAAAACACAACAATCACTGTTAGGGGAATCGCTACGGCAGCTCACCGAATATAAAAATCAGTTTGAATCCATACATTCTAATATTGAATGGCGGGAACGCAGGATCGCCCGATACCTTGTCGAGATCCATAAAAAATTATCTATCCCTTTTGCCTGTGTGGTTTTCATCTTATTTGGAGCTCCTGTGGGTATCATGACCAAAAGAGGTAATTTTGGCTTTGCTGCACTTATAAGTACGGTTGTACTTACCTTCTACTGGGTGTCATTAATTCAGGGCGAAAAATTAGCCGACCGGATGTATGTTTCACCCTTTGTGGGAATGTGGACCTTCAATATTGTACTTTCCATTTCGGGAATTTATCTGATCATACATTTGGCAACTGGCTTTAGTATCAAAGAACTATTTAGGAAAAGTGATTAAACATTTCGATCGATACATATTCTTTCGCCTGGCCGGCATTACAGCTGTAGTGTTGTTAATGTTGATCTTCATCTTCATTATGATCGATTTTTCGGAAAACAGTGATAATTTTGCTGATAACGAGGCCGAAATATCAGAGATCATCAACAACTATTATCTCAATTTTATACCTGAAATGACTCGTCTTGTACTTCCGGTTGCTGTATTTGTAGCGTGTCTTTTCTTAACCGGACAGCTATCAGATAGATTAGAGATCACTGCGTTGAAAGCAGCCGGCGTAAGCCTGTATCGCCTGATCGTACCATACATGGTCTTTTCTGTGATATGTGCTTTAAGCATCAGCCTGCTTGATGCTTTTGTAATACCAAGATCCAATGCAGAGCGGATCAACTTTGAAGAACGGTATCTGCAAAATAAGACCGAACGCATTGATCAAAGTGATATCTACCGTCAGCCTTCACCAAATACCAAGTTACAAGTCAACTATTTTGACAAGAAACAGCAAATAGCCTACCGGGTACGTATTATTGAGTTTGACGATGAAAAGATCACGAGTACCACCACAGCCAATAGAATGGTCTGGGTTGATTCAACACAAAGCTGGAGGTTAGAGAACCTCACTGAACTTGTCTTTACGGATAAAGGATATAAGCAAAATAGAATCCTGCAAAAGGACACCGTCCTTAACACTCTCCCAAGAGATCTTGCAAGAACAACTTCGGATGTATATCAGCTCACCTATCCTGAAGTTATTGATTATATTGCCTCCATTGAGCGCAGTGGTGCCGGAGGTATCGAGATTCCGAAAGTTCAGTTTTTTGGACGCCTGGCTTACCCCTTTTCAATAATTGTGGTAAATATTGTAGGCTTTGCATTTGCCAGCGTTAGAAGACGCGGAGGGAAAGGTGCGTATCTTGCGGCCGGACTAACCATTAGTTTTCTTTACCTCGCGTTCATGAAGATCATTGAGCCCTTTGGTTATTATGGTGCATTATCTCCTGAACTGGCAGCCACCCTTCCCCATATCTTCTTTTTCATTGTGGGAATCGGATTACTTATCGAGGCTAAGAAATAACCTCAACATTCAATATTGACTGCTTAATATTCGATATTCTTAAGCTTCGGGCTGAGGTCCTCTATACATATGCATATCTACTTGATCATTCGAAGAAATAGCTCCATGTTCCTTTTCATACCGGGCCACATTATCATTCAAAGCATTGGCAAGGCGTTTGGCATGATCCGGTGTAAGGATCATTCTTTTTACTACTTTTGCTTTGGGCACTCCCGGCATTACGGCAATAAAATCCAGAATAAATTCTGAAGGAGAATGGGTAATCATCACCAAATTGGAATAAGTACCAGTAGCCTCTTCTTCTTTTAGTTCAATTTCCATTTGTCCGGGGTTCATCGTCTGATCTTTCTTAGCCATAACACTCTGTTTTCAATATTATAATTAATCCAGGAATCCTTGTTCCTTCATCCATTCGTCGTTATATACTTTATGGATATATCGCGTTCCGCTGTCCGGCATTATGATAACCATAATATCATCCTTTCCTAAAGGATTCTCAGATATATACTCAAGTGCCCCTTTAAGAGCTGCACCGCACGACCAACCGATCAATAGCCCTTCTTCTCGTGCAAGCCGGCGAGTGATAAGCGCAGAATCTTTATCATTCACCTGAATCACTTCATCCACATAATCAAAATCGATGGTTCCCGGAATGATGTCCTCTCCAATTCCCTCCGTCAAATACGGCTTTATCTCATTTTTATCGTACTCACCGGTCTCAAAGTATTTTTTATATACCGATCCAAAGCTATCCACACCAACCACTTTGATATCAGGATTTTGTTCTTTGAGGTATTTACCAACTCCTGAAATGGTACCACCTGTTCCCATTCCGGCTACATAATGAGTCACTTTTCCTTCGGTCTGCTCCCAGATCTCAGGCCCCGTGGTTTCATAGTGGGCTTCCAGATTGCTCTTGTTATCATACTGATTGGGATAGTATGAATTTTCGATCTCTTCGCTCAGTCGTTTCGCTACCGAATAATAGCTGTCGGGATGATCTGCTTCCACATTGGTTGGACATACGATCACTTCTGCTCCCAATGCTTTAAGCAGATCTACTTTGGTTTTACTCTGTTTATCGGTTGTGGTGAAAATACATTTGTATCCACGATTTACAGCTACCAGAGCCAATCCCATTCCTGTATTCCCCGATGTACCTTCTATGATGGTACCGCCGGGCTTCAGCAATCCCTTTTCCTCTGCATCATCGATCATTTTGATTGCAATCCGGTCTTTTATACTGTGGCCGGGATTAAAGTACTCTATCTTTGCCAGTAAAGTGCCTTCAGAGTTACCGTTAACGTGATTCAGCTTAATGAGCGGGGTATTCCCAACCGCCTCAAGTATGGAATTATGATACATGTAAGTGATATATTGAACATTCTATTTTTTTAACTGTCTAAAACTAAGAAATAATTTACCGATTGGCTTGTGATTATTTTAGACTGAGATCATTAAATAACGTGAGTTCGAGATAAAAACTAAGTTAAAAGGACAAAAATGGATGCTTATAGGTACCCAAGCTTGTTCTTAGCCTTATCCAACTTCCGGGGCCTAATTCATCGATCAGATGGGTGATCCATCAGATCGAGTTCGTAGTTATTTAATCTGCCTCCCGATCAGATGGCTCAAGGTCCATCTGACCGTTTGTTTGATTTGGACAACCACGTTCAGTTCGTATCCTAATCCAGAGCACCCTGCGTTTGTATCATCGATCAGCCAGTCTATTAGAAGGATCTTGCAGCTATTCTAACATTCTTTATCTCGAATTCACGTTAAATAAAAACTCTTTGTAATCTCGCACTAATATCTCGTATTTTCAGGAAAACAGTTTTACCTAATCTCATATATGTTCATACACCAACAAAAACCTAAAGACTTTGACTGCGGCTATAACCTTGATCTTATGATCGCTGCTCTTCCCCGTATTGAAGACACCGAAGAGCGTGTTGGATATGCAAAGCGTGTTGTAGGACTTATCAAACAGAGTCATCCGACCTGGGTAGATAAAGATGGAAAAAGCGAAGCCGCCTGGGAACATTTTTTTAAGCTTGCCGAATATGATCCTGACGAATATGGCATCCATAATCCCTATTCTTCCGGTGGTAATGACGACGCAGAGTAGCCTTTCTTACACTTTATCATCATACCTACCATTATCCCTTAAAAATAGTTTAACATTGTTGTAATAATCCGTATTTTCAATTTATATTGAAAATTAAATGGACAGCAGGTTATGGATTCAAAGAATCCCATTTTTGAGGAAGTGAAGGAGTGCTTTAGACAGCAGATATCTGGATTGGCTCTCAGTGAGGCGATAGATCTCATCTCATTGAGCCCCAAAAAAGAGTTCGAATATCTCTCTTTTTCCATTCTAATCCCATCGGCAGATCCTCTGGCTGTTCTAGAACAAAACGGATATAACAAAGGGTTCCAATATTATTGGGAAAAGCCATCGGATGAATTTGCCATCGCTGCTGCCGGTTCTATCGCGCGCATTCAAACAACCGGCCAGGACAGATTCAGACAATCTTCCGATCAGGGTAAGGAATTACTCTCCAAAGTATATCATATCTCTAACCTGAACCACCGCCTTGCTTCCGTTCATTTGCTTGGCGGTTTTTCCTTCTTTAATCATAATATAGGTAAAGCCTGGAGAGATTTTGGAGCCGGTTCTTTCACTCTCCCTGAATGGGTGCTTGTAAAAAACGGGAAGCTTACCATTCTTACCATCACAAAAAAGATCTCTTCAGGCAGCCAAAAGAATACTGTCTATAATGATTTTTTAAACACACTGGAACATCTTGATTCTATTTGTGATGCCAGCTCTTATAAGGTAGAGGGAAAACAATCATATCGTTCTACGGTCAGTACACCTGGTATAGATTCTGAAACTTATAACCAATGGATAAACTCCGTTGAAAGTGCAATGGATCTTATCAAATCCAAAAAATTTAAAAAGATTGTTTTAGCCCGGGAACTCAAAGTCGAGCTTCAAACACCGGTTTCGGATACCCGTATTTTAAACCATCTGCGTAACCAATATCCCGATTGCTATTCGTTTTTGATCAGCCAGAATGGAGAGTCCAGTTTTGTAGGCAGTACGCCGGAACGGCTTGCATCCTTCAGAGAGCGTGAAGTGCTTACAGAAGGTTTGGCGGGAAGCATTTCCCGCGGGAAAACTGCTTCTGAAGATGCTGTTTTGGAGTATGAGCTTCTTCACAGCCAAAAAGACCTTAACGAACACGCCTTTGTATTAGATGCGATTGAAGAAAACCTTCAACGGTTCTCAGATGTATTTGAGCATCCGGTCTCACCGGGTATAAAGAAATTGTCGAATGTGCAGCATCTCTATACTCCTGTTCATGCTAAAATTAAAAAAGGAGTTTCCAGGACGGAGGTTCTTTCCAAATTACACCCTACTCCTGCCGTTGGAGGTTATCCGCGGGAAGCAGCTATGCCTTACATCAGCAAGCTCGAACACTTCGATCGGGGTTGGTACGCCGCACCGGTTGGATGGATAAACGCACACGGCGAGGGAGAGTTTGTAGTGGCTATTCGCAGCGGATTAATTAAACCTAATGAAGTGCGATTTTTTGCAGGATGTGGTATTGTTGAGAATTCAAACCCTCAAAAAGAATGGGATGAAACAAATCTCAAATTCATCCCAATGTTAACCGCGTTGGAACATGCAAGAAAATGAACCTCAGAATGTAGCCTTTTACTGGAGCACCCTTTTTGTTCGCTCTTTGTTTGAAGAAGGTGTACAACACGTAGTAATCTCCCCCGGATCTCGCTCCACTCCTCTCACTCTGGCCTTTTCGGCCCACTCCGGATTTACCAAGCATATTGGAATTGACGAACGTTCTGCTGCTTTTATGGCTCTTGGAATGGCAAAATCCAGCGGAATCCCTACAGCTTTGGTTTGTACTTCGGGAACAGCATTAGCTAATTATTTTCCTGCTGTTGTTGAAGCAACCCAATCCGGTACTCCTCTCATTATTTTAAGTGCCGACCGTCCTTCCCATTATCGCGGACTTGGTTCATCCCAAACCATCGATCAGCTTAAAATATTCGGGAATTACACGGTCTTCTTTCATGATGCTGGTGAACCGGATGGCAATGATCGCAGCCAAAAAAGACTTCAGCTTGCTGCAGCACAAGCCGTACAGGAAGCGATCGCCAAAAGTGGAGTCGCACATATTAACTTCCCTTTTTCAAAACCTTTTGAGCCTGACATCCGCTTCTTGAAGCAAGTTGAACTTGAAAACAAGAAACGATCCCGAAAACCTTCCCCGAAATATGCACAGGGAATAAGTTCTTTTGAAATGGGAAGGATCTTCTGGTCTGATCTCATCTCAGCAGAAAAACCTGTTATTATTGTGGGGCCGACCACACCCGCTGATCGTCTGGAGTTTGTCACCCCCCTTGCAAGAGCATTGGAAGCTCCTATCATTGCCGAACCGGGGTCTCAAGTTCCATCATCCCGGCACACTATACAAGGCTTTGATGGCTTCATGAAAAATCCTGATAACAGCGAAATGTTAAAGGCAGACCTTATTATGAGGTTTGGCCAACAACCGGTCAGTAAAGCTGTAAATCAATATCTGGATAGATGTAAAGAGGTGATGCAGATCAGCTTCATGAATCCTAATAACTGGATTGACGGTAGCCTCACTTCACACAAACAAATCAGTCTGAATGCTCCGCTTCACATCCCTGAGATCACTGGTGCCGCTGATAAGAACTGGTTAAAGAAGTGGAAAAAGGTTGAAAAGGAATTCAAGACATTCCGAGAAGGATATCTCCATCCGTCCACTCCTATTACCGACGGATACGTTTTTTCAAAGATCACAGAAACCCAGTCCAAGAATGCTTTTACGATGCTTTCTAATTCATTTCCGGTAAGGGACATGTCCCTTTTTGGTGAGTTTGACGGGAAGGATATCCACGTGAATCGAGGAGCAGCCGGGATTGACGGTATCATTTCAACGACAATTGGGTTGAGTGTTTCCACTGAAAAACCCGGTATTTTGATGATCGGAGATATTGCATTTTTGCACGATACAAACGGACTTTTACTGGCTAAAGAAGTGAATCAGCCTTTGGTGATCGTTGTTTTGAATAACGGCGGCGGTACTATTTTCAGAATGTTGCCGGTTCATAAGATAAAAGATAAGTACAATGCTTACTTTGAGACTCCCCAGAAAGCCAAGATCGCAACACTGTGCAGGGCTCATAACATCGATCATACTTTAATTTCGAGACCCGAGCAAATTATCCCTACCTTTGATAAACTCATTGAGCGAAAAGGAGTTCATGTTATGGAATGTATTACCGGTGCCGATGAGTCCATGTCGCAAAGACACGCACTCTGGAATTTCAAAATAAATAGGAGCTAATGCACATTCGTGTTCGTGGAATTTCGTATCACTTCGAAGTTCATCAACAAAATAAACAGCTCCCTTTTTTGATCTTGTTACATGGTTTCATGGGTTCAGGACAATCTTTTAAACATCTAATTCCTAAACTCCGGCACTTTTGTAATCCCATAACTATAGATATGCTGGGGCATGGAGAAACGGAAGGGGCTGAACTTCATTATCGTTTTTCAACCAAAGAACAGGTAGCCGACCTATCCAAACTGATCAGCGAACAATTAAGAATTCCTTCCTTTCTATATGGCTATAGCATGGGCGGCAGAATGGCTCTTCAGCTTACACTTCACCGCCAGGACTTGTTCACGGGAGTAATCCTGGAAAGCAGTACTTTTGGAATTGAAGGTGAAACTGAACGCCAGGCCAGGCAGGCATTAGATGCAAAAAAATCGGATGATCTACTGGGTAATTTTGAAGGTTTCCTTGAAAACTGGAAACGAATGCCTCTTTTTGAATCTTCAACCGCTTCTGAACAATTGTTAGATCAGGTAAATGAAATTCAACAGCAGCAAAGCCCTCTTTGGCTGGCAAATAGTTTACAGGGTTTTGGAACCGGGACTATGCCCTGTGTCAGGCATGGGTTATCTAAAATTGCGATACCCGTTGAATTAGTGGTGGGTGAAAAAGATTCTAAATTCATTCACCTTAATCGGCAAATGGAAAAGGAATTGCAGGATGCCGAACTTCGCACTGTTAAAAACGCCGGGCATCGCGTACATTTGGATCAGCCAGAGGTCCTTATCTCGCATCTCAAATCATTCATTATAAAACATAGCATATCATGAACTGGGAAACGATAAAAGAATACCAAGACATCACCTATAAGAAATCAAATGGAGTTGCGAGAGTTGCCTTCAATCGGCCTGAGATAAGGAATGCTTTTCGCCCCAAAACGGTGTTTGAGCTTTATGAAGCCTTGCATGATGCTAAAGAGGATAATAAAATTGGCGTTGTTTTACTCAGTGGTGAAGGGCCTTCACCTAAAGATGGAAAGTGGGCATTTTGCTCCGGGGGTGACCAAAATGTCCGTTCCAAAACCGGATACAAAGCTGAGGATGGAATCGCCCGGTTAAATATTCTGGAAGTACAGCGGCTCATTCGGTTCATGCCGAAAGTAGTCATAGCGGTGGTACCGGGATGGGCTGTTGGAGGGGGGCACAGTCTTCATGTAATTTGTGACCTCACCCTTGCCAGTAAAGAACACGCAATTTTCAAACAAACCGATACTGATGTGGCCAGTTTTGACGGTGGATTCGGCTCTGCCCTGCTTGCTCGTCAGGTAGGACAAAAGCGGGCACGGGAGATCTTCTTCCTAGGTTCCAATTATTCTGCACAGGAAGCTTTTGAAATGGGAATGGTGAATAAAGTGGTTCCCCATAATAAATTAGAAGAGGTGGCCTATGAATGGGCTCAGGAGATACTGACGAAAAGTCCCACCGCTACCAAAATGGCCAAATTTGCCTTTAATGCCATCGATGATGGCATGGTTGGGCAACAAGTATTTGCCGGAGAAGCTACCCGTTTAGCTTATATGACCGACGAAGCGGAAGAAGGCCGCAATGCCTTCCTTGAAAAACGTAAACCCAACTGGGATAAATTTGACCGATCTCCTTCTTGAATCGTTCATCACAAAAGGTGATCTTTTAGGCTAAATATGTCATCCAAAAGAAGGTGAAATTTATGATATTGGTCATTTCCGTGGAGACGGAAATCTAATGGTTTCCATTGCTTCGGTATTCGATTCCTGACCAACCAAAGTCTTCTACAGATGATCTATCTATTTAGTTTAACTTAATTACCCAAACCAATTACTATAATATAAATTATGGAAATCCAGCATCGTTCTACTGAAAGTAAAGGTGAGTTTTTCATCGAGAAAGATGGAAAACGTATTGCCGAAATGACCTACTCAAAAGCAGGGACTGCAAGGATCATTATCGATCATACTGAGGTTTCCGATGAGGGTCGCGGAGAAGGTTTAGGTAAGAAACTTGTGAAGGAAGGAGTTGAGTTTGCAAGGAAAAATGATCTAAAGATCATGCCGCTTTGTCCTTTTGCAAAAGCTATCATTCAAAAAACTCCTGAATTTCAGGATGTGCTTTAACTATTATTCATGTCTTATAGCATCGACCGGAGTTAAATTTGCCGCTTTCCAGGCAGGGTATGTTCCAAATATCACTCCTACCATAATTGCCACGACCAATACTACAAAAACAGTCCCCAGACTCAATCCCGCCTGAAAATTAAAATCGGTAAAGCGATTGATGAGCTCCACCAGTCCAAAAACTCCCAGTACCCCCACTGCCCAACCGATTATACACCCCACCATTGAAATTGTCACAGACTCAGAAATAAACTGCAGAACAATATCTTTTTTACGTGCGCCTGTGGCTTTCCGAATACCAATCTCTTTGGTTCGCTCGGTAACCGATATCAATAATACGTTCATGATCCCAATTCCACCTACCAATACGGATATCCCGGTAATCGCTCCCATCACCACTTTAAAAACGAGGATTCCCTGGCTCAACTGCTGTACTCTTCCTTCATAAGTGAATATTGAAAAAGCCTCTCTTCCCTCTTCATAATTTTCATCGAGCCAATGCTCCAAGGTACTTTTCATTGCAGGAATATCCTCCACTTTCCGGCTTTTAAAAACCATATTGGGTGCATTGCTGTTCTTAACATTTTTTTGATATGCACTTAAAGGAATTAATGCCAGTGCCCCTTGAGCATCCTCCTCCAAAATTCCGATGATCTCATATGAGGAACCTTCAAACGAAATAGACTCTCCGATCAATTCTTCGGGATCATCCGACCATTTTCTTGCGAGCGGGATACTTAAAACCGTTTTGTTTGAAGCATTTTCTACATCATCTCTGTCAAAATAACTTCCAATTATTTCTGCTTCCGTAAATTGTGGAATATTTTCCAGGGTAGCCTGTATATAGATAGCAATAGATGAGTCTTTATACGTTGCTATCCTTGAACTCTGAGCAATAAGATCTGTATATCCCCATTGCTTTAACTGTTCTTCAACCATTCTGGCTTCTTTTATTCCAGGTTGGTACACTGTATCTCTGGGAACACGAACATCATCAACTACATCTATAGTTTTTGGAGTGAGGGTCATCATTTGTATAGAAGTGGTCGTCTCTATCTGCTCCCTCCCGGTTTGTTCCAAACCGTCTCCCAAAGCTAAAATGGCCACCAATGAAGCCACTCCAATAATGATCCCCAAGGTTGATAGAAAAGTATGGAGTGGGTTAGCTTTGATATTTTGAAGGGCAATGGATACTGATTTAAATATCTGCTGCATACATTTTTATTTGATTACCGGTCTATGTACGTCTTTTTTGATCTGCGGTTTCACAATAAAAAAGGTCTCGGTTTAGGAAACCGAAACCTTTAAAATAATAAAAACAAGCATCTATCCCATTGAATCAAGTCCGCCAGACGACATGATCGCCCCCATAAATAGAAATGCAAAAATGAGATAAAGCACAAAAAATGCAGCAAATATTATCAGCGTGGCTCTTGCCCAGTTCTTTTTATTTGGGTTGGCGCCATCACTGAACGACCAAACCAAAAGCATGACAAAGCCCACAATAGGTAAAAAAGAAATTAATACCGAAATAACCCAGTCTTTAAGACTCATAACCGCTGCGGTTTCCCCTTCTATATGATCCATATTAGTCTCCATTAGTTAGAAATGACGAGTAATATGAGGAAACAGATCGAATCTTACAACTTTATGCATGCCAAGCGGCTGGGTAACACTTCAATGCAATCTTACTTAACCTGAATACTCATTGAATAGGTACGGGAAGAAATAGTAAAATGAACATCTTTCCATGAAGCCGGACCAAAACGTCCACGGGCGTTATTTGAAAATCCATACGCCTCTTTGGGAATGCCAAGTATATTCGAGTCCAATTCGCCATTCGTGTTTTTATCATGATACACGACAATGGCATAATCACCATAAGGGAACTTTTCCTCATCCCAGATCAAGGTCCCGCCATCTACAGGAAGCACAATGGCATGAATGGGATCTTCCTTTTCATTGTAGGATACCTCAGAATTAAAGACGGCAATTCTTATCTCCCCTTTTTCCTCGGAAATTCCCTCAATGGTTAGCTCAAAAGAAGACAGTTCTTTGGGATAGGATATTTCTTGAGCATCAGCAATTTCAATAATGTAAAGCGCCAAAGTTAGGCTTAAAATGGTCTTCATAGGTTGATTAGTATTAATTGGTTGATTAATAAACAATAAGTTTACGTGAATTCGATCTAAAGATAATCTGTTGAACACATTGAGTGGCCATTTCGCAGCGAATACCCGAAATCTTATGGTGTGTCAGGTATCGAATACGGAAGTAATGACCACAAACATTCATTTTTATCCTTTTACCTTATTTCTTTTCTCGAACTGACGTTAAGTTATGAAGCCTTTGATCATCAAAATAGTTTCATCCCATTTTTTACAGGTTTTTCAGGAACGGCCAGAATCACTCTTTCTTGTTCATCGGGAAATCCGGTTATCAAACATTCCGACATAAATGGCCCAATCTGCTTTGGAGGAAAGTTGACAACAGCTATCACCTGTTTACCCATCAGTTCATCAGGTTTATATAATTCAGTGATCTGAGCCGATGATCTTTTAACTCCGATCTTTTCTCCAAAATCTACGGTGAGTTTGTAGGCAGGTTTATGAGCTTCTGGAAATTCATTCACTTCAGTGATGGTTCCAACTCTAAGCTCAACTTGCTCAAATTCATTCCAGGTAATTTCTTTCATTTTTGCTGCAAAGTAAAAAACCCTGCCTCCTTTCGAAAACAGGGTTTGTAAATAAATGATCGTTCTTACTTGATGAACAACATCTCACGGTATACCGGCAGTGGCCAGTAGTCATCCGCTACATATCGTTCAAGGAAGTCAATGGAGTCACGAATGTCTTTCATAACAGGGAGCACTTCAGATTCAACCTTAACGGCATGCTCAGAAGTATCCTTGTATTTCATCTTGGCCTGAACATCAGCCAAGCTATCCAAAGACGCTCCCAACTTGTTCAGTTCGTTATTCACTTTGGTAAGCATGGTTTTGGCTCCGGAATTTTCAAGACCCAACGCATCAGCTTTTTCAACTGCTTTTGCCAGCTCACCAATATAACGTACCGTAGCGGGATAGATCATGGTTTTGGCAATGGACTCAATGGTATCCACCTCAATCGTTCGGGTGGTGATGTATTGCTCGGTCCAGATCTCTTTTCTGGAATTAACTTCTTTTTCATTCAGCACCTTATACTTCTTGAAAAGCTTTATGTTCTCTTTCTTGGAGAGATAAGGGATGGCTTCGGGAGTAGTTTTCAGATTTAGTAATCCACGTTTCTCGGCTTCTTTTTGCCATTCATCGGCATAACCGTCTCCATTGAAGATCACCGGCTTGCATTCATTCAAACGGCTACGAAGAACGCTTGCAAGAGCTTTTTCTATAGATTCTCCTTTTTTAGCTTTTTTAAGATCTGCCGTCATGTCATCGATGGCTTCAGCGATAACAGTATTAAGAACTACGATCGGGAACGATGGAGACTGATTAGAACCCAAGGCACGAAATTCGAATTTATTTCCAGTGAAAGCAAATGGTGAAGTTCGGTTTCTATCCCCAGCGTGTTTTGGAAGATTTGGAAGAACCGGTGAACCCAATCCAAGCAAGCCACCTTGTTTCGAGCTTTTTGCTCCACCGTTTATCAACTGTTCTACAATATCCGCAAGCTGTTCACCAACGAAAGAAGATATGATAGCCGGAGGTGCTTCATTGGCTCCTAAACGGTGATCATTCCCGGCGTGTGCCACAGAAATTCTCAGCAAATCCTGATGGCGATATACGCCCAGCATCACAGCCGTAAAGAAAAACAGGAACTTCATATTTTCATGCGGACTTTCACCCGGCTCCAGTAAGTTATCCCCTTCAGCGGTAGAAAGTGACCAATTCAGGTGCTTACCGCTTCCATTCAATCCATCAAACGGTTTTTCATGCATCAGACATTCGAGGCCGTACTTCCTGGCGATCTTTTTCAAAACCATCATGGTTAGCTGCTGATGATCGGCAGCAACGTTAGCCAACTCAAAGATCGGGGCTAATTCATACTGACTTGGAGCTACTTCATTGTGCCTGGTTTTTACAGGAACTCCAAGCTTATACAATTCCTTTTCAGCATCGAGCATAAATGACAATACCCGCTCAGGAATAGAGCCAAAATAGTGATCATCAAGCTCTTGTCCGCGTGGAGGTTTTGCACCGACCAGGGTTCTTCCCGAAGTTAAAACATCTGGACGCCGATACACAAATTCCTGGTCAATAAGGAAATATTCCTGCTCACAGCCAACCGTAGAATTTACTCGTTTCGATTCTACCCCGAACAGTTTTAATGCTTCTTTTGATGCTTTATTCAACGCATCATTGGATCGAAGCAGTGGCGTTTTATGATCCAGTGCCTCTCCCTTCCAGGAAGCAAAAGCGGTTGGGATGCAGAGATAAGTGCCTTTTTGATTTTCCACAATAAAGGCCGGAGATGTTGGATCCCAGGCCGTGTAACCGCGTGCTTCAAAAGTAGGTCTTAACCCCCCACTCGGAAAGCTCGACGCATCCGGTTCTCCCTGAATAAGATCTTTCCCTGAAAAGACTGCCATTGCTCCACCACCCTGATTTGGAGTGATAAAACTATCGTGTTTTTCAGCGGTAGAGCCAGTAAGGGGCTGAAACCAGTGTGTGTAGTGTGTAGCTCCTTTTTCGGTAGCCCAATCTTTCATCGCCAGAGCCACGGCATCTGCAACATCAATATTTAGTGTCTGCCCCTCATCGATCGTTCTTTGAAGATCTTTCCATGCTGACTTTGGTAGTCGCTCTTCCAGTTTATCCAAAGTCAGAGTATTCTGCCCGAAGATCTCTGGAATATCCATCGTTGAATTTTCATTTTTACCCGGGCGGAAGTTCCGTGCAGCAGCTAAATTATCATATCGTTGAATCGCCTTGGCCATGATTTTTAAGAAAGTTTAGTTATTAATTAAAAATGACAGCCAAATATAAAGTTAATTTTATGTTTTACTCAATTTATTTAGACAATTATTTTTGAACAATTAATTATAGTAGGCTTTATCCATGATTGCTTTAATTTATTTTAAGAAAAGCGCTTTTCACCCCAACTACTCTTAATTAATTTTTTTGTATCTAAAGCATCACTTCACTTTTTAAGCCATATGCAAAAACAGTATCTTCGCCATAGAAGTTATCCACAGTTATTCACCAAAATTATTTTACGTTGAGCACATCAAAACTGAGTCTTTGGATCGAAGCCGCTCGTCCTCAAACATTAGCCGCCGCCATAGTTCCCGTTTTGGTTGGAGCTTCCCTCGCCTTTGAATCAGAGGTACTGAACTGGACGAATACTACGGTAGCTTTGATCTGTGCCATGCTGATTCAGGTCGGTACAAATTTCGCCAACGATTATTTTGATTTCGTAAAGGGATCAGACACCGATGAGCGCATAGGCTTCAGGCGTGCAACTGCAGCGGGACTTACAACCCCAAACCAAATGCTAAATGCAACCATCCTTACGATGGCTTTGGCATTTTTTTTGGGATTATACCTGGTTTGGTCAGCCGGATGGGTGGTCCTCATTGTCGGATTACTTTCACTCCTGTTTGGTATACTCTACACCGGCGGCCCTTTTCCCCTTGGTTACAATGGACTCGGAGATCTTTTCGTCTTTATCTTTTTTGGAATCGTAGCTGTAATGACCACCTACTATGTTAATGCCCTTGAATGGTCCGAAGCTTCTTTTTGGGCATCGCTGGCGGTCGGAGCTTTATGTGTGAATATCTTAGTTGTGAATAATTTGCGGGATGTTGAACAAGATAAAAAATCAGGCAAAAAAACCCTTGGTGTTCTTTTTGGAGAACGAGCACTGAAACTGGAATATACCTTTATGATGTTGCTTGGCTACGCCATTCCCCCTCATTTTTTAATACAACTGGAATACAACTTTTGGATATTGCTTCCATTCGCCGCCCTTCCTCTTGCCGGATACTATGTGTACAGGATCTGGACGGAAGAGAACAAAGTTCAACTCAATCCCATGCTGGAAAGAACAGCTCAGTTTATGGTCATTTTCGGAATCTTATTCTCCATCGGTATTATATTGAACTGATGCTTAAGCTCTATACATATCACATTCCCTTTAATTCTGCTTTTGGCTCAGCGGAGCATGTAATTACTCACCGTGAGGGCATTATCCTAATATACCAAGATCAGGATTCCGGTATTGAAGCCTACGGGGAAGCAGCTCCCCTTCCCGGTTTTTCAGAGGAAAGTTTTGAGGAAGTAAAGGAAGTACTTCTCCTCAATAAAGATCATCTTCAAGAAGCTATTAAACATGGCAACGGTCGGGAAACCCTGCGATTGCTGAATCAAATACACCAATTTCCTTCGCTGAGTTTTGGTATTGATACCTTGCTGCATGATTTCGCAGCCAAGCGATCCAATAAGTCTCTGGTTCAGTACTTGTTTCCCGGATATCATTCCTCGATACAAGCTAATGGAACCTTACCCCTCGGTAATAAATCCGTAACTCTTTCAAAAGCTGATGCATTGATCGGTGAAGGCTTTACCACATTGAAAGTGAAAGTTGGGCGTGACTTTGATAATGAGCTTTCTATTCTTAGATCACTTCGGCAGAAACATCCTGATATAAATATCCGGATAGATGCCAATCAGATCTGGACGGTAGATGAAGCCATCGCAAATTTAACCGCTTTGGAAGAGCTTAATATCGAATATTGCGAACAGCCTGTTGGTAAAAAAAACATCACCGGGTTAAAAAAAGTAACGGAGGCTTCACCCGTTAAAATTGCTGCAGATGAATCTGTCCGGAACAAAAAAGCAATTTCAGAGTTAACTGAGGTTCACGCAGCCGATCTCCTTATTTTCAAACCAATGCTAATGGGTACTTTCAACGATATTTTCGTAACAAATGAGCTTGCCGATACTCATACTATTGAGACTGTTTTTACATCATCGCTGGAAACATCGGTTGGCCGTGCAGCAATAGCGGCCATTTCAGCCGGATTGGGAAAACCTGAACGTGCACAAGGATTGGCTACCGGTTCTTTTCTGAAATACGATGTGGTATTAGAAAACTGGCTCAACTTCCCCGTCATTAAGTTTCCGGATAAAATTGGACTAGGAATTTCATTACATTACGAAGGACTAAAAGAGTTATAAAGGTATATGTTCAAATCACGTTTACATAGGTTTGAGTTTAAAAAAGGCGATGCGCCGCATGTGTTCTTGTCTTCGCAGCATGGTATGTACACCTACAGTGACCTTGACCGGTTTACGGCCTTTTTAAAAGATCTGGTTGAAAAGAAAGCGGATTCACTCAAATGGCCCGTTGCTTTTCTTTCCGAGTCGAGTGATATGCTGATATTTTGCATTGCAGCATGCTGGAAACTCGGCATCCCCTTTATTCCCATAAATCCCAGCGTGAAGAATGAAGAACTGAAAAACTATTTCGAAGCCCTCAAACCCGTTCTTATTTTTTGTGATAGTAATAACAGAAGCCGATTGGATGACGACAACGTGATCAAAATGGATGAGAACTTCTTCCTCAATTCATTTACTCACGACACCAGAAATATGGAACTTCCCGATCCTGATTCCATAGATAAAGAACAGATCTTCGGGTACTTTTTTACCTCAGGAACTTCCGGCAAGCCCAAGATCGTACCACTTAAACGGCGACAGATACTCAGTGCTTCCGCGGCTTCCGCCCAGAACTTTAAACCCGACCCGAATCACTTTTGGCTCCTTTGTCTCCCGCTAAATCACATCGGTGGGATCTCGATCATTCTTAGATCGGTGATCTATGAATCAGCTGTTTATCGGCTGGGGGAATTCCATGAAGAAATGGTGAAAGAGTTTTTATGTGAAAATCAACGTTTTCAGGCGGCTTCCCTGGTTCCTACCATGTTGAAGCGCTTACTGGATGATCCCCTTTTTAAAACTCATCGGGATTTTAAATCGATTTTACTTGGTGGCGGTCCCGTAACTGAAAACCTTCTGCGAAAGTCTGCAGAGCGCGGTATCCCTATCATTTCCAGTTATGGTATGACCGAAACCTGTGCACAGATCATCGCCAACCCCCTGCTTGCTCCTTCCGGGATGTACACCCCGCTTAAAAGTGTAGGCAAACCTTTCCCTCCCAACGAAATACAGATCAGGGATGACAACGGAAGAATATTGGGTAAAAATCAATCGGGAGAACTTTGGCTGAAGGGCCCCCAGGTTTTTGATGGCTATTACAACAAAGAGGAAAATAAAAAGCGATTCGACAAAGACGGATGGTTCAGTACCGGAGATTATGGTCATATGAATGGCTTTGGCCACATTTTCATAGAATCGCGCCGTACCGATCTCATCATTACCGGTGGCGAGAACGTGAATCCCAATGAAGTGGAAGAAGCCATGCAAAAGCTTCCAACCATAAAAGAAGCAGTAGTTATTGGTGTACCGGATGAGGAGTGGGGACAAAAAGTAACGGCGGTAGTCACCCTTAAAAACGGCAAAACTCCTCAACTGGAAGAGATTCGGGAGCAGCTCAAAGATTCCCTCACCGATTTCAAACTCCCCAAAGAACTCAGGATCGTCAAGGACTTCCCAAAAACCGATACCGGTAAGGTGAAGCGCTGGGAATTGGTTAAGAAGTTTGGGTAGGATTCGTTGATTCGTTGATTCGTTATTCGCTGATCGTTAATCGGTTAATCCCACTTCTCCTTGTTCCGGCAACAGGCCCATCCTTGTTCCTTCCCTAATCCCGCTGAGCGGGACCAAGGAAGGAGACGCTTTGGTGAAATTGGGTTTTTCATTTGCCAGCGAACCAAAATAAACAACCGTATCACCCAAATTCTACTTCCTGCAAAAACTCTCCCAAAGGCGTCCCCTTATCCTGTGGTGATGGAATGGCTTGGAAAATTATTCAAACGTGCCGCAGGGAAAAGGACAGGGTTAGGGTTTTGCTAACCTCGGCACATGTATTTTCCTTCTGGTTCCGGTGCCTCGCTTTGGTATAACCTATTGAGGTTCTCTCTCATACTCCTAAATCATAACCAGGAAACCCGCTGGTCAGGTGATAGTGGAAACTTTGTTTCCAGTTTTTGAACCATGATTTGCAGGATTTAAGAATGGCCGTGATTTTTTGAAACGATCCCAGCGGGAACCCCGAACACACCCTCATCCTTCAGGGCGGGATAAATGGGTACCAAAAAGTAAAACCTCCGCCCGGTGGGTACCCGTGCTTTGTTGGCTGTTGGTAATTGGGCTTTGCGGGTTTATAGAATTTTTTGGATGCCTCTCATTCTCATTTCTCGGGAATATGCAGCTTCCGGGGCAGCGTTCGAAGATGGGAAGATGGACAGCCTGTGTGAAAAATATTATGCTTAAAAAGTAGTGCTAAGTTTATCAGGGAAAACAGTTCACTTTAGCAAACCCTCCAAGGATTTAGAATCCTTGGAGGGTTTTTCCTAATAAATTAATGAGTCCATTCATAAGTACTGAGTTTTCACACAGGCTGGGACTTTCGGAACGAGGACAAGGAAACCCTTTGGTTAAGGGATTGTCAAGAAGCTGAATTTCCAATCAGTTAAAAGTGAGAAAATCTTCTATTTTTGTTCTTGAATCTATTGCAGCCAACCTTTTTACATTTCCCTTATCATCAATAAAAACCTTTATCGGGGTAGCTGGCAATAACTCTTTCCTCAAAACAAGTGCTATAGAGTCCTGATACATTGGCAGATTTATCCCTTCTTGTTCCAATAAAACTTTTGTAGTCGTTGCATATCGTTCTACAATGACTATCTTTACCCTTACCTCTGAATTAGTTTCATCAAGCGCATTCCAACTTTTCAATTCGTTGAGTGCCGGAGAACACTCACTGCTCTTTAAAACCAATAAAACCGTATTCTTCAAAGATGGTTCTTGCTTTCCTGAAATCTCCGAAAGATAGGCTTTCCAATCATCTTCAGTTTTATTGAGGTACATCTCATTTGAACTGGGCTTACACCCAGAGAAAAGAACACACAAACATAGTAAAACCAGGTTATTTTTGATCAGTGACGATTTCATAAATCCCTATGGTATAGTTGTCAGGATTAAAATCTTGAATAAAATACAATTTATTATCTCTTACAGATCCAAGAGAGTGGTTAACCGGCAATTCCTGAACAATGTCTCCAGTTATACGATCATAGAATATCAGGCTGTTTGCTTTAGATGAATAATCCGTAGTCAGGAACCATTCTTCAGTAAGAGTTTGTATGTGTTGCACTATATAATCATCTGTTAAAAAAAGATTAGCTGCATGTGATGTATTTACAGATCTTCTATTTACCTCATCAATTGATAAATTAGCACTTATTTCCTTTTCCGGGACTTTAAAAGTGCTATTCTTTGCCCCTATATATGATTCTTTTGAAAAACGATTAAGATCAAATACCTGAATAAAGGGTGAAGAAGAGAGACTTGTAAAAACTACATTACTACTATCATCTATTATAATATTATTGAAAAACGAATACGTATTGTCATGTTCTGCAAAGGGATCGAACCTGCCAAAAACAGTATCAATCTCTCCATCAGTTTTAATTAATGCTAATATTTTAGAATTTTGAGGTTCAAACATAAACTCATTTTCAATAATTGAAGTTAGAACTTTGCCTTCATGCCACAACATTTCTAAGGGTGTTGTACCAAAGTTAACTTTCTCTAAAAAATTATTTGAGCTTATGAGTTCGTCATTAAGCGTATAAATTTTCAGCATTCTTTGTGAAGCATCATATATAAAAACTTCATTATTTTCATTGACATCAAATCCATCAATACTGACTATCCCTCTCGGGCCTCTGCCTGATTCACTTATTGTATTTATGTATTGCCCTTCTTTATCAAAAACAAAGATTTTATCTCTCATTCTGTCAACAAAAATCCAATATTCACCATCACCGGTTATCTTAAAACGTTCATAAAACTTTCCAAATAATGGTTTAGATTGCTTTAACACAACTGATTTAAGGTGATTTATACTTATTACTTCATTTTCAGTTGAGTTGGTTTCTTTTTCAGAACAAGAAACCAGCAACACTAAAAAAACAATACTTTTTAAATAAATTTTCATTACTTAGTAGATTTCAATTAATAGAAAAGAGACGGAAATTTATCTGTCTCTTTTTCTTTTTAGATTTGAATATAATTATTTAGTCTCAGGTTCCACATCGAAACAGATACAATTAAATACACTTGTTTCATAACAATCATATTCAACTGGGTCATAAACGCAATTTCTATGAGATCTTGCGTCAGCTTCCTGAGTATTAATTAAATATTGTCAGTGTTCCCAGCATTATGAAAATGCCGACAATTAAAGGAAGTAGAGCTTTAAGAATTTTCATTGTTTTCTCCTGTTTAATTAGCAATTCATGATAATAATGCCTCACTTTTTTTCATTATTAACATCGGATGCATAAGTCTATGCAACTAATTTTAATATATATATATATATACTAATTGCAAATCAATTCTAAAAATTACCTATCACTTCATTACCACCTTGAACTTGTTTCTTTATTCCGCTCCGGAATGCCCTATTGAGTCTCCGCCTCATACTCCTAATTTTATGGCCCTTTTATCACTTGATAGTCGGAAAGCTATGTTTCCAGTTTGAACCATGATTTTCAGGATTTAGGGATAGCCATGATCTCATTGGAGAAGATCCCAGCGGGAACACCGAACACAGCCTCGTCCTTAAGGGCGGGTACCAAAAAGTAAAACCTCCGCCCCGCAGGTAACAGTAGCATTGATGGTTTCCGGAGGTTGGGCTTTGCGGGTGTTTTCAGAAATTAATTGACATCCCTCTCATTCTAATTTTACTGGAAGCTGGAGCCTCCGGGACTGCGTTACGAGGATAGACCTTCGGAACGAGGACGAAAGGCTAAAATCTGAACTCCATCAACCTATCAATTTTCAACTATCACTTTTCACCCTCAAACCGGTCATTATCAATAGCAAGATCGTACTCACCGAGAGTCCCCAAATAACCACGATCGCTAAATTTTCCCAGAACTCGTTATTGCCGAACAGCATCATGGGGAGCAGTCCGGTGATGGTAGTAACGGTGGTGATCAGGATAGCCCGGATTCGTTTTTTATAGACTTTCATCCAACAGCGTAAGCCGAATATTCCGTTTCCATTTTCCAATTGTTTTTGGTGATAGACAAGAATGGCATTATTCACCACCACCCCGATACACAACAATGAACCCGCAATAGCGCCGCGATCAAAGGCAAGGTCGTTGGCTAACGTCCCCAGCATGATGCCGATCAGGCTGTATGGAACGGCCAGGATCACAAAAATAGGATATTTCACGCTTTCCAGCAGAGCCGAGACGATCATCCAGACGCTAAGTAAACTAAGCAGGGCCACAAAGAAGAAGTTCAGGGAGCTGTCATCATTTCCAAAGCCGAAGAAACCCCTGCTGAATTCAATGCTTGCTCCCACCGGAACAGGAGTAGTCTCGATCACCCCTTCAATGTAATCACGTGCCATTTGGTAATTCCCGAGATAATCCACGCTTACCGTACGCTCATATGACTGATTGGTTCGGCGAATTTCATTCAACCCGCCTTCCTGTATAATTTCACCGATAGTGGATATGTTGAAATTAACGTCCCCAAACGTTCTGGTGCGGTTCATCATATCTTCTTCGAAAGATTTCTCGCGTTCACTCCTCCCGATCAGATACATTTCCTGTCCACCAAATTCCACACGGCCTACGGTATTTTCAGGATTCAGATCCAGCAGCAGGGTTGAAATAACTTCCCTGCGGTCCAGATCTTTTGCCAGTATTTTTTCTTCATCCAGACGAAGTTTGTATTGCTGAAAATCATCTCGACGAGAATAATAGGATGTATTGATATCTACTTCCTGCACGCGGCGACTCGTTTTCAACCGCCGTTTGAGATCCTTAGCCAGATTCAGTAACTCATCGTATGAGTACCCCCTCAACCGGATGCTTTGATTGGAATAACTGCCTCCAAATCCGGTACTGATTCCTTGAATATTCAACCCTGATACCGAAGTAGCTACATTCCCGGTTCTGGCTCCCAGATACATGGCTTCCCCGTAAAAAAAATAGGGATCAGATCGAGTAAGATATTCCGGATCTACCACAAAGCGAATACGTGCTCCAAAGTCTTCTGAAAGATTAGCCTCATAATATTTAAAAGCCTCTTCATAGGGTTTGGCAATAGTCTCGTAATTCTTCACAATTTTATCGATCTCCGAAAGCGGTGTTCCCTGAGGGGAACGGATATACACATTGATGCTCTCTTCATTATTCCGGCTCCATGGACTTCCGAAATACGTTTCATCACTGAACTTTTTGGTGAGTCCTCCGATCCATCCGTCAATAGCATCCCGGTTATCAAAATATACCTGGGTGAACTCCGGCCACGCTGTTCCTTCTTCAGAATCCCAATCCGGTTCCTCAATAGCAAACAATGGAATCCCTATCACCCCGATCAAAATCACCGGCAACACCCATCGGAGTTTTGATTTTAGCAGAAAACTTCGCATCAACAATCGTTCTGCAAATTGGCTCATCTTACCCTGCTTTTTCTTGTCAAAGCCGGCGGGAGTCAGCCATACCAATGCGTATGGAATCCAAGTGAAGGCAATGAGTACCGAGCAAACCAGGGTCACCGTTAGCGCTACGGCCAACGGGACAAGAAAAATGCGGAGTTCATCAAGGGCAAATAGCAGCGGAATAAAGATCCCCACGGTCGTAAACGTACTTCCCAATACCGGAACCACAGCTTTTCCTATCTCATTGGTAATGTGAGTAAGCCGTTGTTCTTTTTCAGGAGGAAGCCCCGGATTCAAATGCTCAAAAACCACCACGGCATTATCGATCAGCATACCAAGTGCTACGGTAAGTCCGGCAAGCGTGATGATATTCAAGCTATAATCCAACAAATACAGCACGATCAAACTCAGTAAAACCGAAAATACCACACTCCCAATAATTACAACCGGAGCCCGGATCTTTCGGATGAATAAGATTACTACCAAAAATACCAGGATCCCACTAAAAATAGCCTGCAATTGAAGGTCCTCAAATTGCTGCCGAAGTTCTTCGGTAGAATCTACGGTAAGCATCAGAGAAAGGCTTTCGGGAGGCTGAGCCTTTATCTCTTCCATTTCCGCCAGTACATTTTCCGCCAGGGTGAAAGCATCTGCTCCCGATTCTTTCACAAACTCTATGGAAAGAGCAGGGTTGCCGTTTATTCGTTTGATGGTTTTGGCAGGATAATCCCGAATAGATATATTTGCGAAATCATCCAGTGTAAGTTGTATCATAGAATCTGGAAGCTTAATTTTAAGCCCCGCGATGACAGCAATACTGTTGAATTTTGGTGGAATGATAAGGCTGTACCTCGAAATCCCCTGCTCTACGAATCCGGCCGAACGCCAGCTCAACTGCTCCCGTACCTGCCTCAGGATCTGTAGTGGAGACAGGTTGTATTTTTCCACCTGATCAATATCAAACTCGATCATCAAAGCCGGGTCCCGAACCCCACGGATGGCTACTTCTGCAAGCCCCTCAATGGCCAGCAACTTGGGCCGGATATTCTGACGCGCATATTCCAGCAATTGTCTCGGCTGCATATCACCATTCAGCGTATATACGATGAACGTCTGCTGATCATCCAGCTCCTCCGGCACCCTTCGGTTGATGGTTGGCGGAGAGATGTTTTCGGGCAGATTCTCATCCAGTGAAAACAGGTATTCCCGGAGTTCTAATACCCGATAATCAACGGGGGCATCTTTCCTAAAGGTGATAGTAACCGTAGTAAGGCCCTCCTGAGTGATAGAGCGAATATCGGTTACATCGCGCAGGCGGTTTGCTTCCCGCTCTACTTTCCGGGTGATCTCCTGCTCCATAATCTCCGGCGTGGTACTTCCCCAGTTATAATTCACAGTGACCGATGGAAGATTCAGCTCTGGCGTACTTTCAATAGGTAACATGCGCCATACCACCACCCCGATCACACACACGATGATGTAGAAAAAGGAAATGAGATATTTGCGGTTTAGTAGCTCGCGCACGAGAATTCAAAATTTAAAATTTAAAATTCAAAATGAGTTCTTTGCAATTCTTCATTTTGAATTTTTAATTTTTAATTAACAAATAGTGGAACCACTTTCTGCTGATGGCTTATACTAAAATGCTGGTCAACGGCAAGAGTATCGCCGGGTTCAATTTCGGGGTGATCGATCAGTACCCAATTGGAATTCATGGCAACCGGGTCAACATAGATCCATTCTACCTCTTCATTATTCAGCAACCTGAAAACCAGCGTTCTGCCATCACGTTCTAAAAGAGCCTCGCGCGGCATGCGTACTTTGGCTTCCTGGCTGCGTACGAACACGCGCCCATCTACGGTCATACCGGTTTTTAAGTCATATTCGTTGTTCTCTACTTCCACCAATACCTGACCGGTTTTGGTATCGGGATTGACTTCCGGGGAAATGGCGATGATCTCACCTTCATATTGCGTTCCACCCGGGTCGGACAGCTCAACCGCCATTCCTTCATCCAGATTATCGATCTCGGATTCCAGTACATCAAAACGAATACGGACGGTGGCGGCATCGATCAGAGAACCCAGATCGGCCCCTCCTGTAACATATGCGCCCCGGGAGACTACTTCTTTGGCTGAAATTCTACCTGTGAACGGAGCCTTCAAGATAGCATAGCTTACGTTTAATTTTGCACGCTCCCAAGCCAGTTCCGCTTCTGCAAGTCCGGTGGTGATACGCAATAAACTTTGGTCCTGATTCTCGCTTCCGTTTGCATTTCGCAATCGCGATTCAATATCAAATTCATTCTTGGCCCGCTGATATTCGTTATACGCACTGCGCTCCTGATTTACCCACTCCTCATCGTCCAGCTTCAGCAGGATTTCTCCTTCTTGCACCAACCTCCCTTCCACAATATTATGCTGCTCTACAAATCCGCCAATTCTTGGGGTGATCTGAATTCTCTGCAGCGGCTGAACCACCCCCCGACTCTCGATAAAGAACTGAAGCGGCTCGTCATCCGCCACATCAAAGACCACTTCGGGGCGTATTTCCACACTGTCCAGGTCGGGAGTATCCGGCGTTTCCTTCTCACTTTTGCAGCCAGTAAACAGTATTACAGTAATAAGTAAACAGGAAAGTAATTTTAGAATCATTTGTCGTTTCATAATACTTGGTCTATTTAAACTCTGAACCCATGGTTTGGTAATTAAAAATTCAAAATGAAAAATTTAAAATATTGCTTGGTCTGAAGGCTCAAAGCCCGTCAGATGGAAGTAATCACCCATTTTAAATTTTAAATTTTTCATTTTGAATTACTCTTATTTGTCCATTTAAAAACAAGGGGTATTAAATACAAGGTCAAAAAGGTACTGGTGATCATCCCGCCCATCAGTGCAACGGCCAGTGATTGCCGCAGTACGTATCCATCTCCAAACGGAACCAGCATAGGGATTAGTGCCAAAATGGTCGTCATACTCGTCATCACTACGGGGCGGAATCGGTTGATTCCCGCCTGCTTTATGGCTTCATCAAGATCTCCCGTCTCATCAAAATACCTGCGCATGAAATCTACCTTCAGGATAGAGTCATTCACGGCTATTCCCGTGAGGATCAATATCCCCATAAACGAAAGTGCATTTAAACTGATGCCCCCGATGTACAGCGCAAACACCGAACCGATCCACGCAAACGGTATCGCCAAAATGATGATAAAAGGGTATTTTAAATTCTCATATTGAATGGCGAGGATCAGGTAAATCAGCAATACACTGATCATCAGCAGCCATCCGAGTTCTTTCAATAAGCTGATGACTTGCAAAGCCGAACCTCTTATTTGGATCTCATGCCCGCTTTGCTGCATGAACCGGTTGACCAACTGCTGAAGCTCGCCTCCATCCCACCACCAGTCCATGAAGGTTAGATCGGAGTTATAGGTGAGGATCGGGGACTGCCGGATGCGTTCGATCTGCTCGGCTTCATCGATGCGGGCGATCTCTGCCACAGCGGTCAGCGGAATGATCTTATCACGTACATCCAGAGTTATTTCCCATAGATCTAAATTCGTTTCACGCTCCCCGATCAGCCGAATAGAGATCTGTTCGTCCTGCCGGTTCCAGTCGGTGATGAATGAACCTCGGGTCAGCGATTCCAGATAGCGTATCACTTCAGCTTCGGTCAGTTCATAGGAAAGCAGTTCCTGTGTTTTGAATTGCAATTGATAAGCCTGAATGCGTTGCGGATATTTTAGATCAAGCTGTATCTTCTTATAATTCCGGCTCAAAAATTCGTTGAATGCATCTGCCACCCTCACGCTGAATTCGCGGTCGGTTCCCACCACGCTAAACTGTACCGGAGCATCACGGCCAATACCCACAGCTCCAACTGCATCATCTTCCATTTTCTGAAAAGACCAACCGGAATAGGTCTGGGCGATCCCGTTCATAATGCGATCCATTTCTTCGGCTTCCTCAAATCCCGATACGGGAACGGAAATGGTAAATCGGTTGAGCCCCTCGTTGGTGATCGACTTCAAATTCGTGTTATCCGTATATCCCCCAAGCGACAAAATGTTGGACTGACCGGTTCGCTTCATTAATATTTCGGTGATATCAGCCGCAGCCTGCTTCGCAGAACGAAGGGCGGTATTTCCGGGCATGGACACCAGGTAATCCACGTTAGCCGGTTCATCAGGAGGGAGTACGGTTTTTTCGGTAGTCATGAAAGCAAAAACAGCTCCGAATAATAAGATCAGCGCAAATACAATAATGGGGAGCGGATTTTGGATGACACGCCCAAGATTTCGCTCGTAGGCCATCACTACCTTATCCAAACCCTCTGAGACTGTGCTTAGCACTCCTTTAGACTTTGAATTCTTGCTTAGCTGTGCCACAAAGACCGGAAGTATGAACAGGGCTACCATCAGTGAGGCGATCAAACTAAAGGAAAGCGTAGCGGCCAGGTCCCTGAAAAAGGCTCCTTCAAATCCACCCAGAAAAATAAGCGGCAGGAATACCGAAATAGTAGTAAAAGTAGATGCCGTTACGGCCAGGCTGATCTCCCTGGTTCCTTCCCTTGCTGCCTCAAACCGACCGAGGCCTTTTTGCCGGTAACGATTGATATTCTCAAGCACCACAATGGCATTATCCAGCAGCAGTCCGATACCGAGGGTGAGTCCGCTCAGGGAAATGATGTTCAGCTGAATGTTGAACAGGAACATCACCACGAAGGTGAGAAAAATACTGACGGGAATGGAGATCCCGATGGTGAACGGACTCCGGGCATCATCCAGAAACAGGAACAGCACGAGGAACGCCAGAACGCCACCTATCAGCAGGGTTTGCAGCAGATTGGAAATGGAATTCTCGATATAACTTGCATCTTCCTGTATCACCTCAATGAGGATATCCGGGTTTTGATCGCGAATTTCGGTTAGTACATTTTCCAGGGTTTCAAAGACCTCCACCGTATTTGAACCGTATTCCTTTTTGACAAGCACATTCAGCACCTCCTCCCCATCCAAAAGCGCAAAGGAAGTGGGATCGGCTTCGGCCATTTGGACCTCCGCCAGTTCTTCCAGCAGCAGCACCCGTCCGCTTGCCAGGGAAATAACGGGGGTTTTGCGGAGATCATCCAGCGACTCGATCCTGCTTTCGATCTTCAGGGCATAGCGGTACCAGCCGTCGCGCAGTTCTCCCGTGGAGGAAAAAATGTTGGCATCACTAACCGCTTGCTGAATTTGGGAAAGTGACAATCCATAGCGGTCTATAAATCTTGGGCTGAACCGGATCTGTACTTCAGGCTGCACTTCCCCAACTAATAACGCCTGGGCGATTCCCTCCTGCTGTTCCAGTCGGCGGGTAAACACCTGATCGGCCCAGCGCTTGAGGGAAAGCCGGTTTGAAAATTCCTGATTTGATACATTGGCAAGCTGCAGGGCAATAGTGGCGATCGGCTCATCCGAAGCCGAAGAATACACCAGTTGGGGCCGGTCGGCCTGATTGGGCAACAAGTACCTCGCCTGATCCAGCTTCTCCCGCACGTTCAGAAAGGCGATGTCCATATCAAAGCCCCACTCGAAGGTGAGGAAGATAAGGCTTTGTCCCTGCCGCGACAAGGACTCTATTTGCTGCACGCCGCGAACCCCCGACAGCATTCCTTCCAGCTGCTCGGTAATGCGGAACTCCACTTCCGAAGCCGGAGCCCCTGAATAGTCGGTACGAACCAACAGCGTGGGCCGGTCAATATCCGGCATCAGCTCAATGGAAAGCCGTTCCAAAGCAATACCTCCGAAAATGAGTACCGCCAGAACCAAAATTACAGACGCTATAGGTTTTTTAAGCAGCAAATGAAGAATTTTAGATTACTTAGCAAAGGATAGTAAAATAATTTGGGATATGGAAACTAAGGTTTTAGTAGTGAGTGGTTTTCTTAGAAAGTGTTTGGAACAATCATACCCCATTCTTTCCGCCCATTCCGTAACCGTGCGTATTTCCTTTAGATTTTTCTGGGCAACTTGCAGTGCCTTTTCCATTGGTTGTTTCATAATAGGTATAGTTCGGTTCAAATTTTTAAGATGCAATCCTGCCATACAAGCAGGCATGCCGCCATAAATTTGTCCTTCCATTTGGGATGAGTTCCCCCCATCTGAAGCGTTTCACCGTCAAAGATTTTTTCTGTATCTATAAACATAAGAGTGTTAAGCAGAGAAAATGTTACCGTTTAAAGTTCAAAAAATTGAAGATAGTACTCTTAAATGTTGCTCCGCTATGTAACTAAATTGAAAAGTAATAGAACGCAGATGACACCGAATAGGTGAATAATCACAGATTTATTATTGATTCTGTTTTAAGTAAAGCTAACAAGAATGCCCTATTGAGGCTCTTCCTCATTCTAACTAATTTATTCGTTTTAAGCTCAAAACTATAATAAGTGTGATATTTAAAAAATAACTATTACTTTCCCGAAAATATGGTCCTCATGAATAAGCCCAAAAAAACGACTATCCATACTTTCATAAGGATTATCACCTATCAAAAAATAACATCCGTTTGGAATGCTTAAAATCGTGCTACTTGAGATAGTTTCTGTTTTAAAATTATACCCTTCTCTGCATTCAAAAGATTGATCCACCAAATATGTAAGGTATTTCCTCCCTTCAGTTTTTGCATTGTCTGACATTAGATAATATATCTCATCATGCGGATAGCCCTTACCGTTGATAATTAACTCATCAGAATTAGCCTTTATGCTATCCATGGGTCCTGCAGTTATTCTCTTTACATAAGGAATAATCTCATCATTTATCTCTGTATAAAACAATACAATCTCATTCTTTTTGAATGCATTTCTATGCTTAAATTCTTTCCAAATCAAAACAGTATTTCCTGGTTTAATAGTATTCAACATCGAGTTACCTTTTATCCTGTAAATACTAAATCTGCAAAAGACGAATATGACAAATAGCATTAGTAAAATAGACCCTATTGAAAATAGTAGGCTCCCAGTTTTTTCTACATCAAGCCTAATCTGTTTTCTCCCTTTCATATTCGTATTCAAATATCGTTAGATACATTTCTCCATTTTCATCTTCCCTGAAAATTATGATTCTTTCTTCATCTATTACAAATTCTTGAAATTCAAATGGAAGTTGAATAGAGTGTAGATATTCTTGCTTGCTATCCAAATACACATCAATAAGTCTAAAATGGTTTCTTGCCCTGCCTGAATAACCAACATAAAGTTTTCCATTCATGTAATATATATCTCCACTATATCTTGTTGCACTTGGATTTAAATTAGCTAATCTCCCATCTACCTTAACGATTTCTTCATTTGGAGATGAATCATAAACAGGCATGTCATAAACAAGCTTCCCATTATTACTGTATTTTCTGATTTTATTAACATAAAGTGTTGAATAATAGAGGTTCCCTTCTTGATCACACTCTAAACTTCCATCAGTATAGTATACCAATCTTATATCCTTGACTTCAGGTTCATAGAAAGATTGTCTTAAATTCCCGTTTTTCTCAAATTGATGTATAATGCCATTACTGCTATATTGTGATGATAGTATATAAATTAATTTGGAATCTTTACATACCGTAAATCTGGCGGGTCTGATCGAACTTGATCCGGTAGCAAATTCTCCCAAAAATCTTCCTTCCACATTCCATCTAATCATTTTATTATTGCCAGTATCTATTAAAAATATCTCATCATTCCCACCAGCCTTTAAGTCAAAAATTTGTCCGAATTCTTTAGGGCCCTTTCCTCTATTACCATAAAATTGAAAGACGTTATCGGCCAAGTTATAAACAACTAATTCATATCTCGCAAAATCAAAAAAGACTATCCATCTGTTTTCTGAGATGTCAAGTAAATACGGTTTAAAAATTTCATGATCAGAAAGTAAAACATCTTGAATTATTTCTAACTTATAATTTTCTATTATTCGATTATCCTGCGAAAATACATCCGATGAAATCAGGTTAAAGTATATTAAGAAAAATATTATTACAAAATTTAATTTTAGCATTTTCAATATCTTTTAAATGAAAATCTAATTCTTTGCTGTACCATCACAATGCCAATGCTGTACCATTGCAATGCCTCAGCCAACCTCCATTACCAATTTCGATGACATAGTAAGATGTACAATATGAAGGCATTCCATCACATCCCCTTCTTGCACAGGGTCCAGCATAAGCTTCATTAAGCCCTAACTTTGACTCAATTGAAACCAATTCTTTTGCAGATTCTCCCCTGGACACCTGAAAACCTCCCACAAGAGTTACAATTGCAATTATTGCTACGATATTATTTACATATGTTTTAAGCTTCATGTTATCTCCATTTTGTTTCTGTTTAGTTTACCCCTATTGGAGTTTTTTTAGTTTTAAAAATTGAACCACAAATAAAAGTTGCCATCCCGAAAAGAACCGAATTTCTTATTAACATAAGCTCATCAAAATTTCCGTAAGTAAACTCTCCTAAACAACCACATGCGATCTCCCAATTGTTCATGTATCCCACAATACTTATCAATAAAAATATAGTACAGAGAAAACTTACCGATATGGCCGTTAACCGAGGCATGAATTGAAAAAAAAGATCAATTGCAAGGACAATTTCGATTGTTGAAGCCATATAAACGAATATATAAGCATTATTTTTACTGAATAAATCGAAGAATAGTAGAACTTCAACAAGATTATCAGGCAGTATTAATTTTAGTATTCCCGCTATAAAAAGGACTCCACCTAATACCCATCTGAAATATTTTATAACGGAAACTTTTACCATTTTTCACTTGCTTATTTAAATCTCTCTTTAGATTAACTGATATGTACTTTCAAGACAAATCTTTTCACTCCCTATTTTTACTACCCATTTTTCCACTCCCTTGGCGGCTTGCCTGTGTGATTTTTTACGTACTTATTTAAATCCGTCTCCCCTCCTATCCCAAGCTCCTGGCCGATTTCAAAGCAACTTATCTCCGAATCTTGATTAATCAATTCATAAAATCTGTCTATCCGCAATTCCACAAGTTTAGGTTTAGGTGATACACCGTACTTCTTTTTAAATCTGTGGGAAAAATATTTAGGACTTTCATACCCCATCTCTTGTGCCCATTCCGTAACCGTCCGAATTTCCCTTAAATTTTCCTGCGCCACTTTAAGCGCCTGCTCCATCGGTCTTTTCATAACTTCAATACTTAGGTTCAAATTTTATGGTGCAACCCTGCCATACATGCAGGTATGCTACCGTAAATTTGTCCTTCCAATGGATGAGTCGTACCCATCCGGTTGCGCATCAACGCAAGCTGTATATCACAGCATATTTATATACAAGAGTAATAAGTAATGGATTTGTTACAACTTAGGGGTAAATATTTTATTTTACCGTAAAACTCTCTCTCGCAATCAGATAGATTCTGTGCCAACATTAATTATTCACTACCCGGAAAGATATTATGTGTGCATGATTACTTTTTTTGTGATTCAATTGGGAATATTCACGAGACGTAAGAGTGTGTGTTACCCGGTTTTGCAGATCATAGATGGTTTACCGGGTGCTCCAACGCAGAGCGTGTGGAGCAAGGCCAGAGAGGTATTCTACATTTTGGCTGGTGAATTATTTGTCCTAATTGTCCTCGTTCAGCAGCAGAGCGGCAGGTAGAGTATGTATGGTCAGCCTAACCTCACCAATGTTTCCCCAATGGCATCTCTGAGTTCTGGATCAACCCCGGTCGCATCAGCATAATCATTCCAATTCATAACCACATCATTAACCTGATCTATAATGGCAGATGCCTTTTTGATATTCATAGCCCTGGCTACCGAAAGCAGATCATTTCTGGTAATATCTTTTCTCTTTCCATTGATACTCAGGGAATGCTGACTCACCCACTCACTCCCCGGTCGGTAAGCATGGCACAGGTCGTAAGCCGGAGCAAGTTCCCATTTCCCTCCTTCCTTCAAACGGAATGAAAAGTTCTTGGTATGATCATCACAGTTGCGAGCGGCAATGTTGAATACCATTCGCCTGAACATCTGCTCGGCTTCGGGATAGGTCAGCCGTAGTTCCCGCATGGTTTGGAACAGCTGTTCGTAGCTGTAACTGAGTACATCGTTAAAATCGAAATGCTTAATGGCGCATAAGGTTTGAATGTGATGCTTGGTCTCAGCTCCTTCCCGGTCAAATCGCTTGGTCATAAAATGCGCCCGGCCGTTTTCTTCCAGCAGCCTGGAGGGCATCATCTCGATCCCACAGTCTTTGGCCATCAGGTAATAAGCCATTTCAACTCTGCCATAGCCCTGTGTTTTCCCCAATTGTACATCACTGACTCCATCCAGTTTTATCAGCCAGTGTTCAAATCCTGTTGGCGCTTTGGTTTGACCCGATCGCACCTCCCCTGTTTTCTCATTGTAAGCGATCACGGCCTTGGGCCTTGCCCCCCCGGCTGAGGTTCCAATCCTTAAAATTTGTTTGACTGCCTGTTCTTCCCCCTTATTTAAACTGGTGGAAAAGTCTCCCTTTCTTGACAACATTTCACTTGCAAGATGTACAAGGCTTTCCACTTCAATACTGAACGTTCGCTTATTCCCCTGAAGTTGAGCCGGTTCAAATTCCAACCCTCCCATTCCCCGCTTTCCGATAAAGCATAATTTCTCAACGGGATTCATGCTGTTCTGAGGTCGACCCTCCTGAGCCAGCCACACATTGATGAGCTGATTTCCGTAATTATCGGGAAGGGAGTCGGCCAGCAAGCCCGGTAATCCTCTGAAGGCATCCAGATCTGAATTTTCCGTTTTTCTGAGTCCGGGAAAAGTGAAGATTTTTCTTCCCGAATCAATGGGCATAGTCAACGGTGCCAGATCTATCGCTGAATTTTTGAACGACTGGTCGTATTCAAACGAAGCCAAACCTCGACCCTGATCCCATGCAACCGCACCAACGGTTCTTCCCCAGATCCTTACAAAAGTGGTTGTGATCATTACCAGTCACTCTCCCGGTTATCCGAAATCTTATTTTTTGAACCGGATGCCCTCTTTCGTTTTTGTTGTTCCTTTTTGGCCAGTTCAATGGGACTGATGATCTCTTCCACCCTGAAAGCATTCAGATGTTCTAGCAAGCCTAAAACCCTCAGCACCTGAATAAAGGTGTTTAATGTGACCGTTTCCCCCCGCTCCAGTAAGCTAAGCGTTGAGCGACTTATTCCTGCTTCTTTAGCTAACTGCTGTTGGGTTTTATTCTGCTGCAGGCGGTGATGCTTCACAAACTCCCCCAATTGTTCGATCACTGCCTGATCACTCATGGCGTGCCAATTTGCGTATGATTTATCACTCATAAATACCTTTTCTTTGAGTTAATGCACCATTTACCATTCAAAATATACAAAATTAACAAACAAAAAAATGTATTATAATTCATTCATTAATATAATTTATGCATTCTAATGAATGAATTATAATCACCCACCGGGTGAGGGTAAGGAATTCCAATCAGGCAATTGGATCATGTTAAACTAAACCATTCTGCACTGAATGTGCAGAGGGTTGGGAATCATTGACAACATCCCAAGTCAGTCAGTCAAAACGGAGTGATGAACCTCGCCTATTTCGAGAACATAGCTTGCTATGCATAACAACATTCCACTACCACTTTGCTTTTCATTACAGACTTGTTTGCTTCGCAAAATGCAAGATCTTTCTATCCGATCAGGATGACCCATACCTCAAAAGATCACTAATAACTAATCCTGCTCCAATCCCACACGCTTAAAAATCACATCCACATTTCGGGTGTGGTGATCCAGGTCAAAGGCTTCATCGATCTCTTCCTGTGTTAAGGCTTCGGTAATGGTTTCGTCTGATTCCACGATGGGCTTGAACAGCGTTTGTTCTTCCCATGATTTCATGGCCAGCGGCTGAACAGTATCATAGGCTTGTTCTCTCGGCATGCCTTTATCGATGAGTTTATGTAGGAGACGCTGTGAGAAGACCAGTCCCTGCGTTTTCCAGATATTGGCTTCCATGTTGTCCTCAAATACTACCAGATTTTCGATCACCCCGGCGAAGCGGTTCAGCATGTAATCGAGCAGTGTGATGGCATCGGGTAGAATGATCCGTTCGGCAGAGGAGTGTGAAATGTCACGTTCGTGCCAAAGCGGGATGTTCTCATAAGCGGTAACCATATATCCGCGAAGTACGCGGGCACAACCGGAGATATTTTCGGAACTGATGGGATTTCGTTTATGCGGCATGGAGGATGATCCTTTCTGTCCTTTTCGGAAGGCTTCTTCAACCTCTCTCAACTCACTCCGCTGGAGGTGTCTGACTTCCACCGCCATCTTTTCCATCGTCGAACCGATCAATGCCAGCGTAGAAAGGTAATAAGCGTGGCGGTCGCGCTGTAAGGTTTGAGTGGAAATTGGCGCCGGGCTTAAACCCAATTTCTCACAGGTATATTCCTCTACTTCCGGCGGAATGTTAGCAAAGGTACCGACCGAACCGGATAATTTTCCGAATTCCACGTCAGCCGCGGCATTTTTGAAGCGCTCCAGATTACGATTCATCTCGGCGTACCAGAGAGCGCATTTCAATCCGAAAGTGGTCGGCTCGGCATGGATTCCATGAGTTCGCCCCATCATGACCGTGTATTTGTGAGTTTTTGCTTTTTCACCAAGCACCTCAACAATGCGCTCCACTCCTTCCAGTAAAAGGGTGTTGGCTTTTTTGAGCCGTACACCCCAGGCGGTATCCACAACATCGGTGGAGGTCAGTCCATAGTGCACCCATTTCTTTTCACCACCCAGAGTTTCGGAAACCGCACGAGTGAAAGCGACCACATCGTGTCGGGTTTCCGCTTCGATCTCTTTGATCCTTGCTACATCGAATCCGGCATTTTCGTAGAGTTTATCCACATCTTCCCTGGGAATCTTACCGAGCCTAGCCCAGGCCCAGCATGCGGCGAGTTCTACATCCAGCCAGGCTTGAAATTGGGCTTCATCAGTCCACAGGTCAGACATTTCTTTGCGGGAGTAGCGAGAGATCATTGAATCTTATTTTGATTTGAAAATTCCCGCCAAAGATAGTGTTTTTCTCTCTGAGGTTTAAGATCAAATCTGCCTGAATTTTTCAGGGGTATCGGGTTTACATAACAAAAGATAGAGACAGATACTCAATGATGCACTACGCAGCAGAGCAATGGGATGGAGCACGCTTGATGCTGATTGGGCGGATAGTCACAGATTCTATTTTGGATAACTAAACCACTCTGCACTGAAAGTGCAGAGGTTTGGGTTGGGACTGAAAGTCCCGATTTCTTTACAGCATCGGTCATCCTGATCCCGAATCCTCGGGATGAAGGATCTTGCCTTTTGCGAAGCATCAGAGTTGGTTCTATGCACATACAGAACCCGTAGAGTATTTTTCCCCCATACAGCTTCTATTCCTACGTAGAAAAGGTTCTTCGGGGGTACCCTCAGAATGACTTGTTGGGGCGTGGGGGGATTTCGGGGTGCAACTCAACCAACGCATACTCAACCCCTAAAGGCAGAAATAGATTTTTTCGGAATACTAACGTGCTGCACTGAAAGTGCAGGGTGTTAAACCCGGGGCTGGGACCAATCAAATCCCGGAAGAATGGCGGAATATAGCCACGGGATTTGACCGTGTTTGTATAATTGCCCCGATGTCAACTCCGGTGCTACATTCGATTATCCCTGCCAGGTCTGCTTTACTGAACCGGGATCTTCAAAACGGTACCTGCCGTGATATTTTGATCCAATTCTACCTGATTGATAATAGCTACATCCAGCGGTTCAATTTTCATTGGAAGCTCATTTGGTAAAAAACTGCTGAAAGAAGTTGATCGCGAAGTAGTTATAAGATTTAATCGAACCGGCTTAATATCGAGAATACTTGTATCTCTGAGATCATTAAATCCCTGAGTCACTGAGTTGAATATGCTTCTGTACTCATCAAACCGGGCGGTTGGGGTATAACTCAAAAATCGATAAATATTTTCGCCATGACCAAGTGCTGTTAACTGAAGCTTGAGTTCAGTTCCATCTTCCATCTGGGCCGTGGCTATCCCCTGATATCCATTAAATCCTGAGCTGTAAAAATCACTCTGTTCAACAGTTACGATTCCTTCCTGGGATAAAAATGCTCTGACGGATGCTTCAGGAGTGCCATTCTCAGAGTCGATAGTAAACTGTATGATAGCGTCCTGAGCTTCATTTACCATGATCACTGCTGATGATTGATTAACCAATTTAAAAGCCGGTGGTACGGGGAACTGAAACTCCAGATCAGGATGGTAAAACATACCATCCATCTCAAATCCTTCCCTTGGGTTTTCCGCAAACATGATATTATCTATCATACTCATAAATTCCTCTTTATCCAGGATGGTTTGTTCATATCCTTTTTTTGCCCATTCTTCTGCAAGCCGGGGTATGGTTTCTTCACGCTCACCGGGATCGGGGTGACTTGAAAGAAGTGTTGGAATTCCACCGCCCTCACTTTCAGATATACGCTTGAGGGAGGTAAAGAAATCCGCCCCTTCTGCAGCTTTATAATTCTTCATGGCTGCATATTCTACTCCGAGGGCATCGGATTCTCTTTCAGCGTCACGGCCATATTTTAGGAACATTAACTGCGCGGTTTGGCTGCTTAGCTGAAGAATGCTGGCGCCATCATAACCCAATGACTGCCCCAAAATAGCTCCCCCAATTACAGCCAGCTGCCCGAACTGCTGGGTGGCTGCTCTTTGTGATGCATGCCGTGCAGCTACGTGTGCGATCTCATGCCCGAGAACCATCGCTAACTGAGCTTCATTATTTAGGTGAGCAAGCAGTCCGCGAGTTACATAAATGTATCCGCCGGGCAAAGCAAAGGCATTTACAACCGGGCTGTCTAATACACGGAAAGTAAATTCTGTATTGCGGAATTTCTCCTGTGTATCAGCCCTTCTCAAGTGGCTGACTTCAAGCAGTGCCTGCCCAAGATCTGAGACATAATTTGAAAGCTCCTCATTTTCATAAAGGCCGTACTGAGCGATGATCTCACTGTCCGCCTGTTTTCCTATCTCAACTTCCTGTTCCCAACTGTACCCAAATGCACGTTTATTTCCTGAAACCGGATTTAAACCCACTTTCATACATCCATTAACCAATACGGCCGCAGCCAAAATCAGGGTAAAATAAATCGATCTAATTTTCATGATTCTATAAATTTTAATGTCCAATCAAATTCTATGTCTATCTTAACAATAAATCCTGATTTTTTTTTAATTACTTGCAAATATGTATGAATAAACCTGAATTATGTAATGATATTTACTTCAGGAATTAACACAATTCCAAACTTTTCAAATACTGAACTGCGGATCTTTTCAGCAAGTTCAATGATCTCAGCGCCGGTGGCATTTCCATAGTTCACAATTACAAGCGCATGTACTTTGTGAACCCCTGCATCACCTATCTGTTTCCCCTTCCATCCACACCGGTCAATAAGCCACGCGGCGGGAATCTTGATCTTATCTCCTGCCGGATAATTCGGGATCTCAGGATATTCTTTCTGAAGTTCTTTGAATACTTCGGCAGGTATCACCGGATTTTTAAAAAAGCTGCCGGTATTTCCTATTTCTGCGGGATCGGGAAGTTTGCTTTGGCGAATCTCAATTACCGTCTCACTTATATCCTTAATGGTAGGATCTGAAATTCCCTTCTCCTCAAGACTCTCTGACAGCGCCCGGTACGTTGTATTTACTTCAGGATCTTTTTGCAGCCGCAGTGTAACATCGGTTATAATATACTTCCCTTTCAATTCTTTTTTGAACACGCTATCCCGGTACTCAAAATTACAGGCTTTCTTATCAAAGGTCTTGCTGATACCCGTTTCAAGATCTATGGCTTCAAGAGATTCAAAGACCTCTTCCAACTCCACTCCATAAGCACCGATATTTTGAATGGGAGCTGCGCCCACAGATCCGGGTATAAAAGATAAGTTCTCAATTCCGCCCCATCCATTCTCGACGGCAAACATCACCGTCTCATGCCAATTCTCTCCTGCGCCGACCTGCAACAGCAGCTCTTCCTCATTCTCTTCGATCACCGCTCTGTCCTTGATATTCAAGTGTATCACAAGTCCCTCAAAATCATTAACAAACAGGAGATTACTTCCTCCGCCAAGCATCAATTTTGGAAGTATTTTGTAATCGGGTTGCAGCAACAACTGCCGGAGTTCATCGGCAGAGGTTACCGAAGCAAAGTATTGTGCATTCGCATGCACCCCCATTGTGTTGTGATCTTTAAGGTCAAAATTCTTTTTTACATCTGGGAGATTTGCCATGGAATTACCCGGCCGGTGTGTTTACTTCTTCAGAGCTTTCTACTTTCACCCGCACTTTTTTGATCCGGTTATTTATTACGGAGTGAACCGTCATTTCCAGGTTCTTGAAGGTAATGCGTTCTCCAACCATCGGCAGGTTTTCCGTAAGGTGATAGATCAATCCTCCCAGCGTCTCATATTCATCGTCATCGGTGGTAAGCTCACAATCCAAGACTTCTTCCATATCATCAAGATCAATCTTGGCATCAAAAATATAGATCCCGCTTTTGAAACGTGTGTACAGGCTTTCTTCCTCTCCGGAGTCGTCCGTGATATCACCCACAATTTCTTCCAGGATATCATCCATGGTCACAATGCCTTCTGTTCCGCCATACTCATCCACAACAATGGCGATGTGGGTTTTCTCTTGCTGAAAATCCCTGAGCAGGTCATCCAGTTTTTTTGTAGCGGGAATGAAAAGTGCTTTTCTCGAAATAGTCTTCCAGTTTAATGATGGCTCCTCTTCTTCCGCATTCAGATATGGAAGTACATCTTTTGCATAGAGTACTCCCAGAATATTATCTAAGTCATTTTCAACCAGGGGCATCCGAGACAAACCATTTTCCCTGATCTTGGTCAAAACATCTTGCAGCGATTCATCGATGGATACCGAAATAATATTCACCCGTGAAGTCATGATCTCGCGGACAGTGATATTCCCAAACCCTATTACATTTTCAATGATTTCCCGCTCGTCTTCCTTGATAGAACCTTCCTGCTCACTTACTTCCGCCATAGTTCGGATGTCATCAGACGTCATTTTACTGGCAGGTTTAGGTAAATAACGCTCCAGGCTGATGGTACTGTCTGCGATCAATTTTGAAAACGGTTTCAGCAGAATAAAGAGCATATATATGAAGGTGCTGTTCATTCGGGATACTTTCAGCGGATTATTGATGGCTATGATCTTTGGGGTTATCTCACTGAGGATCAGGATCATAAATGTGAGTACAATTACTTCAATGGCGAATACGATAACCTCAGATAACCCAAAGGCAGCAACAATATCACCCGTAATTACAGCAGCCAAAACTGAAGCCACAATATTGGCGAAGGTGTTGCCGATCAAAATGGTGGCTAATAATCGTCTGGGCTTATCCAGCATTTTTATGATGCGGTCATCAGCAGAACCCATGGTTTCATCTTGCTTCAGGTCCTCCATACGATTGGCAAGGGAGAACAGGGCTACTTCAGATCCCGAGAAAACGGCAGAAAAAGCTAATCCCAAAAACAGAACCAAAAGCTGAATACCTAATACAAAGGGATCTAAACCGGGTAATACAGAACTGCCGTCTGCCAGAATTTGAAGTGAGTCTTGTACCAAACTGAAAGGATCTTCGAGTGTATCCAATGAAAGTAATTATTTAATTAAGTTGATCGCTGTTCTGATGCATGGCTTAAAATATAAGATTTTAGCTTAACCTGAGCTACAAATAAAAAACGGCATGGGAATATCCCATGCCGTTTGTACTTATGTATATGAAAGCCGGGCCTAAAATGGGAGATCGTCGTCCATATCGTCAAAGTTGCTGTCCAGCTCTACATTGCTGCTCATGGGCTTACCACCGCCCTGATTCTGGTTCTGAGCTTGGGGTTTTCCGCCACCTTGAGCGTTTCCGCTTTTACTGTCGAGCATTACCATGCGCAGTGCTTTGATCTCTGTGGTGTAACGTTTTTGTCCGTCTTTATCTTCCCACTGTCTTGTCTGAATGGGACCTTCAATATATACTTTTGAGCCTTTGGTCAGGTACTGCTGACAAATTTCAGCCGTTCGCCCCCAGGCAACTACCCGGTGCCATTCAGTGTTTTCCTGATATTCTCCATTACTGTCTTTATACCGCTCGCTGGTAGCAATATTCAATGTAGCAACGGCTGTGTTCGCTTGTGTGTATCGTACTTCCGGGTCTTGTCCCAGATTGCCAATTATCATCGCTTTATTAAGTGAACTCATAACGTATCCTGTGATTTTTGATTATTTGTTTGCAATGTAAGAGTTAGTTCAGAACAATTCCTTACAAAAAAATTTCAAAAAAGTTTTTAATCATTAAGTCTTACTTAATGATTAGAATTGGATTAGACCTTCCTGAATCTTCCTTTACAAGCATATCGCAATACATCTGAGTTTTAAAAGTGTAACATTTTTGAATTCAGCTACTCTTGTATATAAAAAAGGAATGCCATGATCACAGAGCAAATCATAGAAGATTACCTTAAGCAAGAATCCGATCACTCAGAGAAGATCCAAAAGCTAAAGATCACTCTGCTTTTTATTTCTGTTATTGCGCTTTTGGTCTTCTCTTTTTAACCCACTGTTTATTTATCGGATATTAGCATGCAGAATTCGATTTTACCCTTTCTTGTTGGTATAATCCGATAATGAATCTTTCTAACATTCCATATTGGGTGAAAATCGTTATCGGTATCCTCATCTGTAATGGAGTGGGTTTACTCGCCAGTAGCGTCACACTTGATGCCATTCCCGGCTGGTACGCTCAACTTAATAAACCCTTTTTCAATCCTCCCAATTGGCTTTTTGGGCCTGTATGGACTGTCTTATATACCCTAATGGGAATATCAGCAGCCACAATTTGGGAAGCCGGGTCTGAACGCCCAGAAGTTAAAAAAGCACTTAATATATTCGCTATTCAATTGGTGCTCAATGGTATCTGGCCCTATTTATTTTTCGGATATAAGAACCCCCTATTTGCTTTTATAGAGATCCTTTGCCTCCTGATTGCTATCGTGGTTACTATTCTTCATTTTAAAAATATAAAATCCTGGGCAGCGTGGTTACTTATTCCTTATCTGCTATGGGTTATCTTTGCGGCAATACTAAATTTTTCCATTTACTTACTCAACTAACTTTAAAAGCTGTTATTGATGAATAATTATTCAGGTAAAAGTAATTCAGGTCCATCGGGGTGGAAATATTATGGGCAAATAAGACCTGACTTCGCTATCAAACCAAAAGAAGGACAGGAATCGGTTTGGGATTATCCCCGGCCACCAAAATTAGCTCCCGATGAGAGAGAAATTCTGGTCATCTTTGCCAATAAGATCGTTGCTCGATCTACGAATACGATCAGGATATTAGAAACAGCCAGCGCCCCTGCCTTTTACATTCCAAAAGCAGATATTAATATGGATTATATGAAAAAGGTGCTTGGAAAATCGCGTTGTGAGTGGAAAGGCGATGCCATTTACTGGAATATTGAAGCTAAAGGCGAAATCGCTGAACGAGCGGCCTGGTCTTATCCTCAACCCAAGTCCGAATTCTTCAAGATCAAAGGGCATGTGTGCTTTTATCCTTCAAGGGCATTTTGCTACGTGAATGGAGAACATGTAAAACCACAGCCCGGAGGTTTTTATGGTGGTTGGATCACGAAAGAAATTGCAGGGCCGGTGAAGGGAGAATCGGATGAGACATTTTTGTAACAAGTTGCCAAAAACATTGCCAAAATTTTTTAAACTATAATCAATCAACATCCCAAATAAAGAGACTGTTCAATTAAGTGTGTCATAACTAACTTAGACACATGGAACCTACAAAAAACAACAAACATCTGGATGCTT
>JAKURD010000015.1 GCA_022450045.1 Gracilimonas sp. | reverse complement strand
CATGCTCAAACTTTTTTACATCCTGGCTGGTTACGATGCGTTCATTTGTATCCGAGATGGAATCCCGATAGGTATCCTGCACCACGACTTCATTGCTCTCATCACGCAGGATCCGGATCTCAAGTTCTATATTCGCTGTGAGAGTATCATTTTGCCTGGAATAAACAAGGCTTCCTTTCACAATATCACCGGAAACAATGATGTGAGAATCTCCCAATTCGTCTATAAAACCGGTAGCTGCCAGGCGGAGTTCAGGGTAGCCGGCTCGGTAGTTGTAGCCCTCACCACGGTCAATGTTGTCGTGATAGGTATTTGAGCATCCCGTTACTAAAGTTGCTAAAAGTAAAGCGGATAACAAGGGCAATCTTTTTGATCTCAAACGCATAGTGTGAATTTAACCCAAAAGTGTAATTATTAAATAGGAACTTATTATATCAAACAAAGTTTTTAAAAAAACATTTCACAATAATAACCACATTTAGCCTATCTTTAGTATAACGTTTAAACTTACTCACTTAAATAGTCACTCTTTATGATTTCTGCAAGACGCAGGACCAAAATAGTTTGTACCATTGGTCCAAGTTGTAACACTCAAGAGAAAATTGAAGAATTGTTATTACATGGAATGAATGTAGCCAGGGTAAATTTTTCCCATGGAACTCATTCCGGCCATGCCAAGGTTATCAAAAATATTCGGAAAGCGGCAAAAAAATACAAGTACAGTATTCCTGTGCTGATGGATCTGCAAGGGCCGAAAATAAGAGTGGGACAGATGAAGGATGGCGGTCAAGAGCTCGAGACCGGATCTTCTGTAAAGATCACAGCTGAAGAGGTAGAGGGAACGAAAGAAGTAATTCCCATCGACTATAAGAGTTTGATCCATGAGGCTGAACCCGGAAATTCTATTCTGCTTGATGATGGCTTACTGGAATTCAAGGTAACTGAAAAATATCCCGACTCGCTTCAGGCTAAGGTCGTGACAGGAGGGGTGCTTAAATCCCGAAAAGGAGTGAACCTCCCGAACGTGAGGATATCAATCCCATCTCTGACTGAAAAAGACATAAAGGATCTTGAATTTGGACTTACCCAGGATGTGGATTATATCGCACTCTCATTTGTACGTACGGCTAAAGATGTAAGAGACATCATTTCAAGAGTACGGGCTGCAGGAAGTCAGGCCGGAATTATTGCCAAGATCGAAAAACCTGAAGCTCTTGATGTGATCGACGAGATCATTGAAGAAGCCGATGGAATTATGGTCGCAAGGGGTGACCTTGGTATTGAGATTCCCACAGAGCAAGTGCCTGTTGTTCAGAAAATGATCATAGAGAAATGCAGAATGGCAGGGAAACCGGTAATTACCGCCACACAAATGCTGGATTCCATGATCTCAAATCCTCGTCCCACAAGAGCTGAAAGTTCAGATGTTGCAAATGCGGTGCTTGATGGAACGGATGCTGTAATGCTTTCGGGTGAAACTGCTGCCGGCGCTTATCCTATGGAGGCGGTAAATGTAATGGATAGAATTTGCCGGTCTATTGAAGATAATCGCCCTCAGCTCTATAACAGTTTGGAGTACAGGAAACCGGAATGGAAAGAAAAGCAGGTAATCGAATCTTTGGCTTACTCCTGTGTAACCATTGCGGATAATGTAGAGGCTAAAACAATCAGTACCATAACTCATTCAGGCAATACAGCCCGGCGTATTGCTAAATTCAGGCCCAAAGTACCGATCGTGGCATTTACGGAGAATCAAAAAGTGCGGCGTCAGTTAAACTTGATCTGGGGGGTTTATTCTGTGCGAATGGACGAACTTTTTGATACCGACCAGAGTGTGAAGATGATGGAAGATTATTTGAAAGATAATGGTATGGTCAAACAAGGTGACCGCATTATTGTGGCTACCGGGATGCCAATCGCCAAGCGTGGGCGAACCAATATGATCAAAGTAAGCACGATCGAATAACATGCTTCGTTAAAGCATAACATTATGGGTATGCGAAACATTATTTTATGGATCTCAGTTTTAGTTTTGATGACTGGATGCAGTACATCACTGAAATCAAACTGGAAGAATTTTAACGCATACTACAATACATTCTATAATGCTGAGAAAAGTTTTGAGGCCGGACTGACAAAAAACCTGGCTCAGAACAGGGAATATAATCCGTTTTACCCCATTCGGATACATCCCGCACCTGTGAATGCAGGTGCTCAGGATTTTGATAAAGCCATACAAAAAGCAGCCGATATTTTACGTCGGCATGATGATACAAAGTGGGTAGATGATGCCATATATCTTATTGGGAAGTCATACTATTACCGCCAGGAATACTTCTCTGCTGGTCAAAAATTTCGAGAGCTGTATATTACAACTGATGATCCTGAAATGCAGTTTCAATCATCCCTTTGGCAGGGAAGGGTTTTTCTGGATATGGAGCTTTATTCGGAGGGTGTGGCTTTTCTAAATGAACAGCTCAACGATTATGAAGGTCTTTGGAGTAAAAGACATAAAGCTGAAGCTCAGGCATTATTAGCGCAGCACCAAGTTGTATTGGAGAACTGGCGGGCCGCCGTGGAGCAGCTTACAGAAGCTTTACCTGATCTTAACGAAAAGGGATACAGAGAGCGGGGGTATTTTCTCCTGGGACAGTTATATGAAAAACTAAATGAACCAGAAGCAGCCTACCGGGCCTATGAGGAGGTTCAGAATCACTTTTCGGAATATAGGGTTCAGTATCTGGCTCAACGAAAAAGGGCTGAAGTAGCACGTAAACTGGGCCGTAACGATCTTGCCTTCAGCATTTTCGACGATATGATCCGAGATGATAAGAACGTAGAATATAGGTCTGAACTGGACTTTGAGCTTGCGCGCACCGAACACGAACGCCAAAATTACAGACAAGCCCAGAATCTGTATAATAATGTGTTGCACAATAGAAATAGCCAGCCACCGGCAGAAATCAAGGCAAGGGCTTATTACGGGCTGGCTGAAATTTACCGCTTTGGCTATGATAATTTTTCAAGAGCAGCGGCCTATTATGATTCAGCTGCTCAGGTAAATGTAGCTGCCGAAAGACTTCCTGAAAACTTTGAGGCGCAGTCATTGGCAGAGTCATTTGGTAATTATGCAAGAATCAAGTCTGAAATCTCACTGCAGGATAGTTTGCTATTATTAGGGCAACTTTCACAAGTAGAACTGGATTCGGTATTGGCGGAGATCAGGCTCCGAAGAATTCAGGAGTTGGAAGAACAAAGGGAGCAGCAGCAACAGCAAAGAGATCAGTTAGTGATGGTTGATAAAGAGAACGAAGGCCAAACCACACAAAATACAACCAATGGATTCTTGAATGAAAATAGCCCGGTATTGCAGCAAAATGCCCGGCAGCAGTTTTATGCTGCCTGGGGAGACCGACCGCTGGCTGACAACTGGAGGGTGAGAAGCATGATCCGGGCTTCAACATACAGCAATGAAATTGAAGAGGATGAGCTGTTGGCTGTAGAGTCAGAATTGTTCAATATAGAAATTGACCTCAGCCGGGTTCCCTTCACTGAAGAAGCACAGGATTCGGTGCGCCAGAGAATCGCAGCTTATGATTATGAACTTGGTAATCTGTTTTTCTTATCACTGAATATGCCGGATAGCGCCGTTCATTATTTTAAAAAAGCTATTGAAAGGCCTTCAGATGACAACATAAAGATACTTTCATTGTACTCATTATCAGAATTGCATTTCATTGAGGGAAATGAACAAAAAGCACAAGAATACGCATACCGGTTAATCAGTGATTACCCTCAAACTATCTATGCACAACGCCTGGCTGAACAGTATGGTATTGAATCAGGAGATGCGCAAGAGACCCGGAGTGAAGTTGATCCTGTTCAAAGATATTCGCTAATTCTTGATGACGACAGTTTAGATTTTGCAGAAAAAGCGGAGCGGTTGCTGGATTTTTCGCTGAGTTTTAGTTCTCATGAAGTGGCCCCAAGAGCGCAATTCGAGTCTATTCAGTTATATATTACTGCAGCCAAGGAGGATTCAATGTATCAGAATAAGATAAAAAGATGGATAAAACTGAATGAAGAACGTGAGGCGGCTCTGAAAGAATTTGAGGCTCTGCAAGACTCTGCCAGAGCCATGTTGGATGATACTACAGTGACGAGGGATCACAGGTTACAATATCAGGGACTGATGGATTCAACCTTGCAGAAACCGGATATATCAAATGCTTTTCCATATGAGGGGATGTATTGGGACAGTGCAAGAACGGTTATGGATACATTTTTGGAAATGTTTCCTGATTCAAAATTACAGCCGAGAGTAGTAAGATTACATCAAGAAATTAAGTATCCCGAAACGGAAGAAAAACAGGTTGAAAATAAAAACAAAGAGAGGGCAACAGCCAAAATTACACACGATGGTTACAAGAGCTGTGAAGATATTAGAGAAGAACTGACAGTGAGGGGAGGAATGCAGACTTTTATAAATAGGGTAAATATCACAGGTGATTATGCTATCAACGAGTTACGGTATCACTTTAAAGTGAACCATAGAGGAATTATTGAAGAATATAGTTTGCTGACGGAAGAGGTGCCGGAAGCATTAAAAAATAACTTTACCCAGCAGATCGAGGGATCTCTTAGTTTTGAACCAGTTCTTTATGAAGGGCAGGCTATTTCGCTCGCATATGAGGTAGTGTTCCCTGTCAACCGCTCAAATTAGATTTAGTTAACGTGAGTTCGAAATAGGGAATAAATGAAAAGGATAAAAATGGTTGCCTGTGGTCATTCCCGTGGAGACGGGAATCCAATGTTTGCCATTCATTCAGCATTCGATACCTGACCAACCATAGGATTTCGGGCACTCGGTGCGAACTGACCATTCAACGTGTTCAACCGGTGATCTTTATATCGAATTCACGTTAGTTAACGTGAGTTCGAGATAAGAACTAAGTTAAAAGGACAAAAATGGATGCTTGTGAGCACCCAAGCTTGTTCTTATCCTACTCCAACATCCGGGACCTGTGTCATCGATCAGATGGGGTTTCCATCAGATCGAATCCGTGGCTGTTTGCACTGCCTCTCGGTCTGATGGCTCCAGGTCCATCTGACCGATTGTCTGATTAGGGCACCTGCGTCTTTTCCTTAACCTAATCCAACATTCTGCGCCTACCCCATCAATCAGCCCATACATCAGACGGATCTTGCAGCTATTCTAACATTCTTTATTTCGAATTCACGCTAGTTAGTTTCTTTTTAATGGATCGCACCAACCCGGGACCCTTGTAAACCAGTCCGGTATAAAGTTGAAGGAGATCTGCTCCGGCTTCTAATTTTTCTAATGCTGCTTCAGGACTGTCAATTCCGCCCACACCGATAATGGGTTTCTCTTTTCCTGCTATTTCTCTTATCCAGCGTACCACTTGGGTACTTCGTTTTTGAATAGCCCTTCCGCTTATCCCTCCATTTCCAATGGAATCCAGAATAGGGTTTGGTGTATTTAGCCCTTCTCTCACAGACGAGGTATTGGAGGCAACATACCCGGAGATTCCAAAGTTTTCACAGATAGTGATTAATTTTTTCAGAGCCGGCTTATCAATATCTACGGTGAATTTTATAAGCGTGGGCTTTCGGTCCTCTTTTGCGGGCTCAAGAGTTTCTAAAAGATCATGCAAAGCCTGAGGACTTTCAAAAGTTTTGCCCTCTCCGGTATTAGGGCAGGAAATATTTACGGTGATGTAGTCAGCCACCGGCTGAGCTTTTACATAGCTGTATAGGTAATCCTGAAGGGCGGCATCACCGTGAATAGAAGGATCGTTGGTTTTGGCGATATTCACCCCAAGCGGAATATCCAGGTTCAAATTGGAAAGTCGTTCGGTAATTCTATCAGCCCCTTCATTATTCAATCCCATCCTGTTGATGAGTGAGTGATCTTCGGGAATTCTGAATGCTCTCGGCCTGGGATTTCCTGATGATGGCTTTGCCGTGATGCTTCCGACTTCAACAAAACCGAAGCCCAAAGCCTGCATGGCTCGTGGTGTTGTTCCGTTCTTATCAAATCCTGCTGCAAGCCCAATGGGGTTGGGAAAAGTGAGCCCAAATAATTCCTGCTCCAGACCCGAGTCAGAATTTCTGAAAACCCGCGAGATAAATTCTTGCAAAAGCCGTGAACGGTTGGTCAATGATGCCAGTTTAAGAGCCCATTCGTGAGCTTGTTCGGCATCTTTTTTAAATAAAATCGGTTTAATAAGCTTTTCGTAGATCATTGCTATAATGATACGAAAAAACGTTCAAAAAGAGTGAAAGAACCCTTATACTCGTTCGCCTGAAATCATGCAAAAAAATGAGCATTACATATCGAATTTGATCTTCCGCCTAAAGGAGAAAGGGACTGTGGTGTGGCTGGAATCACAAATGGATGATCATCCGGCAAGCACCAAAAGTTATCTTGCGGCACTCCCGGAAGCAGCCATAAAAGCATATGGCGGTGAGATCCATATTCAGAAAGAAGAAAAAAGTGTGATTCATTCAAATCCCTGGACTGCACTTCAGGAATTCAGAGAGGAACATGACGATTGGCTCTTTGGGTATCTTGGCTACGATCTTAAAAATTTTTTGGAAGATCTAAGTTCAGACAATCCAAAATTGAATAAAGCCCCCGATATGTATTTTATAGTTCCGGGCTTGTTGTTAGAGTTCAATAAAGACGGTTCGTTCAATATTCTGAAAGGAGAGCTGCCAGATGAAAGGGAATCTCCCGAGGCTGGAAAAGACTTCACAATCGAACTATCGAATAGAATGGAGGAATCTGCATATCTGAATTTGGTAAAGAAGGCCCAAAACGACATTTTTGAAGGAGGGTATTACGAGGTAAACCTTTCCCATCCGGTTGAATTTACATTTAAGGGAGACAGTTTTGCACTTTATAGATCCATGAAAAATACCGGGCCGGTTCCTTTTGGGGGATATTTAACTTTGGATGATCTGTCAGTTTGCTGTGCTTCCCCGGAGCGATTTCTGGCTCGAAAAGGGAAAAAAGTCTGGTCTCAGCCCATAAAGGGAACCATTCCCAGAGAGCCGGGAAAAAACGCAGATCAAAACATTGAAAAGCTAAGAAGTTCAGAAAAAGAGCGGGCAGAAAATCTCATGATCGTAGATCTGGTGAGAAATGACCTGAGCCGGATATCCGTGAAGAACAGTGTGAAAGTATCAGGGTTGTTTGAGATACAGAGCTTTGAAACAGTTCACCAGATGGTGTCAACGGTGGAGTGCGAAGTGAAGGATGAAGCTGACAGCATTGAGGTAATAAAAGCATGTTTCCCGATGGGCTCCATGACCGGTGCTCCCAAGATCGCTGCAATGCGTGCCATTGAAGAGTATGAAAATTATCAAAGAGGGATCTATTCCGGGGCATTGGGATATATAAAACCCGATGACGATTTCGATTTTAATGTCATCATAAGAACGGCGATCATTGAGGAAAATAAACTTGTGTATCCGGTGGGCGGGGCTATTACCAGTGACTCTGATCCTAAAGCTGAATGGGAAGAAACCTTGATCAAAACCCGTGCAATCACAAATATTTTAGCGAAGGATGAATAACCTGAATGAAGACTTTGTAATAAGGGTTATAAACACACACAAGAAAATTCACATCAGATAAAAAAAGAATGAAGGCATCTACCTTAGGTGAGCTCAAGAAAAGTGGTTGGGAATCGGTTTCGGTCAAAGAAGAGATCCGCCGGAATTTGATCAATAAGATCAGGAATAAAGAAGAATTGTTTCCCGGTATTTTAGGATATGAAAAGACCGTTTTACCACAGATTCAGCACGCATTATTATCAAAGCATGACATGATTTTGCTGGGATTGCGGGGGCAGGCAAAAACCCGGATCCTGAGGCTGATGGTTAACTTCATGGATGAGTACATCCCCATTGTCAAGGGATCGGAGATCAATGATGATCCATTCAATCCGCTTTCAAAATTTGCTAAGAATCTTATAGAAGAAAAAGGAGACGAAACCCCGATAGACTGGCTTCACCGCTCATTCCGTTACGGAGAAAAACTGGCTACTCCTGATACAACGGTTGCAGACCTGATCGGTGATATTGATCCGATCAAAGCTGCTACTAAAAAACTGACTTTGGCAGACCAAAATGTGATCAATTTTGGGCTTATTCCCCGGACCAATCGCGGGATCTTTGTGATCAATGAGCTGCCTGATCTTCAACCCAGAATCCAGGTGGCGCTACTTAACATCATGCAGGAGCGTGATATTCAAATTAGGGGATTTAATGTGCGCATTCCGCTCGATATTGCTATGGCATTTTCTGCAAACCCCGAAGATTATACCAATCGGGGAAACATCATTACTCCACTGAAAGATCGTATTGATTCACAGATCATCACCCATTATCCCAAAGAGATGGGTATCGGGATGGAGATAACCAGGCAGGAAGCCTGGCAGGAACGCGAGAGCAGGATCAAGATCCATATACCGGATCTCTTCAGACAGACCATTGAGAGAGCAGCTTTTGAAGCCCGGGAATCAGAATATGTGGATCAAAAAAGTGGAGTTTCAACCCGGATGACGATTACTGCTTTAGAACAAGTGGTTTCCTCGGCTGAGCGCAGGGCAATTCTAAATGATGAAAAGGAAACTTCGGTACGAATCGCTGATCTGTATCATATGGTTCCTGCGCTAACCGGAAAGATCGAGCTGGTGTATGAAGGAGAACAGGAGGGAGCGATCAGTGTGGCGAAGCATATTCTTGGTAAAGCGATCAGCAAAACGTTCAAGGTGCATTTTCCGGACCCGCAGTCAAAATCAGAAGAACAGAAATCAGTATATAAGGCTGTCACCGATTGGTTTGCTGATGGCAATGAGATCAACATCACGGATACACTCTCAAATAAAGAGTATGAAGCCGCTCTGAAAGGGGTGAAAGGCCTGAAAGAATTGGTAGATAAATACAGTGAGGAGATCCCAAAGAACGAAAAATCCATTTGGATGGATTTCGTTTTGGAAGCCCTGCATCAGAATTCAATGCTCAGTAAGCAAGACCTTGACGACCAAACTTTATACTCTGATATGCTTGGTTCTATGTTCTCATCTTTGGGAGATTACAGCGATGAAGGCTTCGATGAATTTGAGTAATAATTTCGTTGAATTCAGCTTAAGTTAAGCTTATATTTAAAGCCTTTGCAAATTTCAAGCAAGCACACGATTATGAAAAAAGGAATTCATCCAGATTACAAAGAAATTAAGGTATTGATGAGTGATGGTACCGAAATTACAACCCGCAGCACCATGGACGTTAAAGACGGCGTTTATCGCAGTGAGGTTGATTCTAAAAACCATCCATTCTATACGAAAAGCAATACATTTACTTCTACAGCCGGCCGTGTTGACCGCTTCAAGCGTCGATATGGTAAAGGTGAAGATAAGTAAGCAGCGCGAACATTTTACTAAAGGATGTATCTTTCAGGTGCATCCTTTTTTTATTTTTGAAATATGGAAGTACAAATATTTGAAGTAGGCCCATTTTTAGAAAACACACATTTACTAACCGAGGGGGAGCAGCATCTGCTCATTGATCCCGGATTTTCAAGGGAGCCGGAGTATCAAAAATTCAAAGAATCCCTAACCGGACAGCTCAAAGCCATTGTTTTAACTCATGCACATGTGGATCATGTGTTAGGGTTGAATCGCGTTCTCCGTGATTTTGACGTTCCTGTATATTTGTGCAATGAAGATCGATTTCTGTGGAGTAATTTTGGAAGTCAGGCGCAGATGTTTGGCATCAATCAGGGTGGCTTTGATTTTGAACCTGAGGTACTTATTTCTGAAGGAACATTTGAGATCGGTAACTTTTCGTTCACCTGTTTATATACCCCTGGACACTCGCCTGATCATGTCTCATTGTATTTTAAGGCTGAGGAATTAGTGATCGCTGGAGATGCACTTTTCAAGGAAAGCATTGGCAGAACGGATTTATATAAAGGTGATTTTGAAGTGCTTGAAAAAAGTATCAAAGAAAAGCTTTATGTATTGCCGGATGAAACAATTGTCTATCCCGGTCACGGTCCTAAAACTTCAATAGGCCACGAGAAACAACATAATCCGTTCGTTAAATAGCCAAAGAAAATCAGGCTTTCTTTAACTTTTCGATCTGTTCCTTATAGTGATCCGCTTTATCACTGTTCTTATCGATAAGCCGCTCGTACATTTTAACGGCCTCTTTTTTGCGGCCTTGTTTGGTATGGATCTTAGCCAAGGTCTCTGATACCAGGTCATCTACTTGTTCGGCTTCTTTACTGAGATCTGAATCATCAAAAGGCTCATCATCTGCTGGAACCTGTATTCGTTTAGACTCAACCTGTTCCAGCATCTCGATCAGGCGGTCAAGATCAAGAATAGGGGATGTTCGGGATCCCTGCTGCAGCTTCACTTTTGAAGAAGTATAAGAATGAACAGGAATGGCAGCTTCAAATTTTTCCGGATGGACTAAAAAATAATGCAGGTGCTCCATCAGGGGGCTTCCCGGGGCATAGGTTTTTGCTTTTAGTGCTTGTGTTACAGCTTTCTTGTTTTTGTTCTGAAGGTGATAAAACCAGGAAAGTAAAAAATGACCCACCGCATCCGGCCCGCGTTTATGCAGGTGTTTCTTTAGCTTTTGAGTGACCTTTTCAGGGTCCTCTTCAAACTTATCCACAAAGGAAGTGAGAGACTTAGGTATGTTGAAAGGAAGTTGTTGCATAAAAATGGTTAAGGATTAGCAATAATAAAGTGAAGCGGCCTTACAATCAAAGTAAATTACCAATTACTTACCGCATCATTGAACATATTATTAGCTATTTGTTCCAGGGCCCCGTTGGCAGCTGAATTTTCTCCCTCAATGGGATTTTCAGAAGGGTCATAAGTAAAACTTCCGGTAAATGAATTAGTCCACTCAGGTTCATCATTAGAAGTATAAAGAAAAGTTGCTCTTACTGTTATAGAAACCTGGTTTTCATTGGCTTGTTCATTTCCCCCAATACTGAATGGGCGGTTGGAATAAGAAGTTATGATGCCATCAAGTACAGCGTCAGCATCAGCTTCGTTATTGGCCAGTTGCAGCCTGCTTTGGTTCACAAAGCGATTGATGAGGATCTGGTTTAGCCTGTTACTGAGGTCTCCAAGTCCACTGTTAGATTGGTCAGGAAAGAAAGGAATATAAATGGTATCGACACCGGGGGGGATGGAAGCACCTGTAAAGCTATAACGGAGACATCCGCTGAATAAAAAACCTGCACATAAAGCGATCAGGATCCAAGTTTTAGTCCAAGCCATATTGATCCAGTTTCCTGTAAAGGGTTCGTTCACTCACGCCCAGTGTTTCTGAGGCTTTTCTGCGGTTACCGTCAAAACGTTTGAGAGCTTGCTGAATAAGAAATTTTTCAGCTTCCTCAATGGAGGGAATTTTATTGTCCTTAAGAAAATCACTTAGTTCGGTATCTTCAGACTCTTCAATATCCGTTTCATCAGGCATCGATTGCATACCAAGTGTGGCATGGTCACCAAGGTTTACATTAACCCCGGAGACTTCTGTTTTGTCAACTTCATCCCGTACCGAAGCGGGTAAGGCTTTCAGGGCTTTTGTGTTGAAAGTGGAGTAAAGAAAGTTAGCGAACATTTTTTTTACATCAGCGATATCATTTCGTAATTCTACGAGTGCCCGATACACCAGCTCACGGTCTTTGCGGTTAAATCCTTCGTCCGAATCAGAAGAACTGTGTTCCCGGTTTCGGCCGGCCACCATCGGGAGGTTATCTGCACTTCCTTCATGCTGCCGACCTTTCAAATATTTCTGAAGCTTTTTTTTGTCAATGAATTGAGATTTTTCGAGAACCACTAATTGTTCGGCTACATTTCGTAGTTCCCGAACATTACCGGGCCAGCGATAGGAGATCAATAATTCCCGGGCTTCATCAGAAAATCCTTTGAATACAGAGTCATAACGGGCAGAATATTCTTCTACAAATTTTTTAAAGATCGGGATGATATCTTCCGGGCGGTCTCTTAGCGGAGGAAGCTTGATCTGAACGGTATCTAACCGATAATAGAGGTCTTCCCGAAAAGCCCCTTCTTTTACCATTTTCCAAAGGTCCTGATTGGTTGCAGCTACCACGCGTACATCCGTAGTTTGGACTTTGCTTGACCCTACTCTGAAAAATTCGCCATTTTCGAGAACCCGGAGCAATTTAACCTGTACATTCTTAGGAGTATCCCCGATCTCATCAAGAAAAATGGTGCCGCCGTTGGCCTTCTCAAAATATCCTTCACGTGAGGTTTCGGCACCGGTAAAAGCTCCTTTTTCATGTCCGAAAAGTTCACTTTCAATAATACCTTCCGGAATAGCGCCACAGTTTACGATCACCAGGTTATTTCTGCTGCGCTCACTCATAGCGTGAATGGCTCGTGCAGTCACATCTTTACCAACGCCGCTTTCTCCCTGAAGGGTAACCGTAATATCGGTTTTTGCCACCTGCATAATTTTATCGATCACCTGCCGCATGGCTTCGGAGGTGCCGAGTAATCCAAATTGTTCCTGAAAAACTTCGCGATCCATAAAGTCTATATATCAAGGTTAAGCCTGAATATCCGAATTTTAAAAGGACAATCAGGCCTATTATTTTTACTGTCAGAATGACGTAAGTTAATGATTCTTACTTTAGTAAGTAAACGTAAAGTGAGGTGAAATGATTTGGCGGTTATTACTGCTTTTTTATAAGCTCGGCGGCATGTTCCACCGGAATGAAACGTGTCTCTTTAAAGCTGGATAGAACCAGGTTAGACCGTGTTTTACTTACTCCTTCCCAGGCTTGAACTCTGGAAAGCAGGCTCTCAAAAGAGCCGGTATTTTTTGTTCTTACCTTAAGGAAATGAGAACCGTCTCCGGTTATAGAATGGCATTCAAGGATTTCAACTTCACCGGAAGCTTTTTCTACAAAATTTTGATAATTCTCAGAACCGTCAACTTGAACAAAGATGAAGGCAGTGATATCAAAATGAAATTTTTTACTGTTTAGGATGGCTTTGTATCCTTCGATAAGGCCACGTTCTTCGAGCTTTTTCATCCGCTCTGAAACCGAGGGTACAGAAAGGTTTACGATCTCCGCAATGGTATTACGCTGTGCCCTGCCATTTTCCTGTAAATGATTGAGAATGGTAAGGTCGGTTTCGTCTAATAATTGACTCATGATTTGTGCTTATTTACCTAAAATTTCTTTGAACGTCGAATGGTAGCCTTAATTATTTAGGTAATCAATATAAAAAGCGCTTCCATAAAATGCTCTTTCTTATTGAATTTTCATCCAAAAAAGATATAACAAAAAGGCGAATACCTCTTATCTTTGAATTCTTAATTAACAATCCGATAACCAAATATACCATGCTTGATATTAGTTTCATCAGGGAAAATCGCGAACAGGTAGAAAAAGCTATTACAAATAAAGGTGAGAAAGACACTTCTGTGGTGGAAAAAGTACTTTCAGCGGATGAAGAGTGGAGAGCAAAAGTGCATGAGGGAGATCTTTTGCGTAGTGAAAGTAATACCAAGTCGGGTAAGATCGGACAGTTGATGAGCCAGGGTAAGAAAGAGGAAGCTCAAGAGATCATCAAAGAAACCTCTGCAATGAAAGAGCAGATCAAGGAAATTGAGGAAGAGGTTAAAAAGTTGAGAATTGAGCGGGATAATTTATTACTCCGGATCCCTAATGTACCCCACCCAAGCGTACCGGTAGGTGTAACAGAAGAGGACAACGAAATTTTTAAAACATGGGGTACTCCAAATGAAAGTGAATGGAGAAAACCCCACTGGGAACTTACTGAACGACATGGCTGGGTAGATTTTGAGCGTGGGGTAAAAGTTACGGGAGCCGGTTTCCCTTTTTACGTTGGGGGAGTAGCTCAACTTCAAAGAGCTTTGATCAACTATTTCATAAACGAGGCTGCTAAAGCCGGATACATTGAAATGCAGGCTCCGTATTTCGTGAATGAAGATTCAGCTCGCGGTACCGGACAAATTCCGGATAAAGAGGATATGATGTATGAAATTCCACGCGATGGGTTCTTTAACATTCCAACGGCTGAGGTTCCGGTTACTAACTATCACAGGGATGAGATCCTCGAAAATAAAGATATACCTAAAAAATACGTATGCCATACCCCATGCTGGAGACGGGAAGCGGGTTCCTACGGAAAAGATGTACGAGGGCTGAACCGTTTACACCAGTTTGATAAGGTTGAGCTGGTCAAGATCGTGAGGCCGGAAGATTCCTATGATGAACTTGAAAGTCTCCGTGAACACGCAGAGGGATTATTAGAAGCGCTTGAGCTCTCATACCGAACGTTACTTATGTGTACCGGTGATATGGGCTTCACCCAAAGTAAAAAGTATGATCTGGAGGTTTGGAGTCCGGGACAAAAAAGGTGGCTGGAAGTTAGTTCATGCTCTAATTTTGAGAGTTTTCAGGCCCGGCGTATGCAACTGAGGTATCGTAAAGATGAGAAGGAGATCGAGATCCTGCATACACTGAATGGATCCGGTTTGGCATTACCAAGAGTAGTGTCTGCGTTACTGGAGGCTTATCAGGAAGAGAATGGAAAAGTAAGGATTCCAGAAGTGCTGAAGCCGTTTATAGGAAGAGAGTATTTATAGTTTTTAGTGTGTGTAGAACTACTTAATTCCTCATTCTTTTTTCTTGGTCAGCCAGATTGAGCCCCATATCAGGCCTGCCAAAGCAAGAGCGATTCCAAATCCTCCTAAAAAAGCATACAGTAAATAGGGCAGAATAATACTAATTACGATCCCGGTGATAGCTTTAAGGGGAGAGGCAGCAACCACGGATGCGCCAATGAGAGAATTGAAAAGTCTTGCCAATCGTGTAAACATGTTTATTGGATCTGTTAAAGTGTTACTATGATTACGATGCCAAGCCCCAAAAGATTCAGAAAGAGTAGTAAAGTGATGAAGTAACGCGAATTTGATATAAAGACCATCTGTTGAAGGCTTTGAAGGGTCATTTCGCAGCGAATGCCCGAAACCCTATGGTTTGTCCGGTATCGGATACTGAATGAATGGCAACACTTAGATTTCCGTCTCCACGGGAAGGACCTTAAGCATCCATTTTATCCTTTTGACTTAGTTCTTATCTCAAACTGACGTTAAAGTAATTTTTATACATTTGTTGATTGGATCTACTTTATTACTCAAGCTACTGCGTGGATTTCTGCCTCATCAAAGTTATAGAGCAGCTCGAGGATCGGATCCATTTCATCATGCTGCATTAAATCCATGCGGAGGTTCTTACCGTTCCGAACTCCTTTAAGATATTGGCCATAATGTTTTTTCATGATGATGACGCCATAGCGTTCTCCGTGCTGCTTCACAGAAAGCTGTAGTTGTTTAGCGCAAAGCTCCACTCGTTGTCGTACCGTTGGGTCGGGTAGTAACTCACCGGTTTCGAGATAATGACGGGTTCGCTCGAAGATCCAGGGATTTCCGATAGCTCCCCGTCCGATCATAACTCCATCAACGCCTGTTTCTTCAAACATTTTCTTGGCTAACTCAGGGGAAGTTACATCGCCGTTTCCTATAATTGGAATCTCAAGGCCGGGCGTATCCTTAAGCTTTTTAAGCCATTCCCAGCGGGCATCTCCTTTATATTTTTGGGCACGGGTGCGCGCATGAACGGTCAGCGCTTTCACACCAAGTTTTTGAAGCATCAGTGCCACTTCCTGAATTTTGATGGTATTATCATCCCAGCCAAGACGTGTTTTCACAGTTACGGGTTTATTTTCGACGGCATCAACTACGGTACCTGCCATACGTTCCATCATTGCAAGATCTTTAAGGCATCCTGCTCCTGCTCCCTTCTTAACTACTTTATACACCGGACATCCAAAATTAATATCAACCAGGTCAGGATTATTATTTTCAGCCACTTTTGCAGCACCCTCCATAGCTTCTTCACGGCCGCCAAAGATCTGGACACCAAATGGTCGTTCCATCTCATCGAAATCCATTTTGTGCATGGCAATATCGGAGTCGCGAATAAGTGCCTCTGAGCTTATAAATTCAGTAAATACAATATCGGCTCCTTTCTTCCGGCATATTTGTCGGAATGGAGAGTCGGTGACATCTTCCATGGGAGCAAGAAACAAAGGTTGATCAGGTAATTCGATAGGCCCGATGTTCATCAGAAAAAAATTGAATGAGAAATTAGATTAACAAAAATAAGGCTTTTTCTTGAGGATTCTAATGGGTATTCATAATGATAGCCTTCGAAGCTATGGTCAATGTAAGAAGCTAAAAATAGGGGAGAGCAAATTTTGACAAAAAACTTAGCCTGATACAAGCTCTTCTAAATCTTCAAGCTGTTCTTCGGTGAACATTTTGGACTTGATCAAAAACCGCACGCCCATTGGAATTTCAAGAGAAAAGCTGGAACCGCGTCCGGGTTTTACATCTAAAGTTAATTGCATGTATTGCCAGTATTTGAATTGGTCTTTAGCCATCCAGAACTCAGCACCGTTTACCTCGCCAAGCTTTATATCGCTCTTTCCAGTTCGGAATTGACCTTTTTTATAGCACATTGGGGATGATCCGTCGCAACAACCACCGCTTTGGTGAAACATGAGCTCGCCATGTTTTTCGCGAACTTCATTCATTACTTTTTTAGCATCTTCCGTAATTAATACACGTTGGGTAGGCATAAATCTATTCTTAAGGTTAAATTAGAAAAATCCCCTGCCTTTAGAATGGCAGAGGACCACTTAGGAATACACGTTGCTGTTTAGAAGAAACCCATAGCTTTCTTATCGTAAGAAACCAGCATGTTTTTGGTTTGTTGGTAATGGCTGAGCATCATTTTATGATTTTCGCGGCCAAAGCCAGACTTCTTATAGCCACCGAAAGCAGCGTGAGCGGGGTAGGTGTGATAGCAATTCACCCAAACACGACCCGCTTTAATAGCTCGCGGTGCCTGATAAAGCTCATGCGCATCACGTGTCCAAACACCAGCTCCTAATCCATATAGTGTATCGTTGGCAATTTCGATGGCTTCATCAAAATCTTTAAAGGTGGTAAGTGAAGTTACCGGCCCAAAAATTTCTTCCTGGAAAACACGCATATTGTTGTTTCCGGAAAAGATCGTAGGCTGAATATAGTATCCGTTGGAAATACCGTTGCTTCCCACATCCGCTTTTCCGCCGCCAACCAATATTTTAGCTCCTTCTTCTTTACCTACATCAAAGTAGTTAAGGATTTTTTCGTATTGATCGTTGGAAGCCTGTGCTCCCACCATGGTTTCGTCATCCAAAGGATGGCCCATTTTGATTGCTTTAACGCGTTCAACTACGCGTTCAGTAAAGGCATCAGCTATAGATTCCTGAACAAGAATTCTGGATGGACACGTACATACTTCTCCTTGATTCAATGCAAATAGAGCGGCGCCTTCTAAACACTTATCAAAATAGTCATCATCTTCATCCATGATGCTCTCGAAGAATACATTCGGGCTCTTACCACCAAGCTCCAGCGTAACCGGAATGAGGTTTTCAGAGGCATATTGCATGATTAGCCGTCCTGTAGTAGTCTCTCCGGTGAAAGCTACCTTCGAAATACGCTCAGAGGTGGCAAGAGGCTGACCGGCTTCGACTCCAAATCCATTAACTACATTTAAAACGCCATCCGGGATAATATCACCAACTAATTCCAGCATGACCATGATACTTGCGGGTGTTTGTTCAGCCGGTTTCACCACGGTGCAATTACCAGCAGCTAAAGCAGGTGCAATTTTCCAGGCGGCCATCAATAATGGGAAATTCCACGGGATAATCTGGCCTACAACGCCAAGTGGCTCTGGAAGGTTGATGGAGACGGTGTGAGCATCATGTTCAGAAATACCGCCTTCCTGAGTTCTAATGGCTGCGGCAAAATATCGATAGTGATCCACAACAAGGGGAAGATCGGCATTCATGGTTTCCCGAATCGGCTTGCCATTTTCGATGGTTTCTACCCGTGCCAGGTATTCAAGGTTTTCTTCAATAAAATCAGCAACCTTCAATAATACAGAAGCACGTTCCGCAGCCGATGAACTGCCCCAATCAGGTGCTGCTTTATGGGCAGCATCTAACGCTTTTTCAATATCCTTCTCGTTAGACCGGGCTACTTTGGTGAACGGTTTTCCGTCAACGGGCGAAATATTATCGAAATATTCACCATCAACCGGAGGTACAAATTTACCTCCAATAAAGTTGTCGTATTTATCTTTAAAAGATGGGCGTTCGTGTAACATGTTGGACTCCATAAGTTAATTAAAGTGTTCATTTAATTAATACACAGAAAAGCGCTTTCAATCTTGACTTATAGTCGCAAAAAGTGCCGGAATCCTCTCAATTTGGTTTTAAAAAGGTCTTTATATATAATGATTAAAGTAGCTTGTCGGAAAAAATCAAACGATTAACTATGAGTATTGGAACCGCTTCTAATTATCCCGAGCCACAAAAATTGGTCGAGAACAGAACAAGTTATGCAGGTGAAGGGGCCGTATTTTCAGTTTACGATACATATCAAGAAGCGAACCGTGTGGAACTACATGCAACAAGCCCTATGTATTGCGGAATGATTTCGGGTAAAAAGATCATTCATTCCGATGAAGAGAAACCTTTCGATTTCCTACCCAGTGAATCATTGGTGCTCCCACCCAATCAAACTATTTATATTGATTTTCCTGAAGCCAAAATGGATGAGCCAACTAAGTGTATTACAGTTGAATTTCCATTAACTCGTGTGAATGATATCGTGGCTAAAATGAATGAAACACTGCCTCGCAGCTCGGTTTCCGGTGAATGGGAATATGATGCTAAAAGCTCGGTTCATTTCTCAAATACGGAATCAGTGAATCTCTTAATCCGAAAGATGTTTCATATTTTTACGGAAGAGCACAAGCAGCGCGATCTGCTCGTAGATTTGAATATCTCGGAGCTGATAGTGCATATGCTTCAAACGGAATCAAGGAATTTATTCCTAAAAAACTACCGCAATCATATCACAAAAAATGGTCTTGCTGCTGCCATTGATTTCATCCAGAATAACCTAAACCAAAGTATTTCTGTGCAAAAGATATCGGATGTGGCTTGCATGAGTAAAGCCTCCTTTTACCGGTACTTTAAGAATGAATTTGGCATGAGTCCCATAGAGTATATTAACAAAGAACGAATCAAAAGAGCTTCGCAATTACTATTACAGTCTGATAACAATGTGACGGATGTAAGCTACAAGCTAGGATTCTCAAGCCTGAGTCACTTTATAAAGCTATTCAAAGATTACACCGGTATAACTCCAAAGCAATATCAGCTTCAAAAGCTCAATTCCTGAGTAACGAATTATTCTTTTCTCATTTTTCCTAAAACTTCTCTTTAGCCATTTCCCTCATTTAGGCTTATATTTTCTGCCCACTTACTCACTCATAAAAACAAATTTAAAAAGGGAAAAATTAATTATGTCACTTGGAATAAACAGTATCGAAGAACTTCTGGGGGATGAAGCTTCGGATCTTCTTGATCATAAATGTAAAACAATCAATAAAGATCGGCTGATTAAGCCGGGCAAAAGTTATGTAGATGACGTTTGGTATCATTCTGATCGCAATAACCGGGTGCTTCAAAATCTTCAAAGATTATTAAATAACGGGCGTTTAGGTGGAACCGGGTATCTGTCAATACTGCCTGTTGACCAGGGAATTGAACATTCAGCCGGAGCCTCTTTTGCAAAAAATCCGGATTATTTTGATCCAGAGAACATTGTGAAGTTAGCGATGGAAGCTGGCTGTAATGCCGTTGCCTCTACATTTGGTGCACTTGCTTCTGTATCCAGAAAATATGCTCACAAAATTCCTTTCATAGTAAAGATCAATCACAATGAGTTGTTGACTTATCCGAACAATTATGATCAGATCATGTTTGGCACCATCGATCAGGCTTATGATATGGGAGCTGCCGCTGTCGGGGCCACTATCTATTTCGGCTCTGAAGAATCTAACCGACAAATTCAGGAAGTAGCCCAAGCTTTTGCTTATGCTCACGAACTTGGTATGGCAACTATCCTTTGGTGTTATACACGAAACAGTGCATTTAAAGTTGATGGTGTTGATTATCATGCTTCAGCTGACCTTACCGGACAAGCGAATCATATTGGTACTACTCTTGGTGCAGACATCATCAAGCAGAAGCAGCCCACAAATAACGGCGGTTATAAAGCATTGAATTCCGGTGATTCAAGTTACGGAAAACTGGATGAGCGAATTTATTCTGAACTTAGTTCAGATCATCCGATTGACCTGACTCGATATCAGGTTGCTAATTGTTTTATGGGACGCGCCGGTTTGATCAACTCAGGTGGTGCTTCCGGTACCAATGATTTTGCCGATGCGGTTAAAACAGCTATCATCAACAAGCGTGCCGGTGGAATGGGGCTTATAAGTGGGCGGAAAGCATTTCAAAGACCACTTAAGGAAGGGGTTAAACTTCTGAATATGATTCAGGACGTTTACCTCAATGATAAGATCACACTTGCATAACGAGCAGAAAACACATTAAGCCTTGCAGGAAATGGCCTGTAAGGCTTTTTTTATCTAAGCCATTCTGATTCAGGATATTATTTGAGTAGCGAAACAAAACATATTAAGCAGCCACAATCCCTGCTATCCAGGAAATACTTGATCATCTCTATTACCTTGAGTTTAGCGACTATGGCAGGAGTGATCTACTGGACCTACACGCCGGGCGTATTGGAGCACCTTGCACCTAAAAGGCTACCGGGACTGGTGATTGCCATAGTGGTTTCATTACTAAGAGTTTGGTTTGCAGCTGCCAAGATCCGGTTTCTATCGGAGAAGAAGCTGAACTGGTTCGCTTCAGTCCGAGTTGTATTGGCTTGGGATTTCACTTCCGCTGTAACCCCATCTACTATTGGCGGAGCTCCTATGGCAACTTATGCCATGACCAAGGAAGGTCTTAAATTAGGAGACGCTGGAGCTATTATATTATATGGAGTGTTACTTGATCAGCTTTGGTTTGCCATGGCCATTCCAATTCTTTTGTTTGCCGGAATATTTTATGAAGTGGTGCCGGCTGAAGTTGGCTTGGTAGGAGATGTTTCGATGGGGTTGCTCTATGTGGGACTTCTCAGTTATGCCAGTGTTCTTGCTTATGGTGTTCTTAGAAATCCGGCTGCCATAAAAAAAGTAGTTAAAGTAGTATTCAAACTTCCTGTGCTCAGAAAAATGAGTGATAAGATCGAAATTGAAGCTGAAAACCTCGAGCAATATGCACATCAACTGAGGAAAAAACCATTCAGCTTTCTAATGAAAGCTTTTTTTCTATCGACAATGTCATGGATTATGAGAATCGCTTTACCTACGATCGTAGTACTCAGTTTACTTCCTGCACCGGAAGTGTTATCCGTATTACGAAGCCTTGCCATGAACCTCGCTTTTCTGGTTGTGCCTACTCCGGGTGGAAGCGGTGGTGTGGAAGGGTTGTTTGTATTATTTCAAGGCCCGCTAATTTCCCGTGAAGGATTTATCGGCCTTGCCGTATTTTTATGGAGGATCATCAGTTATTACATCAGTGTGGGATTGGGAATTATGGCCACTACCTGGTACATCAATCAGAAAGTTGTAGAAGTAACCCAGCAGGATTGATATGGCAAAAGTGAAAACTCAATTTGAGTGTTCTAATTGCGGATATGTTTCACCAAAATGGAATGGATCCTGTCCTTCATGTGGAGAGTGGAATACTTTTTCTGAAAAAACGGTCTCTAAAAAATCCTCATCATCCCATAAAGCGAAAGTAGAGGGATTGGAATCAACGGCAGCACCTCAGAAACTCGAGGATGTAGAAACTTCAGAGAAATCAAGATTTAGAAGTAATATCTCGGAACTTGACCGGGTATTAGGTGGAGGGTTTTTACCGGGTTCTTATGTTTTGATAGGAGGAGAGCCCGGAGTTGGAAAAAGCACCCTTACGCTGCAAATAGCTAAGGCAAATCCTGAATTAACCATACTGTATTGTGCCGGGGAAGAATCGGCCGGACAGATCAAACAACGCGCAGCCAGGCTTGGCGTAGAATCGAACAAATTGTTGATATACAATGAAACCCAGGTGGATAACATCATTGCTGAAGCTCAGAAAATGCAGCCCGACCTGCTCATTGTAGATTCCATTCAAACCGTGTACAGGACAGAGCTCTCGAGTATGCCGGGAAGTATTCAGCAGGTAAAAGAATGCGCGGCATTATTTCAGCAACTTGCAAAGAAAAAAAATATTACCACACTTGTGATCGGGCATGTGACCAAGGAAGGAGATATCGCCGGACCGCGAGTTTTAGAGCACATGGTAGATACAGTTCTTCAGTTTGAAGGAGACAAGCAGTACACTTATCGTTTACTTAGGAGTCTCAAAAATCGATTTGGAGCGGCCCAGGAGGTTGGAGTATTTGAAATGAAATCGGATGGGTTGATCGAGGTTTCCAATCCTTCTGAACTTTTTATTTCAGATAAAACTACAGGAATAAGCGGGAATGCCGTTGTATGCACGATGGAAGGAACACGCCCGCTTTTGATAGAGGTGCAGGCGCTTGTAACCCCCTCATCTTATGGATCGCCACAGCGAACCGCTAACGGTTTTGACAGAAACAGGCTGGCACTGCTGTTGGCAGTGTTGGAAAAAAGAGTAGGTAAGAATTTTTCCAATCATGATGTTTACCTGAATATTGCGGGTGGATTTAAGCTAAATGATCCCGCCGGGGACCTGGGAGTTTGCTGTGCACTCGTATCAAGTTTAATGGATGAGCCTATCGCTTCACACATGGCATTTATTGGAGAGGTTGGGCTTGGAGGAGAAATACGGACGGTTCCTCATTTGGAACAGCGTGAAAAAGAGGCAAAAAAATTAGGCTATAAAGACCTGGTAATGCCCGGCTCCAAACAAAAGAATGGGATCAGGTATTTACATGAGGCCATAAAAAAAGCCCTCAGGTAAAACCGGAGGGCTCGAATTCGTTACACTTCGCTTAGAAGTTGTCGCGATTGCGACGTCTCTGTTCTCGCTTGGCTTTTTTCAAAGCTTCACGTCGCTCAAATGAAGGCTTCGTGTACTGCTGTCGATCTTTGTATTCGTTGAGAACACGTGACCGGGATACCAGTTTCTTAAAGCGATTTATTGCGCGATCAACACTTTCGTTGTCTTTTACTTCGACTCCTAACATGAAGTATCACATCCTTTCTTTTAATTTTTGCCCCATAATCGGGAATGCCTAATATACAAACTCTTTCGCTGTTTTAAAATAAGCAGAATATTGAAATTGTTACTCAACCCGCTTATTTATTATCAGCTCATCAGGTATGCCTGATCTTAATACACCAATGCCAAAAAGGGCATAGTCATATTTTGCAGGATCTTCAGGATCCAGAATTTTCATTTTCTTCGTTAGTTCAAGTACCGCTTTCCAATCATTTTGTTTTCGAGACAGAAGCCCCAGCTTACGTGCTTGGCGGGCTACATGAACATCTAAAGGAATTTTTAATTCAGAAGGACTTATAAAACTCATAGTACCCGGATCGACAGGGCTGTTCTTTCGAATGACCCACCTCAAATACATATATAAGCGCTTAGCGGAGCTGTTCTTTTCGGGATTGGAAACATGTTTCCGTACTCGCTGTGGTATCTCGGGATGTAGAGTAAAGAATTGATCGTGAAAGACTGCGATCAATTCCCTTTTTTGAACTTTAGCTTGTTCGGCACAAAAATCCCAAAATCTTTCAAAGGTTCGAAATTTCAACAAGATAGATTGAAGTGTTTTTGTCAGCCAGTGCACGTCTATGGGTTTAAAAGTCCGGTGTTTAAACCCTTCAAAAACGTGGGCATCACTATCAGAATAATTCTGAATAAACTCATATGGCTTATAATCCATACGCTGAAGCAGATCTTCAACTTTCGCATTTACGATATCCCGCCTGCCCCAGGCCATGGTTGCGGCAAAAAAGCCTGCTAACTCTTTATCATTTTTATCCTCAAAAGCATGCATGAATTGTACCGGGTCATCATTGATGTAATCAGGCTGTTCGATGTTAACTACCAGATCATCCAGAAAGGATTTCAGTTTCAGAAGTTTTTTCTTAGAAATGGTTTTATACCTTTTTCTTTTACGGGTCAATGAAATAAGCTAAGTTTGTTGAGATTAGAGTTTTTACGTAATCGACAATAACATGAAGGGGTTATCCGGTAAGTGCTCAAACATACAAACAAAACTCAGACAAATTGATTCAAAAAATCAACGAATGGTTCTTTTTATTGGTAGATAGATATATGCACGCCCGATACGGTGACCGAAAGCGAAAGTTGCTAAAAGACCATCCTGATACTGTGGTTGAAATTGGGGCGGGTTACGGTGCCAATTTCAGATATCTAAGGCCGGGCACAAAAGTAATTGTGATAGAGCCAAAGAGATCATTCAATGAGTTGCTTAACAGAAGAGCAAGGTATTATGGAATAGAGGTGGAGATCCATAATTACGGAGCCGGGACTATGAATCTAAAAGAGGAATCGGTGGACATGGTATTTGGAAGCCTGGTTTTATGTTCAGCAGAAAACCCGGTAAAAGTGATTTCCGAGATCAGAAGAGTGCTGAAAGAAGAGGGAAAATTTGCTTTCCTGGAACATGTGAAAGCCGAGAGAGACACCTGGATCTGCAAAGTTCAACATATAGTAGAAAGGCCCTGGAAGTGGGTTTTTGACGGCTGCCATGTTAGCCGAGACACCGGAAAAGTGATACAGAATGCACATTTTAGCAAAGTTGAAATGCAAGAATTTGAGAGCAGAACGGTATTTGTGCCGATCATCCCACACGTATGTGGAGTTGCTATAAAATGATCAGGATTCTTTTATAAGCTTTTCAGTAAGCACTTTGTTGGCTCTTGGGAAGGGATATTGCTCCAGTTCTTCCCGTGTTACCCACCGGACTTCCTGACTTTCTTTAGGCTTCGGCGTTCCCGTTATAAGCGTACAAAACCATGCGTGCATAGTAATAGAAAAGTGAGAATAGGTATGTTTTAAACTCATCAGTTCTTTGTAAGCTTTTACCTCAACTCCGAGTTCTTCTTTGAGCTCACGCTCCACCGTTTTTTGAATAGGCTCATCTTCTTTCTGTTTTCCACCTGGGAATTCCCAAAGTCCGCCCAACATGGCATTTTCCGGCCTCAGGGCAATTAACAACTTTCCGTCTTTGCGTTCTATGATTCCAACCCCGATGGTATGGTGAGGTTTTTTCTTGGCGGGTGATTTATACGGAATAACATCTGTTTTCGCTATTTTAGAAGCTATACATCCGCCCTGAACAGGACAATTTGTACAATCAGGATTTGCTGGTGTGCATACTTCAGAACCAAGCTCCATCAATGCCTGATTAAAATCGCCGGGCTGATGTTCGTCAATAAGTGTACTGGCAAATTCCTGAACTTTGTTGAGGGTTTTGGTGCTTCGGGTGTCGTCCTCAATGCCAAAATAGCGGGTAAGTACACGTATTACATTTCCGTCAACAACTGCATTGGGTTTGTTGAAGGCGATACTGGTTACAGCAGCGGCTGTGTAAGGCCCCACGCCTTTCAGTTTAATGATCTCATCGTAGGATTCCGGCAGTTTTTCATCATATTCCTGAACTACCATCTTAGCAGCTGCGTGTAAATTGCGTGCTCTGCTGTAATACCCGAGGCCTTCCCAAGCTTTCAATACCTCCTGTTGATCAGCATTGGCCAGATCATAAACAGTAGGAAAAAGAGAAATAAAATTTCTGAAATAAGGAGTTGCTTGATCAACCCGTGTTTGCTGAAGCATGATCTCTGAGATCCAGATCTTGTACGGGTCGGGTTCACCCCGCCAGGGCATTTGTCTTTTATGATCTTGATACCATTTTAACAGATGAAAAGAAAAATCAGAATTTTGCAAGATGCGTTGTTATGATTTTGAATGGAAATTACTCTTCACTATCGCGTACGATGTCCAGAACTTTAAGGGTGACATCAATAGAGGACGCGGCACCAAGCCTGTCGGTTGCAATGATCTTAAAAGTTGTTTCTCCAACCTGCCGTTCCGTAGGGGTCCAGGTAAATTTCCCTGTTTTCTCATTGATGGAAGCTCCGTCAGGCATATCAACTCCGATGTATCTGACTAACGAATTATGCGGACTGTCGGGATCGGTAGCTGAGAATTGAACCACATATTCTTCATTCACTGCAATACTTGCAGAACGCACAGGACTGAATCGCGGAGGTGAATTAAAAGATCGAACATCCACTACAAAACGAGTACTGTCAGATTCGCCTTCAGCATTAGTAGCAACAATATTGAACCAATGATTTCCAACCTGATTTACGTTAGGCTGCCAAAAAAATCCCTGTTTTCTGATCTTTGCATTGCCAACATTGGATCTGTATGAAAAGTCAACTTCATCGGCCGGATAATTTGCTTCCATCTCAAGACTCAATATCAGGGGGCTGGGATAAGTGATAATCTGATTTGGGATCTCTTTGATCTTAAAATCGGCAGCTGCGACTTGATCTGAATTCAAAGAATCGACTCTCAGAAGAGCAGTAGAGATGGTGTTATTTTCTGAGATCCATAGTTTATGGGTACTATTTGCTATGTGGTTACCGGCATCCTGGTCATTTTTCCAGATGCCTAAAGATCCGTCACTGTCAGTTACCCAAACCCGGCCGGAAATTGTTCTTGCAAAAATGCGGTCATTCCACCGGACGATATTTTGAATTTCTTCATTGGTGACGCCAATACGTTTCCCGATACCGGTTGATCGTATTTCATAGATCTCTCCGTTTTCAGTACTTCCCCAAACCTCTTCTTCATCAATAAAAATATGGGAAAGTGAAGTTCGGATATCGATCTCACGTGACAATGACAAAGCGGAATCTTCCTGATCAAAAATAAGTAAAGAAGGCTCATCAGTAAGTACGAAAAGCTGGTTGCTGAATTCTGTGGAACGAATATCAAGTACGGATGCCCCCGAAATTTCACCTTCAGCTACAAAAACCGGATTAGTGTCAATGGTCTCAGGAGTATCAAGTAAAACCATTCCGAGTCCGCGTTCACCCAAAGCAATATATAATCTGTTATCTATTCGGGCTGCGGCTTTAGGGGAGCCCGGAAGATAGGTTGAGGAATAGACACCGAGTGGGGAAGTAGGTTCAAGTACAGTCAGGCGGTTTGAATCGCCGAATAAATAAGCAAAACGAATATCACTCATGATTTTATTTCCCCTGCGCTGCATACCGGAAGACGTATAGAGCCATTGAAGTGAATCGGGGTAGGCTCGAAAAACAGCCATGCCTTCTTTATCCGAAAGAATATATAGATGAGTGGGTGAGCTTTCCATAGCCACAACTTCCGGGATTTCCATGAGACGGCTGTAATCCTGAACAATTTTTTCCTGAGCCTGAATATTGAACCCTAAAAGAAGGAAAGAAATTAAAAAGAGCGTGATCTTAGCAGTGCTATTCATCATACTATAACCAGTTATGTATTTTATACCAGTGGATTGTTCTTGAAATACCTTCATCCAAAGACACTTTCGGACGGTAATTTAATTCTTTTTCAGCTTTTTCGGAGGTACAAGTCCACTCTAAAATAAGCTCATTAGCTTTTTCCTTGTTTACAACGGGATATACTCCGAATAATGATGCAGCATTTTCAATAACACCGGCTACCTTTTTGACGATACTTGGTTTTATTTTAAGCGGAATCAATTTTTTCCCCAATACTTTAGAGGTAATTCCCTTGATCTCATTCCAGGAATATACACCTTCACCGGAAATAAAATACGTATGAACACCGGTGTCCTTTTTACCGGCAGCCAGTAATATTCCGTCAACAAGATCACTCACATAGACCATGGATATTCTGGGATTGTTCCCATCTCCTACAATTGGGCAAATACCTTTGCTACAGGATTTAAAGAAAGAATAGATCTGGTCTTCCCGCGGTCCATATACGGCCGGGGGGCGAATGATCTTGATACTGTCATTTTTTGACGCTGCGGTTTTTACCCTCGCCTCCATCTCCATTTTTGATTTCCCGTACATGCTCACAGGCTCCATGGGTTGCCCTTCTTTTTTGGGCGAACCGTTACTTGGTCCTGCTGCTGCCAGGGAGGAAAGAATAACAATATTTTTAACTCCTTTCTTCTGAGCAAGACGAACGAGGTTTTCGGTAGCATCCACATTCGCTTGAGTAAACTCCTTTTTTGAAGGAGCTTTCACGATTGCGGCTACATGGAAAAGTACATCAGCTCCTTCCAACCCCTTGCCTAATGCTTTCAGGTCGTTGAGATCTCCCTCTATGGTTTTGAAAGATAAGCCCGAAAGCCATTTTGGTTCACTTCTTACCAAACATCGAACTTCATCATAATCGGTTGAATTGATGATAGCTTCTACTAAGTGACTTCCAATAAAACCTGTTCCTCCGGTTACAAAGGCTTTCATTAATTTCCTTATATTTAAAAATTATTTGGAATGAATAGATGTAATAGCAAGAATCATCGCAGGGCTCTTAAGATACAAATATGCCGTCTGCTTTTAAATATTTATGAAAGAATTACGAGTTGCCCTTTTTACAGGTAATTATAACCACATCAAAGACGGTGTTTCCCTCACTTTAAATCGTCTGGTAAAGTTTTTGGAAGGGCAGGGTATTCCTGTGTTGGTATTTGGGCCTACCATTGATGAGCCGGAACTGGAACATAACGGAAGATTGGTTACACTGCCTTCCATAAGGATGCCGGTCTCAGGCCGGGGGGAATACAGAGTTACAACCGGAATATCTGTTCAGGCTGAGAAGGAACTGGAAGCATTCAACCCAACGCTCATACATATAGCAACTCCGGATCTTGGCGGTTTGAGAGCATTGAAGTGGGCTCAGAAAAATAGTGTTCAGGTGGTTGGATCTTACCATACTCATTTTACCAGCTATTTTAAGTACTATGGTTTAACGGCCATTGAATTTTTTGCCTGGAGATATTTAAGCTGGTTCTACAATTCATGCACCCATGTATATGTACCATCAAAGTCTATGATCGAGGAGCTGATTCCGCAAGGTTTTGATACGGACATGAGGATCTGGGCCCGGGGCGTGGATACCAATTTATTCTCTCCGAAAAAAAGGGATGAAGCATGGCGCAACTCACTTGGGTTTTCTGAAGATGACATTGTGGTTACCTTTGTCTCGCGGTTAGTGTGGGAAAAAGAGCTGGATACCTTTCGATATAGCGTGCAACAAATGGCAGCTAATAATAAAGGGGTAAAAGCATTAGTAGTAGGAGACGGACCCGCCAAAGAAGAATTACAAGCACTGATGCCGGAGGCAAAATATACCGGGTTCCTGGAAGATGAAGACCTTGCCAAAGCCTATGCAAGCAGCGATATTTTTTTGTTCCCTTCACACACCGAAACCTTTGGGAATGTAACACTTGAAGCCATGAGCAGCGGATTACCGTGCTTAGTCGCAGATGCTGCCGGCAGTAAATCACTTGTTGAGCATGGTGTGAATGGTTGCCTCGCTGAACCTGAAAATAAAGATGACTTTGCGAAGAAGCTTTCGCTCATAGTTTCAGATAAAGATCTCAGAAATAAAATGAGCAAAGCTTCTCGCCAAAAAGCACTGAACTATGAATGGGGTGAAATTAACGGTCGTCTGACAGACAATTATAAAGAAGCGTTGAATGAACCTGCACCTAAAAATTATTTCTAAAAAGACATTATTAATTAGATGAAGATCGTTGACATAGCAGAATTTTATACAGATCAGGGTGGCGGGGTTAAAACTTATATCAACCAAAAGCTGAAATTTGGGTCCGAAATGGGGCATGAAGTAGTGGTGGTGGCTCCCGGAAAAGATTGGGGCGAAGAAGAAAGGTATGGAGGCCGCGTGATATGGGTGAAAGGTCCCCGACTTCCGGTGGATTGGCGTTACTATCTCTTATGGAGAGAAAAGGCTGTTCATAAGATTCTGGATCAGGAGAAACCCGATATTGTAGAAGGGTCGTCCCCATGGACGGGAGGTTGGTTTGCAGGCCGCTGGAAAGGGGATGCAGTGAAAACTTTTATTTTTCATCAAGATCCCGTTGCAGCCTATCCCCATACATTTTTTGGGAGCACTTTTGGATTTGAGTGGGTCGATAAGTTGTTTGGTTTTTACTGGAAATACCTTCAAAATCTAAGCAATCGTTTTGATGCCACGGTGGTAAGTGGAGAGTGGCTCGCCGATAGAATTGGCAGCTATGGGGTTCATAACCCAATCCCGGTTCCATTTGGGATCAATAAGGATTTCTTCTCACCACAGCGAAGAGATGAAGGATTAAGAACAACATTACTGGCTGACTTTGGTCTTCCGAAATCAGCCCATTTGATGATCGCTATCAGCAGGCATCATCCGGAAAAGAGATTGGGTACCATTATTGACGGTTTCAAAGCCGCATCAAAAAAAGCACCCATGGCGCTTATGATCTTTGGTGACGGACCGATCCGTGCATATGTGAACCGAAAAGCAAGTAAATCTGATCATGTTAAGGTGATGGGGTTTACAGATAACCGGGATCAGTTGGCTGATATACTGGCGTCCTCAGATTATTTTGTTCACGGTTCTGCTGCAGAAACCTATGGCATTGTAGTTGCTGAAGCAGTGTGCAGTGGGCTGCCGGTGTTAGTGCCCGACAGGGGGGGAGCGGCTGATATAACAAATTCTGATATTGGTGAAACCTATGAAACCGGGAATGCCAGATCCTTCACTGAAAACCTCCTCAGGTTAGTTAAAAAAGACAGAAAAAAATTAGTTAATGCTACAAAAATAGCGGCTGAAAAAGATATTGTAACCATGCGAGAACACTTTGAGTTGTTATTTAAAAGATATCAGGAATTATTGGATAAAAACCAAAGTTCTTAATAAAAATATTTACTTAGCGCACATGGATAAGAAAATTGAGATGTAATTCAGTAGCAGACCAATAATTTTCTTATCTTTTACACGATAATTTTTAACCTATGTCAGCAGCCGGTAGTTAACAGTATCTTTTCTGAAATTTGATTGAAATTTAATACTGGCTATATTTTGATATTTATTTAGAATCTTTGTTAAGGAATTAGCGAATGGCCGACCAAAAATCCAGTGCCACAACATCAGATATTTTTTCCAAAGCTTTCAATTTCACGAAGGCGGATGAAATAAAAGAAATGGGGCTCTATCCTTATTTTAAACCACTTGAAGCCACAGACGGGACTGTTGTAGAAATTGAAGGCAAAAGGGTGATCATGGCCGGTTCCAATAACTATCTGGGGCTTACTAATGATCAGCGTACCATTAAAGCAGCACAAGAGGCGCTTACCAAATACGGAACGGGATGTACCGGTTCCAGATATCTAAATGGTACACTCGACAGCCATCTGGAGTTGGAAGAAAAACTCGCAAACTTTATGGGCAAAGAAGGGTGCGTGCTATTTAGTACTGGATATCAAACCAATGAAGGTTCTATCCAGACTATAGCTGATCGTAATGATATTATTTTCTCTGACAAGGATAACCATGCATGTATCGTCATGGGGACACTTGCAGCTAATGCAAAAACAGTCCGGTATCAACATAATGATATGGATCACCTGAGAAAATTGCTTGAACGAGCTGCCCCTGATGCCGGGAAAATCATTGTAACGGATGGTGTTTTCTCCATGTCGGGGACATTGGCAAAAGTACCGGAATTAATAAAACTGGCAAAAGAGTTTAACGCCCGGCTTTATCTGGATGATGCTCACGCCATTGGAGTTATTGGTAAAGGCGGTCGTGGATCTGCTTCAGTGTTTGACCTTACAGATGAAGTGGATTTAATCAGTGGTACTTTCTCAAAATCATTTGCCTCTTTGGGTGGGTTTTTAGTAGGTGACCGGCCTGTTATTGAATATATCCGGCACAAGTCCCCCGCTCATATTTTTAGTGCATCTATGCCACCCGCTAATGTGGCTACGGTGCTAAAAGCACTTGAAATTTTGGAGGAAGAACCCTGGAGACTGGAACGACTTGAAGTAATTGCTAATTATATGCGCAAGGAACTTCGTGGATTAGGTTTCAATGTATGGAGCAGTCAAAGTCCTATCATTCCCGTGGTGATTGGTGAAATGATGAACTGTTTCAAATTCTGGAAAGATCTTTTTGAAGAAGGAGTTTATACTAATGCCGTTGTCCCACCGGCTGTACCACAGGGACAGTCTTTACTTAGAACGAGTTATATGGCCAGCCATACCGATGAGCATCTTGATCAGATTTTAGAAGCTTTCCGAAAAGTTGGACTTAAACATGGTGTCATTGACAGAAATGGTCACTCAGCAATTGAATAAACTAATCCTGCGAAGATTATATGAATAGTTCAGGAGTAACCATCGTTTCTACTAAAGAAGAAAGAAAACGATTTACTGATTTCATATATAAGTTCTATAAAGATGAAGAGCATTGGGTGCCTCCGCTTAGAATGGATCAGAAAAAACTGATCGATCCTAAAAAAAATCCTTTTTTTGACAATGCTGAAATAGCTCTTTTTTTAGCTGAAAAGGATGATAAAGAAGTGGGCCGCATTGCCGCTATAGTGGATCATCGGTTTAATGAATTTCACGGGACAAAAACCGGTCATTTTGGTTTTTTTGAATGCATAAATGATCAGCATACGGCAAATTTATTATTTCGTGTAGCTTCAGACTGGTTGAGAGACAAAGGGATGAATAAAGTATTGGGGCCGGCGAGCCCAAGCATGATGGATACGATCGGAGTTCTGGTCGATGGTTTTGACAAGGACCCCTTCATCATGATGCCGTATAACTTTTCCTATTATGACGAGCTTATTTTAAGCTGTGGCTTTTCAAAGGAAATGGATATGTATGCTTATATGGTAGATACGGAAACTGTTTCTTTAGATCGAATAAACCGGGCGATGGATATTGTAAAGCATCGTGTGCCTGATCTTGTAATACGTCCGCTCAATTTGAAGAAAATGGAATCAGAGATCAAGATAATAAGGGAAATCTTTAATGAGGCATGGAAAAACAACTGGGGATTTATTCCGCTTTCTGAAAAGGAATTTGAAGCGGCCGGTAAAGATCTTAAAATGATCATTGATACTGATTTTGCTCATATGGCAGAGATAAAGGGAAAACCTGTGGGGTTTTCTATAGGCCTGCCGAATATAAATGAGATCCTGAAAACGATGGATGGAAGACTGTTTCCGTTTGGGATTTTTAAGTTGTTGTGGAAAAAAAGAAAGCTAAAAAGCCTTCGCACAGCCTTGATGGGAGTTTTGCCTGAGTATCAAGGCAAAGGTATCGACGCCTTGCTGCACCATCGATCTATTCAAAACGGACTGAAAGGGCAAAATAAAACGTCTTCTGAAATGAGCTGGATATTGGAGACAAATCCTGAGATGATCCACGTTGCTGAACGCATAGGGGGCACGCTCGACAAAACCTACCGAATGTACTCAAAAGAGCTTTGAGTTTACTGTTCTAAGTTTAACATCCATTTCTCAATATCTACATACTTTTTCCTTATCTTTTTGGGGCTTGAAATCTATTCATATTTGCTAAGCAAGTTCTGAACGTACTTCGTTCAGGACATAAATCAACAAACAAAAAGAAGTTATACAAATGAGCGAATTTCGTATTGAGAAAGACTCCATGGGTGAAGTTAAAGTGCCAAAAGATGCTTTGTATGGAGCTCAAACCCAACGCGCACACGATAATTTTCCGGTTAGCGGAATAAAATTCAGCCGTGAATTTATTGAAGCTTTGGGCTATGTAAAGAAAACCGCTGCTGCGGTAAACGCTGAATTAGGACTGATTGATGAAGCGGTTGCAAGTGCCATCCAGGCGGCCTCACAAGAAGTTATAGAAGGGCTTCATGACAAAGAATTTGTGATCGATATCTTTCAGACCGGTTCTGGCACATCAACTAATATGAATGCCAATGAGGTAATTGCCCATAGAGCGAATGAGCTTAAAAAGAACCTGGATGTAAATATCCATCCGAACGACCATATCAACTATGGACAAAGTTCCAATGATGTGATTCCAACGACCATTCGGGTTGCTGCGGTAAAAGCCGTAAATAATAATTTGATTCCGGCACTTAAGCATCTTCAGGAAACTTTTCTCAAAAAAGGCAAAGAATATTCTGACGTAGTGAAAACCGGCCGAACACATCTTATGGATGCAATGCCGGTAACTATCGAGCAGGAATTCAGCGGATATGCCCGTCAGGTTGAGTTGGGTGTCAACCGCGTTGAATCTGCACTTGAAAGAATTTCAGAGTTACCGCAAGGTGGTACTGCGGTAGGAACCGGGCTCAATACCCACAAAGATTTTGGTAAGAACTTTGCAGCGAAGATCTCAGAACTGACCAGCGAAAAATTCAGTGAAGCTGAAAATCATTTTGAAGCTCAGGCTACGGTAGATGCTCCCGTTGAACTCAGCGGTCAGCTGAAAACCATCGCTGTTAGCTTGATGAAGATTGGCAACGATCTGCGCTGGATGAATTCAGGCCCGAATAGCGGGATTGGTGAGGTTGAACTGGCTGCTCTTCAACCCGGCTCATCCATTATGCCCGGAAAAGTGAACCCAGTAATTGAAGAATCACTCACTATGGTGTGTGCACAAGTAATTGGAAATGACTCAGCCATAACTATTGGAGGTCAGGCCGGAAATTTTGAACTGAACGTGATGTTGCCTGTAGTGGCTCATAACCTTCTTGAATCCATTGAAATACTGGCGAATGCGGCAAGAAACCTGGCGGATCGGTCAGTATCAAGATTGAAGGTGAAGAAAGAGGCTATCGCAGATATGGTTGGACGCAATCCAATTTTGGTAACAGCGCTGAACCCGATCATCGGATATGATCTGGCCGCGAAGATCGCAAAGAAGGCATTCGCAGAAATCCGGCCTTTGAAAGAGGTGGCTAAGGAAATGACGGACCTTTCGGATGAGGAGCTTGATAAAGCACTCGATCCGATCAAGATGACGAAAGGCGGATTTACTGAGTAAATTAATGAGGAGTGGTCGCACGGCTATCCAGTCTGTCCGGTTAATTCTAAACTCAAAGTTAACTCAGATTTAACGTGAAAAGAACGATAGAGGCAGTGGGGACTGTTTCATAAAAAAGCGCTTTTCCGTATACTATCACCCCTTTTAGACGGGCGCTTCCCTAAACCAGAACAAAAATTTTACAATGGCTCAAACAAAAGAAAAGACGACAAAGAAAAAGTTTACCGCTGCTCGGAAGAAGGAGATCTTAGCTGATTTCAAATTAGGCTGGGTTAGTCGGCATATGTCGTTGATCGGAAGAAAGGAAGTGCTTACGGGTAAAGCCAAATTTGGAATTTTCGGAGATGGGAAAGAGATCCCGCAGATCGCATTGGCCAAACAATTTCAGGAGGGTGATTTTCGCTCCGGTTATTATCGCGATCAAACCATAATGTTAGCTATTGATCATGTGACTCCGCAGCAGCTGTTTGCTCAGCTTTATGCTCATGCCGATGTTGAAGCCGATCCCAGTTCTGCAGGTCGTCAGATGAATTCGCATTTTGCCAGCCGTCTTATTGATGAAGAAGGAAACTGGGTAGATCAAACCAAAACAAAGAATACGTCTTCCGATATTTCTCCCACAGCCGGGCAAATGGCTCGTCTTTTGGGGTTAGCCCAAGCCTCAAAGGTTTATAGGAATGAAAAGGCACTGAAGGGCAAAGAGTGGAAGAAATTTTCCAACAATGGAAATGAGATCGCTTTTGGGACGATAGGTGATGCAAGTACTTCGGAAGGTGTATTTTGGGAAACGATCAACGCCGGCGGTGTGCTTCAAATTCCGATGGTTGTTTCAGTATGGGATGATGGTTTTGGAATCTCTGTCGCTAAGAAATATCAAACCACCAAGGAAAGCATCTCTGAAGTACTAAGCGGATTTCAGCGTACTGAAGATAAGGATGGATACGAGATCTTGACCGTAAAAGCGTGGGATTATGAGGCCTTGATCGAGACCTACGAAAAAGCTGCTAAGATCGCCCGGGAAGAACATGTACCGGTATTGGTTCACGTTCAGGAAGTTACGCAGCCCCAGGGGCATTCAACTTCCGGTTCGCATGAACGATATAAAAATGAAGAACGATTAAAATTTGAAGAAGAATATTGCTGCCTTGCACGATTCAGAAAGTGGATTCTTGATAACAAGATCGCTGCCAAGAAGAAGCTGGATGAGCTGGAAGAGGAAGCCCGCGACGAGGTGAATGAGGCCAAAACAGCGGCCTGGAAAGCGTTTATGGACCCGATTAAGGAAGAGAAAGCAACCGTGGTTGAACTCATTAATAAGTTAAGAGAAGAATCCGGAGTTGAGAAGCTCGGCGAGTATGCTAAAAATCTGAAGAATTATCCCACAGCTATCCGAAAAGATATTCTATCTGCAGCCCGGAAATCTTTAGTGGTCACAGCAGGCAAGCAAAGTTCAGCCCGAGAGGAATTGATGGAATGGGTCAGCAATTCGCTTGAGGAAAACGCAGAACGATATAATTCTCATCTATACAGTGAAACCCCTAAGTCACCGCTAAACGTTGATGAAATAAAACCTGAGTATGAGGAAAAGCCAAAGCGGGTAGATGGCCGTATGGTAATTCGTGAAAATTTCGACAAGCTATTTGAGAAACACCCGAACACTCTTGTTTTTGGCGAAGATTCCGGGAAACTGGGTGATGTCAATAAAGGCCTTGAGGGCATGCAGGATACATACGGTGAGATCCGTGTAAGCGATGCCGGTATCCGTGAAGCAACTATTTTAGGTCAGGGAATTGGAATGTCTATTCGTGGGTTGCGCCCGATTGCCGAGATTCAATATCTGGACTATCTGTTGTATTGCTTTCAGGGAATTTCTGATGATTTAGCCACGCTCCGATATCGAACAAAAGGGGGGCAGGCTGCGCCTCTTATAATTCGAACTCGTGGCCACAGGTTGGAAGGGATCTGGCACTCAGGCTCACCAATGGGGATGATCATTAACGGAGCGCGCGGAGTTCATTTATGTGTACCGAGGAACCTGACGGAAGCGGCCGGTTTCTATAACACACTGATTCAGGGAGATGATCCTGCAATCATTGTAGAACCCCTTAACGGCTATCGCCTCAAAGAAAATATGCCATCCAACATCGGAGAATTTACGACTCCGCTTGGGAAGCCGGAAGTTGTGAATGAAGGAACCGATATCACAGTCGTTTCTTACGGCTCCACATTTAATATTGTAGAAAGCCTGCTGCCTCAGTTTGAAGACGCCGGAATTTCTGTGGAACTGATCGACGTTAGGACATTACTGCCATTCGACCTTGATCATGTGATCGGGAAATCACTTAGTAAGACCAATCGATTATTGGTTGTGGATGAAGATGTTCCGGGTGGAGCTTCTGCCTATATCACGCAGAAGGTGCTGGAAGAGCAGAATGGTTATTTCAATCTCGATTCTGAGCCCAGATGTTTAACTGCACATGATCATCGTCCGGCTTATGCGTCTGACGGAGATTATTTTAGCAAGCCCAATGCGGAAGATATTTTCGAAAGCGTTTACGGAATTATGCGGGAAGCCGATCCACAGCAATATCCCCCTATTTATTAGATCTATTCTTTAAGATAAAGCCATCAGCAGGATGATTTCAGGCTGATGGCTTTTTTATTTCTGTATATTTTTGATGACTTCTCAGTGAAATTTCTCCATTTGATTCCTTCCTCCAAATCCTGCATACTTAGCCGGAATAAAACTATAGAGGTTACAAGAGTATGTCAGAACGGGACCTGAAAGGATATTGGAAAAAGAATTTGAAATACCTGGGGATACTTTTGAGTATCTGGTTCGTGGTTTCTTACGGATTTGGGATATTGCTCACCCCTTTATTAAATGAAATTCAGATAGCCGGATTCAAGCTCGGATTCTGGTTTGCCCAGCAAGGGGCCATTTATACTTTTGTGATACTCATCTTTGTGTACGTATATCTGATGAACAAACTGGATCAGGAATTTAACGTGCAGGAGGACTGATCATGGATGTTCAGGTTTGGACCTATATTTTAGTTGGAATCACCTTCACGCTTTATATTGGAATCGCGATATGGGCGAAAGCCGCTTCCACCAGTGACTTTTACATCGCCGGCGCTCACGTTAACCCGATCACAAACGGTATGGCTACCGCAGCCGACTGGATGTCGGCAGCCTCATTTCTCTCCATGGCCGGCCTTATTTCATTTATGGGCTATGACGGTTCGGTTTATCTGATGGGCTGGACCGGCGGATACGTTTTACTGGCACTTTTGCTGGCTCCATATCTTCGGAAATTTGGCAAGTTTACCATTCCTGATTTTATTGGTGACCGGTACTATTCCAACTTTGCACGAACTATAGCGGTTATTTGTGCGCTGATCGTTTCCTTCACTTATGTAGCCGGACAGATGCGCGGGGTGGGATTGGTATTCTCCAAATTCCTGGAAGTGAACATCGATATTGGTGTCCTCATTGGAATGGCGATCGTGTTTTTCTATGCGGTGTTGGGAGGAATGAAAGGAATTACTTATACCCAGGTAGCTCAATATTGCGTATTGATCTTTGCCTTCATGGTACCGGCTTTTTTCATCTCTTTTCAGCTGACAGGGAATCCGATTCCTCAGCTTGGATTCGGGTCAACTCTGGCGGATGGTTCCGGACAGTATCTTCTGGAAAAACTGGATGAGCTTCATACCGAACTTGGTTTTGCAGCTTACACAAGCGGAACCAAGAGCATGCAGGATGTCTTTTTTATCACGGCAGCTTTGATGATTGGTACGGCAGGGCTTCCCCATGTGATCGTTCGTTTCTTCACGGTTCCCAAAGTGAAAGATGCCCGTATCTCTGTAGGTTATGCGTTGATCTTTATCGCGATCCTTTATACCACCGCACCCTCCATTGCTGCCTTCGCCAAATACAATCTCATGGAAACTGTAAACGAGGAAGAGTACGTAGAAATGCCTAAATGGTTCAGTGTTTGGGAAGAAACGGGATTGCTTACCTGGATAGATAAAAACGAAGATGGTATTATAACATATGCTCCCGGAGAGGCTATAAGCGGGCTTCCCGATATTAAGAGGAATGTTGACGGAGAGATCGTTCGTGGTAACTTTGGGGAAGTTAAAGTTAATAACGCACCTGTTGAAGGACCCAATGAACTCTATGTGGACAGGGATATCATGGTTTTGGCAAATCCCGAGATCGCGAATCTACCCGCATGGGTTGCAGGATTAGTAGCTGCCGGAGGACTGGCAGCGGCCCTTTCAACTGCGGCAGGACTGCTATTGGTGATCTCTACGGCCGTATCTCATGATCTCATCAAAAAGCAGATCAAAACAGATATTTCAGATAAAAGTGAGTTGATGTGGGCGCGTATCTCTGCGGGGGGAGCTGTTATCGTAGCGGGATACTTTGGAATTAATCCCCCGGGTTTTGTTGCTGAGGTAGTGGCAATAGCCTTTGGACTTGCCGCGGCTTCTTTCTTCCCGGCTATTATTCTGGGGATCTTCTATAAGAAAATGAATCGGCAGGGAGCTGTAGCAGGGATGATTGCCGGTCTGTTGTTCACACTCGGCTATGTGATCTTCTTCAAGATCGCCTTCCCTGAAGTTAATTCTCCTGAATACTGGTGGTTTGGAATTTCACCGGAGGGAATTGGCACCCTTGGAATGATTCTCAACCTTCTGGTTGCGTTTGCAGTAGGAATGATCTTCCCGGAACCTCCGGAAGAGGTACAGGAAATGGTGGAGAGTATCAGGTATCCACAATAAAGTGAATAGGGATAAAAATGTTTTAGAAAATCCATCTGACGGATACCCCCTCTGATGGATATGCTCTGCTTTATTAACCTGCAAACTCGTCAAGAATGGTCAGACTGGCTTTAAGCCGTCTGACCATGTCTATTGCTAAAGAAAATAGAAAGTACTCTGTATTGAATTCACTTTGTTTTAAAACCAGCCGGTTCCCAAACCGCGGAAAGGCCATGGGATAGAAGCAAGAATCAGCAGAAGGCCGAGACCATAAGTAATGGCGATCCTCTTGTGTTTTTCGAGAGAGGCTTCCATGCGTTTTGCTGTACTGAAACCAATGGTAATAAGAGCTATTGCTATGATCATCATGCTAATGTGCTCCACAGTATAGAACCTGAGAACTGAACTTTCCATCACTCCGGATTCAAAGGAGACTTTAGGGCTGATGAAATAAAGAACCAGTCCGATCAATAACTGAATATGAGTAAAGATCAGTGCTAAAAGTGCAGAAAGCCGATCTGATTTCTGATATTCTTTCTGTCCGCTCCAACCCGAAATGGCTTTGAATAAAGCCCAGACAATTAAAACTAAAACGATCCATCTAAGTCCTGAATGTGCGTGAAGTAAACCGGTGTACATATTCCTATCTGTTAGTTTTTAAATTTCATTTAGAATATAGCGAAAATTAGTCGCTTATCATTGATGTTAACTTTCCGAATATTCTCTTTACCCTTCGCCTGTTTACCCCAAGGTCATATGCTCCAACACGGCTGGCGCTTCGGATAAAAACCGTGGTTACTCCTTCAGTCTCTTCCAGAATTACATCTACATCATCTTTAAATCCGAAAACCGGAATGCGATAGACGGCATGAAGTTCTATCCGCCTGGGATCAATGACTTCAAATTTGTGTGCTTCATCTTCAAAAATATGGATGAGTATTTCAAAGACTTCTTCTATTCCGGCTTTAAAATCCCGGGAAATTCTCACACAATTTGGAGTGGAAGGACAGGGAGGAAGTGGATGATTTTGTTTCTTTTTAGCCATTAAATATCACTTAAGTATTTTAGTGATCCATTGGCAAACAAAATCAACTCAGTTCAAAAAATCGTTCCAGCTGCTGCAAAAAGGAATCCAGATCATCACAGACATGGAACAATGATAAGCTTTCTTTGTGGATGAAATCATGCTCCACGGCATTTTTGGTGTACTGTAAGAGCCCATCGAAATAGCCATCCACATTCATTAAAAATATGGGTTTATTATGGATTCCAAGCTGCCGCCAGGTTAAGATCTCAAAGAATTCATCAAGGGTTCCAAATCCTCCGGGAAGAACGAGAAAGGCATCTGATAAAGACTCCATGAGAGCTTTTCGCGTGTGCATATCTTGTGTCTCGTGGAGATCTGTGAGGCCTTTATGAGCTGCTTCACGATTTTTAAGTTGGGTTGGGATCACTCCGATAACATCTCCGCCTTCGGTAAGAGCCGCATTCGCAATTTCTCCCATTATACCTACTCTTCCTCCTCCATAAACTATTCCCCAATTTCTTTGGGCAATTTCTCTTCCGGCTTGTTTTGCTATTTCAGGGAATTTAGGATAGTTGCCTTTTCGTGAGCCGCAATACACACAAATATGTTTTTTCATGCTAAAGAAAACATTCGGTTCAGGACAGTATCCAGCGTTTCAACGAAGTACTTGACATCTTCTTCGGTATTCTGTTTTCCAAAGCTGATACGAATGCTTGACTTGGCAAGACCTTCCTCCATGCCAATACCATTCAGCACATGCGAAGGCTCAACAGCACCAGAAGTACAAGCAGAACCGTTAGAAGCACAAATGCCTTCAATATCCAGATTCAGCAGCAGCATTTCGCCGTCAATGTAATGGTCTTCTTGATCACTAAAAGAAAGATTGACAATATGTGGTACTCCCTTATCTTTTGGACCATTTACCGTGTATTTGAAATCCAGTTTCTCATCCATCAATTCCAAAAGGAGAGACCGTAACTTTTTGAAATGTTTTTGATGCTCGTCCATTTCTTCAACAGCCAATTCAAGTGCTTTTGCGAATCCTACAATACCAGGCACGTTTAATGTTCCGCCACGTCGGCGTCTTTCCTGGGAACCGCCGTTCATCCAAGGAATCCATCGTGAACCATTTTTTACATACATAATACCGGTTCCCTTCGGCCCGTAGATCTTATGGGCGCTTCCGCTCAGGAAATCAACTCCCAGATCTTTCACGTTGATGGGCATTTTACCCAGGCTTTGAACGGTGTCAGAATGAAATAGCAAACCATGTTCTTTACAGACGTCAGTAATTTCTTTCAGGGGATTAATGGTTCCGATCTCATTATTCACATGCATGATAGTAACCAATGCTGTTTTGTCAGTGATCACTTCTTTTACAGCATCTGCCGTTATAGTCCCGCAATTTCGTGCTTTGGCAAATACCGGTTTCACCCCCTGTATCTTGGCAAGCTCCACGGTATGCAGCACCGCATGATGTTCGAGCTCAGAAGTAATAACTTCATTTTTATCTCCGGAAACAGCCAAAACACCTTTAATAACAGCATTATCACTTTCGGTACCCCCACTCGTAAAGATGATCTCGGATGGCTCAGCACCTATCAAAGCGGCTACTTTTTCACGGGCATCTTCTACGATCACTTTTGATTTTTGGCCAAGGTGATGAGGTGAATTAGCGTTCCCATAATTGTCTTTAAGGAAGGGAAGCATGGTTTCAAGTACTCTTTCGTCTAAAGGGGTGGTTGCTGCATGATCAAAGTAAACCGTTCGCATGAATAGGATAAGTTGAATTAATTTTTAGTGTAGGAAAATATCCAAATTATGGGTGAAAAGCAGGGCTGAAAAAGGGTTTATCAAAACTTCATTTCATGATTAGATCTTGGTACCTTCAAGCCGAATTCAAAACATAATTTAATTGTTTGATCATGGCTAAACTCACTCTCAACGATATCGAAGTAAAAGATAAAAAAGTTTTGATGCGCGTGGATTTCAACGTACCGATCGAAAATGGTAAGATCACAGATGACAATCGTATTGTGCAGGCGCTGCCATCCATCAATCATGTAGTGGAGAATGGAGGACTGTTGATCTTAACAAGTCATCTCGGTCGGCCGGCAGGGGAATACGATCCTGAATTTTCTCTAAAACCCGCAGCTGATCATCTGGCTGCATTGGTAGATGCAAAAGTACATTTTGCTGAGGACTGCATCGGAGAAAAAGCCGAATCCGTAATAGCCAAAGCTGAATTCGGTGAAATTGTTGTGCTCGAAAACGTGCGCTTTCATTCCGAAGAGAAAGAGAATGATGAGGAATTCAGTAAAAAACTGGCTGCTCACGGAGATCTGTTTGTAAATGATGCCTTTGGAAGTTCACACCGTGCTCACGCTTCCGTGGCAGGAGTTACAAGATACCTGCAACCGGCGGTTTCCGGCTTTTTACTGGAGAAAGAGATCAAGTATCTGGAAGAAAGTATAAACGATCCTGGCCGGCCATTTGTAGCTATTCTGGGTGGAGCAAAAGTTTCTGATAAAATCGGAGTAATTGAAAATCTGCTTACCAAAGTTGATTCTATCATTATAGGCGGCGGCATGACCTATACTTTTTACAAAGCCAAAGGTTGGCCGGTAGGGAACTCCTTAGTAGAGGAAGACAAGGTAGATCTTGCTAAAGAGCTGTTGCAAAAAGCAGAGAAAACCGGCGTAAAATTTATGTTGCCATTGGATTCTGTAGTTGCCAGAGAATTTAACAATAAAGCGGAGCATAAAGTAGTAGATGAAGACGGTATCGAAGACGGATGGATGGCACTCGATATTGGCCCACAGTCAGCACTGGCATTTGGTAATGTGATCAAATCGGCAAAAACTGTGGTTTGGAACGGACCAATGGGAGTTTTTGAAATGGAGAATTTTGCAGATGGAACTTTTGCCGTGGCAGAGGCTCTTGCGGAAGCAACTAAGTTCGGGGCAACAACTATCATTGGGGGTGGAGATTCAGCTGCAGCTATCAAGCAAGCGGGCTTGAGTGATAAGGTATCACACGTTTCAACCGGAGGTGGTGCAAGCCTGGAATATCTGGAAGGGAAAGAGTTGCCGGGGGTATCGGCACTGACGGATAAGTAAGAGAATAGTGAATATGAATGGATATGTTTTAAAAAGCCGGGCACTATATCCGGCTTTTTTGTTCTTGACTCATTCTCTGCGAAAGTGTAACGTCAGAACTAAACTTACCCTATACGATTCAAACCGGTGGATTTGGAATTGATCTGGGCTACCTCGCTTTTGATTATACAAGATTTTACTATCCTAAAGGAAGGCTAAGTGAAAAGGGAAATACCTGGAACATAACGGCCCGAATACCACTTGGAGGAAATAAACCCAAGTCGATATTGAATCAGTTCTTTAACTAATTACTTTAAGAGTCTGGCATCATGGCCATGTTCAGTTGCCGGGTAGAATACCGGTAGGTGGTTATCTGTTACCAATCCAAACAGGGAATAGGTACATAATGTGAGTAGGCTATGGGAAGGGAAGTGTAACCTGAGACAAGGGGTTGCAACCCTTGCCGACATTTCACAGATGACTCAACACTACTACATATTTATATAATTTTTTATGAAAAAATACCCGCTTTTACTTCGATCCGCCATCTGGCTGGCGTTTCTATTTTTAACAGTTGCTGCCTTAATACTGACTCAGCAGCTGTTGGTGCCCCTTTTTCTGAGCATAATGCTGGCTTATCTTTTATTCCCATACGCCGATTGGCTGGAAAAACACAAAGTGCCGAGAATAGTGACAAACCTGATCGTAGTGATCGGGTTTATCGTGTTTTTAGCAGGCATCATATTTAGCGTTAGTGCTTTATCGGCTAACTTCACAGAAGACTTTCCGAAGATCAAAGAACAGTTTGAAGGCAATCTACAGTCCATATTAGGTTCCATTACAGCATTTACCGGTATTTCCAGTGATGGAATAGACGGTTTCATAAGAGATCTTGGAGAAACAGGGCAATACATCTCACAACTTTTCAATGCCACAACAAACACTCTGCTTAGTATCGGTTTATTACCGGTTTACACTTTTCTCCTGCTCTTTTATCGGAATAAATTTCGGGATTTTATTTCCATGCTTATCGACAGCCAGCAAGAAGATACCGTGCAAAACATTATTGATCAGGCTTCTGAGGTGGTTCCACGATATCTAAAAGGACTTTTGATCGTCTGCTTTATTCTGGTAGGATTAAATTCCCTTGGGTTTTATTTAATCGGCATTGAATATGCTTTACTATTTGGCGTGATTGCCGCACTGTTCAATCTCATACCTTATTTGGGAACCGTACTTGGGTATGGGGTTGTACTTTTATTCGTATTGGGAACCCAAAGCCCTTCTTTAGCAATTGCGGTGATCATTCAATTTTTGATCGTACAATTCATTGAAAATAATATTCTCACCCCGAATATCACCGGTTCCTATGTAGAGATAAACCCGCTGGTGATTATCTTCTCACTTATAGCCGCCGGTATGGTATGGGGACTGCCGGGCATGCTTATAATTATCCCTTACCTGGGATTATTCAAGATCGTGTGTGAAAACGTTGAAAGCCTTAAACCCGTTGGTTTTCTCTTGGGTACACGAGGCACCGAACGGCATTCCTTAACCATAGACTCCTTACAGAGAAGGTTTGGCTGGCATGAAGATGAATAAAGAATTGGTCCTTTAAAAAGGCCACACATTTACTACTTTGCACTACTCACTCAAAAGAATATGTAAAACATGTCTGATAATTTAGATTCCATCCGCAAGAAGCTGGATGATACTGACCGCACGATCTTAAAAGCACTGGCTAAGCGACAGGATCTGGTGAAGAAAGTCTCAGAGCTGAAACTTAAGAACGAACAGGGCATTCGTGATCTGGAACGGGAGGAGCTGCTGCTGAATCATATTCGGGACCTTGCACATGAGGTTGGTTTAGACCGGTATTATGCGGAACATTTATTTCGGGAGATCATCACCAATTCGGTGCGATTTCAAACCCATTCCTTGGTCGATCATCAGAATGAAAAAGCAGACGGTGACCAGATCCGGGTTTCTTATCAGGGTACGGATGGGGCTTACAGTCATCTTGCGGCTTCTCGCCACTTCAGTGAGCGGTACTCTAAAGTAGATGCCATTGGGTATGACACGTTTCAACAGGCTGCGCAGGCGCTGATGGAGGAGAAAGTGGATTATGCGATCTTGCCGATAGAGAACACTACGGCGGGTTCCATCAACGATACCTATGATATTGTAGGAAAGGAGAATGTGCATATTGTGGGTGAGGAGATCTTGAAAGTGGTGCATTGCCTGATGTCAGTAGAGCCGGTTGAGCTTTCAAAGATCCGACGGATTTTATCTCATCCCCAGGCCATTGCTCAGTGCACATCGTTCTTATCCAGATTACCGCGCTGTAAAGTGGAATCATACCTGGATACGGCTATGTCGGCTAAAAAGATCCTGGAAGACGGAGATATCACCCAGGCAGCTATCGCCGGCGCCCATGCTGCAGATCTGTATGGGTTACACGTGATTGAAAATGACATTGCAAATCAGCGTGAAAATTATACCCGCTTTGTAGTGGCTGCCAGAGAGCCTGTGAAGGTAGATATTCAGATCCCCGCGAAAACATCATTGATGATGGTCACTTCCAATGAAGAAGGTTCACTCATCGAATGCCTGAATATCCTGCACAACCACAAGATCAATATGGCGAAGCTGGAATCGCGCCCAAGAATGAATGAGCCGTTCAGATATTCATTCTACCTCGATATTCATGGAAATATTGAAGACGAGGAAGTCTCAAACGGGCTTGAAAAGCTTGCTGCTAAGGCCGAAGAACTAAAGATATTGGGTTGTTATCCAAAGCAGGAGAGTTAAAGTCTTTTTATTTTTTTCTTTCCGTCGCTCCATTCAATATCAAAGTCTTTTTCATCTGCCATAGAAACTGAAGACCGGATCCATTTATCTCCTTGCCAGATTCGAGCAAAGCCTTTTTCAAGCGGCCCGTTTAGATTTTTCTTATCCAGGATGTGCTTATACCCGGTTAGTTTCTCTTTGTGGTTTCTGAATAAGGTTTCTGTTCGGTGTTTCAGGTTTTGATCGAGTGTGAGAATTCGTGACCGAGCCGATTCCATTTTCTGTTTAACTGCTAACAAGGCGTGCGACTTCGCCATGTTTGCTACTTTCTCCTTATAAAGCTGAATGGCTCCTGTGGTATTCATTTCCAGTCGTTTGGAATAATCCTCCACTAAAAATCGAATTTCATTGATATCAGGAACGGCAACCACTGCCGCCTGGGTCGGGGTAGCGGCACGGGCATCAGCTATGAAATCAGAGATGGAAAAATCGACTTCATGTCCTACCGCACTGATGATGGGAATCTCACTCGCAAAAACAGCGCGAGCCACTGCTTCCTCATTGAAAGGCCAAAGGTCTTCCAGTGAACCGCCGCCCCGTCCGATAATGACCACATTTACATTTTTTTGGGAAGAGAAATACTCGATTCCTTTCACAATCTCAGGCGCTGCATTCATTCCCTGCACGCTGGCGTGATAGAGTTTAACGGTAGCGAGAGGCCATCGTTTCTCAAGAGTAGAACGAATATCCTGAAAGGCAGCTCCGGTAGCTGAAGTTACCACTCCAATGCGTTCGGGAAATTTAGGGAGAGGCGTTTTGTGCCGGTCTTCAAATAAACCTTCTTCTTTTAATTTTGCTTTCAGCTTTTCAAACGCCTGCTGGAGTTTCCCTATACCAGCCTGCTGAACCAAACTCACAATCATTTGATATCGGCCGTGAGGAGCATATACCTGAATATCTCCTCCGACCACGATTTGCTGCCCGTCGGTTAGGTTGATATCAAGTCGCTGAGCGGTACTTCGCCAGATCACGCAGGGCAGGGAAGCCTCGGAATCCTTCAGCGTAAAATAATAATGCCCGTTCCTGCTTTGATTCACATTACTGGTTTCGCCTTCCACCAAAATATCGATGAAATTCTGCTCCAATACATTTTTGATCTTATCGGTGAGCTGCGATACGGTGGGGATATCGAATAGAAATGGGATCTGTTTGTCGGACATGGGTGAATTTCAGTTCAAAGTCGAGGTTAAATATAGAGGTTTAAAAAGAGTGATGAAGTGGTAAAGTGAGTGGTTTTTGAAAGTTGAAAGTTGATAGGGGGATAACATCATTTGTTATATTTTCAGGCATGGAAATTAACAAGCCAATGTCTTCAGGCCTGCAGAAAGATTTCAATCCTTTAATAATATATATTCAATCCAATGACCAAAACAGAGATCGAACAATACCTTTATAAACATATCCCTATTACCAAAGCATTGGGAGTGAAGGTCGTTTCATTTTCGCAGGATGAGGTGAAATTTGAAGCTCCGTTGTCAAATAACATCAATCATCGTTCAACGGCATTTGGAGGAAGTATCAGCAGTCTGTTGATCACCACCGGGTGGTCTTATTTGCGAATGTTGTTCAACGAGGAAGAATCGGTGCCTCGTATCGTGATCGGGCGAAGCGCAACCAATTATATAAAACCCGTGAAAGATGATTTTACTTCTGAGCTCATTATCCCTGAAAAAGAGGCCATTGAAAAGTTTATGGAGATGTACGGACGTTTTGGGAAGGCACGTATCACATTGAAGGCAAAGATTAAGAATAGCGAAGACGTACTGGCTGAATTTGAAGGGGATTTTGTGGTGATGCGACGTTAAAAATTTTTTCAAAAGAAGTCCTTGAGGACTTCGCCCGCGCAATGGAAGACAGGCATTCTTTGGAAAGATCGTAATTCTTTGCGGCTATATGTCCTTTCGGAAAGAGAAGGAATTCATTCTTTCTCTCTTTTGTGGTTTAGGGCAGAAAGACGGTATATTTGCGGTCGAACTTTTAAGCCAAAATCACACCTATGCTCCTCAAAAATGTAAAGCCAGTCAGCAACGCTCATAAAGGTAAAGATACCGTTGACCTTCGCATTGGGGAGGGAGTGATCAAAGAGATCGGCTCCGGACTGAAAGCAGCAAAAGGTGAAGATACGCATGATTTTAAAGGCGCTTATGTTTCTCCGGGATGGATGGATATGCATGTTCACCTGCGCGAACCCGGTTTTGAGCACAAGGAAACGATAAAAACGGGATGCGATGCAGCAGCTTTTGGAGGCTTTACCGCGGTAGCTTGTATGCCCAATACCAAGCCGGCTACGCATACCCGTGATGTGGTAGAATACATCATTAAAAAAGCAGAAAAATTACCGGTTGATGTGCATCCGATCGCGTGTGTAACCAAAGAGCGTAAAGGGGAATCCATAGCAGAAATGGCAGACATGAAAGAGGGCGGGGCAGTGGCTTTCAGTGATGATGGTGATCCGGTGTATGATTCTCAGGTTATGCGTGTGGCGCTCGAATATTCTTCGATGCTGGGAATGCCGATCATCAATCATGAGGAAGATCTGGCGCTTTCCCGTCCCGGACATATGAATGAAGGTAAAGTTTCAACCCGGCTTGGCTTGGATGGAACGCCCGGTATTGCAGAAGAGGTAATGATTGCACGTGATATTTTACTTGCGGAGTATATCGGCGGACATATCCATGTTGCTCACATCAGTACGAAGGAAGGGGTAGATTTGGTGAGGCAAGCCAAGAAAAAAGGCATCAAGGTTACAACAGAAGTTTGTGCCCACCATTTTGATCTGACGGATGAAGAAATTGATCGCACGAATTTCAATACGAATTTTAAGATGCACCCGCCGCTGCGAACACAGGAGGATGTGGATGCGATGGTGGAAGGCTTAGTTGACGGAACCATTGACGCCATTTGTACCGATCATGCGCCACATGCCATTGAGGAAAAAGAAGTGGAATTCATGTATGCTCCAAATGGCATAATTGGACTGGAGACAGCCTGGGCAATTTCGAACAAAAGACTCTTTCAAACCAAGAAACTTGATCTACAGCAGTTGATGGATAAATTGGTATATAAGCCACGGGAGATCCTGAGTCTTCATATCCCGGAGATCAAAGAAGGCGCTAAAGCTAATCTGACATTTTTCAATACGAATGAAGAATGGACGTTCACCCCTAATAATGTGCGCTCAAAATCTAAAAATTCTCCGTATTTAAATGAAAAACTCACCGGGCGTGCGGTTGGGATTTTCAATAAAGGGCAATTGGTACTTAACGAACTCCGATAAAAATAATACTTCGATCTCAGGGAATGCATGATACTTGCTGTTGAAACTGCTACCAATATTTGTTCCATTGTCTTCCTAAATGCACAAGGGGAGATATTCGAAAAACGAACCGGGCGAAAGGGTTCCCATTCCGAATTGATCTTTACCTTTATTCGGGAGCTAATGGAGGAGCATGCGTTTCAACTGAAAGATCTGGATACCGTTTTGGTGAGCTCAGGTCCCGGTTCTTATACCGGACTCCGAATAGCTGCAAGTGCCGTTAAAGGAATGTTGTTTGGTTTGGATGTAAAGATCTATGCGGGGAATACGCTCGCAGGGTTTGCTTTGGCTGCTGAGGCAGGAACGGTGCACGCTGTGATCAACGCCAGAAGAAAACACTTATATCATCAAAAGTTTGAAAAAAGGGAGCGGTTAGAAGTATTAACGAAATCCGGGATCCTGGAACTTGATGAAATAAATGGGTTGATCAAACCCGGCGATCAGATCATCGGGACCGGAGTTAACAGATTGGATGCCGAAAAGTTAAAGGAGCTTACCATTCTGGAAGAATCCAGGATATCAGCCAGGCAGTTGATCCATCTGTTCAATAGTCCCGCAAAAGATGATCATTTCATGGGAACGACCGCAGAAGAACTTGAATCCAATTATTTGAAAAGCAGCCTGGTCAATAATTCAAAAATGTAAGTCTGATTCTAACCAAAACAGATTCAGAATTAAGCATCAGAATCTTTATTTTAAGGTTCTGAAAAAACATAAAAAGAAGCATATGTCGTGGTTTAAAAGAAAAGACGAAAACATTCAGACCAACACCCGAAAAGAAATGCCGGAAGGGGTTTGGATCAAAGTTCCTACTACCGGTGAGACCATCCATAAGCGTGAACTGGAAGATAATCTTTGGGTTGACCCGCTTAGCGGATATCACTTTAGGATTGGAAGTGAAAAGTATTTTGAAATTATTTTTGATAACGGAAAATTCAAAGAGCTGGGACAGGAAATACAGCCTACCGATCCTCTTGAGTTTGAAGATCGTAAGAAGTATAAAGACCGTCTGAAAGAATATCAGGATAAAACCGGCCTTTCAGATGCAGCTCGGGTTGGAGTAGGAAAAATGAACAAGCTCGATCTTGTGGTAGCCTGCATGGATTTCTCTTTTATAGGAGGAAGTATGGGCTCGGTTGTGGGAGAGCGACTTGGAATTGCTATTGATCATGCCCGCGAGAACAAGATACCGCTTATTATTATCTCTCAAACAGGTGGTGCCCGGATGATGGAAAGTGTTCTCAGTTTAATGCAGATGGCGAAAACATCCGCAAAACTGGCTCAGCTGGAGGAAGCCAAGGTACCATATATCTCTTACATGACTGATCCTACAACCGGTGGGGTAACTGCAAGTTATGCCATGCTGGGTGATTTTAATATAGCCGAACCCGGAGCTTTGATTGGATTTGCAGGCCCTCGTGTTATCAGGCAAACCATCGGGAGGGATCTTCCGGAAGGGTTCCAGACGTCTGAATATTTATTAGAACACGGCTTTCTTGATTTTATAGTGCCAAGGACCAAGATGAAAACAAAGCTAACAAAACTGCTCAAATTGGTTCTTCACAAAAACTAATTTTTTTCCAAATACTTAATACCGAAAAGAATGCGAATAGCGTTCTTTTCTTTTTTAAACCCAGAATATTTTTATGAAAATACTGAAACTTTCGATTCTGTTATTTGCAATGTGCTCCGTTACGGCTATTGCCCAGGATAAGAAGCCCATCGAATTTGAGCATGTTTTTGATGATACTTTTTCTTCAAATAACGTGCAAAATATACGATGGATGAATGATGGTGAATACTACTCGGCTACCCGAGATAATAAGATCATCCGTTTCAATATTTTGGATGGCACTGAGCAGGTTCTTTTTAATGGGGATGATTTTGAGGGAAGCAGTGGAGAAAAGCCATTCAATATTCAGGGTTACCAATTCTCAGCAGATGAATCAAAATTGCTTATCCGTACGGATGTAGAGCAGATCTGGAGGCGTAGTACCCGCGAGAATTATTTTGTATATGATATGAATTCCGGAGAACTTTCAAAGTTAACCGATTCTGATGAAAAACAACAATATGCTGAACTTTCCCCGCAGGGAGATCGGGTTGCTTTTGTACGAGACAATAATCTGTTTTGGGTTGATCTGCAAACCGGAACCGAAACTCAGATCACCGAAAATGGTGAGTTCAACAAGATCATAAACGGTGCAGCTGATTGGGTGTATGAAGAAGAGTTTGGTTTTGCAAAAGCATGGTTTTGGTCACCGGATGGTGATCGTATTGCTTTTTACCGGTTTGATGAGGAGCGGGTAAATGAATTCTTTATGACAGAATGGGGTGGCCTATACCCGGAAGCAGTTAAGTTTAAGTATCCTAAAGCAGGAGAGGAGAATTCTATTGTTTCCATCCATGTGTACCATGTTGATTCCGGTGAAACGATAAGTATGGATATTGGGGAAGAAACGGATCAATATATTCCGAGAATCAACTGGACAAACGACAATGATCTTTTGGCGATCAGAAGGATGAATCGTCTTCAGAATAAACAAGATCTGCTTTTTGCGGATGCCGAAACCGGAAGCTCAAGTGTAATTCTATCCGAGGAAAGTGAAACATGGATCGATGTTCATGATGATCTCTATTTCCTCGAGAATGGCGAACAATTTATCACTACCAGCGACAAGGATGGCTACAACCATATTTACCTTTATGATATGCAGGGGCAAGAGCTTCAGCAGGTTACAGAAGGGGAATGGGATGTTACTAATTTCATTGGTCATAATGAGCGAAATTACCTCCTGTTTTATGTAAGTGCGGAAGAGTCACCTCTTGAAAGACATTTATACAGTGTTCGCGTGGATGGCAAAAGAAAGCAAAAACTTACGGAAGGCGAAGGCTGGCATACCATCAACATGAGCCGTGATTTTAAATATTATATCGACAGCTGGTCGGATTACAACAAACCTGCCGAAGTATCCCTTCACCGTCAAAAAGGAAATGAAGTAAGAACGCTGGAGGCCAATGCAGAATTAGCTCAGAAACTGAATGAATACGAGTTTGTTCAAAAAGAATTTATGACCCTGAATGTAACCGGAGCGGAGTTGAATGCCTATATGATGAAACCGGTAGATTTCGATTCAACCCAAAAATATCCGATGCTGATGTATGTGTATGGCGGACCGGGAAGCCAAACGGTAACCCGTAACTTTGAAAGTGGACAACGGCCCATGTGGCATCAATATCTTGTGAGTGAGGGATATATTGTTGTTTCTGTAGATAACCGTGGAACAGGCGCCCGCGGAAGGGATTTCAAAAAGCAGACTTACAAGAAATTAGGACAACTGGAAACTGCCGATCAAGTTGAAGCGGCAAAAACCCTGGCTCAACTTCCCTATATAGATGAAGGCCGAATAGGAATTTGGGGATGGAGTTATGGCGGGTATATGTCTTCACTGGTTCTGGCTGAGGGTTCGGATGTTTTCAGTGCAGCCATTGCAGTCGCCCCGGTAACGGATTGGAAATATTACGACACAATTTACACCGAACGCTTTATGCAAACGCCGCAACTGAACCCCGAAGGCTATAATGAAGGGGCTCCCATAACAAAAGCAGGACAGATCGAGGGTTCATATTTGTTGGTACACGGTACGGGAGATGATAATGTGCATTATCAAAATACCATTGAAATGATAGATGCACTTGTGGCAGCTGATGTGCAGTTTGAAACGATGATCTATCCAAATAAAGCTCATAGTATTTATGGTGGAAATGCCAGAAGGCATCTTTACCGTTTGATGACAGAATTCATTTTAGAGAATCTTTAATTACCAATTTATTTACTGAACGGGAATTACCTTCAGTATCAATCATTTAGAAAAACACCATGCGCTTCGCTGATTACGCCAAAATTTATGTTACAGCCGGACGAGGTGGAGATGGTTCTCGTCACTTTAGAAGGGAGAAGTATGTTCCCAAAGGCGGTCCGGACGGAGGGGACGGGGGTAAAGGCGGAGATGTGATTCTGGTAGGAAATGAACAGTTGAATACCATTCTTGACCTGAGGTATCGAAAATATATCAAGGCAAAGCCGGCTGAGCATGGCTCAAAGCAGCGCCGTACAGGTGCCGACGGTGAATCGCAGAGGCTGGAAGTCCCATTGGGAACGGTAGTTTTTGATGCCGAAACCAAAGAGCGATTAGGCGAGATCACCGAACATGAACAAGAGCTTGTGATAGCTAAAGGAGGTAAGGGTGGATTGGGAAACTGGCATTTTAAGAGCTCAACCAATCAGACCCCGCAACATGCACAGGAGGGAAAACCCGGTGAAGAACGTGTTGTTGAATTAGAGCTTAAACTTATTGCGGATGTCGGTTTGGTAGGATTCCCAAATGCGGGGAAAAGCACCTTACTTTCAGCCCTGTCTCACGCCAAACCAAAAATCGCAGATTACCCATTTACCACGCTGGAACCTAATCTGGGAGTGGTTAAATTCGAAGATTATCGAAGTTTTGTAATGGCGGATATTCCGGGAATCATTGAAGAAGCCCATGAAGGAAAAGGCCTGGGGATTCAATTCCTGAGACATATCGAGCGAAATAATGTACTGCTCTTCATGGTAAGCGCTATGACAGACATAGAGTACGAATACCATGCCCTGCTCAATGAGCTCAAATCTTATCGAAAAGACTTATTAGATAAACCCCGTGTACTTGCCATCACAAAGATGGATTTAAAACAAGGGTTTGAGCTTGAAGAAGAACTTCACTTTGATGATGAAATTCCCGTTATTCCTATTTCTTCGGCAACCGGTCACGGCGTCGATGAACTGAGAGAGAAACTTTGGGAATTGATTCAATATGCAAAAGAACAACAAGAAACTTAGGGTACTTACCGCACTTAGCATTATCCCGGGCTTTGGTTGCCGCCGGGTTTTTAACTTGCTTAAACATATTGAAGATCCAGAAGAGATCTTCCGGCTAAGCAAGCGGAAACTTCGAACTGTAGAAGGAATAGGAGAGGCGTCAGCTTTATCCTTGCTTTCTTTCGATGATTGGGATAAAGTGGATCAGATACTTGCTGAAACTGAAAAAAGCGGTTCAAAGATCATTACCATGGCGGACTCTGATTACCCGCCTTTACTAAAGCAAATTTACGATCCTCCCGTTTTATTTTGGATGAAGGGGAATCCTGAAGCACTTTCAAAACCCGGAATTGCGGTGGTTGGGACCAGGAATACATCTGCATACGGACGTACCATGGCAGAAAAATTAACCGGGGAATTAGCCGATCAGGGAATGTGTATCTTTAGCGGATTGGCCTATGGCATCGACTCCATTGCACATAAAACCGCCCTTGAACATAAGGCATCTACAGTAGCTGTATTAGGTTCAGGTATCGACAATTTGTATCCTAAGAAAAACACCGCCCTTGCCAATAATATCGTAAAAAGCGGAGGGGCCGTGATCACAGAATATCCATTGGGAACTAATCCAGATGCAGTGAATTTCCCGGTCAGGAATAGGATTGTAAGTGGAATGAGTCTGGGAGTTTTGGTAGTTGAATCCGGCATAAAAGGTGGAAGCATGATTACAGCTGATCTTGGGCTTGATCAAAACAGAGAAGTATTTGCCGTGCCCCATTCTTTGGGAAATCCCTCAGGAACAGGCTGTAATTATTTGATCAAAAGAGGGGCCGCCAAGCTTGTTCAAACAATAGATGATATTTTAGAAGAGTTGCCGGTAGAATATGAAGGCGATGAACAAGTTAAAATAGAAAATGAATCTCCAAAACCGAACTGGAGAGATCTGGGCCTGGATAAACCTTCTGCGAAGATTTGTGAAGCTTTGGAGAATCAGGCCTATCAGATCGATGATCTCAGCGAAGAATTAGGCGTAAATACGAGCCAACTTTTGGTTACTTTATTGCAGCTTGAAATGGAAGGCCTGGTTCAACAAAGGGCCGGTAAGATCTTCGAATTAAAATAGATCCGGAAGAACATTAAGTTCGTACCGTATTCATAACAGAAAAATTATCTTATTTATCATGAGAAGTATAGCTAAGCTTATTGCGCTTGTTTTATTTTTGATTGCAGGAACTGAAGTATTCGCACAGAAAAAAGCTCCGGTTCTCTCCGGCGAAAATGTAACGGATGGCATTCAGATCTATGAATATGTAAGAGAAATGAATGGGGAAGAAACAACAGCAGGTACGATCACTGAAAAAGTTGAAAGACGTGATAGCACATTATTGATTACTTATGCACAAGATTTTCATCGAGTTGCAATGAGAGACAGCTTGCTTCTGGATCTCAAGAGCTTCATTCCAATTAAATATCGTTCGGTCATGCAAAACCGTCAAAACATCACAGTTAACTATACGGGAACTGAAAAAGTTGGTGTTCGGGCACGAAGAAGTAGTTTTGGGTTAAATCAGGATACCAGCTATTCTGTTGAATTTAGCGAGTTGAGATACGATTCTCACTGGCTTCCAACCTTGGTGTATGGTATTGATAAAGAGGAAGGGAGTAAGTGGAGTATTGCGGTTTATTCTTCAAACAATAAAAAGGATGTAGTTACCATTGAGGAACTGGGTGAAGAACAAATAACACTTCACGGCAATGATTATGAAGCCCTCAGATATGTGATCTCAAGGAAAAACTCCAAGAGTAAATACTACTATTGGATAGGTAAAGAATCCGGACGAATGTTGCAAACCAGAGGCGATGAATCGGAAGATATAATTGTGTGGTTGAGAATAAAGCCTGAAGTATAGATTAAAATAACGTGAATTCGATATTAAGACCATCTGTAGAACACGTTGAATAGTCATTTCGCAGCGAATGCTTGAATCCTATGGTTGGCCAGGTATCAAATAAAGAAGTAATGGCCACACTTAGATTCCCGTCTCCACGGGAATGACCGCAAGCATCCATTTTTATCTTTTTACCTTAGTTTTTATCTCGATCTGACGTTAAAGTCCGGCTTCGAATAATTTTTATTCTTCTTCACAGGAATTTTAAGAAATTATCATCCGAACCGAACTTGAGTCAAAGATCAGGACTTATAGCGATAAATAGCCGCCAGTCCGGAGTTATTTGGTACCTCAGATTGCTGAAGTCCATATAATGTACTTCCATTGCGGATTGCTGATATGGCCGCATAGTTGATCAGATCAACGGCTTTCCCGTTTAAATTATCTGATATTTCGACCTGATTTTTTTCAGTATCAAAAATACCGTACTGATGAAATCCCATAGGCACAAACAGCGTGTCAACTTTACCGAAATAAGCTCCTTTCACGATATCACTTACATCAGTGGAGATCAATTCGCTGCCTCGCAAGTTATTGAAGCGATCAATATCACTGTGAATTTCCTCTCTGAAATATGACTCTACAATGCTCCAGGATTCTTCCTCAACTTCCTGAATGCTCTTGGTATCACAGTTTCCTGAAATATATTCATCAAGTACATTAAAATATTTATTCGCCTTTTTGTAATAGGATACCATTTTATCGGGTCCGGCAAGCACCAGTGGGCCATTCACTTTCTTCAGATATTTGGTAACCTTATTTTCAATATGCTTCAGGAACAGCTCAAGCTCTTTGTTGTTCTCGTCCAGCTCGCCACCCTGACCATGGAATACAGAGCCACCACCACTGGCACCTGAATGATGCTGCACCGATCGCTCATGCACATGGTATTTAAGATGCTCCTCCATACTTGTGGGAACACTTTCAAAAGTTATCTGAGTAGTTTTATCCGGTGCTATTTTAAACATTTTCGTTTCATTCTGGCTCAATAGCAGCACGTGATAGTCATTGTGATGATTCTGAAGCTCAAGTAATGGTGTGATCAAAAAATTCTCAGAGATATAATAGTTTTCCTTAGGACTGACCGGGATCTTAAACACATCGAAATATTCTTCATTAACATAGATCGCCAAACCTTTTTCCTGATGAAGCCAAAATTGATTTTCTTCCGTTTTTGCAATTACAGGTTTGAATAATTCATCTACCCGGGCATCCTTCCATCCCTTTTCAATAAGATCATTTTTAGCCTTTTGAATAATATTCTTTAAACGGATCGCGTCTTGTTTTCCTTCTTCCCCTCTTTTATGAGTAGGAATAAATATGGTGACATTGATATCCTGAGTTTTGCTGATAAGCTTTTCAATCGTTTCTCTGTTTACAACACTCATAATTTTCTCCTGTTTAATAGATGTAACTAATTTACTTACACAACATAATTATATGCTGAGTGTTCCATCTGCCTCTGTTAATTCTTGTCAAATAATTAATGAGGTTTAGCTATGAAAGTAAAGAGAAATCGGGCAGTCCGTTAAATTTATAGTAAGAATATTTTGGCCTGCCTACGAAAACCAAAATGGCTTAGTTTTGCAGCGCTTCGATCATGACTTGAATTCTCTTATCAAGGGTCTCAACGGCCTGACTGTAATCTTCAGGACTCATCAGGTTGGTATTTACGCTGCAGTAAAACTTGATCTTCGGCTCCGTTCCGGAAGGGCGTACAGATACAATGGCACCATCTTCCGTAATAAATTGAAGTACGTTTGATTTTGGGAGCTCAATATCCGTGATCTTTCCGGTTGCGATATTTTTTTCTTTTGAGGTTTGGTAATCTTTAACCGTTACAACCTGAGACCCACCGAGTTTCTTGGGAGGATTCGCGCGGAAATTCATCATTATTTTCTGAATTTCTTCAGCACCGGATTTACCTTCCTTATATACGGAAGCAAGGTTTTCCCGGAATAAGCCATATTCTACATACATATCAAGCAGAGCTTCGTATAAACTGCTTCCCTGATCTTTATAAAAAGCCGCCATTTCGGCGATAATGGCACATGAGATCACGGCATCCTTATCCCGGACATGTTCCCCGACCAGGTATCCGTAGCTTTCTTCCCCACCTGCAATGAACTGCTTCTTGCCCTCCAGTTTAGTCATCAATTCCCCGATGTACTTAAAACCGGTCAGGGTGTTAAAACATTCTACTCCTTTTGATTCTGCAATACGGTCGATGATATATGAAGTAACTACCGTTTTTACGATGTATTCATTTCCGGTGATCTTACCTGTCTGTTCCCATGCGGTAAGCATGTAATTGATTAGGAGTGCACCGGTTTGATTTCCATTCAAAAGCACAAATTCATTATCAAGATTCTTAACGGCGATCCCAACCCGATCGGCATCCGGATCGGTAGCCATCACAAGGTCCGCATCCACTTTTTTGGCTTTATTGAGAGCCATATCCAGCGCTTCTTTCTCTTCCGGATTCGGATATATCACGGTCGGGAAGTTTCCATCAGCAGACATTTGCTCTTCTACCAGGATCACATTTTCAAAGCCAAATCTTTCCAAAGCAGCGGGCACCAGCTTTCGGGAGGTTCCGTGGATGGGGGAGAAGACGATCTTCATATTCTTTTGCCGTTCAATAGCATCTTTTGAAACGGACAGCTTCACTAACTCGTCCAGGTATTTCTCATCTATTTCAGCCCCAATCATTTCAATGAGGCTATTATCACGCTCAAACTTAACCTCATCGACCGAAGCGATCTTTTGAACTTCTTCCATCACCATTTTGTCGTAGGGAGCCACAAGTTGTCCGCCATCAGCACCATATGCTTTGTAGCCATTATATTCTTTAGGATTGTGAGAGGCCGTCAGCATCACACCGCTTTTACAGCCAAGCTCCCGAATGGCAAAAGACAATTCAGGAGTAGGGCGGAGTGCATCAAAAAAGTACACTTTAATGCCATTTGCAGAAAATACATTAGCTACTACATTGGCTAATTCCACTGAATTATTTCGGCAATCGTGAGCTATTACAACTTTTATGTGCTCTCCCGAATATTGCTTTTTCAGGAAGTTTGAAAGTCCCTGAGTGGCCATTCCAAAGGTATATTTATTTACCCGGTTTGAGCCGACTCCCATGATACCACGGAGTCCCCCGGTACCAAACTCCAGGTCTTTGTAGAACGCGTCGGTAAGCTCATCGAATTTCTCATTGTCCAATTTTTGCCGGATCTCGGCCTTGGTTTCTTCATCGTAACTACCGTTAAGCCATTGGTCAATTTTGGATTGTACTGCAGGATCTAATGCGTTCATTATCTCAAATATCTTTGTTGATGAATACTGTATTGAAGAAGAGAAATATAAATAATAAAAGCAGGTGTTTCATGAAAACATTGGGAGACGCCTAAAGAACATCGAATGCAGAACAAGGAATATCGAACTATTTTCAGTTTTAACCGTGGTCCAATTTTTTGCTAAATGTCACCAACTGCTAAAATCCTCACCAAGGCGTCCCCTTTCCCTTGACGCATACCGATTGATGCAGAATAGTTATTTGAAAAAAGAGATTGCTGAAACCATCAAAAATATAACTAACGTCAGTTCGATATAATTATCCTCGCTAAAGCCTTTAAGGTACGATCTGACGGCTCCAAGTCTGTCTGACCGATTGTTTGATTGGGGGCCTAAGCTTGTTCGTATCCTAATCCAACATCCTGCGTCTGTATAATCGATCAGATGGGTGATCCATCAGATCGGGTTCGGGGTTGATTGCCCTGCCCCCCGGTCTGATGGCTCTAAGTCCATCTGACCGATTGCCTGGGTAGGGCACCCACGTTCGGTTCGTATTCTAATCCAACACCCTACGCCTGCACCATCGATCAGCCCATCCATCGGACGGAGTATCCGGCAGATGGATTTTGCAGCTATTCTAACATTCTTTATCTCGAACTCACGTTAACCACATAGTGCGTTAGGGAAAGGGACAGGGTTAGGGTCCTGTTTGACAGGGCAACTAACCTCACAACACTTTCTTCACCGAACCCACAATGGTATCCAAAATATCCGCTTTCAGTTTATCCACCCTGGCTTGGGCGAGGCCTTTTTGTTTGAGGGTTTCCATTTCGGCCAGGTCTTTTTTGCTTTTGAGCAGGAATTCAAAATCTTTTGGGCTGAGCTCACCTTCTTTAAGCAGTGCAGCCCATTTTTCAATATCACTCTGGGTTTTGGAGGCAAAATCTACGGCATCGTTCAGAATATCTTCTTTATACTCTTGCCCGTATTCTTTTATCACATCTCCTAAATCAGATTTAAGGGTATCCAAAAACGAATCAAAATCAAACATAATTACTGTACCTCCTCCGGTCTTATTTTACCGCTTTCCAGTCCTATGATGGTATCAAAAGCATCGGATATCACCCCGCGAAACTCCCGTACAAACACCGGCGAAAGGGAACCTTCTTCTTCCCATCGTGCCAGCAACCCGCCCACCAGGTTGCGTTCGGGATCGATCATAATTTCCCACTGTCGCGTGCTGAGTTCATTATTGGGCCGTCCTTTGGCATATTCGTAGGCGGTGTGTAAATCCTGCCGCAAAGTTTCGGCTCCTGCCGCATGACCGGCATAGGATTCAGTGGCTTTATCAGTCAGGGCCAGAGACTGCACTTTCAATTCCACTGCCTGCCGGTAAGCCGTTTCGTTAAACTGAGAAATAGATGGGGCACATCCCGAAGCCACTATTGCAACAAGCAGAATGAGCTTTGTTTTCCGTAAAACGTTGTGTTGAAATATATTCTTTAACCTCATGTCCTTAATCTGCAAAAATTTGGGGAGAATTTCTGTGTGTTTTTGAGGAAGTGGTAATTGCATCACTTCGGACCATGATTTTCTTGATTGAAGGATTTCCATGATGGATGAGTAGAATCATTAAAAATCCCTTAATCCCATAAATCATGGTTCAAAAGGGGAAAAGTGAATGTAACCGTAATGCCTAAATTTTACTACCAGCCAAAACTCTCACCAAAGCGTGCGCTCCCTTGCCCTGCGGCGTTGCCATGTATTATTAATGTGCCAGAGGGAAAGGGACAGGATCCTGCAAGACATGGCAGCCAATTCGATCTGACCGATCACCGGTCTGATCGATGAATTAAGCTTCAAAAGTTAGACATGCTTAAAGAAGAACAGGCTTAGTGGCTCGAATCCGATCATCGGTCAGACCGAGATGTCGAAAAAACCATGTGTACGATCTGACGGCTGGACTTGCCTCGTTACTTCAAATCCTGCAAAGAGCTGTCTGATCGATTGCTAAAGCTCAGTTGCTCGAATCCACCCATCGATCAGGCGGGTTATTCGTCAGGCCGATAGATAACTATTTTTTGCTTTTCACCTCGTCCAGATCTTTCAACGAAAGTCCTTCCATCAAAGCCTCGTAATTAGAAATATCCTTAGGCAGGATCACGCTGTTTTCATTGCGGCCCAAACCGGATAGAACGTCCAGGTATTTTTCAGAAAGTTTGAGTTTCATGGCTTCAGCTCCTTTTGGCTGGGAGAGGGCATTGGCTACTTCCTCAATGGATTTTGCCGTGGCTTCGGCAATAGACAGGATCTCTTCAGCATATCCTTCCGCCTCGTTGATCCGGCGCTGCATTTCAGCTTCTGAGATGTTGATGATTTCTGCACGAATACCTTCCGCATCATTGATCTTAGAGCCTTTCACACCCTCAGACTTAGCGATGATGGCACGGCGATCACGTTCGGCGGTCATTTGCCGTTCCATAGCTTTTTGGACAGTGCGCGGGGTCATGATATTCTTGATCTCATATCGGTGGACTTTAATTCCCCATAATTGTTCTACTTCACTTAAAACTTTAACCACTTCTTTACTCATAGCGGCCCGTTCTTCGAACGTCTCGTCCAGTTCCATATTTCCGAGGACCGATCGGGTGGTGGTTTGAGCAAGTTGTACCGCTGCGTACCGATAGTTGGTGGTCCCATAACTTGCGTTCACGGGATCCATAACACTTAGATAGATCACTCCGTCAACTTCCACCTTTACATTGTCTTTGGTGAAACATTCCTGGGGCTCCACTTCAATTGTCTCTTCACGCAGATCCTGTTTATACACTACTTTATCGATGAAAGGGATCAGGGCGTGAAATCCAGGTCCCAACGTTTTGTGGTAGTTACCGAGTCGTTCCACAATAAAAGCGAACTGATTGGGCACCAGGCGCAGTGATCGTACAAACTGGTACATCACATAAATGGAAAATAATCCTAATAAGACCTTACTGATTGTTTCTAAAATTTCCATGATGATGCTCCTTAATTACTCGCTTTGGTTTTATTAAATGGGCTTGAATCTGAACCTTTGGTGTGATCGCTGATGGTGCTTACACCTTCAAAAAAGGTTTTCAGGTTAGCAGTTTCAGTCGGAAGTACGGATACATTGGTTTTCTTAATGATATTTCCGAATTGTTTGATGTACTGCTCAACCAGTTTCGTTTTTACGGCAAGTTCACCACCGGGGCGTTCAATAGCTTCAGCCACCCTCCGGATTCCCTGAGCAGTTGCCGTTGCTACCAGCTCGATCTCTTTAGCTCGCCCTTTGGCTTCATTGATACGCTTTTGCCGGTTCGCTTCCGATACCAAAACCTGACTCTGCTGTTCTCCTTCCGATTCATAAATACGCGCCTGCCGGTGTCCTTCAGAATTGGTGATCTCTGCACGTTTTTCACGTTCGGCTTCCATCTGCCGCTCCATGGTATCAATGATCTCACCGGAAGGGCGGATGTTCTTAAGCTCATACCGCATTACTTTGATCCCCCAGGGATCAGCCGCTTTGTCAATTTCACGAACGATGTTCTCGTTCATTTTTTCCCGCTCTGAAAAAGTATCATCAAGCGTCATTTTACCGATCTCACTGCGCATGGTAGTTTGAGCCAGGTTTACGGCCGCAGCCTGATAATCGGAAATACCATAACTGGCTTTGTGGGAATTCATCACTTTCAGGTAAACGAGTCCATCTACGGCTACCTCAATGTTATCTTTGGTGATACAGGTTTGGCTTGGAACATCCAGCACTTGTTCACGCATTTCCTGGCTGTAAGCCGGGCGATCCACAAAGGGGATCAAGAAGTGAAAACCGGGTTTAAGGGTTTTCTTGTATTTACCAAGACGTTCCTGAATAACTTCCTCTCGGAACTCCACGATCTGAAATAACCGCGTGAGTACGAAATATGATAAAACGATGATGACTAAAAGTGTGGTCCACATATCAGTTTTTGTTTGAGTCTTTAAGTTGATTGTTGGGTGAGTCAATGACATCTACCGGTTCTACAATCCAGGTGGTGTTATCGCGGTACTTGATCCTGACCTGTACCCCTTTCGGTATTTTTCCTTCCATCGAACGGGCTTGCCATGAGATTCCCTGAAATCGAATGCGTCCTTCATTATCAAGGTCGTTGATAGGTTCGGTCACTTCTGCGATCTGATCCATAGCTTCATAATCTTCATCCGCCAATTTATACGAACTTTCACCTTTGAAGTATTTGTTGATGAACGGACGTATGGCAATAGTGAGGATAGTGGAGGTAAACAACCAGATAAAGGTTGCGGTTAGCGGATCTTCCAGAAGCCCGAAATATCTCAAGATGCCAACGCCTATACCGGTGAACCCCAAAAGAAAAGCGATACCTCCCGGAAGTACGGTCTCAAGCAACATTAAAAGGATGCCTCCAATTAAAAACAACCAAGTTATAATTTCCCCATCCATAAGCAGATAGCTTTGTTTTTTGTTTGCATATAGATAGTGAATTGACTGCAAAAAATCTTCTTCGATTTAGATTTATTTTCGATCATTATAGGATTCATTTTTTAAACCTGGTCAAGATCTGACGGCTCTAAGTCCGTCTGATCGATTGGTAGATTCCAGTTCTTGTGCTTTAATTATTTTTCAGATGGATCTTCTGAAGCAGACTGTATCTCGAACTCACATTAAGTTATCATTTTTCCCTGAACGGTTTTTCTTGATGAAGGCTTATATTAAAGCATGAGTAACAACGACAAAAAAGAAAACAAATCTATTAAGTCCCTCTGGCTGACGCTGAAGCAGATCTTTGCCCTGAGCAAACCGTATAGGCTGCGATTTTATACGGCAACAATTGCAACTATTCTTGCATCCGCAGTTTGGCTGACGGTGCCTCTGGGGCTTCGCGAATTACTGGATGCGGTGTTTGAGTCGGGCAATAACGAGCTGCTTAATTGGCTGGCTATCGGTTTATTTGGACTTTTTATACTGCAAGCGGCCTTTTCCTTTTTTGGGAATTACCACCTTGAATGGGTGGGTGAGCGGGTGATCACGGATCTTAGAAAGAAAGTATATGAGCATTTACACCGGCTTGGATTTAAATTTTTTGCGGAGCGAAAGTTAGGAGAAATCACATCCCGGCTTACTAATGATGTCGGCTCCATCCGAACGGCCCTGACCGATTCCCTTCCCCAATTACTCACCATTACGTTTTCATTGATCGGATCTGTCTCATTGATGGTAGTTTTAAACTGGCGATTAAGTATGGTGATCTTTGTGACGGTTCCTTTCGTAACGCTGGCTACCCGTTATTTTGGGCAAAAGATCAGACATCTCTCCAAAGATATTCAGGATGAATTAGCGGATTCCACAGCAGTTGCAGAAGATGCTTTGGGTGCCGTTCGTTTGGTAAAAGCTTTTGTCAGGGAAGATTATGAAGTGGGGCGCTATAAAGATGCGGTTGAAAAGTTATTTGTAACAGCGCGGCGGAAAGTAGTACTGACTCAATTTTTTTGGTCAGGAGTGGGAATCATGTTCATGAGCACGTTGGTAATCATTTTTTGGTATGGTGGGAAAGAAGTACTTGCCGATCGGTTGACGGCAGGTGACCTGGTTGCTTTCATTATTTATGCATTGAATATTTCGCGATCAATCAGCCAGACCTCCAGATTATATACCGCGGTAAATACAGCTGCCGGCGCTTCAGAACGAATTTTCGAGCTGCTTGAAGAAACTCCTGAGATCGAGAATAATCCCAATGCACAGGCTTTAAATACGGTTAAGGGAGAAGTTGTCATCGAAGATCTTTGGTTCAGTTATGAAGGGGAGAAAAATGTTTTAAAAGGAATTTCATTTAAAGCCGAAGCCGGGAAAACAGTGGCTCTTGTAGGGCCAAGCGGCGCGGGGAAGACAACCTTGCTCAATCTTCTACCAAGATTTTATGATCCCCGGAAAGGAGCGATCTATGTGGATGGAATAAACATACAGGACGTAAAGTTTAAATCACTTAGAAATCACATTTCCATTGTTCCGCAGGAGGTACATTTATTTGGTACCACTATTCGGGAGAACATCATTTATGGGAAACTGGATGCCACCGAAGAAGAGATCATTCAGGCGGCTAAAGATGCAAATGCCCATGAATTTATTCTGGAAACAGAAAAGGGTTATGAGTCTATGGTTGGAGAGAAAGGAGTGAAGTTGAGTGGTGGACAGCGCCAGCGGTTGGCTATTGCACGTGCCATCCTAAAAAATCCGGAGATATTATTATTGGATGAAGCCACCTCATCGTTAGACTCGGAATCTGAAGCCCAGGTTCAGGAAGCCTTGACACGACTCATGGAAAACCGAACCACCTTTGTGATCGCTCACCGGCTTTCAACCGTGCAACATGCTGATCATATTTTGGTAATGGATGAAGGTAAGATCGTAGAGGAGGGAACACATCTTGAGCTCATAGGGCAGCAAGGATTATATAGCCATCTTTATGAATTACAGTTCCGTGACCTGGACGAACCGAAAAGTGTAATATAGAATGTTCAACTGATCTAATTATCAGCGTTGAATACAACTATAACATCTGTGTAGCTCATCCCCTCAAGCAAGTTGTTTTCAGCAAGCTGATTCAAAAACTCTACAGTAACCCCGGAGTTATACATCCCAATGATACCGGAATAGGAAAAAGTATCGAGGTATCCATTCTCGGCAAGTTGATCCAGGTAATCAACGGTTACACCACCGTTAAACAACCCAATAATACCGGAATAAGAAAAGGTATCTATATATCCGTTCTCATTTAGTGCGTCAAGGTATTCTGTTGTAACACCACCGTTATATAAACCGATGATAGCAGAATAAGAGAATTGGTCTATATATCCGGACTCGTTAAGACTATTCAGGTAATCAAGAGATACGCCTCCATTGAAAAGGCCTATTATCGCAGAATAAGAGAATTTATCCAGGTACCCGGCTTCATTAAGTTGAGTCAGATATTCTATGGTTACACCGCTTTGGTATAAGGCTGAATATCCTGAGCTTGAATATATATCATCTAATCCAGCTTCGTTTATTTCCCTCAGATAATCCACAAATCCGGCTTCAGTACTTAAGCTTGGTAAAGGGGCTATATCAGGAAAATCTGGAATTGCAGGAATGGTAAAAGAAGGGGTTGTACTTGTTACTTCAGTGCTTGCTTCTTCACCGCCAAAAATACTTCCCCATGCTTGGGTTGGGCTCCAGTCGTTGGCCCATAGGAAAGCAGCTGCAAAAACCAAAAACATAAGTATTGCATTCTTAAACTGGGAGGTTTCTTCATCAACCGGAGCGTGGATATCTGTGGATCGAGGATGATCCATGCTTTGCTGACGAATATATTCATCGAGATCAAAATCGGGATCATGGTCATCACCGCGATCCAGATCGTTCTCAAATTTGTATTGTTTGTACTTGCCCTTATTACTCATAGTGAAAATTGTTTTTTGAATAGACGAATAATGCCAGGAAATTGTTTCATGAGCAGAATTAAAATAATTATCGTCCTGCTTTATTTTCTTCAATGTATTTCTGCTAACGGTTTTAAATAACAAAAATTAAAGAAATAATGACTATAAAAATTGAGGGGGGAATAGACATAAAATAGTAACTAAATAACGTGAATTTGATATAAAGACCATCGGTTGAACACGTTGAATGGTTATTTCGCGGCGAATGCCCGAAACCCTATGGTTTATCAGGAATCGAATGCTGAAATCATGGCAATACTTAGATCCCCGTCTCCACGGGAATGACCACAAGCATCCATTTTTATCCTTTTAACTTAGTTCTTATCTCGAACTGACGTAAACAAGTTTTTCTTGGTATTTAGCACTAATTAAAATATCATCGAACGGTTAGTAATTATTGGGTTGTATTGTCAATCCGGTCTAATTTCCATATCTGTCAACGAAATAAACTATTATGTCTCATCTTACTTCTGCTGCTAAATTTCTGAAACCACTTCTGTGCACCGCACTTTTTTTGATGCTTTTTAATTCCATAGGTGTTTCACAAGATATAAAGGCTCTGGTGGGTGGTACATTGATCGATGGATACGGGAGTACTCCTATCCAAAATAGTGTAATTATAATTGAAGGAGAGCGAATCAAGGAAGTGGGCCGGATCGGAGCCATTGATATTCCGGAAGATGCAGAGGTAATTTCAACAGAAGGCATGAGTGTTCTGCCGGGTTTATGGGATATGCACGTTCACCTGATGCTTAACGGCCATACTGATTATGCGCATTGGGATTCGACGTATATCGATCAGTTTGAATCAGTGATCATGCCCTCATCTGCTCATCAGCTTTTGATGGCCGGAGTGACCAGTGCCAGAGATCTCGGAGCTCCTCTTGAGGCATCTATAAATGTAAGAGAGGCTATAAATAATGGGGAAATTCCCGGGCCAACGATGTATATGTCAGGACCTTTTTTGCAGCACCAGCCTTACCCCGGAACCGAAAAATTTCGCTGGGGGATTAACGGAACCAATGATGCCCGCCAGAAAGTAAGGGAATTAGCTAATGCAGGTGTGGATATCATAAAGCTGATCGATCAAGACCAAATGATGAAAGAAGAAGTAATGGCTGTAGTAGATGAAAGCCATAAGCAGGGCTTAAAGGTAGTAGGGCATAGTCACCGCCCGGAAGAAATAAGGCGAGGTCTGGAAGCCGGTGTTGATAATTTTGAACACACCGGGTTGTCATCGGCTCCAGAATATCCCGAAGATGTGATGAAGGCGCTTAAAGAACGTACGGCAAAAATGAATTTAGGTCCTATGTATTGGACTCCAACCATTTCAGTTTTATATAACTATGAGTATATGAGAGACCACCCGCTGTTTTTGGGAGATGACTCATGGCACTTAGGCTTACCGGATAATATTATTTCGGATATCGAAAGTTCTCTGAAGCATCCTGATCGTTTCCCTTATTTCCAGCTGACCCCGATCCGGAAGAAAACGCTTGACCGAAAGTTCGAGCAATTACAGGAGGCAGGTGTAGTGCTGATGGTAGGAACTGACAGTGGAGTACCCATGATGTTTCATAGTCAGTCTACCTGGACCGAACTTGATGTCTGGGTGAATAAGCTGGGGGTAGATCCAATGACAGCCATTCGAGGAGCTACATATTGGCCTGCACTTTTCATGAATGTTGAGGATGACTATGGAACCGTAAGCGAGGGGAAGTATGCTGACATCATTGCTGTGGAGGGAGATGTTATGCGATACATCAATCTTTTAAGTGATGTGGATATGGTTATGAAACATGGAGAGAGGGTAAAGTAAAAAAAAGAAACTGTTTTCTACTTTGCTTGTCAGGTGTATATGAAGTCATCCTGAAGAAATGAAGGATCTTGCCTATTGCGGAGCATATTAGTAGGCGTTCACATCGTTAATGCCGCTACTTTGTGCATTCGCATGTTAAAAAGCGAGACCTAAATCGCTTAGACCCTCAGGAAGACCACTTTGGTTGAGAGTGGGACTTTCAGTCCTAACCCAAACCTCTGCACTTTCAGTGCAATGTGGTTTAGTTGAGTAAAAAATTATTTCCACGGTAAATTATCCAGGTCCACATTCCCCCCGGTAATAATGATCCCTACTTTCTTATCTTTTACATCCACTTTGCCATCAAAAACAGCCGCTACGGGGACCGCACAGGAAGCCTCGATGATCATATTCAATCGCTCCCAAACATAGCGCATAGCTTCAACTATAGATTCTTCGGGAACGGTCACGATATCATCTACATGTTCGGTGATGATCGAGAATGGGAGTTTTCCTAAAGAGGTGCGTAGGCCGTCAGCTATGGTATCCGGGTTTTTGACCGGTATTAGTTCGCCGGACTTAAAGGAGCGAAAGGCATCATCCGCATTAGCCGGTTCAGCACCAATCACGATGATATCCGGGTTCATGGATTTTGCAGCAAGAGCAGTTCCGCTCAGCAGTCCTCCTCCGCCCACCGGGGTTATAATGATATCGAGGTCGGGATGGTCTTCAAGCAGTTCCATGGCACTTGTTCCCTGCCCGGCAATAATTCGGGCGTCATCATAAGGATGAATGAAAGTGGCACCGGTCTTTTCAACCACTTGCTCCAGTGTAGATTCCCGTGCTTCCAGGGTAGATTCACAAAAGGTTATTTCAGCCCCGTAGTTTTTAACCGCTTTCACTTTCACTTTTGGAGCATTTTCAGGCATCACTACATAGGCCGGAATGCCTCTCATTTTCGCAGCTAAAGCGACGGCCTGGGCATGATTTCCGGAGGAATGCGTGGCCACGCCGTTTTTGGCCTCTTCCTCACTCAGCGAAAAGATAGCATTAGAAGCACCTCGAAATTTAAAAGCTCCTACCTTTTGAAAATTTTCACACTTAAAGAAAATACGTCCGCCCGTTTTTTGATCTACTTGTTTGCTGTTCAAAACAGGGGTTTGGTGGGCATGTTTGGATATTCGCTGATGAGCTTGTTTAATATCATCAAATGTGGGAGTCGTTTGAGAAGTACTCATGGTTTATTTAATAGTGTCTTGGATTCCGGATAAGAGTGATTTCCACCAGTAGGCAAAAATGGATTTTTCAACCTCTCGTTCAAAAGCAATTTCACCAATAGTGGGATCAGGTTCCATATTATCAGATTTTATAGAAAAAGTATTCGCAATAAAGTCTTTGAATTTTTCTCCAAATCCCTGTTCACCGGTATCTTCATTTAAGAAAGAGATCTTCAGATCCCGGTACAAGATTAAGACTTCTCCGGAAGAAGATTCAGAATTTAGTTCAAATTCTGCTTCGAGACTTTCTACCAGCCCCTCTTCAACCCGTACAAACCCGGAGCGCTCGAGCATATTTCCGGCTACTTTCGGATTAAGACTGCCCAGAGTTGCTTTAACGGTATGAAGATCGGCTTCATTAAAGACGGGGTAACGGACATCCACGGTGAGCGGGGCGGTGTCCATGAACAAGGTTTCAACGTTTAGTTTAAGGGTATCCTCGGAAAAACTCGGGTGACTTACGGTCCTTATATTTGAAATGGTTGCATCAAGATCATCGAAAGAGATGGCTGCGGAGGAATCGGACGGAGCTTTATGTTCTTCATAGATGATGGTAGCATCGGAGATGGTGGTGTTGTTCACCCCGATAGAAAAATCAACAGAATGTGCTAATTCGTTTAACAAAGGTTTCACATTCAATCCTTCTCTTCGATCGATCCGTTTATTACGAAATACCTCCATCCAGGGCTGATCAATGGTAAGTTCCTCCACATTAATATGCTCATTGGCCAGAGAGTTGAGATCCATTCCGGATAGGGAAAGAGCTGGTATTTCAAGGTTGATACGGTCCAGTTGAAATCCTTTGGTTTCAGAAAACTCATACTTAGGCAATAAGGGAGTAAGTGCCACATTAGCAATAGAAAATGACCCTGCTTGTTTATCAAAATTGAAGTTGGCAATAGTAAGGTCATAAAAGTCTTTCTGAATATTCCATTTAACTCCTGTCCCCTGAATAAGAAGATGTTCCATAAACAGTAGTTCAGAGCCATCAAGCAACTTGTTTACATCAACATTCTCGGCTTCTAAAGAGATATCACTGATCGAGAACAATTCTAAACCATCCGATGTAGTGATGGTCCCGCTTCCGTTGTCAATATAAAGGCTGAAGGTGTCAAGGTCTCCGAGTGCTTCATCCGATTTCCCGGAGTCATTGCCCGATAAAAGAGAGGTAGAAAGATCACGCTCAAGAATTTCTACATGCGGTTCGGTGACAGTAATGGAGTTGAAATCGGGGAAAGAGCCGCTGAATAAACTCCACAAACTGATCCCATTTACCGAAATGGAAGCCACTGAGATCTGCTGAACATGAGGTGAGGTACTGTCGGGAAGAACGGAGATGGAATCAACAGAAATGGAACGTCTGAAAAGGTTGACGTCAATGTCAGCAAAATCAAGCTGATAATTTTGCTCCGTTTGCTGGTTGAACTCTTCAATGAAGGCTTTTTTGAGAGGTTCATTCAAATAGATAGGAATAATAAACGCTGCCGCTACTGCAATGATCAGAGTAGCTGCTAAAATGATAGATATTACTTTCAGAACTTTTTTCATGCTTCAAAATTGATATAAATCCTGAAAAAGCAAAGAACTTATTAGAATGTTAGCAGAAATTTATGATGAGCTCTTTTACCAAAAAAATAACCGGGTTTATGGCTGAATGAATTTTCAGAGTTTAACAAACCTAATCACCTTTTTATATAAATCAATTGATTACATTTTTGAAATTTAAAAATGTACAGGCCGATAATCACTTGATTACCATCAAAATTGTAGTAACTCTGAGTCAGATAAATGGGGTTTAAAATTGTAAGTAGTTGTTTGTTAGCAATAGTTCTGATGAACAATAGTTATTCACAATCTGCTATTGAAATTCAAAGGCTATTCGAACCAATTACACTTGATGGGATCATAAATGAACCTGTTTGGGACAAGATCGATCCTTACCGGATGATCCAATATGAACCGGTTTTTTTGGGAGATATGAGTGAGCGGACAGAGATCAGAGCCGCTTATGACGATGAGTATTTATACATATCAGCTAAAATGTTTACTCAGGACCCGTCTACTATTACTGCTAATAGCTTGTATCGTGACCGATATAGTGGGGACGATGTTTTTGCGGTGATATTGGATCCCTTTAATGATGATCAAAATGGGATGCGGTTTTTTACGACTCCCGCAGGTACCAGGTTTGACCAATCAATTTCAAATGATGCGAATACTATTGGGGGTAACAGCCCAATTAATGGAAGTTGGAATACGCACTGGGATGTAGAAACTACACAGACCGAAGAAGGATGGTTTGCTGAAATGAGGATCCCATTTTCCAGTATTGGGTTTCAAAGCAAAGATGGGGTCGCTGAAATGGGGTTGATCGTTTATCGCTGGCTGTCTTATCACAATGAAAGGCATATTTATCCTGAGATACCGCCAAATTGGGATGAGGGCAAAATTAAACCTTCTAAAGCAAAGGACATTATACTCAATGATGTAGATGCTCCAAGACCAATATACTTTACTCCTTATGCCTTGTCCGGATTTCTTCATCAGAACACAAATGCTTTAAATGAATCAGGGACCTCTTTTATATATGAGGATGATTTTAAAAATGAGTTCGGGTTCGACATTAAGTATAATGTTACCAATAATCTTACAATGGATCTCACTGCCAATACGGATTTTGCGCAGGTGGAGAATGATGAACAGCAATTGAATTTAACACGTTTCTCTATTTTCTATCCTGAGAAAAGGCAGTTTTTTCAGCAACGTTCCGGACTTTTTGATTTCAATTACGGTGATACTCGTCTTTTTTATAGCCGGAAAATAGGCCTGGATAATAGTGGTAATCCGGTCAGAATATTTGGCGGAGCTCGCTTGACAGGAAGGGTGGGTGATTTGGATGTTGGTTTTTTAAACCTTCAAACAGCTTCAAGTCAGTCCTTACCTTCTGAGAACTTCGGAGTATTAAGACTGAAAAAGGGGATATTGAATCCTAGTTCGTATACAGGAGGTATTGTCACCAGCCGTATTGGAGCTGATGGTACATCGAATGTGGTATTAGGTCTGGATGCCGATCTGAATGTATATAGTGATGATTACTTGACGTTCAGAGTCAGCCAATCTATTGACAGTAATGTGCCGGAAACCAGAAGAAACAGTTTTAGTGATAACAGCATATTCCGGCTTGCCTGGGAGAGAAGGGCAAGCACAGGACTTTTATATCGATTTTTTGTAAATCGCACCGGTCAGGATTTCGATCCGGGTATTGGGTTTTATAAAACAATAAATACCTCAGATTATTTTTACCGTTTAGGATATGGATGGCGGCCGGGGGAAAATTCTGTCTTTAATCAGCATTCCTTTAATGTTGAAAGTTATAATATTTTCGAAAATGAGACTTATGATCTGAGAAGTCGTTTTATTGCATTCAATTGGAATAGCAGCTTTAAAAATAATGGCTCTTTAAGATCTTCAATTAAGCATAACCAGGAACATTTATTGGTAACAGAAGCCTTTGATCTGGCGGGCCAGATCTATATTCCGGTATCGAATTATGATTTTTTTGAGGGATCGATCAGCTACAGTTCACCACGTACAAGGAGGCTTATGAGTAGATTAACTTTTGAATATGGTGAGCTTTTCGATGGAACCCGTACACAATATAAAATTGACCCAAGATGGGTTGCCAATCTTCATCTCGAAATTTCAGGTAGCTATCAATTAACAATGTTGCGTTTTCCTGATACGAATATGCGTGAACAAACGGAATTTAATGCCCATGTAGGACAGTTAAAGAGTGAATTTGCAGTCAATAAAAAGATCTCAACAAGCGTATTTGTTCAGTATAGCAACGTGGCTAATTTGGCAGGGGCCAACTTTAGGTTTCGATACAATTTCAGGGAAGGGCAGGATCTTTGGATTGTTTTTGACCAAACGTTAAACACCGTTCTGGATGGTTCCCGATACGGTATAGCTGAATTACCAAGAAATGAAAACAGATCTATTCTTATTAAATATACACATACTTTTAAAATGTGATTAATTTCTAATAATTACCTTTATTTTAAATATCAATTTAAGCGAAATAGCTTTAACAAATATCTTCTCAACATGAAATATACAGTTACTATTCTCACCTTTTTAATGGCATCAACGCTTGCTTTTGCGCAGCAGGATGCTTTTGAGCGTTTTCAATTTCACCCTGATCTGAATTATAATCCCGGGGTTACTTCACCAGCCGAATATCTTGGTTATGAACTTGGAGATGAATTCACTTTTCACTATCAGGTTATGGACTACTTTAAGAATCTTGCCGAAGAATCTGATAGGATCTCCTTTCACAAATATGCCACCACATACGAAGGGCGTGACCTCTATTATGCGGTAATCACTTCAGAAGACAACATGAATAATATAGAATCCATTCGGAATGCGAATGTCGGGTTAGCCAATAATCCGGAATCTGCTTCCATCGAAGGAAAACCTGTGGTTGTTTGGATGAGCTATAATGTTCATGGAAATGAAGCCTCAAGCAGTGAGGCGGCCATGCAAACGGCTTACCGGCTGGTTGCAGGAACAGATTTTGAAACCCGGAATTGGCTGGAAAATTCAGTGGTTATCATCGATCCTATGATGAACCCGGACGGCCGTGACCGTTACGTGTATTGGTACAAATCATCTCAGGCTAATATCCTGAATACCGATGCCAACGATCTGGAACATGACGAGATCTGGCCGGGCGGACGTACCAATCACTATTGGTTTGACTTGAACCGTGACTGGGTATGGCTGGTGCATCCTGAATCCCAGGGACGTATTGCAGCATATCAGGAATGGATGCCACAGGTACACATGGATTTTCATGAGCAGGGTTTCAACAACAACTACTTTGCCATGCCGGGAACTACACCCAGAAACCTGGAATTACCGGATGAGTATGACCAATGGGCAGATGTTTTTGGCCGCGGTTTGATCGAAGAGTTTGATAAAGCGAATGTGAATTATGCCACTCGCGAATCTTTCGATTTCTTCTATCCCGGATATGGGTCATCCTACCCAAGTGTGATGGGTGGAATTGGGATGCTGGCTGAGCAGGGCGGACACAGCAGAGGGGGCCGTGCTGTTGAAACCGATGACGATTATATCCTTACTCTTCGTCAGCGTGTGTTTGATCATTACACGAATGGGGTTTCCATTGTTAAAACTTCTGTTGAGAATAAAGAAGGCTTACTGACTTACTTCAAGAACTCGGTATCACAATCTGCCCAAAAAGGAAATACACAAGCTTATATCCTGAAGAATAATGAGAATGATTACACCTATCAGGTGATCAACATGCTGATGAAACACAATGTGCGGATCGAGCGGGCCACAGAGGATTTTAATCAAAGAAATTCGTACAGCTATTGGGATGCAAGCTCTTCAACTCAAAGTTTTGAAGCAGGTGATTTCATTATTAAAACCGATCAGCCAAAGCATCTTTTTGTTAATACGTTATTCCGCAATCAAATGCAGATAGAGGATTCGGTGATGTATGATATGGCTACATGGTCTATTCCGTTAGCTTACAACTTAGATGCAGTTTGGACGACCAATAATGTGGGAGTACCGACCGAGCAGCTGACTGAAGAACTTAGCTATCCGGCTATACTGGAAAATGGCGGCGCACAATATGCGTATGTAATCGACTGGAAACAGCGTCACGCCCCAAAAGCATTGGCGAAACTCTGGGATATGGGATATAACGTCCGAAGTGCAGGAAGAACTTTTACCTATAAGGGAACCTCCTATACGGAAGGAAGTTTGGTTGTATTGATAGGCCGTAATTATGAGAAAAGATCCCGCATTCAGGCAGATATGCGACAACTTGCCGAAGAGGTAAGTGTAGTGGTCGAAGGCTTTGATACAGGTCGTATGGATGAGGGAATGGATCTTGCCTCAAGTGACAGTGAGCCTGTGAAAGAGCCTAAAGTAGCACTGATGGTCGATTCTCCGTTCAGCTCTTATACAGCCGGTCAGCTTTGGTTCCTATTTGATCAGTGGACAGAATTCGGTATCGATCGAATTAGATCAGGGAGCTTCAACAGTATTGACTTAGCCGAATACGATGTGATCTTAATGCCTGGAGCATGGGGTGGATTGAGTGGGGTTTTGAATAACTCTCAGATCGAAGGCCTCAAATCATGGGTAAGGAATGGTGGCGTACTTATTGGAACCGAAGGCAGTGCATCGTGGCTTACTGCGGACCGATCAGGTTTTACTGATGTGGAACTGTTCGAAGAAGAAGAGGACGACAGCACTGAGGTTGAGGACAAAGCCTATACCAAATATGCTGATCGCACGGATGTATTTGGGCTGGAAAGAATCCCCGGTTCTGCATTCAAAGGTATTATAGACAATACAAATCCACTGGCTTTTGGGTTAACTGAGCAACTCTATTCACTGAAATTTGGAGATAATGGGATCGTGCCTAATAACTCTCTTCAAACCGTAGGATACTATGTGAAAGAAGGAGAAGTGATGGCTTCCGGTTATGCTTCAGAAGAGAACAAAGAAAAAGCCAGGGGGGAGGCATTCGCAGCCGTTCAGAATATAGGCAGTGGCAAAGTAGTATTTCTCCTTGATAATACCCAGTACCGAATGTTCTGGGTAGGGCCAAGCCGCATGGTGCAAAATGCCGTTATGTTGCTACCGGGATTTTAAATAAACGTCAGTTGGAGATAAGAACTAAGTTAAAAGGATAAAAATGGATTCTTTTGGTCATTCCCGTGGAGACGGGAATCCAATGGTGGCCATGATTTCAGCATTCGCTACCTGACCAACCATAGGATTTCGTGCATTTGCTGCGAAATGTACCCTCAACATGTTCAACCGATTGTCTTAATATCGAATTCACGTTAAATAAAGGATTTTATAAATAATGTGAGTTCGAGATAAGAACTAAGTTAAAAGGATAAAAATGGATTCTTTTGGTCATTCCCGTGGAGACGGGAATCTAATGGCTGCCATGAATTCCGTATTCGCTACCTGACCAGCCATAAGATTTCGGCATTCGCCGCGAAATGACCATTCAACGTACTCAACAGATGGTCTTAATATCGAATTCACGTTAAATATCAAATAAAAACCGGTGGAGTCCATATCGACCGGTTTTTTGTGTATAAGAATAAATGAAAGCTCCGATATGGACGCCTTGGCATCAAATTTGTCTTAAGGGAAGCGGGTCTGGTAGTTGTCTTTATTAAAACTAAACAGTCTTAAAAAAACAAATTGCAGAGAATTAATGCGCAACATTGCACTTGTATTAATAATGTGTGTGACAGTTTATGGAAAAGAATGCTACTCACAATCAATTCAAGACATTTACAGACTCTCCGAAGAAATTACATTAGATGGAGTATTAGCAGAAAAGGCCTGGCAAGAAATTTCACCTTTTCCAATGACCCAATATGAACCGGTTTTTGAAGCGGGATTGAGTGAGCGAACCGAAATAATGGTAGCTTACGATGATGAATATTTCTACGTAGCCGGAAGAATGTTTACTGAAGATGTTACAACGATTGCAGCGAACAGTTTATACCGGGATCGCTATTCCGGCGATGATGTCTTTGCAGTGATACTTGATCCGTTTAATGATAATCAAAATGCACTTCGCTTTTTTACCACCCCTGCCGGAGTGAGATTTGATCAATCTATATCCAATGATGCTAACGACATAGCAGGGTCCAGCGCAGTGAATAGCAGCTGGAATACATTCTGGGATGTGGCAACCAGCCAGGATGAACAAGGATGGTATGCTGAAATAAGAATTCCATTTTCAAGCATTGGATTCCAAAGTAACGAAGGAACTGCTGAAATGGGGTTGATCGTTTACAGATGGTTAGCTCATCATAATGAAAGACATACATATCCTGCAATTCCACCAAACTGGGATAGGGGAGAAATAAAACCATCTCAAGCAGCAGATATCAGACTGAAGAATGTAGATGCCCGAAGACCGGTTTATTTTACACCCTATGTATTGACGGGGTATCAGCAGCAAAATCAATTGAACAGTTCAGGAAATTCTTATGAGTACAGTAATGAGTTTGAAAGAAACGTTGGGTTTGATATAAAGTATAACGTTACCAGTAATCTGACCTTAGATGTTACAGCTAACACTGACTTTGCCCAGGTTGAAGCGGATGAGCAGCAATTAAATCTAAGCCGTTTTTCGATCACATTTCCCGAGAAACGGCAATTCTTTCAGCAACGCTCCGGCTTGTTTACTTTCAACTTCGGAAATACCCGTCTCTTTTACAGCCGAAGGATAGGTTTGGATGATCAAGGAAATCAGGTTCCAATTTACGGAGGAGTTAGGTTAACAGGCCGTGTTGATGACTGGGATATCGGCGTATTGAATATGCAAACTGCCTCCAGCGAAATACTGCCTTCTGAAAACTTTGGTGTCATCAGACTGAAAAAAAATATACTTAATCCCAGTTCATATATAGGAAGTATTGTTACCAGCAGAGTAGGAGCGGATGGTAATTCCAACTATGTGTTCGGCTTGGATGGCGACTTTAACATTTCCGGAGATGACTTTATCGAGGTTAAAGTAAGTCAATCAATGGATAATCAGGTAGCTGAATCTGAACGGTATAATTTTACCGATAACAGCATTTTTCGTATCACATGGCAAAGAAGGGCCTCAGTTGGATTATTCTATAGGTTTTTTGTAAACCGTACCGGAAGTGAATTTGACCCAGGAATCGGCTTTTTTCGTACCATAAATACATCTGATTATTTTTACCGGATTGGCTACGGTTGGTTTTCCGATGAGAATTCTATTTTCAAATCTCATTCCGTAAACGTTGGGAGTTTTAATATTTTTGAGAACGAAACTTTTGACCTCCGAAGTAGATTCATTTCTCCTGAATGGAGATCAGACTTTAAAGATGGAAGTTCTTTTTCATTGAACGCCCGTTTTAATCAGGAGCATTTATTACTAAACGAAGATTTTGCACTTGTAGGACAGATCTATATTCCTATTGATGACTATGACTTTTTTGATGCATCTGTGAGCTACAGTACACCTGATAATAAAAGTTTACGCAATCAGTTCACTCTTGAGTATGGAGAAATATTTGATGGGCGAAGATTCCTGGCGAAAATAAATCCGAGATGGATAGCTAATATACATTTTGAATTAGACGGTAGTTATCAGATTACAAAATTAGATTTTCCTGATCGGTTCAACAGAACCACAACTGATTTCACCGTTCATTTAGCACAGTTAAGAGGACAATTTGCGTTCAACAAGAAATTATCAACCAGTGCATTTATCCAATACAGCAATGTAAATGAGTTGGCAGGTTTGAATATGAGGTTTCGTTATAATTTCAGGGAAGGGCAGGATCTGTGGCTTGTTTATAATGAAACCATCAATACCATTAGAGATCAAATGAATATGGGATTCCCCCGATTACCGTTTATGGAAAATCGTGCTATTTTGCTAAAATATACTCATACATTTGATATGTAGTGTGCCGAGGGAAGGGTCAAGTCCCAAAAGCTGTGTAAAAATATAAGAAGTCATGCAGCCAGTTGGTATGAGATGTTGTTGTTTTCGGTTATTATTTCATCATCAGGAATCATTGTTTTTCGCAGGTGTTTCAATTCTGCCAGTTCCAGCGGATCCATGCCTACGCGTTGCCAATCTCGTGCGGCGCGGATCAGGCTTCCATAGACCAGTTTCATCGCTCCTTTCTCATTTATATGGGCTGGAATTACTATCGTGCGACGTTTCTGCTCCACAAAAGCCCGTTCGATTAAATTGGTGGTCCGTATATACCGAC
>JAKURD010000014.1 GCA_022450045.1 Gracilimonas sp. | reverse complement strand
CATTTTGATCCGGATGGCCTGGTATGGATGGTAGCCAATCAGGGAGTAATTCGATACGATCCCGATCATTCGGTGAACCAAAACGCCGGCATACGCATCAATTTCAATTCGGTGACGCCGGCAGACTCCGACTCGCTGATTTTCGGGGGCGGTTATTCCCAAGGCTTTACACAGCCTGAGCTGAATCCGGATCAGCGCGCCCTGCGGTTTCAGTTCTCATCCACTTTCTACCAGCGGCCGGAAGCAGTGCTTTACAGCTATCGCCTGTCGGGTTTTGAAGAAACCTGGAGCGACTGGACTCCCGAAACCCAAAAAGACTATACCAACCTGCCACACGGCGATTATCGTTTTGAAGTACGTGCAAAAGACCTCTACGAAAACGTAAGTGAGGCAGCTCTGTTCTCCTTCTCCATTCCTGTGCCCTGGCACCTCAGCAGTGCAGCAATGGTATTTTATTTCCTGACTGGGCTGGCGCTTATTGCCGGATGCGTGGTGACCTACACCCACTACCGGACCCGAAAACTGCAGCATCAAAAAGAGCACCTCAAAAAAATGGTGCGCGAACGTACGAAAGAGATAGAAAAGAATCTGCACGAGAAAGAACTGCTGCTCAAGGAGATTCACCACCGGGTTAAAAACAACCTGCAAATCATTACAAGTCTGCTAAACCTGCAGGCCGAGCATGTACATGATGAATCTGCCCTCAACGCCATCCGATCCAGTAAAGGGCGGATCAAGAGTATAAGCACCGTTCACGAGATACTTTACCAGAATGACGACCTCAAAGAGGTCGATATCTCCGAATATATTCCCCGGCTGGCAAAACATGTGAAACGGCTTTATGAAGATACCGTTTGCACTATTAAGCTGCAGTACGATATTGCACCGGTAAAAATTGATCTGCAAACGGCGATTCCACTCGGGCTCATGATCAACGAGGTCATCAGCAACTCTTGCAAGCACGCCTTTAAAAACCGTGATTCAGGTATCATTCGCATTGAGGCCGGCCGGCAGTTGGAGACGCTGAAGCTGCTCATTTCTGATAATGGCACTGGAATATCGAAAAAAAACAAGGATCAAAACGGAAAAAGAGTCTCGCTGGGCATGCTGCTTGTTACAGATATGACCAAACAACTAAAAGCCAAAGCCACTCTGCAAAACGGAGATGGTACCGTCCATCGCTTTGACATACCGATAGGTGAACTATGAAAGACCTGAGAGTGCTCATACTGGATGATGAGATGGTTATAGCCCGTGATGTGGAGCGGATCATCCGGACAATGGGTATCAAGAAAATAAGAATAGCCAATGATGCTGCCGAAGCTGAGGCTGTAGCACACCGGTTTTTGCCAAATCTTCTGCTTTCTGACATCAATCTCGAAGAAAATGCCACCGATGGTATCGAGGCGTCAAAAGCTATCAGCCGGTTTCTGAATGTTCACGTTATATATATTACAGCCCATTCCGATGCCGGTATTCTACAGAGAGCCAAAGAGAGCCGGCCACAGAACTATATCGTCAAACCCTTTGAAGAAGACCAGATTCGGGTAGCCATCGAACTTGCAGCCAATGATCCATCCATCAAATATACCGGTGAAATTAAATCTAACGGCGTTGCCAGTCTTACCGCTTCGGAGAAACGGATTATTCAGCTTATCTCTGAGAATAATACCACGAAGAAGATCGCCGAAAAACTGTTCATCTCCCCGAAAACCGTGGAAAACCATCGTGCCAATATTATGCGTAAGCTTAACCTGAAATCCAAAAATAACAGGTTGCTCACCTGGGCTATAGAAAACAGAGATCGGCTTTAGACCTCTCCCTCCTTCCTCTGATTCTCCTTTATAAAAATGAGGGCTGGCCCCTATTCCCTCGTTGACCCGTTCGTATTTAATTGAGCTATGGACTTAGATAAACTCAAAACCCTGTCCGGACGGGAGATCGAAGTGCTGAAGCTGGTTGCTGCAATGAAGACCTCAGCAGAAATAGCAGAGTCACTCCTTCTTACTCCCAAAACCGTGGAAAACCACCGGGGATGTATTGCCAAAAAGCTTGACTTAAAGGGCAACAACAGCGTGTTGCGCTATGCCGTGAAATATCGCACCGAAATCAAAAACTTTACAATAAGACCGAAATGAAGACTTTAAAGATTATCATTCTTATAACCTCACTGATGGCGGTAAACGCCTGTTCTTCCATGCAGCCGCTTGAGGTAAAATTCCAGAAAATAGAAGGCGATGGATTTTACACTACGTCTGCGGCTACAAAATCAACCATTGTCCGGGAAAAGAACGATCAGCAGATTATCTGCTCAGAACCCGCACCCGATGCCACCTTTAATGAACAGGATAATGCATCCCTCGGCTTGTCTTTACTACACATCGGGGATAAAACAAACGAAGCTGTTTCTGAGGGGGAAACGGAAGGCGGGCTGGGCGGGCGTTCCGTTAACGTGCTGCTTACCCGCGAAATGTATTACAGGATGTGTGAATTCTTTGCTAATACCAACCTCGATGATTCTTTAAAAGTTCAAATCTACGACCAGACCCTTGCATACATACTAAAACTCAATGAAACCAACTTTGGCATAGGTACCGGCAGCGGCTCTACTTCGCAAGGCATATTTAACGAAAACAACTCCCTGCCGGGTATACCAGCCGACACAACTGCTGCCCAATCGAATGATGACGGTTCTGACAATTCCGACAATAATTCTGATGATGAAGGCTGGTAGCATACCACTAACAACACGAACCAAACCATAACTAAATACCTAAAACCATGGAAACAATAATCAACATACTAAAAAGAACCCTCACTGCCTGCGCGGTGATAGCTCTGGCACTTCCCGGCACTACCCTGATGGCTCAGAGCTCGGTAACGGAGAAAGACGGTTGGGCTTCCCTCGGGAGGTGCAGCGAACGTTCACCGAACTATATGCTCGTACACTCCTCATTAGGAAATGGCAGCTGTATTGTCTCAAAGAACGGGTTATTTCATGTGATGCTTACATTAAACCAAAGATTTACTATAATTATATCCAATGCACCCGGGAAAGGGGGAGCTACTCCGTACGTCAACTACTGGTACAGCGGCCACGGCTATGCCACACAAAATCCAAACGCAACGAGTCTCGAAATGCAGGGCGATGGCAACCTCGTTCTGTATAATAAAGCTATTAAAGACGGGGGAGTCTCCAGATGGTCCAGCGGCACATACGGTACCCATGCCGACCACGTGGTTATAACGAATGGCGGAGAGCTTGTACTCCAGAGCGGAGTAAGCTGGGATAAAGGGCCCAATCCAACCCTTAATACGGCCGGCCGGTATAAGCACCAATGGGCCGAAGTGAATCGGAACAAATTGGTGAAAGGAATCGGTGGTGTTCCGATCTCCACCGCAGGTCTCCATATAGTAGACTACGAAATCGATAAGATAACTACAACAACCACAGCAGCAGATCTTAGTCATTCATCTACCGCATACTATTCAGCCCATAATTGTGGAAAGGGAGTGAATAGGCCCCTTAAAATCTCGCAGACACTTGGTGCTGATGTTGAGGAGAGCCAAAGCTGGGGTTCTTCAAGAACAAGTGGACAATCTACCGAGATAGGAGTGGAAGTCGGTGTTGAGGCCGGGATTGAGATTATGAAAACCAGTGTCTCAGAAAGCGTTAAAAATACCCTTAGCTCAAGCCAAACCAGAACCTATGACAAGTCAGAAACAAGGTCCAGACATTTTAGTTTCAATCTTGAGGCCGAAGTAGATCCCGGATATTACCAGTCGTTTTTGTTGCAGGTGAATCGTACAACAACATCGGTTCCCTTCAAAGCGCTTGAAATTATTAAGCCTGCGGGTCATGGTCCATACATAAGCAGGAATGAGATTAAGAGTACATTCACCAATACTAAAGGGAGGTCCGCCCAAGGCATTGCCGGTGATTTGATAGAATGCAGGGATACATAGTAAGACCCTGAACTAAATAAAGCTGTACTTGTACCTATTTTTCAGATCAAGGTTCGTGATTTATTTTTAAAATAAGTTACGAACCTTTTCTATTTTGGGAAAAACTGCAAGATCAACCTCTTTCTTAGAAGCTGAAACCTATAAAATCACCTCAAGAACAGCACCAAGTGCGGCTATTAACCCATAAAACTACTATAGTTAACACGACAAACTGTACGATACATATGTTTCCGGGAGTCACTGTAATACTTGAAGAAAGTGCTCATATCGGTCATGGCGTAATCATTCATGGTGCTCATATCGGCCGCAATTGCCTGGTGGGTATGAATGCTGTCGTTATGGATCGTGTGGAGCTGGGGGATGAATGCATCGTTGGGGGCATTGGCATTTGTGCCCGAGGGTATGGAAATTGAAAAGCGTAAGCTCTTGGTTGACAATCCTGCCAAAGTGGTGAAAGATGTCAGCGATGAAATGATTGCCTGGAAAACCAAGGGTGCCGAATTGTATCAACAGCTTCCATCCGACTTGCATGACACACTTAAAGAATGTGAACCGCTCAGAGAAGAATCCCGACAACCGGCGGGACCCAGCCATTCGAAGAAGTATAACACATGGGGGAGGCAAAAGGATTCTGAACTCTGAATTTAGAATTCGGTTCATACTATCTTAGAAAATGTCTTTATTTACTAATATTTAGCGATAATCTATTTTATCTTTGCTTTCAATATTAGAACCAATAGATCGTAAATAACAAGAAAATGTATTGAGTACTGTAGCCGTTGTAAAGTTGCCTATATGATCATCGATTAGAGCGTTGACTCCAAATGAACTTTCCCTCCACTGGCTTACTTGTTCTGGATTTACTACATCGGTTGCGGGAATGCGTAGTATATGTGCTACTGGCCAACTACCATCTTTAAGTTGATTATTTAAAAGCCAGAGCAATCCTTTTACAATATTGGCATTGTATTCTTCCTTACTGGTTTTAATCAATACCTTTACAGCCAGTGCTGTGTAAAAAGCACTGGATTCAAAACTATATTTTGAAATAGGCCAGCTTCCATCAGAATTTTGCTGGTCAATTAACCATTTCTTAGCATTTTCTAATTCTGAAGAATGATCGTTCCCTTTCGCAAGTGACATTATAAAGAAAGAAGTGCTATATGCTGAGTTAGTCCACCAATAGGAGGGTACATAACCCGCTTCAGTTTGACAGCTAAGCAAATACTTAATGGTTTTTTTATAACGATTCTGATACTTGCCCATGTAGTTTAAGATATACGCGGCTACTGCAGAAACACAAGGATGTGACTCGGTCCAACCCTTAACATTTTCATCTGCAGAAAATTCCAGCCGTGCTCGTAATGCATCAGGCTTGTTGTAAGTCATCCAACCACCATCACTTCCTTGAAAATCAAACCAAGAATCAAGTAATATTCGTTGTTGATCTATATCCAAAGCCCCTGAAAGAGCAACAGCAAAATTTAAAGAATCTGCATCGTGAATCATGCTTTCATTATAAGCACCAACGGATATGATATTTTCTTCCCTCAACAATCTATCAATTACATCCTTTACTAAATCACTTGCTAGTCCAGCTTCAGATAACTGAAATCCCACATAGGACGTTACCCAACCAGTACTTAGCCCGGCATTCGTTAAAAAATCATGCCACTTGTACGTATCGTCGATTGTCGAGCGTAAGTAATTTATGCCATCCTGAAGAGAATGGTCAAGTTCATCCATCGAAAGTTTCTTAAGAAAAGATGCGCGTTTACGTATTTTACTTTTATTTACCTTTGCCCTTGTTTCTAGAATCATATTATATCCATTTATAGTATTAATGCGGTGGTCATTTTCTTTGTGTAATTTCTTTAAACTCTTGTGAAATAAAGTGGCTTGAGCCTTTTCCGCATGTTTTAGGGCACTATTATAAAAGTTACCCGCTTTGATATAATAATTAACAGCCAGGTTCGAAGAGTAGAGGTATTTTTTTATCTGCGTCGAACTCATTTTACTACAATTTAGGTCATTAGATTCTAGAAAAGATGATAAATGCCTGAAAACCCAATTAAACTGGCCTTGTTCTCTATCTAGTGTAATATCTTGAATATCATCCACAATTTGATTCGCTATGGAAAAATGCCTGTGAGCTAAAAGAAGATCTTTGTATCTGCTGGTATATTTTTTTTGGGATAGGAGATGAAGTGCGTCAATCGCAACTTTACCAAACTCACTTTTATAATCCGCTAATTTAAAATACTGAGACTCGGAGGATATAAAACCATTGTTTTCCATACTCATTGCGCTATAATATTTGCTTTTCCTCTTATTCCAATATTTCCAAAATTCTGAACCGGGCTCAAAAAGATAACTGAGTATTTTAATTGATTCTTCCTGACATGTTGTAATAATTGCCAAATTACCATGGCTCAATTCTTCTTCTCTGGAATCATAGATCCTATCCAAGCTGATAAGTGATAAATAATAAAGAAAACCAGAAATGCTGAGTAATTTCAGATTTCGGTCATCAACAATGTTAAAAGCTTCGGAAAAAAGACGAGGATAGAAAAGGTAAAATTTATAGTCGCCAGAGAAGATTCTTTCATCAAGGATTCGGCTCTTTATTGAATGATCAATAGAAAGCTTTTGGATGTATTCACGGTAGAAGTTTCGATATTTTGTAGATATTTGTTGTTCCATAGAATTTACTCATATACGGACAAATAGATTCCCGGACTGTATATTTTTTTTATTTCCCAATCAGCTTCACTGGAAATTTTGTAAACAAGCCAATTAGGACTAAAAATCCTGAACATGCCTAAAGAAAGATGAAAACAATTTTCTTGCTCAAGGCACTCCCCAGTTCTGTGCACAGGTTGCAATGTAACTGCAACATCTTCCTCAAAAACCAAATCGTATTCTTCAAGATCTACATTTACCCACCCAGACTTTATATTTACTGGAATTATAATATCAGAATTAACTACATGTCGAAAAGGAACACCATCTTTGAAATTTCTAAAATGCAATCTTAATAACACCTTTTTAAATCCATTATTAGCTACGTGAAAATGCAGGCTTTTCACAGATATGGGCTTACTACCAACTTTAATCCTTATTCCGCGTTCACCACCTAAAATATATCTGTTCCAACCTGTAACAATTCTTTTAGAGGAAGTCTTTGTACCCTTGTCTTTTTTCTTTAATCGAAAATCAGTTACAACTATTTTATTTAATTGAACTGTATCTTTTTCCATCTTAATCTCATTAAACTGGTTCAATAAATTGTCCAGTTTATACTCTTTAGATTTATACCCAATGATGGAGAATCTAACTTGTTTATTAAGATGTTCTTTTCTAAAAGGTAGAGTGAAATACCCTTCTTCATCAGAAACTGTCCCTACGGTAGTTCCAATAATTCCAATGTTAACAAAAGCCAAAGGATCCTGGACAGTAGATTCAGTATACACCTTACCTTTTACAGTTTGAGCGATAGCCGAAAAAGGTAACATCAATAAAAAAAACAATACCAGTCTTCTATTCATGATAATTTATTTGTGGTATAATTATATATACTTGACAAAACTTTAAAGAACATATATAGAATTAACAAAATAAATCCTAGTTGTATTAAAACAGGCCCTAACAATTCGAAGGGAAATGGTGTATCTAATCTGGTAAAACTCTCAAAAATATATTGAAGATCATTTGGTATAGTTCTTACAAACTGATAGAGAAAAAGCGGTATTTTATACAAGATGTAATATCCGAAAAACAAGTTTGATACTATTATGTAGCCTAAAAAAATGTACTTTTCTTTAGCATTTATTTTATAAAGGTATGGCTTCTCCAATATTTCTTTACCTCGCATCTTTTTTATCATATAACTTATTGCTTCATTGGTTCTTTGTCTAAGATTGGCAATCCCCAAAAGATCTGTAAACACCCAATATCCATCAAATCTAAAAAAGGGATTTAAGTCAAAAAGGAAGGATAAATTAATGGCATAAATAACATATTTAAGATCCAAATTGGTCATAAAATGTACTAAAATAATTGGAAGTAAGAATAGCAATTGAAAATAGATCCCAGCTAAATCCACTACGATTCGTTGTTTTCTTCTTAGCTTCCAGATATTTGATACATCAGCATAAAAAACTGGGAAATGCAGGTATAATCCTATACCAATATGGCCATGTTCAATTCCATAATATTTGCAAGCAGATGCATGGCCAAGTTCATGAAATATAACAGAAAGAAAAAAAAGCCCACCTCCGAGTAAAAATGATTCAATGCTATGTGAACTAGTAATGGACTGTCCATTAGTAGCAAATACAAAAAAACAAATTTGTGCTATAGCAATACATACTGTAAATGCTATAACAACTTCAGGCTTGAAGAGATAGCTAAAATAATGAGTGAGTGGACTAAGAGACTTACTTGATAAAAACTCTTTTTTTAGCCAAATGTAAGAATCTTTCTTTTCACTCTTTGGCCTAAAGATTGGATCAATATAAGTGTTTACCAATTTTTTTATTTCCTCTTGTGAATACTCTATTCCATTTTTTCGTGAAAGTTCAAGAGCAACTTCCACTTCTGAGTTTGTAACTTTTAATATTTCAATCAACGCTGCTACTGATTCACTTACTTCAAAATGTCTGTCTTGGTAGCTAATTACAAATAATTGATACTTGCTCGAAGATGAAAGAGGCTGTACATCTAATAGTTTTATGTCATTCAAGTCTACCATTCTACTAGCCTTCTATTAAAAAACTTATGCTTTTAAGTTAGAAAACCAGAAATAAGAGTCTTTAAATTTGCAACAAACAACTATTTAATATCAAGACTCATATATCTCCCTACCCGTAGTTAGATCAAGTTTAGAAATTAGAGATAACTTTGAAATTAATATCAAAAAGTTAGGTGCTATTTTCTAAGACTCTTATCCCTTATCTGTTTTAAAATAAATATTATAGTTCAGGTATATCCAGTATTTGCTCTTCTGGGATTTCAACATCAAAATCATTGCAATTGCCACCGCATATCCATGGTTTTGTTTCTAATCGTTGCTCAAGCTCCTGGATAGAGAATTCATCATATATGTCCTCATTCAGAGGCTTTAATTCAACTTGATCGGCTTTTTTAAATTTTTTCATATCCTGAGTTCAAGTCATAAGTGCAACACGAAAAAAATAACCCTGAGGGATATCCCTCAGGGTTTTCGGCCAAGCGGCTTATATTCGTGTTACTATGCAAAAATACAAACAACTTGACCTACAAGATCGCCATAAGATTAATGCGCTGCTCCATGCAGGACACTCACAAACTAAAATCGCAGAAATTATCGGGGTTCACAAATCAACTATTTCCCGAGAGCTTTCCCGCAAAGAACCGGAGGAGATGTAAGTACCACCGTTACCGTGCAGGCACTAAAAGAAAATGAACCTGTTGAAGGGGTTTCCGTGTTCACTGCAGGTTAAAACCGTGCCCAACAGCGGCGGACATGAACACAATGGAGAACGTGTTACCGGAACCCTGGAAAATATATCGGGTGTAACCAATGAAAATGGTGTTTTTACCACTGCGTTTACCTCATCCGAAATAGCCGGGGAAGAATGGATTGTGGCCTCTTCATCACAGACATCTGGTAAAGATAGTGCTAAAATTATTATTATGGTAGACGAATTAATTGAATTTCCCGAAGGAGAGGATTACAGTTTGACAGGTGCAAACGGTGCCCACCCAAACAATCATTACATTTATAATGAGTCTGCCAAAGATAATCTTATAGATGCTGCGACTGACTTTTCCAATGCATCATGGAATACAAGCGGAGATATGTATTTAAACGACATAAGTCTGAAGTGGGGAGGTTTATTTGACCTTAACAACAATTGGAATTCAGCAAGGGGACATAGAAGTCACAGAACAGGAAAAGATATAGATGTCGAAAATCTTGTAATTCAAGATACAACGGTTACCGTTACCCACCCCATTACCAATGAAGAAAGGGAGCGAACAGTTAGAATTGCTAGTGAAGATTGGTTGAATAAGTATAAGCGTTTAATGAGACGAAAAAACTGGAGTTTTATCGATGAGGAACAGTCTAATCCGCTACGGGACCCTAAAAACGACGACCCCAAATTATATTGGCCACACTTTAGATGGATAGGAGGATAAAAATGATTATAAAATTTATAAATACATTCTTGCTTCTGATAATAGCATTTATACAGCTAAGCTTTGCACAAATTAACCTTGAACGTCCAAACAAGGCCTATGGGATTTTCTCTGCTAAGGTAACCATATCAGAAAACGCAAGATACCTGTTTGAATATCAAATCACCAACGCAGATTCGAGTGAACAAGTGCTTTCTGGTTTTGACCTCTTAATCGAGGATCAATCTTTTTATGATGAAAATATAGATATCCCAAGCCCAGCAACAAAAAAGTGGTACATTGATGGATCCAACAAGGGATATGTGTCGGGAGCAGCGGCAAGCCGGTTTATAAATTTTCCTCCCGAAAATGGATTAGCACCAGGAGAATCAATAAGCATTTCTTTTCCTTCCCGTGGATTACCAGCCATTATGCCGTTTTACACCCAAGGGTTTGTCCGGCCCATTACGATGACTGAGTTTGATAGCCTTAAAGAAGCCGGCTTTACCGATAATGAAATTTTTCTTGATTGGAAGGAGGAATCTCATCAGGGCATTACCATTGCTCCCAAAGTCTGGCCGGATGAAATAAATCTCATAAATTTCCTTGACACCCTAATCAATTACCAAACTCAATCCTGTGAACTCGGGTGGATCTCCAACCCCGGCATCTGCCGAAGCCTTCAGGCCAATCTGGACAATGTGAAGCGGCAACTGGAACAGGGACGAACCCAAACGGCTATCAATAATGTACAAGCCTTTTTAAATGAACTGGAAGCCATTCGGGAACAGCAGCTTTCACCGGAAGCGTATGCATTATTAAAATTTAACGGGGAATACCTGCTCGAACAATTACAGCAATAAACAAACGGGAGATTTATTATGAAACCCTTTAATACCTACTTCAAGTTCATCTTGCCGGTCTTGCTTTTATCGCTTTTATGGACTGACCTCCAGGCCCGGCAAAGCAGTGGATCAGACCAGAAACTTTCCATCGAAAAAAAAGCAGGGAAAGGAATGATTCTACAGTTTGAGAAAAAGCCGGGTGGTGATTCTCTTAAAACCAAATTGCTGCGATTAAATAAAGTAGAGGCGGAAAAATATAAGGGGCAAGCCATTCGCTTCGTTCCCTTGCCTGGTGGCGGCTATAAAGTAGAGATCGTTCATCCCGATACGGCCGAGGCGCAACGCCGATATGCCTTTGATGTACTGAACGGCAAGGTGGAGGCGAAATCAAAGCGGGAAGATATTGTAAACGGTTACTTTGAGCATGAGCACAAATCAAAGAAAGATTATCAGCTTCCGCTGCGTATTTACACACAGGCGTTGACGGGAAACCGATTGAAGGTGACGGTAGAAAATCATACCGAAAGTCCCATCACCAATCTTCGTATTCACCCAAATCAGTTGCCTGATGGGTGGAATCTACTGCCGGCTGAACATAACATCGCGACTATTCCGGCAAATGGATTGGATGATTTTATTTTTGAGCTGGAAGCACATGAAAATTCCGGTGCAAAACAACTGGGTTTTCAGTTTAGCTCTAATGAGATTATCACGACATGGTCGGCACGGGTAGAACCGGCTTCCTCAGAAGAAAAATCAATGCCAAATTCATTCGAACTGTACGGAAACTATCCCAACCCTTTCAATCCCACCACAACGATCAGTTATGCCCTGCCTGAACCCATGAATGTAAAGCTCGAGATATTTACTATAAACGGGCAAAAAGTAGCTACACTGATCAACCACCGCCAAACATACGGAAATCATAATGTTGTATGGAATGCTGCGCAATCAGCCAGCGGAACCTATATTTACAAGATAACGGCAGTTAGTGAATCCGGCGCATTCTTCGTTGATGAACAAAAACTCACCCTCATTAAGTGATATTGAGTTTTATAGCGCTAAATGTAAAATGGTCTGTCCATTTAACATTGTCCCCTTAAACCCCGGCTTTTTTCTTCTCTTCCCTTTTGCGATCGTTATGATCAAGGTAAGTTTTCCGGATACGCAATGCTTTAGGAGTTACTTCCAGCAGTTCATCATTATCAATGAATTCGATGCATTGCTCAAGGCTTAATTTTTTTGCCTGGCTGATCTTAACTGCATCAGAAGTCTGAGTTGCACGGTGGTTCGTAAGGTTCTTTTTCTTTACTACATTTACCACCATATCATCGCTGCGTTTGTTTACCCCAACCACTTGACCCTGATAAACAGGGTCTCCCGGCTCTACAAAAAATTCACCGCGATCCTGTACACCTTCGAGGGCATATCCGGTCACGTCACCTTGTTCAAGAGCGATCAACGCACCTCGTGTTCTTCCGGGGATCTCACCTGCATACGGCTCGTAGCCATCAAATTGCTGGTGCATGATTCCGGTTCCCCGGGTTTCGGTCAGCATCTCTCCACGGAAGCCGATCAATCCACGGGAAGGTACACGAAACTCAATTCGGTTATTTTCCCCTTCCTGACTCATAGATGTCATTATACCTTTTCTCTTTTGCAGATTATCGATCACCCGATTACTGTAATCTGTCTGAACATCCACGACCACTTCTTCTACCGGCTCATGGGTTACTCCATCTACTTCCTTGAAAAGTACTTCTGGTCGGGATACGGAAAATTCAAATCCTTCACGTCGCATCGTCTCGATCAAAATAGCCATCTGTAATTCACCGCGACCCGATACTTTATAGATATCAGGACTTTCAGTCGGCTCAACCCGCATGGCAACATTGGTGCGCACTTCTTTGGTTAACCGATCTTTTAGCTGATTGGAAGTCACATAATCTCCTTCTTTTCCGGCAAAAGGTGAGTTATTAACCCTGAAATACATTGCAATAGTCGGCTTGTCCATATCCACATATTCCAGTGGATTCATATCTGCGGTATCGGTCAGCGTATCGCCAACATTTACTTCTTCATAACCGGCAAGCGCAATGATATCACCTGCAACAGCCGTTTCAACGGGCTCGCGCTGCAGCCCGTTAAACGTGTATAACTTAGTGGCGCGGGCTTTTTCTTTCACCTTCCCTTTGCCATCCATCAGAGCTACTTCCTGCCCAATTTTGATGGTTCCTTGCTCAATTCGGCCTACGGCAATTCGACCAACATAGTCATTCCAGTCGATGCTGCTAACCAGCATTTTGAATTTCTCTTCTGTTTTCTGCTCAGGAGCAGGAACGTGATCTACAATTTTATCCAAAAGAGGTTCGAGGTTATCACTCTCATCTTCAAGATTTGTTTTAGCAATTCCGTTAACGGCTACTGCGTACAGCACAGGAAAATCAAGCTGCTCGTTGGTAGCGTCCAGCATTACAAAAAGATCAAAGATCTCATCCAATACTGCATCAGGGCGCGCATCTTTACGGTCAATTTTATTGATCACAACAATGGGGCGATAACCCAGACTCAGAGATTTACGCAATACAAATTTGGTTTGTGGAAGCGGGCCTTCAGCGGCATCAACGAGCAAAATTACACCATTTACCATTTTAAGGATGCGCTCTACCTCTCCACCAAAATCAGCGTGACCCGGAGTATCCACAATATTGATCTTGGTTCCCTTCCAGTGAACTGCGGTGTTCTTTGAACTGATAGTAATTCCGCGTTCTTTTTCCAGGTCGCCCGAGTCCATAACCCGTTCTTCTATCTGCTGGTTCTCTCTAAAGGTACCGCTCTGTTTTAGAATTTGATCTACGAGCGTTGTTTTGCCATGATCTACGTGAGCAATGATGGCGATATTTCTTAAATCTTGTGACATTAATGTAATATGGAATTATTGAAAAGTTGCAAGCCTTAAATATACGGCTATTTTGACCAATTCCGTATTAATTAATTACGTAAGTATTTTGGTGATTATTGATGTGATTCTGATAAAATTTTTTAATTAACGTGAATTCAATATAAAGACCATCTGTTGAACACGTTGAATGGTCATTTCGCAGCGAATGCCCGAAATCCTATGGTTTGGCAGGTATCGAATACAGAATTCATGGCAACCATTAGATTCCCGTCTCCACGGGAATGACCACAAGTATCCATTTTTATCCTTTTAACTTAGTTCTTATCTCGAACGGACGTTAATTAAATATTAATTTGTGCATTGATATATAATTTATCATAATAGCGTCTTAAACGTGGAAATACATTTTGGCAAAATGATCCTTCAAAAGGATTCTCGCAGAGTTGCGCTGAATAGCGATGCGTTTTGATAAAAGATCATCTGCGCTCCGGGCGCAGCGATTCCCACGAAGTGAAACTCAGCAGATTAATCGGCGAGCCTCTGCGAGAAAAAGGGTGGATTGATTTTAAACATATCAACTAATCCGTTTTTATCTTTAAAAACACAGGTTTTTTAGTTTTAAAAACGTTTAGGACGCTATTGATTTATTATGAGAACCACATTATATATACCTGAGAAACTAATTAATGAAGCCATGAAAGTAACCGGGGCTAAAACAAAAGTCAGGTCATCAAAGATGTTTTGCAAGAGCAAATCAATCGTTCAAAACGTAAAAAATTCATTGCGCTTAAAGGAACTATAGATCTGGATATTGACCTGGATACTCTCAGGGATCGCAAAAGATAGAACATGTCCCGATATAAAGTTTTAGTGGATAGGTCAATCTGGGTAGAGTGTTTCAAATTGATAAAAGAACATCTGCATTTCGAGCTATTCAAACTTAATTCATAGCCCATGCATACCCCAATTCTCTGGCTGATCCTTGGACTTTTACTTTTAATTAAAGGAGCCGATTGGCTTGTAAACGGAGCTACCGCTCTTGCAAAAAAATATAATGTTTCTGATCTCGCCATTGGTCTGACCATTGTAGCTTTTGGAACTTCCGCACCGGAACTTATAGTGACTGTGCTGGCCAGCGTTAACGGATATGATGAGATCGTGTTTGGGAACATTATTGGCAGTAATAATTTCAACCTTTTTATGATTCTTGGTATCTCAGGATTAATTGCTCCTTTGGCGGTTCAATCCAGTACGGTGTGGAAGGAGATCCCACTTTCACTACTTGCAGTGGTATTATTTTTCTTTTTAGCCAATGATTTTTTCTCCGGTACTTCTCCACTCATTTCAAGAATTGATGGATTTATCCTACTTACACTTTTCGGGCTCTTCCTTTTCTATGTGTACAAGCAATTGAAATCTGATCCTTCGGTTCAAACAGAAAACGTCCTAAAAAACGACCTTTCTCAACTGAAGATATGGGGACTAATACTTGGCGGCTTGACCGGCTTGGTCCTGGGCGGACGATTCGTCGTAAATAACGCCATTGAAATTGCTACTGTTTTGGGAGTCAGTGAAAAAATCATTGGCCTTACCATTATTGCAGCTGGGACATCACTCCCAGAATTAGCAACCTCCGTTGTAGCTGCCATGCGTAAAAATGTGGATATAGCTGTCGGAAATATCATCGGATCCAACATTTTCAACATCTTTTTGATCCTGGCCGTAAGTGCTTTTGTAAAACCAATTTCTTTCAACCCTTCTTTTAACTCTGAACTGTATTTACTGGCAGGGGGAACGTTGCTGCTTTTTATTGCTATGTTCACTGGGGGCAAAAGAAAATTAGACCGTTGGGAAGCCGCATCTCTTTTGGTCCTATTCTTAGTTTATACCGGCTATTTAGTGTTACAGGAAATATGAGTTTCCTGATCGCACACAGAGCATTACTTTACCCTTCCATTCAAAAACTACATATCAGGATATCATGGACTTAAAACTATCAGACCAACGATTTATAATATGCGGAGCCTCCAGCGGTTTTGGAGAGGCCATCGCCCGGCAGCTTTTACAGGAAGGTGCAAACGTTGTATTAATAGCAAGGCGGGGTGAAGTCCTTCGAGACAAATTCAGCCATTTCAAAGAACAAACAGAGATTATTGAGGGCAGTTTAATTTATAGCGAGACACTCGACAAGATCGAGAAATCGGTGAAAGCCGAACAAACCCACGGTATTGTTTTTAATGCGGGCGGACCACCAACGGGAACACCCCTCGAAACCAATATGGATGACTGGGATTCAGCCTGGAAACTCGTTATGCGGTGGAAGATCGACCTCGCATTGCGACTGGCACCGTACTTCAAAGAAAAAGGATATGGACGCATGGTATTTATTGAAAGTCAGTCCGTAAAACAGCCGTTACCTTCACTCACACTCAGCAACAGCTTTCGGGCAGGAGTGGTCGGATTCGTAAAAACACTAGCGCTGGAAATAGCCAAATCCAGAGTAACGGCCAATGTTCTTGCTCCCGGTTCACACGAAACTCCCGCCATCGAACGGGTTATCCAAAAGAACAAAGCTTCACTGAATATCAGTTTTGAAGAAGCCAAAGAAAGAATGGAAAAAAATATTCCCGTTGGAAGAATGGGGAAAGCTGAAGAGTTTGCTTCGCTGGCCGCCTGGTTACTTTCGCCTCATGCGGGGTATGTAACCGGGCAAACCATCAGTCATGATGGTGGAAGTATTAAAGGGTTATTTGGATAGTTATCCATTAACCATTTGGGAATTCTATGCCCCCCCTTGCGGTGGAACGGTTTTAATTTCCATGAATGTTGTTCACCCAAAAATGAACAACTTTGAATATCGCATTCTCATTTATGTTTAAGAACAGTCTATTCATCATTATACTTATACTATCAGTGGGAATTCAAGTATCATTATTTGCACAATCTACCGGAACCATAACCGGGAAAGTGACCGATGCTAAAACCGGGGAACCGCTGGTAGGTGCAACCGTTATTTTTGGGGGCACCGAACTGGGTGATGCCACAAATTCCCAAGGCCGCTACACCATCAACAACATTCCTCCCAAAACCTATAATGTGAAAGTTTCTTACGTGGGGTTTGTCAGCCAAACCAAATTCAATGTCGTTATACGTTCAGAAGGAAATATTGATCTCAATTTTCAGCTTGAGGAACAGGTGAGCGAACTGGACGAGATCAACATAACCCCAAACCCTTTTGCTAAAGAAGATGTCACACCACTTTCCATTCAAAAATTCAATCAGCAGGAAATTGCCGCCTATCCCGGAGGTAATAATGACATTGCCAAGGTAGTGCAATCGCTGCCCGGAGTTTCCGGTTCGGTTGGTGGATTTCGAAATGATGTGATTATCCGCGGAGGCGCTCCCAATGAGAATGTATATTATTTAGATGGTATCCCCATTCCCAACATCAATCACTTTTCAACACAGGGAAGTGCGGGCGGACCGGTGGGTTTACTGAATGTCTCTTTTTTTGAAGGCGTTTCGTTGACTGCCAGCTCCTTCGATTCCAAATATGAAAATGTGCTTTCAGGCGTGCTTCAGTTCAACCAGCGCACTGGAAATGATCGTGAGTTTATGGGGAATTTGAGAGTAGGCTCCAGTGAGGCTGCTTTTACAGTTGAGGGTCCTCTTTTTAAAGGCGACGATTCCGAAGCCAACACTTCATACATCGCGTCGGTTCGGCGATCGTATCTACAACTTTTATTCCAGGCTATCGGCTTACCTTTTCTACCTGACTACTGGGATTATCAATACAAAGTGAATCACCGCATTAACGACAATAACCGGATCTACCTAACGGGCGTAGGCTCTATTGATGACCTTGCTATCAACGATCTGGATGAATTTGATCCTGAGCAGGAAGCCATTCAGAACCAGATTCCGGTTATACGACAAAACAGCAACACGGTGGGAATCGGATGGCGCCGGCAGTTTGTTGATAACAGCGGTTTCATGGAAACGGTAATTAGCAACAACACGCTTGGAAATTTCTTTTATCGTTATGAGGATAATGTGAATGAAACCGGTTTATATCTCAAAAATGAATCTCGCGAAACGGAAACACACCTGCGATATCAAGCCACCAAATTTATAGAGAACTGGACCATTTCAGGCGGACTGAATGTCATTAATGCAGACTACACCAATACTACTGAAGATATTATCAATGACCTGAATTTTGAGACTAATCTGAATTTTTTCCGTTATGGAGTTTTTATCCAAAGTTCAGCGGATTTCCTTAATAACCGCTTAGGGCTTTCACTTGGATTGAGAGCCGATGGCAACACCTTCACCAAAGCAGGAAATGAGATCTATCGAACACTCAGTCCCCGATTTTCCATTTCCTACAAACTGACTGAAAATGAGAATTTGACGGCAAATGCATCAATCGGTAGATATTATAAGATCCTTCCCTATACTACCCTGGGATTTCAAGACAAAAACGGAAATTTCTCCAATACCTCTTCCGCATACATTCAAAGTGATCACTTGGTTGCAGGAATTGAATATTTGCTAAACGACCGGGCCCGAATTTCTGCCGAAGGATTTTTAAAATTGTATGATGATTATCCCATTTCAACCACCGATAGCGTTTCGCTGGCTAATAAAGGTGGTGATTTTGAAGTATTTGGAAGCGAAGAAATCATCAGCGACGGAAAAGGCCGCACTTATGGACTGGAACTTCTCTATCAGCAAAAATTTACAGGCAAGTTTTACGGAGTAGCTGCTTTCACCTTTTATAAAAGTGAATTTACCAACTTGTACGATGATGAATATAAACCGGCCGTTTGGGATAACGGTGTATTGGTTTCTTTGTTAGGGGGTTACAAATTCGGCAACAATTGGGAAGTGAGCTCCCGCTATCGGTTCCTTGGCAAATCTCCCTACCCGCCGGTAGATCAGCAGCGAACACTTGATAATTACCCGGCCGTGTTTCGGGATTATGAGGAGTTGGGCTCCGTCCGTTTAGACCCACTCAGTCAACTGGATGTACGCATAGATAAAAAATTCAATTTTGAGAATCTCAGCCTCGATGTGTATCTGGAAGTGCAGAATGTGCTGGCGCAATCAAGCCCATCGGAACCGCGGTTTGGTTTAAAAAGAGATGAAAACGGAGAGATCATTACCCCAAGAGAGTTGATTCGGGTAAGTGCAACGGATAGTGGAGAAGTGCTCCCCTCCATTGGACTTGTGCTGAATTTTTAATGGGTAAGCTCTAATTCAGCACTGTAAAATATGCCACTGCTTTGGGCTGGAAACTGCGAAGCCGCAGTTCAAACTGATCTGCTTTAAGTTCAATATCAGGAGTCACAAAGCCTGAAGAGTCTTCCACTATTTTAGAGTAAGGTACATATACTTCATAAGGCTGTACTTTTTCAACAGCGGCAAATTGCTCGATAGGTACATCGAATTTAATAGTAACAGAAGATGGATTATAGTTCACATTCTGTCCGCGGGGCAATCCTCTTGTGCGAATATATACCGTAGTTTCACCTTCTGTAAATTCTGAGACATCCGCTGTAAAAGTGACCTCTGTTTCAGACAGCTCAATTACGCCGTCATTTTTATTCAGAGATATATTCATAGAGATGTCATTCCTTACACCCGAAAGGCGTAATGTATCCTGAACAATCCATTCATCGATCTCCTCGATTATTGATTCAGCCCCTGTTATGGTGATGCTGTCCGGGCTAAAAGACGGACTCCCCACTAATCCAAATCGGTTTTCAAAACTTATCTCTGAAGGAATTTTTACAGGAACTTTTTTAGATTTCCTCGGCTCCATATCTACAGAAAGAAGCAGCGGTTGAACTTTGGCGATATCAATCCCCTGTAAATAGCTGAGGCGCTGACGAACCTGCTCAAATAAATTTACCTCTCTATTCTCAATGTTTATGACAACCACAGGAGGATCATTATATAAGTTCAGCAGCTGCCAGCCGTCGCCAGAAACTCCAACCTGAACAAATTCAGGTAGTTCTTCCGTCAAAGCCATGTTCTCCGGAATATTACCCGGTTCTATGGGAACATTTATATTAATACTAAAACTCCCGCTCAGGTTTACGATAAACCACAACGAAACCGCCATAATGTATGCTCCGGCAAAAACAATGATTTTTTCGCGGCGCATGAAACTCACTTCCGTTTCTTCAACACCGGGTTTTGTGCCGGATTTTATCAGCCCTTTCAGGCGGGTAAATATGTTATTTTCTGAGATATCAGACATAGCCGAATATAGATGCAGGATTAAGGTAAATCAACTAACTGCGAACAATGATGTCTGAAATTACATCACCTTTAACTTTGGAATTTAATTTCTTTGCAATACTAAATCTGTTACCATGAATTTCCTGTCGCCATGCAGGGTGTTTTACCTTCATTGCCAGCTTATTTCCTTCAAAGTGAAGGTCTTCAACTTCGGAAGCCATCCTCGGCCCTACCACGTCTTCAAAAGCAGACAGTATCATGCCTTGCTTCAATTTTCTTTTCTGGGGAAATTTTTCAAGAAAATCTTCCAGCACAGAACTCAGCGATTTTGGTGGATCAAATCTCATTTCGTAACCTCGCTCACCTTTCCATCTTCTACTTCGTACAACCGGTTATTTATCCCATCAAAGGTAACATAATCTTCGAAAGGAACCGGATTCGCGGAAGTTATGAATATTTGACCTTTATGTTGTTGTAGAGCATCTAATAAGATCTCTGTCTTCTTGAGATCCAGATCTCCAAAAACATCATCCAGCATCAGGATGGGAAGGTCATCCAGTTCATCTGAATAATAATGAAGCTGAGCAAGTTTAAGAGACAAAGCAAAAAGCCGATGTTGGCCCTGAGATCCAAACCGTCGCAATTCAAAATCATCCAGGTAAAAAACAATCTCATCTCTATGAGGCCCGATCGTCGTTACCTCTCTTTCAATTTCTTTAGACTGAACTTTTCCCAACTGTTCATAGTACTCCTTCTCAATAGCTTCAACATCGGTAGTCGGCTTACAAAAAGTTTGATATTCAAGATTTGTAGTGAGGTCCATCCCCGATATCATTGCGTAATCTTTCTCTAAATAGGCTTTCAGATTTTCCAGCACTTCATATCTTTTTGCCACTATCCGCGCCCCGGCCTCCACCAGCTGCACATCCCAGGGTTCCAGATAAGCTTCCAGTACAGAAAGTGCGCCCCGGTATTCTTGCAATAAAGAGTTACGCTGCTTTCTCACTCTTCGATACTCGATGAGATCTCTTAGGTAAGCCGGAGAGATCTGGCTGATGAATGAGTCAATGAATGATCTGCGCTCGGTTGGACCTTCAAGCGTCAGTTTTTTATCATCCGGGGTGAGGGTAACTACCGGTACCATCCCGATCAGGTCTGAGAGCCGGTCGAGCGGAGAGTCATTTACAAAAATCTTTTTTCCATCACCCCGCGAATAAGAACATGAAACATCGAACTCAGACCTGATATTCCCCTCAAAATGCCCCTTTATCATAAAATAGCTTTCATCCTGATTGACAACATACATATCGGTACTCGAAACAAAACTGCGGGACATACATAAGTAATGTACGGCATCTATCAGGCTGGTTTTTCCGGAACCGTTTGGTCCTGTGATCACATTCAGGTGAGGTGCCCAATCAATCTTGGTATCCAGATGATTACGGAAATTGAGAAGTTCGGTGTGAGTGTTCTGCATGACCTATATGGTACGCATTCTGATGCTTTTTAGCAGACGGTTTTGAAATAAAAAGAGCCGCCCTCAGTAATCAAAGGCGGCTCATAAAAGCTACTACGTATTATGTAAGAGCGATCTCAAAGCAGTTCCTTACAAATTTATTTTTTCGAAGGATCACGATCGTCTTCATTAATCTTATAGTCCAAACGCATCATGTCCTAAAAATAGTGCCGAGTCTCCGAGTTGTTCTTCAATTCGAATCAACTGATTGTATTTCGCAATTCGGTCCGTTCTGCTCATAGATCCTGTCTTGATCTGTCCGGCGTTGGTTGCCACGGCCAGGTCAGCGATGGTTACATCTTCTGTTTCACCTGAACGGTGAGAAATCACGGCGGTATATCCGTTTTTATGAGCCATCTCAATGGCATCCAGCGTTTCAGTAATAGTACCGATCTGATTTACTTTGATCAGAATGGAGTTGGCAATACCCCGCTCAATTCCTGTGGCAAGTCGCTCTGTGTTGGTTACGAAAAGGTCATCCCCAACAAGCTGAATTTTATCACCCACGGCATCGGTGAGCTTCTTCCAGGCATCCCAGTCATTTTCAGCCAAGCCGTCTTCTATTGAAATGATAGGGAATTTATCAACCCAGTTACTCCAGTATTCCACCATAGCGTCGGTATCTTTGTTTGAACCGTCACTCCATTTGAATTCGTACATTCCGGTTTCGCTATTGAAGAACTCGGATGCAGCCGGATCAAGCGCGATCAATATATCCTCTTCCGGTGTATAGCCTGCTTTCTCGATCGCTGTTAAAATTACCTCGATCGCCTCTTCATTGGATTTCAGGTTTGGGGCAAATCCACCCTCATCCCCAACAGCTGTTCCATAACCTTTATCAGAAAGCACGTTCTTTAGATTATGAAAAACTTCAGCTCCCATTTGGAGAGCTTTGCTGAATGAATCGGCACCAGCAGGCATGATCATGAATTCCTGGAAGTCCACGCTATTATCGGCATGTGAACCTCCGTTAATAATATTCATCATTGGAAGCGGCATCACTTTAGCATTTACTCCGCCAACATATCGCCAAAGAGGCATTCCCAGGTCTCCGGCCGCTGCTTTAGCTGCCGCCATTGAAACTCCAAGTATCGCATTTGCACCCAGCTTGGCTTTATTGGGAGTTCCATCAAGTTCAAGCAAGAGGTTATCGAGGCCAACCTGATCAAAAACTGAAAGTCCACGCAGTTCTTCGAAAATAACAGTGTTTACATTTTCTACTGCTTTCAGAACGCTTTTACCTAAATAATAATCTTTGTCGCCATCGCGTAATTCCACGGCTTCATGTTCACCGGTTGACGCTCCTGAAGGAACGGCTGCCCGACCTGTTGTTCCGGTTTCAAGAGTTACGTCCACCTCTACGGTAGGATTACCCCGGGAGTCGATCACCTGTCTTGCATGAATGTCTTCAATAAAACTCATTATACGTTCTCCGATTTGTTAGTGAGAATAATTGCTCAAAGGTACTGCGATTTAACATGTACGTAAAGCCATTTTCACATCAAGTTTTGTAACTTAGCCGAATATTTTATTAGTGATTCCTAAAACACCAGAATACCTAACCAAAAAACTATCCATCTTGCAGCAAGATCAACAGCACCCCTGGATCATCCTTTTTGACATAGACGGAACTCTTCTAACCGTTGATAGCAAATATAACCGAAGCCACCTTCGCCGGATTCTTGATGAACTTGAGATCAACTATCCAGACATGGAAGCCGATTCTTTCTCCGGAAGAACAGATCACGATATTTTTACCTCCTTTTTGGTAAACCATAATTTTGATAAAAACCTGTATCAGAAATTTAAGATCCGGTATCTCGATTATTTAAAAAATGTGTTATTGACTAAAACGGATAAAGTTAAAAGACATGATCACATTGACGATGCACTGGGGTTCTTTTTCGATGGAAATTTTATTTGCGGGCTTCTTACGGGAAATTATCCTCAGGCAGCTCACATCAAGTTAAAAGCGGCAGACATTCATCGCGACTTTTCTTTTGGAGCATTTGGGGAGTTTGAAAGAGATCGGAACAAATTACCTCAGTTAGCCATCAATGAAGTTCAAAAAATTCATGACTTCACTCTCGACCCTGCTCGATTTCTAATATTAGGTGATACTCCCCGGGATATAATTTGTGCAAATAATGCCGGCATGAAATGTGTGGCTCTCACTACCGGAAAGTATGAGTATGAAGAGCTTGCTGAACATAATCCGGACTTGATCATTGAGAGCTTAGCTAAACCGGAAGAGTGGTTCAAAAAGATTTCAAGCGATTAATTTTATTACCACATCCAGCCAAATACGAAACTAATCTGAGCTGAACCAAAATATTTTCGGGGATCGTTAGCTTGCTCGAGTGGAGCTTGAGCTATAGACACATTTCCTCCATCAGGTACTAAAACTTGCGCGTAATCAACTCCTAACCCACATGGATTTATCGGAGCCTGATTGATTCGATTCAAGTCCGGCTGACAAGGTTCCAAAACTTGAATGCCATCAGAAAAATAATTCATAGTGTATCCAAACTGAATACTTGAGAGATTTGCGAAGTTTTCACCAAAATCAATTCCCAGGACAAATTCACCACCCAGTCCCCAATGGGTTTTGGAATTATTCCATCCTGTAAAAATATCATTGACCGGCTCTACAATAGGATATATCCGGCCATCATTTTCGCGAAATCCATTTTCATTATAATCCTTAAAATAACTGTACGAAAAAGCAAATGTTGGCCCCGCGCTTAACGATGCATATGGCCTAAAGCTATCTGATATTGCTTTTGCAAAAAAACGTTTTTTGAGACCAACATAAAAAGGTACAGCTATTACCCGTTGGTACTTTTCCGGTATAGTCCGGTATCCTAAAAAGTCCGTAAATGTTTGCTCAGTTGGATCTTTTAATCCTGCGATCTTCAGTGTAGCTATTCCCTCAGTATATGGCCCAAGCCCGACCCTTAGCTGACCTCCAACCCCCAAACCAAAATCAGTTAGCGCCAGGTTAAACCCAAATCCGACATTATAACCTTCATCGTATAAATTCCTTGGGGTTTCCTTTTCTTCCACTTCAGGCTCTCCAAATTGAGCATAAACCTGATTAGTTTGAAAGCATATCAAAAATGTGATAATAAATAGGGACAATTTTTTCATCTAAAAAATGGTTTTAAGTGTGTCTGAGGCTTAAATTTGAACGGATAACGAAATTTTCCTGAATTTCTTATTGTCTTAAAGCAATAACCTGTTATTTTCAGCACAAATTTTTGATATACAACATACCTTTAAAATAATTAATTCAAGCTACAAAGCATGAATTCACACACAACTTATTTTGTATTTGGACCAACTGCAACGCTTCGCAGAATGTCATCCAAAATGTTCAAAGAACATCCGCCTAAATTTTTATACGAATATTCTCCTGAAGGTACTTCTGAGACTATATATGTAGCTGTTTATGAGGAATATGAAAAACAGATCAATTCCAGTGTTACGCTAACTTGTATCCTGGAAAGTAAAGGAAAACATAACAAAATAGTCCTCAAAAAAACCGGTGGACGAATGGGCTTCCGCGGAAGTTCCCTCTCGGAAGAGCAAAATGTGGAATCTCACGTTATTGATTTCATTCTTGACTTTTCCAAGCGTCACGGACTCACACTTCAGGAAGAACAGCCTCCGGCCCAAGCCGAAGAAGAATAACCCATGTCTAAAGTTCCATCCGTTTGGACGGTTCTTAGCATGCTTGAATGGGCTACGGATTTCTTTGAGCAAAAACAGGTTAAGTCACCTCGATTTAGCATTGAATGGCTATTGGCACATGTACTTTCCATCAAAAGGTTAGACCTGTATTTGGCTTATGACCGTCCACTTTCTTCAGAAGAATTGGAAGAGTTGCGCCCAATGGTGAAACGTAGGTCAGCTCATGAACCTCTCCAGTATATTACCGGCGAAACTGATTTTCACCACATAAGGATAAAAGTTCAGCCCGGTGTTCTCATTCCGAGGCAGGAAACCGAACAGCTGGTGGATTGGATTCTCGAACTCCATGGCGATGTGGAATCGTTAAAAGCACTTGATGTGGGCACCGGTTCCGGATGTATCCCTATTGCACTAAAACATGCCCGACCGGGTTGGAAAGTTTTTGCAACCGAAATCTCTCAGGATGCTCTAACCATTGCAAAAAAAAATGCGGACTATAATGAGACAGATGTTTCTTTTTACAAAGATGATCTGTTCTATCCGGAGTCTTTAGGGAATCACAAATTTAATCTCATCATTTCGAACCCGCCGTACATTCACCCTGATGAAAAAAACTCATTAGAAGATGAAGTGAAAAAGTATGAACCTGAGCTTGCTTTGTTTTGTGAGTCCACGCAAAAAATGTACCGGGCGCTTGAAGATCTGTGCTCAAAATATTTACAGACAAAAGGCTCCGTTTTTTTAGAACTTCATGAAGATCATGCTCAGGAAGTACTCCACATATTTCAAGAGGGCAGTTGGGAAGCCATCGTAAAGAATGATTACAGCGGGAAGCCTCGATTTTTAAAAGCAAAAAAGCCTTGATTATTTCTTGAAATTTTTAATAAACCAGCAAAATAGTAATGGTTTTATATAATGTGGAAAACTTGTGGAAAAGAATTTAAAAAATTTACATCCTTTGTTTTATAAAGGTCAATTCAGTGTTACAGCAATATTAAGGGGTGTCAAGTGTTAATTAGAAATTATTTATAGAAATTGATAATCCATTGACTGCCAATACGTTACCATAAAAGTTGCAGTGTGGATAACTTTTGCGAAATACAAGTATCACCGTTTGACAAGTGCTCAATAAATTGCCATTTTCAAATCAGCACAAAGCCAAAGCTTTAAATTTTTTTGTGGATAAGTGGCTTTGGTTTGATCTCACACTTTTAAGCTAACTACCGTAAGGGGGATTTGGAAAATTGCACGAGTTATCGGTTGAATCGGCATGGGAAAACTGCCTTGATATTATTAAAGACAACATCAGTTACCAGAAGTATAAATCTTGGTTTGAACCAATCAAGCCGGTATCTCTGAAAGACAATACACTTACCGTACAAGTGCCCAGTCAATTTTGGTATGAATGGCTGGAAGAACATTACTATAATATGCTTCGTTCTACACTTGCAAAAGTACTGGGGCCGGAAGGAAAACTTGAATACTCTATCGTAATGGAAAAGTCTGATCAGTTTGAAAACAACCGATCGGTAAGAATGCCGCAGCGGCCAATGGGTCCCGTTCAACCGCAAGAGTCAAATGGATACCCCGAGTATCAGCCCGACCGTATTGAAAATCCTTTTGTGATTCCCGGAATCCGCAAGACCAAGATCGACTCAAATCTGAACAACAATTATGTATTTGAGCGATTTATTGAAGGAGACTGTAATCGTCTTGCCCGTTCTGCAGCAATGGCCATTGCTGATAATCCCGGAAGTAATTCCTTTAACCCATTTTTTGTATATGGACCAACCGGACTTGGAAAGACTCACTTGGTCCAAAGTATCGGCAACAAGATCAAAGAGAAGTTTGGGGATGAAAAGTCTGTATTATATATCTCCTCTGAAGCTTTCACCAACGAATTTGTACACGCAATCCGGAATAACAGGGCCAGTGAGTTTTCCATGTTTTACCGGAACATCGATGTTTTGATGGTGGATGATATTCAGTTCTTCAGCGGTAAAGAGAAAACTCAGGAAGAATTTTTTCACATCTTCAATGCCCTTCATCAGGATGGTAAGCAGATCATTCTTAGCAGTGACCGCGCTCCTAAAGATGTTCCAGACATTGAAGAACGTCTGATCTCCCGTTTTGGCTGGGGCTTGAGTGCCGACCTGAAAATGCCGGAATACGAAACCCGATACGCCATCCTTGAGCGCAAAGCTAATGACAATGGAATAGAAATTGATCCACAGATTATTGAATTTGTAGCTCACAACTTTAAATCCAATGTTCGTGATCTTGAAGGCGCGATCATCAAGTTACTAGCCCACGCTTCTCTTCAGAATATTGATGATATCGACTTGGCGATGGCCAAACGTGTGTTAAAGGATATGGTAAAGGATTCAAACACGCAGATCTCCATAGAGCAGATCCAAAATTATGTGTGTGATTATTTCGGTATAGATACGAATAAGGTTCGGGAAAAAACGAGGAAGCAGGAAATTGTTGAAGCCCGACAGATCGCAATGTATCTCTCCAAAAAATTTACCAAATCCAGTTTAAAAACCATTGGCTTACATTTTGGCGGCCGCGATCACTCTACCGTGATCCATGCCATTTCAACAGTGGAAGAACGCGTTTCAACAAGCGCTAAACACAAGCGCATGGTTGAGGAACTTCATCAACGTATAGAAGTAGCCAGCCTTTAATTTATGGATACCCTCGCCATCAAAGGGATGAAGTTCAGGGCATTTCACGGAGTGCATGAACACGAGAAAAAAAAGGGTAATGATTTTGAGGTGGATGTTATCTTTTCCACTAACCTTTCCAAGGCCGGAAAATCCGATCAACTTTCTGATGCCATCGATTACACTAAAATCCATAAGATCGCATCGGATATTATGCACGGAGCCTCAGTAGATCTTATCGAGCATCTTTGTTATAAAATAGGGTCAGAAATTGGAGTTTCCCTCCCCGAACAGACTAACTTTGAAGTTACTGTCCGTAAATTAAATCCTCCCCTCTCATCCCAGACCGCATATACCGAAGCGAGGATGTCATGGCCCGCGTAGTAATCGCCCTGGGTTCTAATCTGAATGATCCTCATCAACAACTTAGAGAAGCCGGCAATTTCCTGGAAGATATTTCCGGGAAAGAGGTCGTTAAATCTTCTATTTACAGATCGGAACCTGTAGGCCCTTCCGAACATGATTTTCTGAATTCAGTAGCCGTGCTTGAAACTTCTCTTAGACCTGAGGAATTGTTTGAAAAGCTCAAAGAACAGGAAAAGAAACAGGGAAGGCCTTCCCGCTACCCAAAATGGACTGCACGCACACTGGATCTGGATATAATTGCCTGGGATAACTTGGTCATTGAAACAGATAGCCTTATCATTCCCCATCAGGAATATGCCCGGCGTTTATTTGTTCTGTTGCCATTAAAAGAGGTTTTACCCGATTGGCATGATCCCGTTTCCGCTCAGCATGTGGAGGAACTCATTGAACAAGCACCGCGTCTCCAAATTGACAAAACAACATTGAACTGGTAGCTGATGCCCAACCCGTATGATTTTATTGCCATTGAAGGTGTGATAGGAGCAGGAAAAACCTCACTTGCTTCCTTATTAGCAGAGCGAAGAAATGCCCGTTTGGTTTTAGAGGAATTTGAGGATAATCCTTTTCTTCCAAAATTTTATGAAGACCGCGAACGTTACGCCTTTCAAACTCAACTGGCTTTTTTAGCGAGCCGGTTTAAGCAGCAGCAGAATATGATGAGCCAGGATCTGTTTCATCAATTGACCATCTCCGATTATATTTTTGATAAAGATCGAATTTTCGCCCGGCTAAATCTTGATCAGGACGAAATGGCTTTGTATGATAATATTTTTAGTATTATGACCGGAATTGCTGCTCAGCCTGATCTGATCATTTACATTCAATCCTCGGTTGAGCGTTTAATGGAGAATATTGAAAACAGAGGCAGAGATTATGAGCGTAATATTACTCCGGAGTATCTTAAAGAACTCAATGATGCCTATAACCACTTTTTTCACCATTACAGCCGGGCTCCCCTTATTATTCTGAATGCTACAGAGATAGATTTTGTGAATAATAAAGAGCAGCTGAGTTATATCGAAGAACAGATCTTTGATAAACCGGTTCGTACCAACACACACATTCACATAGCACCATAAGCATCATGCTTAAGTTTATATTTTTTACCATCGTGTTTTTCTTTTTGGTGAGATATATCAACCGATTGTTCTTACCTTCCAATAAGCGTCATAAGAACTTTGATCCCTTTAAAAACGGATCTGGAAACCGGCGCAATACTATTGATGAAATTGAAGAAGCGGAATACGAAGACCTTTCAAATAAAGACAAATAAACAAACTCCATGAATTTCGAAGAGAAACTGAATAAAGGATTTGAATTATTACGTGAAAAGGAAATTGATTACGCTCTGGATGTAGCCAGAGAATTGCAGGAGGAACAACCTGACTCTCATGAGGCTTTTTACCTGGAAGCATTGGTTATGCAGCAACTCAACCAATGGGACATCAGCATGAAAGCCATTGAAAAGGCTTTGGAACTGTCTGATGACAATGCCCCTTATTATAATCTTCGGGGAAATGTGAGGATGCAGCTCGAAAAGCTTAAAGAAGCTGAAGAGGATTTCGACAAAGCCATTGAACTTAATGATACTTCAGCTGCACACCGCAATAAAGTTATGCTGATGCTGATGACCGACCGCGGACAGGAAGCTATTCCTTATCTCATTGATCGCATCAAAAAAGACCCTACGGATGCCGAGAACTGGATTCTCATGGGCGACATGATTAACAAAGGCGGTCAACCTGATAAAGCCCGCACCTATTACGAGCAAGCCCTTAAGATTGATCCTGATAATGAATACGCCAGGCGACAGCTGGAAGAAGAGCAATAATAGAACATCGAACATTCAACATCCAATATTGAATGTTGAAGTTTTTGTGGATACTATCGCAAGCATTTCGATTGTGGCATAGCCATCCCCTCTCATGTCAAATTCCCATCTCAACTCGCTACGGACGTTTTGCGTTGGAGCAGACAATAGGTAACAGAACTTTAGGCTTGGGAAGCTCGTCTAAATATTGAAAAGAGCAATTCGCCTAAGCCTGATGTGCAACTCTGAACGGATGTACACTCAGCAAAACCCATTCATTACTTTGGATGGGTTTTTTTATGGAAACCATTGAATTTTGAGAAGTAAAAACGCTATCTTTGTCGCCCTTGATTCACTACCAATGCTCACGTGGCGGAACTGGTAGACGCGTGCGCTTGAGGGGCGTATGGCCTAACGGCCGTGGAGGTTCGATTCCTCTCGTGAGCACCAAATAATTGAGCCCGTTTCTTATTTAAGAGACGGGCTTTTTTTTTGCCCATTCTTCTCTCCTTTTCATTCTTCCCCCTCTGCCCGTAGCGACACGATGCTTCATCTCTCTTTCTTGACATTATCAATGAAAACGATTAAATACTATTAAATTAGTAATATACTTAACTCATTGATCATGCTTTTTAAATTTACACTCTCCACTCTGGCTTTGATCGTTATTTCCATCGGGTGCACAGAAAAAGAAGCAACCGAACAGGTCGAACCGGTACTAATCAAAATAGATACCCTAACACAATTTATGGACTTCGACAGCCACGGTATTTCCCGGCCGGGTGCTCTTGCGTTGATGGATAATGGGAATCTCCTGGTAGCTGATGGTCAGATCAAAAAGATCACGATCGTTACACCTCGGGGTGACTTAGTTGCACAATTTGGAAAAGAAGGAAGAGGTCCGGCTGAATTTCTAAGTCCGGGACATATCAATATATTCTCTGACTTAATCCATGTAGTTGATATCAGCCAGTATAAAGTGTTAGAATTTGATTACTCGGGTAATTTTCAGGATAGCTATGCCTATGAAAGTAAATCCTTTGATCGCAGTATCGCCTTAGAAAACGACCGAACCTTTTATACAGGTGCAGCAGGAGAAAATAATAAGCTGATCAAGTGGATGGACACCAGGTCCGATTCTTCCTTTCTATTCGGACAAGCTAAAGTTTCTGAAGTGGAAGATATGGACATAGAGGCCAGCCGTAATGACATCATCAATGGAAGAGTTCCGGATTACTTCAAAAATAATGTAAATGTGGTTTTAGGCGATAATCATGTGTACGCCTTCCTTGATTCCTACAGTGAACTTAGAAAATATGACAAGTCCGGTAATTTGATCTGGGAAAAGAAGTTAGTGCTTCCTGATAATGAAAAGCTGGAAAATGATATTGTAGAAGCAGCTAAAAATGTACCAAATGCCCTTCCATTTTTGGGATATACACTCGATATCAGAGTCATTGGTTCTGATATATTTTTGCTTGGGTCTAAACCGAGAGAAGCCCTCCAACATCTCACTAAAGTAAATGAAGACGGATCCATTACAGCTTTCTACCAAATGCCATCTGCAGAATCATATTTCATAAGTTTCACAATTAATCCAGCCAACAATACTATATATCTCTCTGATATTATGAATGGGGTCGTTTATAAAGGTTCACTTAATCAATAAAAACGATGACAAAGAAATTAAGTAACTTGAATTCGATATAAAGAATGTTAAAATAGCTGCAAGATCCGTCTAATGGATCAGCTGATTGATAGTGTAGGCGCAGAATATTGGATTAGGATAAGAACAAGTTTAGGCGCCCAAATCAGGCAATCGGTCAGATGGACTTGGAGCCATCAGACCGAGGGGCAGGGCAAACAGCCACGGATTCGATCAGATGGATTACCCATCTGATCGATGGTGCAGGCGCAGGATGCTGGATGAGGCTAAGAACAAGCTTGGGTGCCCAAAAGCATCTGTTTTTATCCTTTTACCTTAGTTCTTATCTCGAACTCACATTGATTTATAAAATAAAACGTATTTATTTCCACCAACGAGTATTAACCTCACTCCCTGAATAACCCGGCCATATCCCACTTCCCGATCACCTCTTTGATCAGGTTAGCAACCCTTGTATTCACTCTTTCAAAATATTCTTTAGCCTGATCCTGATCAAAAGTAGGGAACCCCTCTCCCGGCTCATATAATCCAATAGAAGAAGGAAAAGGATACGCTGACCAGGAACTACTACTCGGATATGGTGTTGTCATCTCCGGTCCGGTGTACCACTCAGGATGAATATGATCGGGAGTAACGGCCTGCATATAGGCTGACTCATTATTTCCGGCATGACCACCATTTTCACCGAATACAGCAAAGGTATCTTCTGAAGCCAGACTCCACCAGTTGATGACCATGATCCGAACCTGCAATTTGTTTGATAGTTCAGCTGCCAGATCCTGAAGTACAGCAGTCTGTCCACCACCGTGACCATTCAGAATAATGATGTTCTTAAAATCATTTTTATGTAAGCCTTCCAGGATCTCACCCACAAAGGCGCGATACACTTCTTCGCTCATAGCAAAAGCACCGGGATAAGCTGCCAGTGTTCCTGTCATTCCATAATTCAGTGTTGGTGCAACCAGTGCGTTCACCTCACTTGCCAGCTCCCTCGCCATTGCTTCCGGAGCCAGATTATCCGACCCATTCGGAATCACCCCATGAGGCTCTAAGGTTCCGGTAGGTAATAAAACCGTTTCAATCTTTTCAGGTACAAACTTCTCAAACTCCTGCCAGTTAATGAGATTCATTTCACGGGTGGTTGGTGATTCCTGTGCCCAGATATTCCCGGACAAAATTGGAATGATCAGTAGCAGCAATACAGCGTTTTTCATAATGTGACCTGTTTTGGATTATTTTTTAATTTATTGGCGTAAACCTTACTGCCATCCATTTTCGGAAAAGCCACGACCAGACAACCGCAGAACGTTTACCTGAACCGTGGACTCATTTCCTATTCAACTTTTAGGGTGCCTTGCATACCCGCAGCATAATGTCCGGGGAAAGAACAGATAAAAGGATAATCTCCTGTTTGCTCAGGTAGCTGTAAAGGTAACTTCAACGGTTTCGCCACCGGCAGCCAGATCAGTATGAGCTATGATCTGATCGGTCATTTCGGATGGGATATACTCGTTGTCTTTATCCTTTATAGCTGCCTGAGAAAAAGCATCGACATCTGTCGAAAGCATCAGTAGAACAAAATTATGGGACATGGCCGAAGCAGGCAGCTTACTTTGGGTCGTCAGTCGGATACGAATCTGTTCGCCGGGTTCAGCCGAAATAGTTTCCAGTTCCAGCATGCCGCCGTTGCCTGCCTTTGTGCCGGTGGTGATCCCTTGCTGGCTTTCATCTTTGACGACAGACTTCATCTGGTCAACCCCGATGATATCAATAGTTCGCACATTAGATGCTTGCTGAATAGAGTTTTGAGCTTTAGTACTGCTTTCAACCCGGGTCTTGTTGTCAGAGCCTCCTCCACAAGCTGTAACCAATAACAGAACAAACGGAAATAGGTAAGTTAGATAACGCATAATAGATAATGAGACTTTTTGTTTAAAATTAAAGTATTTATTTAGCATTGAGATGGTTACTTCAATGTTGCATTAAGGGTTATATTCGTTCCAGCTAATGCTTTGGAAACCGGACATCCTTCTTTCGCTCTCTCCGCAAATTGCTGGAACGTGTCGTTATCGATACCTGGCACATTGGCCACTGCGATTAGTTTTATTCCGGTTATAGCCGGGCCGCTGTCAGTAATTTCAAACGTAACTTCTGCTTGTGCATCTACTGATTTTGGGTTATGACCTGCTTCAGCCAGTTCATTTGATAGAGCCATAGCGTAACAACCGGCATGCGCAGCACCGATTAGCTCCTCCGGATTGGTTCACTTTCCGTTCTCAAAACGAGAAGCAAAGGTGTATTCTCCTTCGTAATAGCCGCTGTCAAATTTCATAACTCCGTTTCCATTTTTCAGATCTCCGTTCCATGTTGCATTTGCTTTACTTGTCGGCATAATTTTATATGATTTTATTAAGATTGTAATTTTTATAGATGTTAAACATCCTTTGTTTTCATACACTCAATTTGGGTTTCCTTGCGTACGCACTTCTTGAACTTGGTCTGAAGTAACTGTTGGAGCATCATTCCCCCAACTTATTCGTTCATGATTGATAATAGCTGCCACTTCTTCATCCGAAAGCTGTTGAGAAAATGGCGGCATAGCGGCTGAGTATTCTACACCATTGATAGCTTCTCCCTGCATGCCAAACAATATGATCTCAATATGCCGGGAGGGGTCCTCGTCTTTCACTACAGGATCACCCGCAAGCGGCGGGAATACGCCCTTTAAGCCCTCTCCATTGGCCTGATGGCAACTGGAGCAACTGGTGCGATAGAGGGTGGCTCCAATATTTGCTTTGGATGCTGGCGGGGTCTGGATCGATGACTCTCCGCGCTCACCTTGTCCGGTATATTGGCTATAGGTCGGTGAACCGGCATATTCCTTGGGCACATTCCATTGTTGGGCAATATAAAATGAGCTCCAGGCCGCAATGACCAACAGCATCACCCAGGCCCAGGTGGGAACCGGCGCCGGGGTCTCCGCTCGGGACGGCTCCCAAAGCGTTTCTTTAGCTCCGCCATAGGCATTAAGCAATATAGGCACTTTTCCATCCAGAATATCATTGTCCTGCAACCCTTCTACATCGATGCCGGGACCGTTGCGAACTTCAAAATTAATCGTTCGTACGCCTTGGTGACCCGTAGAATCAGAGGCCACAACTTTCAGTGTGTGCGGGCCGTCTTCAAGCTGAGTGGTATCCAGTTCAAAACGTACCGGTGGGCGATAAGAGACAATAGGCTTATCCTGACCGTCCAGATACACGTGAATTTTATTCTTGTCTTCTTCAGCCATTGTGTTGTGATTCGGTTGAGTCTGTGTCCAGAATTTTACGTTTAATGTGGTCATCCGATTTTTCGCCCGGGCAGATAAACCATTTGATCGTCAGTATGATGGTTGCCAATACAATGATGGATGCTCCAATCAGTACGATATAGTAGAGTGGACTGTCAGGGGGTAGGTATTCCCGGCCTTTGCTTGAAGTGGAAAAATCCGATCCTTTTTGAACAAGTGTCAGCAGTAAAGAAATCATGATCTATTCGTTGGGCTGAATTTTATTGAGTTCGTCGTTATTCCGCACCTTGGTTACGTCTTCCGCAGTGATAGTGGGCGCATCATTGCCCCAGTTTGTACGTTCATAATTAATAACGGCAGCCACTTCCTCGTCGGAGAGCAGTTCACCAAACGGCTGCATGACGCCTGTGTAATCCTTGCCGTCGATGGTAACGCCCTGCAGGCCATAAAGTACCGCCCGAATATGTCGCGTTGGATCCTTTTCGGTTACGTAGGCTGCACCAACAAGCGACGGAAACGTACTCTGAATGCCTTGTCCATTGTTCTGATGGCAGGAAGCACAATTATTGGCGTAAATCGTGGCCCCATTAACCTTTTTCTTTACGGCAGACGCAACAGCCGAATCCGCCTTTGCCTGTTGGGCAGCGGAAGGCCAGGCATCCATAGGCACCTGACTTAGTGATTTCAAATAAGCGACCAATGCTTCAGCTTCTCTGGTTGCGATAATGGTTCCGTTTTTGGGACCATATCCTTCGGGCATGGAGACGGTAGTGGCACCATCAGATGGATTTTCTACGACCTCAAACAGCCAGGGATACGAGGGCATGATAGACTCTTTAACCACCGAACGGGGATTGTAAAGGTGCATATAATGCCACACATCACTAGGCTGCCGCTTGCCGATGTTGCTTAAATCCGGCCCTGTACGCTCACTGCCTAATACTGCCGGGGTTTGTCGCCATACATCCTGTCGATTAATGCGCGCGTAATCGCCGGGCGCTGAGGGCCGGCCCCAATTTTCATCCATTTCGATGGGGCGAACCTGCTGGGTGTGGCAATAGACACATCCCTCACTGATAAAAATATTGAGCCCTTTTCGCTGTAATTCCGTCATCGGTTCACTCGCGGGCAGCGGTTCATTCTGCTGCTGCACCCAAGTGGCCGGTAGTACAGCTATAATGAGGGTCAGAGCCACGAATCCCCAGAATACTACGCCAAACAGCAGCTTGTGATTTTTATGAAAATTGAGCTTCATGCTGACTAATTAGTTTGTAATTCAGTTACTTGTCGAAGTCTTTGCCACGAGTCGGGACGCATTTTCCACACGTTGTAAGCAAATATCAGGTGTGACAGGAACATCATGGTCCCCCCCACGGCTCGCCATACCCAATAGGGTGTCATCAGGGTAACCGATTCAATAAAGGCTTCGCCGGCCATCCAGCTTAACCCCTGCAACGTACCGCCAATCATTAATGGAACACTGTACACCAATACGCCAATGAGTGCCAGCCAAAAGTGAGCACCCACCGTAAATTGTGGCGGCTCTTTACCCGTCAAGCGCGGGATCAGACCATAAATGCCGCCCCAGACCAAAAAGGCCACGAAACCGTACATGCTCATGTGGGAATGGGCAATAGTAAAATTGGTAAAGTGCCACACCTTGTTGAGCGAACGGAAGGCTTCGAGCGTACCCTGATAGGAAACAATAGCATAAAAGAGGACGCCCGCTAAAATAAAGGGCAGGGAATAGCTGCGGGCAATCGACCGCCATTTGCCCCGCATGGTCAATAGAAAGTTTCCGGCTCCCGCAGTTACCGGCACGAACATACCCACGCTGAATACAATGGCCAGCGTCTGAATCCACCAGGGAATGGGACTAAAAACAAAGTGATGCGCCCCAATCATGGTATAAAATACCATCTGGGTCCAGAAGGCCAGCACGCCCAGCGAATACGAATAAATCGGTTTATTCAGTAATATGGGCAGAAAATAATAGGTGAGCCCCAGCACCATCGGGGTGAACCACTGCCCCACGCCTTGATGCATATAATAGCCTTGTACCACTGTCTGACTGATACCGTCTTCCTGATAACCCGGTAGGTATGCCGTAACCACCAGCACAATGGTCCACAAACAGGCAGCCAAAATGTACCAGTTGGAGATGTAAATCTCTTTTACATTGCGGTCGGCTATGGTTTTATACAGGTTATACGCCACCAAGATAAGGCCAAGCGCAAACAGCAGGAATATGGGCCAGATGATTTCGCGATATTCCTGTCCGCCGTTATTAATACCGGCCATCAGGGTGATAACCCCAAAGAAGACCGAGGTGTTTATGAGCCAAAAACTGACCCATCCAAACTTGTAGCTGTACAGCTCGCGCTGGCTGGTGCGCGGTACCACGTACAGCGCCAGTGCAATCATCGCCTGAGATAAAAATCCCCAGAATAGTATATTGGTATGAACCGGTCTCAGACGACCAAAAGAAAACCATGAGATGGAGTCGAGTTCCGGCCATACAAATTTGAATCCCAAATATTCTCCCACCAGCGTGCCGAATACCAGCCAGAAAGCGGAAAACGCTATATAGGTAAAGATCAGTTTTACCGATTCGGGCGATGTGTCGATACGTTCTTCGGCTTTCGCTTTTTCCACCGTAAATGGACGGCCAACTGATTGTACAGCGGAAGGATTATTCATGGGGTTCGACCAGTAGATTTGTGTTAAAATCTGCCTTTTTAGCTTGGCCTGATGATTGTTTCATATCTCAAATTTGGTTATTTCTTACTCGTTATTCGTGATTGGTATAATTAGCTGGTTACCGAATTACCGTTAACCAATTTTATTAGAGGACTTTGAAATATTTCCTCATCCCGGTTTTCGATCAGGTGCTTGCGCTTGTCTTTGCGCCCACTCCATTGCTCCCAATCCGGCAGCGGCTCTTTTGCTTCGTTGATCACATGCTCCGCCCACTCCTCTTCTGAAAGCCGTTCATTGAGTGCTATGTATGTCATAAAGGGGTGATTTTAAGCTTTCTTTTCTTTACTTCAGTAGAAAGGTAGGAGTCCCAAAAATTAATATCAACATTAAAAACGGTTTAAAACGTTTTTATTAATTAAACAAATTAATACTATATTTTCTATCCGTTTAAATGCTGATAGGAACAAGAAAGCAGCCGTTATGGATTCAAATCAAAACCTTGCACCACCTATCCCCGATGCCACCCTCGATCAAACTATCTTGGCAGATCGGAGAGCGGACCAACTGTTTGCATCTATAGGCTTGAAGCCTTCCAGTCATAAAAAGGAAACCTTGCGCTCGATATAACAGCAGTTAAAGTGGAGTGAAATGGAAGTATTGCAAAGTGTTGGAAATCATTAGGGAGGATCAAAACGAGATGCTGAAGTTGATACGTACACTCGGAGAAAAAGGCCGCTGTTTTGAGATTCCTCCTTTGGCCTATTCTACTTTGCGCCTTCTTAACTATAATCTGAAAACGTTATATTCTACGCTTCAAAGGCAATTTTGAAATAGAGCAGGAATTTGTTGTTCCCCTTATTAAGCAGAAGCTTGAATCCCTATAGCCTCTGTGCTAAGTATAATAATATTTCAAAAAAATAACCTCATGTTTACCGGCTCAAAAAAAGAACTTCTTAACCTCATAAAACGAAAGGGTACAATCTTCATTGATGAGGCTGTAGAGCACACGGAATTAGCCAAGACAACCCTTCGGGAACACTTTCTTCAACTGGAACGGGACGGGTATTTAGAACGCGACTACATTCGTTCCGGGCCGGGCCGCCCCAGCTTACAGTACCAGCTGACACCTAAAGGGAACAGCCTCTTTCCTTCCTCGGAATCGGTACTGATTAGGAAATTACTCCGCTACTTAAAATCGAAGGGTGATGAAGAAACAATCGAAGAATTTTTTCAGGCATTTTGGGAGGAACGATTGGAGGAGGCTGACAAGCGTATGGATGAATCACTCGCAGATGACATGCAGTTACGCGTTGAAGTACTTACCCTTATGCTGGAGGAAGAGGGGTTCATGCCGGAGTTTGATCTTGATGAAGCGAATGGAACACTGATTGTAAAAAAGTGCAATTGCCCCTTTAGCGAAGTGGTAAAGGAGACGCAGCTGCCCTGCAAGCTGGAGGTGATGTTTTATAGAAAATTTTTTAATAAAAATGCCGAGCGCAAGACCCATATCGCTTCAGGCGATCACGCCTGCACCTATCATATACCCCTTGAGAAATAGTAGTCTTAATTTTTAACTCATATCAAATTTAAATATGCAAACCGAATAAAAAGGTAAGGATATGATTGTACATGAACTATCAGCAGTTACAAAAAACATATCTTTTGAAAATTTATCTCATGAAAACGTTGATCAGCTTAAAAAACAGGCAGCTCGAAAATGAGCACACTTATCAGCGGCGGAAAACCGCTTCCGGAGCAGACCGCTTTGTATGCCAGGCAAACACGTCGATTTACTCAAGTTTTCCGGCGGCTCTTTTTTAATTTATTGGCGTAAATCTTACTGCCACCCCACCTCCGTTGGCAAGGTCTAATTCAAGAATTGTTTCAGAGGTTACCTTACGTATAATTCTATCTAAAGGATAAGGATTGGCCTCCCAATCAGCCTCCTCCCCATCGGCCCAGATGTGTGCTTCGTAGGTTATACCCTGTTCAAGGAAATCAAGTTCGACATTTATCTGTTTGGCTTCTTCATTAGTTATCCCTCCCAGATACCAATCTTTGGAATCCCGGTCTTTTCTAACAACAACCACGTGATCTCCGATCTCAGCTTTGGGTACAACCGTAGTTTCCCAGTCTGTGGGTACCGCCTTCACCCATTCCAAAGCCGTCGGATTGTCTTCAAGATTTTTTGGAAGATCCGAGACCATTTGAAGAGGGCTGTAAATAACCACATACAGCGCCAGCTCTTTAGCCAGCGTGTGCATCACACGATTATTATTTGGGTTTTCAGGCTTATCGGTCAATAGTAGATTGAATACGCCCGGGGTATAGTCAAATGGGCTTGCAAGCCCGCGTGTGAAGGGAACAATAGTTGTATAATTAGGAGGATTGCCCCCATCCACAGACCATGCATTATATTCCTGTCCACGGGCTCCTTCCCGGGTCAGCATATTTGGCCAGGTTCGGCGAATGCCTGTATCCTTGATCGGCTCATGCACATTCAGCATGATCTTATGCTCCGCTGCTTTCTTCACGATATTCCGGTAGTGACGTACCATGAACTGACCGTGGTGCCATTCACCGCCTTCCACAAAATCACCCACATAACCGGTTTTCACAGCCTCCACACCCACCTCGTTATAAAGCTCAAAGGCATCGTCCACCTGAGCTTCGTAATTAGATATTCCGGTTGATGTTTCATGGTGACCGATCAACTTCACACCCAACGAATCCCCATAACGGGTCACTTCCCGGATATCAAAATCAGGATAGGATTCGGTAAAGCTGAAAATATCCGAATTGGAAACCCAATCGCCGTCCCATCCGGTATTCCAGCCTTCCACCAGCACTCCATAGAATCCATGTTTAGCCGTAAAATCCATGAGATCCTTGGTGTATTCGGTAGTAGCCCCATGATCCGGCCCTGATCCCCACGTCTTCGTATTCAGGTGCATATCCCACCATATCCCGGTGTATTTACCGGTCGTGATCCACGAGGTATCTTCGATCTTGCTTGGTTCATTCAAGTTTAGCACCAGATAATTGGTCATAAGATCCCCGGCTGTTTCACCAAGAGCAATGGTTCTCCAGGGAGATTTATGCGGAGCCGAACCGCGAACTTTATCTCCATTTTCCCAGGGAACCAAGTCGGCTTCCAGCAAATTATCTCCATTATTGGCGATGGTCATACTGGCAAAATCCGTCAATGCCGCTTCGTGAATGGAGAGATGAAGCCCGTCATCCCTTTTCATGGTAAATGGGGTATGAACCGTATCGATCTCAGACACCCGGGTTTCATTGAACAAATGCTCATACCGATTCAACTGATAGGCTCCGATCCACCAGCTTACAGGGTCGCCCGCCAGATTGAATTCGGTCACTTCATCCGTGATTACGAAATTCTGAAGCCCTTCCTGTTCAGGCCATTCGTAGCGGAACCCGATCCCGTCATCAAACAAACGGAAGGTGAGGTTCATTTTTTCACCACTTCCATTCTTTGTGAAATAAAGTTTTACTTCCTTGTGATGATCCCTGATCTGTTTTTGCTCTCCCCAGGGCTGAGTCCACGTATCATCATATTCTGAGGCTTCATAAGCATCCAGGTTCAATCCTTTTGACATATCAACCTGACTGAAGACTACACCCAGATCAGAAGGTTTTATGACTTCTTTTCCATTATATGACATAGAATAAGCCGGTATTCCGAATGCCATTGTAAAAGTCATCGTTAGTGATTCACCGGGTGAACTAAACGTCTGTTCAAAATCCATACTTTTTACGTTTTGTTTTGGCGATGAACATGAAATCATTAGCAAAGCTGTGAATATGAAAATGAAAGAATGGAGTTTCATGACTTAGAAGTTGTGTTTCAGGATATTTTCTACATTTGTGAAATCACAAAGATGTAGAAACGAAAGTAAAAGGTTTTTTTGTTGAAATACAGGCAAGATCATACCGTTACATAAATCACTTGCAAAACACAGCCTTGAAATATGAATCGATTACTATTAATAACAGGACTTATAATCAGTCTGAGTACTAACCTCTTATTTGCTCAAAACATGGATAAAGAATTAGAACAAGCAACCTTTGGCGCCGGATGTTTCTGGTGCGTAGAAGCCGTATATGAAATTGTAGAAGGCGTAGAACGTGTGGAATCGGGATATTCCGGCGGACATGTAGAAAATCCCTCCTATAAAGAAGTGACCTCCGGACAAACAGGTCATGCCGAAGTAGCTCGTCTTCATTTTGACCCGCAAGTGATCTCGTACGAAGAACTGCTGGAAGTACTATGGCATACACACAATCCAACGACATTAAACCGGCAGGGAAATGATGTAGGCCCACAATATCGGTCTGTGATCTTCTATCACAATGAAGAACAGAAAGAGATCGCGGAACGCTCGCTGAAAAGAACCGATGATTCTGATCTTTGGGAAGACCCCATTGTGACTAAGATTGAGCCGCTTGAAAATTATTATGTAGCCGAGAATTATCACCAGAATTACTTTGAGAATAATCCCAATGCCGGATATTGCTCAATAGTGATAGCTCCCAAGATCGCTAAGTTCAAAAAAGAATTTAGCCACCTGCTGAAGGAGAAAGTAAATTAACGTTAGTTCGAGCGTAGATTGATAAGGTAAATAAGTCATTTCGCGGCGAATGCCCGAAATCTTATGGCTGGTCAGGTAGCGAATACGGAATTCATGGCAGCCATTAGATTCCCGTCTCCACGGGAATGACCAAAAGAATCCATTTTTATCCTTTTAACTTAGTTCTTATCTCGAACGGACGTTACTTAATAAGCACCATTGTTTTTTGTTCAATGAATTCCCTGCCATCGCTGCCGGCAGCTATTAGCTGATAAAAGTAGGTCCCGCTTGCCAGGGCCCCGGCGTTCCATGTAACATTTTGCACCCCGGCTTGCTGGTATTTTTTACCGAAATCGGCCACCAGCTGTCCCTGCAGATTATATATTTTTATTTCTACCGTCATGGCTTCAGGCAGGCTGTAGCTGATGGTGGTAGTCGGGTTAAATGGATTCGGGTAATTGCCGTGAAGCTTAAAAGCTTCGGGCACTTCATTTTGCCTGCCCGCTTGCGGAAGTTTTACGCGGGCCGTCCATCCCATGTTCCAGCCCTCTCCAACCTGGAGAGTAAAGCCTACAATTTCCTCTTTCAACGCATCTCCTGAAAGTTTGAATGTCTGTTTTCTTTCTTCTCCGGGCGATAAATTTTCGAAACTCAACTGCGGAGTCACACTTTTCCATCCATCAGGCAGTTGATCCATATGTATTTTTATGTCCTCTAATGACTTACCGGACGTATTCTCCAGATGAACCACAACTTCACTGCCCTTGCCTGCTGTTGTACGTACACGCACAAGCTGCCCGGACGTCAGTGTTCGTTGCTTTTGTTCTGTGTCTATCTGTTTCCTCATATATGCTAACTGATCAAACGAGTGCTCTGATGATTGTTTTTTAGCCTTTCCCCTTGCTGACTGAAACTGCAGCCAGAACCGGGCGGCTGTTGCAGAGTCGATTGCCTGAATGTCCATGCTGTCAATGGCTGAAGAAGCAGGCTGGTGAATCTGCAATATCATGCCCGCCGGCTCCTGCTCTACCCTGGCTTGGTTATCTCCGGATTGTCCAAAAGCGGCCGTTGCCGTACAAACAAGAAACAATGTCAGTAAACAGAGTTTTGGGTTTCGGTATTTCATGATGACCTCGCTTAATTGGTAAAAATAAATAGTTATAACCGTTCTAAAAGATACTGCCCGTTAAACCAGAGCAGCGCCCAGGCCTCCGAAGACAGCTGCTTGTCTTTTTGCGCCTCCACTTCGTTCAGAAAAGCCTGCAGGCTGCCGCGGGCGGGGCTGGTGTTGCCGCGCTCCAGCTGTCGCTGCACATTCTCCAGTTTGGCCGCCAGGCTGCGGCAGATGCCCTGATTGGGGATCCAGCCGAGTTCGTCACAGGATCGGGTTAAATAAGAAGAAAGCGTATCTGCGAAGTTCAGTATAGTTGTTTCTTCCGGCCACACTTTAGGCGTTATGGTGGTTCCCTGAAAATATTCCTCCTGCCAGGGCAGAAAAATTTCCTCATCGGTGTGCCCCGCCGCTTTTAAGCTGTCAAATACAACCATTGTTAAGGGTTTAATAAACCCTTTTGTATAAAAGGTCATAATAGCAGGTACCCCTTTTGAAGGAAAAGATATCTCCATCGATTCCCCGAGGGCAAGCCCGTTATCCGAAGGAAAGTTTGTGTACCGGCTTGCTGCCGACCCTGAAATATACCCCTCTGACAAAGCATCAATATACCATTTTTTTGCCTGTGGCCCCGATACCCCTTTATTTTCTATGTAATAGGAAGGATCAGCTATGGAGATTCGAAAAACATGCAGCACTTGTTCACTCGAATCGGCATTGGTGATGGTGTATTGATACAGATAGCCGTCACTGCCCGCTTCTGTTACCTGCGCGGAAAATATTCCATAGGCCTTATTAGGAAGTTCTAACAATCTTTGGGCACGCACTGTGTGATGCGAGAATGATAAAACCAGTGCTATTAGCAGGATCAGTTTTTTCATATTAGCTCCCAATACGTCTGAAATGTGTCCAGTATAATGTGGGGTCGTCCTTCTCCGGATCCCGCAGCGGATTCGTTTGTTCTTCATCAATAAATCTCCAGTTATTATCTTCCATTAATGTTTTATAATGCTCTAACCAATCTTTATCGGCAATCCGAACGGTGCGTTCTCGTTCTATCCCTGTAACAGGATGGGTAAGGGTAACCGTTGTGTCTTGAATAACTAAATTTTCGATATCCACATCTTCTCCTGTGCGGTGGCTTCTATGGCCTCGGCCGGCTGTCCACCCATTATTCAAATCAAACAGCCCGCCCCATTTCAAACTCATATCATTTAAGCGCATATTCCCCGACGTATTCCAGGATGCTCGGGCAAAGTCATTGGCAGCACTTATAAGATCATTATTTGCTGCTTTATTAACGATGTAATGATTATCGGGATGAGCGATGGAAGCTCCTCTCAAAGAATAGGACCCCCCTCCGGTAAATGCAATCAACCCAGGCACCTCCACGCTGATTTCCGCACTTCCTGTACTGGTTGTCTGAGATGAAGATGCGATAATCCGCTCAGTCCCCGAAACTTGGGAGGACGTATAGGTAGTAACAAACCGGCCCTTCTCATCGGTTATTCCGGAGGGTGATCCCAAACTGCCTGCGGGCCGGGTTCCATTATGATGGTGACCGCCGCTGTTGGGAACGGCACTAGCTTCCAGCGAAACCGAAAATCCGGATGCCGGTTCGTTGTTCCGGGTAACTTGAACCGTTACCTGCGTTGTAGTTGAACCGCCGGTCTGTTGTGGATAGACCGAGTTTTTGTCGGTTGAAACCACAATAACGATATCCTCCTCCTCTTCCTCCTCGTTATTTGTCACCTGCAGGAAGGCCAGCCCGGTTATGCTGGTGTCGTAGGGACTGTAGGCGAGTATGTTTGGAATGGCAAACTTTACGATAGATGGAAACACGCTGTCGGGATACGCTTCATATAACACCGGGGTACCGGTAATGGTGCCATAGGGACCGCTGAAGCCCGAAATGTAGCGTAGCCCGAACGCCGGCAGGCTCAAGCCCCCCGCTATCTGCCCGATCAGCCCCGTTTGCACCCGCATCTGCGTAGCATCGGGGATAATGACCGGCGCGCCCGGCGCTTCTACCGCCTGAAAGGTAAGCTGCGAAGCCTCCCCTGGCACAATCTCCAGCGGGCTCACGGCAATGTCAATCCCCCGCCAGGGAGGAGTATGGGTGTAGATGTAATCCATGGTGCCAAATATCTTCGTTATGGTTCCCTCCGCAGATACTTCAAAAAAGGTAAGCGATCCCCAGCCACCCCAGAAACCCGGGGCATAGCCTGTGAGCCCGGTGTGCAGAAAGAGGGTGGCCTGCCGAAGGCCAAAACTTGCAAATAAATTTACCTTGTCTCCACGGGATGTTAACACGTTAACAAGGGTATCATCCTGAACGGGAGCCAGCCCGCCAAGACTTGCTGCCTGTCCGCCATTGACACTAAGTTCGATCACCGGGTTAATCGGTTCCCCCGCTGTAGGAATAGACGAATACAAACCGGCCCCGCTCGGGCAGGCCTTCCTCCCCGGCCATCGCGGCCTGCGCCTGTTGCTGCAGGCTCAGCGATTTTATCTGCCGTTTGCCTGCCCGTTCCCTCCGGCCATCATCCCCAGCAGCAAAAGCCCCGGGATCATCCACCTGCGCATGCCATATCGGATCATCGTACTTCTGGTTTATGAATGGAAAATATAGTGCACTTACAAGAGACCGGATAAGCCAGGATGTTATATTTTTACTAAAAATTTATAAAAGCAATAGGCAGGATAATTGAAAAAGCTATGAATGGATATCACAGAACTTTTTTTATATCGGTACTACATGTATTATATAGAACTTAAAATTTTGCTCTAAATTATTCTTGGAATGAAGACCCTTACCCTGTTATTACTGTTTCTTATACCCGTTGATCTTTCTTTTGCTCAACACCAGGCCGACACCACTATGACCTTCGAAGAATATCAGCCAGAATCCACTCTGGTGGTGCCGGGGGAAGAGGTTACTTCCGCCAAATATCCATTTGTGGATGTGCACTCTCATCTTTGGAGAATGGGGTCCATGGATCTGAAACAGACCGCACGAGAAATGGACAGCCTGAATATGAAAGTGCTGGTAAACCTGAGTGGCCGTTCCGGGGAAACACTCAAAGAGATGGTGGATGCCGCCAAAGAGCAGGCTCCCGGTCGTTTTGTGGTCTTTGCGAATATCGATTTTGACGGTATTGATGAACCCGGCTGGACCAAACGAGCCGTAGCTCAGCTTCAGGAAGATTATAACAACGGTGCCCGCGGAGTGAAGATATTCAAGAACCTGGGTCTCGCTGTTTTGAACTCCGAAGGAAACCGTGTGCAAACAGATGATCCACGGATTGATCCTGTTTGGGCCAAAGCCGGAGAACTGGGAATACCTGTTCTCATTCATACCGGAGAACCTGCTGAATTTTGGGAACCAATTGATAATACCAACGAGCGTTGGCTCGAAATGAAGAACTTTCCTGATCGCCACCGCGGTGATTCAACTCGCTATCCAAGCTGGGAAGTAGTGATGCAGGAACAGTGGAACGTATTCCGAAAGCATACTGAAACTACTTTCATCAACGCACATTTCGGTTGGATGGCCAATGACCTTACCCGTCTTGGTGAACATTTGGATGAATTCCCTAATGTGTACACGGAGACGGCTGCCATTATTGCTGAACTTGGGCGGCAGCCGAGATTTGCCAAGGAATTCTTTATCAAGTATCAGGACCGCCTTTTATTTGGGAAAGACACTTACCGGCCCGTAGAATTTCACACTTATTTCAGGGTATTGGAAAGTGACGATGAGTATTTTGACTATTTTCGCCGCCGCCATGCTTTTTGGCAAATGTATGGATTGGATCTACCCGATGAAGTGTTAAAAAAAGTGTATTATAAGAATGCCCTAAAAATAATACCGGGCATTGATGAATCTTTGTTTGAATCTAATTGATAACCTTTAAATTACGGTACAATGAAAAAACTGATAAAATTTCTTTTTTTACCAATTTTGGCCTTCTTTTTTATAGCCGGGTCAACCTTTGCTCAAGAACGAGGAAACGATAATAACAGAGCCAGCCCTAATGCTGCCGTCAGTCAAACTATAGGCACAACTGAAGTGACTGTAACCTATGGTCGTCCGGCTCTTAGAGAACGTGGTTACTTTGGTGAGGGTACTCCTTTGGCTCCCATTGGAAGTGTTTGGAGAACCGGCGCAAATGAATCTACGGCCATCACATTTTCTGATGATGTCATGTTTGGAGGAAAAAGCGTAGAGGCCGGAACCTATTCTTTATATACTATTCCGGGAATGAATGAATGGACGATTATCCTTAATGAAAAGCTTTCCTGGGGAACGCAATATGATGAAGCAGAGGATGTCATACGGGTAACTGCAAAACCCGCTGAAGGTTCTGATCTTGAGTGGTTCGAGATCTATTTCAATGAGCTATCTGACACTAAAGCTCATTTAAACCTACACTGGGGTACTACCCGGGTACCGGTTCCTATTGAAACCATGTAATCATTACACTGCGTAAAATTAAAAAGCCCTGCACATTAAACATGTGCAGGGCTTTTCATTGGATAAAACTTCCATAAATAAAAAATGGGCAAGCGACCTATATCACGCCGCTACGACCAAATTACCGCTGCTGCATTCCTGCCCTGACGGAGTTCAAAGGGAGCTGGCTGTATAGGACTTGCCCAAGGCTTTAAAGATAAGGGTTATTTCCCTCCACTATCAAGAATTATTTGCAGGATATTAGAGATCTAAACTTCACAAGTAATAGGAATAAAAGCCTGCTTTTTTATTCAGACTCCTGTTCACTGTCGTATTATTTATGCTTATATTTAACGCTTTAATTACTTCTCAATATGGCTGAATTTTCCACACTAACGCTCCCACTAATAATTTTCTTATCACGAATTGCTGATGTATCACTCGGCACTATTCGCATTACAATGGTTTCACGAGGATATAAGTTGCGGTCAGCGCTGCTTGGCTTCTTTGAAGTACTTATTTGGGTCATCATTGTAGCTCAAATACTTAATAATCTGGATAACTGGGTAAATTACATCGCCTACGCTGCCGGGTTTTCAGCTGGCACTTTTATGGGGCTTTATATTGAAGACAAGATGAAAGTCGGAACCGTTTTAGTTCGGATCATCACGCTGCACAAATCAGAGGAGCTGATCGAAGCACTCAAGGAGGCCGGAGTGGCATTAACCAGTATTGACGGGAAAGGCGGCTTCAATGACGTGAAGGTGATATTCAGCATCATTAAACGAAAAAAGATAAATAATGTCTATAATATCGTTAATAAGATAGACCCGGAAGCTTTCTTTTCTTCAGAGGATGTGAAGTATGCGAACAAGCATCACGATTATGAACTGCCGACTGACAATCGAGGCCCCATCGATCGCCTGCTTCGGATCCGCAAGGGCATTTAACTAACTATGATAACTATTCACCCTGAATGGTAACAACCAGCTTCCTGCCACCGCCACGATTTCTGTGTTCGCACAGATAAATCCCCTGCCACTTGCCCATATTAAAACGACCACCGGTTATCGGAACGGTTACCGAGGATCCCATCAAAGAGCTTTTTATGTGTGAAGTCATGTCATCGGTTCCTTCCAGGGTGTGTTCATATAGTGATGTATCTTCCGGAACAGCCCGGTTGAAGTGTGATTCAAAATCCCGGCGAACCGATGGGTCAGCATTTTCGTTAATGGTCAAACCGGCACTGGTATGTTGAATGAAGATATGTGCCAGTCCGGTTTGGATGTCTTTGATCTCAGGTATTTCCCGAAGGATCTCGTCCGTGACAATGTGGTATCCACGGGATTTGGGCGAAAGCTGAATTTCTTTTTGGATCCACATTTTTTCGTTATTTGTTATTAGTTGATTGGTTAACGTGAATTCGATTTAAGGACCATCTGTTTAGCACGTTGAAGGATCATTTCGCAGCGAACAGCCTGTTTGAAAAGTATTATGCTAAAAAAATAGGGCTAAGTTTATTAGGAATCGAATACGGAATGAATGGCCATACTTAGATTCCCGTCTCCACGGGAATGACCACAAGCATCCATTTTATCCTTTTAAAATAGCCATGAGATCCATCTGACGAATACCTCGTCTGAGGGATGGGGCTGAATGAAAACGGTCAGGCGGACTGTAAGCCGTCAGGCCGTGACTCAAAAGCTTTAACGAGAATAATTATATAAACGCACGTTAGTTATTAAGTTTTCGATTAACGGTTTCAATAATTAAGCTTCATCCTGTTCCAGCTTTACCTCGAATGGAGCAATCACTTCATCCACCTCTTTGGTTCCCTCAAAGTATTCCAGAACCTGAAGCAGTACTTCGTCAACTAAAATATCAGGGCAGGAAGCACCTGAGGTTAATGCTATTTTCAGGGGTTTCTGATCAGATGAAAGCCAGTTTTCTGTTTCCTTCATCTCTTTATCCCATTGATTAAAATACAGGATCTTACCCTTTGAAAGCTCACCGTTATCCCGCACGTGGTAGGTTGGAAATTTGTGTTCAAGGATCTCAACCAAATGCATGGTGTTCGACGAATTGTAACCGCCTACCACAAGAGCCAGATCTGCATCGGTTTCAGCCAGGACCAGGGTTGCCGACTGATTCTCATTGGTGGCATAACAAAGCGTGTCTGAGGTCTCTGCAAAGTGGTCAAGGATATCTGCCTCCCCATATCGCTTAATGGCTGCTTCACGGAGAATCTCCATCACTTGCTGTGTTTCTGTAGCCAGCATGGTCGTTTGATTGATAACTCCAAAGCGTACCATATCTTCCAGCGGATTAAAACCCGGAGTAGCTTTATGGCCAAAATATTTCTCGAAATCTGAAAGTGGTCTTTCTTCGGTAAGGATAGCCGCAAGGATCCGTGCTTCTTCGGGGTTTAGAACTACCACTACTTCGGAATGATCCGCACTGTGAGAAAAGGTTGCCCGTGTTTCTTCGTGCTGATGTTTCCCATGAACAACCAAGCTGTAATCTTTCTTACCAAGCTGCTTCCCACGTTTCCAAACCTTCTCCACAAAAGGACAGGTAGTATTGTATTGATAAGGGTCGATGCCTACTTCTTTCAGTCGTTCCTGAATTTCCAACGTGGTTCCAAATGCCGGTACGATCACGATATCATCAGAGTTCAGTGAAGAAATGGGAATGCGTTCCGTGCCATCCGTATCAAATAAAAACTTTACTCCTTTTTTCTGAAGATCTTCATTTACGGTGGGATTGTGGATCATCTCACTCAACAGGTAAATATCCTTATCCTGATTTTCTGCCACTGTTCGGTACGCAATGTCGATCGCATTTTCTACGCCATAGCAAAATCCAAAATAGCGGGGAATGTAGAACTGTACCGGACCGAAATCGAGCAGTGTGGGTTTCAGATCTTTTTTCATCGGGTCGATGATCTTTGTCGCTTCTTTCACCTTACGGATGATCGGTGACTGATATATCTCCGGTATGTCAAACTTCTTTCTTGCCAAGGTTCGTTATTCGTTTATTTCGTTATTCGTTGAACCCTTAATTGTGTAATCGATTTCGGGTTCTTTAACATGATTAATCTTCGACTTGTTCAAATAACCAATATATCCGTTGACAAGTTTGATCGCTCTGATGGTTTCCCTCTTTAATTTGGAAACTTCGGCTTTTTTGAAATAACCTTCGTCAAATCCGCAAGACAAATGATCAATTAATTCGTATAAGGAGCCTCGTGCTTGTCGGCAAAATTGAATATTTTCCTGAAAATGGAATCGGCCATATCCTTCAGCAATATTCGCAGTTACCGAACGTGAAGCTCTTAGCATCTGATCTTTTAATTTGTAAGTCTCTTCTTTGGGTAACTCTTCACAAATGCGTGAGACCCGTTGTCTCAAATCCCTTGAAACCTGCCACACTAACAGATCTTCAAAAGTAGCTATTTTCGATTTTTTATTTGTCAATTTACCCTCCCATTAACGAATCAACGAATAACGGTTAACCTTTGATCAATCTCTCCACTTTTTCTCGTTCTTTCGGTACATCCGTTAGGTTTTCATAGCCCTCTTCAGTTACCACAATATTATCCTCGATACGAATTCCACCGAACTCAAACATCTTGGTGATCTTCTTCGCATTCAGGAATTTTGATTGAATATCGTCTTCAAGTGCCGGAATTAACAGTGCCGGAATAAAATACGCTCCGGGTTCTATAGTCACCACCATTCCAGGCTGCAAATCGCGGCGAGCTCTCAAAAACTTAATTCCAGGACGGTCAATACGTTCCACTCCTTTCGGATAACCGCCAACGTCATGAGTATCCAGTCCGAGGAAGTGCCCTAAGCCATGAGGAAAGAATAATGCAAAAATGTCGTTTTCCATCATATCATCAACTGAGCCTTTAACAACACCTGCATCTTTCAATCCTTCCATGATGGTTTGGGCTGCATGAAGATGTAAATCTTCCATTTTCGCTCCGGTTTCTACTTTTTCAATGGAACTGTTAAGGGCATTCAACACCGCATCATATACGCCCGCCTGCAGATCAGTAAATTTCCCATTGGCAGGATAAGTACGTGTGATATCCGAAGCATAACCTTGATATTCATGTCCGGCATCCAGTAAAAACAGGTCTCCATCTTTTATCTGACTAGTATTTTCCACATAATGAAGAATAGCAGCGTTTTTTCCACCGGCAAAAATTCCGTTATAGGCATCCTGTTGCAGGCCGTGTTCATACTGAATCTTGGTAAATAAAGCCTTCAGCTCATATTCATACATCCCCGGCTTGATCGCTTTCATCACTTCGGTATGGGCAAGATTATTCACCTTTGCCGATTTGCGCATGTATTCAAGTTCTTCATCCGTCTTAATAACACGGCAGTAAGTAAGCGCATCTTGCAGGGTTTCGATATCCGCTTCAAAGCTGCGATCAAGATCTTCTATCAGCTCGGCATCCAGGTCATTCAGGCAATACACCTTGTCCGGATTGAGCTCATTCATCACCGTAAGAATCTCATTGGTATAATGCAGATGATCCGGATTGTACTGCTCCTGCCATGCATCCTGCGATTTCACATAGCCGTGCCACACAGCAAATTGCGCATCTCTTTTGGGAACGAATAAATGATATTCCTCCGTCTTCAGATCCAGGATCAATGCACATTCAGGCTCATTCACTCCTGTCAAATACCAGAAATTGGACTCCTGCCGAAAGGGATATTCGTAATCCGTTTCATTGCGGTATAAAATTTCTGAACCCTGAATAAAAACGGCACCTTGTTGTCCGTCATCAAATAGTGAGAATAACTTTTCGCGGTGTTTTTGGTGCATCATTGTTCTTTAAATAAAATGGTTTGAAATGATTTTTACGACCTGAAGGATACAGAAATACCCAATGAATATCGACCAAACGGTTTAGGAATGTTTAAGCAAAAGACAGTGAAATTCCGGTACCATATCCCCGATATTTTTATTGAGATCAAAGCCAGTTTCATTGGTTAGGTCAATTTCTAATCTGCCTTTTGATGAATGAATTTCGGTATTCATATTTTCCTGTTCTGCTATCAAGTTCAGGGAAGTTGTAAAGAAAGCAGTATTGGCTCCGCCCTGGTTCAACACAACGTTCAATCTTGTTCCTCCATAGGGATTGGCTGCTATACTGACTCCTATTTTCACATTCTCTTTTATCCCATAGATGCGATAGTAATGTCCTAACGCAAACTCTTCCGGGAATCCATCAAAACTCAGAAACCTGACAGGCTGATGCGGATCACTAAAAAGGGAAGCACAGGAAGTTTTCGCAAACGCTCTTCCAACAGGCTTTAAATGATGCCCAATAAAGGCTCTCTCTTCCCAATAAGTTAGTGACCTAATAATTTCATTCTTTGGGCTGAAAGGTTTGGGTATCTCTTCTTGCGGAATGATCTGTTCACCTTCAATTTTAAACCAAAAATCCAAAATTCCATTGCTTACCAATACGAAAGGCGCTCCTACTTTTTGGTTGTATCGAGCCACTTGAATAGCAGCTTTTTCATCTATCTTAATATCCGGCGCCTTACATTCCGCCAAAAGCAGCGGCTTAAAATCCTTGTCGTAGCAAATGATGTCGGTTCGGGATTTGGACTTATCCCCAGCCAGGTTAACCGGACTTTCAAAGGAAATTCGCGAACCCGGGATTCCTGCTTCCTTGGTAAAAAAGTCAATGAGTTTCAGGCGCACCCTTTCCTCGGGCAGGTTGACAAATGTCTTTTTCAGAATAGAATTCCGGAGACGTTTTTCTCCGTCCCGAAATCGAAATTGGGGAAAGTGTAAAAGTGCTTTACTAAGCAAAATGATCCTGATGTTACATGTGAACGGTTAAGTTAACACATAACATCAAATCGTAAAACCTAAGCTTTAGCTACTTCTTTTCCGTCTTTATCTCCATGCAAACTGCGCTTGATGAAGAATTGCTGAATAATGGAAAGCACGTTGAATATGAGGTAGTACAAACTCAGTCCGGAAGCAAAGTTGTTAAAGATGAACAACAGCATGACCGGGAAAATGTACTGTAGTACTTTCATTTGTCCGGCCATAGGGCTACTTCCGCCCCCACCACTCATTCCACCGGTAAGCTTACTTTGAACCATCATAGCCGCCGTCATCAATAATACAAATCCGGCGATCTGATCACCTAAAAATGGAATTTCAAATGGTAGGTTCAGTATATAATCCGGTGCGGATAAATCACCCGCCCACAAAAATTCTTCCTGGCGGATCTGAATTGAATTCTGGAAATAGCGCCAAAGTGTAATCAGGATTGGAAACTGTAGTAAGTTCGGCAAACAGCCACCCAGCGGATTCACCTTATTCTTACGGTATAGATCCATGGTTGCTTTTTGCTGCTTCTGCGGGTTGTCTTTGTACTTCTCCTGTATCTCCTTCATTTGGGGCTGAAGTTCGCCCATTGCGGCCATACTTTTGTAACTCTTATAAGTAAGCGGAGACAATACCAATTTCACCAAAGAGGCGAACACAATGATAATGATCCCATAGTTGGCTGTAAATCGGGACATAAATTCAAAGAACGGGATCACCATCCAGCGCACAAAAGGATCCGAGAACCAGCGTAACCAGCTCCAACCCAAATCAACCATATCATAGGCATGATCGTCGACCTTGGTAACTTCGCGATATTTTAACGGTCCCAGATAGAGCCGAAAAGAGGCCTCACCCTGATCATCAAAATTGGTTCTGATGGAAGATGTATATCTGTGATCGGTATTCTGATTATCAATAGCTCCCGTAACCTCTCCTGTAAGCAACGCAGCATCTGTTTGGGATAATGGCTTGATCAACTGAGTAAAAAATTTCGTTTTCGTAGCAACCCAATCAATATTACCGTTGATCGTAGTTTCGTTACGTCCGGGTTCAGTCAGCTTGAATTTTTCAAGTTCACCGCCGGCATATACATACGCAGCCGTTTCAAGTGCATCCTGCGTAGGATCTTTTTCGGTGAAATTTAGAGGGGCGGTCCAGCCAAAATCGATATCACCGCCAACCACATAATCCTGAAGTCCTGCAAATTGAACATCAGCATCAATTTCGTAGTTATTACCATTCAGTAAATACGTGATAATAAGTTCCCGGCCATCCTCAAGCTCCAACTCATAACGAACTTCACGTTGCTCACCGGAAGAAATATTAATGGAGTTCCCCTGTGTAACCTGGCGAAACAAAATATTTTGAGTTTCAACATTGTAATTTTCGGTAGATAAGAAACCGATGTTATAAGCCGATCGCGTGGTATCATCAATAAGCTGAACCGGGCGGCCATCCCAGGTATCATATTCATTCAATAAAAAAGAACTCGGCCCTGCACCTCGATTGGTGAACGTGACGGTATAAAGAGGGGTAGCTACCTCAATTTTCTTTTGCTCAGAAACCGGGCTGTTTGCAAACAACCCTCTTACTTCAGGTACCTCATCCACATCTTCACTTATAACTGGGTCCCTTCTTTCCTGTTCTTCAGCCTCAGCTTCATCAAGTTGGTTTAAAGAATCCTGCTGATTTTGTTCTATCTGAGCAAGGCTGTCCTGGAGAGCTTGTTCCTGTTGTTGTTGTGCCAATTCTTCTTCGGAAGGCATGGTAAAATAAAACCATCCCAGCATCAGCAAAAATATTAAAACAAATCCGGTGGCTGTATTCTTATCCAAAAGTAGTGCGTTTTAAGAGGGTGAATTTTTTGACAACAATCGATTACGCAGTTCTTTCAACAATGAAATGACTTCCTGCTGAACCGTTTCGAAGGTGAGGCCTGCACGCTTTGCCATAAAAGCATAGTGTAATCCTATTTCAGCTGTTATGGGTAATTCGGTGATGATGTGTTGATTAAGCCGGTAAGCTTCACGCAGCAATCGCTTGGTTCTGATGCGCTGCACCGCTCTCCCAATCTTTTTAGGGGCTATAAAGCCAACAAGGGCCTTCTTATCAGCATTGGGATAGGTGGCATAACGAAGGTTCACGTTGTGTGATCTGAGCATTGAGGAACCTGAAAACAGTTCCTCAAAATTGCGCCGGCCACGTAAAATATGTGACTTTGATAACGTAAATCTACGCTCAGGAGAATCCGTAAGGTTACTTTGCTCCTTTTCTCTCATCACTAACGGTTAGCTTATGACGGCCTTTCTTGCGACGACTCGCAATAGTTCTACGTCCGTTTTTGCTAGACATGCGTTCGCGAAAACCGTGTTTGTTCTTGCGCTTCTTATTACTTGGTTGATACGTGCGTTTCATGAATCGGGATATTTTATGCGTTCAATTTCTCATCCGAAAAAGGCTTTAAATATAAAGAGAATCTCCGAAAAAACAGAACTATTATTTACACTAAATCAATAGCGTCCTAAACGTTTTTAAAATTGAAAAAAACCTGTGTTTTCGAAGATAAAGACGGATTAGTTGACATGTTTAAAATCAATCCCCTTTTTTTCTCGCAGAGGCTCGCCGATTAACCCGCTGAGTTTCACTTCGTGGGAATCGTTGCGCCCGGAGCGCAGATGATCTTTTATCAATACGCATCGCTATTCAGCGCAACTCTGCGATATCCTTTGCGGAAATCTGCGGGAATCCTTTTGAAGGATCGTTTTGCCAAAATGTATTTCAACGTTTAGGATTCTATTGACATTAAATTATTCATTCGTGTAAAAATGCACATAATGCAATGTTCAGTCGAAATCTTTCCATCACTAATAGCGTTCTAAAGTGCAAATCAAGCATCTAATTTTTTAATGCACACAACTGCACTTTATGAATACATATTTATTTAAAAGAGCTTTTTGCTTTCTCTTTGTCTTCAGTTCTTTGTTCACACTATCATTGCAAGCTCAAAGTACAAATGCTGTTGATTCGCTCCTTCAATTGGCCAACCAACAGTTTGATAATGGAAATGAAAAACAAGCCCTCCGGAATTACAAAGAAGTATTGGAAACTGATTCTCTTAATTTTAAATCCCTATGGCACACCAGCTTGCTATATTCCCGCATCGGTTTTCGCATTGAGGATAATGAAGAAAAAAAAGACTATTACCAGCAGGCTATGAAATATGCTGAAAGAACTATTAATAAATATCCGGATAAAGGCTTTTCTCATTTTGTTTATGCCGTAGCTAATGGCAGAATCTCTGATATTTCTGATACCAAAGAGCGGATAAGAAGGTCTCACATAATTAAAAAGCATACTGATAAAGCAATCGAATTGCTACCTGAATACGCACCTGCCTGGCTGCTGCTGGGGGTTTGGCACAGTGAGGTTGCCAATATTACAACAGCACAAAGATTGGCAGCCAGATTTATTTCTGAAGGAATACCCGTGGGTGCAAGTAATGAAAAAGCTGAAGAGTATATCAAAAAAGCCATTGAATTAGATCCTGAAGAAAAAATACGTTACCAACTCGATCTTGGACGACACTATAAACGAATAGGTGAGGATGAAAAAGCAGTCCAGATCTTGAAAAAAGTTCTTGAAATAGAACCTAAAAACGAAATAGATAAGTGGAATCTGAATCGTGCCCGTGAAATCTTAGAAGAACTTCAGTAATAAGAAAGGTGGATCATACGTCCACCTTTTCCATGATAAATTTTTTCTAAATTTATTCAGGTTTCCAGCCTTTCATTCCATCTCTGATCACTTCGGCCAGTCTTGAAACGGGAACTCGGTCCTGACTCATATCATCCCGGTAGCGAATGGTCACCGTATCTTCTCCTTCCGACTCTACTCCATCAAAATCCACAGTTACGCAAAATGGCGTTCCGGCTTCATCCTGCCGGCGATATCGTTTTCCGATGGAACCGGAATCATCATAAAGAACGGAGAATTCTTCCCGAAGATCTTCTTCAATTTTATGCGCCAGTTCCTGCAGTTTGTCTTTTTTGATGAGCGGAAAAATTCCAACCTGGGTCGGAGCCAATTTCGGGTTCATTTTCAAAACGGTACGCGTGTCGCCATCCACTTCTTCTTCACGGTACGCATCACATAATACCATCAGAGTAAGGCGATCGAGCCCAACAGAAGTTTCAATCACATACGGAACAAAACGCTCCTGATTTTTTTGGTCAAAGTAATCCAGTTTTTTGCCGGAGAATTCAGTGTGCTGTGTCAGGTCAAAATCAGTACGATTATGAATCCCTTCCACTTCCTGCCAGCCGATCGGATATTTGTACTGAATATCGGCCGCGGCCCGGGCATAGTGTGCAAGCTTGTCTTCAGGGTGGGGAGCCATTCTCAAATTCTCATCCCGGATTCCCATCATTTTGTGCCAGTCAAGGCGTTTTTCCAGCCATTTTTCATATTCGGCCTTATCGGTTCCCGGCTTCACAAAATACTGCATTTCCATCTGTTCAAATTCCCGCATTCGGAATACAAACTGCCGGGCTACCACTTCATTCCGGAATGCTTTCCCGGTTTGGGCGATCCCAAATGGAATCTGAACACGGGCGGTATCAAGTACATTCTTGTAATTCACGAAAATTCCCTGGGCCGTTTCCGGACGAAGATAAACGCCGTCTTCTTCAGTTGAAGTAGAGCCAAACTGGGTTTTGAACATCAGGTTAAACTGTCGAACTTCGGTCCAGTCGAAAGCACCGGATTCCGGGGCACGGATCTCATTTTCCATAATGATCTCGTATAAATCTTCGGTCAGGCTTTTTCTGGAACCGCAAGAATCCAGTTTTTCCTGAATAGCATTGGCTTCTTCATGTTTCTCATCTTTCCGCAGCTTTTCAATATGCTGCTCAATGATCATATCCGCGCGGTAGCGTTTTTTGGACTGCTTGTCGTCGATCATGGGATCGTTGAAACCGCCAACGTGACCACTGGCTTCCCACACTTTCGGATGCATGAAAATGGCTGCATCAATTCCAATAATATTACCGTGGCGGCGGGTCATCTCTTTCCACCAGGCATCGCGAATATTTCGTTTTAGTTCTACACCGAGGGGCCCGTAATCGTACACGGCACTAAGTCCGCCATAAATCTCTGAGGATTGAAAGATGAAGCCCCGCGCTTTAGCCAGCGATACAATTTTATCCAGATTGTCTAAATTCGACATGTGTGAGTGTGATGTTTACAATTCTAAATTCCTTGAGCGCCAAAGATAAGCAAATGAATATTGAATATTGAACAGAAGAATGGGTAATAGTGAAGTTAATAAAGGTTGATAATCGACTCTCCTCTCTGAAAAATCAGTGAGCTGATCTTTCGGTCCCTCCGGCGGGACACAGGTTCATGCTTATTCTTATTTCTAAGTTAATTTCTGAGTTTTAAATTTGATTAGAAATTGTCTCTCTTTGGAGAGAGACAGGATTTAGCTCTGCTACAATCCAGAGAGAGGAGCAGTGGTGGACTTGCCCTCATTATCAATACGAACAAACACATTAATTAAACCACTTTTCGTGCTTTCGTGCTTTCGTAGTGAAAACACTCTGCGTATCTACAGCTAAACCCATACCTTCAAACGCACTGATAACCGTTTACTGAAAATTGATCACTGGCTATGGCGAAAGAGAAAAACAAACTTCCAAAACTCCCTAAAAAATCAAAGAAACAGAAAGAGCGGGCAATGGAAATTTTGAACGAGCTCTACAAGCACTATCCCAATCCGCACTGTGAGCTAAATCACAGAAACCCCTTCGAACTGCTGATCGCCACTATTTTGAGTGCGCAGTGTACGGATGTCCGGGTAAACAAAACCACTCCTGACCTTTTTGAGGCCTATCCCACTCCGGAATTGATGAAAGATGCTCCATTGGAAGATCTGGAAGAATTGGTTAGATCTACCGGGTTTTACCGCAATAAAGCCAAATCGCTAAAGGAAACTTCCCGGATCTTAGCAGAGGAATTTAACGGGGAGGTCCCCCGGAATATGGAAGACCTGCTGAAGCTTCGCGGTGCTGCCCGAAAAACCGCGAATGTGGTGTTGGGAAATGCTTTTGGGATCAATGTCGGCGTAGTGGTAGATACGCATGTAAAACGATTTTCGAACCGATTCGGTCTCACCAGGGAGAAGAAGAACACGAACAAGATCGAAAAAGATCTGATGGCTTTGTTTCCGCGTGAAAGCTGGACCGATCTTTCACACCTGATGATCCATCATGGCCGCGGACCGTGCAAAGCAAGAATTTCAGAAGCACCGGATCATCCCCTGTGCAAAAATTACGGCATAAATTGCAAATGCCAAAAAATGCAGGGTAATGTTTAATTTTAAATGCGTAAATGTTAAATGGACTCACCAGCCATTTAACATTTAAAATTAAAGTATTGAGCATTCATGAAGGATTCAATTTTCTCATCCTACACCGATCCCATTCCGCCGCTGCGGTTTGACGTGCAGATCATCCCGATCAAACAAGACGGTGAAACGTATTTGTATTTTCAGGACCAGTACGGATATGCTACCGCCGATTTTGCAGTACCTTATTCGGCTCAAACTATTTTTTCGTTATTTGACGGGAGCCGAAGTGTAGAGGATATCCTGAAATTCACTGGCAAAAGGGTTACCAAAGAGCAAATCCTGGAATATGTTCAGTTTTTGGATGAAAACACCCTGCTTCATTCCCAGCACTTTCGAGAACATGCTGAGAAAATGGAGGCCGAATATGAGGATTCCGACATTCATCATTCTGTCACCGCAGGACTTTCTTATCCTGACGACCCCAAAGAAATGGAGCATTTTCTGGATGTGGCTTTTGAGAAGTTACCAACCTCGGATCCGGTTCAAACCGCAACCGCACTGTATGCGCCACACATCGATCTTAAGTTTGGGCTCAACAGTTATGTGAAAGCTTTTTCTACAATAAAGGATCTGAAACCCAAGCGCGTGGTGATGCTGGCTACTTCTCACTATTCCGGCCTGTATCCCGATATATACGAAGAACGACCGTTTGTGATCTCTTCCAAAGATTTTAACATTGTAAACGGAACGGTTAAAGCTGACTGGGAAAGTATTCAAAAGATCCGGAAAAAAATTGGAGATAAAACGGAGCACTATGGCATCACTTTCCAGGATCGGGCGCACCGTATTGAGCACAGTATTGAGCAGCACCTCATTTTCATCAATCACCTATGGGATCATACATTTTCTATGGTTCCCATCATCGTTGGCAGCCTGGATGAATTGTTCTATAAATCAGATGGATTCCAAGGTCAACAGGTGGATAATTTCAGCGGATTATTGACTGAGTTGTTTGGAGATGATGCCGATACATTCTTTTTGATCAGCGGAGACTTAGCTCACATCGGAAAGAAATTCGGCGACGATACATCTGCCAAAGAGATGTTTGAGGAGATTCGTAATTTTGATGAATCCTTTCTGGATCATGGCGCATCCGGCTCACCCCAGAAAATGCTTGAACTGATGAGCAAAAAGTACGACCCTTATCGAATCTGTGGATATCCACCACTTTATTCTTTCCTAAATATCTTTCCAAAACTTGAAGGTAAAATCCTGACCTATGACATCTGGGATGAAGAAGATCGAGACAGCGGGGTAAGTTTTGGGTCTATTTTATATGCTTAATTTAAAATTGGGTGAATGCCATATTTAAATTTTTAATCTTGAATTTCTAATTATTCTTTAATCTCCATTTTCTCGGCAAAGTAATCACAGAAGTCACGCATATCGCCCGCGATACGTTCGTCATCGGTGGAACTTTGGAGGGTATTGGCCATCGTTACCAGGGTTTGGTGGAAGAAGATCTTCATTTCATCTACGGTCATATCACGAGTCCAAAGATCCAGTTTTAAAGTGTCTTTATTATGGGAATCCCAAAAGGAAAGCAACATGGCCCGGCAGTTTACGGCATCAACATTGGGCATGTCATCCGCCTTGAACGCGATATTATTTGCTACATTCTTATCATCTAATTCTACAGTGATTTTGATCTCTTTCTTCTTCATGAATTTCGGTCTTTTTAGATTTGCTAAAAACTAAGGGTTTTTGAGGTAAATTCAGATTCTTAAACTACCCACGACCTCGTCATCACCGCAAAGGGGGGGATCTAATAATCACCGATGGCGACCAATATTCTACCCAAGACTAACAACCCGCGTTACTGTGCCTGCCTTGTCCTGTACAACTTGTAGATTCCCATCTTCATGGGAATGACCAATGGTTGAGCGATTGTGGTTGGTTCGAAGATTTCGTGACAAACCCAATGAATAATTTCATTCCGCACCCAATTAATCCATATTTTTAGCCCTTTACTTTTCACACAGATATTCATCAACTTTGTTAGCACTCGAAAACATTACACTGCATTTAGGCGACCGCGAACTTTTGGACGGCGTCAGCACCTTCATCAATCCCGGCGAGCGCATTGGACTTGTAGGTCCAAATGGCGCCGGAAAATCCACTCTGCTTAAGATCATTATGGGTATTCAGGAGATGGATGATGGATCTGTTGCGCTCGCCAATGAAGAAACACTGGGATATCTCCCTCAGGATGGCGTTGATCCCGATTTCACCCTTACTGTTTTGGAAGAAGTGGAAACAGCCTTTTCTGAACTATTTGAGCTGGAGATGAAAGTAAAAGGTATTCAGGAAAAATTATCTCAAGTTGATCCTCAGTCTAAGGAATACAAGAAGCTAATGGAGCGCTACGGTATTTTACAGACGGAGTTGGAATCTTCAGGATTATATGAATTGCGCTCAGAAGTGGAAAAAGTGCTTATGGGACTTGGTTTCAGCGAGGAAGATTTCCACCGCAGTACCTCAGAATTCAGTGGTGGCTGGCTTATGAGAATTGCGTTGGCCAAATTGCTTCTCCGACGCCCAACCTACCTGCTTCTGGATGAGCCCACCAATCACCTTGATATCGAATCGCTGCAATGGATGGAGAATTTCCTGAATAATTATGAAGGAGCCGTGGTAGTGGTTTCTCACGACCGGGCCTTTTTGGATACCATCACCAACCGGACACTGGCTTTGCGAAGTGGGGATATTTCCGATTATGCCGGCAACTACTCCTTCTATGAAAAAAAGTGGGAAGAAGAGCGGGAGCTGCTTATGAATGCCAAGAAAAATCAGGAAAAGCAGATCAACGAAACGCAGGAGTTTATTGATCGCTTTCGGTATAAAGCTACCAAAGCGCGACAAGTGCAGAGCCGGATCAAGCAGCTTGAGAAAATGGAACAGATCGAGATTGATGACGAACAGAATAACGTTTCGTTTCGTTTTCCGGAGCCGCCTCGCAGTGGCCAGGTGGTGATGAAGCTCGAAGACCTCCACAAAAGCTATGACGACCACGAGGTTTTTTCCGGCATTGATTATGAAATCGAACGCGGAGATAAGGTGGCCATTGTTGGTCCGAACGGAGCCGGGAAATCTACATTGATCCGCATACTGGCAGGGAATGAACCCTTTCAGGAAGGAAACCGAATTGAGGGTCATAATGTAACCGTGAACTATTTTGCGCAGCATCAGGCGGATGAACTCGATCCAAAAAAGAATGCGCTCGAAACGCTAATGGATGCGGGTTCAAACCAAAAGGAAAATCGCTTAAGAACCATTCTTGGGTGTTTTCTTTTTCAGGGGGATGATGTATTTAAAAAAGTGAAGGTGCTTTCTGGGGGAGAAAAAAGCCGGCTGGCTTTGGCTAAGATGTTGCTGTCTCCGGCCAATCTCCTCATCTTTGATGAGCCTACTAATCACCTGGATATGAGTAGTAAGAATATCCTTCAGCAAGCCATTCAGCAGTATGAAGGTACGTGCATCATTGTATCTCACGACCGGGCTTTCCTGGATCCGACCGTGAACAAAGTGCTGGAAGTTCAGCCGGGTTACATCAAAACGTATCTTGGAAATGTCTCTTATTATCTCACCCGAAAAAAAGAGGAGGAAGAGCAGGAGAAAAAGGCTGAATCTTTGGCTGCTGAAAAAGAAGCTGACACTAACGACCAGCTTTCCCGAAAGGAGCAGCGCCGGATCGAAGCTGAGCGCCGAAATGAGATCAGCCGAAGAACCAAACCCATCCGTCAAAAAATTGAGTCTTTAGAAAAGGAGATAGAGCAGATGGAATCCCGCAAAATGGAAATCGAGGACGCTATGGCACAACCTGATTTTTACGATGATGAGAAAAAAGTGAAAAAATTTTCCTTAGAATATGACCAACTCAAAGCCGACCTTACCGACCGATATTCCAAGTGGGAAGAGTATCAGCAGCAGTTGGAAATGGTCGAGAAAGCAGTGAGCAGTGAGCAGTGAGCAGTGAGCAGTGAGCAGTGAGCAGAATAATGATTATGAAATATCTTAGATATCATCTTTTTTTAGGGTTAATTTTATTTGGTGTGGGATGCTCTTCGTCGGAGGATATGATTCAAGACTCTTATATGATCGAAGAACGCATCTCAATCAATATTAATGAGACGGTCTATTTTGACTTTATAAAAACTGATACGGTCTGGTCCGGAGAGCTTACCACCTATACCTTAGATGAGTCCGGCGAAAAAGTGGTGAATAACGAGTATGTTTCAGCACGGGACAGTTCCTGGAACGATTTTGAAGCATTCGTTCAGTTTCTGAATATCTATGAAATATCTCCTCAAAATGAGATCGAGGGATGGGTGCCTAACTCAGCGGAGCTTCCACGCCGGGTGTATAATTTTGAAGTGTTTGATGGTGATACCACCCGCTCCTTTTCTTATCAAGATCCCATCAACGATATTTGCGACTATTGGCAAGCCCAAAACCTGCTCACTTTTGTAACGTTTGTTCAGAATGACTTAGAATGGGTTGAAAAACCGGATTAATAAATCCGCTCCAACCAACTACGTAACGTGAATTCTATATAATTACCCTCACTAAAGCCTTTGAGTCACGGTTTGAGGAGTCCATGCCGTAGTTGTTTGCCCTGCCCTTCGGTCTGATGGCTCTAAGTCCATCTGACCGATTGCTTGATTCGAGCATCTGCGTCTTTTCCTTATCCTAATCCAACAACCTGCGCCTGTATCATCGATCAGATGGGGTTTCCATCAGGTCGAATCCGAGAATGTTTAATCTACCCCCCGGTCCGATGGCTCCAAGCCCATCTGACCGGTTGTTTGATTTAAGTACCCAAGCTTATTCTTTCTCCACTTTAACAACTTCTGGAGCCTACCCATCCGTCAGATGGATCTTACAGCTATTCTAACATTCTTTATCTCGAACTCACGTTACTTAGCAAAGATCTGGCTCTTATCCCCAAAAGCCTTAAACTCCAGTGCATTTCCGCTTGGATCAAGAAAGAACATGGTGGCCTGCTCTCCGGGTTCGCCCTTAAAACGAATATACGGTTCAATCACAAATTCGATGCCTTCCTTTTCCAGCTTTTCAGCGAGTGCCTTCCATTCGTCCATCTCCAGGATCACCCCAAAATGTCGTACGGGAACGCCTTTTCCATCTACGGCATTCATGGCTGATTCTTTAGCTTCCTCCGGACTTAGATGCGCCACCACTTGATGACCCCACATGTTGAAATCAATCCAGGAATCAGAACTTCGGCCGGTTTCACAACCCAACAAATCATGATAGAATTTATAGGATTCTTCGAGGTCACGTACCGGAAATGCGAGGTGAAATGGACTGATGTCGCTCATAATGGTTTGTTGATTAAGTTTAAATTCCGGTTCAAAATAATGGATACTTGTTTTATAAACCATAAGACGCTCAGTGTTTTTTTGTGCTTACGTGTTACAGTGTTACAGTGTTGGGATTACCCACCGTAACACGTAAGCACTTTAATTATCTAAACTCCCAAAAAATCTTCCATTCGAGTATCTAAAACTTTTCGTATCCTTGAGTGGCTTTCACGCTAAATATACGCACACCAAAATCAGAGACCCCAATGGGTGAATCCATAGATGCTCTTCAACTGAACCTTGATAGCGGCGGACTGCACGTCATGAATGTATCGCTGGCTATTATCATGTTTGGAGTGGCCCTGGAACTCACTATTGATGATTTCAAGAAGGTAGCTAAAAACCCGAAAGCAACTCTGGTCGGCCTGGCCTCTCAATTTTTCCTGCTTCCCGCGCTTACTTTTTTATTGGTTGTTTTAATGAAACCGCACCCCAGCTTTGCGTTAGGGATGATGATGGTGGCCGCTTGTCCCGGCGGTAACATCTCGAATTTCTTTTCTCTGCTTGCCCGCGGGAATGCCGCACTTTCCGTTAGCATGACTGCTTTTGCTACTTTTCTTTCCATTTTCATGACTCCATTCAACTTTGCATTCTGGGCAAGCATGTACGGGCCAACCAATGTAATCCTTACTGAAATTCATCTCGATCTGTTTGAAATCTTCCGAATTATTATTCTCATTTTGGGAATCCCTTTGATCCTGGGCATGACCCTTCGTCATTTCAAAGATGAGTTTTCGCAGATCATTTCACCTTACATCAAAAACTTTGGGATCATCTTTTTTGCAGGATTTGTGATCGTAGCCTTCAGCATGAATTTTGAAAATTTTATTGGCTATGTACATTTAGTCGTTGTCCTTGTTTTCTTCCACAACACCATTGCCCTGATGAGCGGATACGGGCTGGGATATCTTTTCAAACTTCCCCGTAAAGACCGGAAATCCATTTCCATAGAAACCGGTATTCAAAATTCGGGTTTGGGATTATTGCTTATTTTTAATTTCTTTGACGGCCTTGGAGGCATGGCTTTAGTGGCAGCCTGGTGGGGCATTTGGCACATCGTGGCCGGACTCAGTATCGGATGGTATTGGTCAATTGGAAAATCAACTTTACAACGCGTCTTCTCTAATGCGTGAAAAAAATTATCTCTGGTATCAATTCTGGCGGCACACAGTAGTAGGTAACGGCCTTCGTTTTTTTTATAAAAAGGTTAAAGTGGTTGGAAGGGAAAACCTCCCTAAAGACAAACCCATCCTTTATGTACCCAATCATCAGAACTCCTTTATGGATGCTCTGCATGTTGCCACAACCACAAAGCCGACCATCTACTTTTTAACCCGCGCTCAGGCTTTCAAACCCAGTATCGTCGGGAAGTATTTGTGGTCCATCAATATGATGCCTGTTTATCGGGTCCGTGATGGATTCAGTTCGGTTCAAAAAAATAATGAAATCTTTGAAAAGTGCATCCGCTATCTGAAAAACGGGGATGCCATTCTGGTGTTTGCAGAAGCCAATCACAATTTAAAACGCCGAATTCGGTCTTTAAGTAAAGGTTTTACCCGCATCGCATTTGGAGCTGAAGAAGAATACGATTGGAAGTTAGGCCTGCAGATCGTTCCTGTAGGGGTAAACTACTCGGAACATCAAACCGGGGGGAATACGGTACAATTGAATTACGGAGAAGCGATCCCGGTAAGTAGATATAGAGAGCGATATGAAAGGGATGAAAAGACCGGTGTGGATGCTATGAAGGAAGATGTTTCTGATGCCATGAAAAAACTGGTTTTTCATGTGGAAGATCTGGCCGAATATCCTCTTCAAAAAATTTTATGGGATGATCTGGAACCCAATGACCTGAATGTGATAGATCCTGATGTTTCGAACGAGCGCATTCAAAAAACACAACCTCACATTACCAATGAACTAATCGAGGAAGCTAAGGAGCTGGACAAACTGGCTGAAAAAAATAAGATCAACCTCAATGAGTTCGCTTTTGGAAAGCAATTCAGCTTAAAAGACCTTTTTCTGCTTCCTATTTATGGATTCTCATTTTTGAATAATATCATTCCCTATCAGCCTATTCAATATTTGATTAAGAATGTAATTAAGGATCGTGCTTTTGATGCCTCCATAAAGTTTCTCGCCAGCGTATTTTTATTTCCTCTTTTTTACGGGATCATCAGCTTGATCCTTAGCTTATCTGGAGTTGAAAGTGTATTTATTTGGTCTTATTTGATTCTCAGTGTACTTACTGCACCACTCTTTGTAAGAGCGAAAACCCTTTTTACCCCTTCAAAAACAAAAGCACTGAAAAGAAAAGACCCAAAACTTTACAAGGAAATTGAATCTCGGTTATCTTCATTCAAAAAACTTAGAACTTCTATTTTAAATGAATGAAGTTCTGTTGCTTAATGTTTTAAAAATGAACTTTAAAGAAATAAATACAGCATGAAGTCTATTACATTGTTCATAACTACGTTCTTGTTAATTGCAGCTGGGTGTACCCAAACGGCGGAAGAAGAAGTCATAACAGACGATTTTGTTCATTCCGAACTTGTTGCCGCCGTCATGCCTGTCGGCGACAGTAATGTTTCGGGCTCTGTCACCTTTACCGAAACCAATGATGGTGTTTCCATTATGGGTAATTTTGAGGGATTAGAACCTGGGATACACGGATTTCACATACACCAATTTGGTGACTGCAGAGCAGAAGACGGAACCAGCGCAGGAGGCCACTTCAACCCCTTAGATAACGAACACGGGGCCCCTACCGACATGAACCGACACATGGGAGACCTTGGGAATATTGAGGCTAACGAAAACGGTTCAGCAAGCATAGATTACACAGATGATACCGTTACTCTTGAGCAGATCTTAGGCCGTGGAATTATCATTCATGCCGGAGAAGATGATCTTGAATCTCAACCAACAGGGGCTGCCGGCAGTCGTGTTGCATGTGGTGTGATTGGGATCGCACAGAACTAATTTTCGGCACAACACAGATTATTACTTTTTACTCACTGGCACTATTTAACGTGAATGTGAGATAAAGAATGTTTCTAAAAGAATTATAAAGTAGCTATGAGATCCATCTGACGGATGGGGCTGATCGATGATACAGACGCAGGATGTTCGATTGGGATAAGAACAAGCTTGAGTACTCGAATTAAACAATCACGAACTCGATCTGATGGAAACCCCATCTGATCGATAATATAGGCGCAGGATGTTGGATTAGGGTAAGGAAAAGATGCAGGAGCCCAAATCAAACAAACAGTCAGATGGACATGGAGTCATCAGACCGTGACTCAAAGGCTTTAACGAGGATAATTATCTCGAACTGACGTTTGTATTAGATCCCTGCCTTCACAGGGATGACAGGGCTATGGTGACTGGATTACCCAAACATTCACCAACGTCATTCCCGTGGAGACGGGACTCTAAAGGTTGCCATTACTTCAATATTCGATACCTGCCAAACCATAGGATTTCGGGCATTCGCTGCGAAATAACCATTTAACGCGTTCAACCGATGGTCTTTATTTCGAATTCACGTTAATACTATGATACTGCTAAGTTATTGAAGTTTGAATAATCGCGCCAAACAGAATTGGAGTTTGACATTACTTTTACTTCCATTCTCCGTAAAGTTGCTCAAGTTCTTCGGAAGATGAAAGTTCTATGGCTTGATTTGCCAACTCTGTAAACTCTTCGGAGCTTTTAGAACATAATAACTTATTTATTGTTGGCACCGAAGAAGGAACCATACTCAATTCTTTAATACCGAAACCAAACAGACAGGCGACCCCGATCTCATCTCCGGCAAGCTCACCGCATACACTTATCTCCACATCTGCTTTTCTTGCTCCATCCACTGTCATTTTGATCAACTTGAGTACAGAAGGATGATAATGCTGGAACAAGGTGTGGATACGTTCATTTCCGCGGTCTACGGCGAGTGTATATTGAGTTAGGTCGTTGGAACCGATACTCATAAAATCTACTTCTTTAGCAAACTGATACGCAGATAAAGCTACACTTGGCACTTCCACCATCAACCCAAGCGGTACCTTTTCATCAATATCCATGCCGGAAGAAAGTAAATCCTTCTGAATTTTTTCAATTTCATTTCGGATCTGACGGACTTCATCAATCACGGAAATCATAGGGACCAGAACCTTCACCCGACCCGGATACTTCCCAGCTACGGTAAGTATGGCCTGAAGCTGATTTCTCAATAATTTTTTCTCATCCAGTAACAATCGGATTCCACGCCATCCTAAAAATGGATTTGCTTCTTTATGAGGACGACGGGCGTTTTTATCTCCCCCAATATCAAATAAACGAATAGTAACCGGCCCCTCTGTTCCTGCTACAATTTGCTCATAGAATTCCTGCTGTTCAGCCGGGCTGTTTCGCACACGCTTCCCAAATAGTAATCCCTCTGTCCTCAAAAGCCCGACTCCCTGTGACCCGCTTTTAGCCGCATTATCAAGTTCAGCTTCAAACTCAATATTAGCCATCAACTTAAAGGATACACCATCTGTAGTTTCAAAATCATTTGAACAGGTGAGTTTTGAGGCTTTTTTTTGTGCCTTTAATTTGGCTTTATAACTCTTCACTGTTTTATCAGAGGGACGTAAAATCACCATGCCTTCATCGGCGTTCAGAATGATGGTTTCGTTCTTAACCGCTTCCTTCGTCGCTCTTTTTGCATTCACGATACACGGCATCCCAAGTGACTTCGCAATAATGGCGGCATGAGCTGTTGTGCCCCCCTTCTCCATAATCAAACCGGTTGCACCATCTTCGTAATAGGAAACCAGATCGGTTGGACTGATCTCCCTTGTGATAATGATCGATCCTTTTTTTATAGACTTCAGATTCTTTTGGTCACAGACTTCCGCTATGAATTGATCTCTAATATCCTCAAGATCTATGATTCTCTGGCGAAATAATTCAGAGCCACTTTCTTTCAAGCGTTCAATAAAGGTGCAATAGGTTTGATAAATCGCAAAATCAACGCTCAGTAACTTGTTATCAATAATATCAAAGACACTCTTTTCAATCTCAGGGTCTTGAATGATCTGTTGCTGGGTATCAATGATCTCAGCAGTTGTAGTATCTTTAAGTTCGCCCGACATCTCTTCAAGTTTCGCTGTCAGATTTTTCTTTGATTCCAGGAATCTCTCTTTATGGTCTGCTGCCTCCTTCTTTTTGATTGAAGTCGGAGTGATGGTCTTTGATTCAGAATTGATAATCACGGCTTTACCGATAGCTATACCTGAGGCGGCAGGTTTTCCCTGAATCGTATATTCCTGTGTCTTGGCAGTACTCATGATTCGAATGTTCTATTCATCTTTCATACCAAATTTGTTCTCTACCGCTTCAATAATGGCCTCTAAAGCCTCCTCCTCGTCAGCACCGTCAAGTTCGAGCTCTAATTCCGCTCCATATTCTGCTGCGAGTGTCATCACCCCTAATATACTTTTCCCGTTAACCCGGTATCCGTAGCTATGGATATAGAAATCGGACTTGAATTTACTTGCAAGCTTTACAAGCTGAGCCGATGGCCGGGCATGCAAACCCGCCGAATTTTTTATAGTAACTTTCTTTTTGATCATGTGATTGTATTAGTCTCCTAAAATGAAAATAAAATCAGCAAGATGCCAAGTTTTTGAACCTAAAATATTGTATTTCCATTCTGATAGAACTATGTAATAGAACTTCCGGAAAAAATGGTTAATCTTTCACCCAATGTTTCTTAAATTCAGCCTTAATAATTAAACACGCGTTTACCGGTTGAAATATAAACTGAAACCCTTTAACGACCGTTGACCGAAGACGGCAGACCGCTATCTTAACTGGTAAACAAGTTAAACCTACATACCTTTATGTCAGTTACCGAAAAAGACGTACAATACATAGCCAACCTGGCGAGATTGCAGCTCAATGATGAAGAGGTGAAATCATTTGCCGGGGATATGAATAAGATCCTGGGTTATATGGATCAGCTCAATGAAGTGAATACTGAAAATGTAGAACCGCTTGAGCATGTAATCGATCTTGAAAGCCGGCTCCGAAAAGATGAAGCCAAAGAACCTCTATCTCACAAAGATGCTTTAAAAAATGCGCCTGATGCCGACAGCGACTATTTCAGGGTTCCAAAAGTAATTGAATAACCGCCTTATGCCAGATAGCTCTTCTGCCCAAAACCAAGATTTTTTTACCAACCTTCCCGAAAGCAGACAGCACATTATTGCACTGCTGATCCTGTTCTTAGTTCCTTTTTTCTTGTTCACCGCAACCACCATTGGCGGGAAGGAATTTCAGCGACATGACATTACGCAGTGGCGGGCAGGTGCTGAGTCTGTTATAGAATACCGGGAAGAATTTGGGGAAGAACCTCTTTGGGTTACCAACATGTTCAGCGGGATGCCTGCCTTTGTTGTTTCTGTCAAATCAGTAGTACCTCATATTGATTTCATATCTGGATACTTTAATAACATTTATCCTGCTTTTCAATATTGGATAATGCTTTCCGGCTTATATTTCCTTTTGGTTATAATGGGATTCAGAACTTTATCGGCAGCTTTCGGCAGTTTACTTTTCGCCCTCACAACATACATACCTATTATAATTGCGGCAGGGCATAACAGTAAGTTTCTTGCTCTCACATACATTCCCTGGATGATAGCCGGTTACTGGCTGCTCTCTCGAAAAGAAAAAAAACTACCAGGGTTGCTACTTTTTGCTGTTGCAATGACCTTAGAACTGCGAGCCGGTCATCCACAGATCACCTATTACTTTTTCTATCTGCTTGGCTTTCTTTGGGTGTTTGACTCCTGGAAAGCTTATAAAAACCAAGGTCTCAAAAATTGGGGGCTTATAACTGGGTTATTAGCAATAGGAACCCTTTTAGGCATCCTTGGTTATGCCGAAAAATTCCTTCCTCTACAGGAATATGCTCAGTACAGCCTTCGTGGCGGGTCTGCCTTGGATAATTCAACAGGACTTACTGAGCAGTATGCCTTTGCATGGTCACAAGGCATAAAAGAAAGCTGGACCTTGTTTGTGCCTAATATTTTCGGCGGTGCCTCGCCTGATTACTGGGGCCCCAAGTCGTTCACTTCCGGCCCGCATTATATTGGAGCTTTAGCATTGCCATTTATGCTGTTGGCTTTGTTCAGAGAACGAAGTAAAACCATGTACGTTTTCTTTGCTGCCGGCACACTGGGAATGATGTTCGCCTGGGGTGGTAATTTCCGATTACTAAATGAATTTGCCTTCGACTACATCCCCTATTTTGATAAGTTTCGTGCCCCGGAAACCTGGCTTACCCTTACCGTTTTTTGTTATACCGTAGTTGCTGTTTACGGACTTGATTGGTTTGGGAATTACGTCTCACAGAAAAAAACAACTCTCAAAAAACTTTATCTGCCCATTGGAATAGTTGGGGCAATAGCCGTTTTTCTTTTTGTGCAGATCAATACTGCTGATTTTACCAAACCCGCAGAAGTTCAAAATATAGCCAATCAAATTGCACAACAGAATCAGGTAAGTCCTGATAACTCACAGGTTCAGAGGCGAGCTGAAGCTTACGTAAATAGTGAGTTGGTCCCCGATCGAGAAGAAAAAGCCACCAAAGATCTGATGCGCTTTGCCTTCATCCTGATCTTGGGAATCGGACTTTTATATGTCGCTTTCACCAAGAAAATATCGCTCTCCGTCGCATTCTTTGGCTTTATCCTAATTGCCGGCTATGACCTTTTGAGTGTAGGACAGCGCTATATCCCCGAAGATGTCATCGTTGACAGCAGCATAGATACTGAGCGATATCTTGAATCTCAGCGAAGAGAATTAGACACTTTCATACAAGAGCATATTTCCGAGAATACCGTTTATCCATATCGGGTTTTTCCGCTGCTCGACAATCCTTACAGCAACGCAATACCGTCTTATTTTTACCCTCAGATCGGCGGTTATACCGGAGCTAAGCTGAGTATTATCCAAGACGTTATGTACAATGGTGGGCCATTGGATGTACAAAGCCAGGACTTCAATCCTGAACTGCTTGATCTCCTCAATGTGAAATATCTGACCTATACTCAGGGATTGCCACTTCCGGGATTTGAACCTGTTTTTGAGAGCAGCCAAGGTATTGTATATGAGAATCAAAACGTGCTGCCCAAAGCCTTTTTTGTAGATTCTGTGATCACTACTCAAGATCCTCAGGAGGCCTTTAACTACCTTAAACTCGGTCAGCTTGATTTTTCAACCACGGCCGTAGTCCAAACTTCCGAATCCATTTCAGTCCAATCAGATACTACCGCTTCTGTAGAAGTAACCCGTTATACCGGGCCCCAAATCGCCATGGAAGTCAACCGGAGTGCCCCCGGATTTCTTGTACTCAGTGAAATCTATTATAAGCCGGGGTGGGTTGCTGAACTAAATGGGGAAGAGATCCCGATCTACAAAACCAATTACATGCTAAGAGGAATGGAAGTTCCCGCCGGCGACCACCAGCTTGAACTTCGGTTTGAACTTCAATCCTGGAAAACCGGTGTACTGCTTTCCTGGGCTTCACTCATCATTCAGCTTTTACTGGCCGGATTTTGGGGCTTTAGTTACATTAAAAATCGGAATTCCGGTGGCTCATAAGAAAGTATTGATCATAACCTATTACTGGCCGCCAAGTGGTGGGTCCGGTGTGCAGCGCTGGGTTAAGTTCACGAAGTATCTTCGGGAATTTGGGTGGGAGCCGGTTATTTATACTCCTTCGAATCCGGAGCGCCCGGCCATAGACCGTTCTCTCTCAGAAGATATCCCAAAGGATGTCACCGTTTTAACCCGGCCTATTTGGGAGCCGCATACTTTTTATAAAAAGATTGTCGGGCTAAAAAAAGATGAAAAGCTTGGTGCCGGCCTGATGAGAACCGGCAATGAATCTTCACTTTTCCAAGATCTATCCCTTTGGATCCGTGGAAATCTTTTCATCCCCGATTCACGAAAATTTTGGGCCCGGCCTTCCGTATCATTCTTGAAAAATTATCTAATCCAAAATCCCGTTGATGCCATCATTTCAACTGGCCCCCCACATTCTATGCACTTGATTGCAATGAAAATTTCCCAAAATCAATCGCTGCCATGGCTGGCAGACTTTCGGGATCCGTGGACTAACATTGATTTTTTTGAAGATTTGAAATTGAGTGAATTTGCCCGAAAAAAGCATCACAAGTTGGAGAAAAAAGTTTTAGACAGTGCGGATAATATTGTTGTTGTCAGCCCAACGATGAAAAAAGAGTTCAAAGAAATAACAGATTCAGACATTTCGGTCATTCCTAATGGGTTTGATGATGCTGACTTCTCGAACTCAGAATATGAACAAAGCTCTGTATTTACCATCTCACATATTGGTATGATGTCGTACACTCGTAATCCTGAAATTCTTTGGGAAACGTTGGCAGAATTAAATAATTCGGAGAAAGATTTTAAAAACGAATTTAAACTACAATTGATTGGAAAAATGGATGCTGCTATCAGGGAGAGTATAAAAAAGTACGATATTGAGGAATTAGTTGAGATTCATGATTATGTGCCACATAATGAGATTACGACGATTCAGCAAAAGTCAGATGCCCTTTTATTGATCGTGAACAACACTCCAAATGCAGCATTGCTTTTACCCGGTAAATTATTCGAATACCTTGCCGCAAAGCGTCCAATAATTTGTATTAGTCCTGTTATCGGAGACATAAAGCAAGTGATGGATGAAACAAATTCAGGTAGTTTTATCCTCTATTCTGAAAAACAAAAGTTGAAAGCAGAAATTATGCGGCTATACTCAAACTGGAAAAACGGGATTTCATCTTACTCAGGAGCTAAAGCCGAAAAATATTCCCGGAAGTCGTTAACTAAAAAACTCTCTGAAGAATTAAATGATCTGACCTTATGAGATCGATTCTAACCATAGTCGGTGCCCGCCCTCAATTTGTAAAAGCTGCTGTGGTTTCTAAAGCTTTATCACAGGCTGGAATTGATGAACAAATTGTTCACACCGGCCAGCATTACGATCATGAAATGAGTACTGTTTTTTGGGAAGAACTTGGTTTACCCGCTCCCTCTGTTAATCTTGAAGTGGGATCAGGCTCTCATGGCAAACAAACCGGGATCATGCTTCAGAAACTCGAAGAATTCGTTCTCAATCCCGCTAAAAACCCCGAAGCCCTTTTAGTGTACGGAGATACAAATTCTACCTTGGCAGGCGCTATCGTAGCATCAAAGCTGCATATTCCTGTCGTTCACGTAGAAGCCGGGCTGCGCAGTTTTAACCGGGAGATGCCGGAAGAAATTAACCGGGTGCTTACCGACCACGTCTCAGATATTTTATTTTGTTCATCAAAACAAGGTGTTGAACAATTATCTAAAGAGGGGATTGTAAAGAATGTTTATAATGTAGGTGATGTAATGTATGATGCATTACTAACTTTTTCAGAAATCGCGGATAAGAAATTTGAGTTACAGGATATACTCCCTTTTGAGACGGGCTCTTATTATTTAGCAACTATTCACCGTCCATCTAATACTGATAATGATGAAAATCTGAAATCTATCATTGGAGCATTTGGGAAATTAGGAAACCCCGTGATATGGCCGGTTCATCCCCGAAACAAAAAGAAGCTGGCAGAATTAGATATTCCTGAGAACCTGCACCTCATTGATCCGGTTTCTTATTTTAAAATGATGGTTCTGCTGAAGAACTGCACCAAAGTAATTACTGACTCCGGTGGATTACAGAAAGAAGCTTACTGGATGAAAAAGCCGTGCATTACGGTAAGAGAAGAGACAGAATGGGTTGAAACGCTGGAAGGCGGGTGGAATATTTTGACTGATCCAATTCAAAAAAATATCCTTTTATCAGTTCAGAAATCACCCTCGCAAAGCTGGAAATCTCTTTATGGTGATGGGAAAGCTTCGCTAAAGATTGCAGAAACAATAGAACAAACTATTTTTTAACTATGTATTTCTAAACTTTTATAAACATTAACTAATTTCTCAGCATCGATATTCCAGTTGTATTTTTCTTTTATCGCCTCACCCCCATTAATTGTGAGTTGTTCTTGCAAAGCATCATTTTTATACAATTCGATCACATTTTCAACAAATTGATCTGTATTTTCCTCTTCGTAGATGATTCCACATTCCTCCTCAATGACTAATTTTTCTACTGAAGTACAATTAGTTGCTAAAATTGGAAGACCGCAGTACATGTACTGATATAGCTTATTTGAGCTTGAGTTATCAGTTTGCGGGGTTCTTTTAAAAGGCACTAATCCAACATCGCTAGCTTCAAGATAAGATCTTATTTTTTCTTGTGGCTGCCAGCCTTCAAAAATAACTACATCCTCTACCTCCAGCCTTTTTGCCAAATCCTTTAGGATATTCATCATTTCCCCATCACCTACTAATAAGAGCCTGATTTCGTCATTATACCTTTTCAATTCTTTCATTCCTTTTATCACATGCTCTAATCCTCGGTTGCTAACAAAGCCCCCCACATAAACAAGAGTAAAGTAACCTTCGAAACGTTTAATGATTTTTTTATCTATCTCATACTCATCAAATACATCGGTATCTATACTATTTGAAACCACAGTAATTTTTTTTTCCTCAACTCCCTTTGCAATATTTCTATCCCGCATTCCTTCATTAACCACTATAATTCTATCAAACAACTTAAGCCATTCTTTTTCTTTGCGTTTCCATTTTGAGAATGAAATAAATAACTTATTTGGGTAGGTAGTACTCCATTTATAGTCCTTCAGAACATCAATATAATTTTCATGTAAATCTCCAATAAAGTGCGCTTCGATCTTCTTTCTTAATATTGAGGCAGCCCCGAAAAGGTATAGGTCATGCAAATGGATTGCATCATAGCTTTCGTTTTCAAATATTTCTAAAACTTTTTTAGCCACGACATAATCTATCCAGGGAATCATCGCGGCCAAGCCGTGCATTTTTTTTGACGTAAATTTTGTTACCGCAGTCCGATAAATTTTAATTCCTTTGTAACGAACAACCTCACTTTTATCATAGTCAGCTATAGATAGTAGCCCAACCTGATAGCCGCCTTCAATCAAAGAAAATGCTTCCTTCTCTACCCTGATATCAGGCGGAAATTTACTATCTAAAACCATTAGAATCTTCATGCTAACTTGTCAAGTTATTTTGTATTATTTCTTCTCAGGAGATCCCACATTTTTCAATTGATAAACAATTACATCAAAACTAGCTCCTTCCAAAGAATCAGCTCTATTTTCTACTCTGTGATAAGGTGAGTAACTTGAGGTAAATAATATTAATTTGTGCATTTTAGGAATATTTTTTTTGATCTTTATAGGTAAGAACAAATTAACTTCATTCTTTTTACTGGCCATTTAAATTTTTAAAGCCAATTAGAATATAAAGAACAAGAAAGCTTATACTTAACTTAAAAAGAAAATTATTTCATGAATTTCAGTTATGATGATTTGCTTCATATTAATGGCACAGAGTTTAGCAATGGATATACTTTAAACTTTGGTAAAAATAATGAGAATCAAATTATTCGAAGAATTAAATTTCTTGAAGAACTGATCAAAAATAAAAGTGTGCTTCATTTGGGATGCACTGATCATCTTCCTTTGATAGAGAAAAAAATTTCAAATAATACTTGGGTTCACAAAAGAATTACGGAGAGTGCGTCTACCTGTATCGGTATTGATATTAACAAAGAGGCAATATCTTATTGTCATCATAAAGGATTTACCAATATTATCTACTGTGATGTCTTTTCTGATCAGCTACCTAGCGAATTAGAAAATCAAAAGTTTGATTTCATTTTAATTGGAGAATTACTTGAACATGTAGATAATCCCGTTCATTTTTTAAAACAAATTTCTGTTTTTTTTAAAGGAAAATTTTCTGAGATCATAATCACTGGCCCCAATGCCCTTCGTTGGAATAATTCAAGATTCAATTTTAGTAATAAGGAAGTTATTAACAGTGATCACCGGTTTTGGTTTACTCCTTATACCCTAGCTAAATTATTAGCACGAAGCGGATTTACTCCACAGCAATATTGGTTTTGCATGAATGGAGGGATTAATAAAAGAAACTTTATATATTCTTGGTTCTTAAAATATTATCCTGCATTTCAAGATACCGTTGTAATTACTGCAAAAACTTAATATGGAATCTTCGGTTATATTAATCACCTCTTCTTTTCCTTTTGGAAAAGGAGAATCTTTTCTTGAAACAGAAATAGGGTTTCTTTCTAAACACTTTTCACGTGTGTTAATTCTACCAACTAGTAAAATAGAGGGCATAAAAAAACGCTCATTACCCAACAATTGCTTTACAGATACTTCAATTATTCAAAAAAAAAATACTGAAAGTATTTATGGAAGATTTTTTTCAAAGATCTTTGGAGTGATTCGATTCCCTCCGTTTTATAGAGAAATAAAATATTTATTTCCAAGGCGTTTTAACACATCTACATTTTCTAATCTTCTGTTATTTTCAAGAGATGCCGTTTTAACTAGAAAAGCAATCAATAATCTGTTGAATAAAACAGAAATTGCTTCACAAAAAACTATTTTATACTCATATTGGCTAAATGGTACTGCTTTGGGGGCAACATACAATAAGAAAGATATACCAGTTATTTCAAGAGTACATCGAGGAGACTTATATGATAATTTATATTCAAAAAATTACATTCCCTATCGACGCATAACCCTCAATAAATTAGTCCATGTTTATCCTATATCTAAAACTGGAGTAAATTATTTAGCGAATAGATTTCCTGCCTTAAAGGATAAAATCTCACTTTCTAGATTAGGAATCAATATACCAGACAAAAACCCTGCAAAATCAACTTCCATTAATACCCGATGTATCGTTTCTTGCTCTGCTATTGACCAAAACAAAAGAGTTGACCAAATTGCATTGAGTCTAAAACTCTTTGCCGAAAATAATCCTTCAAAAAATTTGACCTGGCATCATTTTGGTGACGGGCATCTAAAACAAAAAATTAAAAGTATAATTTTTGAATTTCCAACAAACCTGAAAGCTGTATTGCATGGCCATGTCCAAAATAAAAAGTTACTTGACTGGTATAGAAAAAATGATGTAGATCTTTTTATTAATCTAAGCCGCTCAGAAGGAATTCCTGTTTCTATAATGGAAGCATATGGATTTGGAATACCATGTATTGCAACAAATGTAGGCGGCACCTCTGAAATCGTTACAAAACAGAATGGATGGTTAATAGACTCGCCATTTACTGTAGATTCCATTTCAAAATTGCTTTTTATAGCCCTATCAAATGAAAGTTTACGTTTTGAAAAAGCTAAAGAATCAAAAAAAACTTGTGAACAGTTTTTTAATTCAAAAAAAAATTATCCCCAATTTATTCATCTTATCAAGGCTTTTATTTAAAGAAACATATAAAATCACAATTCCCTAAACCTCTATAGACATTGCTGACATACATCAAAGAAACCATAAAAAATTCAGCTATTTATGGTATAGGGAATATATCTGTTAAACTAGTTGGTTTTATCCTCCTTCCTTTTCTAACTAATCCAGAGTACCTGAGTGTACAAAATTATGGGGCTTTGGGTGTATTGGAAGCGGTAAATCAGATTATAATTTACCTTATGGGGCTTGGCCTTTATAATGCAATGTTTCGATGGTACTACGAGCAGAACGAGGGTGAAAATAAATCCACATTTTTTACTACTGGTCTCGTTGTAACCTCTCTGGTAGTTCTTACTATTTTTTTAACCTGGATATTTAAGAAAGAAGCTTCTCAACTGTTATTTGGAAGCCTTGAGTATGAACGGATTATAGTTCTGTTAATGATTTCCACGGGGTTACAAGCGTTGGGACAGCTTCCAGCCACCTTGATGCGACTTCAGGACCGAGCCATTTTTTTTACTACCAGTAATGTTATAAAGCTTGTAGTAACTATGCTGGTAACCTTGTATTACCTGCTTTGGTTAGAAGAAGGGTTGGTTTCAATCTATGCAGGACAAATAGCGGGTTTTAGTGCCTATCTCATCTTATTGGTGCCATACATATTCAAAAACTCAACACTCAAAATTCATTTTGTTGTATTTCGTGAAATGATGGGATATGGTTTTTCTATGATGATAGCAGGCTTGGCAGGAGCATCCATTAACGTGCTTGACCGTTTTGTGCTTAACTCAATGTCAGGGTTAGAAGAAGTTGGATTTTATTCTTTGGGATATAAAGTTTCTTCTATTCTAAAAGTGTTTGTAATTGGCTCAATTAGTATGGCTCTTACTCCTATTATTTTTAGAAAAATAAATGATGCCGACAGTCATCGATTTTACCGAAAAACAATGACCTACTACGGTTTCGGGATGATGATATGCATTATGGGAATTTCATTATTCAGTAAAGAAGTACTCAAAATATTTACTGGTAGTACCCTCTATTGGTCATCATTTACAATTATTCCAATTCTAGCATTTGGGCTTTACTTTGCAGCTCTAAAAGATATTGTGGCAACGGGGCTACACGTAACAAAGAAAACCTCTCGTATTAGCCTAGTGACAACCATAATTTCAGTGCTAAACCTTACCCTTAACATACTTCTTATTCCCTATCTGGGGGCAGAAGGGGCAGCACTGGCAAGTCTGCTTTCTCAATTTGCATACTTTGTCGGTATCTACTATTTCTCTAACAGACTATACCCCATAAAATTTGAGTGGAAGAAGATCATTTTGATGTTTGTACTTGGCCTTCTATTGGTTTACTCAGCATTGCTAACTAATAACATGTCACTAACTATCAGGCTTTTTGTTAAAACCTCTGCCCTCATTTCGTTTCCACTAATATTATACTTCTTTAACTTTTACGAGGATGTTGAACTTCAGCAAATTGCAAAAATCTGGAAGAATTGGCGTAATCCAAAACGATGGAAATCAAATATTCGAAACTTATTTTAAACTAAACCCTTTCAATTAAGATTTTAGGTATTCTCTCTGATATTTTACTATCCTATTTTGTAATACTAATCTGTTTCTTAACATTTAAAATAAACTTATGTCTTCAAAATTTTAACCAGCTTGTTTAGACGATTTCATAAGGAAAACACATTTGAAAACTTCAAACTCATCTGAGAAACTCTCCCCCGCTCCCTTATCTTTGAAGCTCTTGTAAATCTCACTTCAACCCAAAAACACATATGACAAAACCCAAATTCACTTCCCACGTTGGAATGGTGGATATCCTTCCCGGGGAATCTCCTAAATGAAGGGCACCAGAAAATATCATCCGCGGGGAAGCTGTTTGGTTTTACAAATCAACTTATTTAGCATCAGTTGAAGATAAGAACTAAGTTAAAAAGAATGGATGCTTGTGGTCATTGCCTTGGAAACGGGAATCTAATAGCTGCCATTACTTCCGTGTTCGATACCTGACAAATCATAGGATTTCGGGCCTGCCTCTACCGGCCGGCAAAGGCAGGCATTCGCTGCGAAATCCCCCTTCAACGTGTTCAACCGATGGTCTTTATATCGAATTCATGTTATTTAACCTTTCAGAACAAATTATATCAAAATTGTAAAAATGTTGCAACATTCGTATTTTAGTTGCAACATTAGTTTTAAGCATTTTCATTATGAGTACAAAAGCTAAAAAAACCGTTTGGTTTGGCATGAAAGTCACTCCTAAAGAAAAGGAGAAGATTAAAAGATTGGCTCGTCAACGCGGTGTGAGCCAAAAACAAGTGATGATTGACCTTATTGAAAAGGAAACGGAAGGTAATATGCCTGCACCCGAACCCGGTTCATTTTTGGAAGCTGCCAAAGATTTGGCTGGCATTGGAAAAGGTCCCGGCGATGCTTCCACTAATCCTGAGTACATGAAAGATTTCGGTAAATGACCGTTCTCATTGATACCGGGCCCCTGTATGCTTTTTTCGATAAAAATGATCAATGGCATGAATGGTCGTTACGCCAACTCTCGCAATTAAAGCCTCCTTTTATTACTTGCGAAGCAGTTATTACCGAAACCCTTTTTCTTTTAAACAGATCCGGAATTGAAACAACGCCTCTCTTCAAACTTTTTAATCGAAACTTACTCAATATTCACCCTGTTATTCACAATCAGGCTGGACAAAAACAAATCCGGATATTCATGGAAAATTACAAGAATCTGCCCGCTTCATTTGCTGACAGTTGCCTGATGTATTTATCTGAAATTACATCTGATTCCCGCACCTTCACCCTTGATACCGATTTTACCATTTATCGGAATAAAAAAGGCAGACCTGTGAAATTGATCATTCCCGATATCAAATCTTAAGTTCCTTGATTTCTCACAAAGTTAAAATACCGCTACAACCCTGAAGGGGTCATGCAATAAGAACCTTTAAAATTTTGTTTATGAATTATCTAACATCAACAATCCTAACGAATGAATAAATTCCGACATCAGAAATAGTTTCTTTAATCCTCCAAAAGAGTGCCCCGGGTAAATCATTGGTTAATCTTACGAGGGGATGCCTTCTGCAAAAAATCGCAGGCCAATCATTCACAAGTCATTAAAATCCTCTGAGAAACTCTCCCCCGCTCCCCTTATCTTTGAAGCTCTCGTAAATTACAGTTCAACCCAATAAATCAAATGGCAAAACCCAAATTCACTTCCCACGTTGGAATGGTAGATATCCTTCCCGGTAAGAGTATTTGGAATCTGTGTTCTTATAAAAAATATTTCTTACTTTTTAAAAAACCAGAACATTATGAAAGCATTAGAATTCAACTCAAAAATAAGAAACCATAAAATTCAGGTACCTAAAAATATTCAATCTGAATTAGAGGGAAATAAAGACAAGAATGTTCGTGTAATCGTTTTGATTAATGATTCCGAAGCAGATGAAAAAAAGAGTTTCCGGGAACTATCAAAAGAGCAATTTCTCAAAGGGTATGACGAATCTGATGCCATTTATGACAAGTATTGATCTGTGATGAAGCAGCTAAGTTTCGGGGAAATTGTACTATTAAAATTTCCATTTACGGATGGAAAGTCCTTTAAAAAAAGGCCGGCACTGGTGATAAATGATTTTAATGATGGAGATGTCATCGTATGTAGAATTACAAGCCAGATGTATAAAACTAAACAGGACTTGGAGATTAAAAAATGGAAAGAGTGTGGGCTAAATGTAATACTCCCCAAAAATCGGACCATTGGTTAAGTTTGTATATTGCAACGAACAAATAGAAAATCAATGAAACGAA
>JAKURD010000013.1 GCA_022450045.1 Gracilimonas sp. | reverse complement strand
TGGTCGCATGCATCGCAGGGTAGCTATGTGCGGAAGTGATAAGCCGCTGAATGCATCTAAGCGCGAAGCACGCTCCAAGATAAGTATTCCCTAAGAGCCTCCTGGGAGACGACCAGGTAGATAGGTAGCAGGTGTACGCACGGTAACGTGTTTAGCCGAGCTATACTAATCAGGCCACAGGCTTTATTTATATGGCTTGCACGGGTCCCCGTGCAAGCCGCTGACTAAGCAGTTTAATAACACATCTTGCTCAGACCCCAACGAATGCTATTGCCTCATCATGTCAAAGAACAGATATATTGACCCTTTTTTGAAGGTGACTCCAGCGCAGGGGCCCCACCCGTTCCCATCCCGAACACGGCCGTTAAGCCCTGCAGCGCCGATGGTACTGCAATTGCGGTAGAGTAGGTCGTCGCCTTCTTCCTTTTTTCCCCAAGCCTCCCCGGTCTAACGACCCCGGAGGCTTTTTTTATTCCCCCTAAAGAATTTCCATTACCAGGCATTCTTTTTTTACGTTCATACATAGTAACTGATTTAGTACCTTACTCAGGGCTTAGCTACTTCAGCCCCTTTTAAAATTAATATCCGATTTCATGGACTTTATTCTTGGGAAATTAAATGTGGAGTACATGGAAGCAGTACCATTGGTTGAGGTCAAATTCAAATACTCAAATCCATCAAACTCTGAACATGTGGCAAAAAAGGAATCAGCGGAATTATTCAGATCAACAGGAATAAGACCCGTACCAAAAAGAAGTAGAAAATTTTGCGTTATATCATTTGCAAAACTATACTGCATGTATGGATATTAATATCATCCTCAAAACCATATTCAGTAAGCCACATCCGATAGAGATCCTTGAAGAACAGCGTGGAGCAAAAGGTTAGATCCGGTGCTCTAATCGTTCCACCATTCCGGGATACCATTCTCCAAAAGTATCATCTGCAATTCTGTTTCTGACTTCTTCCATCAGCCAGAGATAAAAGGTCAGGTTATGAATGGAAGCCAGCACCAATCCTAAGATCTCATTGTTCCTGATAAGGTGATGAATATAGGCCATGGTATATTTACTACAAAGGTCGCTGGGGAAATCAGAATCTAAATAGTCATGATGATTTTTCCATTGCGCATTTCGAATGTTTACGCGGCCATTCTTGGTGAAAATAGTTCCGTTACGGGCATTTCGGGTCGGCATCACGCAGTCAAACATATCAACCCCGCGGGCTACTCCTTCCAACAAATTTGCCGGAGTCCCGACCCCCATCAGGTATCGGGCTTTATCTTTGGGGAGATAATCGGTATTCAAATCTGTGAATTCATACATCAATTCGATGGGTTCGCCCACGCTTAACCCGCCAATGGCAATGCCTTCAAAATCTTGGTCAGCCATAAATTTGGAAGATTCAATTCGAAGGTCTTTATAGGTTCCACCTTGCACAATGCCAAACTGAACTTGTTTATGGCTATATAATGGTTCTGTTTCTAAAAATGCTTTTCGTCCTCTTTTGGCCCAGCGGTGAGTGAGCTCCATGGATTTTTTTGCATACTCATAGGAACTTGGATAAGGAGGGCACTCATCAAGCAACATCATGATGTCTGAACCTAAAATACGCTGTGTATTCACTACATTTTCCGGAGTGAAGGAGTGTTTTGACCCATCAATATGGCTTTGGAAGTGGGCACCTTCTTCATCAAGATCTCTGATGTCGGAAAGTGAAAATATTTGATATCCGCCGGAATCGGTAAGGATGGGAAGATCCCACTTCATGAAAGCGTGAAGTCCGCCGGCTTCATTGATGATATCACAGCCCGGCCGCAGGTATAAATGATAGGTGTTTCCTAAAATGATCTGGGTTTTTATCTGCTCTATCAATGTATCCTGGGAAACACCTTTTACCGTACCCAAAGTGCCAACCGGCATGAATATCGGAGTTTGAATAGAGCCGTGATCCGTTGTTAATTCTCCAAGTCGTGCTTTGGTGGTAGAACAAGTCTGTTTTAGTTCGTACAATCTAAATAAATTTAAAGTTTATGGGGTTATGCAGCCTATCCAAAATTCCTTATTTTGGCAATCTTAAAATTAAGTGGCTAAGTATAAAACATCGTGTTTAAGTTAAAAAGATATCGGGAAGTTATTTTTACCAGTATTCTTGGAGCTTTGATCTTTTTAATATCGAAAACGCATCATTAAAGATAGACACAAAATTTTGATAAATACGATTTTCACCATAATAAAAGGACAGGGACAATAGTGATGGCTTCGGATACTTTGATCGTTATTCCCACATATAATGAAGCACATAACATTGAACGGCTCATCGATAAACTGATGGAGTTGGATAATGAGGTAGATGTTTTGGTAATTGATGACGGCTCTCCTGATAAAACGGCTGACTTTGTAAAAAATGCACAGGCAAAGTTTCAGGATAGAGTGGCGTTGATTGAGCGTCCAGGAAAATTAGGGCTGGGAACAGCTTATGTAAAAGGATTTGAATACGCATTGGATAAAAACTACCAATACATTTGCGAAATGGATGCAGATTTTTCACATGATCCTGAGGATGCAGACCGGCTCATTAATGAAGTTAGATCGGGTAACACTGATGTGGCTATAGGTTCCCGGTATAAAAATGGAATTAGTATTATTAACTGGCCGCTCAGCCGACTTATACTTTCATACTGTGCCAATATTTATGCCAGTACTATTACGGGCTTGCCGATTTTTGATACCACCGCCGGTTTTAAGTGCATTCACCGTAAAGTACTTGAAAAAATTTCGATCGATCGAATAAAGTCGAACGGATATGCTTTTCAAATCGAGCTACACTTCAGAGCCTGGAAAGCAGGGTTCAATTTAAAAGAAGTCTCAATCGTGTTCCGCGAAAGGGAAGAAGGTGTATCAAAAATGTCTAAGGCTATTGTAAGGGAAGCTATTTGGCGGGTTTGGGCATTAAAATTTCGAAGTATATTTGGAACGCTTTGAGCATACTTACGTTCTCACATCAGTATAAGATTGCTTATATTATTTTAGATTAAAACTAAAAAGCAGATATGCAGTATTTAGATTTTGAACAACCCATTGCAGAATTAGAAAGTAAAATTGAAGAGCTTAAAAATCTCTCAAATGTAAGCGATGGGGTACTTGATAAAGAAATTGACAGTCTAAGAAAGCGGGTTGATAAGCTTCGAAAGTCCATATTTACAAATCTTACAAGATGGCAACGCGTACAACTTGCACGCCATCCAGACCGGCCATATTCCCTCGATTATATTTTCAAGATGACCGAAAATTTTGTGGAGCTACACGGAGATCGCTACCATGCAGATGACAAAGCAATTGTAGGTGGGTTTGCTACTATTGACGGGCAGTCGGTTATGATCATCGGGCATCAAAAAGGGCGAGATACCACCAGTAGAAAATACCGGAATTTTGGGATGGCGAATCCGGAAGGATATCGGAAAGCCCATCGCTTGATGAAACTTGCCGAGAAATTTGATGTTCCCATTATCACTCTTTTGGATACACCGGGTGCATTTCCCGGACTGGAGGCCGAAGAAAGGGGACAAGCCGAGGCCATAGCTAAAAATTTGAAAATGATGGCTATGCTAAAAGTTCCCTTTATCACTGTTGTGATTGGTGAAGGAGCCAGCGGCGGTGCAATTGGAATTGGAATGGGTAACGAGGTATATATGATGGAAAATACCTGGTATTCGGTGATCTCACCTGAATCTTGTTCTTCCATATTATGGAAAACATGGGATTATAAAGAACAAGCTGCTGCTGTGCTAAAATTGACGGCACCGGACCTTAAAGAACTCAAAGTAATTGACGGTGTGATACCAGAACCATTGGGAGGAGCTCATCGGAATCATGAAGTATCCGCAGAGGCTGTCAAAAAGCAGATATTGCAGAGTTTGAAACGACTTAAAAAACTAAATCCGGAAAAGCTCATCGAACAGCGAATTGAAAAATATGCATCTATGGGTGCATGGAAAACGGTTAAATAGCTCACTTTGAAGTTTCCTGATAAACCTCCCATTGTAGAATATACTCATACCCTTCGCAGCCGGTATGGGGAAACAGACCGAATGGGCTATGTGTACTATGGGAGATATCTGGAATATTTCGAAGTTGCCAGAACAGAGATGATCCGCTCCTATGGCCTTTCTTACAGAGAAATGGAGGAATCCGGAATGATGCTTCCGGTAATTCACTCTGAGATCGAGTATAAGATCCCCATTTTGTATGATGAGGAAATGTTTGTAAAAGTGATGGTTTATGATCTTCCAAAAGTTAGATTACAAACATTTTATGAAGTGAGAACCGGGCAGTCAGACGCAGTGCACGTTTACGGGGAAGTCAGTCTCTGCTTTGCCGATGCCGAGACCCGAAAGCCATGTCGTGCTCCAAAGTTGTTTATTGAAAGTTTCGAAAATACACTTAAGGCCTGAAATGTGATGCAACTACAAGCGCATAACAAAGCACTCTACCTTAGTGTTTTAACCGGTGCCGGTTTTTTATTTTTGGCAGCTTTGGGCCCCGGGTTATTAGGGGTAAAAGCTCCAGAAAGTTTTGGTAGCTGGCAATATCAGATTTTTGAATTGCTTTGCCATCAAGACCCCGCGAGGTCATTTAATATCACCGGGGTACAGATGGCTGTTTGCTCGCGATGTATTAGCATTTATGGATTTTTCTTTTTTGGGATGGTGAGTATGCCGGTATTTGCCCGGTTTAAACCTTCTTTGCAAAAAGAAGAAATAAACTGGTTAATTGCCGCTATTCTTTTAAATTTAGCAGACGTAATAGGTAACTATTTCGGGATATGGTCGAATACCCATATAAGCAGGTTTTTATTGGGAGGTGCTTTTGGAATAACACTGGCACTGATCTTGACTAATGAATTTTTCACATTAAATAAATCGGAGTAACATGGAAAACGAACAGACACAACCAAGCTATTGGAATTCGGTAATTTTAGCCTCACTTATAACTGCTATTTTAGTGACTGCCTTTTCACTGATCGGCGGATACATGACCTTAGGGTCTGAGCCTTCGGGATCTTTCTTCAGTTCAGCACAATTGTTTAGTACAATAGGATGCCTTGTTGGTGCATTAGGCGGTTTATTTGCAAACTGGCATTATGTGAAAGAAAATGACGTAACCTATAAGATCGGTAAGGGAGCACTTTTGGGATTAATGGTAGGTTTAGGAGCCACCATCTTTTCAGTGATAATTTCTCAAATTTGGAATGTTATAGATCCCGGTTTCCAGGAGGCACTGATAGAATGGAATATTCAAAATCTGGAAGCAATGCAGATGCCTGCAGAGGCAAGAGAACAGGCAATTGCCGGATTTGATGATCCCAACTCTTTACAAAATATTGGTTTACAAGCCTTATTTACCTTCATAGGTTTAGGAATAGTGAATGTAATATCAGGGTTAATCGGCGCTAAAGTTTTTGCCTCAGAAGAATAACAGGAATTAATGGATCAGCAGGTAAATATCTCTTCATCAAGCGAATACAAACAAATTTATCAAGAGAATAAGCCGTCCCCATGGGTAGAACGAAATGGTTTTGCCCATTGGGTTATAGCTGTTGCCTGGGTATTGGTAGCGCTGATCGCTTTTAATGTTGTTGGGGTAGTAGTTGGAGTGGCCGGGGTGTTGGCTACATCAGAAAGTCTTGACCTGGAAACAATGGTAGAGCAGTTGTCAAGTAATTTTGACATTCTGTTTCTCGCCAATTCATCAGGGCAGATCCTTGTAATGGCACTGGCTACCTTATTGGTTGTAAAACTGCATGCGGTAAAGGGCGAACGAAAAGAGTTCCTCCGGCTTAAACTATCAGAAAATGTATGGCGGGTAACAGCTTTGGGAGCTATACTTTTTATAGTGGCACAGCCAACCATCCTGTTTCTGGGTTGGTTGAACTCATTCGTTCCGGTTCCGCAGGCAATGGCTGAAATGCAGGAAACCATGGCCGAAATGATCGCCAATTTCTTAAGGTCAGATAATGTACTTCTTTCGGGAGTCTTTCATATTGGGGTGGTTCCTGCTGTTTGTGAGGAGATCATGTATAGGGGATATGTTCAGCGAGCATTCGAAAAAAGCTGGGGGATTGTAGCTGCAATATTAATTTCGGGTGCTATTTTCGGAGCCTATCACTTGCAGATCTCAAATTTTCTGCCATTGGCAACACTTGGAGTATTCCTTGCTTACCTGACCTATATTTCGGACAGTTTGGTACCGGCTATGGTAGCTCATTTTGTGAATAATGGGGGACAGGTCGTTGCCAGTAATTTTTATCCTGAAATGCTGGATGAAAAGATCACCCCTGGAATGGATATCCCCGTTCTTCTGATTGTGCTGAGTTTGGCACTAACCACCGGCATACTGTATTATTTATATTCCTTGAAACCTAAAGGGGATTGAGTAATGGGGTTTTTCTCTGATGCTCCAAAACCAAATGATATTGACAACTGGGTTTGTGTGCTCGAAGCAAACACAGATCTGGAAGTTGAAATGGCCAAGAATTATTTGTCAAATTTTAAAATTCCTTCCAATATCTTGTCTAAACGTGATTCTGCATATAGCTTAAATATTGGAGAAATGGCCATGGTTTACCTTTATGTGCCAAAGGAATTTGAGAAAAAAGCCCGGAAAGCTTTAGCTGATCTTGAAGAGGAAGATCCCGGTTTTAATTTGGATGCTGAATAAAGGAGATTGGTTTGAATGAACTTCTAAAACGTGTTTTATTTGCTGTTCCTGCCGCCGCACTATTTATTTACTTGACCTGGCTCGGCGACTGGTATTTTAAAGCCTTCATCATCATCATAGGATTCTTTATCCAACAAGAAGTGATGCGCTTATTGGACGCCTCTGGAAATCCGACCGATCAATACTTCCCTTATACCATCGGTTTATGGGTGATGTTATTTCCGATAATACCATTTGCAGCGGAGATCGGCCTTGCCATACTTTTGATCTTTATCGCCATCCAGACTTTTAACATTTCTGAAGAAAGCATTACACAGCTGAGCACCTCATTTTTTGCAGGATTATATGCCCCTGTTGGGCTTTTAACCCTTATGTTGCTTCGTGATATAGGTACTCATGAAACTGGTTTTCTTCTTACTATGGCCACTGTATTTATGGTCTGGGGCGGGGATATTTTGGCCTACTTTGGCGGGAAGTCTTTCGGGAAAAGAAAGCTGGCTCCGGATATAAGCCCCAATAAAACATGGGAAGGATTTTTTTCAGGCTATTTCGGTTGTTTTGTCGGATTGGCTGCCGCCATTTATTTACTGCCCATTGAAACCGGGCTGACACTCACTCTTGCTCTGCCGTTGGTATTGCTTGTTGGCACCTTTGGCCCCATTGGGGATTTGATCGAAAGCAAGATCAAGAGAAAAGCCGGGGTAAAGGATTCCTCCAACTTATTGCCAGGACACGGTGGATTTTTCGATCGTTTTGATGCTTTGCTGCTGTCGGCTCCGGCAGTTTATATCTATATAAAACTTATCCAGGAATTTGGTTATGTCGGGTTTTAAAATTGAGTGGGAGATCATTCCGCTTACATTAAAAGAAGTGTTTACCATTTCAAGAAGTTCAAGATCTGAAGTTTCTAACGTGTTTCTCTCCATCACTAAAGATGGGATCACCGGATATGGGGAAGCAGGCCCTAATACCAGATATAACGAAACACCTGAAATAGTAGTCTCTGACTTTGAAAGTATCCCTTACGGCTTTTTCGATGATATATCCTCCCCGGATGAAGTAGAATCCATGATCGGGAATCTAAATCCCGAGCCCGTACAATCTGCAAAAATGGCTATCGAGATGGCTTGGCTTGATTGGTGGGCAAAATCACAGGGTCAGCCTTTGTGGAAGCTTTTGGGTGAGAAAACTTCGATTACCCCTGTAACTTCATTTACCATTGGGATCGATTCCCCTGAGAAAATGCAGGCCAAGATCAGAGATGCTGAGCAATATCCGGTGTACAAAATTAAACTGGGAACGGAACGTGATCGGGAGACCATTGAAGCCATTCGGGAGGTCACCGATAAACCGCTTCGTGTTGACGCCAATGAAGGCTGGGCCACACTTGAACAAGCTCAAAAGGAGATCGAATTTTTAGACACACAAAATGTAGAGTTGATAGAGCAACCCATGCCCGCTTCAGAATTCAAGTTGATGAAGCAGCTCAAAGAATGGTCACCATTGCCGCTGGCTGCCGACGAAAGTTTTATAGGGGATGAAGACCTCCGGCAAATAGCGCAGGCTTTTCATGTGATCAATATAAAACTCATGAAGATGGGCAGCATAATGAAAGCAAGAAGAGTGCTGAATCAGGCTCATGAAAAAGGACTTCGGGTAATGGTTGGCTGCATGATCGAAAGTTCGCTGGCGAATGCAGCCGGGGCTTTGGTAGCTCTCAATGCAGAATATGCTGACTTGGATGGACATCTGTTGATTAGTAATGATCCGTTTGGGGGTTTAACAGTGGATGAGAAGTTAAAAATTATTCTATCGGACAATCCAGGATTTGGGGTAATAAACTAATCAGGCATTTGAAAAACATTGTGTGGGAGTCATTTTCTCGTTACGAACCTCCAAGGATTTAGAATCCTTAGAGGGTTTGCTAAAGTGAACGGTTTTCCCTAATAAACTTAGCCCTGCTTTTTTAGCATCATACTTTTCACGCAGGCTGGGAGGGTCGTAACAAGAAAGTTTTTACGCATTCAAAAGTCTGCAGAACCGATACCGACATTTTTTAAATTCTACATTTGGAATGTATTGACCTTGTTTAGGATTCTTATATTCACAGTCAGCTTAAAACTTTGAATAATGAATCAATGAATATATTTATCACAGGCGGTACCGGCTTTGTTGGAATTGAACTGCGAACCATGCTTTTGAAGGAAGGGCACAATCTTGTGATCATAACAAGAAACCCCAAAAAGTACGAAGATGAAAACGCCAAAAACCAGCGGTTTATTTCATGGGACGATGATCTGGCTTCTGAAATGGAAAACATGGATGCCGTGATCAATCTGGCCGGCGAGAATATATTTGGCCAGCGTTGGACGGATCATGTTAAAAAACGGATTATGGACAGCCGTATTCGTTCTACCGAACAACTTGTTGAAGCCATGGGTGCTGCACAAAATAAACCCGACGTTTTCATCTCGGCTTCCGCATCAGGGTATTACGGCCACAGAGGAGATGATATCATCACTGAAGAAGAACCCCCTGCCGACGATTTTTTGGCAGGAGTGTGTAAAGAATGGGAAAAAGCGTCTCATAAAGCTAAGGAATTGGGAGTTCGGGTTGTAAACCCCAGAATTGGAATTGTTTTGGAAAAGGGAGGAGGGGCACTCGAAAAAATGATCCCTGCTTTTCGGTTTTTTATAGGCGGGCCAATTGGGACAGGAGAGCAATACATGAGTTGGGTTCATCGCCAGGATCTTTGTGAGGCGTTGATCTTTCCATTGAAAAATAAGGAATTGGCAGGTCCTTATAACGTATGCGCCCCAACTCCGGTAACAATGAAGGAATTCGCGAAGGTTTTAGGAGATGTGATGAGCCGCCCATCAATGTTTCGAGTCCCCAAATTTGTTTTGGATATAGTATTGGGAGAAGCTTCTAAACCGGTAACCGACAGTATTCGGATGCAGCCTAATAAACTGCAGGTAGCGGGATTTGAATTTCGCTTTGAAGAGTTGGAAGAAGCCTTAGCGGATATTTTGTAGTCAGGTATTAGGTGTGAGGTTCTAAAATTTTATTGCACCTAAACCTAACGTGAATTCGATATTAAGACCATCTGTTGAACACCTTAAATGGTCATTTCACAGCGAATGCCCGAAATCCTATGGCTGGTCAGGTATCGAATACTGAATGAATAGCAATAATTAGATTCCCGTCTCCACGGGAATGACCACAAGCACCCATTTTTATCCTTTTAACTTAGTTCTTATCTCGAACTGACGTTAAACCTAACACCTCGTCTTTAATCCCCCTTTATAATTGTCCAGCATCTCAACCCTTCCCGGGTTTGAGCGATCAATTCTTTTTGCCCATCTCCATTCAGATCCGTGATGACCGGGTATTTCATTCCGGAAGTGGGAAGTCCGAATAAGCGTTCTTCCGTTAGGATCTCCCACGCAAACAATCGTCCAAATTCAGCCAGTGCCAGCAGTTCCTGATTGCGGTCAGAATTAATATCCGCTAACTGCGGAACAAAGGTATTGGAACCGGGCTGACCAAGGCTTTTGGTGAATCTGAGTTCACCCTCGGTGTTATATAAGAATACTGATCCATTAGTACTTTGAGTCACAAAAAGATCTTCCCTAAAAAAGTTCGTAGAATCTTTCAGGAGTACGTTTTCTTCGACACGCACCGAAGAAAGCTCGCTGTTGGCCACATAAAATGATCGTACGGAAACAGAATCTTCTGACATAGTGATGCCTGCAGAATCAGGAAATACAGGGTTTAGTCCAATAGAATAAAGGTATCCGTCTGCGGCACTTGCAATTATTTGATTTTGATAGATAGCGGGAGACCCCGTAAATCGGGCATTTATAAACTGTGGATACCCAGGGCGGGCGTTCCCGTTTCTAAGCCAGCTGTGAAGAGCATTCTCAGAAAAAGCCCAGATCGACCAGACATCATCTTTTATTTCAAAAACAGGCTTGGAAGTGACAACTGTATTCGTGTTTTGCGGCCATCCGCGGACGTTTTCACCTCTCCCATCAAGAACATGTACCTTGCGGTCATCCGTAGCAACCACGATCTCAGGAACTCCATTACGGAGTATATCCTCTACCAAGACTGGAGCGGTAATTTGCTCATCCATCTCAAGAGGAAAGCGGGGGAGCAATTTCCCCTTTTCATTCCAGGCAAAGATCTTTGATCCTGCGGCAAGAAACACAATTTGCTGATTGTTCCCATACCAATCATATAATTGCGGGCCGCCCACAGGAGATAATCCTTCAGTTGAAGTTTGCATGACAATGGTACCGTCTATGGCAAGGCCATATACTCTGCCGTCATTTGTAGAGATAATAATTTCTTCCGTACTGCTTCCAACAATATCGCCAAGTACAGGCTCACCGCTTAGCTCAAAGTTTGACAGTGGAAGCACCCAGAGTTCTTCATATGGAAGGGATGAGCCTTCTTGTGAGTAGGTATTCAAGCTAAGATCTACGGTATTATCTCCGGCTGTCATGGCCATAGAGATGATGTCAAACCTGCTAAGCAAGCCAGCCGCAATATTACCAGTTTTTAGTTTTGGGTTGATGAATCTTAGAAATTCAGCCGAGTTTCCCCATATAAAACCGCTTACTTCATCAGGCAAATCATCTCTGATTCCGGAGTAGGTCTCATCATAATAGATAACCCTTCGCCGAATACGATCCGCATTTACACTTTCGGCAAGACCTCTTCTTTTGGCAATTACAACCACATCATTGGAAAAGGAGAGATAAAAATCTCTGAGAGTGCTTAATTCAGAACCGATAAGCTCAGCCATAACCCGGCTGCTCATTTGGTAGGAATTATCCGAACGATTGACGACCCCCTTTCTCACAAGCTCGTTCAATTGATTACGAAATCCTGCGCGGTCATTCACCTTGCGCATAAACAGGGACTCACCGGTTTCTAATAACCCGGATTCGGGGAAAGCCTCAAAGGCAAACTCGGTGCTAAGTTTGTCAGCCAATTCCTGATAAGTATCGAGGTCGTTGAGTAAGAGGGAATCTAAAGGGGTGATGATTCCGTCGGCAGGTTCAACAGGGACGGATAACGGTGGTAACCTCAGAATCGCAAAACCTGCTGAATTACTAGCTATATGGCGGTCTAATGTAATAGGAGAGTTTTCATAGGAAAAGGCGTCAACTAAAACTGAACGGCTTTCTTGAAGTTGAATTCGCCCGGATAGATGAATATTATCGGTAGTGTCCTCAGCTGTGTTCAACGTAAATGATACCGGTTCGGTACCGGAGAATTTATTTATGATGGCCGGACGATAACTCACTAAAGAAAACTGTGCGATCCAGTTATCGAGTTCAGGAGTGTTTAATACCAGGGTTGAAATCTCAGGATTTTCATCAAGCTGAATAGATGGTGATTGCCCGAGATAACTGCGAATTGAGTTCTCGATAAGTAAACTTGACTCGGAAAGTATGAGATGGTCTTTGACCTGTGCCGCAAAAACATTTTGTCTATTGAAAAAAAGTTTATGAATGGTAAGCCCGTTAAATTCGTAATTATTCTGAGTAAAAGGTTGATAGAAGCGTTGGGCCCAGGTTTTTAAATTCTGATCTGGTGAATCAGTGATCCACAGCAAGCTTGATGAAACCGAAGTAGTGGGATTCAAAGCAAGTGCTTTAACTTGAAGCCGGTTGCTGACTTCTGTATCCAGCCCTGATATTTGCTGAATCGCAGAAGGAGTGAGGTCATCAAGATAAGAGGCATATTGTTTGTTAACTATATCTTGTACATTCATACCCGGTTCAGGGACAACGATCAGTGTGGTATTTTCCGGAATTAATGCGTACCAATCCTTATTTGGAACTGATGAACAGTTGGTAAATTGGCCAATGATGAAAAAGGTAATTAAGATCTGAATTAAGCGTTGCATCAATAAGAAAAAATAAGCTGTTTAAGATATTATACTGTAAGGGCTAATTTCCGGAAGATTAAAAAGTTCCGTTATAAAATATAAAGGTAACATTTTTTGAGTGCTAAATGAGTTTTCTGAATCCAATTTTTTTACTTGCTTTAATTGCTGTGGGAGTGCCTCTTCTCATTCACTTGTTAAACCTCAGGCGACCGCAGAAGGTATCATTTTCTACATTAGCATTTTTCAGGGAGCTGAAAAATACAACCATCCGCCGTATTCGGATAAAAAAATACCTGCTGCTTCTGCTACGTCTGGCCGCTATTGCTTGTTTGGCAATGGTACTGGCGCGCCCTTTTTTACCTCCGGGGTTGTCGGGCGGAGGGAATGCTCAGGCACCTACCCTCAACGCCATTTTGTTAGATAATAGTATAAGCATGTCTCGTATTGGAACCCAGGGTCCGCTTTTTGAATATGGGCTTGAGATCATAAAAAAAATTGAGGAATCTTCTAAAGACGAAGACCGCTTCATGTTGCAACTAACCAATGGTGAGGGCGAGTATGGCAGTATAATGAGCCATGCAAATATTCAAAAATCACTGGAAAGTGTAGAAGTAAAACCGGCAGGTAATTTCATAGATAAACGATTGCAAGAACTGATCACTTCCGTTAGGGAGGCCCCCTATCAAAACAAGAATATCTTCATTATTACCGACGGACAGTTCAGCCAGCTTCAGGAACTTCAGGATCAGGAGTTGGAGGATATTAAACTCACAGTTATTGATGTAGGTGATGTTGAAGTACAAAATACCAAGGTGACTGAAATCAGCACATCCACAAACATGATCGGGGCGGATATTCCATTTGTCCTGAATGTGGAATTAGCCAATCAAGGTGATATAAACGCCGTCAATCAATTTGTATCTCTCGAATTTGAAGGTGAAAATGCGGGGCAATATTCCGTAGCGCTTGAACCTAATGAAGAGAAGATCTTTACCTTTGAAATTACCCCCTCGAAAACCGGTTCTGCAAAGGGAAAGATCGAGATCGAAGGAGACGAATTTCAGCCGGATAACGAATTTTATTTTACTGTCCAGGTTCCTGAAAGCCGCAATATACTTTGGATTAATGAGGGGAATCAGAATCCTGAATTTATTTCATACACCGGTACAATGCTCCGTGCAGCCGGTGAGAATGATGCACAGCTTTCGTACCGGCAAGCCACTGTAGATATTTTAGAGACCGATGGCCTGAGTGAATTCAGTGCAGTACTCATAGATGGAGTTGAGAACATCCCTGAGTATAGCTTCGAACTTTTACAAGATTATGTGCAAAATGGGGGAGGAGTAATGTTTTTTCCTTCTGAAGGTGGAGACATAAGCAACTATAACAGCCTTTTTTCTCAATTCAATGCCGGAAAGTTTGGGAGTATTCAGGGGAAATATGCCTCCTTCAGAACAGTGGCGACAGCAGATGAACTATTAGAAGACCATCCTGCTTTCACGGGATTATTTGAACGAGAGGAAAATGAAGACCTTCGCTTTACGGCGCCCGATATCTATTATTATTTGAAGCTGGTGAAGCCAAACTCGGGAACAGGATTTGACCTTATGACCATGAATAATGGGGATGTTCTGTTTTATGAAAAAAGATTTGGAGAAGGTTCACTGATAATTTCTGCTATCGGAAATGATCCCGGATGGTCTAATTTCTCAGTTAAACCACTTTTTGCACCATTCTATTACAGGCTTTTATTGTATTCCGCATCTTCTGATCAGGGTGGATTTGCAGCTCATAGATTGGGAAATGCATTCAGCTGGCGAGGAAATATTGATAGTGAAAATGCCGTTATTGAGATAGGCGAAGATGTCATCAAGCCAACGGTGGATGTTGTGCCTTCAGGAATCAGGTTGAGCTATCCTGCGGAAGAATGGCAACCAGGGTGGATCACCATTAAAGATGAGTCCCGCAGTTATATAATCTCATCAAACCTAAGTCCGGATGAATCCGATTTTACCTCCATGAATGAGGAACAGCTTGTGAATTTGATGGAAGAAGCAGACCTAATGTGGGTTCCTGCCGGCGAGCTTGGAGAAGAGGAACTTCAGGAAGAGATCATGGCCTCAGGTTTTGGTAGAGAAATATGGAGCTGGTTTATGTTGGCAGGCTTATTATTTTTAGTAATGGAATCATTGGTATCCATGTGGTATAAAGCAGAAACAGTGAGTTAATGGAAGAATTCTTAGCGATATTTTTTAGAGGGGTTATTGTGATGTTTACCATCGCATCTACCTTACTTGCCGGTTATTCATTACAGAATAAATTACGGCTTAGAACAGTGCGGATGAGCTGGAGGGCCGGTAAGTTGAAGGGATATCCGCTTTTTGCCACGGTTTTTATTGGAGTGATAATGATCCTGTCAGCTATAGTAATATTTACCGGAGACGTATCCCGATATCCCATTTTTGCCGCTTATATGTGGATCGGTAGTATGTGGTTTATAGCAAGTTACCTGGCATCCAAGTGTTACATAACCGATTACGGAATCGTTAAGAATATCAACGAGCCTTCCCAAACAATTCCCTGGTTTCAGATCCTTGATTATGTAGAGTACCCCAAAAAGGAAGGTGTAGAATATCTTTTTAATTATTCAGAAATGGACAAACCCTTATCTGAAGGATTTAAACAGCTAAAATTATTCGTCCCACAGAAGAGATATAAGACAGTTAAAAAAATTGTATCTTTGAAGATAGGAAATAAGTTTGAAGGGCAATCTATCCCGGATATCGACCTCAAGAGAATTCAAGAAGATTAATTAAGGTTTACCCATTTGTTAGACGACGTAAAAAATTCCGATATAGAACGAGAACGAGTTGTATTAGTAGGGCTTTATGGCCCGGAAACAACACGTTTTCAGGCTGAAGAATATTTAGAAGAGCTTGCTCTGTTAGCAGATACCGCCGGAGGGATCACAGGTGAAAAGATCCTCCAAAACAAAACACATCCCGATTCCTCTACCTACATTGGTAAAGGTAAGCTGAAAGAGCTGAAGCGGATCATGGAAAACAAGAACATCGATACGGTGATTTTCGACGATGACCTCTCACCGACCCAGCTTCGTAATATTGAAAAGGGCACCGATTCCAAAGTGCTGGACCGAAGTTCATTGATCCTTGATATTTTTGCATCCCGTGCTAAAACAGCCGCTGCCAAAACTCAGGTTGAGTTAGCTCAGTTGCAATATCTGTTGCCCCGACTTACCCGATACTGGACTCACCTTTCCCGACAGAAAGGGGGGATTGGAACGAAAGGTCCCGGTGAAACACAGATAGAGACGGATAGAAGACTGATCGGCAGGCGCATTGCGGTTCTAAAGGATAAGCTGGAAAAGCTCAGTAAGCAGCGAACTACCCAGCGTAAAGGCAGGGAAGGCATGAACCGCATATCACTGGTTGGATATACCAACGCCGGCAAGTCAACTTTGATGAATGCGCTGACAGAATCCGGAGTATTTGCTGAAGACCGGCTTTTTGCTACTTTGGATTCAACGGTACGCCGCCATGAAATGGAAAATCACTCGGTATTACTGTCGGATACCGTAGGGTTTATCCGAAAACTTCCCCATAATTTGGTAGAGAGTTTTAAATCTACTTTAGATGAGGTTAGAGAAGCTGATATATTATTACATGTGGTTGATGCCTCTTCAAAAATGGCCCATGAGTATATTGAGGTGGTTGAAGAAACGCTCAAAGAGATCGAAGCCACGAACAAAAGAACTATTTTAGTATTCAATAAAGTTGATAAGATGAGTGCGGATCAGGTTTCGGAAATGAAACGCGCATATCCGAATGCCGTCTTTGTTTCAGCAGAACAGCGAATCGGCTTAAAAGAGCTTGAGAAAAGTATTGAAGACATGATCGAGTTGGAATATAGCCGCCATACGATGCAAATTCCGGTTTCAAAATACAAAGCAGTTGCTTTTATTTATGAAAAAGCAACGGTAGAAGAAGAATCCTATGAAGGAACGGATGTGGAACTGACTTTTCACATCGCAAAAAAAGATTTTAAGCAATTATCCCATTTGTTAGATACTATTGGGACAAACGGCGAAGTTGTATAACTATGTTAGTAAAAGAGATCCTAAATACCGAAATATCTCCGCTTAGATTGACGGACACCGTAGCTACGGCCTTGATGAAGATCGAGCTATTGCATACCACTAAGTTTTGTGTGATCGATGAATCAGGAAAGATAGCAGGTATGGCTGCGCTCGAAAAACTGATCGAAGTGATCGATGAAAACTCTCAATTATCGGAGATCGAGCTTGAAGAACCTCTTTTTGTACCTCAAGAACAACACTTGTTCGAAGCCTCAAGGGTAATGCTTGCTAAAGAATTGTATTTAATGCCTGTTGCTGATAATGAAATGATATTTCAAGGCATGATCAAAAAACGCAACGTACTTACGGCCTTGGGAGATGTATTCAATCTCTCGACTTTTGGTTCTGTAATTGCAGTTGAATTAAGCCAGGTTGATTTCACTTTATCTGATCTTGTTCGCATCATTGAGATGGAGGGCGCTAAGATATTAGGAGTAGCCGTACAGCAGCCAAGGGCTGAAAATCCTTCCTATCGTATTTCCTTTAAATTGAATTTGGAAGATTCTTCAGTTGTAAGTGCAGGATTAAAGCGGTTTGGCTATACAGTAATATCAGAAGCTAACAGCGAAGTGCTGGAGCATAATTTTTCTGATCGTGCTGATGAACTTATTCGCTATCTTGACATATAAGAAGTAACTATTAACCTTTTTTATCCCCACGAGTTTCATGCTCTCCGTTCCAAAAAGCAGCTTTCTTTCAGTTCTATGCGTATTCTTTATAGTGAATTTGGTATCTGCTCAGGATATTCAATCACCCTCAACCCAATTATATGACTCGGGGATAACGTTATACGAGAGCGGTTTTTTTGAGGAAGCCGCAAAAAATTTTGAAGAATTTAGCAGCGCCTATCCCGATCATGGTCTGCGTATTTCTTCTGATTTCTACCTGGCAAGGGCGAAAACCGGAATGGACTCAACAAACATTGAATCCTATTATCAAAAATTTGTACAAAGGTATCCGGGAAGTGAACTATCGGAGGTATTGCTCAGAGACCTGGGGCACCGGTTCACGGCCTCCGGCGATTACGAATCTGCGATCACTTATTACCAACAGGCCATGGATTCCTGGATGAGTGATAAAAATGCAGCTCAAACCAAATACTGGATTGCTGAGGCCGCCGCTGAAAATGGTGATTACTCCGATGCACGTGTCTTCTTTATGGATGTAGCCAATGATTACCCCCGCTCAGAATGGGCTCCGAAAGCTTTGTATGCCAGAGGCCGGCTGTACCTTAGTCAGCAACAATACAATGCAGCTTCTTCAGCATTTGAAGTATTACGAGACCGGTTTCCCAACAACGAGATCACCCGACGAGTAGGCACGGCTCTTGGTGAGTCTTATTATCAACAGGGAAAATATGAAAAGGCGATCGAATCTTTACAGTCGGCCCTGCCCTACCTGAATGAAGAATCTACTACTAAAGCGGTATTCCTGATCGCGGAAAGCCATAATTATTTGGGGGATTACGGAGAAGCTTCGAAATCATACCTTCGCTATATAAACTTAACCAAAGGCACCCCTGAAGAACGAATTGCGCACTATGGATTAGGTTGGGTGTATCATAAACAAGAAATCTATCACTGGGCGGCAGAATCGTTTGGAAAAGCTTCGGTTGGGGATGATGAGATCGCCAGGAAGGCACAATATTATAAGGCTGTTAACGAGAAATTAGGTGCACAATACGGGAAGTCTCTGAATTCATTTCGGGATTTTGGAGATCGTTTCAAGACCGGACTTTGGGTGGAAGAAGCGTATTATGAATGGTCGGTTTCTGCATTCGAGGCATCCCGCTATGATGAGTCTGTTGAGGTATTGCTGGATCTGGTTCGAAGTGATACCGAGCTTAAAGATCCGGCTAAGATCTACAGCATGCTGGGAGAGGCTTTCTTTGCAAATGCAGAATATACAAGGGCTATTCAGGCATTCGAAGAAGCAGAAGCTGTTGGGAATATTGACCCGGCATTAAAAAGACAAGCAAGATTCCAAAAAGCATGGATTCTATATCGAAATCAGGCTTATGAACAAGCACAACCCATTTTTGAGGAAGTGTATGTGGAGGCTTCGAACTCAGATATTGGAAGGGAAGCGTTGTTTTGGAGTGCTGACAGTCACTACAAGATGCGCCAATACAGTGATGCTGCACGGCGTTTTAAAATATACACCGATAATTTCCCGGAAAGTGATATGATGGGCGCTGCGCTATACTCTTTGGGGTGGAGTTATTTTGAAATGGGCAATTACCAGCAGGCGATAGGACCTTTAGAGGATTTTCTTGAAAACTATGAGCCGCCGGAAACAGCTTTATTTCCTTATGACACCGATACCCAGCTTCGCATAGGTGACGCCCACTACGCTATTGGAAACTATCGGGAAGCCATTGAAAGCTACAACAAAGCAATCGGTGCTGAGCCTGGAGGAGATTATGCTATGTTCCAGATTGCAAACAGCTACTACAGAGCAGGCCGTACCTTTGATGCCGTTTCCAATTTCCGTAAAACATTACGCATCTATCCATTCAGTCGTTTGCGGGAGCAAGCCCAGTATAACATTGCTTACATCTATCTGAATACCAATAATTACTCACAGGCAGTGGAAGAATTTCAGACCGTGATCAATAAATATCCCAATACTGATTGGGCAGCCCGCTCTCAGTATAACATCGGGGATGCCTACTACAATGCCGGGGAATATGACCGGGCGATATCGGCTTATCAGCGAGTGTTGGATGAATATCCGCGTAGTGATTATATTATAGAAGCGATAAATGGCATTCAGTATGCACAGCTTTCTGCGGGGCGCTCCGACAGCAGTTCGGTGATTCTGGAAGAATTTCTCAGTGATAACCCAACCAGTGCAACGGCCGATCAGCTACGCTATCGTCAGGCATTGAATGTGTTTCAATCCGGAGATTATGAAAATGCAGTAAATGAATTCAGACAATATTTGCGGGTTACCAATTCTGAAAGCCGGATGCCCGAAGCATATTCAAATTTGGCAGAATCATACCGTCAGCTCGGTCAGGTTGAAAATGCAATTGAGGCGTACCAAACTATTGTAGTGGAATTCCCTGAAGATGATCTGGCTTCTTCTGCGCTGACTTCCTTAGGTTCTCTAAATTATGAACGCGGGGATTTCGAAGCCTCGTACTCCAACTATGCTCAGCTTTTGGAGACGGCTCCGAGATATCGGCAGGAAGCCTATGTAGGAATGGGTAATGCCAGTTTAGCTCAGGATAATATTGACCGCGCAAGGGAAGAGTATGAATCTGCATTGGAAGTGAATTCCGGAAGTCAGTCCGCCAAAGTAGGGCTTGGTAAAATCGCAATTGCCGAAGAAAATTATGAAAGGGCAGAGGAATTGTTAAGACCCATTGCTGATGAAAGTACCACTGAGGTTGGTGCTGAAGCTCAGTATTACCTGGGTAAGATCTTACAAGAACAAGGGGAATTCAATGCGGCTATTGAAGAGTATGCAAAAGTGAAAGTGCTTTTCGAAGCCTTTGATGAGTGGGTATCCGAAGCTATGTATAACAGCGCGGAATCCCACATCAGATTAGGCAACCGCGGGGAGGCCATGACCATACTGAATTCCATCATTATGTCATATCCGAATACTGAAGCCGAGCGAAAAGCCCGGGAATTGCTCAGCAGAACGGAGTCATGATAAAAAAAGTAGTTCCTGCAAATTCGCTGAAAGGTGAAATTATACTTCCCCCTGACAAATCTATTTCTCAACGTGCAGCTATTTTTTCATTGTTGCATGACGGCATTTCTGAAGTTGGAAATTATTCCTCCGCTCAGGATCCTCGAAGTACGCTCAGTTGTGTACAGCAGCTTGGTGCTGAAATAAGGGAAGAAAGTGGGAAACTCATTATCCAGGGAACAGGGCGACAAGGAATTCAACAACCAGCAAGTGATTTGGATTGTGGCAATTCAGGCACCGCAATGCGTTTGCTTTCAGGAGTTTTAGCAGGATCGGGTATTTCGGCAAAATTGGTGGGAGATGAGTCATTGTGCGGACGAACAATGACACGTATCATCAACCCATTGGAGCAAATGGGTGCGCATATCTTAGCGAGGAATTTGGCCTATGCTCCGCTTTTTATCAATCGGAATGAACCGTTGAAACCGCTAAAGTTTGAGCTTCCAATCCCAAGTGCACAGTTAAAATCCTGCGTTCTTCTGGCCGGATTGTTTGGGGAAGAAAGGACACAGGTGATTGAAATTCTGCCAAGTCGCGATCATACCGAGCGCCTGTTGAATCTTGATCAAAAATTAGTACAGGGGAGAAAGATCATTTCTGCAAGTTTGTCGGATGAAATCCCAAATCAAAGTTACCTCATTCCCGGAGATTTCTCAGCAGCCGCATTTTGGCTGGTGGCCGGTGCCATTCAGAATGATGCTGAAATTCTGATCGAGAATGTTGGATTAAACCCAACCCGAAATGCACTTTTAGATATTTTGGGTGAAATGGGAGCCGGCATCATCATCGAAAATGAACGCATAGAAGGGGCAGAACCTGCAGGAGATATTATTGTAAAGGACTCTGATCTAAAAGCGATAGAAATCGATCCCAAGATAATCCCCAACTGCATTGACGAACTGCCCATCCTTGCCGTGGCTATGTTGTTTGCAGAGGGAACTTCCATAATCTCCGGCGCCGAAGAACTCCGCCATAAGGAAACCGATCGCATCATGGCCATGTCCAAAATGCTAAAAGCTGTAGGAGCCAATTTCGAGGAAAAAGAAGACGGCCTCATCATCCACGGCGATCCTGAATTTAGGTTTAAGTCTGCTGAATTCGAATCCTTTCACGATCACCGCATTGCCATGGCATCAGCTGTATTATCTCTAAAAGGACAGAAAGAAAGCAAGATCAAAGATGCAGAATCTGCTGGAGTTTCTTACCCCACCTTCTGGGAAGATCTCGATATGTTGAAAGTTGAAAGTTGATAGGGTGATAGAATTTGTTCGTACAAATATCACCCTATCAACTTTCAACTTTCAAAAAAATCACTTCTGAGTTCGGTGTTCTTTGTTTAATGGTCAATGTTCCACCGGCTTCCTGACAATACGTCGGTCAATACGTCAGTTTTCTTCCCGCCATCCGTAATTGGCATTGGTATTGCTTATCTAATGGTGAACTTGAACAAACCAACACGCACATGGGAGATTTTACAGAATTTGGTATCGAAATTGAGCGGCACCTGTCCAAGCTGGGAAAAGATATACAACAGTTTGTAGAAAAAGTGGTGCCTTTAGCCAATGAAGATAAAGATTTCGCTCCCGATTGCGATATCCTGGAAAGTGAAGAGGAATTCAAGATCCTGCTCGACCTTCCCGGATTATCAAAAAAAGAGATCGGGATATCCCTGAAAAACAATGTGCTGACGGTGAAAGGTGAACGTGAGGTCGAAGCGGGAGACGGTGAAGAGTTTAAACGAAAGGAACGACGTCGCGGTGCTTTTGCCCGCGCGTTTGCGATTCCGCAAAATGTGAATGCGGCTGAAGTGTCAGCCAGTTTCAGAAACGGCGTACTCACGATCGCCATGCCCAAATCGGAGGCATTAAAGGATTCACAATCCATTCCGGTTAAATAGGGAGTGATGAATGATAAAGTAGGCCGATAGTAAAATTTAGCCTGCTTCATCACAAATGAAAAGATTGATTTTTGAAGAAAAATCATATCAAAAGAATATTTATAACAATTAAAGCAAATAGATCAGACCAATGGGAAAAATCATAGGAATTGACTTAGGAACTACCAACTCATGCGTTGCTGTAATGGAAGGTAACGAACCGGTGGTGATCCAGAATAGTGAGGGTGGGCGAACTACTCCTTCTGTTGTGGCTTTCACCAAAGACGGTGAACGTCTGGTAGGTGCCCCTGCAAAACGACAGGCTATCACCAATCCGGATAAGACCGTGGCATCCGTGAAACGTTTCATGGGCCGCATGTTTGACGAAGTGAAAGACGAAGCCAAGCAGGTTTCTTATAAAGTGGTGAAAGGTGACGACAACACGGCACGTGTTCAGGTCGAAGACCGCAAATATGCACCACAGGAAATTTCAGCAATGGTACTTCAGAAAATGAAGCAAACTGCTGAAGAATATCTGGGCGAAAAAGTAACTGAAGCCGTTATTACGGTTCCTGCTTACTTTAATGATGCTCAGCGTAAAGCTACTCAGGAAGCCGGTAAAATTGCCGGACTTGAGGTGAAGCGTATCATCAACGAGCCGACCGCTGCTTCTTTGGCATACGGATTGGATAAGAAAAATCAGGATCAAACCATCGCAGTGTATGACCTCGGTGGTGGTACTTTTGACGTTTCTATTCTCGAACTCGGTGACGGTGTATTTGAAGTGAAATCAACCAATGGTGATACCCACCTTGGTGGTGATGACTTTGATCAGCGCATCATTGACTTCCTGGCAGACGAATTTAAGAAAGATGAAGGCATTGACCTTCGCAAAGATCCAATGGCGATGCAGCGACTGAAAGATGCTGCTGAGAAAGCCAAGATCGAGCTTTCAAGCTCACAGAAAACCAATATCAACCTGCCATTTGTGACGGCAACGGATTCAGGGCCAAAACACCTGAACATCGACCTGAGCCGTGCTAAATTTGAGCAGCTTGTTGATGACCTTGTAAAACGATCCATTGATCCTTGCAAAAAAGCCCTTGATGATGCCGGCTTGAGCAAGTCTGATATTGATCAGGTAATTCTCGTGGGTGGTTCAACCCGGATTCCAAAAATTCAGGAAGAGGTAAAAGCCTTCTTCGGTAAAGACCCAAGTAAAGGCGTTAATCCTGATGAAGTAGTCGCCGTTGGTGCTGCTATCCAAGGTGGTGTGATGTCAGGTGATGTAGAAGATGTTGTTCTTCTCGACGTGACCCCGCTTACTCTTGGTATTGAAACAATGGGTGGCGTGATGACTCCGCTCATAGAAGCCAACAGCACGATCCCAACCAGCAAGTCTCAGACATTTTCTACCGCAGCTGATAATCAGTCCAGTGTAGAAATTCATGTATTGCAGGGTGAACGTGCCAAAGCCCAGGACAACAGAACTCTTGGCCGTTTCCATTTAGATGGAATTCCACCTGCTCCGCGGGGAGTACCTCAGATTGAAGTAACATTCGATATTGATGCAAATGGTGTGTTAAACATTACTGCCAAAGACAAGGGAACCGGAAAAGAGCAAAGTATTCGCATCGAATCTTCTTCAGGACTATCCGAAGAGGAGATCGAAAAAATGAAGAAAGCTGCCGAGGAGCACGCAGAAGAAGACAAGCAGATCAAAGAGCGTATAGAGAAATTGAATCAGGCCGACAGTCTGATCTTCTCCACCAAGAAGCAGCTTGATGAATACGGCGACAAGATCTCCGATGACAATAAGAAAGCGATCGAAGAGGCTATTGAAAACCTTGAGAAAGCTCATAAAGAAGAAAACATCGAAGAGATTGATTCCGCTATCGAAGCCGTGAATAAGGCTTGGTCCGGTGCTTCTGAAGAGATCTATAAAGCTACTCAGGAAGAAGCCGCCGCTGGTGCTGATGGTGCCGGCGCAAGCGCTGAAGGTCAGGCTACTTCTGGTGATGGCGAAGAAGGCGGCGACGATGCCGTTGACGCCGACTATGAAGTTGTTGATGATGACGAGAAAAAGTAAGCTGAGCTCTCTCACTTACTTTAGATAAATTTAAATCCCGCTTCGGTTTTTCCGGGGCGGGATTTTTTTGTTTAGCCCTATTTAGGTGGGATACTTTGGTGCCAGGAACTCAAAATAATCTTGCAATAGTTATTATGAATATTAATGACTTATGCTTATGATCTGCTTATTAGGAACTTAAAGGCGGTGGAGAAGTGAGTATTAAGGGTAGAGATCAAAAAATTAGAGAAAAAAATACTATCAAGCCTGGCAATGACCCGAGAAAGATAAAAGGGTAGTATTAATAAAATTGGGAGCATGGTGGAATGGCAGACACGAAGCTTTTGCGCAGAGATTTTGAGATTTCTGAACAAAGCTTTGACTTAACAGTCGTAAGGGTTCGAATCCCTTTGCTCCCACAGTTAAATCCCGCTTTGGTTTTCCGAGGCGGTATTTTTATGAATTTTATTTGTTTGTCATAGATATAAGTATTTAATTCAATTGTTTATAACTAAATATACTAAGTTGTCTTGACCCTTAATGAATTATATCTAAAGATTTTGAAGAGGATTTTTAATTTTGATAAAGTAAGAATTAACTTGGAATGGTGCGTATCTTTGAGGTATGAATATTTTAGCTATTGAATCATCTTGTGACGACACCTCTGCGGCGGTTTTGACCGATCAGGGCATCCAATCCAATATTATCGCTTCTCAATCGGTACACCTGCAATTTGGCGGCGTGGTGCCGGAATTAGCATCCCGTGCACATCAGAAAACGATCACTCAAACAGTACAACAGGCACTTAAAGAAGGAGACACTTCCTTAGATGACATTGAAGCGATCGCCGTAACCCAGGGGCCGGGATTGCTTGGTTCATTATTGGTGGGAATTTGTTTTGCAAAAGGGTTGGCGCTTTCCAGGAATATTCCACTTATCGGGGTGAACCATATGGATGCGCACATCTATGCCAATTTCATTGATCACCAACCCGAATTTCCACTGGTTGCACTCACCGTCTCAGGGGGGCATACCCAGCTTGTGCATGTAAGATCTCCCTTCGTGCATGAGGTTATTGGTAAAACCCGCGATGATGCCGCCGGTGAAGCTTTTGACAAGATCGGTAAACTATTGGGATTACCCTATCCCGCCGGCCCACACGTGGATAAATTGGCCAAAAATGGAGATCCCAAATTCCACAAATTCCCGCAAGCCTTGCTTCAAGAAGGACTTGATTTCAGTTTTTCAGGGTTAAAAACAAGCGTACTGTATTATTTGCAGGATAAAGAGGAAGATTGGATCCAGACGCATCTGAATGATATTTGTGCCAGTGTGTCTTTTGCGATAGCGGAAGTTTTAGTGAAAAAGCTGAAACGGGCGGTCAAGCAAACAGGAGTGAGAACAGTATTGCTGGCCGGAGGGGTTTCAGCCAATTCCATGCTTCGGGAGAAATCAGAAAAGATGGCAGAGGAAATGGAAGTGCGGCTTTATTCCCCAAAAATAAGCTACTGTACGGATAACGCCGCCATGATCGCAATTACGGGAAAAATGAAAGCAGATCTGGGCCAGTTTGATGACTTGGATATGGTGCCTTTTTCTTCACTGTCGTGAATGTTGAATGCTTAATTTTAAATGTTAAATGAGACACTAACTATTTAATATTTAAAATTATTTCACTTAAAATTTCTTCGATTCAGCAACAGCCAGTTGATCTGCTCGTTCGTTCAATTCAATGCCGGAATGTCCTTTCACCTTTACCCAAACAACTTCATGGGGTTTCATGGCTTCAAGCATGTCCTGCCAAAGCTCTTTGTTTTCGACCGGTTTTTTGTCTGATTTTCGCCAGCCCTTCTTTTGCCAGTTTTCGATCCAGCCCTTAGTAAATGCATTAATGATGAGGGCGCTGTCACTGTGAATTTTGACCACGCAAGGTTTTTTTAGAGCTTTCAACGCCTCGATGACTGCCTGCATCTCCATCCGGTTATTGGTGGTAAGAGGATCACCGCCGGATAATTCTTTTTCCTTCCCATTCCATTTTAGGATGGCCCCCCAGCCACCCGAACCAGGATTCCCGCTGCAGGCTCCGTCGGTGTAAACTATAACTTCTGGTTTCTTAGACATACTGCTGGGTGATCTGGTTCAATTTCTGTTTCATTGATTTTGCGGCATCAGCTACATATTCAGGCCAATCACCTTCATCTTTTCCCGCATAGATGATTCCGCGGCTGGAGTTGATCAATGGAATTCCTTTGTGATCTTTCAGTGCTTTTGCAAGTTCCGAAATAGATCCTCCCTGAGCACCAATTCCCGGGATCAATAATGCTCCATTGGGGTGATGTGATAAAACGGATTCCGCTTCTTCTGCCTGGGTGGCCCCAATCACCATCCCTAAATGTGATCTTGAACCAGACGATCTTTTATAAAGCTGATCTGCAATAAACTGACTCATCATGTCAAAGCCGAAAAATGGTCTTTTAAGAAAATCTGCGGCCCCGGTATTAGAGGTAAGAGTAAGGACGTAAATTCCTTTTGTGTCATCTTTAGAGAATGCCTCCAGTGTATCAAAGCCCATGAGTGGATTTAAGGTGATGGCATCCACATTAAATTTACCCCAGAAAGCCTTTCTGTAATGCTCTGCCGTAGAGCTTATATCTCCGCGCTTCGCATCGGCTACGATGATCTTATCATCCGGTATATGGCTGATGACTTCTTCTAAAACTGAAAGTCCATTTGATCCTAATGCCTCAAAAAAAGCGAGATTGAGCTTGAAAGCCGCACAATATTCGGAAGTGTAATCGACCACCAGTTTACAGAAATAGACCACTTGTTCTTCAGGCGTGTTAAATTGGCCTTTGATCGGTTGGGGGAGCAGATCGAGATTGGGATCCAACCCTACACATAATACCGATCCGGCGCGGAGTACCGATTTTTTTAATTTTTGGAGAAAAGTCATAGATGAAAATTTTTGAGAAAGATAACATTTCTTATATCTAATATTTTATGACAATGAAATTGCCATGAAACCCAAAGCCATGAATTACGTGCCTTTTTAGCGCTTTCCAAACGACTTGTTTATACTTGTAAAAGCATTGGGCTGAGCATTTAAATTTTTTAGCTTCCCACATTCATCAAAACAAACAGCATACTATGAGACTGATCGATGCCATATCCATTTATTTAAAATTTTTTGTAATGATTTTCATCATGCTTTTATCCTCCGAAATGGTGAGGGCTCAGGATGGTGAAGCTGAACCAGATTCAACAGAATCAGAAGAGCTTAACGAGCTGCCCCTGGAGCCTGGTCGTGAGTTTTCTTTTGATCTTACAGAAGGTTCGTGGATCTCACTGGATGTGAGTCCCGATGGGAAAACGGTCGTCTTCGACTTTTTAGGAGATCTTTACACCATCCCCATGGAAGGCGGTGAAGCCACGCAGATTACTGAAGGAATGCAGTTTGACAGCCAGCCCCGGTTCAGCCCTGACGGAAATAAAATAGCTTTTATATCTGATGTTTCAGGCGGAGAGGGTGTTTGGATCTATGATCTTGAAACCGAAGAAACCGAACAATTGACTCGCGGAAAAGAAAACGAATATCAGTCGCCCGAATGGACACCGGATGGCAAATATGTGATCGCCTCTAAAGACGACCCCGGGAACCACAAGATCTGGTTGTACCACATTGATGGCGGTTCAGGAACACCTTTAGTTGATGAGCCCGGTAATCTCCGTATGACTGAAGGAGCATTTGGCGCAGATGAACGGTACGTGTGGTTCTCCAGAAGGTCAGGAAACTGGAACTACAATGCATCACTTCCACAGTATCAAATTGCAACTTACGATCGGGAAACGGGTGATATCACCACGCAAAGTGACAGGTATGGATCTTCATTTCGAGCCACGCTTTCGAGTGATGGCAAGTGGCTGGTGTACGGTACACGCCATGATGAACACACCGGTTTGGTAAAACGAAACCTTGAAACCGGAGATGAAAGCTGGCTTGCATATCCAGTTCAGCATGATGATCAGGAATCGAGAGCTTCGAGGGATGTGCTGCCGGGAATGTCTTTCACCCCTGATAATAAATTTGTGGTAACCTCATACGGAGGCAAGATCTGGAAACTCCCCATACATGGCGGAGATGCTGAGGAGATACCGTTTCGTGTAAGTGGGAATATTGATCTGGGGCCTGAGCTCGATTTTGATTATCCCATTGAAGATACCCCTCAGTTTGAGATCACTCAGATCCGGGATGCGGTGCCGTCTCCTGACGGAAGTAAAATTGCATTTACTGCTTTGAATGAGATCTACACTGTGGAGTTGCCGGATGGAGAACCTCGCAAACTGGTAGAACTCGATGAAACACAGGCACAACCGGTTTGGTCACCTGACGGCGAATGGATCGCTTTTGTAACCTGGACTCCGGAAACCGGGAAACTGTATAAAATTCGACCAAGTGGCCGGCGACTGCAGCAATTGAATGAAGAGGAAGGGGTATTTCAGGATCCGGTTTGGAATAACGCCGGCGATTGCATTGTTTTGATCAAAGGGCAGCCTCAGGATTTCCGAAATGCCACGCGGCGTTCGGCGTTTCAGGGAACCAGTGATCTTGTTTGGATCGACTCGGATGGAAGTGAGAATAACTTCATCACCTACACCAACGGGCGATCCAACCCTCACTTTGTGAAAGGATCAGATCGGATCTATCTTTCAAGCCGGAGCGGATTGACTTCTATTCGCTGGGATGGGACCGATGAGAAAGAACATCTGGAAATAACCCGAAGTGGTGGCGGAAGGGCATCCTGGATCCGCATGGCTCCGGAAGGTGATCAGGCGCTGGCTCAGATAAGTACCGATCTCTTTGTGGTAACTGTACCTCAGGTTGGCGGAGATGCGCCCATAATAACTGTAGGAGGTTCTTCAAGTGCTTTTCCAAACACTAAGCTAACGGATATTGGGGGGCAGTTTCCGGCATGGAGTTGGGATGCCAGTCGTGTTCATTGGTCAATTGGTAACGCACATGTGATCTACGATTTTGAGGAGGAAAAAGCTTACAAAGATAGCGTAGAGGCCGCCAAGGAAATTGCGGAAGAAACCGAAGAGCCTGGCTCTGATGAAGAGGATGAGAATGAAGAAAAAGAAGATGAAAAAGAGGAAGCCTACAAACCACAGGAAATTGAGATAAGTGTTATGGCCGATCGTGATATTCCGGAAGGTGTTTTGGTACTTCGCGGTGCAACGGTTATCACAATGAACGGCGACGAGATCATCGAAAATGCTGACCTCCTGATCGAAAACAATCGTATTACCGGGATTGGAGCACGGGGTGAAGTTCAGATACCATCGGGCGCAGAGCTCAAAGATGTTTCGGGAAAGACCATCATTCCGGGATTTGTGGATACACATGCGCACTTTCGTCATCCTGTGAATTTGCACCGTGGTGAATTTTGGAGCTACCTGACGAATCTGGCGTACGGCGTTATCACTACAAGAGACCCGCAAACGGCGACTACGGATGTACTGACCTATCAGGATCTGGTACATGCCGGAAAACTGCTTGGCCCAAGAGTGTACTCTACCGGGCCTGGGGTTTTTAGCAGTGAGAATATCAAAGACCTTGAGCATGCCAGAAAAGTACTTAAGCGTTATAGCGAATATTACGACACGAAAACCATCAAGATGTATGGAGCCGGAAATCGTGAGCAGCGGCAGTGGATCATTCAGGCTGCCAAAGAACAAGAGCTTATGCCAACCACCGAAGGCTCGCTCGACTTTAAAGAAAACCTCACACAGGTGATCGATGGGTATCCCGGACATGAGCATTCATTCCCGGTATTCCCATTGTATCAAGATGTTATTGATTTGGTGGCTTTTTCAAGAACGGTTTACACGCCAACATTGCTGGTCGCGTATGGCGGCCCGTGGGCAGAGAACTATTATTATGCTACAGAACGTCCACACGACGAGCTTAAGCTGCAACGATTTATGCCCCATCAAAATTTAGATGAGAGAACACGGCGACGTAATGCAGGGTGGTTTATGGAGGAGGAACATGTATTTGAGGAGCAATCTGTATTTGTGAAAGACCTGGTTGAAGCGGGCGGCCGCGCGGGTGTTGGAAGTCACGGACAGCTTCAGGGACTTGGTTATCATTGGGAGTTGTGGGCGATGCAGGCCGGAGGTATATCCGAACATGATATCCTGAAAGTAGCCACTATACAGGGAGCCGAAGCCATTGGATTGGATACCGATCTCGGAACCATAGAAGAAGGAAAATTGGCTGATCTTCTGATCCTGAATTCGAATCCCCTGGAAAACATCCGCAATTCCAAAGACATCCGCTACATCATGAAAAATGGATATATGTACGAAGCGGAAACCCTGAATGAGGTATCCCCGACCCAGAAAGAACTACCCACGTTTTGGTGGCAGAATAATGAGCCTTTGGGAGTTCCCGGAGTTGATAAGTAGTATAGTATTAGTGTGCGACACCGTAACACTACAAAACCGTCTCAGGGTGGACTTCTTCAAAACCGTGGGGAGGTTTTTCCAGCGTCCAGGTCTCGAAATAGAAATGGCGTTCCGACCTGAATTTCTTTCCGTTAATGCTGAAAAAGCGAAAGGCTTCCGGAACTAATTTTTGAAGGGGAAAGAACATCTCACGATATACATTCTTTTTGGAGAACATGTGCAGGTCAAAACCGTCTTTAGCCTGGTCCTTATACACTACAATATGGCCTGCCTCCAGTGCTTCTTTCAATTCTTCCTTCAGATGCCCAACATTGGAGTTTACATCAATATGCAAAGCAGCTATATAGAGTTGGACTTCATCCTTATCTGTGAGAAGGAAAACTTCGCCCATTTCCAGATCCTGAATAGCTTTTTGAATAGAGGGAAATTGGGTTTTGTATGTGAAGATGTTCTTATCAGTAAAAGCAATTTCCAAAGCGCTGATCACTTCATCATAAGCGGAAAGCGTGTTAAGTCCAAAACGCTCTTCAGATAGATCGGTTCCGGTAAAATAAAACCTGGAATAAGTAGGATCAGGCTTCATAAAATCCTCCAGCGAAGTTTCCATTTGCCTGGAATTATCACGGGTATTACGTTCGGCGAGTTTGTCAAGTCGCTGGTCGTGGTGGAATATGAGTTTAAAAATATTCATTACCATTGTGTCTTTAAAAGGTGTTCAAAGTTAAAACTTGAAGCTCAACTAACTATACCTGCCCGATACGCTCCAAAAGCTCAGGTATGAATGCTTCATGCTCAGGTTTCATAAATACACTTCTTAAGATCGTAACATATTCGGAGTCAACTTCAAATTCGGGATGAAGTTTAGTAAAAACCTCTGCCGGAATTCGATACAAGGAAAGATAAAAAGACCGATCCTTCATACCATTATCAAAGATTTCTTTAGATTTTGAAGAGATCTCAGAAGTTGTGGTTACACCGGATGGGAAATACCCAAGGATATCAAGCTCAGGCTTTTTGAAAGGTTTAAATTTTGAACTCGAGTCGGTCAGTTCATACATTTTAAGAGCAGCATTACGGCATTTGCCAAGGATTGGCCCAAATCCTTCTTTCTCTTTCAATGGGAATAGTTGAAGTGTAGCCCAAAGTGCGACTGCTGCCGCTCCTGCTCTTGAACATTCCAGGCTGATCTCTCCAAGATGCAGATCTTCGGAAGTGAAATAGGTATAAGGAGAATCATGCTTATAAAATTTTCCGACAGCAGGATCTTTAAATAAAACACATCCGCAACCATAAGGCTGAAGTCCGTGCTTGTGAGGGTCAACAACGATACTATCGGCGTGTTCCATTAATTCCCAAGAAGTTCCATCGATCAGATCAGTGTCTTTCAATGTTCTGAAAAAACCTCCATAAGCAGCATCAATGTGAACTCTTATCCCATACTCCTTTGCCCATGGTAAAATTTGATCAAGTGGCTCCACCTCTCCAAGCCCCGTGGTACCTAAGGTGACTACAATAGTCCCGATATCGTCAGCATTAATGGAACTCAGATCAAAAGCTCCGTCTTCAAAAACCGGAATCTTAACTCCTTCTATCCTTAAAACAGAGCACATTCGTTCATGGGTGTAATGTGCATGTGGTGAGAAGGCGATCTTTTTATCGGGATGAGATTCCCGGGCTACCCAAAGTGCTTCCAGGTTTGCGATGGTGCCGCTGGCAGTAAGATGTCCCAAAAATTCATCCCCATAGCCAAAAAAATGAGCTAGTTCAGTTAAAGCTTCTTTCTCCATTTCTGAGGAAGGAGGTCCGCCATCGAGCGCATGATTATTTGGGTTGATACTCATGGCCATTGCATAGGCAGCCCAGGTTAATGGGTGGGGTGGTTTTAGCATTTGCCCGGCATAGACAGGATGGTGAAAAGGGAAATTACATTTCAGTCGCTGAGCCAGTCGATTAAAAGTGGCTTCAATCCTTTCATTAGAAACTTCAAGTGTTGGGTCCTGCCTCCATTCTCCAAAAGAGTCTTGCCACTCTTTTAAAGTGGTAAGGGAATTATCTAAGATGTTTTTGGAGGAAGCGTTCATTAATAGAGATTTACTGAAACGCCTGCAGAAAGAACTTGTTTAAGCTGGATTTCATTGGAAAAGTCATTATCGTATCGGAGCTCAAACTGAAACGAAGCACTTACAATACTGTTGATCTGGCCGATCAGTTCATTAGACCAGAATATATCAGTTTCGTTTATAGGAATCAGGAAATTTGTAAATGTTTCTACCGAACTTGCATACAGGATATCTTCAAAAATCTCTTTCTCGAAGTTTATTCCCGTAGTCAGACCACCCTCAGATCTGAAATTATCTCCGGCATCAAGCCCGTAATTGACAGCAAGGTCATCATCGGTTACAAAGGTTTGTTTAAGTCCTAAACCCGCTTCAAAAGTAAACGCCGGTACAGGGTCGTAGGCAATACCAATGCCTTCACTTAAATAAGCCGGCGCGAAAAAATTTGAGATCAGAACATCCGGCTGTCCCTCTTCGGTAGCATATTCAAAACCTTGGTCAAACTGGGTTCTGAAATTAATGGTGCCATAGCCGGAAAGGGTTCCATCTTCTCTAAAAGTATAGTTAAAGCGATTCCGAATCGAGATCAAATCGTCGGTTTTTCGAACACCCTGCCCCTTGATATTAGATTGCCCATACTTCAAATTGGTTCTGAACCCGTAGCTGAATTGCCCTTGCTTGTAATAGACGGTAAAGATAGACGATCCTGTTCCACTTATAGAACTGACACCACCCTGGGACCAATTGTTATATGCCGCCTGGGAGCCGTTTAAACTTGCCACCCAGCTTTGATCCCACCCTTTCAGGGTATCAGGAATAGAAATATTTTGAGCAGAGGCAGATATACTGCATATCATTAACATTAATATTGCGATCGTAGAATGTAAAAATGCTTTCATTGTTTATTTAATTACGTGTTTTTGAAAAGTATAGCTTCTTTGAGTTTTGAATCTTTCAGCATGACCTCAATATGTTCTCCGGCTTTAGTGGGGACAGTGATTCCGGACATATGCGTAAGTAACGGATATTTGCGGTGGCCGCGGTCTATCAATACGGCAATTTCAATAATGTCAGGTTCGTACATACTGCAGATGGTTGAAAGAGCGTCAAACATGGTTTTTCCTGAAAAGATCACATCATCCACAAGTAAAACGAACTTATCGTTGCAATCCGGCAATGGAGTTTCAGAACTGTTTCCACTTACTTCATACCGATGCGCTGATATATCCTTGCCCAATAAATCAGCAATATTCCCCAAAAGTTCCAAAGCTATTGCATACCCTCTTTCATTAAGGCCAATGATCACCAATTCTTTATCGTTTCCCATGCGCTCCCAAACCTGTATTGCTATACGATGCAGGGTACGCTGCATCCGGGGGCGGTCCATCAATGTTATTTGCTTTTTCATCGGTTACTTTTAATTTCAGAAGAAGGTACAATTTTATATACTCAGTGTTAAAAAATAACGAAAAACGATAGGAAAATTCGTATCTTAACAGCGTTAACCTCAACCTTAAAGAGAGAACCATGAAAAGAGGAATTGGAGCATTATTATTTGGAGCAACAGCTTTTGCCGGAGGTGTAATAGCCGGCTTGTTATTAACCCCAAAAAGTGGAAAAGAAAACCTGCGCTGGCTGGAAGTTCAAGGCCGTAAGCTTAAAAAAGACGGTGAAATGAGAATAGACCAGGTTTCAAAGGGGATCAAAAAAACTGTGGAGGATACGTTTCCCGATCTTTATGCGGCAACGGAGAATCTCGATTTTTCCGAAGAGGAAGAGATCGAAGAAATAACAAAGCATGGATAAGTCTGGATTTCAACATTCAGAAGCTTTTTTACAATGGATATGGGAAAATCTGCTGTTTGATTTCACGGATCTTAAAACCACATGCGGCAGATCATTAAATATCATAAAACAGGGTATATTAAATACCACTGACGGGCCCGATTTTACACAAGCAGCTATTGAGGTCGATAATATTATATGGCACGGGGATGTGGAAATTCATGTGAAAAGCAAGGGGTGGAACGCCCATGATCACCAGGATGATGCCAACTTCAATACTGTAATTTTACATGTTGTTACTGACGGAAATCCCCAATCGGTTATGACACGTAATGGAAGCACTCCTTATACTCTGAACTTGATACCATACTTGCCAAAACAGTTGAGGCTGTTTCTAAAGGGATTTGAAGATCCTGAAGCCCTGCCTTGCAGCAGAAGCGTCAGCTTTATATCTGAAGAAGCATTCCTTCAACAAATTGAAAAAGCACATATTGAATATTTCGAAAAGAAATCGAATGATATTCTGCGCTTTTACGATCCGGAAAAACTTCCATCAAAAGCATGGAAAGATGCATTGATCCTATCATTATGGGATGGGCTTGGGATTGCTCACAACAGAGAACCGATGCAGGAAACCGCACGTCAATTGCTTAAGGAATGGTCGGGCACTTCTGTAAAAGAGGGAATAGAATGTGCTTTCAGCATTGCGGGTCTCAATAATGATGGTTCTGATATTCGCTGGAACTTAAAGTCAGTTCGCCCGGCAAATCATCCAAAACAGAGAATAACAGAAGCTGTAGAACTTACGGCTTTGATTTTGAATGAACCGTTCAAAAATTTAATCACTTCCCGCTCAATCGAGGTATGGAAAGTATGGATTGAAGCGGCAGGTTTGCGAAGATCTTCGCGCATTGAAATATTATACGGAACAGCTTTTTTGCCTTCCATCTATGTACTGGGAAATTTATTTGCTCATCAGAAACTTTCACAGCAAGCACTCTCAGGGTGGAAGCAGTTAAAAACTCCAATTCCCATATCTTTACTTAAAAGATTCAAATCGTTAAACCTCAACAGCTCAGCATATCGTAAGAAACTGGGTGCTATCCATCAATTGAAATCATATTGTGATGATCTCCGGTGCTCAGAATGTTTTGTGCTAAAAAATGCGATTGAGTCTTGATTGCTTTTAAAGTGATTTCTATCTTTGGAGTCTGTCAATGACACGAATTGCCCGGTCGTCTAATGGCAGGACACCTGGTTTTGGTCCAGGCAGTGGGGGTTCGAATCCTCCCCGGGCAACACAATTTTATAAAGGATGACTGAGAAGCCATCCTTTTTGTTTATTGGTCAGCATTTATTGGTGATTTTTTCATAGTTATAACCTGAACACTAAGCCTGTAACGTGGACACTCCCCTGGCGATATTTTCCGGAACAAGTAACCCGGCTTTAGCAAGAGCAATTGCTGAGGAATATGGGGCATCTTTGGGAGATTTGACGATTAAAAAGTTTTCTGATGGAGAACAATATGTCAAATACGAGCAAAGCATTCGGGGAGAAGATATTTTTGTAATCCAGTCCACCCCGCCTCCCGGTGATAACATTATTGAGTTATTGCTTCTTTTGGATGCAGCAAAAAGGGCTTCGGTAAAAAGAGTAACAGCCGTAATTCCATATTTTGGATATGCACGGCAAGACCGAAAAGATCAGCCGCGTGTTTCTATTGGTTCAAAACTGATGGCCAACCTGTTGGTAAAAGCAGGCGCCGATCGTATTTTGACTATGGATCTGCATGCGGCCCAGATACAAGGATTTTTTGATATCCCGCTTGATCATTTATATGCAAGCCGGGCTTTTATTGATCACTTCACCTCCAACCCAATTGATAATTTGGCTGTGGTAGCTCCTGATGTAGGAAGCTTAAAAATGGCTAGGGCGTATTCTAAAAAACTGGGAGCGAGTCTGGCTTTTATTGATAAAAGAAGGCCAAAGGCCAATGAGTCAGAGATCATGAACTTGATTGGTGAAGTGGAAGGAAAGAATGTGTTAATAGTCGATGATTTGATCGACACCGCCGGAACATTGACGAATGCCGCCGCCGCTTTAAAAGAAAGAGGGGCACTAAGCATTATCGCAATTTGTACACATCCGATTTTATCGGGTCCGGCATATCAGCGAATCGAAGATTCGCCAATTGATGAGTTGTTGGTAACAGATACGGTTCAGCTTCGCCAGCCTTCTGAAAAGATAAAGGTATTGAGCATTGCGAATATTTTTGCTGAAGCTATACAACGCATACATACTAACGACACTATCAGTGCACTGTTTGATAATTAATGATTAAGGTAAACGCATTATGGCACACCCAGAATTAGTAAAACTTGAAGGAAAAGTAAGAGAGACCAGTAAAAAAGCGAATAAAGCACTTCGTGAAGAATTACGGGTACCTGCTGTTCTCTATGGCCCGGAAGTTGAAGAAAATATTCACTTTTCCATTGATGAATTGGAATTGGAAAAAATTCTTAGAAAGCCTCAGACCAAGCTTCAGGAATTGACCGTTGATGGAAAAACGTACAAAACACTTCTGAAAAGAACTGAATTTGACCCTGTTACCGATCGTCCTGTTCATGCAGATTTTTATGTTCTTGCAGACGGACAAAAAGTAACACTTCGTGTTCCCATCAAGATTTCAGGAAACGCTAAAGGAGTGGTTGAAAATGGTGGACGTGTTTTCAAACCAATGAATTTTATTCGCATTAGAGTACTTCCGTCAGCCATTCCGGCTGAATTTGAAATTGACATTTCTCCGCTTGAGATCGGTCAGTCTTTCCATATATCCGATCTGGAGCTGGAAGGAATCATTCCTTTGGATGATATGAGCCGAACTATCGTAACCATTCGTCCTCCTAAAGGAGCTGACTTCCTCGAAAATCTTGTATCCGGTGTTACTGACGATACAGAAGAAGAAGTGGTTGCTGAAGGCGAAGAAGTGGCTGAAGGTGAAGAACTTGCCGAAGGCGAAGAAGGTGCTGAAGGTGAGGAAGGCGAAGATTCCTCTGAAGAGAAATCAGAAGGGTAGTCCTTTAATAATTACGGAAAGTTGTAACGTAACCTCTTTGACATGTCCCTTATTATAGGTTTAGGAAATATTGGACAGGAATATGAGGGGACGCGACACAACATAGGATTTGAAGTTGTTGATGCATTGGCTGAAACTCTTTCCACTACATTTGGCCCGGGCGACGGGCCTTTTGTGGTTGCAGAGGGCAGGCACAGAGGAAGGAATGTAGTACTCATCAAGCCTACAACTTTTATGAATAGAAGTGGGAAAGCGGTACGAAAAGCTCTTTCAGTTTACAATACAGATATAGAGCATTGCCTGATCATTTATGATGACCTGAATTTGGATGTTGGTGATGTCAGGTTGAGGGCGCAGGGAAGTGCCGGCGGCCACAACGGCATACAAAGCATCATTGATGAGCTGGGAAGCAGGGAATTTCCCCGGCTTCGATTTGGGATCGGGAATGATTTTCCGCGAGGCCGGCAAGTTGATTTTGTGCTGTCGCCTTTTACCAATGCAGATCAAAAGTATTTAGAGGAGGGCATTCAACAAGCCCATGATGCGTCGCTCAATTTTGTGAGAGACGGCATCGTAAAAACGATGAATAATTTTAATTAATAATGGCCGAAGAATCGGTCGATTGAACTTAAACTAACGTAACGGGAAACAATGGATACAATAATCTATTTAATACCGGTGGCCGGAGTGATAGCACTTCTGTACACTGTCTTTAAAACATCCTGGGTGACTAAACAGGAGATCGGAACCGAGCGCATGGAGCGTATCAGCAAAAGTATTGCGAGCGGTGCCATGGCATTCCTAAAAGCTGAATATCGGGTACTTTCCGTATTTGTACTGGTGGTAGCTGTAATACTTGGCTTCAGTGCCGATCCGACCACATCAAGCTGGATGGTAGCCATCTCCTTTGTGGTTGGTGCTGTCTGTTCAGGATTGGCAGGATTCATAGGAATGAAAGTTGCTACCAAAGCCAATGTCAGAACCACTCATGCTGCACGAACAAGCCTTGGAAAAGGCCTTGAAGTTGCTTTTGCCGGAGGTTCTGTTATGGGGCTTGGCGTAGTTGGCTTAGGTGTTTTAGGATTAAGTGGGTTGTTTATCATTTTTGGTAATGTATTTGGACTTGAAGGTGCCGGTGCCGTAAATAAAGTATTGGCTGTTGTAACCGGATTTTCATTCGGTGCTTCTTCTATTGCACTCTTCGCCCGTGTTGGCGGTGGTATTTATACTAAAGCTGCTGATGTTGGAGCTGACTTGGTAGGTAAAGTTGAAGCCGGGATCCCTGAAGATCACCCGTTAAATCCTGCTACTATCGCAGATAACGTTGGTGATAACGTAGGTGATGTGGCCGGAATGGGTGCGGACCTTTTTGAATCTTATGTTGGATCCATTATCGGTACTATGGTATTGGGTGCTGCATTTATCGCCGGAGCAACTATTGACGGAGCCGTTTGGTCGGATTCCTTTAACGGGCTTTCTGCTGTGATCCTTCCGCTTGTTCTTGCAGGCGTTGGAATCTTGACTTCTATTCTCGGGACATTCTTTGTACGTGTTAAAGAAGGCGGAGACCCGCAAAAAGCATTGAACCTTGGCGAATTTCTTTCCGCGGCAGTCATGTTGGTTGCTTCTTATTTCATTATCACATGGATGCTTCCTGAAACCTGGACATTTAATGGTGAAGTGTACAACAGCTCCGGCGTTTTTTGGGCTACTATATTTGGCCTTGCTGCCGGCCTTGGAATTGGGTTGATCACTGAGCATTACACCGGAACCGGAACTAAGCCGGTTTGGTCAATTGTGAAGCAGTCTGTTACAGGATCTGCTACAAATATCATTGCCGGACTTGGAGTAGGCATGATCTCAACTGCGATTCCTATTCTTATTATCGCTGTTGCAATTATTGGTGCTTATGAATTTGCGGGGCTGTATGGTATTGCAATTGCCGCTGTCGGTATGCTGTCAAATACCGGTATTCAGTTAGCTGTTGATGCCTACGGACCGATTTCCGATAACGCCGGTGGCATTGCAGAGATGGCTGAACTTCCCGGGGAAGTTCGGGAGCGTACCGATAAGCTTGATGCGGTAGGTAATACTACGGCTGCTATCGGTAAAGGATTTGCGATCGGCTCTGCGGCCTTAACAGCACTGGCTCTTTTTGCAGCTTTCATTACAGCTTTTGAGGCTGTAAACCCCGGAGTAGAGGTTATTATTAGTGTAACCAATCCTTCTGTGATGGCCGCATTATTTGTAGGTGCAATGTTGCCATTCCTGTTCTCTGCGCTTTCTATGAATGCAGTAGGACGTGCCGCAATGAGCATGATCGAAGAAGTGCGCCGTCAGTTCCGTGATATTCCCGAATTGACCAAAGCGCTCTCAGCCATGAACCGAAATGAAGGCAAGAAATTAACGGACTGGTCTGACGAAGACCGTACTACTTTTGAAGCTGCTGACGGTAAAGCTGAGTATGAAAAATGTGTTGAGATCTCAACTCAGGCTTCTATTCGCGAGATGGTGGTTCCAGGACTTTTAGCTGTAATTGTTCCCGTTCTTTTCGGCTTTGTTCCGGGATTTATCAGCGATAGCCCGACCCTTGGTGCTGAGATGCTGGGCGGACTTCTTGCAGGGGTAACTTCTGCCGGTGTCCTAATGGCACTCTTCCAGTCTAACGCTGGTGGAGCATGGGATAACGCTAAGAAAATGATCGAAGAAGGCGTGACCATCGACGGTGTTAAGTATGGAAAAGGCTCTGAGCCTCACAAAGCTGGTGTTGTTGGAGATACGGTAGGTGATCCGTTCAAGGATACATCAGGTCCGTCTCTGAACATCTTACTCAAGCTGATGTCAGTAGTAGCTCTGGTAATTGCTACCATGATCTAAAGCTTAGCTAAGCAAAAAAATTCAAAGCCCCGTACATAACTTTATGTATGGGGCTTTTTTTGTGGCTCTAATTTCTGAACAACGTATTCCAAAAAGTCTCGCCAAATTTGTAAGCTAACCATCCAAAAGAGACAATACCAAAACTAAGAGCTATCCAGGTATAGATCTCAACTTCATTAAAGCCATATCTGAAGATTTTAGTCCCAACTAAACCGAAGAAGATCAATCCAAAAAGAAGACCGACTATGCCATGAATCCGTTTTCTTCTTGCATCTCTTTTGTGTTCTTCCTCTGTGGGTACGTTAAGTTTCATGGGTTAAAATCTACAAAAGAACCTTTTAAACCTGAAATTCATTGTAATACTACAATCGCAAATAAACAGGAGTACACTTATGGCTGGTAAGAAGATTTTGATGATAGTAGGAGATTACGGGGAAGACCTTGAGATCATGGTGCCGTTTCAGGCACTGCAGATGGTAGGACATGAAGTACATGCGGTTTGTCCAGACAAGAAGAAAGGGGATACTTGTCCGACTGCCGTTCATGATTTTGTGGGAGATCAAACCTATAAGGAATTGCGGGGACATAACTTCACACTGAACTATGATTTTGATAAAGCAAATGCGAAAGATTATGATGCTTTGGTATTGCCGGGTGGAAGAGCTCCCGAATATTTACGGCTCAACGATGAAGTGATCTCAAAAGTGAAGCACTTCCTTGATGAGGATAAACCTATAGCAGCGATTTGTCATGGTTTGCAGATCTTTGCCAGAACGGGTGGAATTGAAGGAAAAACATTGACTGCTTATCCTGCTTGCGGACCTGAAATGGAAGCATGTGGGGCTAATTATAAAGAGGTTCCGCCAACTGAAGCTGTAGTGGATGGTAACCTTGTGACCTCACCCGCATGGCCCGGACACCAAAAATGGCTGGCGGAATTTCTAAAAGTATTAGGTACAGAGATTACGCACAATTAATCCGAACTCGCTCCAACGCAGAGCGTAGGAGCGAGGGGGTTTATAGCATTTAAAATCTTATACATCAAAGTCGATACCCTGTGCAAGAGGGAGTGAATCTCCCCAGTTCATGGTATTGGTCTGTCGGCGCATGTACGCTTTCCAGGAATCGGAGCCAGATTCACGTCCGCCACCCGTCTCTTTTTCACCACCGAATGCCCCGCCTATTTCCGCACCACTCGTTCCAATATTGATATTAGCGATACCGCAATCAGACCCGCCAACGCTCAGGAAACGCTCGGCTTCCCGCATATTTAGGGTAAACATGGAGGAACTGAGTCCTTGTTTTACTCCGTTGTGCATTTCAATAGCTTCTTCGGTGGTCTTATATCTCATAAGATAAAGGATAGGTGCAAAGGTCTCTTCCTGTACAATATTATAATGGTTTTCCACTTCAGCCAGGGCGGGGCGCACATAAAAGCCGTCTTCATCCAAAGGCTCGCCACCGTAGATTACTTTGCCGCCTTCTTTTTCAATTTCTTTGAGGGCATTCTGCATCGCATCAATAGCGTCCTGATCTATCATTGGTCCAACCAATGTGCCTTCTTCAAGCGGGTCTCCAATAGTTATATTCTCATAAATGCTCATTAATCTTTCCTTCACCTGATCATACACGGATTCGTGAATAATAAGTCGGCGGGTACTTGTGCAGCGCTGACCACAGGTTCCAACAGCTCCAAAAACAGTAGCCCGAATCGCCATTTCAAGATCTGCATTTTCCGAGATTATAATGGCGTTGTTCCCTCCCAGTTCGAGGATAGTTTTTCCTAAACGGGAAGCCACGGTTTTTCCAACTTCTTTCCCCATCCGGATAGACCCGGTTGCTGAGATCAGCGGAATACGCTCGTCTTCGGTCATCCATTCACCAACCTGATGGTCGCCGGTAACAAGATTGAAGATTCCTTCAGGCAGGTCATTTTCTTTAAGGACCTTTGCCACAATCTTTTGAATCGCAACGGCACACAAAGGCGTTTTTTCAGAGCCTTTCCATATCATCACATTCCCACATACAGCAGCGATCATAGCATTCCAGCTCCATACGGCTACGGGGAAGTTGAATGCGGAAATGATACCTACAATTCCCAGCGGATGCCATTGCTCATACATTCGATGCTGAGGCCGCTCACTATGCATCGTTTTTCCATACATCATACGTGACTGACCCACGGCGAAATCACAGATATCGATCATTTCCTGAACCTCGCCCAGGCCTTCCTGATAGATCTTACCCATTTCATAGGTTACCAGTTTTCCAAGCGGCTCCTTGAATTCGCGGAGTTTTTGTCCGATTTGCCGGACGATCTCACCCCGTTCAGGAGCCGGGGTATTTTTCCAAATCTCAAAAGCTTTCTGAGCTTCTTCAACCACATGGTCATATTGTTCTCGGGAGGTTACCCCAACGGTAGCAATTCGTTCACCATCGGTGGGCGTATAGCTGCTGATGGTCTCCTTGCTTTCCATATGCTTGCGCCCGGTGCTTGTTCCCGGATTAATCCCTTCGATACCTAATGTTTTCAGAAACTCCATAACATAATTTTTTGCTGAATTTTGAATGAAGATAGGAAAGTAAGCAGTCAGAATACAGAAGCAGAACATCGAATATCGAACAAGGAATATTGAACATTGAAGTATTTTATTCCTGTATTCTGAATTCTGAGTTCTGTATTCTTCCTCCATGAGAAAAGCATCAAACAACGAGATCAAACTATTACGAAAACTAGCCCGTAAAAAATATCGCGAGAAAGAGCAGCGGTTTGTGGTAGAAGGGGAGCGTGCCGTTGAGCAGGTGGTCAAAAATGAGTTGATTGAAGTGGAGACGGTTTTTTTAGAGGCAAGGTTTAAGGTGCAAGAGGCAAGGTTTAAGGGGGTTGAGCTTTGTATGTTAGAGGAAGAAATTCTTACTGAAGTGGCGGATACGGAGAGCCCGCAGGGGATATTGGCGGTTTGCAAGATGCCGGAAGAAATTCAGCCTGAAAAATTGGCCGGAGAAAGGGGAATCATCGTAGCGACCGATGCCATCCAGGACCCAGGGAATATGGGAACTATTCTAAGGACAGCGGCTTGGTTTGGAGCCAAGGCTTTGATTGCCGGAAAGGGCAGCGTGGATGTCTATCACCCCAAAGTGGTAAGAAGTACAGCAGGAGCTACCGGAAGCACTTCTGTTTTAGCCGGAGATCTTGAGGAGGTTTTCAGTGAGTTTGAAAGATCAGGCTGGCAAGTGATGTTGTTAGATGGCGGAGATGAGGCGGAATCTTTGGGATCGGTTCAACCCGCAGAAAAAACGATATTGGTTGTGGGGAATGAAGGGAATGGCATTGGCAAAAAACTCCTGAATTCTGAAAGAAAAAAAGTGAAGATCGAATCGGCTCCCGGACAAGAGACCGTGGAAAGCCTGAATGCGGCGGTGGCGGTTTCGATAGCTTTGTGGAAATTGAGAGTTGAAAGTTGACAGGGTGATTTATGTATTTCTACTTTTCCATCTTTGATCAGAGATCATTTTTTGAAGTAATTTTATAATGGAAGTTAGCATTTTGATCCTGGATGTAGATTTATTTTCTGATAATAAATGTCTGGATTTGAAATACCAATCTTTTGCTTCTCGGGCGGAACCAAGAGATATTTCATAAAATCGCGCCTTTTCTTTCTTGGATTTTCGTGAATATCCTTCAATAATATTTGCACTTATAGAACCCACTGAACGATAAAGTTGGTCGGCAAGTGAAAATCTTTTTTCTAAAAGAATGATATTCGTGTCTTCCCAGCATGCGTCAGATAGAAACAGACTCAACCTGTATGCTTCCATTTTCCATGCTACATCTTCCTTAATTTCAATCGGTATTTTTCTTTCCCATTCCCTAAATGTCATTATTGAGCAAACTTATTCTGATTTTTTAGTTAGAGCCTTCCCGATAGCATTCCTTACAAAATTTTTTTAAAAACTTTCATCACCCTATCAACTTTCAACTTTCTCTTCCTCACTATAATAATTCTCCGTTAAATCCCGATTGCCCATTGCAAATGACTTACGCTTTAGCTTTATTTCACAAGCCGTTCACAATTCATCTACTATGGCTGGTACAATAGATATCGCAAATCAAATCTCCCCTCTATGCCCAAGAAGAAAGAGAAGAAGATCTTCGTACTCGACACCTCGGTTCTGCTCTATGATTATGAAGCCGTTCGAAACTTTGAAAAAAATGATGTAGCCATTCCCATCACCGTTCTAGAAGAGCTGGATACCTTTAAGAAAGGAAACAACGTAATTAATCTGCATGCGCGGGAATTTATCCGGTACCTGGACGGGATTTCAGACGACAATATGCTGCAGAACTGGATCCCGATGAATGGGCGTACACATGGTAAGCTTCGGGTGATAACTCAGGGAGCCAACTCTCAGGATGCCACGCAGGTGTACGGCTCCGACAAAAATGACCATCGCATCATAAATGCAGCGCTTCACCTCAAGGAAGAAAACCCCAATCAGCGGGTGATCCTGGTTTCAAAGGATATCAATCTGCGGCTGAAGGCCAGGGCGTTGAATCTGGAGGCGGAAGATTATGAAACGATACAGATCAAAGATATTGAACAGTTATATCGGGGAAAGACTGAGCTTGATGTCGATGACCCGTCACTCATAAGTAAGTTTTATGAAGAGGGTGAAATTGATCCGAAAGAGCTGGGCGAGGAAAAGCCAACCTGCAATCATTATTACATTATGAAAAGTCACGGTTCCTCGGCACTTGGATGGCTTAATCCCAAGAGCAAGATGGTGGAGGTGGTGGAAAAGATGCATGCATATGGCATTCAACCCAAAAATGCCGAGCAGACCTTTGCGCTGCATGCGCTTCAAAATCCCAACATTTTGTGTACCTCCATAACAGGGGCGGCGGGAACCGGAAAAACCTTACTGGCTTTGGCAAGTGCCCTGGAGCAGCGTAGTGATTTCAAACAAGTATATCTGGCACGGCCTATTGTACCGTTAAGCAATAAGGATATCGGATTTTTACCAGGCGATGCCAACCAGAAAATCGACCCATACATGCAGCCGTTGTGGGATAACCTGAGTTTCATCAAAAATCAGTATAAGGAAACCAGCAAGCCCTTTAAGAAAATTGATGAGATGCTGCAAACGGATAAGCTCCGGATCGTCCCGCTGGCGTACATTCGCGGGCGCAGCCTCTCTAACGTGATTTTTATTATTGATGAGGCCCAAAACCTAACCCCTCATGAAGTGAAGACCATCATCACTCGTGCAGGTGAGAATACCAAGATCGTGTTCACCGGAGATATTTTCCAGATCGATACGCCGTATCTGGATGCGCAGAGCAACGGACTCAGTTATTTAGTGGACCGAATGCATAATCATGATCTGTATGCGCATATCAACCTCGAGAAAGGAGAGCGCTCAGACCTGGCGAATTTAGCTTCAAAACTTTTGTAAGGTGTTAGGTTTTAGATTCAAATATTTCTAACACCTAAAACCTCGCCACTAAAACCTATTCCTTAGTCGGGCTTAGAAGATCTACCTGAAAACGAAACTTCTCGGTTTCCATCGACATGATGTCGTACAGGTCGGCTATTACTTCAAAAACAACTTTTGGTGCTCCAATGATGGTGGTGGATAGATATCCCACTTCAATTTCTACATCATATTGGGCAAGGTGCTCCAGCAATTCCTGAACTTTTTCTCTTGGATCATCTTCGGATAACGGAATGTATGTGAGCTGGGCAATGGTTTTCATAATGTATGTGTGGCTGATTAATTATTGAGAATCAAATTCATTATAAAGATAAAGCAGATGAGGTAAAGAGGCTAATTAAAGTGAATGTCGAATATTCAACATTGAATCCTGAATAACGAATGGGAATAAGTTCAGGTTGGCCTTAGAAAAAAGAGCGTTAAGAAGATGATGGAATGAAGCGTAAAGAAATAAATCATACCGCTGAGAAACATTGGTCGATCTCATACAGAGATGGAGCATTGATTTATTTTAGCGGAATGGAATCAGCTTTAGCTCTTTTTTCTCAGCCTTGATCTTTTGGTTCGTTTTGCATCAAGGCAAAATGAACCAGGTAGCCAAGGACAGAGTAAGTTCTTAATTTGTTCTCAATTAAATCAATCCTCATATTCACCCAAATCAAATCAAAAAAATAAAACATATATGAAAGGTCTCATTAAAGAATTTAAAGAATTTGTTTCCCGCGGCAATGTCATAGAACTGGCCGTAGGCTTGATCATGGCTACCTACTTTGGAGCTATCGTCAAATCTTTTGTAAATGATATCATCATGCCGCCGGTGGGATATCTTATTGCCGGGGTTGATTTTGCTGAACTCAAATTTCAGATCGCCGAGCGTACCTTAGCCGATGGTACCCTGGAAGCCATTACCATCAATTATGGAGCCTTCATCAATACCATCCTCACTTTTGTAATTGTATCCGCAGCTATTTTTATAGTGGTAAGGGGCTATAATGACTTTATGAAAAAGGAAGAAGCAAAGCCTGAGCCTGCACCGGCTCAACCAAGTAAAGAGGAAGTGCTGTTGACTGAGATCAGGGATTTGCTGAAGAAGTAGCAGGTAACAAATTTTAAGGATTGACCTTCTTCATCCTGAATATTTCAGTATGTGATTCACTCCCATCATCCATCACCAACCGGATCTCAATCTCAGAATCTGATATCCGTTCATAGGTCAGGCCTTCCATCTCAATGTTGTCTTTTGAAGAACGGATCATTTTGAAGCTGATTATGTCATCTTTTTCTTCCCATCCGGTGAGGTCAGGATTGAAATGTTTGAGGCGCAATCCGGTCTCATCCAATAGTAAAAACTCATAGAATACCAATTCATCTTTTGCATTGATATGCCGGTACATACCCATCATGGTGCTATTGATCGGTTTTTCCCAGGTTTCGTGAGAGATTCTGCCAAACCCGTTGCCTTCCCAAGAGCCGACCAGCCAGGTATAGTCGTTGATATCGAAAGGAATTTCATCTATAGAGGCGGGGGCTTCAGAAAGCGATAAAATGGAAACGGCCAATCCAAGAATGAAGAGAAAGGTTTTCATGGCAATAAAAATAGGTGAAAGTTGAGCGGCAAATGTAGAAAATAAATCGGCAATTTCAATCCGGCATGGCTTAAGTGAGACCGGGAGGTGCCGACAAGCATTACCCGCGAAGGCAGCCTGTGTGAAAACTCAATACTTGTGAATGGATTTATTAATTTGGAGGGTTTACTAAAGTAAACTGTTTTCCCCGATAAACTTAGCCCTGCTTTTTTAGCATAATACTTTTCACACAGGCTTAGGGCGTTGGGAACGAGGCAAAGAGGCAAAAAGTCGTCTTTTACAAAAGCGAAAGAATTTATTCCCTCTGGAGAGGAGAGAAAAATGCGAATAACCGATGGACCGAACGACCGATGTGTGAATAGAACAGCTGATAGCTGAAGTCTGAAAGCTGACAGCTACTCCTCCTCAATCCAACGCCATCACCTCAACTCCGCTCAATCGCTTTCCCAAAAACCGCTCAGCCAGTTCGTGAAAACGCTGCGGGCGGTCACTTACAAAACACTGGAAATCTCCACCGGAGATATTCAAGAGATCGAGTTCTGCCAATTTAGCTTTAGCAGATTCCGCAATGGATTCTGCCGAATCAATGATCTCGATATTGCCGTTCTTGAGGATCCTGGGGATCACATCTTTAAAAAGCGGGTAATGGGTACATCCGAGGATCAGGGATTGGATATCACTGTCATCGAACGCATCCAGGTAATAATGCAGGGTTTTTTGAGCCACCTCATTCTCTATCCAGCCTTCCTCTGCCAGCGGCACCAACAACGGACATGCCTCCTGTTGTACGTTTATGGTGGGATCATGAGCATGAATGGCTTCCACGTAGGCCCGGGAATTGACGGTTCCCAGCGTACCGATCACCCCAATATTTTTATGATCCGGGAGGGAAACTGCATTATTGGTTCCGGCTGTGATCACATCCAGTACAGGCACTTCTCCGGCAGCCTGAATGATCTCTTCCTTTGCCGAAGCTGATACCGTATTACAGGCGATCAGGATCATTTTAACCCCGCGCTTCAATAAAAAATCAGTGATCTGAAGCGCATAGGCCCGGACGGTTTCTTCTGATTTGATGCCGTAGGGAACCCGGGCGGTATCCCCGAAATAGATGATGTCTTCATTAGGAAGGGCATCGATCACGGCCTTGGCAACGGTAAGTCCGCCAATACCGGAATCAAAAATACCAATGGGTGCGTTTTTCAGATCTTGCAAAGCGATGGTTTAGAGTTCAAGAAATCAAAGTAAATCAATCAAAAAAGCCAGGTCATTCCTGCGGAGGCAGGGATCTAAATGGATTATAGTTATCAACGGCTGAAACCTGATATACATCAAGATTCCGGGCATTCGCCGCGGAATGACTTTAGCGGATTTTTAATCGGAACAATACTTTGGTTTATGGAATTATTTGTTAATGGAAGGTATTCAATTCTTAAAACTTAATTCAAGCCTTTGTACTTTGTTTCTATGAACAAAATATCAGCACTCTTTTTAATCGTCTTTATACCTCAATTTTTTCTTTTGGCACAGGAACCCGATACCCTCAAAGGTGATCTGGGAGAAGTTGTGGTGGTTGGTTACGAAGGCAACCGCAGCGTGATGGAATCGCCGGGAGCCATTGCCAATATTGATCCTGAGCGTATTACCGGCTTCGATGAAGGCTCTTTGTTGTATGGTCTGAATACCGTGCCGGGAGTTCGAATTGAGCAACGTGCTCCCGGAAGTTATCGGGTGGCCATTCGCGGAAGTTCACTTCGCTCTCCTTTTGGGGTTAGGAATGTGAAGATCTACTGGAACGACATCCCATTTACGGAACCTTCAGGAAGTACGCCGTTGAATCTGCTGGATGTGATCAATATGCAGGAAGTAGAGGTTATCAAGGGGCCTGCAGGTAGTATTTACGGAGCGGGAAATGGCGGAGCTTTGTTGTTGGAAAGCCGGCAATCGAGTGAAAATGAAGCTGGTGCAGGTCACATGTTTGGTTCTTACGGGTTACTTCGATATACCGCTTTTGCACAATCTCAGTTCGAGGATGGTAATTTCAGGTTCAACTATGCAAATCAGCAGTCGGATGGATACCGGGAGCAGTCCTTTTTCAACCGCGAGACCGCCGAGCTTTCCGGGCGATTTCAGCTGAATGACAGTCAGATCATCAAAACAAGTTTCCTATACTCCGATCTGAATTACGGGATTCCGGGCCCGCTGACGGAAGAGCAGTTTACTCAGGATCCAACACAGGCCCGGCAGGGAAATCCATTTGCGCTTGGCAGTGTGGAAGCAAATGCGAGCATCGACCAACAGGCTTTTTTGGCGGGGATCAGCCATGACGCTCAGATATCGGAGAACATTTCTAACCTGACCACATTGTATGGAACCTTCAGTGCATTCGAGAATCCTTTCAACCTGGATTACAAAAAGGACAGCCGGAAATCGGGAGGAGGCAGAACGCGGTTTTATTTTGATACGGATATAGGGGAAGTTAGAACACGATTTACTGTGGGAGGTGAGCTTCAGTCTGCAAATTATGCAGCACGAAATTTTGAGAACGACAGCAGCGAGGTGGGGGCTCTTAACTTTGATGATGAGATCAAGATCCGTTCCTCTCTGATATTTTTGAATACCGAGATCGATCTCCCCAACGAATTTTATGTGACAGCAGGGTTGAGTTACAACCGTCTGGAATATAGCCTGAACCGCCTGGTTACAAATTTACAAGGTGATGTACCCGGTTTGGCTGAGAAAACCTTTGATCCTGAGATCATACCTCGGGTAGGGCTTCTGAAGAAATTCTCGCCGGCCTTATCATTGCATGGGAGCGTGAGCTATGGATTTTCGCCACCCACCATCGAAGAGTTTAGGACCAATGAAGGGAGTATTGCCCTGGATCTGGAAGCAGAGCAGGGAGTGAATTATGAAGTTGGAGCGCGGGGAACACTGATCGGGCCCCGCATTACGTATGATATCACCACTTTCTTTTTTAAGCTGGATGAGACCATTGTGCAGCAGCCCTCCGATAGAAATTCCACCGTCATTTTTGAAAACACCGGAAGCACGGATCAATATGGACTCGAAGCCGCATTAAACTGGGCCGTAATTCGAAACAGCAGTGCATTTTTACAGGAATTAGATTGGGGCGTTTCATACACCTATCATGATTTCGAGTTCAAGGATTACCAAAAGGAGGGGGAAGATTTCTCAGGAAATAAACTGACGGGAGTAGCGCCTCATATCCTGGTTTCTACGTTGAATACTAAAACAAAGGCAGGGTTTTACAGCTCATTATCCTACAACTTCACGGATGAGATTCCGCTGAATGATGCCAACACGGTCTATTCCGATGCTTATCATTTGGTTCAGTTAAAAGCAGGGATCAAACATCAAATCAAAGAAGGGGTATCGGCTGACATTTTTGCCGGAATTGATAACCTGCTGGATGAAAAATACAGCCTCGGGAATGACCTGAATGCCTTTGGCGGCCGATACTATCAACCCGCAGCGCCAAGAAACTGGTTCGGAGGAGTTAAACTCAATGTTGAATTATAAATTTTGAATGTTAGATGGCTCGATCCATTTAACATTCAAAATTCAACATTTAAAATTTCCTTGCCAAAACTACCGTCTCTTTAAAGGTTACATTCTTGCCATTGGCACTATTGTAAGCCTCAAAAAGCACGATATAAATGCCCACACGATTGTTTCGATTATCATCAGTACGCCCGTTCCAGATCAGTGAGCCTTCGAAACCGGCCTGTACCCCATCAGCCAGTTCACGGACTTCCCTTCCGTAACGGTCAAAAATGCGTACCCGCAGCAGATAATCCGATTCATCCAGTTTGTAGTTAATAAACAGGTTGTCTTCAAAGCCATCGTCATCAGGAGAAAAAGGATTCGGTGTAAAGGTGATCCCCGTATTTTCTAACACTGATCCGGATTCCTGGAAAATAGAATTTTGTTCTCCGGGCGTCCCCCCGTTTACACGCGTACTTGAGCTCCAGTTTGACGGATCATTGCTGGGCCCTTCCGGGTCTATGCGTTCAAGCGCAACCCCATCTGTATCAAAGAGATTGGGATTTTGCCAGCTTTCATCATAGAATACGGAATCAATGGTAGTCCCGGCACTGTCGGCCAGGTAAATAGCGTCATCAGAATTAGAGAGGCTCAGGCTTGTGCGGTCAATTCGGGCCTTGAACTGATCGCTTTCATTCTCCAGTTCAAAATATTCGGCAAGCTGACTTTCACTGAAATTTGTGGCCCCATCCTCGGCATAAACTACGACGTATGCTCCTGCCGGAATCCATTTATATTGTGAAGAAACCGGAAACAAAGACTGAACTTCTCCATCTTCATCAGGCTCATCGTGAAGAAAGAATCCCTCCAGAGAAACGGCATAATCTGATGGGTTAAAAAGTTCAATATACTCTGTTTGGTCGGGAAGATTGTCATCCGAATTGGCCAAAGGGTTGTATAAGATCTCATTGATCACCACCGTACCAGGGCTGATGGGCTGCGAAATTTCAACAGCCAGTTCCTGACTGGCATTTCCACGAACATCGGTGATGTTGGTAAAGGTCAGGTTAAGCGGTTCGCTTGCCTTTTCTTTGGCTTTTGCTGCGGAGGAAACTGATCCTGAAACAGGGTTTTCCAGGATCACAATATTTCCGTCCGTCTCGCTATAGTTGTTAATGGAAGCAGGTTGCTCATTCACAAAAGCTGAGGCATTGTTGATGTTCACAAATTCCGTGAAGGCCACAAAAATGGTCCCGTCAAACTGTAGTCTGGAGAATAAGATCTGAGGGGGAGTTGCATCGGGCTCAAAAGTAGTGCTTTGGTCTCCGGCACTGGTCCCGTTTCCTTCATTGCTCGCCCAGTTCGATGCATCGTTAGAAGCTGATTCAGGATCTTTGCGCTCCAGAGAAACCCCCGGTTCATTGCCTCCCCATGTGTTGCTGTAAAATAAACTATCGATCATGATCCCATCTTCATTTCGAATCACAACCGCATCTTCATCATCATTCAGGGAAGGAAATCCGGAAAGGTAAACTCCGTACTGAATCTCATTGGCAAAGGCCTTCAGACCGGTAAGTACCAGGTATTCACCGCTCCTGATCTCAGTGCCTTCCGGGATAGTAGTTGATCCCGCAGCATCGGATAAGGTCCAGTTGCTAAGATTGAAGTTTTTCTCCGTTTTATTGTACAACTCAACAAATTCTTCTGAGTCAGCACTTTCCCTTCGGTAGAGAATTTCATTTACGATCACATCTCCAAATTCAGCAGGATAGAATTCTGTGTACTCAAGTTCTGTGGAAAGCGAAGCCCGAATATTACCAAAGATATCTTCCTGATTTTCTATGGTCAGGGTGTGCATTTCTCCATCAGTTAATGACGTTCCTAAAACAACAGTTAATGCATTCCCGGAAAATTCAGCGATCTCAGCAATCGATACCACAGGGGCCATCGAATAGCTGGATGAATTTTTTGCTGACGCAGAATCAACGCGCTCATTAAAAGTTATTCGAATAGAGTCGGAGGCGGCTATGAAAGCATTGCTAAGCTCCGGCGGACTGTTATCGGGTTGAATTTGATTGGCAGCCCCGGGAGTTGCCAGTTCATTTGAAGGCGAATCCCCCCAATTTTCCCGGTAAAAAGATGGTGCAGAAGGAGCGCGTCTTTCCAAAGAAATCTCATTTCCGCCCCATTCAGAAAAATAGGTGAGGGAGTCGATACGCGAGCCATGTTCATTTCGGATCACGATATCATCCGAGCCGTTATTCAGGGATGGAAACCTCGTTCCCATTACAATGATCCGCCGGTCGGGGAACAGACTAATGACCGTACTGTCGGGCGCCAAAATAACGTACGAACCCGTTACCAATTCAACATTTGTATGCGATATAACCCGGCGATTTCCGGTATTGTCATTGAAGGTCCATCCCTGAAGGTCGAAATTTCTGTCTGTGGGATTATGCAGTTCGATGAATTCAGAAAACTCTGTACCCGGATCGTACATAAATTCGTTGATGACCACATCGCCGGGGTCGGCCTGGGTAATATCGATCAGGAAAAAAGAATCTTCAAGGGTTGGTGCTATATTCCCAAATATATCCGATTGCCCTTCGATGGTAAGCCCGTACTCACTGCCCTGTTCCTGCCTGGGCAACGCATTTGGGTAGGAAAGGATGACCGTATCCGGCGCCAGAAATTCCGCAGATTCCAGAGAAGGCGGAGCAGATGGAAGTCCGTCAGGTTTCGAAAGGCTGTAATTGGCTTTATCTCCGGCAGGCCCGGGCTGAATGCGCTCCGAAAATATCACTTGAAAAGTACTGTCGTTCAATACGGAGAGTGATGTAATTTCAGGGGGTGTTGTATCAGATTGAATTTGATTGGTAAAGCCCGGAGTTCCAAAGTTATCGGCGGGACTGTCTCCCCAGTTTTCTCTGAAAGTGGAGGAAACATTGGCGTCTCGGCGTTCAATGGCCACATCTTCACCGCCCCAGTCTGAATTATATTCCAGCGAATCGGCTAAGACTCCGCTGTCATCGAAAAGGCGGATCTGATCTCCTGCATTATTCAGAGCGGGAAGTGAAGCCTGTATATAATTTGCTTCTCCGTAAAATAAATTCAGGGTAACGGTATCTGCTGAGATCACTGCAAAGCTATCCGGGAGGATCACGAAGTCTGCACCGTTGATGGAAGTGATAGAGCTATTATCACCGATCTCCCAATCCCGCAAGTTTAAATATCGCCCTGAAATATTTTTGAGCTCCACATATTCAGCAGTGCCGGTGGGTGGATCTTTCATGAATTCGTTGATGATGATATCGCCGGGCTGGTAGTCGTTAAAAACAAAAAATTCGAATTGAGTATTTTGGGGGATATTCCAGCCGGTCACACTTTGAATATTAGAAACGGCAATCAGGTTGGGCCCGGAGGATAATGCTGAGGGAAGATCGATCAGGATCTGATCTGCTCCAGGTTGAGTTATAGTTGACGAGCCGCCTAAAACCACCTCATTCACGGTAAAATCCTCTGCTGCTACGGAGGAAAAGTTTACCTTTTCTTTAAAGAGAATTAGAATTTCACTGTCAGAAGGCATTGTGACTTCAGAGATCGTAAAGGGATTCGAAAAAGTAAATTCAGCTTGTTCATCGGATGCATTGCCAAAAATATCGGTCAGGTTATCGGCAGTTAAGATCCAGCTGCCATCGTATTCTTCCAGGCTTGAATCTAAGCTAAGCTCCACAGAGTCAGCGGCAATTTGGGTGGCGGCTGCGATCGTTGGAATAGCAGGCGGAGTGGTTCCGGATTCAGGGTTTTGGCTGAGAACATAATTGCCGACCGTTTCCGCTGATGTGTTTTCCAGGCGCTCCGAAGCAACGAGTATAATAGTCTGGCTGTTTTGGATCAACAGCTTGGATATCTCCGGGGCCTTTATGTCTTCAGCTATTTGGTTCGTGAAGCCGGGAGTTCCAAAGTTATCGGCGGGACTGTCTGCCCAATTTTCTATGAAAGTGGATGAAACGGTGGGGTCCCGGCGTTCAATAGCTACATCCACGCCACCCCAGTTTGAATTATATTCGAGAGAGTCTTGAGTTATATCACTTTTGTCCCGTATTCGAACCTGTTCAGCCCCTGCGTTATTCAAAGCTGGCAGTGAAGCCTGCACGTAATTAGCATTCCCATAAAAGTTACTTAAAGCCAATGTATTAGCAGACACAACAGCGAAACTATCGGGAAGAATGGCAAAATCTGATCCCGTTATTGTTTCAAAGGTATTGTTATCACCTATCTTCCAATCCCGTAAATTCAAATAGCGGTCAGATATATTTTTAAGCTCCACATATTCAGCTGTCCCGGAGGGTGGATCTTTCATGAACTCGTTGATAATGATATCGCCGGGCTGGTAGTCGTCAAAGATCACGAATGAGATGGAAGTGTCAGCCAGAGTTGTTTCATTGGCAGCATCGCCAATATCGTTAATAGTAAGTTCGTACTCGCCACCGGAGAAGGGGTTTGAAAAAGTAAGACGGGCAACCTTCGCACTTTGTTGGCCTGTTGATTGAGGATTAATGCTCCCGGGATCTAAAGTAAAATCAGAAACATCAGTCGTTCCAAAATCAATTTCTCTTGAAAATGTTATATCAACTTCGGTATCACTAACAGGAGAGATGGAAGCAATTTTTAAAGGTGGTATGTCTATTTTAAAGTCGAAGTAAAAATCATCGATTCTGCTGGAAGTATAATCGACCTTAAAACCAAAATAGGAGGTGGTGGTATAGGTGTTATCCGTTCCTGTATTGCCTGAGGTTTTTAACTGCCCGGCGTAACCCTCGCCAACTTCAATGGCCCAATTACCCGAACTATCACGTGCAACTTTCACCCGATAGGAACTGCTGGATTGTACCACTGTCGTATCGGAAACAATAGTACTTGATTCAGAGCCGGAATCATAACGAACGACACGAAAAATATCTTCACCGGTTTCACCAACACGGACTGCATATCCATTAACTGAACCAGTCAAATCCTGAATATCACTCATTAAAAAGATTTCAGTTTTATTTGAACCGGAGGGGGCTGCGCCATCTATACGGACAAAAAACTCCCAATAACCAACTGTATTTGCGGATGGGGTTGAAAGGTAAGAGGTGGAAGCTCCCGGACCAGACAAACGGACTACGTTGTTACCGTTCAATTCAAAAATTTCGAAATCTTCAGTATTGCCTGTCCAAGCGGGATTCGCAGTATAATCTCCATCAGAGAAACCATCTTCGAAATTAACGGTCTGAGCAGCAGCAAAAGCAGGCAGTACGATCAGTATAAAAAGCAGTAAATTTTTCATGCCGAAAGAAATAGCTCGAAGAAAAAATTAAATCAGCTTTGATCCGGCTTAACGACAAGTGTTATACTCATTTAACAAAGCCAAAAAACAGGGTAAAAGGATATTCCACCTTTTACCCCTGGAAGGACATTGGGGATCTTCCGGTCCCCAAGGCAATGATTAGTTATTTCTCTTTTGTTAGCCATATAGTTAGAGCGATGAAACGCGCACTCCTTACAGATTTTTTGTACTTTTTTATAAATAAGACCATCAGTAGCTAACTCTATAAAAATCAATACTGCATATGCGAAGCTTACCTTTTAGTATCGAAAATTTAAACGGCGGATTCATGAAAGTGGAAGGAATCCTGCGCGTGGAGGGAGAGTATCTGGTCTTTGAATTCCACAAAAAAGATGCGGTTGTTGAGGCTTATCAGTCTGAGTTGAAGACAGCTAAGATCCCTCTCTCCGAACTTGATATGCTGGAGTTCAAAAAAGGATGGTTCAGCGGAAAGATGATTTTACATGGGAAAACAGCAAAATCATTTGGAGATCTGCCGGGAAAGGACCTGAATGAACGTGTACTCAAAATAAAGCGCAAGAACAGGGAAACCGCCGCTTCTATCTCATCAAACCTGAACCTGAGGATATCAGAACAGAAATTAAGTGAATTGGATAACGAAGAATGAGCATTCCCTATAAATATTCCATGTATGAGGGTACTGAATTAAATAAGTACAAAGAAGTGAAGGGCATTCTAAGTTTTGCCGATAATGAACTCCTGTTCGAATATAAGGTGTACGATGTCAGTGGTAACGGGATCAGCAACCTGTCGAAATTTTCCATTCAGTTGGATAACATCAAAAGCATTCAGTACAAGAAAGGGTTTTTATTTTCCGGTGGTAAGCTGATTATAAAGGCCAATCAGTGGGCATTTTTTGAACCATTGCCCGGAAGCGATCAGGGAGTGATCAAGCTGGATATCAAAAGAAGAGATCGAAGCGAGGCCATCCGAATGTCCACAAAATTGAATCTGTACATGTCACAACAACGGTTGGATGACATGGATGGGGAATAATATTTATCAATAATGTAGAGACGCAATATTTTGCGTTTCTACATTAAGGGAATTAATTATTCTATTTCAAAAATCCTTTCTTCACCAACAATTCCGCATTTAAAATAGCACCGCCCGCTGCACCGCGAATGGTATTATGCGCCATGGCCACAAAGCTGACATCAAACACTTCGGCTTTTCTTAATCGACCTAAATGCAGCTGCATTCCGTTTTCTGCATCGGCATGTAAGCGCGGCTGTGGATACTGTTCTTCCTCATGCAGCTTGTATAGCTTTTTTGGAGAGAAGGGAAGATCAAGATCACCGATTGGATTTTTCCAGTTCGTGTACGCTGCCTTCAATTCTTCAAAGTTTGAGGGCGGATCTTCGAGCTTAGCGGTTACCGAGATCATGTGTCCGTTGATGGTAGGCACCCTGGTTGCCGTAGCTTGAACCGGAAAATGCGGTTTCGCTAAGGTGGTTCCTTCCAGCGTACTTAAAATTTTTCGGGTCTCAGGACCAACTTTAGGCTCTTCTCCTGAAATGAATGGAATCACATTTCCCAAAATATCCAAACTGGCCACGCCGGGATAGCCTGCTCCGGAGACCGCCTGCATGGTAGTTAGGATCAGCGCTTGGATCCCAAAAGCATCATACAATGGTTTCAGCGAAATGGCGAGGGGGACAGCCACGCAGTTAGGGTTGGTCACGATCCATCCGCTGCCGTCTTTGGTGAACGTCTGCTTTTTGATGAGCTCAGTATGATCGGGATTGATTTCCGGGATAAGTAATGGAACCGTAGGATCTTGCCGATAATTTTTGGCATTGGAGATGACCGGAATTCCGGCAGAAGCAAAAGCTTTTTCGATCTCTCCGGCAACAGATGAATCCAATCCTGAAAAGACAAAATCCACGTCACCAAATTCGGCGGGCTTACAATTCCTGACCGTCATCTCTTTGATGGATTCAGGAAGAACCACATCTTCAATCCAGTTGGCGGCGTCTTTATATTTCTTATCGGCAGACCGCTCTGAGGCACCCAAAGCCTCAATTTCAAACCAGGGATGTCCCTGAAGTAAGCGAATAAATTTTTGGCCGACAGCACCGGTTGCGCCTAATATTCCAACTTTCATGCTGAATAAGTGAGTGTTTGAATAAAAAATCAGTGAGCCTGAAAAATACGTATTCTGAACCCTTTTTGTGGAATTATTTCTATAAAAAAGAGGCAACCCCCGGTTCACCGAATTCGTACCCCCCTTTGTTTCTCTCCTATAAACAGGGGAGAAGATCCCTTGGTGAAAATAGGTGCCAATTAAAACACCGGGACTCTGGCAAGTGTCTCGTTTTTGAACCATGATTTTCGTGATGGGAGGATTGCCCTGATGAATTCGATAATCGGCCTTAGAAATAAATGTGTTAAGAAACGGGTGCAATGCAACGTTAAGAAAGAAATCATACTGCATGGTACCGGAATATTGGCAAGCCCGGTTATGGAGTATTGATTTCTTTTAGTGGAATGGAGTCCGTTTTAGCATTTATTTCGCCGCCGGAAGTTTTTGTTTCTTTTGTCGGTACAAAAGAAAGAGGAAGTGGAAATGTTTGGTAACTTGGATTCAAATTTGTAAAGCAGACTTGGCTGCCCGTATTCGCAACCCTCTTTGTTTCTACCCTAAAATTAGGGGGGAAGACGCCTTTTCCTCATTCCCAAGCTCCGGCTTGGCGAACGCATACTTGGAAACTCAAGCTTCCACCTCACCTCTGGACGATAAGAAAATTCCAAAAAGGAGCAGCCAGAAAACTTCAAAGTTGGACGTTCCTTGTTCGATGTTCAAATTTCCATCCCACCGATCTGTGTTCTATCTTTGCGCCATGAAATTTCTGTATGACAAAATCGAAGCCCGCTCTCCCGCATTCTACGCCTGGCTGGTACTTGGATTATTATTCCTCATTTACATCTCCAGCTTTGTGGACCGGCAGATCGTGGCAGTATTGGGAACGGCTATTCGGGATGACCTTGGCTTTACGAACACACAGATCGGGGTTCTCTACGGCCCCGCTTTTTCCCTGATCTATGCCGTATGCGGAATCTTTATGGGATGGTTCGCTGATCAGTTTTCCCGAAAGCGGATCATCCTCACCGGACTTGTGATCTGGAGCCTGATGACCGTGGCCAGCGGATTTGCCAGCTCCTTCTTTTTCCTCGTCACAGCGAGATTTTTTGTTGGGGTGAGTCAGTCGGCTTTAAGTCCTGCCGTATATTCGTTATTGGCCGATTACTTTCCTCCTGAAAAAAGAGCACGCGTATTCTCAGTGTACGCCTCAGGGATCTTTGTTGGGGTAGGGCTCTCATTTTTGATCGGCGGCTCAGTAGCGCAAGCTTACGATTGGAGAGAGGCTATGAAGATTGTGGGTTGGCCGGGATTGATTTTAGCCGCTATTGGTTACTTGTTGATTCGTGAACCGGCTCGGAAATTTGGCAAAAGTGAACGTTCAGCTTCCCGTTTTTTTGAAGTACTAAAATTTATTCTTGGGAAAAAAGCGGTACGATATCATTTGGCTGGATTTTCCTCTTTGGCCCTCAGCGGTTACACTATTTTAGCTTTCATCGGAAATGTACTGAATGATACGTTTGAGTTTCCATCACTTATCCCGCAATACGGCTGGTTTATGTTTCTGGCCGGGGCCGGGGTGAATGTTTCCGGATGGCTGGCCGATAAACTGGCGATCAAATACGGCCCGGAGAAACGTTTTGTGATGGGGATCGCAGCCGCCCTCGGCGGACTCCCGTTCTACTATTTTGGCTTGATGGCGGAGTCGGTGATGACGGCTTTTGTATTAATTGGGATCGGGAATGTGATCGCCTCCTCTTACAACGGAGTGGCGGCGGCGCTCATCCAGTATTTTGTGAAGTCGGACATGCGGGGAATGGCCGGCGCGGTCTATTTATTCGTAGTCAGCATTGTGGGATTTGGGATCGGACCGCCGGTAACGGGCTGGCTCATCGACAATATCTTTACGGATCTGTACGGCCCTTCAAAAGCACTGTTGCTTGTATTTACGGTATGCGGGGTTTTGGCTGCGGTTAGCTTTTTGAAGGCGATGCAGCACTATCATGAAGATGCGGTGGATTAGATTCATCCACTTTTGGTTTGGCCTCCCGACTTTCGGGATAGCAAAAGGTTAAGGCTCCGAAAAAGAGGGGAAGGTGAACCTCCAACATCAAGCAAGGAACATCGAATGCAGAACGGGTTGGGTGCCATTATTTCGGTCCGGCGGAGGGTGTTAGTGCTATCTCCACTTGCAATAATGGGTTAAGGTGTTATATTGGTGGGGCAAAACCGGGGGGGGTATACGAACACCTTAGGCGAACAGCCGTTCGGATAACACCCCAAAAAATCACAGTATGCGAATGAAAAGGTACAGGAAGGCGGATAAAAGCGATTTCGGCTCGTTCGCCCTAACAATACCCTCGTTCGGATAATATTATGTTAGCTGGCTAATAAGTAAACCATAGAATTCAATTTCATGCCAAAAGATAAAAAAGGTAACCAATTTGTAAGTGTTTCAAATATTCGTATTACCTATGTTTCAAAACAGTCCCGCTCAAGTGTTAAAGATTGGTCTGAAGGTGATGTGCTTAGGATACAATCATACAGAGGAAACGGAGAAGCTCTTAATATAGGACCGGAATTGGATCTGAAAGAACCAGATACAATACTTGAATTGATTGAAGCACTTACGAGGTTAATTCGGGGTAAAGAAATTGAATAATTTCAGGTTTTTAATTTTACTCAGAAAATATACACAAGATGAAAAATATACTTCTACCTTCAATTTTTTTCCTCCTTACCCTTAATATTTCTTATGGACAAGAATGGAAAACAATAGAAAAGTTTTCTGGCAATGGAATAAAAAATACTCCTGCCTTTACTATTGATCAAAGTGAATGGAGAATTGTTTATAAATCAGAAGGGAACTCATTATTAGATGATACTGGAGCGGGTCATATATTCCAGTTATTCTTATTAAAACCTGGTGAAGAAATGTTTGAAGGAGAAATAATTACTAATGACTTGAACACAGCATACTAACAAATGGATTTTCCAAAAAATCACAGAAAACATCCAAACAGGAAATCGAGGTAGCCGAACAGCGAAAAGCCGATTACCTATCTCATAAAGGAGGAACATAACATGAGTGATCTTCAAGCTTATATCAGTGAAAGAAAGAAATCAGATCCTGAATTTTCAGAGGGATATGAGGAAGGATTCCGAAATTTTAAAATTAGTGTGCTTCTAAAACAAGCCCGTGAAAAAGCAGGTCTTACCCAAGATCAAGTAGCACAACAATTAAATACAAAAAAGACCGCCGTTTCCCGTATTGAAAATCATGCGGAAGATATTCGCCTTTCAACTCTTGAAAAATATGCCAAAGCGCTTGGCAAGAAGCTAAGAGTCGAACTTGTAGATTGAGGAAGGTTTAACCAGTGTTTCAACTCGGGCTTGGCTGCTTATTGCAGTTTTAATATTCATTGTCTTATAAAAAGTCTGTGTTTAAATCACGTTACCAATCAAAAAGGCCAAGACACCGTTTATTTGCCAAGTTGTTATAGTAGTCTCTTGTAGTAGCCTTAATGTTCTTATCTCTTTCCCCATCACTTTCTTATACTACTATATTAAATTAACGTGAATTCGATATAAAGACCATCTGTTGAGTACGTTGAGTGGTCATTTCGCGGCGAATGCCCGAAATCCTATGGTTGGTCAGGTATCGAATACGAAAGTAATGGCTACCATTAGATTCCCGTCTCCACGGGAATGACCACAAGCATCCATTTTTATCCTTTTAACTTAGTTTCCATCTCTAACTCACGTTAAATTAACTAATTAACTCTTGTTGTCATGGCAAAATTGGAAGAGATCAAAAAGAAAAATCAACAGGTATTGGATAACTTTTTGTCCGGGATCTAACTCCTTCCCTGTTTTCCAAGGGTTCCAAATCCCTGGAGGTTTTGCGAAAGCGAACTGTTTCCCTAATAAACTTAGCCCTGCTTTTTTAGCACAATACTTTTCACACAGGCTGTCTTCGTTGAGAATGCCTGCCCGGACCTCCGGTCCAAAAAAGTTTGAGGGGAATTATACTTCTACTTTTGGCTTGACCTCTCGACTTTAGGGGTGAAGACCCTGAATCTTAGGTTTTCTTAAAGAGGTTGTGGTAAAGGCGGAAGAGCCCTTGGCTGCAACACCCCACGAAATTCAAAAAGGAACGGCTTTTTGAATTGATCTCCCCTCAAGGGGAGACTTTCAAGTGAGGAATTCCGGATATTTACTGATGAGGAATCAATAAATTAACGTGAATTCGATATAAAGAAAATAAGTTGAACACGGTGAACGGTTCATTTCGCGGCAATGCCCGAAACCCTATGGTTTGTCAGGTATCGAATACGAAAGTAATGGCCACCATTAGATTCCCGTCTCCACGGGAATGACCACAAGCATCCATTTTTATCCTTTTAACTTATTTTATCTCGAACGGACGCTAAATAACGTGAGTTTGAGATAAAGAATTTTAAAATAGCTGCAAGATCCATCTGAACGAGAGGCAGGTTACACATTTTCGAACTCGATCTGATGGATCACCCATCTGATCGATGGCGCTGGCGCAGGATGTTGGATTAGGATAAGGAAAAGACGCAGGAGCCCAAATCAAACAAACGGTCAGGTGGACTCGGAGCCATCAGGCCGTGACTCAAAGGCTGTAACGAGGATAATTATACCGCACTCATGTTAAATAAGAACAGTTTCGAAAAGTTCTCCTTTTGGGAAGTTCAGGATTTTAAATTGTTCCCCCGTTTTTTTCTATTAGAAAATACTTAAGAACTGAACAATAACAAAAAAAGGCAGCCTGAAAAATCAGACTGCCTTTTGAATAGTCAATAAATGTTGATGTAATTACTTTAACGTGAATTCGATATAAAGACCATCTGTTGAGTACGTTAACGGTCATTTCGCGGCGAATGCCCGAAATCTTATGGTTTGTCAGGTATCGAATACGGAATTTATGGCCGCCATTAGATTCCCGTCTCCACGGGAATGACCAAAAGAACCCATTTTTATCCTTTTAACTTAGTTCTTATCTCGAACTCACGTTACTTCAGATCGAAACGATCAAGGTTCATTACTTTATTCCAGGCTTTGACGAAGTCATTGATGAACTTCTCTTCAGCAGCTTCGCTGCCATACACTTCGGCAAGGGCGCGGAGTTCAGAGTTTGAACCAAAGATCAGGTCTGCACGAGAACCGCTCCACTTCACGTCACCGGTCTTGCGATCACTTCCAACAAAAACGTTTTGATCGTCATTGGTTGCCTGCCAGGTGGTGTTCAGGTCCAGCAGGTTCTTGAAGAAATCGTTGGTCAGCGTTCCGGGCTTATCGGTAAACACGCCTTTTCTGGAACCGTCAAAGTTGGTATCCAGTACGCGCATTCCGCCCAGAAGAACGGTCATCTCGGGCGGAGTAAGCGACATCAATTGCGCTTTGTCCACCAGCATCTCTTCGGCTGAAGTGTTATGCTTTGGAGCAAAGTAGTTGCGGAACCCATCTGCCGGTGGTTCTAACCATGCGAATGATTCTACATCGGTTTGCTCTTGAGTTGCATCCGCTCGTCCCGGTGTAAATGGCACGGTCACATCATGACCGGCATCTTTCGCCGCTTTTTCAATAGCAGCAATACCGCCAAGAACAATCAGGTCGGCCATGGAAACAGTTTTACTAAACGCTTTCTGAATGCCTTCCAGTGTATCCAATACCTTAGCCAGTTGTTCGGGATTATTCACTTCCCAGTCTTTTTGAGGAGCCAGTCGGACCCGAGCACCATTCGCGCCACCGCGCTTATCTGAATTGCGGTAGGTTGAGGCAGAAGCCCAGGCGGTAGAAACGAGTTCAGAAACGGTAAGTCCTGAATCAAGAATCTTGCCTTTGAGTTCTTCCACATCACTGTCGTTGATCAATTCATGATCGACTTCAGGAATCGGATCTTGCCATAGCAGTTCTTCTTCAGGAACTTCCGGTCCCAGCAGAAGTGATTTCGGCCCCATATCACGGTGCGTCAGTTTGTACCAAGCACGGGCAAAAGCATCTGCAAATTCATCCGGATTCTCGAGGAATCGGCGTGAAATTTTTTCATATGCAGGATCTTCTCTCAGAGAAAGGTCAGTAGTCAGCATAAACGGCTGATGCTTTTTCTGAGGATCGTGGGCATCGGGAACGGTGCCTTCTCCGGCTCCGTCTTTAGGCCTCCATTGCCATGCTCCGGCAGGACTCTTATGCACTTCCCACTCAAAATTGAACAGGTTCTCAAGATAGAGCATCGACCACTCAGTAGGTTTTTGTGTCCATGTTCCTTCCAAACCACTGGTGATGGTATCGGCTCCTTTACCGGAACCATGAGCATTTTTCCAGCCCATTCCCATCTGTTCGATAGGGGCTGCTTCCGGCTCGGCTTCAAGATTTGATTCGGGAGCTGCACCGTGAACTTTACCAAAGGTGTGTCCGCCTGCAATCAGGGCAACGGTTTCTTCGTCGTTCATCGCCATGCGGGCAAATGTTTGACGGATATACTTAGCAGCTTTTTTGGGATCAGGTTCGCCGTTTGGCCCTTCAGGATTCACATAGATCAATCCCATGTGATCGGCGCCAAGCGGCTCTTCCAGTTCGCCATCATCCGTATGGCGCTGATCGGCAAGCCATTCGCCTTCCGATCCCCAGTAAATATCTTCTTCCGGTTCCCAAACGTCTTCACGTCCGCCACCGAAGCCAAAGGTCTCAAAGCCCATAGACTCCAGAGCTACGTTACCGGCCAGGATAATCAAATCACCCCAGGAAAGTTTATTTCCATACTTCTGCTTGATGGGCCAGAGCAGTAAGCGGGCTTTATCCAAATTCACGTTATCAGGCCAGCTGTTCAGTGGGGCAAAGCGCTGATTTCCCGTCGCCCCGCCGCCACGGCCATCAACTACACGATAGGTCCCGGCGCTGTGCCAGGCCATTCGGATCATTAGCGGGCCATAGTGGCCAAAGTCAGCCGGCCACCATTCCTGAGAATCGGTCATCAATTCTTCAAGATCTTTTTTGACCGCTTTCAGGTCCAGCTTTTTAAATTCCTCAGCGTAGTCAAAATCTTCTCCCATGGGATCGGATTTAGAGGAATGCTGGCGCAAAATGTTCAAATTCAATTTATTGGGCCACCATTCGCGGATCTTCGCCCCTTCATTTGCCGAATTTCTCATTGATCCATTGTGGAACGGGCATTTGCTTACGTCACTGGATTCTTTAGGTTCGTTTACTTTATAGGTATCTGCTTTATTCTCAGAATTTCCGTTGTTATTAGCCATTTTTACTTTCTTAAATTTTTTGAGAGTAGGCTTCAAAGAAAGCGATTCAAAGTCCCTGAACCAAATCAATAAAGGTTTAAGAGGTGATAGGTTTTGTTTATATGGGGAGGTTCAAGGTGTTAGGAGCAAGGGGTCAGGTATAAGGTGCAAGAAAATCATCCATGCTAAATCCTATACCATAAATCTGTGGAATCTTAAAGCGAGTCCGGTAACTATTTTTCAAGTTCAAATATAGATTGAGCGCTGGCTTAAGAGTCCCGCCTCAGCAAGTCTCCGACTTGCATTGTGGAGACTGTATTTTTGTATTGAGGCATGACGGGGTTCAAAATCTACACTCGACCAGCTCGACCGTGGACAAATTTCTAAGAAAGAAGTCATAAATGCTGTAAACCTGAGTTCGATTAAAAAGTAGGTTCTATCATAGGCAAGCTGTTCATTTCGCGGCGAATGCCCGAAATCTACTTGTTTTTTAGGTATCTTTGATTGAATTACCGGCAATAATAAGATCCCTGCCTTCGCAGGGATGACTTTTTAGGCATTTTTCAAGCTATCAATAATCGAGCTCAGGTAATTAATTTTCCAGTCGGAAGTTAATGGATAGTGCATACTGCACGCGAACCGGCCGGCCACGCTGCCGTCCCGGTTTGAATTTTGCATTTCTAACGGCTTCTAATGCTGCTTCATCGCAACCACCGCCAATGCCGCGTATAACACGCGGGTTTTCCACTTCACCTTTTTCATTTACCACAAATTGAACGGTAACCCGCCCTTCGATACCAGCCCGCCTGGCCATTTCCGGATATTTAACGCTGGCTTGTAAGGCCGCCATGCCGCCAATTAATTCGGGCATTTCTTCTACTACCACAAAGAAGTCCTCCTCTTCCTCTTTTTCTTCAGGTGGTGGAGGTAAATCCATTGGGGCATCCATATCCAATTCAGCATCAAAGTCAATGACTTCTTCTTCTATAACCTCATCGTTTGGTACCTCAACGGGAACCGGCGGCCGGGGAGGAGGTGGCGGAACTTCCACCTGTTTGGTTTGAACTACCTCTTCCATCTGTATAATCTCTTGCCGGTTTACTTCTATTACCTCCGGAGGTTTAGCTTCAATATTAATTTTTACAAGAATAATCATCACAAGAAGTGCCATGATGATACCGGTCTCCAAAAAGACGGTATAGAATTTTTTTAGATCTGCTTTTGGTGTTTTTCTTTCATTCTTCATAACAATATTCCTTTTGTTAAGGGGAATGAATGGTTACAAGCATCGCATGAATTTAATGTGAGTATTCAAATATTCAGCATGCTTAATGAAAGTGTTTATTTAACGGCAAAAGGAGGCCGGTATTTTATAGAAAATTGAAAAATAAGCGGCTAAGTATCTTGTATCAGGCAAATACATAGACGAATACTATTTTCATTTTCAAACAGAAAGTTCGTGCCTTTAATGACTTAAGATTGCATAATTTTGATTCGTACAAAATAATGGGCAGCCCGTATGAGAAGTCGGAGACTTCCTTTGCATTCACTTTTCAGGCACTGCTCCGCTCAAGACTGAAAAGATCATTGGGATATATAAGAAGCAACCTTGGAGCGTCTGAAAGTCCTCCAAGCGTTGCGTGTAACTGGCAAGAAATCCTTTTCGTACACCGAACGCTCCAAGGTCCTGTGGACGCTTGGAGGTTCTATAGCTAAATCCTATACGTCGTTCAGTGCTTCGTTCAGTGCTTGCAGGCTTTTCTTGGCATCGCCGAAGAACATTTGGTTTTTCTCATCATAGAAGAGCGGGTTGTCGATGCCGGCATAACCTGGGCTGAGACTTCTCTTGAATATCACGGTGCGTTTGGCTTCATCTACATTCAGAATAGGCATTCCATAGATGGGACTTCCGGGTTCTGTTTTGGCTACGGGATTGACCACGTCGTTTGCTCCGATCACCAGTACCACATCGGCGGTTTTGAATTCAGGGTTGATCTGATCCATGTCGAGTAACTGATCATAAGGCACATCGGCTTCGGCCAGAAGTACGTTCATATGACCGGGCATGCGACCGGCTACGGGATGGATACCGTATTTTACCTGAACACCGCGCTCTTCCAGTTTTCCGGCTACTTCTTTAAGCACATGTTGTGCCTGGGCAACCGCAAGGCCATATCCGGGTACGATCACCACTTTGGAAGCATAGGCTACCTGTATGGCAAGATCATCGGCAGAGCTTTCACGGACAGTTTTGTCACCCGTATCGGCTCCGGAACCGCCGCCTGAATCTCCCCCAAACGTTCCAAATATAACGTTGGTCAGCGAGCGGTTCATGGCTTTGCACATAATTTGTGTAAGGATCAGTCCGGCGGCGCCAACAAGAGCACCTGCAATAATGAGCAGGTTGTTCCCAATGACGAACCCGGCCATGGAAGCGGCGATCCCTGAATAAGAGTTCAAAAGCGAGATCACCACGGGCATATCCGCACCGCCGATAGGAATGACGGAAGTAATACCAATTAACAGAGAAAGTCCAAGTATGATCCAGAAAATGGTTTGATTGGTAGGATCAAAAGTGAAGAACCCGATCAACACCAATACGGCGATCATAGATCCGATGTTAATGACATTCAAGCCGGGAAAAGTGATGGCATTTCCTGAAATAAATCCTTTCAATTTCCCAAAGGCAATGAAACTTCCGGTGAAGGTTAGAGAACCGATGAAGATGCCGAGTCCGGTGGTAACCAGGTTGTCGGGCGACATGGTGGTTGGGTCAACCAGCCGGGAAAATTCACCCCAGGCTACAAGGGCAGATGCACCGCCCCCAAATCCGTTGAAAACGGCAACCAGTTCCGGCATGGCGGTCATGGCTACTTTTTTTGCAAGAACGGCTCCGATCAAGCCTCCGATCAAAATTCCTGCAATGATCCATTCAAACGAAATGATCTGCTGATCGAATAGGGTAACCACGATTCCAATGAACATCCCAATAGCAGCCAATTGATTTCCCTTGCGAGCAGTGGCGGGGGAGTTCAATAACTTCAATCCACGAATAAAAAAGAAGGTCGCGATCAGATAGATGATTTGAATAGTGTTAGGCAAATAGGGCAGAAAAGCTTCCGGTAAAAACTGACTCATTTCTCATCCTCCTTTTTCTTGAACATTTCCAGCATCCGGTCGGTGACCATAAATCCACCCACCACGTTTATGGTGGCAAACAAAATGGCTACAAACCCGATGATCTGACTCATCTGAGAATCAAGTCCGGAATGACCGGCAACGATCAAGGCTCCCACAATGGTAATTCCCGAAATAGCATTGGCGCCGCTCATCAGCGGCGTATGCAGTGTGGGCGGAACTTTTGAAATGAGCTCAAAGCCAATAAAGCAGGCCAGAACAAAGATGAACAAAGAAAAAATTAATGCAGACATATCATTAGAATATTGAGTCTATGTTATTGGATAATGGTTATTTGTGTAATCGTTGAGTGAATCAAAAAACGATTAACCAATAACCATTATCCATCTTTCAACATCGGGCTGATAATTTCGCCCTGATGCGTTACGGTGGTTTTTAGCAGGATTTCGTCTTCAAAGTTGAAATTCGGTTTGCCATCCTCGATCAGCAGATCTAAAAGTGCGTACATATTCTTGGAGTACAACTTGCTGGCGTGGAGTGAAAGCTTACTTGGGAGATTATTAGGCCCGACAATTTTCACTCCGTACTTCTCAACAGTTTTACCATGCTCAGTCAGTTCACAATTCCCGCCGTTCTCTGAAGCAATATCCACGATCACCGAACCGGGTGACATATCCTTTACTATGGCCTCGGTGATAAGAACCGGTGCCGGCCTTCCAGGAATGAGCGCCGTCGTAACAACGATATCAGATTTTTTAGCATGTTCATGGATGGCCTGCCGCTGCAGATCCTGCTTTTTTTGATCAAGTTCTTTGGCATAACCCCCTTCGGTTTGAGTTTCTTCTTCCCCGAGTTTGACCTCCACGAATTTAGCTCCAAGGCTTTCCACTTGTTCTTTTACTTCCGGGCGGATATCAAAGGCTTCCACAACGGAACCCAATCTTTTTAAAGTGGCAATGGCCTGAAGTCCCGCTACTCCGGCTCCGAGCACCAGTGACTTTGAAGGAGGGATGGTTCCGGCGGCGGTCATCATCATAGGCAGGTATTTGTCTAATTCGTTGGCTGCGATCAGTGCTGCTTTGTATCCTGCAATAGAACTCATGGAGGAGAGGACGTCCATATTTTGAGCACGGGATATTCGAGGAATAAAATCCATGACCAAAGCGGAGATCTCTAAGTCTTTTAACTGTTTTACTAATTCAGGATTTTGAAGAGCCCAAAGCAGGCAAATTAAGACGGTACCCTTTTTGAGTTTATTAATCTCTTCTTCATCGGGAGTTTGAATAGTGAGCAATATGTCAGAATCTGTCAATATCTGATTTCTGTCAGAGACAATAGATGCGCCTGATTCCTCATACTCATGATCAGGAAAATTTGATTCTAATCCGGCTCCGGCTTCTGCCCAAACTTCAATCCCTTGCTTCACAAGCTGTGCGGATACTTCCGGAGTAAGGGCTACCCGGCGCTCATGCTCAGCAGTTTCTTTTAAAACACCTACAATCAATATGAATCCTCCGTTAAGTTTCTATCGACAACATAATGAAATCAAACAATATCACAAATAAACACTTTGCATACTATCGTTGAAAATTATGAATATATGATGAATTTGAGATAAGCCAACTCTATCAAATTCATAGAGAATAAGAGAGATTAATTTCTCGGATAAACCTTATAATTAGGGTGAATAAATAAAAAAGAAATCATTATGGAAGATATTGCAGGAAAAACATTTGACGTTGTAATTGTAGGAAGCGGCCCGGCCGGATTAACAGCCGCATTATATGCAGCTCGTGCCGATCTCAAACCATTAGTGTTTGAAGGCCCGGAACCGGGTGGTCAGTTGATGACGACCACCGATGTGGAAAATTTTCCGGGATATCCTGAAGGTGTCATGGGGCCAAAGATGATGCAGGATTTCCGCGAGCAAGCCACGCGTTTTGGGGCCGATTGCCGCTATGGATATGTAACCGATATTGACTTCAGCGAACGGCCCTACAAGATCACCGTAGATGAAAAAACTGAGCTTTATGCTCATACAATTATTGCCTCAACAGGTGCTTCAGCAAAATGGCTGCACCTTGAAAGCGAGCAGAAATTACGAGGAAAAGGTGTTTCCGCTTGTGCTACATGTGACGGTGCCTTTTTCAGGAATCAGCACGTGGTAGTTGTTGGCGGTGGTGATACCGCGATGGAAGAAGCAACATTCCTTACCAAGTTTGCAAGCAAAGTAACAGTCATTCATCGTCGTGATGAACTTCGGGCTTCCAAAGCCATGCAGACCCGGGCATTCAATAATGAAAAAATTGAATTCATGTGGGACAGTGAACTTGTTGAAGTCCTCGGAGAAAAAGTAGTGGAAGGTGTTAAGGTTAAAAACAGAAATAACGGCGACGTTGTTACGTTGGATGATGTAACCGGTGTTTTTGTAGCGATCGGGCATAAGCCGAATACCGATCTGTTCAAAGGGGTGGTTGAGATGGATGATGTGGGTTATATCCAAACCAAAGGCCAATCTACAGAAACAGATCTCCCCGGATTATTTGCCTGCGGTGATGCGATGGACGCCGTGTACCGGCAAGCAGTTACAGCAGCGGGAACCGGATGTAAAGCTGCCCTGGATGCTGAGCGGTATTTAGGTGAGATTGAAAGCGAGAAAGCTATTGCACAAGAGCATTGGAAGTAATTAGTTGATAGTTGATAGTTTGTCTATCCCTGAATTGACTTGACCGTTTGTCAAGGTTATTAGTTAATATGTAGGGTACAGTATGGATATTTACATGAAGTGTCAAAAGCATTGCTTTGTAGGCTAGCCTGCAAAAAATTTGGGGTATTTTCACTGCGGATCACTTCCACTTTTTGTTTGTGGGTGGGCAGTTCCCTCCAGGAGGCTTCATACTCAGCCGGAGAGCATCGCCTAAGGCTTCCATAATGGCGTTTGGTGTTATAATCGGCTACCGCTTGTTTGCTATAATAGCTCAACTGACGAAAGGTCTTTAGAGATCGGGGAATCAGATATTCATTCTTGATTACTCCGTTCACCCGTTCAGCAAAGGCATTGTCCTGGGCACGCTCTCCCATGCTGATGGGCATATGATGAGCCCGTAGCATCTTCAGGTAGCGCCCATCGGTATATTGACTGCCGCGATCCGAATGATGTACGCACCCGGCCAGCTGCTCGCACCCAACGCTGGCAAGGGCCCTCTGTAAGGCTTTAATATTCGCTTCGGCCCGAAGGTTATCGCTGACGGCATAGCCGACAATCCGGCGGGTGTACACATCAATAATGAACGTCAGGTAATAAAAGCGCCCGCCTACTTTGATGTAGGTAATATCACTTTGCCACACCTGATGGGGGACGCTCACCAGCCGCCCTTCAATCAAGTTGTCAAAGACCTTATGAGCAGCAATGGTCGTACGCATCCGGTTGGCCGGTCGGCGGACTCCATAGCCCAATTGCATAAACATATCACAAAACTTATCTCGGCCCATGCGGTCCGGCTTGATCTGCCAGTACAGCTTTTCCCGCCCTTCCCCGCGATGTTCGGCGCGGCGGGCATCCACTTGGGCGATCACCTCCCGGATCATTTCCAATTCGGCCGCCTCCCGCCGAAAATGATCCCAGACTCCTTGTTTGGTGATGCCAATAACTTCGTAGAGTGCATTTAACGAATAATCCGTCATGGCGTTGTGCTCCCGGAACCACTCGATCGCTTCGAAGAAGAACTTTTTTTACATCCAAATCATACTCGCTCTCGGCCAATTCGATCATCTTTTCCAGAAAATCGACTTGGATCTGCTTGTGGCCAACCATTCGTTCCAATTCCCCAATTGTGGTTTGCAGGTCTTTGACTTTCTGATCGGTACTTTTACTCATTTCGACAACCCTAATGCGTGGAGAATCCGCTGGTGAATATTTATAGATCCATGTATAAATGGTTTGTAAGCTGCAAGGATACAAATCTGCCAGCTCTTTCACCGTATAGTTCCCGCAACGAAATTCTTTGACGGCCTTGCGACGAATTTGTTCACTAAATTGACGGCGTTTGTTTAGTTTTCGGTTGTTCATAACTTGATATTTATCCGGTCAAGCTATGTTAGGGATAGACAGGGTGATAGAATTTGTTTGTACAAATATCACCCTGTCAACTATCAACTATCATTTTTTACCTTTCTTCTTCCCTACCGTTTTTTCTTCCTTTTCATCTTCCCCAGAATCGGGGCTCTCTTTTTTTGCTTTGGCTTCAGGTTTCTCCTCTTCCTCATCTTTAATATCAATGAATTCGGCATCTACGGAATATTCGTCATCGCCGGTAACTTCCCGTTCCACTATGATCTGGTAGTCATTGATGAACATTGCAAACATACCAATGGCAGATATCACAGGAGCCATGGCGCCAACAAGGGCTGCTCCGGTCACTCCAAAAGCTAACTGAGTCTGGAATTTAACTTCGCCTTCCTTATTCTTGATAATCAGTCGCCGTGCACTTCCCTCTTTGATCAAATTTCTGATCTGTTTGATCACCTCATTAACACCGCCCTGTATCTCTTGATAGATGGTTTTTGCCTTGTCTTTGGCTTCTTCTTTTTTCATGATATGTAAGATTTATGAAATTTTTTTGTAAGGAATTGCTTTCCCACCGCTCTAACTACGTAAAGATAACATAAAAGATTCAGGTATAAATTATGCTTTCAAGAGTTTATTGCGCATCCACTGTTGGGGTAGATGCAAAGATCATCGATGTAGAAACCCATCACACCAACGGAATGGTTGCATTCTTTTTAGTGGGATTACCGGACCGTGCAGTCAAAGAGTCCCGGGACCGGGTTGAAGCCGCTATTAGGAATACAGGTTCTTATTATCCATTGGGAAGAATAACGGCAAACTTAGCTCCGGCTGATCTTCCCAAAGAAGGAAATGGGTTTGATCTTCCAATCGCTATTGGAATTCTCAATATGTCGGGACAACTTCACACCGATAAGCTGGATGAAACAGTGATGCTCGGGGAATTAGCGCTGGATGGAAAAATACGTCCTGTGAAAGGAGTGCTGCCCGTGGCAGTTGAAGCTGCAAAGAAAGGGTTTAAGTATTTTATTGTACCAAAAGAAAACGGGGGAGAAGCCGCGGTGGTGGAAGAGCTCGAAGTCTTTCCGTTTGAACACCTGAACCAGGTTAAAGACTGGCTGGAAAATCGGGGCAGCATGGATCCTTTGCGAAGTAATGTGGAGCAGTATTTCAACCAAAATGGAAAACACAATCCACTGGATTTCAGTGACGTACGCGGACAGGAAAATGTGAAGCGGGCACTGGAAATAGCAGCTTCGGGCGGACATAATGTGATCATGGTCGGCCCTCCCGGCTCCGGTAAAACCATGATGGCCCGTCGTATCCCAACCATCCTTCCGCCTCTTACTTTAGACGAAGCGCTGGAGACCACAAAAATTCATTCCGTTTCCGGAATATTGGAATCCGGTAAAGCACTTATCACCAAAAGACAGTTTCGTTCTCCGCATCATACCGTCTCGGATGTAGCGCTGGTTGGAGGCGGAAGTATTCCCATGCCTGGCGAAATATCTATGGCACATAATGGGGTGCTTTTTTTGGATGAGCTGCCGGAATTCAAGCGAAGTGCGCTGGAGGTAATGCGTCAACCCCTGGAGGACGGATTCGTTTCTATTTCACGTGCGAGGATGAGCGTAACCTACCCAAGCCGGGTAATGCTGGTGGCTTCGATGAATCCCTCTCCCTCAGGCGATTGGTATGACCCTCATGAAATGAATGGAACTTCTTCCCTGCAGATGCAACGTTATCTAAGTAAAATAAGCGGACCATTGCTTGATCGGATTGACCTGCATATTGAAGTGCATAAAGTGAGCTATGAGGAGCTTTCAGGAAAAGCGAAGGGAGAATCTTCAGAGGATATTCGAAAGCGGGTAGTGAAAGCAAGAGAGATTCAATCCAAGCGGTTCATGGGAATGAAAGGGGTGTATAGTAATGCTCAGATGAGTACCCGAATGGTGCGTAAAGTGTGCAAGCTGGATGATGCCGGTTCTGAGATCCTAAAAAAAGCGATCACCTCGCTTGGACTTTCCGCCCGAGCTTACGATCGTATTCTAAAAGTGTCCCGCACCGTGGCCGACCTAGATCATTCCGAGAATATCAAATCCAACCACGTTGCCGAAGCGATTCAGTATCGGAGTTTGGATAGGGAAGGATGGCTTGGTTAAGAATATTGAATATTGAGTAAGGAATATTGAATATTGAAGGAGGTTTATGAATAATAGAGAATATGATTTAGAGGAAAGGCTGATTCAGTTTGCACTGAATATTCTGGAAATCGCAGAGAGACTGCCAAACACCTACATAGGCAGATATTTTGGAAATCAATTAGTAAGGTGTGGAACTTCTCCCGCTTTTCACTACTCGGAAGCTAAAAGTGCAGAGTCCAGAAAGGATTTCGTACATAAACTGAAAGTAGGGCTAAAAGAACTACGTGAATCTTCAACTAATATGAAGATTATCAGAAGAAAGCCTTTACTAAAAGATCTGATTTTGGATAACACCTTAAATGAATGTGAAGAGTTAATCTCAATCTTTGTTAAAAGCATACAAACCGCTAAAAGAAATATGCACTTAAAGTAAATATTCAATATTCCTTACTCAATATTGAATATTCGATGTTCTTTGTTGGATGTTCGATGTTCATTTCCACATGTTTATGCGGTGTTATTCTAAAATAATTTTAACAAGATTAGAGTTAGATGTAAATCAAAAATGGAGACGGCTATGAAAAAAAGAACAGCATATTGGAGAGGAGGTATGGTATTCAGCTTACCGGTATTGATTATTTTGATCTATTTACTTTTGGTGCTATAAATCGGTTGATTCGTGCGTTGAAATTGGATAAGCTTTCCTTCGCATATTAATCCAAGATCACGCATATATTTTGTCCACTTTTGTTGATGTAGCTTTGCCGGCAGCCGTCCGAAAGCAGTTTACCTATCATGTTCCCAACCCGCTCGAAGCATCGGTTCAGCCCGGACAACGCGTGTGGATTCCTTTTCGAAATTATTATGCTATTGGGATAATAGTGCATGTTCATCAGCAAAAGCCTTCCTTTAAAACAAAACCGGTTCGGCAAATCCTGGATAAAGAACCCATTTTATCTGAAGAACTCCTTGATCTTACCAAGTGGATTTCAAAATTCTATTTTGCCAGCTGGGGAGAAACTATTCAAGCTGCACTGCCTGCCGGACTGAATTTTGTTTCCCGGAAGTACCTCAAAATTGCAGAGTCTGTTAACCCGGAAAAGCTTAGTTCCGATGAACTGGAAATCATACAAGATCTGGAAGAAAACAAATCTACCCTAGACGAAGCCAAAAAGCGGTGGAAGGGAACGGGTTTGAATAAAGTATTTTCAGGATTACTGAAAAAAAAGATTATTGAGATCTGGGAAGAGCCCGATCTAAAAGTAACGGTGGCTACTGAACGGGAGTGGATCTGGGCAGATGGGAAAGACGAGCATTCAGCCAAAGCATTTTTGGAGAGCAGGGAAGTAAACGAAGATCTGAAATGGACCTCGGCCTTAGCTCTCATTGCAGATGAGATCCCCATCCGACAATCAGAAATACCGGATGATTCTGTGTTCACTTCTTATACGCTAAAAAAATTACAGGATGAAGGATGGATCACGTTTAGAGAAGTTGAAAAGAAAACAGAGATTGATCATCTGGAATTTGAGCCGGATTCCATCAAAACGCTAAATGAAGATCAACAAAAAGCTTTTGAGAAGATCAGTGACTCTCTAACCAGGAAAGAGTTTACCAATTATCTGCTTTTTGGGATTACGGGAAGCGGGAAAACTGAAGTGTACATTCACGCTCTTAAACAGGTTGTTGAAGGCGGAAAAGGCGGAATTGTTCTGGTTCCTGAGATTGCACTGACACCACAAACAGTATCCCGTTTTTATAGGATTTTTGGAAATGAAATTGCAGTATTACACAGCCGAATGACCAACCGTGAGCGGCTGCGTGCCTGGAAAGATTTAAATTCAGGAAAGAAAAGCATAGCCATCGGCCCGCGATCGGCCGTATTTGCCCCGGTGCAAAATTTAGGGTTGATTATTCTGGATGAAGAGCATGACAGTTCGTACAAGCAGATCGATCCAGCCCCACGGTATCACGCACGGGAAACGGCGATCGTTCGGGCTAACATGAATGATGCGGTTGTTATCATGGGGTCTGCAACGCCCAGTATGCAGGCGTTGAATATGGCGGCTAAAGAAAAATGTGAACTGTTAGAACTCACAAAAAGACATGCTGAAGCTGTTCTCCCTGAGGTTAAGATCCTGGATCTCAAGCAATATAAGGGAGCCATGCGGGGAGAATTTGCCGTTCCACTATTTATGGCGATGGAAAAGGCTTTGGAGAAGCAGGAACAGATCATTCTGCTTTATAATCGCAGGGGTTATGCCAGTTATTTACAGTGTGAAGATTGCGGCCATATTCCCGAAAGTCCTGAGAGTTCGGTAAGCCTTACTTTTCACAAGCGTAAAAATCTTTTGATGGATCATTATACTGGCTATTCCCGCCGAAAAGATACAGAGTGTGAAAAGTGCGGTTCACCCAACCTGAAAATACAGGGATCAGGAACGCAAAATGTTGAAGAGCAGCTGGAAGGGTTCTTTCCTGATGCAAACATCATTCGATTTGACCGGGACTCAACTACCCGAAAAGGAGCACACGAAAGAATTCTCAAGAAATTTGGAGAGGGTAAAGCCGATATCATGATCGGTACGCAGTTGGTGGCTAAAGGTCTTGATTTCCCCAATGTAACGGTAGTTGGTGTGGTAAATGCCGATACCGAATTAGCTTTCCCCTCTTTTCAAGCCACGGAGAGAATGTATCAGCTGCTGAGTCAGGTTTCAGGTCGGTCCGGGCGGGGAGATAAACCCGGGACGGTATTTCTGCAAACACGCCAGCCTGATAACCCGGCGCTGAAGTTTGCCAGGGATCATGATCATCGCGGCTTCGCACGTCAGGAAATGGAATTTAGAAAACCTTTGTACTACCCGCCGTATTCAAGATTGATCAGGTTTGAACTGAAGTCGACCAAAGATCATGAAGTAAATATGGCGGCTCATATCTTAAAGAAGTCGATTGAATATGTGATCTCTGAAGTACCGGTTTTAGGTCCCTCACCTGCCGCCATTCACTGGATGAATAAGAAATTCATCTGGGAGATTATGATGAAGATAGAAACAGAGAAAGGGGCAAATTACATTGAGCTTATGCTGGAAAAGATCATGGCTGTTTATGAAGCAGATATCAAGGGGAAGTTTTCCTCCGTTCGGGTGAATGTGAATGTTGATGCAATCAATTAAATAAATTAATTTACGAAAATCATAAACTTATATTGGGGTGATGCAATTATTCAATCGAAAAAAAGATGATTGGATTGAGGCAAAGATTGAGAAAGCTACTCAGGAAGATTTTGCATTAGTAAAATCCTCTGATGAGTTTTTCTTTGACTGGACCAAAGAGCGAAAGCGAATGGTTTTCAAAATGCTGGAAGTTTCTAAAGGGAATATTCTCGGATTGATTTCTATAACTGATTTCCCTGAAGAACTAAGATTTCACATTAATTTATTGGAGAGCTCAAAATCAAATGTTGGAAAAAACAAAATTATTGATGGCATAGCCGGAAGCTTGATCGCACATGTAGTATCTAAAGCTTTTGGGAAAGGATATAACGGTTTTGTGTCACTTATTCTAAAAACTAATTTAATAGAATATTATATAAAAATGTATGGTTTTATTCGTGTTGGAAATGCTCTTGTAATTGAAGGAGAGCAGTCAATCAAATTGATCAAGAAATATTACAAATCATGAGAATCGATAAAATTTACCAAAAACTTAAGGAGCAGTATTCTGAGGATGAAATTGCAGAATCCTATATGATCCCCGAAACTGGCACGGTGAAGGAAGATGAGACTCAATACGCTATCTCCAAATATAGAGAGGAACGTCTTAACCAAATGTCAGATCATGAAAAAGTGGTTTCTAAGATTATAAGCTTGAAATTCCAAATAGTTGAACATGTAAAAGAGCAGTCTTTTTCATTTCACAAAACATTTGGATCTTTTTTGTTGGAGTATATCAAGGCATTAGGTCGATCACGAAAAGAAATATCAAAGGAACTGGATCTGCACTACACAAAGCTTAGTCGTATTATAAATGATCGTGAAGAACCAAGTATAGAGCTTTGCTACAGGCTTGAAAAACATTCTGGAGAGCTGATCAATGTGTTAAACTGGTGGCAACTCATTAAGAAAAAAGAAGAGTTTATCCTATCTTAAAACATAGAACTTAAGAGAGAAGAACAGAAAAAAGTCTCAAATAGCTTAACTATTTCAGATTAAGTCCGACAGGGAACTAAAAAATTTGCAAAAACCCTTTCAAAGTTGGTACTTAGAAGCACATTCACACCATATATATAAAATCCAGGAACTATGGGAGAAGAACGCGTTAAGCTTGCGGACGATAACGAACAAGTGCAAACCTTTATGAAGCATGTGCTTCGGGATATGCGGGCACTGAAAACCATGCTGGATGAGGATTGGTTCGAAACCGATATCCTGCGCATTGGAGCCGAGCAAGAGCTTTGTATGGTTGATCCGCATGGAAAAGTGTTTCCCAAATCTATGGAAGTGTTGGAGGCGCTGGGTGAGGGTAATTACACCACCGAATTTGCGCGGTTTAACCTTGAGATCAATATGGATCCGCTGGAGTTTACCGGGAGCAGCCTCTCGCAGATGGAGCATAATCTGCATAATGAGGTGGAGAATGTGCGCAAGATCGTTCATGAAATGGGAGGAGATATTTTACTGACCGGAATTCTTCCCACTATCCGGAAAATGGATCTGGACATTAAAAACCTGACTCCTCTTCAGCGATATGAAGCGCTTTGTGAAGCCATCAATAAACTGCGCGGAAAAGAATATGAACTGCGCATTCAAGGGATGGATGAGCTGCTGATGAAATTTGACTCACCACTTCTGGAAGCTTGTAATACCGGTTTTCAGGTGCATTTGCAGGTAAAGCCGTCTGAGTTTGTAAGTCGCTATAACATTGCGCAGGCTGTGACGGCTCCGGTTTTGGCGTGTGCGGTAAACTCTCCCGTGCTTTTCGGGAAGAGGCTTTGGGCTGAAACACGTGTTGCCCTGTTTCACCAATCCGTTGATACACGACAGGTTGGCGAACATCTGCGGGATTCGAGTCCAAGAGTGACTTTTGGAAATCATTGGCTGGAGAACAGCATTCTCGATATTTATAAAGAAGATATTTCTCGCTATCGTGTGATGCTGAGCGCCGAAGTCGAAGAAGAAGTTGAGCAGCTGATGAAAGAGGGAAAGGCACCTGAATTGATGGCGTTAAGGGTGCATAATTCCTCGGTATATCGTTGGAACCGACCCTGTTATGGTGTCGGAAATGGGAAGCCGCATTTACGCATTGAAAACCGGGTTTTTCCGTCAGGCCCTACGGTAGTGGATGAAGTGGCTAATGCCGCATTTTGGCTGGGATTGCTAAATGGGTTTGAAGATGAATATCAGGATATCACCAAAGAAATGGATTTTGACAATGCGCGCATGAACTTTTTTGCGGCTTCAAAGCTTGGTTTAGATACCAAATTTATCTGGACCAAAGACCGAAAGATGACGGCGGTTGACTTGATCAAAGATGAATTGTTACCGATCGCCAAACACGGACTTCAAAAAGCTAATATAGATTCCTCCGATATTGATACCTATCTGGGTGTGATCGAAGAGCGGGTGAATACGGCTCAAACCGGATCCTACTGGGTGGTTAAATCCTATGGAAATTTGATCAAGAAAGGGAATCGCGAGCAAACGCTTTCGGCCATCACCAATGCTATGATCAGAAATCAGAAAAAAGGAGAACCCGTTCATAAATGGGGGCAAGCCAAGATCGAAGACATGGATCACTGGAAACCCTCAAAATTAATGGTGGAGGAGTTCATGACCACTGACCTTTTCACTGTTCGAAAAGATGATATTCTGGAATTCGTGGCCAATCTTCTTGATTGGAGAAGTATTCGATATATACCGGTTGAAGATGATCAGAAGCATTTGCTGGGACTCATCACCATGCGGAAGGTTTTGCGTGAATACACCAAAGTTGTAAATGAAGATGAAGAAGCTTCGGTTACACAAACAGTAAATGATATCATGGAGCAAAACCCCATAACCATTCATCCCGAAGCATCCATTATGGAGGCCATGGAAATTATGCAGGATCAAAAAATAGGATGCCTGCCTGTAGTGAAAAACAGTCGGCTGGTTGGTGTGATCACCGAAGATAATTTCATGAATATTACCCGGCGCCTGCTGCAGGTATTAGATAATGAGAAAAAAAAGGAGGAAGAATGAAGTGATAAAGTATTACTTAACGTCAGTTTGAGATATAAATAAAATTAAAAAGGATAAAATGGATGCTTGTAGTCATTCCCGTGAAGACGGGAATCTAATGGTGGCCATTAATCCCGTATTTGATACCTGACCAACCATAAGGTTTCGGGCACTCGCCGCGAAATGACTATTCAACGTGTTCAACAGGCGGTCTTTATATCGAATTCATCTTACTTAGCAACTAACTTCATTACTCGTCACTTTATGACGTACCATTTTTAAAACAAAATATTTTGCAGGATACGAAAGAAAAAATATTGAAAACAGAACATATTGAATACTCAGACCGTCTGATAGGAGATCTCAGGGGAGATCATCCGGGGCCAACTATAATTACTTTGGCCGGTATTCACGGCAATGAACCTACCGGAATTGAAGCCATCCGGTATATTTTTGAGAAGCTGGAATCTAAAAAGTCAGAATTTCATGGACGGTTTCTTGGGTTGATCGGAAATATAGAGGCACTGCGGGAACAAAAAAGGTACATTGATGAAGACATGAACCGGATCTGGTTTACCTCTATTTTGGATAAGATCCGCCGAACGCCGATTGAAGAGGTTAAAACCGCTGAGCGACGTGAAACTAAGAAATTACTGGAGTTCATTGACCCCATCATCATGGAAGAAGACCCGGAGTACCCGGTCATTTTTGTGGATCTGCATAGTTTTTCAGCGGAAAGCGGATTGTTTGTGATTAGTACAAGAGATGACCGGAATGTGGAATTGCTTGCTCAGCTTCGTATTCCGCTTATTTTTGGGATCGAGAAAGCCCTGCACGGAACAGCACTCAAGTATATTCAGAATACCGGAAATATTGGTTTTGCTTTCGAAACGGGGCAGCATTTTACCGAGTTCGCCGAAGACAATGCTACGGCAGGGCTCATGTGCCTGCTTGTCGCGTCAGGGTGTATTCTGGCTTCCGAGATCGATGACTTCACGCGATATTATGATTATCTAAATACCCAGACCGAAGATCTTCCCCATAAAGTTGAATTTCTGTATAAACATATCATTGAGCCGGACGACCGCTTTGAAATGCGTCCGGGATTCAAAAATTTCGATCGGGTTCAAAAGGGTGACTGGCTGGCCAACGACCGACATGGTAAAATCTTAGCTCAGCGAAACGGGTATATTTTAATGCCGCTTTATCAAGAGCAGGGCGAGGATGGCTTTTTTATTGTAGAGGAGTGCGAATAGGCCTGTAAGGTGGTTGTAAGACAAAATTTTACCAAAGAATTATTTTTGTTGAGTGGCGGGTACTTTGCGTAAGTTTACAGACTATATTTTTTTGAGAACTTTGTGATTTAATAATGAAGAACGACTACGAATTTATTGACGGAACAAGGCTTTCTTCAGTGATTGAAGCCCTGATCTTTGCGAGTGATGAACCGATTCCCGGTTCAAAGATCCGAGAGATCATTGTGGAGAATGAAGAACAAATTGAGATCACGAAAGAAACCGTGCAGGATTTTGTGGACAAGCTGAATGAGCGCTATGATGAGAATGGCCTTAGTTTTCGAATTCAGTTACTGGGTGGAGGATATACCTTTGTCACTGAATCCAAATACCATTACTGGCTCAGTATTTTTCAGCATGAAAATGCGTACCGAAAGTTGTCGCAATCGGCGATAGAATCACTGGCTATTGTGGCCTACCGGCAGCCCATCACCAAACCGGAAGTAGATCAAATTCGCGGAGTGGATTCAGGTTATATTCTCCGGCAATTAATGGAAAAGGCGTTGATCGAAGTTTCAGGTCGGGCCGACAGTCCGGGTAAACCGCTGCTTTACCGGACTACCAAGCATTTTTTAACCCATTTTGGCATCAACTCGGTAGATGAATTACCGAAACCGCGCGAGATAGATGAGATCCTGAAAGATGATGACATGGCCGAACACCGGCAGCTTTTGATGGAGCGACAGTTGATGATGGATGATATGGATGGTGATGATGGAAGTTCCCCCGAAGAAAAAGCAGACGAATTGTTTAATGAGTTTGAAGAGAAGAAAAGAGCCTCAGATAATAATGAGGCGGATGATCAGCATTCCGAAAATGGACAGGACAAATTAGATGAAATTGACGAGGAAGAATGAGCAATAAGAAAGGAAAGAGAAGGCCCAAAAATAAGGCCGACGATAAGAAAGCGGCCAAAGTAGATCAAAATTACTCACAGGATGAGGAGATTAGGCTGAACAAGTTTATTGCACATGCCGGGTTCTGCTCTCGCCGGGAAGCGGATACCTACATCTCAGCCGGCAAAGTGCAGGTGAACGGTCAGGTTACTACGGAATTGGGTACTAAAGTCCGCCGAAAAGACAGCGTGGTGGTTGACGGACAAAATCTCAGCCTGGAGCCGTTCGTGTATTTGCTGCTCCATAAATCCAAAGATGTAATTACCACAACCGATGACGAAAAAGACCGCACTACGGTTATGGATCAAATCGAAGATGCGACAGGATATCGCGTATATCCCGTAGGTCGATTAGACCGGAACACAACCGGCCTTTTGGTGTTAACAAATGATGGAGACCTTGCACACCGGCTAATGCATCCAAGTTACAGCGTTCGCAAAACCTATCAGGTTGGAACCAAAGATCCACTCACGGAAGCACAATTGGAACAATTTCTGGAAGGGGTAGAACTGGAAGATGGTATTGCCAAGGGATATAATATCATCCAATTCGTTGATGATCCCCACACTTTTGAAATGTCGGTTTTTGAAGGAAGGAATCACCTAATACGAAGAATGGTACAATTCCACGGAACGGTAGTTACAAAACTGAAACGGATCGAATATGCAGGGCTCACTCTGAAAGACGTATCAATGGGCCGTTGGAGGTTTTTACGCCAGCATGAAATTAATAACCTCCGGAAATTGGTTAAACTGGAAACATTAGATTTCAACAAAGATAAATAATCTCTTTTTTATGGAAGTAAGCAGTATCTCGATCTCATCAGGACAAATAGAATCCACCGAAGGATTGCCGATTCGGTATGACCTTTACTCTCCAATTTCAAGAAATGCACTGAGTTTTCCGGTGATCATATTTTTGCATGGATTCAAAGGCTTTAAAGATTGGGGCCCCTTTCCGGATGTGTGTGAAGAGCTGGCAAGAGCCGGATTTGGAGTAGTAGCCATGAATTTTTCATTGAATGGAATTGGTGACAACAAGACCGAGTTCACAGAGATGGAGCTCTTTGAACGAGAGACTTTTTCACAAGACCTAAATGATATTGGAACGGTGATTGATGCTCTTCAGAGAGGGGAGATCACAGATAACCATTCCAGCCTGAATACCGATGTGATTGGCATTCTGGGACATTCTCGGGGAGGGCAGACTGCAATTGCGGCGGCTGTGGAATATGCTCCGGTACAGTGTCTTGTAACTTGGTCGGCAGTAGCGGATTACCGTGAACGGTGGACCGACCAGATGAAAAAAGACTGGGAAAAGCAGGGGTTTACGGAAATTGAAAATACCCGAACAGGCCAGAAGATGAAGGTTGGAAAAGTGGTTTATGAAGATTCGATCAATAATGCCGATAGGGTTATTGCCATAGAACGGGTCAAAGAATTACGCATTCCAACGCTATTCATTCACGGTCGTGATGACGAGTCGGTGCCTTACACTGATTCCGAAAAACTCCATATTGCCTGCGAAGCCCGTGACAAAGAACTCCGATTAGTAGCAAGCGGAACTCACACCTATGGAGCAGGTCATCCTTTTGGAAATCAAGACTTCCCGAAGCCTTTTTCCGAAGTATTGGATTGGACCGAAGGTTGGTTTATCGAGCATCTCGGTTAGACTCACAATACCCCTTTTTTAATTTTTTACACTATACAAAGATCAATCTACTTGATTAGCTTGTTAACTAACCTGATTTGAATAAATCTGTTTTTTTTAAATAAATAAACTAAATGATATATGAATTACGGAAAATTTAATTTTATGAAAACCTCTGTATTTTTTCTGAGCCTTGTTTTTGTTATTGCGGGGTGCAAATCATCAGAAACGGTATCGGAGTCTGAGCGCTCATCACAAAGTGCCAAGAGCGGACCAAATGGTTCCGGCGGTAATGATGAGATGAAAAAGTATAGCGACGTTATTACTGAAGACGCTGAATCTGATGAAGGGTTATTCGATGTCCATAAAGTTGATGACAAGTATTACTATGAGATTCCTGATGGGCTTTTAGGTCGTGAGATGTTATTAGTAACCCGTGTTGCTAAAACGGCCGACAATATTGGTTACGGTGGTGAGAAACTTAATACTCAGATCGTACGATGGGAAAAGAAGGATAAAAATATTCTACTTCGGCATGTATCCTATGAGAATGTAGCTTCTGAAGAAAAGCCGATCTATGAAGCGGTTCGTAATTCAAATTTTGAGCCAATCATCGCTTCTTTTAATATTGAAGCTTTGAATGAAGATTCAAGCGGTTTCGTAATTGAAATCACACCATTATTTACCTCCGATATACCATCATTGGGTATGTCAAGTGGCCAACGACGAGCTTATCAGGTAAGAAGATTAGATGGCAGTCGTACTTTCATTGAACACATAAACAGTTATCCCGAGAATATAGAAGCACGTAATGTATTAACATATGATGCGGGTGAGCCTCCATCAAATTCCTCAACAGGTACGATTTCTATGGAAGTAAATCACAGTATGATCGTACTTCCTGAAGAGGAGATGAGACCTCGCAGTTATGATCAGCGTGTTGGTTTTTTCAGTGTAAATAAAACTGAGTACACCGATGAAGCTCAAAAGGCCAGGCAAATTCGACATATTACCCGTTGGAAATTGATACCAAAAGATAAAGAAGCTTATAAAGCTTGGCTTGATGGTGAAAGTGATGAGTTAGTAGAACCGGTAAATCCAATAGTTTACTATGTGGATCCTGCAACACCTGAAAAATGGAGAGAATACCTTATTCAAGGTGTAGATGACTGGCAGGTAGCTTTTGAAGCAGCCGGATTTAAAAATGCAATTGCAGGTAAACTCCCTCCAACAGAAGAGGAAGACCCGGAATTTAGCCCGGAAGATGTACGTTATTCCGTAATTCGTTATTTCGCATCTCCTGTACAAAATGCATATGGCCCGCACGTGCATGATCCGCGATCAGGGCAGATTCTTGAAAGTGATATCGGTTGGTATCACAATGTTATGAACCTGCTTAGAAACTGGTTCTTTGTTCAAACTGCAGCAACCAATCCGGATGCCCGCGGAGTGGAATTTGATGATGAGATTATGGGCGACTTGATCCGATTTGTATCGGCGCATGAAGTAGGCCATACGCTCGGTTTTCCTCATAACTTTGGATCAAGTTATGCTTATACCGTTGAACAGCTTCGTGATCCTGAGTTTACTTCAACACACGGAACGGCTCCTTCCATCATGGACTATGCCCGCTTCAACTATATTGCACAACCGGGTGATGGAGTTACAAACTTCTATCCTGCAGTAGGTGAGTATGACAAGTGGAATGCTAAATGGGGTTACACATGGTTCCCGGAGGACATGAGTGACGAAGAGATTGAAGAAACCCTCAACGAGTGGACCAAAGAAAGAGCCGATGATCCCGTTTACTTTTACGGGCGCCAAACCGGCAGTAAAATTGACCCAAGGTCACAGAACGAAGATCTTACAAACGATGCTATGCAAGCCGGCGAGCTTGGTCTTGCCAATCTTCAAATCATCACCGAAAACCTGATCGAATGGATCGAACAAGACGGTGAAAATTTTGATGATCTCAGTGAGCTATATAGTAATATAGTAGGTCAGTGGAACCGATATATGGGACATGCCCTCAGTAATATTGGCGGGGTGTATGAAAACCACAAAACTTTTGACCAAGAGGGTGTTGTGTATGAACCCGTTGATGAAGCAACTCAGAGAAGAGCCATGCAATTTTTGCAACAACATGCTTTCAGCTCTCCAACCTGGTCATTCAACAGTGATATTCTTGATCGTGTGAATCAGGCTTCCGCTTTAGAGATGTTTAGAGGTGCACAGGCAGGAGTACTTTCAAATCTTGTGAGTGCTCAGCGCATTGTCCGACTGATCGAGTTCGAAAAAAGATCAGATGATAATACTTATACTGCATTTGAAATGATGGATGATATACGTAATGGCATCTTCAGTGAAGTACGTGCAGGAGAAAGTATCGGTGTACATCGTAGATATTTACAGCGTGCATACATCGATGAGATGAATGACCTGATGTCTGCTGAAGTTGTGGGCGGCGGTTGGTTCGGCCCATCTGTGAATGTTGGACAATCCGATATTCAGCCGATCGTACGAAATCAGCTTGTTATCCTTCAGCGCGATATTGACCGCCGATTGAATGCCGGTAATATTGACCGTGCGACTCGTGTTCATCTTGAAGATGCACGAGAAAGAATAGCGGGCATACTTGATCCTAACAACTAAGTAAAAATAATTTAGCTCTTCAAAGCCTTCGTGCAGTTTCAATGTGCGAAGGCTTTTTTATTATCTATACTTTTTGAACCTGATTCACCATTTTAGCATCTTTATAAAACCATTAACACCAGTTATAGATTTACTGCCATGGAAGCATTCATAGATTTTTTTGAAAACGTACCTACCACATTCAGGGCCGGTATCCTGATCGGGGGGATTTTTCTTTTTTGGGTGATCGAAGGAGTTTTCCCTCTTTTCGATTTCGGATATAAAAAAGTGCGCCACGCAGCTCTGAATTTGGTACTGAATGGATTCTTTGTAGTGATCGGACTGGGGTTTGCCGGAGTACTGGTATGGTCATCCAATTATGTGACTTCCAACGAATTCGGTATTCTGCAATGGGTTGAAATGCCTGTTTGGGTCCAGGCGATCGTTGGGGTGATGCTGCTCGATTTCTTTGGTGCTTACCTGATTCACTGGATAGAGCACAAAGTGAGATTCATGTGGAAGTTCCACCTTGTTCATCACAGCGATACTACCGTTGATGTAACAACCGGACTTCGTCATCATCCGGGAGAAGCTGTATTCAGAATGGTTTTCACTATCATTGGGGTGATCCTGGTTGGAGTTCCGATCTGGATCGTATTCTTATATCAAAGCATTTCCGCGCTTTTCGCGCATCTGACTCACGCCAATATAAACATGCCCAAAAAAGTGGACCGGGCATTATCGTGGGTGTTCATCACTCCTTTGATGCATAAGGTTCATCATCATTACACTCAGCCTCTAACCGACACGAATTATGGTAACATCTTCGCGGTTTGGGATCGTATGTTTGGGACTTTTGCTGAAGTAAACGACATTTCAGAATTGAAATATGGTATAGACACTCATATGGATCCAAAAGAAAATGATAACCTCGGAAATCTCCTGAAGATCCCGTTTCAGAAGTACCGCCCGCCAACAGGGGCTAAATTTGGAAATGAAAAAGACACAAAAAAGCTGGATGTTGATGAAGCTTCATCAATGTGAGCGTTTTTATCGAATATTATTTTAACGTGAATTCGAGATAAAGAATATTAGAATAGCTGCAAGATCCATCTGACGGAAACCCCGTCTGATCGATGAAACAGGCAGAGGTGATTTAATGGGCAAAAAGTACTTTTGAGCTTAGGTGCCCGAATCAAAATCAAACAAACGGTCAGATGGACCTGGAGCCGGCAGACCGGGGGGCAGGTTACACATTCTTGGATTCGATCTGATGGATCACCCATCTGATCGATGCTACAGGCGCCGGGTGTTGGATTAGGATAAGGAAAAGACGCAGGCGCTCAAATCAAACAAACGCTCAGACGGACTTGGAGCCGGCAGACCGTGCCTCAAAGGCTTTGACGAGGATAATTATATAGAACTCACGTTATGTTACGGATCAATAGCGTCCTAAACGTTGAAATACATTTTGGCAAAACGATCCTTCAAAAGGATTCTCGCAGATTTCCGCAAAGGATATC
>JAKURD010000012.1 GCA_022450045.1 Gracilimonas sp. | reverse complement strand
TTTTTTTTATTTTTTGTATGTTTTTATCCTTTTTTTAGTTTATTTTTGCTTCTAACTTTTTAAAATGGATGGTTATTCTCTATTTTTGTTTGTTTCAATCCTTGTTGTAGTGGATTAGTGATTCGAACTCCGGGTTGGAGTCTTTAAGCGCCTCGTGCTTGAAGTTTCAATCCTTGGTGTAGTGGATTTTTGTTTCGTACCCGGTTTTTCCGGTATATTCTTATCAGTATGTTTAGGTTTCAATCCTTGTTGTAGTGGATTAGTGATTCGAACTGTGTATTGTCATTTGAGAAGTACCAAGTAGGTTAGGTTTCAATCCTTGTTGTAGTGGATTAGTGATTCGAACCCTAACTTATCAAGCGGGCTTCGCCCTTGATGCTCGTTTCAATCCTTGTTGTAGTGGATTAGTGATTCGAACATAGTGAAGCCAGACAAGACTATAATCGATAGAACGTTTCAATCCTTGTTGTAGTGGATTAGTGATTCGAACTACTATTGAGCGAATGCAGGACACTTTCACAAATATGTTTCAATCCTTGTTGTAGTGGATTAGTGATTCGAACCTAATTTTCCTATACCAATCATAATCTTAGATATTGTTTCAATCCTTGTTGTAGTGGATTAGTGATTCGAACTTTTAGTGATTTGCGGTTGGAGATTGAATACCTGAGTTTCAATCCTTGTTGTAGTGGATTAGTGATTCGAACAACAATAGGTTCACCCGTATAAGAATTAACCCAGTTAGTTTCAATCCTTGTTGTAGTGGATTAGTGATTCGAACAGCCGGCTATCAATAAGATTTTGTATTTGTTTGATCTATATAAATCTATTTTAAGACTAATTACTCCCGATTTCTTTTCATATTTATTCATTTGTTCTGCTCATTTGAACATTTCCGAGAAAAAAAGTTCTTCTAATACATTGTAAATTATAAAAATAAGATGACCACACCCGCTACCAATAAATAAATTTAGGTTCGGAAACTAATTTCAACCCAAACCTCCAGGGTTTTAAACGATACAGCCTGATTTTTTGCAAATTGCTGAAAACTATGGAGGTTTTTGCTGTTTCACTATCAAAGTTAAAAGACTTTTTATTGAATACAAATATTCCGGTAGGTACACTCTATACATCTTTTTTTGTAACGAGTGGATTTGGGAAATCGGTTGTCCTGAATGATTTCACCAATGGCAACAGCGCATTCTTTAACTTCCTGTTTTTGTGTCTCATTAATTTCTATTTCAATCACTTTATTTTTACTTCGGGTATATACCAAATATCCCCTGTCTACTTTTTTATCGAAATTATCTTCAATTAAGCACGCATAACAAGCCAATTGGGTTTTATAGGTATTAAATACTTTGTTTTTGTATTGGGCAAATTTATAATCAAGCGGAGCCATGGTTCCGTCTTCAAGAGTCAAAACTTCGTCCACTTTTCCTCGCAGCAGATCATTGGTTAAATATTGTTCTTGCAGCTTATGAGTTGCCCCGATGCTTTTTCTTAGGTATTCTTTATTTATTCGTGTTTTCTTTTCATGTAGATGTCGCCCACGCATAGCTTTGTAGGATTTTTCTTCATATTGGGGGATTCCCAGTACTTTCTCAAAATAGATAAACCTTGGACAGTACAAGTACTGAATAATCTCGGAAGGGGTGACACTGAATTTATTCATTTTTCAAAATAATAAATTCGCATAGACCTGCAAGGTTTTTAGATGATAGAATTTTCATGCTTTTTATAAAAACATCGCCTTAACTTCGTCTGTTATCATTTTTTTATCAAATGCCTGCCCCAATAACGCGCAAGTCTGTAGCTCATCTTTACTCATGGGGAAGATATACACCGAATCATGGTCTTCATTCATAAGATCTTCGATTTGAAGTTGAAGGGTGTCTTTTTCATTGGCTTCAATACTTCCAAGAAACACCGAATATTGTACCCGGTATAATCCTGATTTTTCACAGGCTTTTGCAATTTTACTTCTGGCATTATCATTTCTGATATCATACAGTACCCAACAAATCATCTTAACAGGTTTTTATGGAAATTAGATTTTAATACCTCAGACCTCCAGGATTTATACTCTGGAAGGTAGAATCGAATAATGTTGCTGAAAACCCTGGATGTCTTTCTTTATTCATTTAATCTGGATCACACCAAAGAAATCAGCTCATTCGCAAACGTATGCGCATCCTGTTGAATGGCATTCATCCGGGTTTGATTTCGTCCGCGATAACGAATCTTGTCCACATCAAACCGCTGAATAAAATTTTCGACTATTAATTTCTTGCCTTCTTTAGTCAACCCAATACCATTTGTAATTTCATGATAATGATCCTGGCTCACTTTCTTCCCTGAAAACAAACGGTAAATCGTCAAATCCACAAAAGGCCGGTAAGGCTCTATAAAATCGAAGACAAAACTGGTTTGGTTGTAGTCGTCGCGATGCAGAAAGCCAACATAAGGATCGAGCCCGGCAATCATGATACATTTTTCGATTCGGGAATAGAGAATACCATATCCATAATTCAGAAAAGCATTATACGGGTCTTCAGCCGGACGAAAACTCCTGCCCTTAAATTGATATTCCTTAGATAAAAGTGAAGATAACAACTGAAAATACACCCGGCCTGCCGTGCCTTCATATCCGCGGAGCGTGCCTGCAATATCCAGAATGGTGTCTCCCTCCAGTTCTTCTACTTTTGTTTTTTGGGAATTCAGTTTATCCAAAGCCGTATCAATTTCATCAGATTTTGCAGCACGATGTTTTTTTAGTTCCTTTATAAAATCTATTTGGTTCTGAATTTTGTCTGCGATCCATTGTTTAATCCAATAAACCGCTTCTTCATTTAAACTCGCCTGTAATTGTCGCTTCCGTATTTTTGTGGTACTACCGAGTTTGCTGTGCCAGACCCGGCCTATTGGGGCGCCATCTCCTTCGGCAAAAACAATGTCAATATTATGTTCAAGTGCCGTTTTTACCACTTCGTAGGTGAGAGAGGTGCCCCGATCAAGTACAATACCCGATACTTTTTTAGGCGGGATTTTCTTTTTGATCTCCTCTCCATCCTCGATGTACTTCACCTCAAACATGCCATTTTTTATGTGAAGAAAAGCCCCGTATGTGGTAATGTATAAGTGCATATTGTTTGATCTTTACTTCATAAAAATGACTGCTTCAAATCCGTTTTATCGTTCCAAAACCCCGAGCCACTGATTTTCCCAGGCCAATTAAGTCGGGCAGAGATACATTCGTTTTAAAACTACCTTCAAAAGCCAGCATGGTATTATTTTTGAACCGTGTTTGTTTTTCCTGAAACTTAGCATCCACCTCAATCTGTTCTTCTATGAAATGATCCATGCCTTTAAAAAAGGAAAGGAAATTGCCAATCAAGATGCGCTCGAGAAGTTGTTTTTGTTTATCAGGCGTACTGTTTTCATATCGCTGATGGTTTTTTTGATTCAGGCACATCCATAAGGTTTGAAATTGATAGTCCTTGAATCCTTCCGTTGCACCTATTTCAAGTTGTTTGGCTTCTATATTTTTTTGGTGAACCGGGATAATTTCATGCCCAATTTTTAATTCCCTGATCTTGAGAAATAACTCCGGCAGCAATTTCGCCCCATCCTTCACGGCTACCAGCATTGGCGTTTGGTCAATTACTTTATACTGCACCTGGGGGTAGTCATACCTGAATTCTCCATTGCCCATATGATTGTGCAGCAGCTCTGACTTCTCTTTAAACAAATTCCCAAAATATCCCCGCAGCTTGTGTGCATCGCGGGTGCGAAGTTTGATTTCAGGGAAACGGATGATGGTTTGGGAGAGCGTCATATACTTTTGTTATACAAATTCTGAAATATTTACTAATCGAAGTTTATCAACTTTCTTAAAATCTTTTTGATTGTTGGTGCAGAGCTTACAGCCATAGTGTATGGCCGTTGCAGCAATCACAGCATCACCCAAACTCATATTATAAGTTCTGCGAATAGGAATAGCTGTTTCAATAACTTCTTCTGAAATAGGTAAAATCCGACTCACATTAAAAAATTGATGGAAATATTCTCTTTTATCTTCTTCAATCCGGTGATATCCCATCACTTCAAGCCTGGAAAGTTCAGAAATAGCAAATACCTGTTTTTCTAACCACTTTCGTAGTTCCCGGTAAGCAGGTTGGGCCGCATAGATAATAATATTGGAATCCAGCAATATCATTTAGTTATTGTATTGGAAGGCTTCGGTCTCTTCGTTCTTTTTTTTGCCATTCCACAGGATCTTCAATTGCAGAAACTCCACCCTGTTCGGCAATTTTATGCAGCCATTTTAACGCATTGCCTGAATCACTCTGCTTTTTTGCTGACGCTGATTTTTCCAGGTAGGTCTCACCTTGTTCCTTCACTCCTGTATTACATACCTTATCCACCCATTGCTCCAGCTTCTGCAATACTTCGGAATCCTCGATTGACCTGATTTTATTTAATATTCTTTCTTTACGTGACATACTACCAATGTAATAAAAAATATGTTCTTTTAAGATTTTGAAAATTAAAGGAAATACCCGCATTCAATATTGATCTGCAGCAGCTCTGACTTCTCTTTAAACAAATTCTCAAAGTACCTCAGCAGCTTATGCGCATCGCGCGTGCGAAGTTTGATTTTAGGGAAGCGGATGATGGTTTGGGGGAGTAGGCATGGATATTCCTTTTGTTTGTTTTCTTCCTTTCGTTCATTTTTCTGCACCCCATACCATAATTCGGAATGTACAATTACTGGAATTTTAATTTCGTTGGGCGAAGTACTTAACAGATTATTTTGCACAGAGGGAAAGGTTCCTTTCAACTTCTAAATAATTGCTACTCCATCTTCAAATTCTATGCCAGTTTCCCGATCGTAAGCAAAATCTTTTTGCTCTTTTGATATGACATAATAAAATGAATCGTTTTTAAAAGCATACTTCTCGGGGACGGACACTGAATACTTCGAAAGTCCTTTTAAAACGTTTTTTATTTCTCTCTTTTTCTCGAAAGTAGAGTCAAAATCAGTATCAATTAAATCCTGATATTTTACAATAAGTCTATTTGCTTCTTCTTCGATGGCGACATACGCTGGATAAGTTGAAATATCTTCAATTAATTCAAACGCGTTTTTATGCTGTTGGGGATCAAATGCGTTAGTATAATTTAGCTTCTCTATTTCTTTAAGAATATGCAAGGATTCGTCCCTTGGTGTTTTTGTTATCGATGCATAGTATTTATTTGCTAAATCGAAAAACTCACCTTCATTAAATATCTCTTTCTCCTTCAGCAACATTTGGGTCGTGTCTAAATCAGCTTTGCTGTATATGTAGCTGGCGTACCTTTTTGTCTCATCTAATAAGGAAAATACTTTTACGACACCCTTACTACTCATTGCATTTCTATTGCATCTGCCAGCAGATTGGAAAATTGAATCAAGTGGTGCAATATCTCTGTAAACGATATCCAGATCTATATCTACACCTGCCTCGACAAGCTGTGTAGATATTACAATATAATTCTCTTTAGCAGCTTTTATCTTTTTTATCCTTTTCAATCTTTCGACTGGTGGAATATTGGTAGAAAGGTAGATTAGGTTAGGATACAAATCTTTTAAAGACCAATAAATATCTTTCGATGCTTTAATAGTGTTCAAAATAACTAAGAAACTTTTACCGGAATTTTGATCTATATCTTTCTCCAAAATTTCTAAAAATTGTTCTTTATTAAGAGGCCTTTTCAGTAATGACGTTTCTAATTCAATTCTATCAACAGAGCTAAAAATTGTTTTTTTATCCTTAACAAGTTCTTTGATCTCCCCTTTTTCTTCTGAAAAGATCATAGGAAGTGTAGCTGTAACAAAAATAAATGTAATGTTTAATTGATCAGCTATTTTCGTTAAGGCCTCCTTAACAAGCGGCCAATATTTACTTGGAATGCTTTGAACTTCATCAAGAATGACTATCGAATTCGCGAAACTATGGAGCTTTTTTATTTCATTGTTCTTTCCGGTAAATAACCCATAGAGTAATTGATAAAATGTTGTAACACAGATGATTGATTCAAACTGAGTAATTAAAAATTCACTTTTATTGTCATCAATTTCATTGTTGTCAGTTTTAGCCTCGTATTTTAGTTCAGCTAAATGGTGATTGATTAGTAAATACTCAGAAGTACTTTCGATCTTATTTTTTTCAAGTATTTCGCTAATAACCTCTGCATTTTGATCAATTACCGAAGTGAAAGGTAAACAGTAAATAATTTTCTGCAGATCATTTCTTTTTCCTAAAAGCTTAAAACAAGAATTTAGAACAGTAAGTGTTTTGCCAATGCCAGTAGGCACATTTATTGAAAGAAATTTATCTTTAGAGGTTATTTTTAAGATATTTTGGTTTACAGAATCATAAACCTCGTTTCTTAGTTGATTTAAATCATTCTTTGTTGAAGGTCCAAACTCTTTAAACTTATAAATATCAACAAGTGTTGTCGGCAGTTCTTCAATATCTCGTTGAAATATAGCTCCATCAAAAATACACTCTCCTTTATCGGAAGCTAATAGAATTGAGAAGACTAAGCTTGTGTCATAAAACGTATCGGAATTAAGTTTTTTCTGTATTTCTTTTATCCACTTTCTTCTAAAATGCCTTGAATCAAAAAAACTGTCTAACTTTTTTTCGAAGTAAATATGGTTGAACTCTTCTAATTCATAACCATTAAATTCTAAAATTTGAGAAAACTCTTCGTAGTTACTTTTGGCGCTTACTTCTTTTAAAGAAGAAAAATCTACCCCTGAAAAGTCAAGCATCTCGTCAAGATTAGTTAAATGCCCGTGATGACGTAGCACTGTTATCAAGCCGATCAAGGCAAATACTGGATTGTCAAGCTTTTGCCGTATAGCCAAAAACGCCCAGATAGAGGATATTCGAGCATGATTTTTTCGCTTTCCAAGTTTGTATTTTATGTCTTCAAACTCCTCCTCTGTTATTTTGCCTATATCTCTATCATGGATTGCATGAATGTATTCCTGAAAAAAAATACTTGATTTCCCAAAATCATGTAGAAGCAGGCATAAATCAATCAATATTTTGAAATCAGAATCAACAGAAAGTCGTTGGCAAATTACATGTCCATTTTCGAACACACCTGTAATATGATCTTTTAACAGTTTTTCTGGATGAGACCATAGTTCAAAAGAATACGACATGGTCTCCACTGCTTAACTTTACGGCACTCTCTACTTTTGCCCGAATAGGTAACCCACGGCGTTCGAAAGCAAATTCGCGATATTCGATAATCTCTCTATCATTCATCATTTTCATGGGAAGCGTAGTAGTAAATATTTCTACTTCTTTAAAATCCGGATCAGAAATTAAATCTGTGGGAATAATACTATCAATAGTTGTTTTTTCTAAAATATTGGATTCTACAGTAGTTTCACGAAAATTTTCAAAATTCGCCAATGCCTCAGAAATACCTACAGATAATGTATATACAGAGCTATGATTAATTAAATGCTTCTTGATGCTCGCATAAATTTCTTTTTGCTCTGTTTTAAGGTATATGCGGTATCGTACATCTTTAGCAAACTCGATATTTGTCGGTTTATGATTCTCATATCTAGCAAAATGTTTTCTGGAGGTCGTCTTTAAAAGATTGGTTGGAATATTCACTTTTTTAACCGGATTTATTAGCCGGAGAGAAAGGTCAATCCCATGAAAATATTCAGGCGACTCACTTTTATCTATGCCAATTAATGCCCCCAAAATCCCACGAATTACTGTACCAGGAGGAATCGCGAAGGATAATGGTGACATAGTGGTATAATATTTTTTTAGCTGAGCGTAATCAGCATATAAGTCGAAAACCAGCACCTCTGATTTTTTTAGTGCTCCCATCCGTTCACCCTAACTCTGTCTCCTTGTTTAAGATTGATTGTTTCAATTTTATCTTTGTTATCCGCCAATACTTTTGATAAATCAGAAAGATCAATAGATACATCTGTAACATCTCTTATTTTTTCATCCGCTTTATCGGTTTGCAGTTTTACATATTTATCCAGGTCGCCAATAAAAAAATAAGGCTCTTTATGTCTCACTTTTACAAGTAGGCGGGGAATGTGCCCCATTTTAGAGCGGGATATCAGGTTTTTTGTGCCCATCCACATAGCTTCGTAAAACTCTTTAAGGTCGTCTTCTGAAAGACCGGTTTCTTTTGCTGCATTTTCGTTGACAACTCCGTAGAAAGCGATAAGTGAGTAGGGTAAATTATATTCTTCTCGAAATGTTTGCTGTTTAGCACCAGCTTTTGATGCAAAAGCTCCAGTTCCTTTTATATGCTTTAGCTCTACTTTATGAAGAGATCTTCCCATCTTGAATTGTATTGGTCCGGTAAACTTTATAGAGTCTTTATCTATCGGTAATACACCCCCAAATAGTCGAATGTCAATACATGATTTTAATATTTCTTCTTCAGAATTCTTAAAATCGCCGGTACGTTCTTTGCCATCTTTAAGCCCTCCTTTTTCGGATTCGGTAGAACGGACAAAAATATCCTTACCATTTTTACCATTGTACCCTTTAAAATTAAATAGAAAGTCGCGTATAGTTCTTTTTAATCGTACATCAGTTACAATGTTAATTCCCGATTCTTCATCAATCCTTGGTTTATTTTCATCTAAAGGATCTCCGTTAGGGTTTGCATCCGTAACATCATATATAAATAAGAATTCTTCCCGATTGATTATAGCAGCCATAGTTTATTCTCCGTTGGTTGATTCGTTTTCTTTTGTTGATTTAAATTCTTTAGCCAGGTTCATACCCATTGTGAAATAAAAGCTTATTTCGTTATCACTTAGATCAAATTTTGCACTTAATAAATAGTGTGAGATAGTTTCTTCAAGATCTCGGTAATAGTTTTTGTCGTACTGCTCTAACTTTTCAATTATCTCCGGTAATAACCTTTTGATATGTTTTTCTTTCAGCTTTAGTGAATTAAGTCTGCTGCGAAAAGGTGTTGCTTTACGGTCTTGATATTGAATGTTTAAGAGAAACTGAGCCAATACCCCTTCCAAAAAAACAGCTTTCTTAGTTGCCGAATTTTCTGAATTAAAAAACTCAGCATGCTCCTCAAAAAACTCTTCGTAAATATTTTCCATAATTGTCTGTTCGTTGGTTTTGGTTAGTTCTATCAATTCGAGTTTGCTAAGTAACTTTAAGATTAGAATAGCTTTTAAAACCGTTACGGTGAAAAGCTCGTTGTTCGCAAAATCCACCCGAAACTTAGTTACCATTCGTTGTAAAAGGTAGTCGTAATCAATGCTCTTTTGCATAAAAATTGCTCTCACAATCTCTAAAAAAGCTGCCTGTTCCGGTACAAACTCTTTGATATACGAAAAGAAGAACTTCAGGTTATATTTTTCTTTCTTGCGAGTCAGTCCTCTAAAAATTTCATGATTTTCCGATTCTTTCTTAGCTCCAACTATTGTCGAAGCATAGGATGGAAATATATCTTCTATTGATGCTAAAATTTTAAATTCAGAATTATTCTTCTCATAAAAAAAGAGGGTATAATTTGCTGAGTTGTTACCTTCCTCCAATAATTCAAGAAGATCTTCTTCCAACTGAGTGTTACTTTTATTTTCTCTGGCTAAACAAAATTTTTTAAACTCCATGAGATACTCTAAAAACTCCTGCTCATCACCAATCTCTAAAATTCGTTCTGGCAACAGAAAGTAGTTATAGCCACAAAAACGGAAATTTAAATATTCTTGAATAAACTTATCTGCTCGTTCTAAATACTCCGCCCCTCTTGGTGATACAGGAAAATTTTTCCAGGCCTGTGTTGCATCAAAACCGCCGGGAACAGCTGCATATTCCGTTTTCACAGCATAAAACTTATAGGGTGAAACATAACCCCATATTGTTGGCTCAATACTATTAGTAATCGAACAAAGCTTTTCATGCGCTTCGTACTTTTTTTTATTAAACAGGTAATAATCTTTCTTCCCTGATTTATCTTTTAATTGTTGAACGACTTCTTGAAACCCCGGGTATTCTCCAATGTAGAAGCCATTTAATTTTATACTGAGGGCAAAGCGGGAAAAATCTAACAGGCGATGCTCCATTTCTTTTTTTACATCGTCATTATTTTCTATTTCTTCAATTATTTCATCAAATAGTGGACTATGCTTGGCAAGTATATAGGTAATTTTATTGCCATATTTGCTTTGAACAAGGTCAATTTTACCATCTTCATTTTTAAATCCATCTACAGCGTATACATCGATTGTAGGAAACTCGGAAGTTTTTCTACCCTTGGCAGATTTCATCAAATATTTATCGGCATAGGTCTTAGAATATTTTTCAATAGTTAAACCTTCAAATTCCCACCCATAATCTCCTGATTCAAATTCCAGAAAAACAATATCTTCTACCTCATACTCTCTATTTAACCCAAGCGGATTATCAGGGAACATATCCTTTGGAACAATCTTACCTAATTTTGCTAGTTTTTGAATCATTTTATATTTCGTATTGAAGTTTGATTATGGGTTCAGTATTTGGTGTAAGTGTAAGATGTAACTTCATATTCTGTATGATATGTTCATGTTTACGTGCTCAATAATAACAACAAGGTGTGACAACCCCCGTCACCCCTAAACAAAAAAACTCAAAATTTCTATCTTCAAAACGCATGTAACATCGTATCGTTAAATGTGGATAGTTCGATGTTTCAGAACATCAATACCTGCACCGGTTGAGATAAAAACTCAAATCGTCCAACGTAAATCATCAAACCAACTGTTTTCCATGCTGCGCGGGCGCGGGTAAGCCACCGAATAAAAACCAATATTGCTTTAAGTATCCCGTCATTCTCTTTTTGAATTACGTTTATTTTATACTTAGTTGCAAGTATTAGAAGGCTTTAAATCCCAAAGTCAGAGCCAAACAAGTTGCTGAAACTTTGGAAGTTTGTACTGCATTAAAATTTGAATACGTTTATCTTTTTGAAAATGACCTGTTTCATAAATTCTTGCACTGCATGCCTGCCATTAAAGTTGATTTTAACAAAGCGCCTTTTTTAGATTCCGAAGAATTCTATGACCTGCCTGTAGAAGAACAAAATGCCATAGACGATGCGGCCGGCTACACCGAAGAGGCTACCGCTGTTGATGCCGGAAAAAAAATTATATCCCGGTTTGATTGCATGAAATGGGATACAAACAAGGAAGATTATTGTGAAGGAGAAATCGAATTAGCGCGTTACAATCTGCCCCCTGAAATCCGCTGGAAGTGTAAGAAATGTGGTAATAATGGTGTAATAACGAACTTTAAAGGTACTCCCTGGGATCTTTCCGGGATGTCGAAACAAGAGGCCCGGCAGTATCTGGATGAGAAATATAATTTAGACCTTTTCCCGGGTCTGGGATTTGAGGAAAACTACGACAGTATCGCCTCATTTGAAGAATCTATGGGTGATATCATGGAGTGGCTGGAAAATCTCAGCGAGGAAGAATTTGAAGATTTCCATCGCACTATGGAAGCCGAAGCCGAAAAAATGGGGATCTCACTCGATGAGTTAGACGGAGGCCTGTTGCCGGCCCAAATCCACCAATTGATGTTCAGCAACTGGACCGACCCTAACGCACCTCTTTACCTGCGAGATGACCTGCCGTTGGATATGCTCAGTGAAGTCGGCTTCTTTCAAAACGCACGTACTTTTTTAACAGAAATTGCAACAAACAATGGTTTTGAGGTAACTAAAGAGCAAGAAAACCTGCAACGTAAATATGTTGAAGTCCTTGTTGATAAATTCATTTGGCCCGATGGCTTTCTTGAAAATTTAAAGGACCTTAAAAAGGTAATTAATGAAGTAGACGTATGGCCGCTACATACTTTACGGGTGCTGCTGGATATGGCCGGAATGATTCGTAAATACAAAGGAAAGTTTGTGCCGGTAAAGAAAAACGCCCATCTTATGAAGGCAGCGCATGCCGGAAAACTTTATCAAAAATTATTTTCGGCTTTTTTCAAACAGATGAATATGGTCTATTTAACGAACTCGGATCCTATGCCTTACCAACAGGATTCTATTCCCTACATTCTGTTTCGTATGCAGTTTATGGGAGATGAGTGGCATTCTATCGGTAACATTATGGGGAATGTATTTTTAGATGATGCCCGTTTTGAATTTTATTCTACCCTGAACCCTTACACCACACCTGCTTTGCAGTTTTATTATCATATCATGCTTCCACTTAAATATTGGGGATTAATAGAAGTTCGGGGTGCCAACAAATCCAAATATGAATTTGACCCGGAAGAGGTGCGTAAAACACCACTTTTTGATGCTTTCTTGCAGTTTAATGGGATATTTAAACTTTGAATGGCAGCGAACAAGGCCTGTCAGGTTTTGCAAGCTTGTCGTGTAATCTTAAAAAATCCAGCCCTTCGGAAACCTGACAAGCCTGGGTTTTGGTTTCCACAATAAACCTCCATGGTTTTAGGCTTTGAAAAGCAAGTTGCTGAAAACCTGGGGTCTTGCTGCACTACCATCTGCTCAACCATAATATGTCTATAAAATCATGATTCATCGACACAAATAAATCACCTGTCGAAATCATCGACATTTTTTTATGAGTTCGATGTTCGTAATTGACTGTTCAATGTTCTTCCCAGTTTGTCCTCACTTCTGTTTTTGTTAACTTCGCAAAGTTAGTAAACAAGCATAAACAAGTTTTGGCATTATGATACCGGAAGAATTACAAGAAATTATTGATGAAGCTGAGCTTCACATGGACGAAGCTACCGGATTTTTCAAAAAAGAACTCTCGCATATTAGAGCAGGAAAAGCGAGTCCTTCACTTATTGAAAGTGTGAAAGTGGACTATTATGGTTCACAAACTCCATTGCAGCAGCTCGCCAACATCAGTGCGCCGGAAGCGCGGTTATTGGTCGTTTCACCTTATGATAAAACGGGGATGCAGGATATTGAAAAAGCGATCATGTCGGCCGGATTGGGGTTGAACCCAAGTAATGACGGCGACCGAATCCTTATTCCACTGCCTGTTCTCACAGAAGAGCGACGTAAAGAGCTGGTTAAACACGCGAAAGATATAGCTGAACAAGCGCGTATAAGTATCCGAAATTCCCGCCGTAATGCGAATGATGAAGTTAAGAAAACGGTGGAAAGCGAATCACTTTCAGAAGACTCCCGCTATGAGGCTGAAGACGAAATTCAAAAACTGACGGATACATACACCGGTAAAGTAGAAGAACTCCTCAATAAAAAAGAAGAAGAAATAATGACTGTGTAGAGGGGAGGGTTGCGGGTTTCGTGATTCAGGTTACATGTTGTTTTTGAGGTTAATACGAATTGCCAGAGAAGTAGTTTATGAAGAGTTATCGGGATCTAGAGATTTATCAGATGGCTTATGATCTGGCATTTGAAGTTCATAAACTCACAATGACTCTCCCCAAATTTGAAATGTATGAACAGGGAAGTCAAATTCGACGATCATCAAAAAGTATTAAAGATAATATTGCAGAAGGCTTTGGCAGACGCAGATATAAAGATGAATTTGTACGATTCCTTATTTTTGCCCATTCTTCTTGCGATGAAACCGTTTCACAACTCAATATGATCAGTGATATCCATTTTAAAGACGACCCACTTACAGATTTACTAAACAGATATGACACTTTAGGCCGAAAAATCAATAGCTTCATAAACTATGTTGAGACAAGCTGGAAAGTATAATTAACTTAGAATGACTGATACAGCACCAAACCCGAAACCCGAAACCCGTAATCTGCAACCCTGCTAAATGTATATATCCGAACTTGAATTACAGGGTTTTAAAAGTTTTGCTCACAAGACAAAAGTAAAGTTTGACAGCGGGATCACTTCTATTGTGGGGCCGAATGGGTGTGGAAAGTCAAATATTGTAGATGCTTTGCGCTGGGTTCTGGGTGAGCAACGGCCTTCACTGCTTCGGTCTTCCGCCATGAGTAATGTAATCTTCAACGGAACGGCTCAAAAGAAAGCCCTTGGGATGGCTGAAGTTTCCCTCACGTTTGTAAATGATAAAGGAATTCTTCCTATTGAGTACAGTGAGGTTACCATCTCACGAAGATTATATAGATCAGGAGACAGTGAGTACCTGATCAACGGCACTTCTTGCCGGCTGAAGGACATCATGGAATTGTTCATGGATACCGGGATGGGATCGGATGCCTATTCCGTGATCGAGCTGAAAATGGTGGAGGAGATCCTGAATGATAAGAATAACGATCGTCGCCGACTTTTTGAGGAAGCAGCCGGAGTTACCAAGTATAAAGATCAACGTAAGAAGACGATCCGGAAACTGGAATCTACCAAAAAGGACCTGCAGCGTGTTGATGACCTTTTGGTAGAATTGAGAAAGAAAGCACGATCGCTTGAAATACAGGCCGAGAAAGCAGAAAAGGCAAAGGTTTACAAAGACGAATTAGAGCTTCTCGATAAAGCCCTCACCCTTCACGATTTCAACAAGATCAAAAGTGAGCTGGAGCCGCTGAAGGAGCGCATTACAAATGCGGATAAAGAGAAAAGGGAGATCACCAAAGCCATAGAAGAGCTCGAAGAAAATGATGAAAAGGCCCGGGCCAAATTGCTTGAAAAAGAGCGTAATCAAGCTGAAGCCCAGCGAAGGGTAAGTCAGCTGCATAACTCCATTCGTGAGGCCGACACTAATTTGCGCATCACTCGTGAGAAGATCGAGAATGAGAAAAAGGTGATCGCCGAATATGGCAAGGATATCGAAACCGGGGAGAAAGACCTTAAAGAATTGACAGAGTTATTGGAATCCAGCCGGAACAAGCTGGAAGGTTTTGATGATGAGCTCGAAAAGTCCAATAAGGCACTCGAGGATTCAAAGAAAAAGTATGGGCAAATTCAGCAGCAGTACAATCGTGAGCGCAGTGAACTGTATGAAATTGAAGTTCAGCTGAGTGCCACTAATAACGAATTGAATCAGCTTCAAACCAAGCGTATTAAAATTGAAAGCCGCCTTGAAAATACGGAAGGTGACCTTGAGCGCATCAACAATGAGATCGTTGACCTGAATGATGAGATCGAAAACCTGAATGGCGAACAGGGATTGATCGAACAGAAGCTTGATAACCTGGTAGTTGAACGGGACGAACTGGAAGAAGAACTGGAAACGGCCCGCGAAAAAAGAGAGCAATTCGCTGACAAGCAAAACGAGATCAAAGACGAACTGCGAACGCTTCAAAGTAAAAAGGAATCGCTGGAATCTGAGATCCGTCTGATGAATGACCTTGCCAGCTCTAATGAAGCATTTCCCGGCAGCGTTAAATTCCTGATTGAAAACCATCGTTTTGATTTCAAAGATATGACCACCGTGTCAGAGATCTTTGATACCGATCAAAAGCATGCTGTGGCATTAGAAGCCGTTCTTGGAGATGTACTGAATTTCGTGGTTGTAAAAACACTGGACGAAGCCCGACGCGCTGCCAAAATTCTCAAAGAAAACAAAAAAGGGCGGGCTACTTTCATTCCGCTCGATCAACTTGCCGCTACCTACCCTGTTAAGGATGGCAGTCTTTTTGATGAAGTGAAATCGAAGCGAGAATATTCTGCCCTAAAGCAATTACTGCTCGGTAACGTGATGGTGTTTGATTCCGTTGAAGACGCCTATGCCGGAACCAGGAAAAAGGATGATCTCGTTGGCGTAACCTCTGACGGCGAAGTAATCACCAATGCCAGGTTCTTCCAAAGCGGAAGCAAGAGTAAAAATGCTGGAGTCCGCGTAGGACTCAAAGATAAAATTGAGAAGCTCGAGAAGGAAGAGGCCAAGACCTCTAAAGAGATCTCCAAGCTGGAAGATTATCTGCAGCAGATCGTTGAAAAATATGAAAAGCTGGACATAGGAAAACTCAGCCAGATCCTGAAAGAGAAAGAGCAGGAAGTGCGCCGGCTTGAGCAGCAACAGCACAGTTTGAGTTCAAAAGTTCAGGTCTATCAAAAGAATATCGGAGAGCTTGTTAACCGTAAAGATAACCTTAAGAGCAGTGAGGGAACTGCTCAGGAAGAACTAAATTCCATTCAGCCCAAACAAAAAGAGCTGCAGCAGAAAATGCTGGAGATGGATGAAAGACAGCAGGAGAAAAAAGAACTTCTTGAAACACTGGAAGAAGAACGCTCTATTGCACAAAGCCGATATAACGATACGCAGCTCAAGCATCAGGATCTTAAGAATAAAGTAGATAATCTCGAGCGGGATGTGCAGCGTGCCGAAACCGGCATCGAGAATGTGAAGAGACGTATTGAGAATCGTACCGAGCTTACCGGGGAAAGTAAGGAACGCATCGAAACGCTGACCGGCCGTACCAAAGAGCTTCAGGAGAACATCACTACAAACAGTGAAGCCAAGAAAGAGGCTGATGAAGCCCTTGAAAAAGCGGAGGAAGCCGCGGCTAAGCAGCGCGGAATGATCAATGAGATTGAGAAAGAGCTGAAAGAAGTGCGGCGGCGTAAAGAGGTGAATATGGAGCTGGTCCATCATCTCGATATGGCGCGTGAGAAAATGGACATGCAAAGTCAGGCGTTATCCGATCATATCTGGGAAACCTATGGCATCCTGATGAAGCAGGTGACCAGTGAGCTTCCCGAAGACAAAACTCCGGAGCAGGCCAAAGAGCGTATCAGTTGGCTAAAGCAGAAATTGAACAGCATTGGGGAGGTGAATCCGCTGGCTATTGAAGAATATAAAGAGGAAAAGGAACGGCTCGATTTCTATGAAGAGCAGATCATGGATCTTGAAGAAGCCGAAGAACAGCTCCTTGAAACCATTGATGAGATCAATGAAACAGCGACCAACCGTTTTAATGAAACGTTTGAAAAGATCAGGGTAAACTTTCAGCAGGTATTCAAAACACTTTTTGAAGCCGATGACTATTGCGACCTTATCATTGAGCAGGATGTGGAAGACCCGCTGGAAGCACGCATCGAAATAAAAGCACAGCCACGGGGTAAACGTCCATCCGGTATTTCACAACTTTCAGGAGGAGAGAAAACACTGACGGCCATCGCCCTCCTTTTTGCCATTTACCTGGTGAAACCGTCTCCGTTCTGCGTTCTGGATGAGGTAGATGCCCCCCTTGATGACGCCAACATTGAGCGGTTTGCCAAGATGATCAAAAACTTCAGTGAAGACACGCAGTTCATCATCATCACCCACAACAAGAAAACCATGAGTAAGGCCGAAATGATGTATGGCGTTACCATGCCTGATACCGGAGTTTCCCGACTTGTTGGCGTGAAGCTGGATGAAGTTGAGGATGTGCTCTAAGGAATATTGAACAGAGGAATACAGAATTTTGAAGTACCATTCGGCTCCGTACGCTCTGCTACGGAGCTTTTTTTTATGTAATGGATTTAGTGAAGAATTACTGAGCTTTACCGCCCCCCACCCTCTCCTTTGTTTCCTCTCCCGGGAGAGGAAGACGTTGTGGTGAAATTGAGATGGCTTAGAGAATATTGCCAATGGCTACAATCTCTAATTCAACAAAAAAAACCACCCAAGGAGCTTCCCCGCTCGGGTCCCGAAAGCATTCGGGAAGGGAGGGGTGGGTGAAAGTCGCCAAGGTATCGAAAATTAGCTAACTTAAATTGCTCTTTTTCTCTTTCTCACAGATTTGGGTTTTCTATCGCTCGAAATTACTTACGAACCTCATTTCACCATCTAAATTAACAGCTTAAAAATCATCTTTGCTGCATCATAATCATTGATAGAGTTTATATTACTTTCTATTAGTTATACAAAGTAAATCAAATTTGGTCGAGGCATGATTTCCGCCGTATATTGGGAGTAGTTATTCAAAAAGCAGCCCACGGTACCAGCCAGCGGGCTATTTTTATGCCTTTCTTTTTCTCAAGATCCCTCTTCAATTCTGACTATTCTCTTCAATTAATTATTGAAGTTGAGCCAGACCATTTTATATTTGGCAACATCGTTTATTTCAAACAATCAGCCGGTTCTTATGAAACACCTATTCTTTTTTGCGATTGCTGCCACATTGCTTTTTGCTGCATGTGAGCCTGAAACAAACCAGACTCGATTTGAAAACCTCCCTGATTCCGCTCAAACCATTTCACTTTTAGGGGATACTCTGAAAACTGAGATCGACTCTCTTCCTCCTGCCCTCACTAACCGTATCGATTCTCTTAGTGCGTTAGCTTTGGAAGAAGATCGTTTAGTGGACAGCTACATTTGGGAGGCCCGCAAAACCGCTTATACCGGAGATTATCGAAAAGCTATTGTTCAGCTTTCATCAGCTATTATTGAGTTTCCCAATGAGCCGGCTCTATACCGCCACCGAGGACACCGATACATCACCTTGCGGGAATTTGACCTCGCCATTCAGAATTTTCAAAAAGCAGCACAGCTTTTTAAAGGACAGGCCGATGTGGTTGAAGCAGATGGCTTGCCTAATGCTCGGAATATTCCTCTCAGTTCCCTGCAAACCAATACCTGGTACCACCTGGGATTGGCACACTATCTAAAAGGAGAGTATGAAAAGGCAAACCAGGCGTACCTAAACGGACTTAAAGTCTCTGACAATAATGATATGCGGGTGGCTTTTTGGTATTGGCAATATATGGCTATGCGAAAAATCGGTCGTGATGAAGAAGCAGGAAAAGTTCTTGATCAAGTTTCCCGAGACATGGAACTGATCGAAAATACCAGCTACCATGAATTATTGATGGTGTTTAAAGGTGTTTTTAGTCCTGATGAGTTGCTTTCCGGTAAGAATTCTGAATTAGATAACGCCACACTTGGCTACGGACTTGGGTTTTGGCATCGCATCAACGGCCGCACCGAACGAGCTAATCAGATTTGGCGTGATGTGTATGATACCGGCAATTGGGCTGCTTTTGGATCTATTGCCAGTGAAGCGGAATTGGCTCGATAATTAATGATTATAGAGCCTGATTAATATCTTCCCAGATGTCTTCTACATTTTCAAGACCTATAGAGAGACGAATCAATCCTTGGGAAATTCCTACTTTTTGACGCTCTTCTTCTGATAATTTAGAATGAGTAGTGGAGGCAGGGTGCGTTGCAATTGTTCTGGAATCCCCAAGATTTGCTGTCAGTGACAACATGCCCAGTGAATCAAGAAAGTTTCGCCCAGCATCCAATCCACCTTTGATGCCAAATGTTACAATTCCTCCACCCATTGACATTTGCTTACAGGCCGTTTCATAATTCGGATGGGTTTTTAAAAACGGATATTTCACCCACTCCACATTGTCATGGTCCTCTAATCTCTTAGCAATATCAAGTGCACTTTGAGAGTGACGCTCCATCCGAATTTGTAATGTTTCCAGGCTTTTGGATAACATCCATGCATTAAAAGGAGAAAGACACGGGCCGGAATGCCGTGCAAAAGCTTCTATTTCATTTATCAATTCCTGTTTCCCTGCAATTACCCCTCCCAGACTGCGCCCTTGCCCGTCAATGTATTTAGTAGCAGAATGAATCACCAGATCAGCTCCGTGTTCGATCGGATTTTGGATAATGGGCGTAGTGAAGCAATTGTCAACTACATAAATCAAATTATGCTTCTTTGCCAGCTTTCCTGCTTCTTCTAAATCAACAATATCCAAGGCTGGATTGGAAGGAGTTTCCAGGTAAAGAATCTTTGTTTTGGGGGTGATGGCCTCTTCCCATTCCGACAGATCGTTAATGGAAACATAATTGGTGCTAATGTTCCACTTTGGAAAAATTTCTGTGAATAGTTTATGGGTTGAACCAAATACAGAACGACATGAAAGTATTTCATCTCCTGCATCTAAAAGTGCTGCAAAAGTTGAGAAAACCGCTGCCATTCCTGATGCTGTAGCCCAGCCTGCTTCCGCCCCCTCCATCAAACATATTTTATCAATAAACTCATCTACTGTAGGATTAGAATAGCGACTATACACATTTCCTTCTTCCTCACCTGCAAACATAGCCCGCATATGTTCTGCATCTTCAAAAACATAACTGGAGGTCATATAAATGGGGGAAGAATGCTCTCCAAATTTCGTACGCTCAGTCTGCGTACGAATAGCTTTTGTTTCTTTCGACTTCATAATCTACGACTAGTTCTCCTGAATAAGTTTACCTAAGATAATAATTTGGAGTCAGAGTGTTAATGTTACGATGTTAGTAGAAGAAAAACACCGTAACACTATAACGCCATCTAATTCCCTACAAAAAATATCGCATTCCCAAACAACAACTTTCCATTGTGCCAGAACCCTCGGAATAACGGATTATCGATCATATATACAACGTGGCCTCGTCCCATATTCTGGACTCCGAAGGAAAGGGTATTCTCAAGGCTTTTCTTAACCTCACTTCCAACAAAACCACTTCGATGAGCGCCTTCTTTGGCAGCTCCCACATTCCAGCCATTATCCAGATACTCAAATGCTGTGGAGCCCAGTTTCAAGGACATATACTTCTCACCATATCCAAAAGCCAGCGGATGCGTGTAATCCATGGTAGTTTCAAAGATGGAACCGGCATTCATCTCTTTCACACGCTCCCGGGAAGCTTCGTCGTATTTCACCAGTTTCGCATTCGGATCATCACTTTCTTCATCAGATTCCCTTTCTTTTCGTGAAAGGGCAAAACCATCCTTACCGGAAAATAAGTTATTAGCCCCTTCCATAGCAATCAGCGTTCCGCCACCCTGCACCCATTCCCTGATGGCACTAATTTCATTGTCGCCGATTACGCTGCCATATACACTTGGCATTATCAGCACGTGGTAGTCATCCCAATTTACAGAGCTAATATCATCGGTATTTATCAGGTTTACAGGATAATTGATCTGCTGATCAAAGTAATTCCAGATATGCCCCACCATATTGGAGCTGGTACCGTTACCTGAAATCAGGGCCACTTTGGGAGTCTCAATATAACGCACTGCTGAAGACCCGAAATCTTTTCCTGACTCTACAAAACCTGTAGTCGCGGGAATCAACCTGCGGTTAAGAAGATCTGCTTCATCTTTTACAATTTGATCGAAGGTATCTCCTAAATGCTCATTTCCATTTCGGGTGATGATCAGAGTACCGGGTTCGTATTCTTTTCCACTCAAGGTGAACGCTTCTTCTGCATACCGTGCTTTAACTCCTTTTTGCAGGATCTGAGAAAGGAATTTCAGGTCTTCCATGGAATTCCATTTTGCCAGGTAAGCATATGGCTTTTCAACGGATGGAGTAAGTTCATCTACCGCAGTGGACGTAACCGGACCGGCGTTCACACGTTCGGGAATTGCATACCCATCAACACCAAATGCATAGTGCATTTCCCAGGCAGTGATATCGTAAGTCATGGAATCTACCAATTCAGGCTTTGGCTCAAATAATACGCGTGCCAGTGTTCCTTTAGGCTGATAGGTGCTGATCACATAATCACCTTCTTCAATACTTACGCGTCCGGTTTCACCGGTGCTGTAGTCATAGCCATTGGTATTGAATGAACGGGTAGCCGCACCAAATTCAATTTCCTGCTTCATCAAATATTGAAGTAAGCTCGTTACTTTATCCGGATTACTGCTTTTCCTGATAACGAAGGTTTTGTACTCTCCGGCACCATTTTCGATCGTATTGCTGAAATAGTTCGAAAACTCATTGATCACTTTTTGGTGATTTTGAGCTGTGATCTCCACTGTTGATAATCCGGTGGTGGTGTGGTGGGTAAGCCGATCGTGTAAGATCAGCGTGTCTCCTTCGGCTGTCAGCACTCCCAGTCCGGCTGAACTGTGACCGGCTTGCTCGTACGTCATCCCGATAGCTCCATTGAATGTAGGCCAGGTATCACCATAGCTTGGGTAGAAAAGGTCAAAGACCTCCCGGGTGAAGTACAGCCAGTTTTCTTCATTAAAATATTTGGCGTGATTTTTTCCGATCATGGTCTGAAAATCACGCTGCCAGCCGGTGATGGCCGTATGGAATGGCTCAGCTGCCGGGGCAAAATAATACGGGGAGTTCACACCCTGCTCGTGGAAATCGACATGGACATGAGGCATCCAGCTATTATAGAGGGGAAGTCTTTGCTGACTTTCTACCTGTGTTTGCCAGGCCCAGTCCCGGTTCAGGTCAAAGTAATAATGATTGGTACGCCCTCCGGGCCATGGCTCACTGTGCTCACGGGTTTCAGGATTCACATTCACTTCTTCACCGACTACACTTCGGTACCAGTTCACATAGCGGTCTCTCCCATCCGGATTCACCATCGGGTCCATGATTACAACGGTATTTTCAAGCCAATCTGCGTTCTCAGTTACCAGTTTATAAATGGTATTCAATGCGGCCTCACTCGAGGAAGTCTCATTTCCGTGCACATTATAACTGAGCCAAACAATAGCCTTTTGGTTTTGGGTAGGTTCACCGTCTTCAAGTCCCGTAAGCTTTAAATTGTTCAGGCGGATCTCTTCAATATTGGCTTGGTTGCCTGATGTGGTCACCACCGCATACACCAGCTCCCGGCCTTCATTTGTTTTCCCATATTCACTCAGGGTAACCATCGGTGATTCTTCGGCTACATGCTGAAAGTAATTCAGCACTTTATAGTGAGGAGTCCATTGCTCCCCAAGTTCATAGCCTAAAAATTCGGCGGGCGATTGCAGCTGAGCCCATGCCTGAGCCGACATTAAAAATCCTATTATTAATGTGCCTAATATCCCTTTCTTCATCATTCTTTCGATTTATTTAGTTCAGTTTCAATTTGTTGTACCACATCATCTACAATAGAATTGGGGATGGGAATAGTAAGGTTGTAATGTGCAATTTTCCACCCATTTTCATTTTTTACCAAAACCCCGGATCCCCGGCTCGGCCCCAGATTTGGAGTATCGAGTTCCTCATCAAACCACGCAGTCTTTCCGGTATCTGAAAAATATACTTTTCGAAAAGTTGGGGTGAAAGTCCAGGCCACACCGTCATCTTCAAAATATGGTTTTGACCACGGTTTGAACACAGCAATGGTCCACCGTTCGGTAGCATCCGTTCCCATGAAAATGGAAGAATCACTTTCAAAATGATTGAAGTAGCGCTCGAAGTCTCCTTCTGCAGCGGCGGCGTGCCAGTCATCAAGAACCATATTTACCTCATCCGGAGATGGCGGGATTTGAGTTTCTTTGGGTTGGCAGGCTCCCAGTAAAAATACGGGAATAAAAAGGAGTAACAATAAAGATCGCATAAACATACAGTTGATTCTCGAATTAGCCAATGGTAGGTATTCAAAACTGATTGAGCAAGCATGATTTTTTAATTATCCTCGCTAACGGTCTGCCGGCTCCAAGTCCGTCTGACCGTTTGTTTGATCGGAACACTCAAGTTCATTTCGTATCCAAATCCAGCATCCGGATCCTGTGCCTATCGATCAGATGAGGTTTCCATCAGATCGAATCCGGGAATGTTTAATCTACCCCTCGGTCTGACCGTTATCATTCAGCTTATCATGCTCATTCAGGCCCATCCATCAGACGGGGTTTCCGTCAGATAGATCTTGCAGCTGTTTTAAAACTCTTTATCTTTAACTCACATTAAGCCTATTATTCTTGAATCTATCCATTGTAAAAACTGCTATCTTTTGTGTATGATTAAAAAAGCTTTAAAGAGATTTATCTATCGTGATCATCAGCAGCAATAACAACCAGGTTGTCCCCATTAAACGCGTTGCCGCTATTGATATCGGTACCAACTCTTTTCACGCCATCATTGTGGATGTCTTTTCAGATGGCAGTTTTCGCACGCTCGATAAGCTTAAGGAAATGGTACAGCTTGCCAAAGGCGGAATGGGGAAACGGCTATCCGACGGGGCCTTCAAACGAGGACTTTCAGCCCTTAAGAACATTAAGCGCTTAGCCGATAGTTATGAATGTGAGGAAATTCTGGCTTATGCCACCTCTGCCATCCGCGAAGCAGAAAACGGTGGTGAATTTATTCAAAGAAGCATTGATGAAGTAGGCGTCAAAATACTAGCCATCCCGGGAAGAGTGGAGGCCGAATTAATTGGCCTAGCTGTTCGCCATGGGGTGAAATTGACGGAAAAACCCGTACTAATAGCGGATGTTGGCGGTGGCAGTGTGGAGTTTATTTTGGGGAATGAGGAAAAATTCTTCTACACAGCCAGTAAAAAGATCGGGGTTTCCCGGATGACCGAGATCTTCAAACCTTCTGATCCCATCACCCCTGAAGACATAAAGAAACTGGAATCTCATTATGAGGAACAGCTTAGGGATGTAGCGCAGGCTTTTGCCCAACACCGCACTGATACCATCATCGGTTCTTCGGGTACTATGGAAAATATTGCGCAGATGATCGCAGCCCGAAAAGGAAAATCAGTAGATGTAACCCTGAACGAGATGGAATTCTCTGCTCAGGATTTCAACGAGTTCTACGATCATTTCATCAAACTCAATAAAACACAGCGTAAAAAAGTATCCGGACTTGATACCAAGCGCATTGGGTTTATAAATACCGGAGTTGTTTTGGTTGATTTTCTGATCCGAAAATTCGGGATTAAAACCATTAAAATTTCATCTCAGGCATTGCGTGAAGGAATCGTGATCCGTTACCTGAAAAAGGAGATGATCGGGCTGCCGTGGACCGGGGCTTTTGCTGACCCTCGCAGGCGCAGCGTCTTTGAGTTACTCCGAAAAACCGACTGGCACGAGAATCATTCCCGACATGTGGCCAACATGGCTCTAACCATTTTTGATGCGCTTCAGGATGAAATGGTGCTCGCAGATGGCGACCGCGAGCTCTTAGAATATGCAGCTTACCTGCATGACATCGGCTATTATATTTCTCATTCCAAACATCATAAACATGCACTCTACATCATCAGGCATTCTGACCTGAAAGGATTTAAAGAGCATGAGATTGAGATCATCGCCAATGTAGCCCGCTATCATCGCCGATCTACTCCCAAGAAAAGGCATGACGAGTATTGGAAAATGGCGCCTGCGATAAGAAAACGAATTAAAAAGCTTTCCGGGATCTTGAGGGTTGCTGACGGATTGGACCGGAGTCATTATCAGAACGTTAAAGAACTGGAAGTATATTCCGAAGAGGATCTCATCAAAATTAACATCTGGACAGAGGGCGAACCTTACCTGGAAATATGGGGAGCGGAACGCAAATCCGAACTATTCAAGGAAGTGACGGGTAAGAAGTTGAAGATTGAGCGGGTTGTTGAGCCGGCTTATTCTTAGTTGATTGGGGTACTGCAGGCTCCAGATGCCCTGGCCCCTTTTCCCATGATCTTTATCAATATTGGTCAATCAATAAATCGCTTATAAACCTCACCCAATCTTCCGGAAACATTCGCTTTGGAGGAGTATTTATTCTTGATGTTTCCGATGGTCTCAATGCGTTTTTCAGCTAAGGTATTAGAGGCTTTATGAGCCGGCATGCCATGCTCTTCCGAATAATTGAGAATATCGGTGATGGTGTTATAGATATTACCGGCATTCTGCAACGCGCGCTCTTCGTTGTATCCCTCAAGCTCGCTCGCAATATTAATGATTCCTCCGGCATTGATGACATAATCAGGAGCGTAAATGATACCCTTGTCGAGCAACATCTGTCCGTGCTTGTCTTCTTCATCCAGTACGTTATTGGCTCCGCCTGCTATAATATCACACTTGAACTGATCCAGGGTATCGTCGTTTATAATGCCCCCTAAGGCACACGGAGTGAAGATATCTACATCCAATCCGTAGATGGAATCGGGGGCTACCAATTCACCGCCAACTTCCTCAACTAATTCCTTGGCTTTGTCTTCGTAAATATCGCAGATGTATAATTTGGCTCCTTCCTTGGCAGCATGACGTGCAAAATAAGATGCCACGTTTCCGGCACCCTGAAGGGCGATCTTTTTGCCTTCCAGTGAATCGCTGCCATAGGCTTTATTGGCGCAAGCTTTTACGCCCATATAAACGCCATATGCAGTGACGGGAGATGGATTTCCACTTCCGCCCAATGCCTTTGGAATTCCGGTTACATACTTGGTTTCAGAATAGATCCATTCCATTTCTTTCTCGGTCATTCCAACATCTTCAGCGGTGATATAGCGCCCGCCAAGTCCATCTACAAAACGACCAAAAGAACGAAACAGAGCTTCGGTTTTTTCGGTGTGAGGATCGCCGATGATAACGGCTTTGCCGCCGCCCAAATTCAACCCCGAAATAGCGGATTTATAGGTCATGCCACGCGAGAGCCTGAGTACGTCTCTCATGGCCGCCTCTTCAGATTCATAATCCCACATTCGGGTTCCGCCAAGGGCAGGTCCAAGTGTGGTATTGTGAATGGCGATGATGGCCTTCAGCCCTGTTGCGGGATCAGAGCAGATCACCACCTGCTCATGTTCTTTGTTAGACAGTTCGTTAAAAATGGGGAAATTCTTATTCTCTTTATTCAATGGATTGGATTCTTTAGTGAGTACATTTATCATAATAAAAGGTAAGGGTTTATATTGGAAAGACGGGACCTTGGAACCGCTTCCAAAGTTCGGTATTTATTTGACGGTTCTCAACCTCTTTGCAAAGAGTGATACTAAAGTTTGTAAGATGAGAGTTATTCACAACAGGATGAACTTATAAAGACAGCACTTTAATTTATATGAACAAAGATGCTGATTTTCTCCCGTTTAATAGTATTTTATATGTAATAGAACGCAGTTAGCGTTGGCGTCCCGGTTTGACCGCCGATCAGCCTTTATGAATAAAAATAAAGCACAAAACAATCATGTCATTCCGCTGGGTATACGCGCAGCCGGAAGAGGAAAAGTACGTCCCGGAATTAGGGAACAAGCTTGGAATTCCGGATAAAATAGCCCGTTTGCTGGCTATACGCGGCATAAAAACATACGATGATGCAGAATACTTTTTCAGACCAAAGATAGATAACCTCCACGATCCTTTTTTAATGAAGGATATGGATGTTGGTGCCGAACGCCTGGCACTGGCTATCCGCAAAAGTGAGAAAGTACTCGTTTACGGCGATTACGACGTAGACGGGACTACGGCCACTTCCTGCATCTATACGTTTCTGAAAGAATTTGGGGTTGATGCCGATTACTACATCCCCCATCGCTTTAAAGAAGGCTATGGAATTAATCCGGACGGGATAAAATATGCTGAAGAGATCAAAGCTTCCCTTATTGTATCTGTGGATTGTGGAATTACCGCTATTGAAGAAGCTAAAGTTGCTAAGGAAAAAGGCATCGACCTTATTATTTGTGACCACCATACCGTTGGGGATGAGATTCCGGATGCGGTTGCGGTACTCGACCCCAAGCGGCCAGATTGCAATTATCCTTTTGACGGCCTTTCCGGAGCGGGCGTCGGTTTCAAACTGATACAGGGAACCATTAAAAAGCTTGGCTTGCCGGAATCGGTTTCATATAAATTTTTAGATTTGGTAGCCATTTCGATCGCCTCCGATATCGTGCCCATCATCGATGAAAACCGGGTGCTTATGAAAGCCGGGCTCAATATGATCCAGAAAAGTCCGCGGGTAGGAATAAAGGCCTTGCTTGATCTTATCAAAGTTTCGAAGGATGAAGTGAATACTGCGAAAATCGTATTTTCCATTGGCCCGCGCATTAATGCGGCAGGACGTATGGGCGACGCCAGTACCGCGGTCAAGCTAATGATCTCAGAAACCCTTTCGGAGGCCAAGGCCCATGCCTATGAACTGGAATCTATCAACCTGAAGCGTAGGGATACCGACTCCAAAACCATGAAAGAAGCCATAGCACAGATCGATGAGGATTTTAATATGGAGGAAACCTCAACGATCGTGCTTTATGCAGAAGGCTGGCACCTGGGGGTGATCGGGATCGTGGCTTCTCGTTTGGTGGACTTGTACCATCGTCCGGCCATTATGCTCAGTAAAGTGAATGGAAAAGTGAAGGGTTCGGCTCGAAGCATCAAAGGGTTTAATATCTACAAAGCGATCAAAAAGTGTGAAGATTTGCTTGAACAATTTGGGGGACACGAATTTGCGGCTGGACTTACGCTCACCGAAAAAAACCTGAGCGAATTTCGCCGCCGTATGAATGAATTGGCTTTTACCGATCTCTCCGAAAACTCATTTGAGCCGGAACTCACCATAGATGCCAAACTTGACCTGGGTGAAGTGGACATGAAATTCTGGAAGCTGCTGAGTCAGTTCGAGCCTTTCGGGCCGGGAAATCTTCGTCCTATTTTTGTAAGTCAAAATGTGAAAGCTGTGGGCGAGCCAACCATCGTTGGCAACGGGCATCTTAAAATGAGGGTGAAGCAAGAGAACTCCGGGGTGTTCGATACCATTGGTTTTAACATGCACGAATATCTGCCCGGTGTTCGAAATGGGAATCTTTTCCAAGTGGCGTATGTGATCGAGGAAAATAACTGGAACGGGCGCCGCACTTTACAGCTTCGGCTGAAGGATATTCACATCTAAGCCCGACTTTTTTACTCGATAATGAATTCAATATTGTATGTAGATAATAAACCCTTTATCTTTGCCGTCCTTGTGAAGGGGACTGTAGCTCAGTCGGTAGAGCAACGGACTGAAAATCCGTGTGTCGGCGGTTCAAATCCGCCCGGTCCCACATCAAGTAAAGCCTCGTACACCATAAGTGATGTGCGGGGCTTTTTTGTTTTTGGGTGCAAACATTGGTGTTAACATTTTGATTTGGAAATGTAGTTAAAGGAGCTCTATTAACTGATTGTGGCCCATTAGTATGTACTTCTATTCATATTCACTATTAAAAAAGGTTAGTTTCTATTAAATTACTTCTATGCAAAACAAAGAATCCATAACGATACGTGTGACAGGTAAAATCGGGCAAAAGAAAATTAGCCCAGACTTATTTGATATTTCTGATATCAAAGCCCTTATGAACGATTTTGAGAACATGTTATTTCCGGGATCAAAAAAAGACCGTCCACACATTTCATATAAAATTGAGGATGGGTCGGTAGAGAATATTTTTACCACGTCTAGACAGGAGGTTGTGGGATTCAATGCTTTATTAATGGATGTTCAGAAACAGGAATCTATTGATATTCTGGAACACAAGTCTGCTTTGGCGTTTGAGAACCTCCAAAAAAATGCAGATGAAAAAGATTTAACCTATGAAATTGCTACTTCTGTGGCTGAAGACTCCACTCCATTTGTCGTTTCGCCAAAAACAGCGTGGAAGCGTACAGAGGAAACATGGGTAGATGCTGAGTTTTATGTATATGGAGAAATCACCGATGCTGGGGGTAAAAATAATTCCAATATCCATGTGGATACTAAGGAGTATGGTGTGTTGACGATTGCTACTGATAGAACCACATTAAAAGAGAAAGAAGAAAATATGCTTTATCGTACTTATGGGGTACGGGTGAAAGGCAAACAACACTTGCAATCCGGAGAAATGGACACCAAGAGCTTACAGCTGATTGAGATGATTGACATCCAGAAAAAATATGATGAAGATTATCTGGATTCGTTAATTGAAAAAGCTACTCCGCACTGGCACGGAATTGATGCAGATAAATGGCTTGGAAAATTAAGAGGAGATTATGAGTGAAGCTGTTCTTTTAGATACCAGTTTTTTTATACGGTTGTTAAATAAAAATGAAAAGCTTCATGAAAATGCCAAGGGGTATTATCGGTATTTTTTAGATCATGATTTTACCCTGAAAACCTCCACAATATCCATTGCAGAGTATTGTGTTCGTGGCGAGCGAAGTGATTTACCACTCAAGCAAATTATGGTTTCTCCTTTCAATATTGATGATGCTGAGCAAACCGGGCTTTTTGCTCGGATCCTTTTTGAGGAGAAGAAGGTACTTAAGAAAAAGAAGTTGCCACGGGTTCTGATTCCCAATGACTCAAAGCTATTTGCACAAGCACATTGTGACCCCGATGTAGCTTTTTACGTTACAGCTGACGCGCGTTCTGAAATACCAATTAAGATTTTAACTGAAAACACATCTGTAGACTTTCGTTTTATTAATATTCATACTCCATGGAATGAGCAATTTGGAGAGCTATTTAGCTGAGGTTTACCCTCATTGCTAAGCTCTCCCAAGGCTCGGGACAACGTAGTCCCGGAAGCTCTGGCTTCCTGTAAGGATATTGATGCAGATCCTAATACCCCGCAGCCTGACCATCCACTCTCGACTCCGAAGCTCCGAAATACACGCCTTTTTCATGGTCGCGCATGATGGCCTGGAAGCGTCCGAAGAAGCTGTCTCCGATCTGAACATGATGCCCCATTTGTCGGAGGGCCTGAACAACACTAAAATCCACGCCTGATTCAATGCTTACCTGTCCTGTATCGGTCAGTTTATCCGAGAGGGCATCGGTGGGTTGGGTGGATCCGGAATGCTCCCAGCGGAAGGCATCACCGGCCTGCTGAATATTCATCCCAAAGTCGATCACATTAGTCAAAATGCTTACATGTCCGATCGGCTGATACCCCCCGCCCATATTACCAAATGCCATGATCGGTTTTCCGTCCTTCATTAAAAAGCCGGGGATGATGGTATGAAACGGTCGCTTGCCGGGAGCATAAACATTAGGGTGATTGGGATCGAGAGAGAATAACTCTCCACGATTTTGAAAACTGAATCCGGTTCCGGGAACCACAAATCCCGTCCCCATTCCCCTGAAGTTACTTTGAATGAGAGAGACCATATTGCCCTCTTCATCGGCGGTGGTCAGATAAATGGTGTCTCCGTCCTCCAGTACCTCTACACCGGTGGTGAGATCTCTGCGGGCACGTTCGCCGATCAATTTACGGCGTTCAGCAGCATATTCTTTGGAAAGCAATTCGTCGTAAGGAACGTCGTGAAAAGCAGGATCAGCATAGTGCTTTGCCCGGTCTTCAAAAGCCAGCTTCTTGGCTTCGATCATCAAGTGAAGGGTTTCTGTAGTTCCAAATCCGGTCTCGCTAAGATCAAATCCTTCCAAAATATTGAGTATCTGAAGTACGGCTGTTCCCTGCACGTTCCCGCCTACCTGATACACATCATAGCCGCGATAGTTCACCGTTTGCGGTTCCACCCATTCTGAACGGTGTTGGTCAAAATCTTCATAACGCAGATAGCCGTTATTCTCTTTCATCCAGGTATCGATCTTTCTGGCAACTTCTCCCCGGTAGAATGCATCGCGACCTTGTTCCGCTAATAGACGGAAGGTATTCCCGAGATCAGGATTGCGGAACACCTCTCCTTTTTCAGGCCCCTCGCCGTCAATGGTAAAAGTTTCTTCAAAAGCTCCGGGCTGAGTCTTCAGAAAAGAAACACTGCGCCTCCATGAAGCCGAGATCGCCTCACTGACCGGGAATCCGTTTTCAGCATACCAGATCGGTTCCGAAAGAATATCACTCATATCAACCGAGCCAAACCGTTCGTGCATCTCAAACCATCCATCCACTGCTCCTGGCACAGAGACCGAAAGCAGATCATAGGCAGGAATGCTGTTTTCTCCTTTTTCTTCCAGGATCTCCATCAGCCGGTTGTAGGAGAGTCCGCGCGGAGAACGTCCGCTGGCATTGAGCGCGTAAAGCTGTTGGCTCTCGGCATGCCAGATAATGGCAAAGAGATCACCCCCAATACCGTTGCCGGTGGGCTCCATAAGACCCATTGCGGCGTTGGCTCCGATAGCTGCATCGATCGCATTACCTCCATTTCTCAATATCTCCAGCCCTACCTGTGTTGCCAGTGGCTGACTGGTAGCTACCATACCCCGTTGGGCAATGACCTCCGAACGGGTGGAGATCAGGTTACCGGCTTCGCGGTCGATCTGGGCTTTCAGGGTTTCAGTGGGAATCAGAATTAGGGAGAGCAATAACGGAACAAAGGTTAAAAAAAGAAGGCGTTTCATCAGAAATTCATTTTGGTTGAAAGTATATTGGATTATACCATCCGAAAATGCCTTTTACAAAACAAACCGCTCTCGACTTGTTAATTTTGCTAAAATTCCTGAACAGGGACAACAGAGCTGAAAATGAATGTTAATAAAAAAGCCGATCCTATGGACCGGCTTCGGGGATATTTTTATGTAATAAATCTTAGGGGGTAATGATCAACTTACCTCTGGTGTGGAGTTTCTCAATTTCCTGAAGAGCCTGTATGGCTTCTTCCAATGAATAGGTTTTGGAAACCGGCACTTTTATCTTACCGTTATCGGCAAGCCCGGCAATATGCTCGAGTTGTTCGGCATTGGGTTCTACAAATACGTATCTAAATTCAATATCATCGCTGATATCGGGTTTACTCTTGGTTATAGAAACCACTTTCCCGCCGTCTTTTAATACATCAGTTTCCATAACTTGTGTGAAAGAATCCCCGCGTGAACAATGAAAGATAAGATCAACTCCCTCAGGCTGGGCTTTTTTAACTGCTTTACCCACATGATTATTTTTGTAATCGATCGTGATATCAGCTCCGAGTTCTTTCATATATTCATGATTGGCTTCACTTGCCACACCAATTACGTTTGCCCCAACAGATTTCGCTAATTGAATAGCTAAAGTGCCCACACCACCTGAAGCGCCTAAAATTAATAAGGTCTGACCCTTTTTGAGTTCTCCAAAATCAAAAATAGATTGATAGGCTGTTAACCCCACTAATGGGATTCCGCCGGCTTCTTCCATAGAAATATTGGTTGGCCGTTCGGCAAGGTAAGATTCCGGTAAGCTCACATATTCTGCGAACGTTCCGTGTTGAATTTTGGGACGTCTTGCATATGCATAAACTTCATCACCGGAACTAAAACGGCTGACTGAGTGGCCGACGCCTTCAACTACACCCGCTACATCCCATCCCGGGATTAAAGGAAACTTCCCGGGAATGGCATCTTTAAGCATCCCCTGTGCAACGGCAGCGTCCACGGGGTTTACCCCGGCAGCTTTAACCCGTACTAAAACCTCTCCTTCACCGGCTTCGGGCTTGTCCAGTTGACCGGTTTTTATGTTAGTAAGATCTCCGTATTCTTCAATAAAAGCGGCTTTCATTTGTTCACTCATAAATAGATTTAGTTTAGATAATTGGCTGTTAATTTATCTCGAAAACAAGGGATGAGAAGAATGAGTTCGCAGGAAATATTTTTTTCATCCTATGAAGGTGATGGATAAAATTGAACAGCCGGCTTTATGCACTACAGATCTTCGATCATGCCCATTTCAGGAGCTTTATTTAATAAGCATCATCTTTTTTTGATCAACAATGGTTTTTGTGTTTTCCCCTTTGGCAACAATTCTGTAGAAGTATAAACCACTGGCCATATTACTTGCATCCCAAAGCAATTCATGCTGTCCGGCATTTTGCGGCCCCTCAACTAAGGTGGCTACTTTGTGGCCTAAAATATTATAAATACTAACTACGATATTCATTTGAGCCGGCAACCGGTAGCTAATGGTGGTGGAAGGATTAAATGGGTTAGGATAATTTGACAAGAGCTCAAATTTCTCTGGAGCGCCGGGACTTAATCGAATGGTTTTAGCCCAGATAAACGCTTCGTTATTGGATGCAATGATATTGACTACAGCGGTGTCATCTATGGTAGCTTCACCATTGACGGAAAAGAGAAAGGAAACAATTTCTTCTTGATTAACTTGAAGATTGGCTATTTCAATTTCATTATTATTCAGTTGCATCCAGGAAGGCTTTGAGTCAATTATTACTGAAATATCTTTTAATGATTTTCCGGTAGAGTTTTCGAGAACAAGCTGAATTTCATTATTACTTGTACCAACAGGAACGGTATAGGAAGAGGCAGAGGCCTGAGGTTCAGCCTTTGAGACCGTGTTTTGAGCAAGTAAAGAATCGTATCCGGGAACAATGATTATCAATGCAACTAAAAAATGTTTCAACAACTTCATAACCGTCCTCCGTTATTTATTGTCTGGATTTGATGGATGTTGGGGTAACTGGATTAGTATATACTCTGCATTTTTAAATAAAAACTTGTAGCCATCCTCCGTTACAAACCGGGGATTATTATTTTGACCGTTTTGCTCATACACCTGTTGTAACCGATCCTGATAATTAGTGATTTGCTTGGCTGCATTGGCAGAATCCCCTCGAGCTAAGTGGCGGCTGGCATTCTCCAATCTATTTGTAAGTTCTTTGACGAAGCCCTGATCACCAAGCCAACTATAAGATGCAACGGTTTGTGTGTGAGCGTGAAGACTATCCAGGGTTTGAGGCAGGGAGTAATTAAATGCTTTGCCAACCGGTTCAAAATAAAGCCACCAATAATTATTGTAGACCTCTTCTGCTTTCTCCCGTACCAGATTACTCGAGCTGTTATCTTTTAGGTTTTCTATGAGTAATAGACTCCTTGGAGTATATTCGCTGGTTATTATTGACAAGTATTTATCAATTTCACCGGAACTACTTGTATTTTCCAAGTTATTTAATGCTAAATCCAAGAGGCTTTGGTCATTATAAGTCCCCTGCAACCTTACTAATGCCCACCAACGAATTTCTTGAGAGGATGCTTCTAATGCAACTTTTTTAAGAGCTTCCTGTAGTTTTTCTGACTCAGGAAAAGCACAGGTAATATTAACAACATAGAAGAGGTCATCTGAACATGAATAGTTTTGCAAAACAAATTGCAGGGTTTCTATAATTTCATCTCTGAGTTCTTCAATTTTAAAAAAAGTGGGAAGTAAATTTAAGAGTATATCTCTATTCTCAACATTATTGCTACTTTTAAGTTGCTCAATTACTCGGGGAAATTGGGAGTAATTATTTTTTTCAATTAGCATTTTTGTAAGTTCTTGATAAACAAAATAATCTGATCTGGCAGCATTTCCCGTAGATATGTTCTGATATACCGAATCAGCAAAGGAAATAAGGAGCGTTTCTGTTGAGCTGGCATTCAACATATGTAACGCTTTTAAATATTGTAAGGCACCACGAGTAAATTCTTTTTCCTGTTGGTATTTTTGTTTAATTAACTCAATAGCGCCCCGCTCACCTCTTTCAGCAAGAAATAATGCAGCATATTGACTTTTTAATAATTTTCCATGCCTAAGAGCATTGAAGACAGAGTCAATTTGGGTGGTATCAACATCAAGGTTATGCAATTGTTGATCACTTCTCATTGACTCAACAACAAGATCTGATTCTATTTTATAACATTGACTTAAAGCCGGAACTGTTAATAATAAGCAATACAAAAATAATACTAATCCGATGCCTGTTTTATAATTGTTTCTAATAAATTGCATAATAGTATGTCTTAAATTTAGTCTGTACATGGTTTCCATTGTTCTATATCTGCTCTATTAACAATGTCTCGGATGAGCTCTCTGTAAACCGCCACCTGTTAAAATTGCCTTATCAATTTCCTCTCGATACACTACAGATTTATTTAAATCATTCATTAGATAATCTTTCTAATAAATATATTGCATTGTAAAACAAAAACTTATATCCATTTTTTGTGACATACCGAGGACTGTTATTGTCAATCTGTCTTTCTTCATATACTTTTTTAACTCGATCAATAAAATTAGAAATCTGTCTGGCAGCATTTTCATAATTATTTCGATCCAAATGCTGACGTGCATTCTGAAGTCGATTATCCAGTTCTTTAACAAAACCCTCATCTCCAAGCCATTTATAGGTATCAGATGCAATTTGGTGTTTTATTGTAATTAAACTATCAAGCATGCTTAATTCACTAGTGGAAAGATCAGGAGGCAGTGGCTTATAAGTCTTCAAAAAACCATTTTTAATATGGCCGCGTATCAGTTCCGATTCTGAATTTTCGAATAATTTTTTTAAAAAAAGCACGAAAGATGGCCTAATGTAAGATTGCGAAACTTTACCTTCCTCAATCCATTTAAAAGCAGGAATATATTGAACAATTAAATGTTCCTCAGTTTCATTTTCCAATGCCCAAACTGTTCTATTAAATTGCCCCTCAGAATTTAGAATACCTAATCTGTCATAAAAGGCCTTTCTATTTTTTCCTTCTGAATGGTAAAATCTGTTTTCTAAAAGCTCAACAGTTTTCATTTTATCAAATTCAGAATACAAAGATGCGGCTTGTAATGCGGTAAAAATTGTGGAATCTTGGATAATGATCTCTAAATAATTCCCTATCTCATCTTGATAAGGGGAATTGCGGTAAGCTTTTAAGAGTAAAAAATAGTTGCTCTTACCCTCAATAAATGCTTCTCTTACTTTTTCAAAATGTTTATAAACACCTGCCTCAGCCAAAGAGGAAATTGCCCTGATTTTTATTTTTCCATCTGGTGCGAACTCCGCCACTGAGTCCATAGCTGCAATTGCTTCTTCTACTCCTAAATACCCTCTCATTAAATTGTAGAAATAATACTTATCCCAATAGAGATATTCAGATGTGTCTTTTGGAGGTTTTTCTAAATTCTCAATAATAAATTCTTTCTGTTGACTACCATAGTGATATGCTAACAAAATCAAGGCGTCCTCAGAAACAAACCATTCTTTATTTTCGACTTGTTTCTTTAAATTGGCCAAACTTGTATCGTTTGCTACCGAAGCGTAATTCTTTGAATTAGGAGTAATATCCCACAAAGACTGACTAAATGAATTTTGTATTCCTGCCCCTAAAAAAATTAAGGATAACAAGAAATATTTTTTTGGTTTAAGCATCATAAAAATCCCCTTAAATTTACTGGAACCAAGGTTGTTTTTTAGCCCAATTTTGAATGTTCGTTAATATCTCTTCATACTTAGATGAAGAGTAATCATCAGCTTTTATCTCATTTTGTTTCATTTCTTCCAAATTCAATTGTTTTGAGGTAGCAGCATTATAAGCGTCTGATAGAATTTGATTTATTTGAAATGTTGCTGATTCTCTTACGTCAATCGGACATTGAAAATCATTTTTTTCGTAATGAAGTGTCCTTATTTTTTTGAAAGCGTCATTCAACCTTTTATTAAGCGAGTTTATTAATTGATTTAAATGATAGTCTTCGTGAATCTTTATTCCTGCTTCAAAAACATATTTATTAGGTTTTTCCCCAAGCTGACTATAAGAGCCTTTTTCCCAATACTCAATATCTTCTACAACGGTTAGATATTCTTCATAACTATTAATGTGATTGGTTAATAGAGCTGTATTATTGCCATCTTCAAGATTAAGATATTCATGTTGTGAACAATAGGAACTAAAAAGTGGTATTCTCAAATTATCAATATTAAATAACCATTTCTCCATACTTTCTAATAAACAGATTTCAATTTCCATATCGGAAAAGGGTACATAATAGGGTTCTCCAGGATCACGCTCAATCGGCACCGTGATTAGTGGAAATGTCACCCCTAAACGTTGTGATGTATATCCGGGAATTTTATTGGGATCAAGACGATACGAACAGCCTTTAACTTCTGTTGTGAATTGCTCTTCACTTTTTACGCTTTTTCCGGTGAAAACATCCTCCTCTGAGTATGTTTCAAAAACATCCATATTTAGTTCTTGAGGATTTTGATCCTCAGTTGTACATGGGCTGATCTCCTCGTCACACGTTTTATCTGTTATCAATAAATTTCCATATCCATAAAGATAATCCTGATCTGAATTGTGACTCATTATACCAATGGAATTGGCTTCCAGGTTTTGACCTTGATTTATACTATTACTTACACTTTCACTCTCTATCCTCTCAAGAAACTGTTGCTCCATCAGTTCCTTTTCTGCCGGCTCAATGTTATTCAAAATCGCTCTGCTTTCACTTATAGACTGGCTTGATAAAGACATTCCGTTAATTTCTGACGGTATTTCTTTGTCTACATATGCGCTCACCACCATGCGCGCTGCGGCAGTATCCTGAGGAATATCTGAGCGGGTTACAAACTGAACGCCCTGGGGCATATTGTACAAGCGATCAGAGGTTTCACCGGTTGCAACATTCCGTAATGTACCCAGGGGTTTTGAGGCATTTGCCACACTGGCATACGCTAAAGGATAATTAGCAGGAAGATATTGTTGAATTCCATTCGCATATATCAAGTATGGCCGTGCTAATGCTGTGTCTCCTTTACCCACCGGATTGGGACTAAAGTCTAAAAACATTTTTTTGTTTACAATTTCCACATCCCAGTCCCCGGAAATTTCAACTTTCTCTTTTACAACAGGGCCTAAAACTTTAGTAGAAGCTTCGACGTTAATATTGCCTGTAAATCCTTCTATTTCTTCATATGTATGGATGTCCATATGAAAATTCCCCGAAACCTCCTTTAGACTGGTTCCCCTTTGTCCGGTTTCGGGATCGTGCAGTGTAGCAAATTGTTCTTTTGACTCATCCATCTGAACATCAAACTTTTGATCCTTGGGGAAATCTTCTGCTGTATAGTCTTTATTTATTCTTTCCAAGCTAAAAGATACCTGTTTATCATAATCCGGAAGCACTTCACTTGGACTTGATCTCAATCTGATATATCGAGGTGTTTTGGGATGTTCGACTACTTCAATAAATACGGTGAGATCATCAAAACGAAGATCGGTCCAATCATCAAATCTAAGTTCCGCAATTCTATCATAATTGTTCCAATATTTATACTTTGGATATAGCTTCTGGCCAGAAACCATCGGGAATTCTGAAGTAATGTAAAACCGATATACTTCACCAGCTCTGACAACTCCTACATCAACATGCTCTATTATATCAATTTCCTTAATTTCTGCCTTTATCAGGCTGTCTCTTGGCATATCTATATAAAGATCTTTACTCCCTATACTGCCTCCCCTCATATCTAATCTCATAAATCCATCTTCCCTGATAGTTACTTCCCCGCTTGGAGTAAACGGGTCACCAAAAAAATCTAAGGCAACGGGAGGCGGCATTTTGGCAAGGGAGGAGTCTTCTGATTCAGGATAATATGTGACATTTAGATGATCGGACCTTCTATCCTTTTCAGGATCGTATAAATAAAAACTGAAATGCTTCCACTGCGGGAATACCCCTAAATCAATTATTTTGCCCCGGTATAAATTACTGCTTACAAATCCTATTCCTTCTTCCCATAATTGATAACCACCGGCAAACCACCAATTCTTAATGAATACTGGCCACCAACGTGCAAATAGCAACAACTGTACTCTTCGTTTTGCACCGAGGCCTTGCCGAGTATGCTCTTGTTACTGTCAGTCAGCTCTAACTTTTCTTTAATTATAACCTGAGCCGTTGATTGTATAGGAAAGCTTATCAAAAATGCTATCAACACCCCGCAGAACAACGCTATCTTATATCTTGTAAACTTCTCAAGTTTTCTCATAAATTATAATCCGAAATTAGTATCCCTTCTCTACTAAGAGAAATAAGAACAGTATGTGTTACAAAAAATAACCCGACCATGACACAAGTAGCGTAAAACGGCTTTAATCAGTGGTTAAAATAAAAGAGAGCTGTATTTGAAAAGTAAAGGAAGGCAGGAATTTTTATAAAACTGTTTCCTCAAAGGCATACCATTCTTTCTTCATGAAGAAGAAGGATGAGATCATAAATAATCCCGCTGCAATGGCTGCAGCGTAGAATGTGGCATTGAGGCTGATACCTGCATATACAAGTCCCAGTATATAAGGTCCGAGTGCCTGACCGGTTCGCATCACTACCCAGTTCACGGAAAGGAAGGCAGCCCGATATTCCTTATCTGCATACCCGGTGAGGAGATTGAGGATGCTTGGGATATTGATCCCTTGGGCAGCTCCAAAAATGATCACGGGTATGATGAACCACCAAATGTTTTCAACGAGGGGAAGCATCAGAAAAATGGATAAGTACAAGATGGCGGCGGTGCGGATCAGGTTGACCTCGGAAAATCGTTTGGTCAATTTCCCCAGCTGGGAGGAAGCGTATGCAGTCATAAAAGAAGAGCCGGATAATATGATCCCGATCCACAATGAGTTCTGTTCGAATTTTTCATCCAAAAGAATGGTGAAAAAAGTGATGTATCCGCCATAAAGCATAATGAAGGTCAGGAAGATTCCCACAAAGAGCGGGATCACTTTTTTAGAGATCAGTGACGATGCAACATTTGAAAAGATCTCAGTCATGTTGAGTCCACCGTCCGATCCTGTTTTTTCAAGATGGGTAAGCACAAAAAGTCCGACCGGAATAGCTAATAGACTTAAAAAGAAAGGATAGTGCCAGCCGAGCACTGCCAGTGCTCCACCTACTGCGGGATAAAATGCTGTGCCTATACTCAACACGCTTCCATTATATCCCATGGCTGTTGCGCGCTGATTTCCGGAGTAAAGATCGCCGATCAGCGTAAGATTCAGGGCTCCTAAAGAAGCACTTCCCATCCCCTGAAGCGCCCGGAAGAACAGCATTTGCTCAAATGAAGTGGCAAATGCACAGGCGGTACCGGCTATTCCAAATAGGATCAGAGATGGCACTAATACGACCTTCCGCCCAAACCGGTCGGCCAGAATACCAAGAACCGGAGTGATAAAAATTCCCGGTAAGGTAAAGAAGGTGATGAGCAGTCCGATCTGCTGAGCAGAAACATGCATGGCATCGGCAATGGAAGGAAAGGCGGGAGCGATGGAGGAAACTCCCATCACCGCTGTTAACGTGATGCCGAATATAATGTAAAGGTTTACATCACGGAGTAAACGAGGTTGTGATTTTTCTGCCGTACTGCTCAAAGTTTAAGGTATTATGTAATTACAAAAAAGCAAAAACGGCTTTTGCCAAAACCGTTCCGAATGCTGCCAATGATACTGATAATTGAATGGGAGTACCAATATTTAGCTTTTCCGAATATTTTATTGAAATGATGAATGGATTTAGTGATATTTTCGAGCAATTATGAGACTATATTTAGAAATCAGGCATTATTTTCTTGGTTTAAAAAAATTGATAACCGGAATCTTTTTTATACCCTGAATTGTTGGCTTAAACAAAAATTGATACAGAGTTTTTAAAAAAATTAGAGCAGAATAAAAGTTGAAAGCAGAGAAAAAGATCTTGCCGGATATTTCCAATCATCGGTATACTGTAAGCATTGCACGGACTGAAAAAGAAATTGAAGGTGCTTTATCTTTGAGGTATCGGGTTTTTTATCAAGAACTTGAACGGGAGTTTGATTCCTCAAAAACCATTGATGAGGATAAATTTGATGCTCAGTGTCATCACCTCATTGTCAAAGAAAATGCTACCGGTGAAATAGTTGGAACATATCGGTTACAGACGTATGAACAAGCGGTATCGGGTGAAGGATTTTACTCAGAAAGCCTGTTTAATTTAGAGGACCTGCCCAAGGAAGTGCTTTCCAAAAGTTTCGAGGTTGGCCGGGCTTGTATAGAAGAAAAGCATAGAAGCGGACGTGTTCTTTTCTTACTTTGGAAAGGATTTGCGGGCTACTTACAAGCATTGGACAAAAGATATCTCTTAGGCAGCCTGGGAATCCCTGCTACTTCGCGTGAAGAAGGATTGGCCATTTATAACGAACTTAAAGACCAGGGAGTGATCCACAAAGAATATCAGGTAAGTGCTAAGCCTCCTTTCAAACAAAATGAAGAGGAAAAAGTGCGGTCCTTGAAAAAGAAATTCAAAGCTCCCGCATTACTTGAAAACTACCTGAGTGTTGGTTGTGATATCATCAGCAAACCGGCTTATCATAAAGATCTCGAACTTCTATATGTGATGATATTTCTTGATATCGAGAATATCACTGACCGCACCAGAAAGATGTTTTTTTGGTAAAAAACACTAAATTTCAGCAGGAAAACGATGAGTAAGATCCGAGGTATTATAAAGCTTACCCTGCTGCTGATATTTACCCTTTCTACCTATGCCATTTATGCTGTTGGATTGGCCATTCTCAGGATCTTCAGGCGGAGATATGAGCCCTGGCGAAATCTATTTATGCGTACCTGGTCACAAGGCACTGCTCTTATTTTTAATATGGATGTTAAGATCCAGGGGTCACCCCCGGCTGCTCCCTTCTTCCTGGTTTCCAATCATTTAAGTTATCTGGATATTATCCCTCTTTACCTGAGCCTGAGATGCACTTTTGTGGCCAAGAAAGCCGTTCGCAACTGGCCGGTGTTGGGTTTTATGGTACATTCTGTTGGGGTGATATTTGTAGACCGTAAGCGCAAGACCGATGTGAAAAGGGTAAATAAAAAATTGTCGGAGTTTATGAATGAGTATCAGGGAGTGGTCTTTTTCCCGGAAGCTACCTCATCGGGTGGAGAAGGTATTTTACCTTTTCATGCCTCTTTACTTCAATTTCCTGCTAAACAAAAAGTGCCGGTGCATACTGCATCCATCAGTTACAGAACCGGCCCCGGAGATCAGCATGCCCGTGACAGCGTTTGTTTTTTTGGAGCCAGAGACGGGTTTCTCGAACATTTGATGAAACTCGCCCAAACCACACAGATCGATTGTAAGATAAAATTCGGGGAGCGTACAGAACAGTCGTCTGATCGCAAAGAACTGGCACTTAAGCTTCGTGATAACATTCAGGAATATTTTGAGCCTACCTCAAAATTGGAAGATCAGGAAGCCTGAGCAAAAATAATAAAGCCTGAAACTCCGTGAGAGAATCGGGCTCAACTTCTAAAGATCTTATTTAACGCCAGTTCGAGATAATTATCCTCGTTAAAGCCTTTGAGGCACGGTCTGATGGCTCTAAGTCCATCTGACCAATTGACTGATTTGGGCACCTGCGTCTTTTCCTTAGCCTAATCCAGCATCCTGCGCCTGCACCATCAATCAAATGGGGTTTCCATCAGATCAAGTTCGTGGCTGTTTAATCTACCTCTCTCGGTTTGATCATTTTAATTCAGCTTACATACTCATTCAGGCCCATCCACCAGACGGGTAATCCGTCAGATGGATCTCATAGCCTTTTTAAAATTCTTTATATCGAATTCACGGTATTTAGAGTTTGTGATTCATCAGCTGTTGGGTAATCGATGTAACCTTCAGCACCCGGAGTGTAGAAGGTGTCATGATCGGGATCAGCCAGGGAAATGTCATTTTTCAAGCGGTTCACAAGATCCGGATTTGAAATGAACGGCCGTCCAAATGCAATCAAATGTCCATTCTCATTTTCAAGGTCTTTGCTTGCTTCTTCTGCATCATTGTATCCGCCTGAAAGAATAATCGCTCCATCACTGAAGTGATCTTTGATCGCAATTTTGATGGAATCGGGAACCTCCGGTGTGCCCATGGCGGAGTGATCAACAATATGGATGTATAGTAATCCAAGATCGTTAAGGGCTTTGGTAAGTTCAATGTACTGTTCGTCGATGTTATCGTGAGGCTTAATGCCACTAAATACACCATAAGGAGAAAGCCGGATCCCGGTTTTTTCTTTGCCTATGGCATCAACTACAGCTTTTGAAACTTCAATGGCAAAACGATTCCTGTTTTCGATGGATCCGCCGTAGTTGTCGTCTCGTGTATTGGTGTTGGGAGCTAAAAATTGTTCGATCAGATATCCATTGGCTCCGTGTATCTCGACGCCATCAAAACCGGCTTCAATTGCACGCTTAGCTGCATCAACATGTTCCTGAATGGTTGACTGTATTTCGGCTTCCGTCATCTTCTCAGGAACGGGATAGTCTTGTGGGCCTTTCTGATCGGTGTACATCTGATCGTCGGTGAAAGGTACCGCACTTGGCGCCAGGATCTTTGCATCATCAGGCATATTCAGTTCATGGGAGATACGTCCGGTGTGCATTAATTGCATGAATATTTTTCCGCCATTTTGACGAACATTATCTGCTATCGGTTTCCAGGCTTCACGTTGCTCATCATTATAAATACCGGGAATTCTGGGGTATCCAACTCCATTCGGAGAAGGGGCAGTTCCTTCCGTAATAATAAGTCCGGCATTAGAACGCTGCCCATAATAGGTTGCCATGATATCGGTGGGAACATGATCGGCGGTAGCACGGCTGCGGGTCATAGGAGCCATAACCACACGATTTTGTAATGTTATTGATCCCAGGTCTGCTTCTTCAAATAATTTAAGTGACTTTGTCATTTTTGAATTGTTATAAGTTATTGAATAATTATTCCGACCCTTCAACATTAAACTAGTTGGGTGCATTCCGGTTTATTTGGATTAGGTTGATCTTAGCCAGGATTGGCCAAAGGAAATGTTTCAGAAACTTCCCAAACTTCACCGTTATGCTTTAGCAGGTAAAGCTGTTCGGCTAAAAAGTCCTTTCGGAATTCCTGATGCTCAAACTCTTTCCAAACAGCATAAAAGTCACTTTTAGTGAGATCCTTGAAGGCCAGTGTTAAGTGAGGATGATACGGCCGCTCATCATAATTGTAGTTGAAAAGCTCCGGATTAGAACGGCCCAGTTTTTCAAGTTTGGTTTGCACTTCGGTGAGCACGGGTGACTTAATCACATTAATAAAAACCACACGGGGCGGAAAGGTGGAAAAATCATTGAATTGAACTTTAAAGGGGTTAAACCCCTGTGTAAATACTTCTAACATAGAATGCAGGCGATCCACATTTTCTTTCTCAATGCGAAAGGGACTCAAGAGTGTAATGTGTGGAGGAGCATTCAGTGCATGTTTACTGCCAAACTTATCTCTCACATCCAGCTTCAATTGCTGAATTTCATCTCTTAGGGGTGAGGGCGGAATAAGGGCTATGAAATAAAGTTGGTTCATGATCAGTAGTGAGATGAAAGGCTTGAGACAAACAATCTTTAATCTTATGTCTTAAATCTCAAGTCTGTTTAACCTTTCCCGAATCTCTTTATTTCCCAAATTTCCAATACTACCCTCATGAGTATGGTTAAGCTCAGCAGGCGGCTCAAAACTTCCATCTTCGATCTGCTGTGCTACTTTTTGATAAGCATCACGAAAAGGAGTTCCATTTAACACCAGCTCATTAACTGCTTCCACCGAAAAGATGAGTTTGTATTTTGGATCGTCTAAGATCTGATCATTCACCTGAATTTTTTCAACTGCATACCCGGTGATGAAGAGGCAGTCTTTTAATTCTTGAATGGCCGGAAATAAGATCTCTTTTAGAACCTGGAAGTCACGGTGATAGCCGGAGGTCAGGTTTGAAGTGGTCATCACAATTTGATTGGGCAGAGAAAGAAGCAGGTTCGTCTTGGCACGGATCAACTCAAAAACATCCGCGTTCTTTTTGTGCGGCATGATGCTGGAGCCGGTGGTCAGTTCATCGGGCAGTTTGATAAAGTTGAAGTTTTGGCTGTTATAGAGGCAAACATCCGATGCCAGTTTGTTTAGCGTTCCGGCAAGCCCCGCCATGGCAAAGGAAAGCGTTTGCTCTGTTTTTCCACGCCCCATCTGTGCGTACACAGAATTCACGTTCAATCCTTCAAAGCCGAGCAGTTCGGCGGTCATGGTTCGGTCTAAAGGGAAAGAAGATCCATACCCTGCCGCGGACCCCAGGGGATTTCGATTGATGATCTTATATGTTGATTCCAACATCATCAGGTCATCCACAAGGCTCTCGGCATAGGCTCCAAACCACATCCCAAAACTTGAGGGCATGGCAGCCTGAGTGTGTGTATATCCGGGCAGCAGGACCTCTTTATTTGATTCACTTTGTGAGATCAGCGTATCGAATAATTTTTTGGAAAGGGAAGCGATCTCTTTGATCTGATCACGGAGATAAAGACGAATATCAACCAGCACCTGATCGTTTCGTGAGCGGCCGGAGTGAACTTTTTTGCCGACATCCCCAAGTGACCGAGTCAGCATAAGTTCGATCTGGGAATGCACGTCCTCCACTCCTTCTTCGATCTCAAAATCACCCGGCTCAATCATTTCATCCAGAATGCGATTCAATTCACCGGTAAGTTCCTCAAGTTCGTCTGATTCCAGTAAACCCACTGATTCGAGCATGGTAATATGGGCGATGGTTCCCTGAACGTCATATTTAGCAAGTTCCAGATCTAATTCCCGATCATTCCCTACCGTGAACTTCTCAATGAATGCATCGGTTTCAATTCCTTTTTCCCAAAGTTTCTTCATTTTTCTTCAAGTGTTTAAGTGTGAAGGTGTTAAAGTGTTACCGTGCTTCTATTAAGCCACGGTAACACGTTATATCTGTAAGTTGTCCAAAAGCTCAATATACGTTTTGATGCCTTCTCGAATTTCATCCAGATAAATAAATTCATCCGCGGTATGCGAACGGCGGGTGTTTCCGGGGCCTATTTTCACACTATTAAATGGCATGTGAACCTGGTCTGACATCGTTTTGGAACCATAGGCTTTGATGCCCAGCTTCTCACCTTTTCTTACCACCGGATGTTCCGTTGAAATTCCTGAAGCATTTAAGTTGGTGGATCTTGGAGTTATCTCACAATCCACATGATTGCGGATGATATCAATCACTTCCTCGTTCGAATAAAACTCATTAGGGCGTACATCGACCACAAACCGGCATTCATCCGGTACTACATTATGTTGACTTCCCCCCTCGATCATCGTCACCGTCATGTTGATTTCTCCGAGCACTTCCGAACCCTTTTCAAAATGAAAGGTGCGGAACCAGTGTATGTCATCCATAGCCTTATAGAGGGCATTCTCCCCTTCATTCCGGGCGGCGTGGCCGCTTTCTCCGTGAGCCACACAATCCAGCACAATCAAGCCACGTTCGGCAATGGCCAGCTCCATAGAGGTCGGTTCACCTACAATGGCGAGATCTATTTTTCCCAATTCAGGCAGTACAATTGGAACCCCGTTTTTCCCGGAAGTTTCTTCCTCAGCCGAAGCAAGAAATACCAAGTTGTAAGGTTGCTCTTGTTGGGACAGGTAAATAAAAGCAGCTAATAAACTTACCAGAGGTCCACCGGCATCATTGCTTCCTAATCCAAACATTTGATTGTTATCGAAAGTTGGGGTGAAGGGGTCCTTGGTCCATTTGGAAGAAGCCTTGACCGTGTCGTGATGGGAATTCAACATCAGCGTGGGTTTTTCAGAATCGGTTTTTCCGGACCATGCCCAAACATTATTTCCTTTTCGTTTCGGGGTGAAACCGAATTCTTCCAACACATTCGAAAGCAGCATGGCAGTCTCATCTTCTTCACCACTATACGACCGGGTTGAAATGAGCTTTTTTAAGAGTTCAATGGCCTGCTCACTAAGTTGTTCGATCTTGTTCATGATTGTTTTTAGTAGTCGTGAATTTTTGCCACGAAAGCTCAAAAACACGAAAATGTTATATAGATTAAAATTTTACCAGTGGCTATCCGCCAAATCCGGGTTATCCGTGTTCCATTCCATTGCCTAATTTGATATAAAAACTGTTCCTGAATCCGGTTTTGCCACATCCTCAAAGTTTCTAATGTTCACTTTTCTAACCCCATTCTTAAGTGCCTGAAACCCTACCTCGATCTTTGGAATCATGCCATCGGTCACTACTCCTGTATCTCTTAAATGTCGATATAAAAGCTGGTTCATTTCTGTGATAAGTTTTTCACCGTTCATCACCCCGGTTTGCTCGAAACAAAGCATAAGTTCCGTTTCAAAATCAGAACTCAAAGCCGAAGCCACGGAAGAAGCGATAGTGTCTGCATTCGTGTTCAGCATGTTTCCACTTCCATTATGTGTGAGGGGAGCTAAAACAGGAGTAATCCCTTTATTTAAAAATGTTGTGACCCACTCCGGATTTACCTGATCCACATCTCCTACCCATCCAAAATCTACGGGCTCGGGATCTCGCTTTGTTGCGGAAATGATATTTAGATCGGCTCCTGATAATCCCACGGCATTTACCCCAAGCGACTGCAATTTTGCCACGATCTTCTTGTTCACCAATCCTCCATACACCATAGTGATCACTTCCAGCGTTTCTGTATCAGTTATGCGCCGGCCAGCCACCACGTTTGGTTTGATGCCAAGTCGCTCGCTCATTCCGGATGCGATAGATCCTCCACCATGAACCAGTACTTTCGGTTCTCTTATGGAAACGAAAGCCTCCAGAAAAGTATCCATTTTTTGGTTGTCATCGATCACTTTTCCGCCAATCTTTATGACTTTTAGAGCACTCACTTCGTCAATCCCTCCAAGATATTCTTAAGTACGGCTTGCATTGAGGTCACCCTATTTGAGGCCTGAGGAATAACAAGACTCTGGTCGCTGTCCAGTACCGCATCTTCCACGATCACATTTCGCCGTACCGGAAGGCAGTGCATGAATTTACCATTATTTGTCAGGCTCATTTTTTTTGATGTTACCATCCAGGATGGATCCGTTGAAAAAACTTTCCCATAATCGGAGTAACTGCTCCAGTTTTTAGCATAGATGAAATCTGCGCCTTTAAAAGCTTTCTGCTGGTCATACTCCACTTTCGCATTGCCAATGGCTTCATCAACCAATTCATAGCCCTCAGGATGGGTAATAGTAAGATCAAATTCCGCTTCCTGCATCCATCTTGAAAATGAATTTGCTACAGCTTGAGGAAGTGCTTTCGGATGGGGAGCCCAGGTCAAGACCACCTTCGGTTTTTCGACGGTTTTATGTTCTTCTATGGTGATAAGGTCGGCCAGGGCCTGCAAGGGATGTCCCGTCGAAGACTCCATATTAATAACCGGAGCAGGACAGTATTTTTTGAAGGATTCCATCACCTGCTCACTGTAATCTTCTGCCCGGTCTTCCAGTTTGGCAAAAGCACGGATCGCTACCACATCAAAATAAGAACCGATGACGGCAGCCGCTTCTTTCATGTGTTCAGCTTTGTCGCCATCCATAACGACGCCATCTTCAAATTCCAGCCTCCAGCCCTGACTCCCAACATCCAACACAGCGGTATTCAACCCAAGATTAAAAGCTGCTTTTTGGGAACTTAACCGGGTTCGTAAGCTGGGATTTAGAAAAATAAGGCACATTGATCTTTGCCGCCCAAGATCTGTGTACACATGTGGATTCTTTTTGATCTCCAGTGCATCTTTCACCAACGCCGGAAGATTTTCAATATCTTTTATGGATAGGAATGAATTCATATTTAATTCGGGGTTGCTGTTATATATTATTCTTTAGAGATTGAGAAGTCTCTCCTTGAGGACTTTTCTTGTTCGTTTTAGATCCGTTCATTTCAAAACCTCCTTTAAAGCTTGAATTAATTCATCACATTCTTCTTTACCAATGGAAAGTGGAGGCAGCAATCGAAGTACATTTTTGTTGGAGGAGGAACCGGTGAAAATGTAGTGTTCGTATAGCAATTTCTTTCTCCATTCTGCTGCCGGTTCTTCAAATTCTACGCCGACCATTAACCCAAATGCCCGTACTTTTTTTACTTTTTGAAGTTGACTTAACCCGGCTTCCAGATACCGGCCCATCGCTTTTGCATTGCTAATGAGTTTCTCTTGCTCAAGTACTTCCAGCACGGCCAAAGATGCCGCACAGGCAAGATGATTTCCTCCAAAAGTAGTTCCCAGCATTCCAAAGGAAGCTTTAAATTTGGGATGAATAAACACACCTCCCACCGGAAATCCATTACCCATGCCTTTTGCCATTGTGATGATGTCCGGCTCAACCCCAAACAATTGGTGAGCAAAAAACTCCCCGGTTCGCCCAAAGCCTGATTGTACTTCGTCCAGGATCAGTACGGTTCCTGTTTCATTGCATAGTTTTCTCAGGTGATTCAAGAAACTGACAGAAGGAGCCACAATTCCACCTACTCCCTGAATGCCTTCAATAATCACTGAACTGACATCCTCATTTTTCAGGGCCGATTCTACTCCTTCAAAGTCTTCAAAAGCAAAACGGATAACATCAGCTCCTTCATTCACCGGAAAAAGGATGCTTGGATTGTCCGTGACAGAAACCGCAAGGGAAGTTCTTCCGTGAAACCCTCCTTTAAACGCTATGATCTTCTTACGCTGATTTTGAGCTGAAGCAACTTTCAGTGCATTCTCATTCGCTTCGGCCCCGGAGTTGCAAAGGAACAGATTCCAGTTATTATAACCTGAAAGTTTCCCTAATTTCTTAGCGAGTTGTTCCTGAATTCTGATGGGAACTGAATTTGAATAAAAACCGATTTCGTTCAACTGTGCATTCACTCGTTCCACATAATGCGGATGTGAATGTCCGATAGAAATGACCGCATGACCTCCGTAAAAATCGAGGTATTTCTGTCCGGCAGCATCATATACGTAATTGCCTTTAGCTTTCACTGGCTCCACATCAAAAAGCGGATATACTTGAAATAGATTCATTCTGTAATGGTGTTAATTTTTTCGAATGAGGCCATTAGTCCTTTGATCACAGCTGAACTAAGTCCCTGATGTTCCATTTCATTCAATCCTGCGATGGTGCAGCCCTGAGGTGTGGTTACTTTATCGATCTCAGTTTCAGGATGATTGTGACCTTCAACTAAAAGTGAGGCCGCTCCACGGGCAGTTTGCATAGCAATTTTCTGGGCATCGTCAGCATGAAAACCAAGCTGAATTCCGCCTTGAGTAGCCGCGCGAATATATCGAAGGAAAAAAGCGATTCCGCTTGCTGCTAATACCGTAGCGGCTTTCATTAGATCTTCATCAATGATCATGGCCTCACCCAAAGCTTCAAAAAGCACTTTCACTTCCTGGAGTTGCCCGTTAGAGACATTCTTCCCACACATACAGGTCATTGATTCCTGAATGGCCGCTGCAGTATTGGGCATGGCACGAATAATGGGGATTTCCTGCTCCAGATGCTGTTCTATCGAGGCAATTTCAACCCCGGTTATAGTAGAGATGAGTACGTGTTTTTTGGGATCGAGAACAGAGTTAATTTCCTTTAAAACTTCCGGTAGTTGTTTGGGTTGAACGCAGAGAAAAATGTACTCTGCGTTTTGTACAGCTTCGATATTATTCGAAGTGATCTGAAATTTTTGCTTCTTCAACTCAAGCAGTTTTTCCAGATGCCGGCGTGTTAAATACATGTTTTTTGATTTCGCCAATTTAGCTCCGACAATGCCTTTTGCAACGGCAATGCCCAGGTTCCCGGCTCCTATGATCGCGATGTCTTGTTTCTTAGCCATGATTAAAATGCTATTGATTTTAGAGTAAGCCCTTCTGTTTCATCAAGCCCAAAGAGCAAATTCATATTTTGCACTGCCTGACCGGAAGCTCCTTTCACCAGGTTATCAATGACTCCTGTGATGAGAATTATACCGTTTTCTTTTTGGAGGTGAAGGAAGACCTTGTTGGTTCCAACCACCTGTTTTACATCTACCGGTTCTTTCGAGAGATGAATAAAGGGGTGACCGGCATAAAATCCCTGATACATCGAAGTTATTTCATTCAGAGATTTTTCGGTTGATAAATAAGAAGCTGCTAAAATACCCCGGGTAAAAGCCCCGCGCATGGGGATAAAATGAATCTCCTTGTTGAAGCCATTCTGAAGCTGCGTCAAACTTTGTTTGATCTCTTTTAGGTGACGATGCTTAAAGGGTTTGTAGATAGAGGCATTATTACTTCTCCAGCTAAAATGCGTGGTTGCGGTTGGGTTCTGGCCCGCGCCGGTACTTCCGGTAATAGCCGTTACATGTACATCTTCATTCAATAAACCAGCATTGGCAAGTGGTAGCAGCGTAAGTTGAATACACGTTGCAAAACATCCCGGATTGGCTATATGATTTGCTTTTTTAATCTCCCCACGATTCAGCTCCGGCAGGCCATAAATGAAATCGTGAGAACTACCTTTGTGACGGAAATCAGTACTCAGGTCGATGATCTTTGCAGACTCCGGAAGTACCCCGGTTTCTACCAATCCTTTTGACTTTCCGTGTCCAGAACAGAGAAAGACAATATCTACACCCTGATTTAAATCTGAATCAAATTTCAGATCAGTTTCGCCCGTCAGGTCGGGATGGGCTTTATATAAGAATTCTCCAGCGTGACTTCGGCTCACTACACTTTCGAGTTGTACCTCAGGATGATGAAGTAAAATTCTAATTAGTTCTCCGGATGTATAACCCGCGCCGCCAATGATGCCCACTTTAATCATTATTTTGTTCCTGTACTTTTTGTTGAATAAGCATAGAATTAGCCAGAATCTTGGTGAAGCCTTTTACATCCTCGCCGCTCCATGCGTTATTCATTTCACCATATTGGCCAAAGTTAGAAGCCATTAGATCGTTTTCAGATTCAATGCCCTGCAGCTCAAATCGCCTGGGCTCCAGTTTTAAAAATACTTTCCCGGAGACATTCTTCTGTGTGTCCTCCAGGAAGGTTTCGATATTGCGCATCACTGGGTCAAGATATTGCCCTTCGTGCATCAGCATTCCGTACCATTCTGCCAGTTGATCTTTCCAGTACAACTGCCATTTACCGAGGGTGTGCTTTTCCAAAAGCTGATGTGCTTTTATGATGAGCATCGGGGCGGCAGCCTCAAATCCCACGCGGCCCTTGATGCCAATGATTGTATCCCCCACATGAATGTCACGACCAACTCCATAGGGAGAAGCGATCTTCTCCAGCTCTTTTATTGCTTGAACCGGATCAAAAATTTGTCCATCAATACCGACGAATTCACCGTTTTCAAAATGCAGCTCGATCGTTTTCGGTTCTTTTGCTGAGACTTTTGTAGGCCATGCACCTTCAGGAAGTCCCAGGTGAGAAGTCAGCGTTTCGGCTCCGCCCACAGAAGTACCCCACAATCCTTTATTGATGGAATATTTCGCCTTCTCCCATTCCTGATCGATACCATTTTGTTGCAGATACTCTACCTCTTCCTCGCGACTTAACTTTTGGTCTCGAATCGGGGTAATGATCTCCATTTCGGGAGCCATTACATTAAAAACCAAATCAAAGCGAACCTGATCATTCCCGGCCCCGGTACTTCCATGTGCAATGGCGTCGGCTCCAATTTCCTTGGCATACTCGGCTATAGCCACAGCCTGAAATACACGTTCAGCGCTTACCGAAAGCGGATAGGTGTGATTTTTGAGGACATTCCCAAAGATCAGATACTTGATACCCTTTTCGTAGAATTCTTCTTCCACATTAAGCATCACATGATTTTTGATACCCAGGTTCTTGGCCTTTTCAGCTAAAGCTTTTTCTTCAGCTTCATTAAATCCACCGGTATGTACGGCTGCGGTATGGACTTCATACCCTTTTTCTTTTGCAAGCCAAATGGCACAATAGCTGGTATCGAGCCCGCCGCTGAATGCGAGTAAAACTTTTTTCTTGTTGCTCATGGTTATATAAGTAAAAACAGATTTACGGGATTAATTTTTTTGAGGTACTTAACGGTTTTCAATTTCACCCATCGATAGTACTTGGCAATAGTTTGGTCGCGTTCTTGTTTAGGCTTGCTATTGAGATGTCTCGGATCAAAGAGCATGCCAGTACAGAGGCAGTTTTTGCGGTTGTTGCGAGTCAGGATGTCGTAATTGGGACAGCTTTGGCAACCTTTCCAGAAGGTTTCGTCCTGTGTAAGTTCAGAGAATGTAACAGGCCTATATCCCAGATCTGAGTTGATCTTCATCACCGGAAGGCTGGTAGTAATGCCAAATAGTTTTGAACCGGGATACTTTTTTTGGGATAGTTTGAAGGCTTTGGTTTTGATCTTTTTGGCAAGTCCCCGTCCGCGATAACCAGGATGCACGATCAGCCCCGAGTTGGCCACGTATTTTTTGTCTTCCCAAATTTCAACGTAACAAAAGCCGGCAAGCTGATCTCCATCCAGGGCAATAACAGCATTACCATTGGTCATTTTAGTTTTGATATAATCAGGTTCACGCTTTGCAATACCGGTCCCGCGTTGGTGGGCCGCTTTTTCAATTAGTGAACAGATATCTTCTGCGAAGAATGTATGAATTTCTGTAGCTATAAAAATTTGAACGGACATTGGTATATAAAATAGTGAGTGATAAACTTCGCCTGTGGAAGTTATTAATTAGGATCTCGCGGTAAGAAGATGAGCGCTGCTGAAAGATGCAGCAATGGAATGACTACCGCCGTTGCCGGAGCCGCCGCCGAAGTGAAATTAAGTTGATCCTATGTCTGCTTTGAAATAGCATGGCTGTAAAATAGGCAAAGTATTACTTGTTAAACAAATGCTAATTTTTAAGGCATATATTGAACATTCTTTTGCGTTAGCTGATAATGTTAGAGAAAGACATTTAAAAGCTTAGAAAGGTGAATCTAAGCAAGCATAAATGGCACTTTCCTGTTATACTTAGCGTTATTATGAATGTCATGAAATACTGTCTGAATATATTTTTTATAATGCTGTTTGTAATCCCTGTTTATGGGCAAGTACAGACCCAGAAAGAGCTGTCCGGAAAGTCAGCTTATATCAAAGGAATGGAAGCTTTTGAGAATGAAGAGTATGAAAAAGCACGACAGTTTTTACTGGATGCTAAACGAAATTTGGGTTCGTCAACCGGAATTGATTACGCATTGGCAGATACCTATCTGCAACTCAATGACCTCCCGAATGCGGCTCTTTATGGAAAGCAAGCCGTAGATTCAGAGCCGGACAATAAATGGTTCAGGTTAAAACTTATTCGTATTTACAGAAGTGCCGGGCAAAATGAAGCAACGCTCAGGGAGTTAAATACCTTGCTCGATTATCATCCCGGTGATTTTGATGCTCTATATATGCTCGCTGATACTTACAAGGATTATGGAGAGTTTGTTAAATCAAATCAAACCCTGGATGAAATTCTAAAACTGAGAGGGGCTGATCCGTCTGTTTTATTGATGAAGTTTAGAAACTTCGAAGCATTAGCAATTCCGGATTCTGCGGTCGCACAACTTGAGAAGATCAGAGAAGCAGATCCCGATAACCTGGAGATGCTAAATTTGCTTGGGGAATATTACGTTAAAACCGGTCGTACAGAAAAAGCTACGGAAACGCTTAACGATGCTCTAACCCGGAATGCCCGTGATCCTCAATCACTCATCAATTTAGCGGGAATTTATCTTGACGAACAAAAATGGGACAGTGCCGGCACATTACTTACTAATTTTATTTCTGATCCGCTGTTAGAAGCACAGGAAAAAATGAACATCGCCCGCTTTTTATATTCAAGGATCCAGAATGATCCACAGAATATTCAGCTTCGGGTGGAAACAGAAAGAGTGCTGGACTCTTTTACCAAAACTGAATCCGATTACGGGCCTGCTTTTACTTTGGCCGGTCAGTATTATATTCAAACGGCTCAGCCCGCAAAAGCACTTGAAAACCTGGAGAGAGCGAATGAATTATTGCCGCAGGATGAGATCGCCTGGCGACAACGACTTCAGCTTTTAATGAGTTTGGAAAAATATGAGGAAACGGTTGAGGTGGGCAAAAAAGCAGATGAGTCCGTCCCGGATGATGCATTTATTCAGTTTTTTACAGGAAGCGCCTATATGTTAATGGATCAAAATGAAGAAGCTGAAGAATGGCTTTCCAATGCGGTGAGCACTCCGGCGCGTCGTCCTTTTAAGTCGGCAATATACAGTACGCTCGGTGATACACGAGCAAACCTTGGAAAACATGAAGAATCGGATGAAGCCTATGAACTGGCTCTTCGGTATGATCCTGAAAATGATAATGCCATGAATAACTACGCATACCATTTGTCGGTTCGCGGAGAAAACCTGGAACGCGCGAAGGAGTTAGCACTAAAAGCTATTGAAGTCAATCCCGAGAATGCCGCATATTTGGACACCGTAGGCTGGGTATATTTTAAATTAGAAGATTATGATCGTGCTCAGCGTTTTATTAAAGCCTCTATTGATACCGGAGAGTCGAGTGCTGAGGTGTTGGAACATATGGGCGATGTGCATGAAAAGCTGGGTGATCTCGATGAAGCCCGGGATTGGTGGAAAAAAGCCCTGGAAAAAGATTCAAGCCGGACTCAGCTGCAAGAAAAAATTAATTAATGTGAATTCAACTCCACTTTCTTCTTTAACATTTCTGATCTTAGCAGCAACTTTGATCTCTGCCTGCAGTACATCACGCCCGGTTACTGAGGAGAGTTTTAACAGGAGTTCTGTTGATAAGGAAACAGTGGTTTCTTCCATTCCTGATTATTCTGAGGAGCTCAAAACGCTATCAGGTAAGGGAAGAGCACTGGTAAGTGAACCGGGGAACAGCGACCGTGTTACCATCGATTTTGAAGCAAACCGGCAGTTGAGCCTGCTCACCATACAGAATAGAATTGGAATTGAAGGCGGACAAATGCTGGTAGATCAAGACTCAATTTTGATCTATAACCGGCTCGACAAGGAAGCTCAAAAAATATCTATTTATGATGCCCGTATGACTAGCCTGAATGAACTGACGTCCATCAATATTCTGGACTTGATCAATTTCACGGTATCTGCGGAGGAAGTAAGCTCAGTTTTAGAAAGCAATAATTCATATCAGCTGCGTTTAAAAGATGGTTCTCAGGTTTTTGTGAATAAGAAAAACGGCTGGGTGGAACAGGTCATTCAAAACCGACGCGGCTCAGCACCTTATTCAGAGATCATCTATGAAAGTTACAGTGAACTGGAAGGGTTCGAATTGCCCCGAAAAATAACGATATTTAGTTCTGATGGTGGCTCAAGGGTCGTGTTCTTAGTGAGAAGCCTGAGCGTAAATCCCGGCAACCTAAAGTTAACCGTCGATATCCCCGAAAGTATTAGAATTGAACGCTCATGAGACTTAGTAGTTACATAAAGACAGTGATCACGGTATGTGTTGCGGTACTGTTAAGCAGTAATGTGTTTGCTCAAAGCTATCAGGAACGAAGAGAACAGCTTTTAAGAGATCAGAAGAATACGAGGGCAGAGATCAATGTTTTGGAGGCCCGCATCAAAAACTATCAGCAGCGGGTAAATCAGGCTGAAGAACGATTTGATAGATCGTATGAACAATTTCAATTTTTAAATAACCTGATCGCTTTACAGGATGACAAGATCAATAGTTTACAGGAAGAGCAAAATCAGATCGATGCGGAAATAGCACTCACGCAAAAAGAAATAGAACTCAGGGAATTGGAACTCGAGCAGTTGATCGAGAACTATAAACAGATCGTGCTTTATGCATATAAGAACGGGCGCTCCGGGAATCTTGAAATGTTGCTTACTTCTGAATCCATCAACCAGATGTTGGTTCGGTCTAATTATCTGCGCCGGTTCGATGAGCAAAAAACTAAACAGGCTGATGCTATCAACGAAGCTAAACGCGAGCTGGATAAGGTCAAAAAGAATTTAGAAGACAGCTACAAACGAAACAGGGATGTGCTAACCGAGATCCAGCAAGAGAAAAACGAGTTAGCCGATCAGCGACAGCAACAAGAGCAAACGGTGGAGGAGATCAAACAGGAACGAAGTACCTGGTTGGCTGAACTTCGTAAAACACGCGAAGCAAAAGAAGGCCTCGAAAATACATTCCAGGAATTAGAGCAGGCAGAAGCGGAAGCGGAAGCGGAACGGTTAAGAAAATTGGAGGAAGCCCGGAATATTGCAGATACCGGTCGACGGACAGCAGAAGTAGAGCGATATTCTGAACTTTCCGAGTATGAAGAGTCATTTGCGGAAGCCAAAGGACAATTATCATGGCCTGTTTCAAGTACTACCATCGCAAGAAAATTCGGACGGGTTCGAAATCCACTGTATGGAACCATAACAGAACATCCAGGCATTGATATTGTAAGTGAGTCCGGTTCTGAAGTAAAAGCGGTGTCAGATGGATATGTGACTCAGATTTTACCAATGAGAGGATATGGAGAGGTGGTTATCGTCAAGCATGGAGCATATCATACCGTATATGGTAATCTGAGCCAGATAGATGTCGAAACAGGAACGGTACTGAAAAAAGGAGATTTCATAGGAAGATCCGGAACGGCACAAACTGAATTGGGTGAAGTGTTGTTTTTTGCCGTTCGGGTTGACCGGGAGTTTGTGAATCCGGAGGTCTGGTTAGCTGATAGATAATTGCCGCAATGGCCTTTGAAGTTAAAAGATATGTTTGTGTTGGAATTTGGGATTGGTTTTTAGGAATTTCAGCCAGACTTTAAAAGAATTTAACATAACTAAATAATACCCATTTTGGACAACCTGCCCCGATTAATTTTTTATGCTTCAGGTATATTTATAGTTTCTGCAGCATTTACCCTTTTCTCTTCTGAATTTCTAAAAAAAGTAAGTGACCCTACCTTTGTGGGTACGTTATTTTTACTCGGTTTTGGCTTGGTATATCTCAACATTACCTTTGTGACAGGCCGGCGTTTTATGCGTCGTTTACAAGGAGCAAATCCGGTTCCCTACATTTTTGCTTTGTTGGTAGCAATTCCCCCGCTTGTTTGGGTGGAACTGTATGATGCAGGGCTGGGAAATTTTAAGCTTACTTTTATGTTCACAGTGATACTTGCCTGTGGATTGGGCGGTTTACTCGGTCACCGTGCAGGGCTGAAAGCTCAAATTAAATTCCGGCAAAATTTACAGGATTTCCTGGATCAGGATAAAGATTAACACGATCATTTCAATAAATAATAAACTTATGAGATCAATAAAAGCTACGGTTTTGTCATTAGTGTTCGCGACTTTATTTGCGGGGCTCGGCATGGCCCAAATCATGCAGACAGAAGTTTTAAGAGAAATTGGGAAAGCTCCATCAGTAGAACGTATAAAAGCTGATCTCACTAAATTAGTTGGTTTTGAAACCCGCCATACACTCTCTGATACCACTTCAGAAACGGAAGGAATAGGTGCAGCACGCAGGTGGTTAAAAAAGGAATTTGAAAATATCTCTGAAACTTGCGGGGGTTGTCTCGAAGTATTCTACGTTCGTGATTATGTGGGTGGCGAAAATAGAATTCCGGAACCGGTTGAGATCGTTAATGTGATCGCTATCCAACGAGGAACCGCAGACCCAAATCGTTTTGTGATGATGAGTGGTGACATTGATTCACGGGTGAGTAGTGTTATGGACGGAGAATCTGTTTCACCCGGAGCTAATGACAACGCATCCGGTGTTGCGGGTGTATTGGAAGCTGCCCGGGTGTTGACTGAGTATGAATTTGAAGGTTCCATTATGTACGCTCTGCTTTCCGGTGAGGAACAGGGCTTATTTGGCGGACAGATACTGGCTGAATATGCCAAAGAACAAGGATGGGATATTAAGGGTGTGATCAATAACGATATGATCGGAAATATACAGGGTATCAATGGGGTAATTGATAACACCACCGCCCGGGTATTTTCGGAAGGAACTCGTGCTGTTGAGACCGAGCGTGAAGCAAGAATACGACGCTTTACCGGTGGAGAGGTTGATTCTCCTTCACGAAATTTAGCTCGCTACATCGATAAAATGGCTGATCTTTATATTCGGAATCTGGATGTAATGATGATCTACCGGTTGGACCGTTTTGGCCGAGGAGGGCATCACCGTCCGTTTAACGATGCCGGATTCCCCGGAGTACGGATCATGGAAACCAATGAAGATTATAACCGTCAGCATCAGGATCTCAAAACTGAGGATGGCGTGGAATATGGTGACGTACTGAGCGAAGTGGAATTTGATTTCGTTGCTAAATTGACCGGGTTGAATGCAGTAACAATGGCCGCGATGAGTTGGGCTCCAAGTCCACCGGCCAATGTGGAAATTTCCGGCGCTGTGAGACCAAGCACGACGCTAAGCTGGAAAGCACTTGACCCCAGTGAAAATCCCCAACTTGCCGGTTATAAGATCTACTGGCGACTCACAGACTCCAACCAATGGGAAAAAAGCGTGTTTGTGCCAGCTGATGTAACCGAGCACACCCTCGAAAACATCGTGATCGACAACTATTACTTTGGTGTTGCCAGCGTTTCAAAAGACGGCTTTGAAAGTCCGGTTGTATTTCCGGGCCCGGCCGGTTCGTTTGGGGATTAAGGAACGTTGAATATTCAGTAAAAGAATATTCAATGTTAAAGGCATTTAAACGCTCCGCACTTTGTGTTGGAGCGTTTTTTTATGTAGATAAGGATTTAGTTTAACGTGAATTCGATATAAAGACCATCTCTTGAGTACGTTGAACGGTCATTTCGCGGCGAATGCCCGAAATCCTATGGCCGGTCAGGTAGCGAATACGTAATTCATGGCAGCCATTAGATTCCCATCTCCACGGGAATGACCAAAAGAATTCATTTTTATCCTTTCACTTAGTTCTTATCTCGAACTCACGTTAGTTTAGAGTTGGCGAACTTCACCCTCACCTTTGTTTCCTCTCCCGGGAGAGGAAGGCGCTTTGGTGAATTTAGATATAGCTTAAAGACTATCGCCAGTGGCTAAAATCGATAATCCAACACAAAAAACCACCCAAGAACTTCCCCGATCGGGTCCCGAAAGCATTCGGGAAGGGGTGGGTCAAAGGCGCCATGACATCAGTAGATAAAACTTTCCTCCACCCAATAAAAACTAATTTTCTACGTATCTTTGGGACGAAATATTTTCAAAAAGAGATTCTTTAAATACCGTGAATTCGATATAAAGACCACCTGTTGAACACGTTGAATGGTCGTTTCGCAGCGAATTCTGAAGTAATGGCAACCATTAGATTCCCGTCTCCACGGGAATGACCCGCAATCATCCATTTTTATCCTTTTAACTTATTTCTTATATCCAACTGACGTTAAATAGCATTCTATCACTCCTATGAACATCGAAGAATATAATTTCAAAGACCGACTCATCAAGGGAATTACAACGGACGGTCACTTTAAAATATCTGTTGTTAAAACCACCGAAGTTGTAAAAACCGCTAAGGCTAACCACGATCTTTCTCTGCTCAACACGGTGATCCTTGGCAAGGCACTCACGGCAACCATGCTGCTTGCATCAGAGCTTAAAGGCGAGGAGCGTATTCAACTTCGCATGGATGGCAATGGACCGATCGGATTTTTGGTAGCGGAGGCCAATCAGATTGGTGAAATTCGGGGGTATGTTCAGAACCCTGCTGCCGAACTTGATTATTCTGATTCCGACACTCAACTCGGTGACGGGTTGGGCTTAGGTATTCTCACATTTTCAAAAATATTATATAATGAAGCCGAACCTCGGACCAGCAGCATTCAGCTAATGAAAGGGGATGTAACCAGCGATGTTGCCCACTACCTCACCCAATCTGAACAAATCCCGTCTGCTCTACTAATTGATGTTGGAATTGATGAGAATGGAAGCGTCACTAATGCCGGCGGACTTATGATCCAACGCCTCCCCGGGGCCCCGGAAGGGCAAATTGATATGCTTCAAGAACGGCTGGGTTCATTTCCTCCTATCGATGAGTTGCTATCTGACGGACAGTACATTGACGAGATCATGCAGAAAGCTATTTCACCCCTGAAAGCAAAAGAGTTGAACCGACAGCCTGTAGATTTCTTCTGCCGCTGTACACGCAAGAGATTTAAGAGTGCCTTGTCCATGCTTAGCCTTAACGATCTCAAAAACATGGAAGGTGAGGGACAGGAAGTAATATGTCAGTATTGCAACAAGAGAGAACTGATCTCGAAAGAGGAAGTTGAGAAAATAATCCTGGACGCCCAGGCAAAATTAAATTAGATCAACAAGAATATGTTTTCGGAAGATGAGATAAGAAAGATTATTCAAAAGGCACAATTACTGCAAAAATTTGGAGAAGGTTCATCATCTGAAGAAAAAGATTATCCTGAAAGAATCGACCGCATCTATAAGATCGCAGAAGAACTCAATATACCCAAAAAGTACATTTACGAAGCCTATCTTGAACATTCCGGAATTTCCATACATGAACCGATCATGGTGGATACCAATAATTTTAATACCACGGAAATTGTTGGATTTGCGCATGGCTCAATCAACAAAAATCTCGTAAGTGAGCTGAAAGGCCAAATCGAGTTTCACTTCAACACCTTGGGAGAAATTTCCCAACGCAGAACAAAAACAGTGTGGAAGGCTAAACCTGTGGGACCTGCTAAACTCTTTGCTTCGTCAACTTCTCCTGAAGTTGAATTTGAGCAGCTGGATGGAAGCACCAAGATCACAGTTAAGCAAAGCCTGAAAACACTTAACAAACTCTATCTGCCCGGCCTGCTAACCGGCTTCGGTGGATTTTTACTCTTAGCAGCAATCATCTTTGATAGGACTGGAAACGATACTGCTCCAGCTTTGATCTTCTCTGCCATAATAATAGCCGCTTCCCTTGCTTTTGCTCAATTTGTGAAAGGGCGAAAGGCCAAAAAGAAAACTAACCTGAAAGAACTTACTGAAACACTTCAGGGAAAAATAGAGCGGCATTTTAAAGCCAATGCCATTGATCAAGAAAAGGATGCCAGTTCGGATAAAATCAAGCTTCCGGAAAATGAATATGAAAAAGATAATGTTGATGGAATATCAAAGTCCAAAATGAAAGAATAACCGGCTTCTAAATATTGAATAATGGGAAAAAATGTGATTATTGTCGGGGGCGGTTTTGCAGGTATTTCCGCTGCTAAAAAGCTGGCCAGATCAGATTTCAACATAACCATTGTTGACAAAACCAATCACCATCTCTTCCAGCCTCTGTTGTATCAGGTGGCCACAGCTGCCCTTTCACCCGGTGATATTGCCATGCCTATTCGGGCTATTTTCAGCAAGCAGAAAAATGTGCAGGTGGTATTGGGGGAAGTCACTAAAATTAATAAAGAAGGCCGGCGTATTCACCTTAGAAACGGATCCAGCCTTCCCTTTCATTACCTGGTGTTAGCGCCCGGAGCTCAATACAACTACTTTGGGAATGAAGCCTGGCAAAAACATGCTCCGGGATTGAAAACCTTATCCGATGCTCTCGAGATCCGCGAGCGTATTTTACTTTCTCTTGAAAAAGCCGAGCAGATCATCGATCCCAAAAAACGAAAGCCATATCTCACGTATGTGGTTATTGGCGGCGGACCTACCGGTGTGGAGATGGCCGGCTCCATCGCTGAAATTGCCAAACGCAGTATGATGCGTGATTTCAGGAATATCAAACCGGAAGAAACGAAGATCTACATGGTAGAGGCAGCTGATGGTATTCTCAATGGATTCGACCAGCCACTTCCTGAAAAGGGATTAGAGACCCTCAAAAACATGGGTGTTGAAGTGCTGTTGAATTCACCCGTTCAGGAAATCAAAAAAGAGGGTGTTCAGATTGACGGAGAATTTATTGAAACTCCGAATATAATTTGGGGAGCAGGAGTGAAAGCTTCACCCCTTATTCAGGAACTTGGAGTTGAAACCGACCGAATGGGTCGCGCTATGGTAGAAGACGATCTTTCCATTGCTTGTTCTGATCATATATTTGTTGTGGGAGATGCTGCACATGTAAAAGATGAAAATGGGAATCCGCTTCCCGGCCTGGCTCCGGTAGCACTTCAACAGGGCAAATACCTGGGGGAACTCCTTAAAAAAAATGCTTCAACCCGAAAACCTTTTCATTATGTTGATAAAGGAACTATGGCAACTATCGGCCGCGCGAAGGCGGTAGCTGATATCCGCGGATTCAAATTTAGTGGCTTTTTTGCATGGCTGATGTGGGGGCTCATCCACATTTTTTTTCTTATCGGTTTCCGGAACCGATTTCGAGTATTTGCGGAATGGACCTGGCATTACATCACCTTTAAACGAGGTGTAAGACTTATCTCCAAAAAAGATGAGACGGACCCCTGATTTAAAAAAACGATAACTGTAATTTTAGTTTTCTCAAATTGGTATTAGTTTCTCCTCTCAATAAAACACCCTAATATTATTATATGGCAGATTTAAAGCGTGAACTTGGATTTTGGGACGCCCTAACCATTGGAGCCGGCACAATGATCGGTGCTGGGATTTTTTTATTGGCCGGAGTAGCCCTCGAAATGTCTGGCCCGGCAGCTATTTTTGCTTATCTCATTGCCGGTGTTGTTTGTATGATCACTGCCTCCAGTGCAGCTGAATTAGCTACCGGCATGCCCACCTCCGGCGGCGATTACTTTTTTGTTTCACGATCTTTAGGTCCTGCAATGGGGGCTATTTCAGGAGTTGGAATTTGGCTGAGCCTTACCTTTGCCATTGCCTTTTACTTGTATGGACTGGGTGAATATTTATCACAATTTCTACCTATCACCGCTTTCTGGGGTGCTGTAATTGGCGGTGTACTATTAATTATTTTAAATGTGGTTGGGGCCAAAGAATCAGGCCGTACCCAAGTAGTTGTGGTTCTGATTCTGTTTGCCATATTAGGCACCTTCAGTGTTATGGGAGTGTTTCATATCGATTCAGCCAAATATGATCCCTTTATGCCTTTTGGTTTCGACTCTATCTCAGCCACCACAGCCTTGGTGTTTGTCTCCTTTCTCGGATTTGTAAAAATTGCCGCTGTTGCTGAAGAGATCGAAAACCCTTCCAAGAATTTACCACGGGCCCTTATTGGCTCCGTAGCACTGGTCACCGTTTTGTATTTAGTTATTGTATTGGTGATAGCCGGGATGTTTGAACAATCGACCATAGCTGATGTACGAGATCCATTGACTACAGCGGCACGAACCATACTTGGCAATCCCGGTGCTGTAGCTGTAATAATAGCCGGACTTTTAGCCACCCTTTCTTCTGCAAACGCCAGTATTATGGCCTCTTCAAGAATTAACCTTGCTATGGCACGCGATCGAATGGTGCCCAATTGGCTTGCGGATATTCACCATAAACTACTAACCCCATACCGTGCCATCATTCTTACCGGGATACTGGCATTATTATTTTTACTGCTCGAAAGCCTTGAGGATCTTGCGAAAATTGCGAGTGTCCTTCAGCTTTATAGTTATGCGGCACTGAATATTGGCTGTGTGGTACTAAGAGTGTCCCATCCCGATTGGTATAAACCGACTTACCGCACCCCGGGCACTCCCTGGCTTCAAATATTTGCAGCGCTTGGCTGCCTGTCTATCATCGTATATTCCGGTACTTTTGCTCAGGTTGCTGTGGTCGTGCTTATTCTTGTAAGTCTTGCCTGGTATCTGGTCTGGGGACGATCTCGGGTGGAAATTGTACATGCACTGCCGGAGCTCAAAAAGAATTGGAAAGAACTTGGTTTTGGTATGTTTACGGCACCTGTTGAACTTCATGAATCTGATTCTGAAGAATGGACTCCTGCTATCCGGGCCTTGAATGTGAATGAAGGACGCAAAGTGGTAACCGCTTTAGCCAATCCAAAACATGAAAAGGCTTTGCTTACCATTTCCCAACTTATTGCTACGGGCAAGCAAGAAGGCGGACATGTTACCGGCTTAAATATGCTGAGGGTTCCTTTTCAAACACCTGTTTCTACCGTAAACCGAATGCTTGAAGAACATGAACCTGTTCGTGAAAGTATTGAAGAGATCAGCAGGAAATCTCAGGAAGAAACCTTTGACAAAAAAGATATTAAAACGCTTGTATCTACTTCTTTTGAGTCGGCGACGGCAGCTGCCCATGATATTTTCAAAGGATTGATCTCGGAAACCGAAGATCGAAAAGCAGACATGTTGGTAATGGGTTGGCAAGGCGGGTTTAGCCTTGGTCGAATTTATAACACACCGGTGCAAAAAATCATCAAGAATTTAAAAGCAGATTTATCTGTATTAAAGGATCGTGAGCTGGATGAGGTCAACTCTGTGGTAGTTCCATGGGGTGGCGGGTTGCATGCACGATTAGGCATGGAGATCGGAATACGTATTGCCCAGTCTGTGGGAGCCAATTTAAGAGTTCTTCGCTTGGTTAAACCGGGCATAGACCTCAAAGATGAAGAAGAAGAACTACAAAAACGCATAAAACCGTTGGCCGGAGATTTCGAAAGATTGTCTATAATTGTGAAGGAATCTACTAATGTTACAGGTGGAATTTTGGAAGAGCTTGAGGAAAATCAGGATGATTTGCTGATCATTGGGGCTTCCCACGAATGGGGTATACGAAATGTGCTGTTTGGAACCATCCCCGACATCATTGCTGATCGTGCTCCTTGTTCTGTGTTGATGGTTCGACGTTATGTTACTGAGGATTGGAAATTAAAGGCCGCTGAAGGTGTTAAAAGAGTAAAAGAACAGTTAGGCATGACTTCTTCTCCGGAAAATAAGTAGCTGCCAGATTCCCTATACGCAGTTTCTGTCTCCTAAGTACCTGAACTCGATTATTGATAGCTTGAAAAAGGCCTAAAAAAATCATCCCTGTGAAGTCAGGGATCTTATTATTGCCAATTATTCAATCATAGATACCTAAAAAAACAATTAGATTTCGGGCATTCGCCGCGAAATGACCATTCATGGCGTTCAACAGATGGTCTTAATTCCAATTCACGTTAAATCAGCGAAGATCCACAGCATCTGCATTATCCGTGTTCCGTTCCCAAATCAAAAAATCTTCTTTATCAAATCGCAAATGACGTACCGCACCCACAATTCTCAACAGCATTAGGGTTATCAAAAGTAAAACCACGTGCATCCAGTCCGTCGGGATAATCGATCTGCATTCCCTCGAGGTACATTAGATGTTTGGGAGCTACAATGATCTCCATACTATGGCTTTCAAATATCTTGTCTTCATCCGTGCGATGATCTAAACCGAGTTTGTAGCTCAAACCTGAGCAACCACCGCCATCTACCGCTACACGAAGATAGAGGTTTTCATCCAACCCCTCTTCATTTTTGATCTTTTCAACCTGTTTGGCTGCACGTTCGGTAAGGGTTACCGGTTCACCGGTCAGCTCATTTTTTTGGTAATCGTCTTCCGTGATCGGTTGCGGAGTTGCAGATTTTTCCTCCTCCACATCGATCAGTGAGGAAATAACATCATCTAAACTTTCTTCTTGGACACTCATGGTTTATATCGCTCCCTTTATTTAGAACGAGTCAAAATTACGAAGTTTTATGGGAAAATGTGTAATGCGTTACGCCATCTTTTTCAAATAGATCAAGTATGCCGGCACTTACCAAACTCACCAAAATTTTAGCTGCGCGATAGGTCGTTACGCTGATCAGCAGTGAGAATCTCTTAACCGTGATATCCCCGTATTCATTCAAAAACCGGAAAAGCTGCTGCTCCTTTTCACCGTACTCAAAAGTCACACCCTCGTCAGAACTATTTTGCTTGAGCACTTCGATGTATTCATCGCTGGCAACCACGCTTTCATCTTTAAGGCGAACATAAACCTGACGGGTTTGCTTTCCTTTTACATAAATGGGTTTCTCTATGGCTTCCGGCACTTTTACGATAAGAACATCCCGCTCCCCAACATTCAGAAGTTCAATCTCGATGGGAACCTCAGGAATACATTCTTCAACAGCGGCCTGATTCAGCCAAAACTCCTCCTCATGATATCCCTCTACTCCCAGGATCTCTCCGTTGTCTTCAACACCGATCAGAATGGTTCCTCCTTTGGTGTTTGCAAAGGCTGCCATTTCACGTGCTATTTTTTCCGGGGAGGCTACGCTGTGCTTGAATTCCAGAAAGGTGCTCTCTCCCGTTTGGATAAGATTCTTGAGATCCGATCTTGTCAGTTTAGACACTTTTATCGTGTCAGAGTACTGCATGTAAAATTCAAACTCGTCTTCCATCGAAATAAGGGTTCCGAGTTACAGGTTTCGTGTTGCGGATTTATTTTCTTGTAACCTGCAACACGAAACTTAAAACCCGATTTACATTACAATTTCATTTTTGGGATCTCGCGTCATCAAGTTGTACAACGCATCCCTTGGGTTCACATTGTCAAATAAAATACCGTACACAGCCTTAGTTATCGGCATTTCCACTTTATTCTTTGTGGCCCAGTCGTATACCGATTTTGTAGTCTTTACGCCTTCTGCCACCATGTTCATGCCTTCAATGATGTCATCGAGCTTTTCACCTTTACCAATGCGAAAACCTACGGAACGGTTCCGGCTGTGAGAACTGGTACATGTTACGATGAGGTCACCCATGCCTGTCAATCCTGAGAACGTATCAGAGTGAGCGCCCATCATCGTTCCCATCCGTTTCATTTCATGAAGTCCACGTGTAATGAGAGCTGCTTTGGCATTATCACCAAGCTCAGCACCATCTACGATACCCGCCGCAATAGCCATAATATTTTTTACTGACCCTCCAATTTCAACACCAATCACATCAGTATTCGCATACACCCGGAACATAGGTGTTAAAAATGTTTCCTGAATGATCTTCGCTGTTCGGGTCGAATAGGCCGCTGCAACAACCGTGGTTGGTTTCAAGGTACCAACTTCCTCGGCATGACTTGGCCCGTAAAGAACGCCGATATTATCTTCCAGCGTAGTTCCCTGCATCACTTCAACCAATACCTGAGACATGGTCTTAAAGGAATCATTCTCGATTCCTTTTGCTACTGTCACCAATATCTCGTGTCCATCGAGGCAGGGTTTGAGTTTTGCGGCCATATCACGAAGTGTGTGAGATGGTGTTGCAAAAACAACCATATCCTGAGATTGCATGCATTGCTCAAGATCGTTATAAGCAATGATCGACTTCGATAGCTTAATATCCGTTAGGTAGGAGGGGTTCTTATGCTTTTCATTGATATGATTGGCAATACTCTCCTCACGTGCCCAAAGCTGTACGTTATTCCCTGCCTGATCAAGTACCATTGCAAGTGCGGTTCCAAAACTCCCCGCTCCGATCACGGTAACATTTCTGTTGCTCATACTTCTGACTCCGCCAAATCTTCAACGGCTTTTTTTTTATTCTCTTTGTCTTTATTGCCTGAGAAACTTATTCTGCTTTCTGTACCATCCAGCAAGCGACGAATATTGGATTTATGTTTATAGATGATCCCGCTGGCTATCAGGATAGCAAAAATGATAATACTTCCATCCACGTAATATCCGAATCCAAAACGCATAACCAACAAACTAATTGGATAGATGAAACTGGCCGTCATGGAGGCAAGGGAAACATATCGGGTAGTGAAAACAATTACGATGAAAATGACCGATGAAATACCAATTGAAATAGGCTCGATCCCATATAACATTCCGCAAGCTGTTGCAGCTCCCTTTCCTCCTTTAAAATTTGCGAAGAGTGGAAACATATGACCAACTACTGCAAACAATCCACAAGTGATCTTCAAAAAAGCATCGGCTTCCCAACCCGGAGGAGCAATGGGACCGTTACCGATCTCGAAGGCATACATAGCTACCCAATAGGAGGCCACAAAACCTTTCATGAAATCCAGAAATAAAACACTTACTCCCGATTTCCACCCCAAATTCCGAAATGCATTGGTAGTTCCGAGATTCCCACTCCCAAAATTACGGATGTCCATTTTGTGGAATATTTGACCTACCCAAAGTGAAGCCGGAACAGACCCCAATACGTAACTAATAGCCAATACGGTAAATAATGCAATCATGTGCCTTGTCTTTTTCGGAAGTTACTATAACCGATGCTTAGTTAGTAGTTATTCATCAATGTGATTACCACAATTAATAAATACACTAATAACGGTTGCCAAACAATCTAAACGTGGCGCTCAGCATGATAGGAAGAACGAACCAGCGGTCCACTCTCCACATGCTCGATTCCAAGCTTCTCACCAATTTCTTTGTACTCAGCAAACTGATCAGGATGCACCCAGTCGATAACGGGATGGTGCATTTTGGTAGGCTGCATATACTGGCCAATAGTCAATACATCAACACCGTGATTCACACAATCCTGCATCAGCTCTATCACTTCTTCTCGTTTTTCACCCAACCCAACCATGATCCCGGTCTTGGTTCTGATCCCGGCATTTTTAGTACGCTGAAGAAGTTCAAGGGAACGCTCGTAACGGGCCTGAGGGCGAACACGACGGTATTTATTTGGAACGGTTTCCAGATTGTGACTGAGCACATCCGGTGGAGTATCAAATACAATTTGGAGAGCTGCATCCCATTCTCCGCGAAAATCCGGAATGAGAGATTCGATGGTCACTCCGGGGATGGCTTTTCTAATTTCTTTGTGACATTCGGCAAAAATTGGAGCGCCACCGTCTTTTCGTTCATCACGGTTTACAGAAGTAAGCACCACGTGCTTCAGCTTCATTTTAGCAGCGGCATCGGCTACGCGTTTTGGTTCGTCCCAATCCAGGTTAGCCGGCGGGCGGCCGGTTTTGATCGCGCAAAAAGCACAGGAACGGGTACAAACGTCCCCAAGAATCATGAATGTGGCCGTTCCAGCTCCCCAGCATTCACCCATATTCGGGCAGCGGGCTTCCGAGCAAACGGTATTGAGATTATTGTCTCGAATGGTTTGCGAAACTTCTTTGAATTTCTCTCCTGATGGAAGTTTTACGCGCAGCCAATCGGGACGGCGGTTTTTCTCTGATGGTTTGTCTACGACCTGAAGTTCTTTGATCATGGTGCTTCTTTAGTGATTTTTGCCAATCCAAATAGACCAGCATAGGAGTCTTCATCCTGAGCGTTTAGAATTATGATTAGGCTTTACATGTATTCCGCGAAGGATCTCAAAGTGTAAAACTGTTCAAGTATTGAACCTTGAGACTCTTCGCGATAAACACAGATTCCTTTAAACCATATAGGCGCTCAGAGTGACGATCTTTTGGAGTGTTAGTATATTTTTTAAAGTTACAAAATAATCTGCTCCACTTCTTGCAGAGAACCTTTAGGTGTTATGGTTACACCAAAGATTTCCTGAAAGTGAAAAACAATCCGCTCTTTAACTTCCTCGGAGTTAATCTCTTTACCGGAAAGTTTCTGTAAACTGGTCACGGCTTTATCATCAATTCCGCAGGGCACGATATTGTTAAAATATCTCAAGTCGGTATTTACGTTGAGCGCAAAACCGTGCATGGTAACCCAGCGTGAGCACCGAATGCCCATCGCGCAGATCTTTTCATTATTTACCCAAACACCCGTAGCGCCATCAATTTGATGGGCCTCAAATCCATAATCAGCACAAACCCGGATCATGATTTCTTCCAGGAATCGCAGATATTTGTGTACATCCGTAAAGTGCCGGTCGAGATCTAAAATGGGATAGCCCACAATTTGTCCAGGGCCGTGATAAGTGATGTCACCGCCACGATCAATTTTGAGGAACTCCGCTTCCAGTTGCTGAAGCTCCATCACGGAGCGCAGCATATGCTCTTCCCGTCCGCTTTTGCCCAACGTATAAATATGCGGGTGCTCCACAAAAAACAGAAGATCATCCAGGCGTTTTCCTTTGAATTCACCTTTTTGCTCTGCACGCTTTTCATCGATAATCCGCTGTTGCACAGATTTCTGCAGATCCCATATCGGCGGATATGCGGCGTGGCCCAGATCGTATAATTCGATGGTTTTTTGCGGCATTACTATCTCTATCGATATCAATTTTGCTAAAGCAAAAGTCTCCCCTTGAGAAGAGATTAATTCAAAAAAGTTTTTCTTTTTTGAATTTCGAGGGGTGTTTTCGCCAAGCAGTAACAAGCTTAATAACAACTTAATAAAACTTCCTCACCCTTAGCTTACACCCTCCGCCAGACTTCACATTCGTTCAGTCCGGCACCTCCCTCAAGGGAGGACTTTTTCTTTACTTCATACTCGATCTTACCGATAATCCGGTCTGATCGATTTTAAAGGCTTCGATACTTTAATACCCATCGGTCAGACGCGCTTAGAGCCGTCTGACCGAGAAGCATTATCTACCAAGACAAAAATGGCTCCCGTGGGAGCCAAATTCGTTCAAAATTCAGTGTTGAATATTCGATATTCAACGACTACTTACTTCTTCTTAGGCTTCGATCCTAAGTGAACACCTTCACCATAAGCTTCAGCCACAGCTTCCATCACCGCTTCTGACATCGTTGGATGTGGGTGAACCGCACTGATAATTTCGTGTCCGGTGGTTTCAAGATCACGGGCTACAACGGCTTCAGCGATCATTTCAGTCACTCCGAATCCGATCATGTGGCAACCGAGCCACTCACCGTATTTGGCATCAAATACAACCTTAACAAAGCCTTCTTCGTGCCCAAGTGCCGTTGCTTTCCCGGATGCAGAAAGCGGGAACTTACCTACTTTCACATCGTAGCCTTCATCTTTAGCGGCTTGCTCAGTCATTCCAACGGAGGCGATCTGAGGCTCACAATAGGTACAGCCCGGAATGTTATTATAATTTATAGGATGTGGTTTTTTACCGGCAAGCTGTTCCACACAAACAATTCCTTCGTGGGTGGCTTTGTGAGCCAGCCATGGTGCGCCAATAATATCACCGATAGCATAGATTCCGTCCACGTTGGTTTTGTAGGTTTTCTTGTCCACCACGACAGAACCTTTCTCGGTTTTAACGCCGGCTTTGTCGAGGCCAAGGCCTTCAATATTTCCGGTTACGCCTACAGCAGAAAGAACCACATCAGCTTCTATCTTCTCTTCGCCTTTCTTGGTTTTAACAGTAACTTCAACGCCTTTCCCTTTCTTCTTCACGTTTTCGACCGTGCTTTCGGTCATCACGTTAATGCCTTTTTTCTTGTAGATTTTGCCGAGTTCTTTTCCGACATCCGCATCTTCTACAGGTACTAAATTTTTTTGAAGTTCAACCAAAGTAACCTCGGTTCCGATGGTATGATAGAAATACGCAAACTCAACGCCAATGGCGCCGGCTCCAACGATCACCATTTTCTTTGGCTGTTTTTCCATGGTCATCGCTTTCTCAGAATCGATGACCATCTCACCATCGATCTTCAGGCTTGGAAGCTCGCGCGGACGCGCGCCTGTAGCCACAATAAAATGCTTGGCTTTGATGCTTTCCTGCTCTTTGCCTTTGTCATCATTAACCGCCAGCTCAGATTTTGATTTGAAAACACCGGTTCCCATGAACACTTCGATTTTATTCGCTTTCATCAGGAACTGAACGCCCTTACTCATTTTATCGGCGACGCCACGACTTCGTTTTACCATGCCGCCAAAATCAGCAGAGTAATCTTTTACATTAATTCCGTAATCCGAAGCGTGCTCGATGGACTCATACACTTCTGCCGAACGCAACAAGGCTTTGGTTGGGATACACCCGATATTCAAACAAACACCACCGAGATGTCTTTTTTCTACAATTGCGGTTTTGAAGCCAAGCTGAGAAGCGCGAATGGCGGCTACATATCCGCCGGGGCCTGACCCGATTACACATACATCAAATTCTTTTGCCATGGTACTTTTTGATAATAGTTTTGAAATTTGGCGCCATCCTCAGAGAAACCAAGCATAGCGGACTTTTAAAAGCTCTAAAAGGTAAGGGTTTTTAGTTTGAACTTCGAATGAACATTCAACATTGAATAAGAAAGATCAACTTTTAAGGTTTTTCTATTCTTGAACCCCACCTTCATAGTCTAGTTTACTAAGCAAGCACAATACAATTTTTGAATAACGAGTAAAATGATCCGCTTTCGCTAATACTTGTTTAATAAACACTAAACGAAGCAAAAAAACATTTTGTTAGCTTTAATAAGAAGCGAAATTAACAAACAAATATTGAATCATTATTATGAAAAGATTAGAAAACAAAGTCGCTATTATCACTGGAGCCGCAAGTGGAATGGGAGCAGTTGAAGCTCGCTTATTTGCCCAACAAGGTGCTAAAGTTGTTGCTACAGATATACAAAAAGATAAATTGGATAATGTCGTTAAGGAGATCAATGATAATGATGGCGAAGCCATTGCCGTTGAACTTGATATCACCAGCGAAGACGCCTGGGCCAATGCCGTTAAAATAGCTCTGGATACCTACAATAAAATCGATATTCTTGTGAACAATGCAGGAATTGGCGGTGCGGAAGGATATGCCACTTTTGACGAACTGAACAAAGAATCCTGGGATAAATTTATAAAAGTAAATGCGACCGGAGCGTTCCTTGGAACAAAAGCCGTTGTTCCAGAAATGAGGAAACAGGATACGGGGTCCATTATTAATATTTCTTCTATTGCCGGGCTTGTTGGTGGCGCAGCTGGTATCCATTACACGGCCTCCAAAGGTGCTTCCCGATTGTTTAGCAAAGGTCTGGCTATGGAACTTGCTGCGGATAATATTCGTGTTAATTCCGTCCATCCCGGCTTGATAGATACCCCTATGACCTCTATCGTAACCGAAGATGAAGAAGCACTCGAAGATACAATAAAAGACATTCCATTGGGCTATGCGGCTAAACCTGAAGAAGTAGCAAATGCTGTTCTATTTTTAGCTTCCGATGAAGCTTCTTATATCACCGGCGCAGAAATACCTGTTGATGGTGGATATACCGCTCAATAGTATTATTCATGCATGCAATGATTTTCATTGCATGCATTTTCTTTTTTTTATCTATCCACATCAACGCCTGTATGTAATAAGTTGAATGTATCTAACGCAAAGCGTGAGGATAAAGTAAGGTTTATTAATTTTCCTATACTTGTTAGTACATACTCATTTTATGCCCTATATAGAAGCGTATTACGTTCCGAGATGACTTTGTGATCGGCTAAGCGAAAAAATTCACAATCTTTAATTCTGTATTGGCTGCAGTTTTAGTATAATGGTGCAGGGAGACAAAAAATCCGCTATAGATTATGAAAAAGACGATCATCACCCTGTTTTTACTTTTTATTGTTATGCCATTACCGGCTTCAGCTTCCAATCCGGACCCGGTCAAGATGAAGGAAAACATTAAAGAATTGGCGGATTATTTTGAAGCCAAGGGATACGCATTCAATCAGATGATAGAAGATCCTCGGTTTAAACTGGTGGAAGATATTACAGGTAAATTCACTCGGGCTGCTGAGATCAAGATCGAAAATTTTGAGGATTATCAGGGCGTGATCAAATATGATCGTAAGCGCGAAAAGATCAGAGATTTCATGACTGAATATGCTGCTGATCTTGCATCTGCCGAAAAAGAATACGGGATTCCCAAGCATGTGATCGCCGGTATCATTGGAATTGAATCTGAATTTGGGCGATATAAAGGAAGCTACAATCCTTTCAATGCTTATATTTCCATGTATGCGGAAGGGCACCGCGCAACGTTTGCTAAAGCCCAGCTGGAAGAACTTTTGAAATTCACAAAGGAGAGAAATATGGATGTTCTTTCCCTTGAATCGAGTTATGCGGGTGCGATGTCGTATGCACAATTTATTCCTTACTCCCTTAACCGCTGGTGGGTGGGCGATGACCTGTATCACATGCCGAACAACATCAAATCAGTAGCCAACTATTTGGCGCATTTTAAAGAGATCACAGGCTCTGTAGAGAAAGCTGTTTTCCGATATAATCCAAGCAGTATGTACACCAAAGTGGTATTGGCTTTAGCTGATGAGGCCGTATTGGTGATGGAAGAGACGAAATAATTTTTAGGTTTCAGCCATCAGCTCTCAGCTTTCATTTTTCCAGAAATTACTGAAAGCTGAAGTCTGATAGCTTCTATCACTCCAAATACTTACCTAATGTCTCAATCAAATTGCCGGCTGAAAGTGCCATTCCGTATTCCACAATTTCTCCATCAGGGTTTATCAGATAGTAAGTAGGATAGGAATTGACCGAATATAATTCCTGTATCTCATTATTCTCTTCATAGATCTCAGGTATTTGCGGCCATTGCAGGTTTTCCCGCTCCACAAAATCTCTGAATCGCTCCAGATCGAGTTCATTGGCGATCCCCACGATCTCAAAGTTCTCTCCACCATATGTAGCATATGCTTCTTTTATAACAGGTAGAGCCTCAATGCACGGACCACACCAGGTACCCCAAAAATCGATCATCACATATTTACCGCTTAAATCGGACAAGCTTAATTCATCCCCGCTCAATGTTACAGCGGTGAATTCGGGAGCTTTGGTTCCGGGTCGAAGTGCCACTTTTGGATCTACTTCGCCCTCCGATTCTGCAATGGTTATGGAGCTTCCATCCGCTGCTATTTCAGAGATCTTCCAGCTTTCTCCAGCAATGTTAAACGGTTCGGTTACAGGATAAGCTTCCATTCCGTCATCCATTATATCAAACTGACCATCCCCATCAAGATCGATATAGAGATAAGTATAAGGCTCAAGCCGGTATGGCGGAGCACTTTCCTTGATGAGTGCCACATTGAAGGTTTGATCATTTACGGTCCAGCTTCCCATACGAAGATGATCAAAATAGAGCTGGAGACTTTCTGAGGGAGCCGTATCAGATAAATACATCAGTTTAGCAGGACCTTCATGATGCGTGATCTCTTCCCCATTAAAATACTCCATTCTTGCTGTTACCTTCGCCTCCATCACCTCAAATACGTTATCCTGGAACTCCACTGTAGACGGCTCAAAATACACAGGATCTTCTTCATCAAACTGTCCGTTTTGACCCTCCACAAACACCAGCATATCCCCGCTCTCATCTTCCCCGACAGCCACCGTGAAGATCACATCCACCCACTCATCGGTTACCGTATGATCTTCGATCAGCATCATATTTCTCCGATAAATGGCAGAATCAATAAACCCTTCAGCAAAGCCTTGAACTACATATTGCTGAAGATCTAAAATTCCATGAATAACCTCGCCTTTTGTCAATTTATCCGGGAGTTCGGTTGGCTCTCCGGGGTACTCTGCTTCAAACACATAACTACCTCCCATGGTAAGAGCCAAAATAGGAGGAACCTGCCCGGTATTCTCCGTAAGCGGAAGTTCGACCTCAAAAGGAGGGCCGGACTCTTCCGGAGTGCAAAAGGTCAGCAGAAATACTGCAATAAATAAGATAATCAGGTTTTTCATTGGTAAGAAGCAGGTATGGTTGGATTTTAAAGCAGGATTATAAGAAAATTTTGGAATATTGATTTTTTATTCTACATTTGTAGAAACAATTCTAAACTTGTAGAACCAATGCAGCTATCTCAAACCGAAGAAGAACTAATGCAGTACCTGTGGAAGCAGGAGAAAGCTTTCATGAAAGATCTGCTGGATGCCTACCCTGAACCCAAACCGGCCCCAACTACGGTGGCAACCCTCTTGAAGCGCATGACCGAAAAGGGATTTGTGGATTATGAGCAAATGGGCCGTTCCCGACAGTATTACCCATTGGTAAAGAAATCGGATTATTTCTCGAAGCATGTGAATGGGTTGATCAAGAAGTTCTTCAATGACTCAGCATCACAGTTTGCCTCCTTTTTTACCTCAGAGACCGATCTGTCTGCCTCAGAACTCGAGGAGTTAAAAAGCATCGTCGAAAAAGAGATAGAGAGGAAAAACAAATGATCGCTTATTTATTGTATTCATCTATAAGTTTGGCACTTCTACTGGCTGTCTATCGGTTCCTTCTAGAGAAGGAGAAGCGATTTACTTTCAATCGGGCATTTCTTCTTTGGAGTCTCGTTTTCTCATTTATTATTCCGCTGATTCCCGTAGGGATGGCATCTTTAGAAATTCCGTGGTCTGCACTTTTCTCTTCCGGGGAAACCGTATCTGTCACAAACTATCAAAATACAGAAGTCTTGATGCTTGACCCTGAAGTTCAGCCAACAGCTATAGAAAATAATTCTGCTCTATTTTCGAGCGACACACTCTTTGCGATCACTTTTCTCCTCTACGTTTCGATAGCGGGACTTCTTTTTATCAAGCTGATACGAATCATTAACAGAATTCAGCTAAAGATCAGGCGAAACCCGAAACGTATTATACAAGGGTACGAAGTTGTATTCCTAAACGAAAACATAGTACCACACACATTCATCAATACCATTTTCCTTAATAAGAAACAGTTTGAGAAAGGAGAAATCCCTAGAGAGGTACTCAGTCACGAATTTACCCACGTAAAACAAAAACATTCGCTGGACATCCTCTTTGTGGAGCTTTTAAAAACAATCTTTTGGTTCAACCCGCTGCTCTATCTCTACAAAAATGCTATCGCACTCAATCACGAATACCTCGCTGATGAGGCAGTACTATCTAAAGGCACTTTCGTAAAAGATTATCAGCGTATGCTGCTTAGATCAATGGAAGGAAATACCATACACCGATTAGCAAGCAGCTTTAATTTTTCCTTAACCAAACGGAGATTACAAATGATGACCCAATCCAAAACAAAAGTGAAGTTTCTGATAAAACTTGCAATGCTGGCTCCATTCTTTGCGGGCCTTTCGCTTATGCTGGGATGTGAGCCTGTATCAAATGATAGCTCTCCTGAAGTTGACTCAGACTATGAAATGAGCATTGAAATTCTGGAGGACAATTCCCTCCTCGTTAATGACAAAAATATGACTTTAGATGAACTGGAGAGTCTTTTGTCAGAGCTGCCTGAAAGTCCCAAGTTAGTGAGAATGAAAGTTAGTCCTAATGCCGAATTTGGGATGGTAACGGATGTACAAAGTATCTTAAAAAAGTACGAAGCATTTAAGATTAGTTACTCTTCCAAACATAGTGATGATAGCACTGAACTCACATTACCCCCACCCCCTCCTGTACCACAGACTTCGGCAGAAGCTCGGCATCAGATGCGGATCTTGATGAACAGTCAGGGTGTATTCATAATGAATGAAGAACCTGCTAAGTTAAATGAAGTGAGAAAGAATATTAAGGCGTTTTTGAGTACTGAAAGCGAAGACCCCAGCAAGGCCATTATCACTATTAAAACTTTACCTGACACACCATATGATCGATATCTTGAATTGTTGAATGAAGTTAGAGGTGCATATGACGAGCTAAGAAATGAGGCGGGTCAAGATCAATTTGGAATGAATTTTTCAAATCTTGAAGAGAATAGTTCTGAAAGAGAGGCGATCCGGGAAATGTATCCAATGAAACTATCTGTGGTACCCCCAAATACATTATCTGGTGAAAAGCAGCCCAAGATTGATGAGGCAACAAATATCTATCAAAAACGATATCAGACTTATATGGATCTTGATCCTAAAACAACCAGTCTTAAGGATCTTAGAACCGCTTTTGAGAATGTAGATGAAGCGATACATCAACTGAATCAGGTAATGCAAGAAATATACGGTGAAAATGTTATTCTTCCACCAGTGAAACTTGGCCCTGATCCTGAATACCGAAAATTAATTAACAGTTCAGAAGTCTTAGAATTGAAATCTAAGATGGATCAAGCTCTTCAAAGCTTGGGACAAGAATGGAAGGCATATTTAAATATTGAACCCATTCAGCCCAATTCTGAAAAGTTAGTAACAGCCTATAATAAGGCAATGGAGGTTCAAAAAAGTTTCGGTGATGCTCAAAATGCCTACTACAATTCTATTAGCAACCAAACGCCGCCTTTGCCGCCTATTCCACTTGATCCTCAAGCAAGAATCGAAAATAATAGGACATCACCGTGAAAATTTGCAATCCCTTCAAAAGTTTATTTGGCGTATCAATCATTGTTTTTTCACTGTTAGGTTGCGCCACAGAAACTTCTTCAGAAAATAAAATCCCCATTTCAGAATTAAGTGATTTTGAGACCCTCATTTCTTTTGAAAATGAAGTACTCGCTATACCTGTCAGCATGAAATATGCGGGAGATTCAACTTTATTTATCTTCGACCAAGGGCTTGGAAAAGTGATTGAGTTAAAAGAAAGCGGGGAGGTTATCCGTGAATATGGACGAATGGGACGCGGACCCGGGGAATTCCAGCGAGTAAATAATATTTATATTACAAATGACTACTTCTTCGTGATCGATCCGGGCAAATTTGCCGTTCATAAATTTGACCGGAGTGGAAAACTCCATTCAACCTTTGATTATGGCAATTCGGAAAACCAAAGTACAGCCGTTCCACCACCCCCTCCCATGGGACTTTCAGTTGCCGCCAAAAACATTAACAACCAACCAGCTATAACTTTTGATGGAAATGTGCTGTCATCTGCTATTCGTTTTACGGATTCAACTGAAGTTATTTTTCATAGAATGAATTGGGAAGGTGAGCAGCTTTCATCTATTGGTGAAATCCCTGCAGGAAGTACGTTTATCTTAGATAACGAAAAAATTCGGGACGATGTGAATAATCAGGTAGTTCCATCTTACTATCGAGCTAATGTTTCCCTATTAACGATCCCTCCAACCCGGGAGACTTATTTCTAGTGTACAGCGCTCTACCTAAAATCATAAAGTACAACAGTAATGGTGAAAAAATTTGGGGAACCAATATTCCCAATGTTACTGAAATTGACTCTATAACCAACCGTTTCTATCCTGTCATGGAAAAATGCAGAAGTCTGATATAAGAAATCGAATCGGACTTGAATATTACTCCTCCGGAGTGGGCAGCCCAAATGGGCATTTATTTCTGGTTATAAACCGGAACCCGCTTTGGATTCATGAATTCAATCCAGAAGGAGAATTGATCAAACGATATACATTCAATTCACCCACCGTTTCTCTTGTCCCAATTTTTGATATTGATTTTGAAAATCGTCGCTTTTTAATTGTGACCGAAGAAAGTGAGATCAGGGCTTATTCGTATTAGTAATTTTATAATTCAAAGAGATTTGAAGTTAACTTAGAACAGAGAAGATAAAAGAGAAACCAATGATCATCTACTTAGTTAAATCCGCGTTGCTGCTTGGACTCCTTTTCGGGGTTTACAAGCTATTGCTTGAGAACGAAAAGATGCACCGCTTCAATAGGTTCTTCCTTCTTTTTGCCTTGGTATTTGGGCTTACTGCACCATTGATCTCTTTTGAAGTTTCCCCTGAACGATCCATTGCCGGAGTGAAGATGCAGCAAATGGAACGCGTGGTTAATGCGCCGGCTGAAGCAGTAAGCAGATCGGTTGAGCCGCTGATCATACCTAAACAAGAAACGGCTTTGCCCATGGCTGATACTGAGATCACCCCGGTTACTGCGGAAGAACCAAGGTGGTCGATAAGTACCCTGGATGTATTGCTTGGAATATATGGAGCGATCACTCTTTTTCTTTTGGTGCGCTTTGCGGCCGGACTGATCGAGATTCGTAATAAAGTCAAAGTTGGGACCCATAAAGAGTTAGACCATGCCACACTGGTTTTGCTGGATGAGCCGATCACACCACAATCCTTTCTTGGATATATCTTTCTGGAGAAAAAGCAGTTTGAATCCGGAGGAATTGAACCGGAGATCCTGGATCATGAGATCACTCATATCCGTCAGCTACATTCATTGGATGTTTTATTTGCCGAATCCCTGAAAGTGATCTTCTGGTTCAACCCCCTGATGTACCTCTACAAACATGCTATTCAACTGAACCATGAGTTTTTGGCGGATGAATCTGTGGTGAACAGCGGCCATCTGTTAGTGATTATCAAAAGATGCTGATCCGGGTCTGTGGCGGAAATAAACCCATGAATACCACCAGCAGTATTAACTATGCTTTGACCAAAAAGCGACTGAAGATGATGGGTAAAACCATTTCTGCTATGAGAGCTTTCCCCAAGATGTTACTTGCAGTATCAATACTTTCCGTGCTTACCCTTATTTCCTGTACAGAAACGGAAGAGTGGCCAGACTACATAACATGGGAGGAAGTCTATGACAGGATTCCCCCAAAAATCTATCACGTTCCGGAGCTTCATTATGATGGCAATAGATCAAAAGAACTTGGAATTCCTTTAGCTCTGGGGGCTCAGTTTACCTCTTCGGGAGAGCTATTCTCGGGGACTCAAAAGGTATATGTCACTGAGAATGACAGCCTCTGGATGGAGCTTTTTTTTAAGGATGGGATAAACACAGGATCTGTAATGTACAGTGACGGAGACACGACCCGTCAGGTACATGGCATTTACAAAGACAGACGAGAGCTCGCTCAAAAAATGTACTTTAATGGTACGTTGGTATATGATGATATCCGACCCAGAGAAAGTGAGGATAGCTTAGGTCATGTCCGAAATATGGCATCGAAGTAATGGTGAGCTGGCTTTTGAAGTTTTCTACACGGGTGATTACGTATATCAGGGGCTCATGACTGAATACGATGAAGAGGGGAATATCATTATGCAGGAACGTTATGAGGATGGAGAAATGATAGAAAAGATCAAAGATAAGCCATGAAACAGTTTACCAGCCATATCGATTTTTCATTAACAAAGAAGCGGTTTAAAATGATGGGGAAAAAGTTTTCGGCACTTCAGTCAGGTACCAAAAGCCTTATGCTGGCTCCTATTCTATTAGCCACCGCACTTATGTTTTGCACCCAACAACCGGATTATCCTATAAAAATGCCCGCAAGTAACGACGTCCTATATTCAACTGTGGATCTGTATGTCAATCCCCCAAGATCTGAAGAATTAAACATTGAGAAAAGAGGAATGGGAATAAGATATGATTCCGAAGGAAACCCATTTACCGGGACCCAACAATACAGATATGTGAAGAATGACAGCCTGTTCAATGAAGTCGTATTTGAAAAAGGAATAATGAAAAGCTCCGTCGGTTACGATAAATCAGGAAATACTTTAGATAAATATGAATACGGTTACATTGGTGATCAATACAAGATGGTTAAGCAAATAAAGCCCAATGGATTCATTGTTGAAGAATGGAAAGACGCCACCCCGGATGAATTAGGATACCATAAACAATGGCACATTAATGGGCAGTTAAAATATGAAGCCTATTTTGAGGGCAATATTGAATACAAAGGATTGATGACGTTATATAACGAGGAAGGGAATGTTGTTGAACAGGAGCGGTATGAGGATGGAGAAATAGTAGAGACTATTAAATAAAAAAGCCTCTTCCGCTAAGAAGAGGCTTCACTTCAACATTCAATTTGAATGTTCAATATTCGTTATTCGCTCACGCCAGATCTTTGGTCATGAAATACCATTTGGGATCTCCGTATTCGAAATTCATTTTTTCGTATAAACGTCGGGCAGGATTGTCTTCCCTCACTTCCAGGGTAACTTTAGAGCAACCCATTTCACGCGCTTCTTTCTCGATGGTTTCCAGCATCATGGTTCCTATTCCCATTCCTCGGGCATCGGGGTGAACCGCTACATCATGAATTTTGAACACTTTACTGGCTGTGAAGGTCGAAAAACCTACAAAGCAGGTTACAATACCCAAGGCCTTTTCATCGGCATAAGCGATGTAGGTCATGGTAGTGGGTACTTTCTTCATCTCTGCGATCATATCAACGCGGACTTCCTCGTCCAGCGCCTGATCCTGCCCCATAGGATCTCTCGCAAAAAGGTCAACTATCTTGACTATATCTGAGGCGTGCTTAGGGTTGTTTAAATCAGCTTTTAAAATCTTGACATCAGTAGCAACGTCTGCTTGTGCAATCACTCTTGTTTGTTTGGTTTGATTAAAAATGGACTCAAAGTTAAGAATATTAGGCGCCGGTTTAAAATTTATATGCCCTTTCTAACTTTTCTTAGAAATTAGATAATTTGGGGTTAATTAGTTTACAAGAGGGGAGAACATCGAACAAGGAACTCCGAACATTCAATGCAGAACGTGCACTTCACTGTTCGGAGTTGAATGTTCGCTGTTTGGAGTTCTAAAGCTCCTCGGCTACGGCCTGCACTTCATCTAAAACCCGAAGCAGGTTTCCGCTCCAAAGCATTTCGATTTGCTCTTCAGAATAGCCCCGTTTTACCAGCTCATGGGTCACGTTGAAGGTTTCGGAAGCATCCATCCAGTTATAAACTCCGCCTCCACCGTCAAAATCAGAACTAATTCCCACGTGCTCAATGCCAATCAGATCTACCATATAATCAATATGATCTGCAAAATCAGCCACACTTACCGGAGGGGTATTTACGTTCACTTCGTCCTCAATTCTCGGTTCCGCATTATCCTGAGCAGTGCTGTACATTTCCATATATTCATCACGTTCTTCACCGCTCATTGCGCGGATATCCTCCCAGCTTACCAATTCAAATCCTAATTTTCCGGCTTCTTCTTCCAGGATTGTGCGTGAAGCTTCCTGCCAGGCCGCATGTTTTTCGCCCTCTACATACCCTCGGAAAGCAACGGTTTGAACCACTCCTCCATTTTCTTTCAGCATCATTAATTCTTCATCGCTCAGATTTCGGCTGTGATCATACACAGCCCGTGCAGATGAATGAGAAGCAATAACGGGAGCTTGGGATAGCTCCATCGTTTCCATATTGGTAGTTTTGGCAGGATGTGAGATATCAATCATAATTCCGACTCGGTTCATTTCGGCAATGGCTTCACGCCCGAGATCACTTAACCCGTTGTGCATCCACTCCCCGTCTCTTTCTCCGGTATTGGAGTCGCCAAACTGATTATGACCATTGTGGGTAAGCGACATATATCGCGCTCCACGATCATAAAATTCCTCAATACGAGAAAGGTCTTCTCCAACCGGATATGCATTTTCAACTCCGATCATAGCTACTTTTTTACCTTCGGCTACAATGCGGCGCACGTCTTCGGAAGTGGTTGCCAGCTCAATTTGGCCGGGGGCAATTTCTTCCGTTAAACGATGAATAGCTTCAAACTTTCTGATCGCATTTTCATAAGCATCCGCATAGCCTTCTTTACTAAGGGTGTCCTGTCCGGTATAAACAATCAGCCAGACCACATCCAATCCGCCTTCATTCATTTTGATCAGGTCAACCTGAGTATCCAGCCGTTGTGTATAATTAGTTTCCCCGGTGAAGTTATTCACGTTGATATCAACATGTGTATCCAGCGTAATTACCCGCTCATGAATATCCATGGCTTTATCAAAAATTTCCTGCTCACTCGGGGTACATCCCATAAGCAAAACTAAACACAGTAAAGAAGAGAGAAGAATTGATTTCATAATGTATCGGAGATCTTGTTAATGATTGGATCGTTAATCTATATGAATTTCAGCAAAGTTGTGCGCCTTTTAGGAACGCAAATACCCTATATCCCATTATTTTAATACCTATTAACAAAAACAGAATTGTTATGACACTCATGAACATTTTAGCTTATGTCGCTATAGGATTAGTTGTAGGATGGCTTAGTCGTGTTATCACCAAAGGCCGCGGGGTTACCATGTTTCCAAGTCTCGCATTTGGAGTTCTTGGTGCCCTCGCCGGAACAACCATCGTGCATGTTTTAGGATTGGCAGGAGCTGCCTTTTATGCAGTTGTAGGCGCTGTTGGAATTTTATTTACCGTCAATGTTTTTCGGCAGGATAAGCCTGTCTTTTCTGAAAAAGAAGTTCTCTGAATAGTAAGTTTCTTATGTGGTCAAGGAACATTTTTCGGGGTTTGGAATTAGGTATTACAGAGAGACCTCCCAAACCCTAATTTTATGTCAGAATGAATGTAAAAGACCGAAGAGTTCATCTTTTTCTGCAAATATTTTTCTCATTAGTTGGTGTCTATCAAATAGTAAAGCTCATTGGAGCGATGCAAGTCAATAATTACACCGCAGGACTTTTTGAATTTCAGAATAGTGAACTTCCCTTCCTTGTTCTCTCCGCTTCTCTGATCACTGGTATTGCATCTCTTATCAGCTCTTTTGCCCTCTTGACCAGAACCGCATGGGCATACGGGTTCAGCCTTTTCACTTCGGGCGTATTATTCATTTATCATTTAATGAGCTTGGGCAAAGCCATTAATCAAAATTCATATGAGATCATCCCCATTGTGATCGTGCTGATTGTTATTCTACAGAGCTTTCCCTTTTTATTGAGAAGATCTTACCGCAGTGCGTAACCCAGCTGCCTCTTTTTCGTTGAACCGGACATGGATAAGATCTCCCAAAAAGATATCGATTGGCTGCTCAATTTAAATAAAGCAGATGCATTTCAGGATGCTGAGTCATCTGCCATAAAGAAAAAATGGCTTCAGCTTTTATTCTGGATGCTACTGATCGGGGGACTTGGCATTTTACCTTTCTTCATTCTGATAGGAACCTCTATTTTTTTGAATCTTTCTTTTGGGTGGAATGGCTGGCTGGCTTTAGGCGGTGGAATGTTAGCAACGGTTTTGGTACTCCTGTTGTATGTGCTTTTTCTCTTCAGAAGAACCTCAAATAAGCGATTACTTCTCAAATTCAGCCTGGTCGGGCTTGGCACACTCGTTTTAGCCTTTTGTTTTTATGGGGTGATGTACCTTTCCTCGGTCAATGCCAAAAGCGATGAAGTACGGCAGGTATATCGTTCCATGCATCCCATTCTCCGGATAGCCATAGCAACCACCACCTTAGCTGATAGCGACCTTGTGATAACCGATATCCAAAGAACTCCCGCAGATTATGCCGCAATGGGAATTCCTCTGAATAAACGTTCCCTGCACTACACCCAGCCATCAGGCTATGTGCATGCCATTGATCTCAGGACGATAGGCCAAAGTGAGTTAAGGAATTTTCTGCTTCAAACAACACTCCGTATGATGGGTTTAAAAACCATCCGGCATGTTGGCACGGCTGACCATCTTCACATTGCCCTTCCGACCTCATATTAAAAATGGCTTATCCTTGTATCTGTGTAAGATAATTGCGACCATCAGTCACGATTTAAATAAGAAAGGAGAAAAAGGAATATGTCCACCTATAAATTCTACGAGCAGGTAAATATAAACTTTGATAAGGCGGCCAAATATACCCGCTTCGACAAAGGAATACTTGCCCAGATCAAGATCTGTAACACCGTGTACCATGTAACGTTTCCCGTGCAGCGAGATGACGGAACTATTGAAGTTGTTGAAGGATGGAGGGTTGAGCACAGTCATCATAAAACTCCAACCAAAGGTGGTATTCGTTTCAGTCATAAAGTAGATGAAGATGAAACCATGGCTTTGGCTGCTTTGATGTCTTATAAATGTGCCATTGTAGATGTTCCTTTTGGAGGTGCAAAAGGGGGTGTAAAGATCAGTACCAGAGATTATTCTGAAGCCGAGCTTGAACGCATTACCCGTCGTTATACCTATGAGCTTATTAAAAAAGGATTTATTGGACCGGGTATTGATGTACCTGCTCCTGATTATGGAACCGGCGCTAAAGAAATGGGGTGGATCCTTGATACCTATCGCCAAATGAAAGATGACCTGAACGCTGAAGCTTGCGTTACCGGAAAGCCTATTCAGCAAGGTGGTATTCGAGGGCGTACAGAAGCTACAGGGCGAGGAGTTTACTTTGGCATACGTGAAGCCTGTAATATCGAAGAAGACATGAAAAAAGTCGGGCTCAAAACAGGTGTTGACGGCAAAACTTTTGTAGTTCAGGGTCTTGGTAACGTAGGATATCACGCATCAAAATATATGACCGAAGCCGGCGCTAAGTTAGTAGGAATTGCTGAGATTGAGGGTTCAATTTATGATGAAAAGGGAATCGATCTTGAAAAACTAATGGACTATCGTAAAGAAACAGGATCCATTATCGGTTTTGGAAATTCCAAAAAACTTAAGGAACGGGATGACGCCCTTTATCTAAATTGCGATATATTGATTCCTGCCGCCCTTGAAAGTCAGATCACCGGGGACAATGCTGAGAAGGTGAAAGCCAAGATCATAGCTGAGGCTGCGAACGGCCCAACTACTGCCGACGGACATGATATTTTAAAGAACCGTGGAGCACTTGTTCTACCGGATTCTTATCTGAACGCAGGTGGTGTGGTTGTCTCTTATTTTGAGTGGCTTAAAAATATACAACATGTGCGTTTCGGAAGAATGGGCAAGCGATTTGATGAAACAAGCCTGAAGAAAATTCTTGGGGTGATCGAGAACATCTCTGACCGCAAATTCACCAATGCAGAGATCAGTAATCTGGCTCACGGTGCCGAGGAATATGACCTGGTAGATTCCGGCCTGGAAGAAACCATGATCAACGCCTACCGGGAGATCGTTAATATACGAAATGAACATGACCTCGACGATCTTCGTACTGCTGCATTCATCAGTGCCATCAATAAAATCGGCATCATGTACGAACAAATGGGCATTTTCCCGTGATTTTTTGCATTATTAAAATGTGATTTGTAGAGGCACAAAATCTTGTGTCTCTGCTGCACATGCAAAAAATTCTTTCCCGCATGGATGAACTAAACACCATATCAGTTGACGGCAGCGGATACGTACTTGCCGCATTCATAGGCTACCTCTTTACCCTGATTGGGATTGGCATCTATTCTGCCCGGTTCTCATCGGAAGGTATTTCCGAATTTTTTATTGGCGGAAGGAAAATGAACCGACTGGTTGTTGCCCTTTCAGCTGTTGTTTCAGGACGAAGTGCCTGGCTGCTATTGGGGGTCACCGGCATGGCCTATGCTCAGGGAGCTTCCGCATTGTGGGCCACCGTTGGCTATATCGTGGTTGAATGGTTTTTGTTCATGTACTATGCCAAACGCCTTCGGACCTTCACTGAAACCTACGACTGTATCACCGTCCCTGATTTCTTTGCCGAACGTTTTGATGATAAAACCGGCAGTCTTCGCGCTATTCTCGTTATCATCTTTCTCATCTTTATGGTAGGCTATGTTTCTTCTCAGTTCGTAGCCGGAGGCAAAGCCTTTGCTTCCAGTTTTGGAATCACACAAACAAACGGAGTGATATTATCCGCCGTCATCATTTTGCTTTATACTGTCTTAGGTGGATTTATGGCGGTCAGTCTAACCGATACTATCCAGGCATTTTTTATGATCATTGCGCTTGTCTTTTTGCCGATCATTGCCATTTGGAATTTGGGCGGGTGGGGCGTGATGGCCGAGCAACTAACCCTGCACGAAATTGGATTCATCGATCCGTTCGCTTTGGGTTTTGGAGCCTTCATTGGATTTATAGGAATCGGATTGGGCTCACCGGGAAATCCACATATTCTCTCCCGATACATGTCGATTGATGATGCTAAACAGCTAAAATACGCTGCAGTTGTCGGCACCATCTGGAACGTCTTGATGGCGGCCGGAGCTGTTTTAATTGGTCTGGTTGGCCGGGCTTATTTCCCTGAAGTCAGCATGTTGCCCGGCTCCGACACCGAAAACCTTTATCCGTTGCTGGCACAAACTCAATTGCATCCCATTTTATTTGGAGTGGTGATCGCCTCCATTTTTGCGGCTATTATGTCCACCGCTGATTCCCAGCTTCTGGTTGCAGCTTCCAGCGTGGTCCGGGATGTGTACGACAAGCTTATCAAAAAAGACGAAGAGCTTTCGCAAAAGAAACTTGTGCTTTACAGCCGCGTTGTGGTGGTGATATTAGTGATCGTATCTCTGATCTTCGGCCTGGTTGCTGAAAACATTGTCTTCTGGCTGGTGCTGTTTGCCTGGGCAGGATTGGGCGCCTCCATTGGGCCCACTTCCATCATGGCACTTTACTGGAAAAAGACTACCAAAGCAGGAGTCATTGCCGGATTGCTCACCGGAACTTTCGTAACCATTATCTGGTATTTTGTGCCTGTTTTGAAGGATAACATGTACGAACTCATCCCCGGATTCACGCTCGGACTATTTGCCACCTGGATCGTCAGCACATTCACCCAAACGCCGGAGAAAATAGAAGAACATTTTGAGGAGATGGTTCGTGAGTAATTTCCAAGCTCGAAATTATAAGAACCAACTTTGACATTTGTCTTTGATCACTTCTCAACTACGCTAATAACCTTTTCAATTGAACAAATACTGAATCAGTTGCCTAAATCTACAAATCAATCATAAAACCCGAAATATGGGCGGTTCTGCAAAGCACCTATGCCACGTATTTTATTCAATCTAAAATACTCTGTATATCCCGAAACTTTTCAAGTTATCTCTTCTGCAGCCCATTAGCATCTAAAATAGATCAAACTATTCATGTTATGGAAATTAAATGGACCAAAATTACATTGTATAGTTAGACTGAGATGACAATTAAATATTAGGAGATAGACAAATGTTAGATTTTGATAATAAAGTAATTGTGATAACCGGAGGCGGATCCGGTCTGGGTCTCGCAACAGCAAAAGAGGTTGCTGCACTCGGGGCTGATGTGGTTATAACAGATTATAATAAAGATAATCTTGACAGTGCGATCAATGAACTCGAAGAGAATTATCCCAATTCAGAATTTTTGGCTGTTGAAGGGGATGCATCCAAAAAAGAGGATGTGAAAAACTACGTAAAGCAGACGATGGATAGATTTGGGAGAATCGATGGTTTCTACAATAATGCCGGGATAGAGGGCGATCAAACGATGCTTCACGAAACATCCGACGAAAACTTAGAACGGGTGTTAGATATCAATTTCATGGGTGTTTACTACGGACTTCGAGAGATCCTTGCAGTTATGAAAGAGCAGGGGTACGGCCGCATTGTTAATGCATCTTCTGTTGCAGGCATCAGGGCTGTCGGAAACATTTCTCCCTATGTGGCTACAAAGCATGCCGTATCAGGACTCACAAAAAGTATTGCCGTTGAATATGCCAGTGAAGGTATTATTGCAAACACGATATCTCCAGGTGCCATAAAAACTACGATGGTCAGAGAATCCATGAAAAAACAAAATCCTGAAAATCCGGAGCAAGCAGAAAAAGATTTCGCAAGCTTAAATCCTACTCAGCGTTTAGGAGAGCCAAAAGAAGTCGGCCAGCTGGTTGCATTTCTATTAAGCGAAAATAATAGCTACGTGAATGGACAAACCATCGCTATCGATGGCGGGCAATCTAATCTTTACGGTAAACCTTAAAAGCGGTAACATACATTCGAAGGAGTCGGATTTGAGATAGCATTCGGCTCCATTCAATACTCCTGTCACTGTGCATTCTTCCTGTTACCAGATGGTATATAAATATATATGCACAGTTCTTAAAACAGGACTTTTTCAAATCGAATCATTTTTTTTAATTAGATCATTTAGGTATGCAAGGCGAACAAGAACTTATCATTCAGTGGGAAAATCTTCCCGTTTATAATACTATAATGGCTTTAGCAGCTGGCGCGGCTTTAATCTCATTTGCAAAAATGAGCCGTGATATGATAAATAAAACAAAGATAAATCCAAGCGGCTGGGCTTTGAATCTTGGTGTTATCGGTGTAATACTTACTACCACAGGCTTACATATGTCGCTTACTTGGCCCCTGGCTCCAAACTTTCCATTCGACAACATTGTATTTGGTGAACCAAGCCTGGCATTGGGTTTGGTCACGCTCGCAATGGCTTACTATTTTTGGAAAGAGAAAAAACCAATTGTTGCCAGCGATCAACCTATAACTTACGTCTCAAAAGATCTCCGGCATTTAAGGTTTGTATTATATGGGCTCGGTCTTGCTTTAATAGCTATAGGATTTGCAGGTGTTATTTACAAACTTTTCGCTGCCCCTCCTCAGGAACCCATTTCAGGTTTATTGGCTGACTATCCGTTGATAGAATCTATTTTTATTTCTGCTCTATGGGCAGCTATTGGCGTGTCTGCACTGATAATTCCAGGGATATTAAGTGATTTTGCAGATAATAAACTTAGCCCTACCGTTAAGGTTAAAGCAACTTTCTCTCTTATAAAATACTGCGGATGGGCTTTACTTCTTTTCGGTGCTATGAATTATTTCACCCACATTGGGCTGATCGTAAATACGATGCCCGGTTAATCGAATGGACCAGTGCGCTTAACCCGGTCAGAGGATAAATCAATAGTCAAGATTCCTCAGCTCTTTTATTTTTAAGAAACTGTACATCAAAACTGTGTTCAGAATCGGTCCAGCTTATCCTCCTGGCCTGGTTGCTGAAAACATCGTCTTCTGGCTGGTGCTGTTTGCCTGGGCAGGATTGGACGCCTCCATCTGGCCCACTTCCATCATGGCACCTTACTGGAAAAAAACTACCAAAGCGGGTGTCATTGTCGGATTACTTACCAAGACTTTTGTAACCATCATCTGGTATTTTGTGCCTGTTTTAAAGGATAGCATGTATGAGCTCATCCCCGGATTTTTTCCTTGGCCGGTTTGCTACCTGAATCGTCAGCACATTCACCCAAACACCGGAGAAGATCGAAGAGCGTTTTGAGGAGACGGTTAAGGAGTAGGGAATTCGTTTTCCGTTGATTGGTTATTTGGTTTTTACCCGATACGGAGATCCGTTCCATAGTACAAATCAAGGGCTTTCCCTCAATAAAAACTATGCCTTCTTCATCTTCGGCAGTGATAAGCCCCATTTTACCGAAACCGTGCGAATAGAAATAATCACGGCGGTTGTAATAAGATAATTCAGGTTGTCGGGAAGATTCAGTTCCAATCCCAGATAAAACATAACCGCTCCCAAAAGACAGGCGGTAGCATAAATTTCTTTCCTGAAAATAAGCGGGATCTCACGGCAAAGTACATCCCGGGTGACCCCCCCAACCACGGCAGATATCATTCCCATCAGTCCCGCGATAAAAGGGTTAAACCCGAACGAAAGTGCCTTCTCCATCCCAATAATAGTAAACAAGGCAATCCCGATAGTATCAAAAATGAAAAGTGTTTTGCTGAAGTTGTTGAGCTTTTTACCCATCATAAAGGTAAACGGAACAGCAGCTAATATCACTAATGGATAGGTCATATCTGCCATCCAGGTGATGGGGTGGTTATTGAGAAGTAAATCCCGAACTGTTCCTCCCCCAATCGCCGTCACAAATCCGACCACAGATGCCCCGAATATATCCATATCGGCCCGCGCCGCCACGCGAATACCGCTGATGGCGAATACGAAGGTACCGATGAGGTCGAGGAGGTGCATTATGTCCATTTCTAAATATTTATAAATCGTCCATTCCCGATAATTCGGGAGTCGTTCGGTCTATCGTACATTAACCCTGCTGCTTTGCGATAGATCAATTACCGAAAGATCGAATTCACGTTAACTACAAATACCAAAAAAATGCTGGTTCCACACGCTCTGCGTTGGAACCGGTTATGGCCGAAACTTGATATCTACCTTCTTGGTCGGAGATTGTTCTTTCAGCCTCAATGCTAATTGCTGCTCCATGTTTCCGGTAACTTCCATCAGAGCTGTTGCAGCCGGAGATTCGGTATCTTCTAATACAATAGGTTTACCGGAGTCGCCGCCTTCGCGAAGGGTTTGCTGGAGTGGTATTTCTCCCAATACCGGCACGTTCATTTCCTGCGCCAGATGTGAAGCTCCGCCTTTTCCAAAGATGTAATATTTCTTATCCGGCATATCAGGCGGAGTGAAATAGGCCATATTCTCGACCACGCCCAACACAGGTACGTTTACTTTTTTAAACATCGCCACGCCTTTGCGGGCATCATCGAGTGCCACGGTTTGAGGGGTTGAGACGATAACGGCTCCGGTCAAAGGCACAGATTGTACAATAGTAAGCTGAATATCACCGGTACCGGGAGGAAGATCCATGATCATATAATCGAGTTCACCCCACTCCACATCAGTCATAAATTGTTTGATCGCGCTGGTAGCCATCGGTCCGCGCCAGACCATGGCCTGATCCACATCCACCAGGAAACCCATGGAAACCAGCTTGATGCCGTATTTCTCATGAGGGACCAATTTCTTTGTAGTCGTGATATTCGGCCGATCGTGAATATTGAACATGGTCGGGATACTTGGCCCATAGATATCGGTATCCATCAAGCCAACTTTGTAGCCCTTTTTGGCGAGGGCTGCGGCAATATTCACAGCTACGGTAGATTTACCCACCCCGCCTTTCCCTGATGCCACGGCGATGATATTCTTAACACCGGGAAGAATTTCTTGCTGCTGAGCCTGCTGCTGTCCCGGTTTTGAATCTTCCATTTCTTTTCTCTTGGAGAGATTCACGGCCATCTGAATATCTACAATGGCTTCCTTGTCGATGAATTTCTGAATGGCTTCTTCGCACTTTTCGCGAAGCTGTTCTTCCAGCTCCTCATTCTTCTCAGGAAATTCGAGCGTGAATGACACATATTTATCCTGAACGATCACATCCTGAACCATATCCAGCGAAATAAGATCGCGCTGTTCGAAAGGGTGCAGAATCTGGCTGAGTGCTGATTTAACCTGTTCTTTGTTAATTGACATGAATTTATTTTTGAACTTACTGTTGATGAACGGTCATACTTTTAATTTTGGAGCTAAAGATAAGAATTCTTCACCTCGGATATGAAAACAGATGGTGGCGGATTTTACGTTCATTTGTTGTGCCACGAAAACTCTAAAGCACGAAAGTGGTTTAATGCCAATGACCGATTATTGAATAAATTTCGGATTCCTCTGAGCACTGAAGCATAGCAGACCGGCCTAAAGGCAGCCTGCTCCGATTATTCGGAGCTTGTTTATGTCCGTGCCCCCCTACTTCAAAAATTGCTGATCGCCGTTCGTTAACCGCAAATCAATTAACCCTAAAACCCGGAATAAATTCTGGGCTTGAGTAAAGGAATGGGTTGGTATGCCCCATCAGCAGGGCTAAACCTCATGCTTGTGTACTTGAACACTCCCCAAATTTTAACAACTATCATCATCCATCCAAAAACCAACTAATACCTTGAACCTAACCCCTTGAACCTTGCACCTAAACCCTAACCCCTTGCACCTATCCCCCCTTGTTGTTAAAATCGGGCATGAGTAGTGATGAAAATATACCGGAGCGCAAGCTCACCCTTTTTGTGAATATTGACGGTGTGCTGAATACAGAGGCGCACCTGAGGAAGCAGATCAGGGAGACGGGGAGGTCCACCAGCCGGAACTGGTGCCCGGTGGCGATGGCACATCTGAAGCTGCTGGTGGAGTATTACAATGGACAGATCGTGGTGAGTTCCACCTGGCGGTATGACCATTCCCTCCGGCAGCTAAAGGAATTGTTCGAAAAAAATGGTCTGCCGGGGAAATTTGTGATCGGTGTCACTCCTTCCCTGACATACGAAAACTCTGGGAGCGCGAACCGCGGGGATGAAATACGCCGCTGGATCACCGAGAACTTGTACACAGAAGAGATCCCCAGGTATGCCATTCTGGATGATATGGATGAAGGACTGAGCCGGTTCGGCGAGCGCTTTATCCAATGCGACCCAAAGGTCGGCCTCGCCGATAAGGAAAAGGTGAAGAGGGTGGCGGGGTTGGTTTAAGTTACTCACCCAAGAGTCGTCATCCTATGTTTGGGAGGCTAAACGACGAGGCAGTCTCCCTGAAACGAAAACCCGAATGCCTTGTCTCTAAAGAAAAAGGCTAAACCCCATGCTTGTATACCTGAATTTTTTTATCAATGTTAAATGGTGGGTTCATTTAATATTATAACATTTAACATTTAATATTAACTCCGTCCATCGCAATTAGCCTCGCTCCACACGCTCTGCGTTGGAGTGTACCCTTCCACCTCGTACCGAAGGTCCATCTTCGGAATGCTGTCCCGGAAGCCCCGGCTTCCCGTGACTTGTATTGATATGTTGCCAGTAGTCACCTTCCTTATTCTTTTGTACCGATAAAAGAACCAACCTCGAGCAGTCGGGGCAGCTGCGAAAAAAGAGCGTAAAGAAGATGACGGAGTGAAGTCAGCATTAGCTCTTTTTTCTAAGGCCGATATGAACATCGAACATTGAATTTTGAAGGGTGCGGGCAGCAGGGATGCTGAAATCCACAACGAAAAACCCAAGTTCGAAAAGGTAGATTGGCAGGATTATTACGGAGGGTTTGGTGGCAATGGAATAATTTCTTGGTTCACGCACTCTTCAAAAGGTAATGGTCTAATTCCGATTCTGTTTGAAAGTAATGTTTCTCTGTAGCAGTATTATTAAAGAAGCCATCTAATTGGTCACGCGAAGAAAAGAGCCAAAATGAAGTTTCTTTATAGTTGTAGATATAGAAAACTCTCTCACTATGATCATTGAAAACTAACAACTCCTCAATCGTTTTGTTTGGACTTAAATATTCACAGCTAAGTTGTTTGGTTGTATTCATAGTGAAATTGAAATCAGTTTAAGTAAGGGTCTAGTGAAGCATAGCATGTTATGAATCTTTGTAACATATTGCTGTGCAATGAATAACAAGTATTATAAGCGT
>JAKURD010000011.1 GCA_022450045.1 Gracilimonas sp. | reverse complement strand
TGGTGGCTGCTCTTGCCGCCGCTATTGTCTCTTCGCTGGCCTCTATGCTGAATTCGGTAGCTACCATCTTTACCATGGATATCTACCGCCCGTACATCAACAAACATGCCACCGACAAACAAACCGTGAATATGGGCCGAATTACGGCCGCAGTTGCTTTAGTGACGTGCGTGCTGATCGCCCCGCAGCTTGAAAATGTCCCCCAGGTCTTTCAATACATTCAGGAATACACCGGGCTGGTGAGTCCCGGAATCCTGGCGGTATTTATGATGGGATTATTCTGGAAGAAGACCACCACCAAAGGCGCTATTTACGGAGTGCTTTCCTCTATCGTGATCGCGCTGCTGCTGAAGATCCCGTCCCTTCAGCTTCCCTTCCTCGATCAAATGTATTACACCTTAATTCTTACCATCGTAATCATTGCCGGGGTGAGCTTAACGACCAACCCTTACGATGAAGACCCCAAAGCCATTCATACTACCGCCGAAACCTTCAAAACCGGCCCTTCATTCAATATCGGAGCCTACGCCATCCTGATCATCACGGCTGTGCTTTACGCCGTTTTCTGGTAGGAAGGATTTGGAGCTTAACAAAAAGCCTTTAAGGGTAATGCATTGAGGGCTTTTATTTTTAGGATTTGAGTTTCATGCATTTCTTTACGCATTTGTGCCGGCGGTTTCTGTGAAAGTGGAATGACTGTCTCCAGTACAACCAATCGCCCCAACAAGAAATACTACTACAGTTCGCTTCCATGTTACATCTGGTTCCCCGGGTGGCATCCGAACCAGTATCTCGAACCTAATTTAACGTGAGTTCGAGATAAAGAATTTTAAAAGGCTATGAGATCCACCAGACGGATATCCCATCTGATCGATGGCGCAGGCGCAGGGTGTTGGATTGGGTTACGAACTGAACTTAGTACCCTGTTCCAACAAACGGTCAGACGGTTTGGAGCCTTCAGGCCGTGCCTCAAAGGCTTTAACGAGGATAATTATCTCGAACTGACGTTAATTAAACATTATTAAGTACTTACTTAGGTCTATTCATACGATGCGTGCCTGCTCCGCACAAGCTTGTCGCGGTTCCATACCTAATCTCGCTTTAATGTTTTCGTGGCAAATAAAAGATCCTCCATCACTAATCGGCCGTTCGGTTAATCGCAGATCAATCCTATTTAAGCTCGTAAAGCAGGAGCTTGGGAACGAGCCATACTACCTTTATCTTTAACGCTCAGGAATTTCACCCAAACCCATTTCATGAAACTGTACCCCAATTCCCTTTTAGATAAACTTGGCTTTGAACACATTCGTGAAGCTGCCTTGGAACTCACACAATCAGTCCGGTCTGAGGAATTACTCGAAACACTAAAGCCTTCCTCCAGCAAAGAACGGGTGGAGTTGCTGACTCAGCAAACCGCAGAAATGCTGGAGATCATCTCTGACCCCGATCCCTTTCCACTTAGAGAATTCCCCGAGGTTCGCGATTATCTTTCAACTTCAAGGGCTGAAGGCAGCCTCATCCCCCTTCCCGCTTTTGTTGATCTGTTGAAGATCTGCTCTGCAACACGACAGGTGAAGAGTTTCCTAAAGGCAAGATCGGACAACTATCCCCGACTTTTTAAAGTCTCTGAAAGACTCATCCCAATGAAAACGCTGGAAAAGAGCATCAAAGAAAAGGTTACGGAACATGGGGAATTACGTGATGATGCGAGTCCGGAGTTGCAATCCATTCGCCGAAAGCTGAACAAGCGTAAAAGTGATCTCCGCGGAACCATTAACCGGGCGATGAGCAAAGCATCTAAAGATGGTATGTCCTCCGACGAAGGTGCCACCATCCGAAATGGACGTATGGTGATCCCTATTCAGGCTGAATTCAAACGTAAAGTTCAGGGATTTGTACATGATGTTTCTGCAAGCGGTCAAACGGTGTACATCGAGCCGGTGGAAGCACTGAATATGAATAACGAGATCCGGCAATTTGAAGCCGAGGAACAACGCGAGATCGAACGTATCCTGAAAGAGCTGACCAAGCATGTGCGACAAAATGCCGAGTATATCGATCAGAATACTTTGTGTCTTGCGGAAATTGATGTAATCGCCGCCAAAGCGAAACTCACTCACAAGCTGGACGGACTCATCCCCATTATTGCCAAAAAAAATTACCTTAGTATAAAGGAAGCCTATAATCCCATTCTCCGGCTCAAAAACCTGAACATCCGAAAAGAGGAGGATCGCGAAAAGATCATTCCTTTATTTATGAAGCTGGAAGAAAACGAATGCTGCCTGATGATCACCGGGCCCAACGCCGGAGGTAAATCGGTAGCCATGAAAACTGTTGGTTTATTGTCGCTTATGATGCAATCCGGATTTGGCGTCCCAGCCGACCCAACTTCCGAGCTTCCCATTTTTTCAGGAATTTATGTGGATATGGGGGATGATCAGTCTATCGAAGATGACCTGAGCACCTTTTCTTCCCGACTTCAATGGATGCGGGAAACCGTGAAGCTGTTTGAGCCGGGCAGCCTGGTTTTGATCGATGAAGCCGCAGCCGGTACCGATCCTGAAGAAGGCGGGGCGTTGTTTCAGTCGTTCATCGAGCGGATGCTGGAACAGGATTGTAAGGTAATCGTTACTACTCACCACGGTTCATTGAAAGTATTTGCCCACGAACACCCGATGGCTGTGAACGGCTCTATGGAATTCGATCAGTCTTCCCTCTCTCCCACCTATAAATTCAAAAAAGGTATCCCCGGTAGCAGTTATGCTTTTGAAATTGCCCAGCGCATGAACCTGAATGAAAAAGTTCTAAAAAGGGCCCGGGTGTTATTAGGAGAGGCCAAAAATAGAATGGAATCTCTGATCACCGAACTGGAGACAAAATCACAGCAAGCCGCGGAGCTGAAGGAAAAATACACCTCTCTGCAGGCCAAGGCAGAATCGGAGCGGAAGAAGTTTGAGAATAAGATCCAGGCCATTGAAAAGGATAAGGAAAAGATCCGCGAGAAGGCACTGAAGGAAGCGAAGTCGATCATGGACTCGGCCAATCAGCGGGTGGAACGAGCCGTGCAGCAGATCGTGGAGCAGAACAAGGCTGACAAAGATGAGATTAAGGAGATCCGCAAGGAAGTTGATCAGGAGAAAAAGGACATCGACCGTTCGCTTCAGGAAATTGAGGAAAAAAAAGAAGAGCGCGAACAGGTTACCGATGATCCTCCCAAAAAGGGAGACCACGTTCGGTTCAAGGACGGAAATACGACGGGGGAACTGGTTGAGATCAATGGTAAAAATGCAGTGGTTCAGGCCGGTGGATTGCGACTGAAGACCAAGTACAAGAATTTAGTGAAGGTTGAAAAGAAGAAGGACAAAAAAGCTAAAGCCCGTTCCTCAATTATGGTTGGGGACAATAGTCTGACCACAGAAATGGTAAAGCCCTCTATCGAAGTTCGGGGAATGAGAACCCAGGATGCCCTGCATGAAGTCACCCAATACATCGACCGTGCAGTATTCCGAAATATGAATCAGGTGGAGATCATTCATGGAAAGGGCGATGGGATTTTACGAAGTCAGATCCAGTCCTATCTGAATACCCGCAAAGATGTGAAAAGTGTGGAAACGGCGCCTGTAGAGAGAGGCGGAGCGGGTTGTACGATTGTGGAATTGAAATGAGAAATTGCGAATTTTCTTTTGAATTTTCTATCCAATTCTAACTATCAGATTCCTGCCTCCGCAGGAATAACTGTGAATGAAATCGTACTCCTCATATAACAAAAATGGGCTGAAGCTCTCACTCCAACCCATTCAATCTTTCTTACGTCTTTTATCTAACGTCTTACATCCATTATCTAATCACCTTCCGCCCATACTTCAGCATCTTCCACCACTTCGGCGAACTCAATGGCATCACCGTTTTTGCTGATGGTGGCTTCGTAATGCACCGGGCCTTCTTCATCCCTGCTGATAAGCAGTGAAGCCAGCTTGTTAGTGATATTCTGCTGAATCACCCGCTTAAGCGGTCGGGCTCCGTACACCGGATCGTATCCGCGAACAGCCAACCAATCTTTAACGGCGTCCGGGATGTCCAGCTTCACGTTATTCTTCTTGAGCAATTTATGAACTCTGCGGAGCTGAATATCCACGATAGCACGAATATGCTGTTCCCCCAGTGGATGGAATACAATGGTATCATCCACACGGTTGAGGAACTCAGGGCGAATAGTCTGCTTAAGCTGTTCGATAAGCTTGTTCTGCAGTTCTTCATACTTCTCATCGGTCATATTTCCGCCGGACTTCTCGATCTCATTGGAGATTAGGTGTGAACCGATGTTGGAAGTCATGATGATGATGGTGTTCTTGAAATCCACCGTCACGCCTTTGTTATCGGTAAGGCGGCCTTCATCCAGCACTTGCAGCAAGATGTTAAACACATCCGGATGGGCTTTCTCGATCTCATCCAGCAGGATGACTGAGTACGGATGGCGGCGGGCGGCTTCGGTAAGCTGTCCCCCCTCATCATAGCCCACGTATCCGGGAGGTGCCCCAACCAAACGGCTGACGCTATGCTTTTCCATATACTCACTCATATCAATGCGGATCATGGCCTGCTCGTCATTGAATAGGAAATCGGCCAGTGAACGTGCAAGTTCCGTTTTACCTACCCCGGTTGAACCCAGGAAGAAAAACGAACCGATGGGTTTCTGCTCATCCTGCAATCCTGCACGTGAACGGCGAACGGCATCGGATACAGCCTCAATGGCCTTGTCCTGCCCGATCACGCGTTTGTGCAATTCATTCTCCAGATGTAGTAATTTTTTACGCTCACTTTGCAGCATTTTTCGGACGGGAATTCCGGTCCATCGTGCTACGATATCGGCAATATCTTCGGCATCCACTTCCTCTTTTAAAAGAGATTGATTCTCCTGCATCTCATCCAGTTTGTCCTGGGCTTTCTGGAGATCCGCTTCGAGCTGGGCGATGGTCCCATAGCGCAATTCAGCAACTTTTCCGTAATTACCTTGACGTTCTGCTTTGTCAGCTTCGTTTCTCGTTGTGTCGATCGCCTGCTTCAGCTCTCTCACTTTTTGGATAAGCTCACGTTCTTGTTCCCATTGAACACGCATGGTCTTGCGCTGCTCTTCAAGGTCAGCCAGTTCCTTTTCTATCCCCTTCATTTTAGACTGATCTTTCTCCCGCTTCAGGGCTTCGCGCTCAATTTCCAACTGACGGATCTGTCGTTCCAAAGCGTCCAGTTCTTCGGGCAAAGAATCAATCTGCAATCTTAATCTTGACGCCGCTTCATCAATAAGATCAATGGCTTTATCAGGAAGAAACCGGTCTGCGATGTATCGGTGCGAAAGTTCGGCTGCAGCTACTACTGCCGCATCGGTGATGCGCACTCCGTGGTGCATTTCGTAACGCTCTTGCAATCCCCTTAAAATGGAGACCGTATCTTCTACAGAAGGCTCACCCACCAATACTGACTGTAGCCTTCGCTCAAGGGCTTTGTCTTTTTCAATGTATTTGCGGTATTCATCAAGCGTGGTGGCGCCGATTGCATGAAGTTCTCCGCGAGCAAGTGCCGGCTTCAGGATATTGGCAGCATCCATCGCTCCTTCGGTTGCTCCTGCTCCGACCAAAGTGTGGATCTCATCAATAAATAATATGATCTCTCCATCTGAATCGGTCACATCCTTGACCACAGCTTTCAGGCGTTCCTCAAATTCACCCCGGAATTTCGTTCCGGCAACCAATGACCCCAAGTCCAGAGCTACGATGCGTTTTGATTTGAGCCCCTCGGGAACATCTCCACGTACAATTCTAAGTGCCATTCCCTCCGCGATCGCGGTTTTACCCACTCCAGGCTCACCGATCAACACCGGATTATTTTTGGTGCGGCGGGTCAGGATCTGCATTACGCGCCGGATCTCCTGATCACGGCCAATAACCGGATCAAGTTTATTTTTTTCAGCCAGTTCATTTAGGTCGCGGGCGTATTTCTTTAGGGCTCCGTACCGGCTTTCGGCGTTTGGGTCGTCCACCGTATGATTACCGCGAACATCCTTTAGCACCTTTAAAATATTTTCTTTCGTTACGTTTTGATCTTTGAGCAAATTGGCAACTTCACCTTTAATGCTCGCCATACCTATCAAAACATGTTCTGAGCTGATATACTCATCGCCAAGTTTTGAACCTTCTTTTTGAGCTACATCAAACAGCTCTTTACTGGTATTTGACAAGTACTGCCCCGAAACGGAAGCACCCTGAACTTTTGGAAGTCGCTCCAGGATGGAATCCACAACTTTAGTAAGTGCAGAGGGGTTCGCTCCAAGCTTGCTTAGAATGGTGTTTACGATACTCTCCTGATCACTTAAAAAAGCTTTCAAAATGTGAGCTGGTTCCACAGCCTGATTGTTACCGCTTTGGGCAAGCTCCAGTGCTTTTTGAACTGCTTCCTGCGCTTTCAGTGTAAATTTGTTCATATTCATATTAAATCTCCTTTTTTCTTATTTGTATTTAATATGACCAAAATCGTGCCTGTTCTCACATATTGACAGAATTTCAGTATTCGGAATATCTAAACATCTATATAACCCGAGCTCGATTATTGATAGCTTGAAAAATGCCTAAAAAGTTATCCCTGCGAAGCCAGGGATCCTATTATTACCGGTAATTCAATCATAGATACATAAAACAAGTAGATTTTGGGCATTCGCCGCAAAATGACCATCTTGCCTATGATAGAACCTGCTTTTTAATCGAACTCCGGTATACAATATATTTCAAATTATGAATATGATGTGAACCCTAAAATAACGTGCATAAAAAACCCCGATCCGTATCAGGGATCAAGGTTTGGGTTTTCGGGGTACAAAATTCTTCTCTTAATTTACTTATACTCATAGTTCAAAAGCCACATATTGTTCCAGATCATTTCTAAGAACCGTTAATAAAATCACTTCATCTCCGGCCTCTACAGCTTTTTCGACTTCCTTGTAAAACTCACTGGTTGTCTCAACTTTAGTACGTTTTACTTTGGTTATGATGTCATCACTTCTCAAGCCTCTTTCATAAGCATTGCTTGATTGACTTATTCTCTCAACGATAATTCCCTGGACATCGTTGCCGATTCCGAATTGATTTCTGATGTTTTGATCCAGATTTCGAACGGAAAAACCGAGACGCTCCTGAAGATCTTCAGATTCAGTTTGATTTACTGATGCAACAGGCCCTTCAGGACGTTCTTCCAAAGTCACTTTCAAATTCATTTCTTCTTGATCGCGAATAATTCCAAGATTAATGGTATCGCCAGGTTTCCTGGATGCAATACTTGTCCTGAAACTGTCCCAACTTCTGATCTGATCATTATCCAGGGATACGATCACATCCTGAGTTTGTAATCCCGCTTTATCTGCAGGACCGCCTTCTTCAACACGCCCTACGATCACACCTCGAACATTATCAAGGCCAAGTGCACGAGCCATCATTTGATCAACTTCGCCACCGAAAACCATTCCAAGATAACCGCGACTTACTTTGCCATCCTCAATCAGATCGTTCATGATTCTTTCCGCAAGATTGATCGGGATAGCAAAGCCAATCCCGTCATTGCCTCCGGACCTTGAAGCGATCGCGGAATTAATTCCAACTAACTGCCCGTTTACATCGATCAAGGCTCCGCCGGAATTACCCGGATTGATGGCGGCATCGGTTTGGATGTAATCTCCGTACATTGTCAATTCATTGAGGATTCTTCCGCGGGCACTTACGATACCCATTGAAACGGTATGTGCCAAGGATTCACGTAACGGACTTCCGATTGCAAGAACAAATGATCCAACTTTTAAGTTATCGCTGTCTCCCAATTCAACAGTTGGTATATTATCTACATCAACTTTTAGCACTGCAATATCTGTTTGAGGGTCGGTGCCAATTAATTCGGCAGTGACTTCATTGCCATTAAACAAACGCACATTGATCTCATCCGTTTCAGTGATCACATGATTATTGGTGAGTATATATCCCTCTTCAGATACTATGACTCCGGATCCTAATCCGCGCTGTACTCTTTCCTGGGTTTCTCCTTCCTCTCCCGGCATTCCGAAAAATTGTGAAAAAGGATTTACCACGCGTACTTTTTGTGTCCTTTTTGTAGTGATGGTTACAACAGCCGGATTCGTTTTTTCAGCGATCTCAACAATAGCATCATTAAAATCTTTAAGTGAGGCAACCGATCGGTTTTCTACAGACTCTGTCTTCTCTATCTTATCAATATTTTTTGTTTCGGTAGATAGGGAAAGTGAGTCAATATCCGTAGCCCAGTTAAATCCTAAAAGAACGATAACTGCAGCGGCTACCCCAAATATATTTCTTACTGTAGCATTCATGTTTTTCTATACTTTTTTGTATTTGATGTTTGAGATTGTACAACGCATGAAATTTTGAAAATTGTGCGTTTCCACAAACCTTTACATTCATTTTCTAAAAAAAGAGACCGGAGCCCTATCAGGGAGCTCCGGTTCCCTTAACCAATCGATCAAGCTTAGTTTATCTTGATCTGCTTCTTAACCTTTTCTTCATTTTTTGCAATGGTGATAGTGAGTACACCATTCTCATATTTTGCTTCTATGCTTTCTTCATCAATGCTGTCTGGAAGCTGGAAGGAACGGTTGAATGAACCAAATTTTGATTCAACCTGATGGTAGTTCTTGCCTTCTTCTTCCTCCTCAAATGTACGCTCACCACTTATTGAAAGGCGGCTGTTATCGAGATCTACATTAATATCTTCTTTATTCATACCGGGCAACGCAACTGAAACTTCAAAATTAGTTTCGGTTTCTGAAATATCTACGCTTGGCATAAATGAATCTCTGCGATAGTTGAGTGATTCATTGAAGAATTCATCAAGGATATCGCTGAAATTCTTGGATTGAAGATCAACATTGGGTCGGGAATATTTGATAAGTGCCATAATAAACCTCTTTTTTTTTTGATTTTTTTCATGATTCACTATGACTTATACAAGCTTCGTACCATCGAAAAAAGAGCACGCCTTTTCTGACAGACGGACAACACCGGTCTGTTGAAATTTCAGTCCGCTTATAAAGAAAAGAAATGTTGACAGTCCGAAAAAGCAGGACTGTCAGTTCACTGACAAAGTTGGCAGGAATTCAGGTGTCAGGAGATATTTCTAACACCTAAAACCTTATTAAGAGTAGCTTTTCTTCCACTCACGGGCTACCAGGAAGGCCATTTCGAGGCTTTGTTCATAGTTTAAGCGAGGATCGCAGAAGGTCTCATAATTTCGATTGAGCTCATCTTCTTCCAGGCCTTTAGCTCCGCCAACGCATTCGGTTACATTATCACCGGTTAGCTCCAGATGAACACCGCCAAGGTAGCTTCCTTCCGAACGATGAATAGCAAAAGCGGAACGCACTTCACTGATTATATCATCAAAATTTCGGGTCTTTACGCCGCCGTCAGTACTGAACGTATTCCCGTGCATAGGGTCGGAACTCCATACAACCGGAAAACCCTCACGCCGGACCGCCCGAATTAATTTCGGCAGTTCTTCCTCTACGGTATCTTTCCCGAACCGGGTAATGAGCACGATTTTACCTGCCTCATGATTTGGGTTTAAAGTTTCTATCAGCTTGAGAGTTTCATCAATTTCATAAGGAGGTCCAATTTTTATACCCACAGGATTATTGATCCCCTTGAAGTATTCAACATGCGCCCCATCCAGATCACGGGTTCGGTTCCCTAACCATACCATGTGTGCACTTAAATTAAAATGACCGTTTTTGCGTGGAACGGGACGGGTTTGTGCAGAATCATAATATAGATTCAATGCTTCGTGGGATGTATAGAAATCTACTTTTTGAAGCGTGGTAAAAGTGTCCGGAGCGATAGCCTCCACAAAACGAACGGCCTTCGTGATCGAAGTTACCATTTCCTCATATTCTGCATAATATTCGTTATTACGCATGAAGTCGAGTTCCCATTGTTCGGGATGATGGAGATCGGCAAAACCTTCATCTGCCAGCGCTCTCAGAAAATTCAGTGTAAGACCGGCTTTGTGATAACCTTCGATCAATCGGTCCGGATCCGGCATTCTGATTCCTGATTCAGATTCATATCCATTGATAAGATCTCCGCGGTAATTGTGGATTTCTTCACCATTCACCATTTCAAAATCACTGGATCGGGGTTTGGCATACTGCCCGGCAATTCTGCCTACCCGCAATACCGGAGCTCCCATTTCGTGGATGAGGATGAAACTCATCTGCAGCAACACTTTTACCATATTCACGATCTTCGGGGCTTTGGTCGCATCAAAACTTTCCGCACAATCACCGCCTTGCAACAGAAATGCCTTGCCAGCAGCAACATCTGCGAGTTTGGCCTTTAAAGCCTCAATTTCCCAGGATGTAACCAACGGAGGTAAAGATTTTAATGTCTGGTAACTTTCCTCTAATTTTGTTTGATTTGGATATTCCGGAAGCTGCTTTACCGGTTTATCTTTCCAGGAAATTGGGGACCAATTTTTATGTGCTACTTCTTGCATAGATTTTTTTTCTTAGTGAAGCTTAAAACTATCGGTTTTTCGTGGTTAATGCTCAGATTTCTTACACATTGTAACAATCAATGAAATATATTAGCATCGAATTTTAAAAATCACACTGTGTTAAAAACAAAACCGTGCCTTTTAGTTGTGGATGATCACTTTGCGCCTGCAACATTTACAAGGCAGAAATTAATTCAAAAAGGATACGAAGTACTTACTGCTCAAAATAGACAAGATGCCCTGGAACTATCACGGGCTGAATACCCTGATCTTATTCTAAGTGATGTGGATATGGCCGTCATGAATGGATTTGAGCTTTACAAACGTATTAAAAAAGATTCGCGCCTTAATAAGATCCCCTATCTCCCAATCCGCGGCGGCATTCACACCGAAAAAGCCGTAGTGGGAGTGATCGGTAAGAAACGCTTCGCCTATGATATTTGGGTAGAGACCCTAAACCTTGCTGCCCGGCTTAAACAGCACTTCGAAAAAAATTCTATTAATATTTCCAAAACCAAGTATAAGCACGTTAAAAATTTCTTTGAATGTAAAAGTCGCTGCGAAGTAAATATCCAATACACCGGTAAGATCCCGATGTATTATGTGCAGCGCATCAAGCCGGAGCTTTTCGAAGATAAGGAGGGATTATTTCTAAACCGGCTTTTCATTCGTGAATATAACAGTATGGCCAGAAAGCATGACCCCGGGAAATGCTCACAAACATCCATTTTTATCCTTTTACCTTATTTCTTATCTCAAACTGGCGTTAATTAAATACTAATCCTGATCGTTACCATGAAAAAAGTACTCCTTACTATTGTTTTCACCTTAACTTCTTTTCTACTGTTCGCTCAAACTGTTACCAGATACGAGGTCTCTTTCGGGAATGCCGTTCATCACGAAGCAGAGGTCTCTATTACCTATACAAATCTTGAGAACAAAGTACTTGAGATAAGAATGAGCCGTACTTCACCCGGCCGATATGCCCTTCACGAATTTGCCAAGAATGTATATGGGGTGAAAGCTACCGATGGCGATGGTAATGAGCTTGAAATTACCCGACCCGATCCACGCCAGTGGAACGTAAGCGGACATAATGGAACCGTAATTTTTGAGTACACCCTTTTTGCTAACCGGGGGGATGGGACCTACTCTCAGGTGGATGAAACCCATGCCCACCTCAATATGCCTGCAACATTTGCCTGGGCTCGTGATTACGAACACCGTCCCATCGAGATCACATTTGATATACGTGAAGACCTAAACTGGAAGATTGCGACTCAGTTAAAACCTCTCAGTGGTACTACTTATTATGCCCGCGATCTTTATTACTTCCTCGACAGCCCTGTAGAAATTGCTGATTTTCATGAACGTCAGGAATCCATTGATGGCCAGCTTATAAAAATGGCGCTGCACACTCCGGCAACCGACTCCGAAGTAGATGAGTATTTCGGAAAAGTGATGGCGATCGTTAATGTCCAAAAAGATATTTTCGGGGAACTCCCCGAGTTTGACTATGATGAATATGTATTCCTTAATTGCTTTATGCCCAACGCCAGCGGTGACGGGATGGAACACCGTAATTCTACAATCGTCACCAACTCAAAACCACTGGATGAACCCCTCGGCGAAACCAGTATTGGAACTATTTCCCATGAATTCGTTCATGTTTGGAACGTCGAGCGTATTCGGCCTGCCAGCCTCGAACCTTTTGATTTTGAAGAAGCCAATATGAGTGGTGAGCTTTGGTTTGCTGAAGGTTTCACCAGTTATTATACAAATCTAATTCTTGCCAGAGCCGGAATTCGGACGGAAGCTGAATATGTAAATGGCCTTTCCGGTGGACTCAATTATGTATTCAATCATCCCGGACGTCAATATTTTAGTCCTGTTGAAATGAGCTATCAGGCTCCCTTTGTTGATGCCGCGCGCTCCGTAGATCCGGTTAATCGGGAAAACACCTTCATTTCCTATTATACCTACGGCAGTGTTTTGGGATTGGCACTCGACCTTTCCCTCCGAAATTTAAACGGGAACAAAAACCTGGACGATTTCATGAAATTAGTTTGGAGGGAGTTCGGAAAAACTGAAGTAGCATATACAAATCGTGATATTGAAGCCACACTCGCTGATTATGCCGGGGAAGAATTCGCTGCCGGATTTTTCAGCAAGTATATTTTTGACAGCCAAATGCCGGATTATGAACACCTCTTTGAAAGCGTAGGGGTAGCTTTTGGGAAAGAAAATCCCGGCAAAGCAAGCCTTGGAACCGCCATCAGTATTGAGAATGGGGTCGGAACTTTGAGGTCTAATGCCATTAAAGGGTCTCCGATCTATAACGCCGGTATTTCCGAAGCCGATAAGATCTTATCCATCGCAAGAACATCATTAAGCCAAGTCAATGATGTAGATGAGATCCTGGCAGATCATAAGCCGGGAGATGAGATCGAGATTACTTTTACGCGCCGGGGCAAACAGAACACAGTCAATGTTGAATTAATTGAAGACCCGAGATTCTCAACAAGCATAATCGGGAATTCTTCTAACCCCGATCGATCCAACTGGATCAAAGCAAACTAATTTCATTTCATTTTTAGGAAAAGGTTCAACTATCCAAACAAATTCCTCTTGAACCTTACACCTCTTACCTTGAACCTTTTTCTAAAAAGGAATGAAGCTTTTCCCTCAGCTGTTTTGTATTTTTCGAAGTTCTAAAATCCTAAAATCAAAGAGACTTTGCAGCATAACATTGTAGTACGAGGCGCCCGCGAACACAACCTCAAAAATATTGATATCGACATTCCCCGCGATCAGCTCGTAGTCATAACCGGACTTTCCGGTTCGGGAAAATCATCGCTGGCTTTTGACACCATCTACGCTGAAGGCCAGCGCCGATTTTTGGAATCCCTCTCTGCTTATGCCCGTCAGTTTCTCGGAATGATGGAGCGCCCCGCCGTGGATTTTATCGACGGACTCTCCCCTGTTATTTCCATTGATCAAAAAACGACCAACCGGAATCCCCGTTCTACAGTCGGTACCGTTACTGAGATCTATGATTTTCTTAGACTGTTGTATGCCCGTATCGGTGTTCCCTATTCCTACAAAACGGGAAATAAGATGGAGAAACAATCAGCCGATCAGGTTGTGGCTTCAGTTATGGACATGCCGCAAGGAACTAAAGCCTATTGTCTGGCGCCGGTGGTACGCGGACGTAAAGGACATTATCGAGAGCTGTTTGAGCAAACTATAAAGCAGGGATTTGTAAGTGCCCGTATTGACGGGGAGTTTCATGATCTGGAAAAAGACATGAAACTGGATCGGTACAAGACTCACAATATTGAAATTGTGGTCGACCGGTTTGTGATCTCTCAAAAAAGTGAAAAACGAATTGCTGAAAGTATCCGTCTCGCTCTTGAAATGGCAGACGGAAACGTGATCCTTGCCATAAAAGATGGCGATGAGATATCAGACAAACTCTATTCGCAAAACCTTTTTGATCCTGAAAGCGGAATCGCCTATGAAGATCCGGCTCCAAATCTGTTTTCCTTCAACTCACCCTACGGAAATTGCAAAGAGTGTGAAGGCCTGGGATATACTTATGATGTGAGCTGGGATCTCCTCGTTCCAAATAAAGAACAAAGTATAGCCGATGGCGGAATTCGGTTTTTGGGAGCACCGCGCGATATTTTCGTCTTCAAGCAGCTAAAAGCTATTTTAGATTCTTTTGATCTGGATTTTGAAATTCCGCTCAAAGATTTCCCTGAAGAAGCACTGGATATCATCATGTATGGCAGCGGTAATAAAAAATACTCCGTCAGCTACGATTTCAAGGATAACTCCGTTACCTATAAACATAAGTTTGAAGGACTGAGAAATACCATTATTGATCAGTATCACAACAGTAAGTCCAATAAGCAACGCGATAAAGCGAAAGCTTTTATGGACAAAGTAACTTGTCCGGAATGTGAGGGCGGGCGACTTAATAAAGAAGCGCTCTCCTATAAGATCGATGGATTCAACATCCACGATCTCGTTCAAAAAGATATTCAGGATCTGCGGGATACACTTTATGGCATCAACCTGAATGAGCGGCAACAGACTATCGGAAATCAGGTACTAAAAGAAATCCGGGATCGGCTCGATTTTCTGCTGAACGTAGGATTGACTTATCTGTCGCTTGACCGGGAAGCTCAAACATTGAGTGGAGGTGAAGCTCAGCGTATTCGCCTGGCAACTCAGATAGGTACACAGCTGGTGGGTGTGCTGTATATTTTAGATGAACCAAGCATCGGCCTTCATCAGCGAGATAACATTAAGCTCATCAAATCGCTTGAAACATTGAGGGATCTTGGGAACTCCGTGCTTGTGGTAGAACATGATCGCGAAACCATAGAACATGCCGATTTTGTGGTAGATATGGGCCCAGGTGCCGGAGTGAATGGCGGGCATATTGTAACTTTCGGAAAGCCCGATGAACTGGACCCTGAATCCGATACCGCCAAATTCCTTACAGATGAAGAAGTCGTTGCGATCCCCAATAAAAGGCGAAATGGAAAAAAGAAATCCATCAAGCTGAAGAACACGCGGGGACACAATCTCAAAAACCAGGATGCTGAAATTCCTTTAGGGCGTTTTATTTCGGTAACAGGAGTAAGTGGCAGCGGAAAAAGCTCGCTCATCAATCAAACATTGGTTCCGATTCTTTCCAATCACTTTTATAAATCGAAAACAGTTCCTCTTCCCTACGATTCCATCGAAGGCATTGACAATGTGGACAAGATCATCTCCATCGATCAAAGTCCTATAGGCCGAACACCACGATCAAATCCCGGTACCTACACGAAAGTATTTGATCACATCCGGCGATTATTTGCGGAATTACCTGAATCCAAAATTCGGGGTTACGACCAGGGACGTTTTTCGTTTAATGTGAAGGGTGGACGTTGCGAAACTTGTCAGGGAGATGGCGTTCGAAAAATCGAAATGAATTTCCTTCCCGACGTATATGTGACCTGCGAAACCTGTAATGGCAAGCGCTATAATCGTGAAACACTCGAAATCTATTACAAAGGCAAAAATATCTCGGATGTATTGAAAATGCCGGTCAGCCATGCTGCCGAATTTTTTTACGCCCAGCCTGCAATCAGCCGAATTCTGGGAACCCTTAATGATGTAGGCCTGGGATATCTGACCTTGGGACAATCTTCCACTACCCTTTCCGGCGGTGAGGCACAGCGCATCAAGCTTGCCCGTGAACTCTCCAAAGTGGGGACCGGCGACACCTTATATGTTATGGATGAGCCGACCACGGGACTTCATTTTCAGGATGTGCGGATGCTGGTGGATGTGATACAGCGACTGGTTGACAAAGGAAACACGGTAATTGTGATTGAGCATAACCTTGACCTTATCAAGGCTGCCGACTGGATCATCGACCTTGGGCCTGAGGGCGGAGCCGGTGGCGGTGAGATCATAGCAACGGGCACGCCTGAAGAAGTTGCTGAAGTCAAAAAATCTTATACCGGCAAATTCCTTCAGGAAGAATTTGAGCGTTTGAATGTAATGAGTTGATCAGACTGAGACCTGTCTCTTCTGGAAGCTATAGTTTTTTCTCAATAGCGTCCTAAATGTTGAAATACATTTTGGCAAAACGATCCTTCAAGAGGATTCTCGCAGAGTTGCGCTGAATAGCGATGCGTTTTGATAAAAGATCATCTGCGAAACTCAGCGTGTCAATCGGCGAGCCTCTGCGAGAAAAAAAGGGGATGATTTTAAATATGTCAACTAATCCGTTTTATCTTCGAAAACACAGGTTTTTTTCAATTTTAAAAACGTTTAGGACGCTATTGGTTTTTTCTGATTTAGCCTTTCACAATGAATTGAGAGTTGGTTATATTTTGGGTCTGAATGAAATTCTTTCGGACACATATCGCCCGCTCGTTTAATGTAGGCTTCCTGCTTGCCGGCCTTCTCTTCTATTTTATGAAGCCGGCCAGCAATAATGCCGAGCATGATGCTTTTGCTGCCTGGCTGCAGTCCAATCTCAAATCAAGCACCAATACAAATGTTGCCGATCAAATTCGCGGACTTTCCAATGCAGATGGAAAATTAGAATCTGTAATTCGCCAGGCTTCTGCTCTTGTAAAAGCACACGCGGACGATTTTGAACTCCCGGTGGATACTCAGACAAAAGATGAGAATGAAGTATTCCAGCTTCTGCTGACGGAGTGGAATAATTATCAGAATTCATCTACTGGAATGGGTAAGGCCGTAATCATTAAACAGGCACAACCTAACTCGGTTCTTCCTGTTGATGGGTTTTCTTTTGGACATAAATCACTGAACTCCCAACACAGTGCGGTATTTGCCGATGCCGGTGTTACCGGACAGCAGATTTTCGCAGTTTCTCACGGTTTTTATATTTCTCCCCTGTCGGGTGGAACCGCCATTAACGCCCCTTAGTCTCCCTCTCATTATTTTAAACTTCACTTTAAACGAAAGAAGGAGGTTGAAGCAGTAGCTAAGCTATAAAAAGGCCTATACTGTTATCAACAACCAAACCTGTTTATTTAAACTTTTCAAAACTAAACCATTATTACCATGCAAGGAAACGGATTTAAAATTGGTACGATCGTGGCTTTTTTGGCCCTTACCATTTATTACCTGTGGCCCACACTACAGTGGAACCTGGAACAGAACTATATCGAAGAGCTCAGCCCCGATGAGGCGGCTCAGTATGAAGAACAGAATCGCGAAAAGCTTCAATACCTCCGCGATAACATCCTCTCGTTGGGGCTCGACCTCCAGGGCGGGATGCACGTAACACTTGAAGTTGGAATTCCGCAATTAGTGTTGGAATTGGCCGGCGACAACGCAGATGAACTTCTCCGGGAAGTGATCAATACTGCCCGTGAGCGTTCCATCGAATCAGACACTGACTTTATTGATGAGATGGTGGCAGAATTCGAATCTCGTGACCCTGATGCCCGATTAAGCCGGTATTACAGAAACGATGCTATGGATATCACTCGTCGCTCTACAAATGAGGAGATCGCAACTTTTCTCAAAACCCAGCGGCAATCTGCTTTAGACCGCGCCATCGAAATTATCCGAACCCGTGTTGACCGTTACGGAGTAACCGAACCTTCTATTGTAAAGCAAGGCAATAACCGGGTTGTGGTTGAACTGCCCGGTGTAGAAGACAAAGAACGTGTTCGTAACCTTTTGAAAGGAACAGCCCGGCTCGAATTCCGGCTGGCTGCTGACGCAGAAACATTTCGGTCATTTGTAAATCAGGTATATGAGTATTATTCAAACTACCAGGGCGAAGAAGCTGATTCTATGGAGATTACTTCAAATCCACTTGAAGAAGTATTGCTTCCTGCTCAAAGCCCTTATTTGATGGGATATGCTACAGCAAGAGACACCGCCCGTGTGATGGATCTGTTAAAAACAGAAGACATTCAGCGTATGATGCCAAGAAATACCACCGTAATGTGGAGTGCAAACCCGCTTTCCGGACAAGCCGGAGAGGATCTGTACCAACTCATCGGGGTTAGAACACAAGTTGAACTGACCGGTGATGTTATTGAAGCTGCAAGCGTCCAGTTTGATCCCGCCACCAATGTGCCTGAAGTATCCATGAGCATGAACAGCGAAGGTGCACGTAAGTGGGGACGAATTACAGGAGCTAATATTGGGAAACCGGTAGCCATAGTACTGGATGGTTTTGTATTCTCATATCCTAACGTACAAACCAAGATCTCTAACGGCCGTTCATCCATTACCGGTTTAGATGGTATTGATGAAGCAGAAGATCTGGTGAACATCCTTTTATCAGGTGCCCTTCCGGCTCCCCTTGAAATTCTTGAAGAACGAACTGTTGGAGCTACCTTAGGTGCTGAATCTATCCGTGCAGGTTTGAATTCCATTCTTTTCGGATTAGGGGTTGTAGCTATCTTTATGATCATCTACTACCGAACCGGTGGTGCAATTGCCGATCTGGCGCTTCTGCTTAATATCATTTTTATATTAGGTATCCTGGCCGCTTTCAAAGCTACCCTGACTTTACCGGGTATTGCCGGTATTGTATTGACCATTGGTATGGCGGTAGATGCAAACGTGCTGATCTTTGACCGAATCCGGGAAGAGCAACGCACCGGTAAAACACTCAAAGCATCTATTGAAGCAGGATATTCAAACGCCATGAGCGCAATTGTTGATGCGAACGTAACCACATTCTTTGTAGCTATTATCCTTTTCAGTTTCGGAGTTGGTCCGATCAAAGGATTTGCGGTGACACTTATGGCCGGTATCGTAGCATCACTTTTCAGTGCTATTGTAATTACCCGCGTTGTGGTGGATTACCTGACCAAAACGAAGAAAAGTACTGTAAGCTTCGGTTGATCAACAAAAAGAAATTTAAACGACTAAAGGATTATTATTATGAGATGGTTTGAAACACCTAATTTTAACTTCACAGGCAGCCATAAGATAGCCTATATTTTTTCTACGGTTCTTTTTTTGGCGTCACTTACAGCGATCCTCACACAAGGGTTGCAATATGGTATCGACTTTAAAGGCGGTAAAGAATTCGTTCTGGAATTTCAGGAACCGGTAAATGTTGTTGAGATGCGTTCTGCTCTTTCCGGGCCCCTCGGTGCCGCACCAGAAATAAAACTTTACGGATCGGACAGTGATGTTCTCATCCGAACCGATAATGAAAGCGAAATCAATATTGTTCAGGATATCATTACTTCCAATATGGAAGAATTGTACCCTGACAACCCCGCAAATATGGTTAAAACTGATGTAGTCGGGCCTCGTTTTGCAGAAGACCTCAAATGGGGTGCATTACAAGCGGTGATCTATGCCATTGTAATTATCTTCATCTATATCCTGATTCGATTCCGAAACTGGACTTTTTCGGCCGGGGCGGTAGCAGCACTCGTTCACGATGTGGTGATCGTACTCGGGATCTTCACCATTCTTGCAGATCTTGTACCATTTAGCTTACAGATTGATCAGGCTTTGATTGCCGCATTCCTGACTATTGTGGGTTATTCATTGAATGACACCGTGGTTGTATATGACCGCATCCGTGAAAACTCGAATGTGCATAAAGGAATGGATTTTATACCAATGGTAAACAAAAGCTTGAATGATACCTTAAGCCGTACAGTAATTACTTCCATTACCACCTTGTTTGTGGTACTTGTGCTGTTTATTTTCGGCGGTGAGGTGTTGAAAGGATTTTCTTTTGCACTCCTGATCGGTATCATTTTGGGTACATACAGTTCACTGTTTGTAGCTAGTGCATTGGTGGTTGAACTCGAAGAGCGTACCAAGAAATCTTAAAATTAAACCAATAGAATTATTATGAGCTTTAATACATCAGAACGCTACAACAGCGTTGTTATCGAATTTAAAGGGAACGTGATGGGTGGCCCTGATGCGGTTAGCCTGAATGAGAAACTGCATGAACTTATCGATGCCGGTAAAACCAATGTTGTGGTTGATCTCGGCAAAGTGAAATTCATGAACTCCTCAGGACTTGGAATGCTTATCGGAGGGCTCACCACCATGCGCAAAGCCGGCGGAGATCTCCGTATTGCCAACGCAACCGATAAAATCGAGAGCTTACTGATCGTCACTAAATTGATCACCGTATTCAAACACTTCAAATCAGTGGATGAAGCTGCCAAATCATATGAAGACTGATCATCTGAAATTTAAATAGAATACAAAGGGGTGTTCTGCACCCCTTTTTTATTGAACTGATTATGAGTATAAGAGTTGTTATTGGAGCCCAATGGGGTGATGAAGGAAAAGGAAAGATTGTAGATCTTCTCAGTGATAAAACAGACTACGTTGTTCGCTTTCAAGGCGGAGCCAATGCCGGACACACCCTTAAATTTGATGATAAAAAATTCGTTCTTCACCTGATCCCATCCGGGATCTTTAACGGTGATGCCGATTGTGTAATTGGCAACGGAGTGGTTATAGACCCCATCGCATTGGTGGATGAGATCAAAGGTGTTCAGGAAATGGGATTCAGCCTGGAAGGCCGTTTTTTCATCAGCCAGACAGCCCATGTAATTCTTCCTTACCACAAACTTCTGGATCAGTTAAAAGAAAAGCGCAGGGGTGGCGATGCCATCGGAACCACAGGCCGGGGAATTGGTCCTGCTTACGTAAGCAAAGTTTCACGTGTAGGCATTCGCATGGTCGATCTTCCCGACCGTGAAGTCCTGAGAAGCAAGATCGATCAGAACCTCAAAGACATCAACTTTGCACTCGAGAACTTATACAAGGAATCTCCGCTTAAAACAGATGACCTTATGGAAGAACTCGAAGATTCCATAAAAGCCCTGGAACCATTTATTTGCAACACCACCAATCTTCTACATGAGGGCATCAATAATAAAAAGTCCATTTTGCTTGAAGGCGCTCAGGGAACCTTACTGGATGTTGATCACGGAACCTATCCGTACGTCACTTCTTCCTCCCCTACTTCCGGAGGAGCATGCATCGGGTCCGGAATCCCTCCTACGGCTCTGACCAAGGTAATGGGAATAACCAAAGCGTATTGCACCCGCGTTGGGAACGGACCATTCCCCACCGAACTTTTGGATGAAACCGGCGAAGAACTCCGCAAAAAAGGAGCTGAATTCGGGGCTACTACCGGAAGGCCCCGTCGCTGTGGGTGGCTTGATCTCGTGGCTCTTAAATATGTAGTTCAGCTAAACGGAATGAACGAATTAACCCTCACCAAAATGGACGTGATGGATGGTTTTAAAGAGATCAAGGTTTGCACATCATATAAAATTGACGGAAAAGAAACCGATGTATTTCCATTATGCCTGGATGAGATCGAAAAAATTGAACCGGTATATACCACCCTTACCGGATGGAAAAACTCGATTGAGGGAATTACAGATTGGAATGACCTTCCTTCAACGGCACAGTCCTATATCAGGTTTATTGAAGAATACCTTGGAGTAGAGTTTACCATTATATCTACCGGACCTAAGCGTAACGAGACGATCGTACTTTAATAATTTTCAGATCTTAGATTTTTAGTAATAAGATATTTGCGATCTGACGACTTAAAGTCCGCGTAACCGTTCAATCAGAACTATCAAACCTAAGCTATAAATCTATCAGACAGGCTATCCGTGATGGATCAAAGATCAATCCCCGGCATACGTCAACAGCTCCTCGTACGCTTCCTGGCATTCTTCCAGCAGGTCTTCCAACTCTTCAGGAAAAGGCTCAGTTTTAGCTTTATACGCTCTGAATCCGGTGGACCGATGTACGTTATGGTACCAATACTTGGCCCACACTCCGTCTTCTTTTCGGGGACCTGCCGGCCATTTCAGCATAGCTTCATCAAAGGGAATGCCAAGTGTTCCGCATAATTCTCTTAAACGTGATTGCGGATATTGCAGGATATCTTTCGAATCCACGATCACCGGCTTTTTATCTATCGACTTCAGATACTTTACGATCTCAAGGTGCTTGGCATAGCCTACATCCCGCATAGTGGGATTCTTAACCTGTTTGGCATAAGAAGGCAGCATGTCTTTGGGCGGTCTTGTCAGGATCACATTCACCGTTTTCTCCATAAAGCTGAGATCCAGATTCACCAGATGGTGTGTCATGTTCTTGAAGAACGCAATGGGTGTATCATAATCTCCGAGTATGATCTCATCCACTACTTTCTGCCCGTCATTCTCCTGACTTTCCAACACTTCCTTCGCGCCGGGATGATAATTCCTGGCATCAGTATTGGACAGGTAATGGGCATATAGCGGTTCATCAACTACCGTCGTGTCTTCGCGCTGCGCAAATGAGTACATCAGCGCCGTTGAAATATTTCGCGGACCACTCCACAAACAAATTCTTTTGGTTTTTAACATGTATTTAGCCTCTGCTTTTATTTTAAAACTGAGCTTCTCTTTCACCCAGTGTAAAATTTATATTCTATGTGCTGCTATACCTTTTTTTTCTGTACAGCATGTTCAATTTCTTTTTCATACAACTGTTGTAGCTTTTGAGTCATGGCACCGGATACAGATCCTGAAATGGTTCTCCCATCAATCGTAGTCACGGGAGTCAGCCCTCCAAAACTTCCGGTTACAAATGCCTCATCAGCTCCATATACATCAAACAGTGAAAAATTCTTTTGCCGGCATGTGAAGCCCGATTTCTCACAGATCTCGATCACCTTGCCACGGGTAATGCCATTCATACAATACTGCCCGGTGGAAGTCCATACTTCATCCCCTTTAACCATAAAAAAGTTGGTTGCATTGCAAGTTGACACAAAACCGTTCACATCCAGCATCAATGCTTCATCCGCACCGGCTTCGATAGCTTGAACCAATGCCTGCACTTCATGAATCTTACTGTGGCAGTTCAAACGGGGATCAAGATAATCAGGTGAACCGCGGCGAATGGTGCTGGTAAATAGTGTCACCCCACGGTCTCTGCTCTTAGGATCGGCCTGTTTATACTCGGCAATGATCACCAAATTCGGACCGGATATCGTCAATCTTGGGTCTTGAGAAGGGGTCTTTTTTATGCCTCGGGTAAACATCAGGCGAACATGGACACCGTCCTTCATCTTATTGGCTTCCAGTGTTTCCCAAATAGCCTCTGTGATCTCTTGACGGGTTATATTCAGATCCATGCCTATGGTTTTAGCTCCCTGATATAACCGGTCATAATGTTCTTTAAGGAATACAAGCACACCTTTATGAAGGCGGAATCCTTCCCAAACCCCATCACCAACTAAATACCCGCTGTCAAATACGGATATCTTAGCTTCAGCCCTGGGAAATAATTCTCCATTGATGTAAATGAGAACATTCTCGTTCCGCGGATCATGAACCGCGTTGTGTGTGCCGTGTGTCATTTAATTTTTGAATGAACATACGTAAAACCGAGCAAATGGTCATCCTTTTGGATTTATACGTAGAAATATAATTAACAATTATTTATATAAAACAGATATGAAAAAATTTGTAGAGAAACCAAAAAGTGTTCGAGATAATTATCCTCGTCAAAGCCTCCGAGGCACGGCCGGATGGCTCCAAGTCCATCTGACCGTTTGTTTGATTTGGGCACCTAACCTTAAAAGTACTTTTTGCCTATTAAATTATCTCAGCCTGTTTCATCCATCAGGCGGGGCATCCGTCAGATGGATTTCATAGTTGTTTTATAATTCTTTTAGAAACATTCTTTATCCCGAACTCACGCTAATTAAATACCGTGAATTCGATATAAAGACCATCTCTTGAGTACGTTGAACGGTCATTTCGCGGCGAATGCCCGAAATCCTATGGCTGGTCAGGTAGCGAATACCGAATTCATGGCAGCCATTAGATTCCCGTCTCCACGGGAATGACCAAAAGCATCCATTTTTATCCTTTTAACTTAGTTTTTATCTCGAACTCAGGTTAAATATGGACCAGTTCTAAACCATCTTAAAAAACAGCTTTTAAGACTTGCCTTAGGCAATATGGAAAGATACATCCGGCATTTGCCCTAAAATATGACTCCTACTCTTCAAAGACCAAAGCATCAGGATCGGCTCCCAGTTCTTTCAGATACTTCATCATGGATTCATTGAAGGGGCCGGGGCCGCATACATAAAACGGCTGATCAAAGTCGTCGATCTGAGATTGCAGAAATTCCTTATCTACAAAACCATCCAGGAAAATATGATCGCCTTCCGGATCTTCATCCGTAATGGCGTTGATGAAGTTATCACCCAGCATATCCTCAAATTCATTCTTCAGGATGATGTCTTTTTCCGTTTTATTAGAAAATATGAGCTTGTTATTACCGATCTCACCTTTTTTGTGAAGGTCTCTGAGGATAGCAATGAAGGGGGTAACTCCGGCACCTCCGGCTAAAAATACCCCTTCCCCTTTATACTGTATCGTTCCCCAGGGTTCATCAATGATCAGCTTGTCTCCTTTTTTCAGTTTACCGATCTGTTCGGTCACACCACCATGTTCCGGATAGATCTTGATCGTGAATTCGAGATGTTCTTCTTCATTCAAAGAAGTAAATGTAAATGGGCGTTTTTCTTCTCTCCATCCTTCTTTGTCAATCGCTACCTCAGTGGCCTGGCCGGGTTCAAATTCATAGCCTTCCGGCTTTTCAAGGGTAACTTGTCTTACATCATGAGTTACGTTGTCGATATCTAAGATCTGAAGTGTATATGGCATAATCGTCTGTTTGTTCTGCGTTTGATAATAGATACAATTATAACCTCTAAAACATTCAATGTTCCTGCTTAGTCGCTAGGGATATAAACCTTCATATTTTTGTATGCCTTCCGCTGTACTTTCTTTTGAAAAAATGAAGTCCATCCCAATAAAATCCCCGGAAAACCCAATGCCTGCCGGCTCCATCTCCAGAAATTAAAGGAGTCAATGTGTTCAATGATCAGGCCGTCTTTGAATTTGAACCGGGCGTTAATGTTGTTATAGACCATCCGGTTTGTCTTAGAAAATAAGTACTTCGCTTTCAGCCGGGCTTTTCCTTTTTCCTCATCGGCCCAAACCTGATCAAAATGGAATTCAAATTCCTTCGCTCTTTTGCAGAGCATGGTCCACATTCCTGCTATTTCTTTTTTTGAACTCAGCTCGAATACCGGATCTTCAAATGTTGCCTCAGGGTGGTAGCAACTAATCATTGTTTCTGCATCCAGATCCTGGAGAGCAGTGTAAAGTTTCTCTATGCACTTTTGTGTTTCCATTCTTGTATATGAAAAGTTTAATTCCTTAATCTATCTACATCAGTTTGATTTTCAATAACTAAAGAGTTTAATTAGAAGTTATTGGACAAAAAAAAGTCCCACGGAGTACGCGGGACTCATAGGCAAAAGCCTTCGGCATATAGCCTTATTGTGATAAGAAATTTAGATGGTTTCTTATGAGACAATTGTAACCATTTTTTTTTGATATCACAAAATAACATAGACTATCAACTAAAATCAGATTGTCATGAGTAAAAGAATATTGGGATTGGATTTGGGTACAAACTCTATTGGCTGGTCGGTTATAGAATTAGATAATGAAAGAGGAATGATTCCAGGAATAGGATCAAGAATTTTTCCAATGGGAATTAATCTTGAAAAAGGAACTAAAGAGGAATCCAAAAACGCTACCCGTCGTGAAAAACGCCAAATTCGAAGGCAAAACTTTCGAACGAAATTGAGGAAAGAAAAGCTTACCCATCTTCTCATTAAACATGGAATGTTCCCGGACATAGATAGTGTCTATAAAAAACTGACCGGAAATAACGTTTCTGAAGAAAAATTCAGAGGGAAATTTCAAACAGTTATTAGAGAAAAGGAACTGCCTATCGCGCTCAGATCTTTTTTTACTATTGATCCCTATAAAGCCAGGTCAAAAGCATACAAAGGGGAAAAGCTATCCTTTCATGAAATCGGAAGAATTTTTTATCACTTTGCGCAGAGAAGAGGATATAAAGAAACGCTGCAAAATCAGGATGAAGATTCTGGTGCTTTGTATGAGGGAAAACCAAAGGAAGGAAAAACAGGTATTAATGAAACCAAGGAAAAAATAGAGGAATATGGGACACTTGGAAATTACCTGCACCATGAAGACTCCCATAAAAAACGTTTAAGAAACAGATACACTCTTCGATCCATGTACGAGGAAGAGTTTGAAATAATCTGGGAACACCAAAAAGAATTTTATCCTGAAATCTTTACGGAAGATCTTAGAATAAAAATTGGTGGAAGTAAACGCAGAGGTGATACAAAAGATGGAATATTATTTTATCAGCGCCCCTTACGTTCTCAAAAACACCTAATTGGTAATTGTTCTTTTGAAACAAATAAGCCAAGATGTCAGCTTTCAGCTATTCCATTCGAATTATTTAGAACCTATCAAACTATCAACAGCATTCTTGATGGGGAACAACCACTCAATGAAGAGGATCGAAAAATAGCTCTGGAAGTTTTTAATTCTAAAGACAAAGCATTTCCATTTAAAACACTTAGAACAAAACTTTCCCGCCCCGATGGCAACTATAACTATAAAGACAAAGATAAACTGCCTGGCAACAGAACAATCGCAAGCTTTCAAAAAATATTCGGAAAAGAACGATGGCATGAATTAAGTCTGAAGGAACAGGAAGATATCTGGCATATAAAATTAACGGCTGATGATCCTGATTGGCTGGATAGATATGCAGAAGAAAAGTGGGAATTATATCCTGATGAGATTGAAAAATTTAAGTCTTTTACTTTGAAAGACGGCTATGCCAATCTGAGCCGTAAAGCCATTCTGAATATTCTTCCCTATTTAAAGAAAGGTTTTATTTACGATAAAGCTGTTTTACTGGGAGGCCTTCGGGCTGCTTTTGGTTCAAAAGCCTGGGATGAAATGGGGCAGGAGAAAAAAACAGATATTGAAAAGGACGTGCTCAATATTATCTCAAACCACACAGAAGGAAAGATTGTAGATAAAATCAAAGAACTGCTTGTTGAAAAATTTGCCCTCCCAAAAAACAAAGCGGATAAGCTGTACCACCATAGTTTGGAAAAAGAGGTTGAACTGGAAGGTAAGTTGCCTTCACCGGATACTATTCGAAACCCAATTGTTCAGCAAACCCTGTTCGAGCTTCGTACCGTTGTTAATTCTATTATTGAAGAATATGGAGCACCGGATGAAATAAGAATAGAATTAGCAAGAGAACTTAAATCCTCAAAAAAACATCGCGACAGAATTCGTGACCGCCAACAGGAAAGAGAAGCTGAAAATATTCGAATTAAAGCCCGATTGGATGAATATGGCATCAAGCATACCCGTTCAAACATTCAGAAAGTTTTGCTTTGGGAAGAATGTGAAGGTATTTGTCCTTTCACCGGCGAAAAAATAGGCCTCACTGAATTATTTGATGAGGGATATGTGCAAGTAGAACACATCATACCATATAGTGTTTCTTTAGATAATGGCCTGCAAAACAAGACGCTTTGCCTTGCTTATAAAAATCAGGAGAAAGGAAACCTTACACCCTATCAGGCATTTGGAGGCACTTCCGAATGGGATAAAATGAAGCAAAGAGCTTACCGTCTTTTCAAAAAGAACAATCCGAAATACCGCCGCTTTATTAGTAAAAAGAAACCCGATGCAGAAGGTTTTATCGAAAGGCAGTTAAATGATACCCGGTACATCTCTAAAATTGCCAAAACGTACTTGAAACACGCCTGCCCTAAAGTTACTGTTGCACAAGGTACGGTAACTTCCATGTTGAGGCATTTTTGGGGATTAGACGGAATCCTTAATGATTTCTATGAAGTTGGAGATGTTGAAGACGGCGAATATTTAGCGGCGATTGATGCAGAAGATAATGTAGCAGGACTTTTACCCTGGAATAAAGAAACGCTAAAGAAAGACCAAAAAACACTGGAGAAAAAAGGGCAATTTATTCAAGGCAATGTAAAAGATGGTACCCTTTATCCCTTTAAAGAAAGAGACGATCATCGCCACCATGCCATTGATGCTTTAACAGTGGCTTGTTCTGAAAGAAAATACCTGCAGCAAATATCAACACTTTCTGCAAAAGGATGGGATAATTGGAAAATCAAAAAAGAAAAGTCTGTTGATTTGCCCTGGGATAATTTCTGGCAGGATGCAAACCTTGCTGTTAACCGGATTTTAGTTTCTCACAAAAAAACAGACCGGGTACTTACCAAAGTTAAAAAACAACTTTTTGACTACAACGGTAAACCGAAAACAAAAAATGGCAAAAGGCTTTTTGCAGAAGGTATGGCTGCAAGAGGACAACTGCATCAGGATACCGTGTATGGTAAACATGAAGATAAAAATGGAGAAGAATACTTTCATGTTAGAAAACCACTCGATACTATCAACAACAGTGCAAAAGTGGATAAAATTGTAGATCCTAAAATTAGAGAATTAGTTCGAGCCGCAGTAAAAAGAGCTAATTCTTCAATAGATTTGAATAAAAAGTATTCTGTTCCTAAAAATGCCTTTTTTGAAATTGATGAAGAAACTAAAAAGCGAAAGCCGTTAGTTCATCTGCCTAACAAAAATGGCGACCCAATACCCGTAAAGAAGGTTCGTATCAAGGAAAATATTGGAAATGCAGAACAGTTGAAGGATGGGATAAATCAATTTGTAAATCCCAAAAACAACCATCACGTCCTTATTTATGAAAATAAAGAAGGCAATATAGCAGAACAGGTGATAACCTTTTGGGAGGCCGTTGAACGAAAAGCTCAAGATCAATCAATTATTCAACTTCCTGCAAATGGAAATAAGATCATTACCTCCATGCAAATAAACGACTTATTTTTACTTGGATTAACCGATGAACAAATAAAAGAATTTGAAGATGATTATATGGTTTTAAGTCAACATTTGTTTAGAGTTCAAACTTTATCATCAAAATATTATGAATTCAGACTTATTTCAGAATCTACTCGTGATAATAAAATTGAACCTTATTTTCATAGAATCCAAAGTTTTGGAAATGGTAAAACAGGATGGAGACGATTTAATCCCAGAAAAGTAGAAATTTCTGCCACAGGGAAACTAACATTAGTGAGTTAATTTCAATGAATAACAAAAAAGAAAAACCATCAAAAAGCGATAAAGGCAAAGTTGAGGAACCCTCCACAGCCTTTAAAACCGTACGTGTGTTCAGTTCTTTTGAGGAAGCCGCCGAGTTTGAAGCAAAACAAAGTGCAGGCCTGTCTTACCATGAGCGGTTGAAACACGTAGAGAAGCTGCGTAAGCAGGTATTTCATCAGTATTTGAAAAAAGATGGCACCTGGCCTCCCATTTCCAAGTCTTTCCAAATCATGAAACCCCACCCCTATGATCCTGGCTAATAATTTTGCAGAGGTGTTAAAGGAGTTTAATTCTCACGGGGTAAGTTATCTTATCGCGGGCGGGTATGCGGTTATTTTTCATGGGTACGTACGCACTACCGGCGATATGGATATCTGGGTAAAACCCGATTCAAATAATAAAGACCAACTGGTCGGGGCTGTAAAAGAACTAACACTGAGTACCGAACTTGTTGAATACCTGCAAGAAATTGACTTCACTTCTCCTTTTTCAGTTAAACTTGGAGACGAACCGCTGCAAATAGATATTTTCAATGCCATAACCGGACTCCATTTTGAAGAAGCTTTTGAAAACAGCATTCCCTACCAGTTTCAAGACGGGCTTGAGGTCAGGTTTATTCAATTGGAAGACCTAATCAAAAATAAAATGCTTACCGGCCGGATGAAAGACAAAGCCGATGTTGAAGAACTTCAAAAAATCAGGAAGTACCGAAACAGGAAATAAACCCACCTGTTATGCTTAAAAAAACACTCTTTTTTAATAGTCCCTGTCACCTTAAAATCCACAACAGCCAGTTGGTGATTTTAAATAAACAAACGGGTGAGGAAAACGAGCGACCGGTGGAAGACATTGGATTTGTGGTGTTTGAGCATCATCAAATCACGTTTACCCAGGCAGTCATCCGCTTGCTGGCCAAATATAATGCCGCTGTTATTTTCTGTAATGAAAAACACTTGCCAGCTTCCATGCTATTTCACCTTGACAATCATCAAACTCAAACCGAACACTTCCGTGCGCAAGTAGAATCTTCCGTTCCACTCAAAAAACAACTTTGGAAACAAACAGTAAAAGCAAAAATCCGAAACCAGGCAGCCATGCTGGATACAGCCGAACAAGACGGTGAGCCTTTACGATATATGGCCCGGCAGGTTAAAAGTGGAGATCCGGAAAATATGGAAGCACGTGCCGCCCGGTTTTACTGGCCACGCTTGTTTGGGGATGAATTTAACCGTACAAGGTACGGGAACGTACCCAACAATATGCTGAATTACGGTTATACCGTTCTGCGGGCTGCCGTAGCACGTGCCCTTACCGGTTCCGGGCTGTTGCCCACACTGGGAATCCATCACCATAATAAATACAATGCGTACTGCCTGGCGGACGATATAATGGAACCGTACCGTCCGTATGTAGATCAACTGGTTTGGGAATTAATGAATGAAGGACAAGCAGAGGAAGAATTATCGCCTGAGCTAAAAATGAAACTTTTGCAGTGCCTGGCCTGCGACATTAAGATCAACCGGAAACAACGGCCGCTGATGGTTGGCTTGTCTGAAACCACAGCTTCACTTGCCCGATGTTATAAAGGAGAAGCCAAGCGAATAAAATATCCGGTATTATGAGTTATTCACGCTTAAATGCTTACCAGATTATGTGGATCTTTGTATTCTTTGACCTCCCGGTTACTGCCAAAATCGAACGCCGAAAAGCTACCCGTTTTAGAAAAGATTTGTTGCAGGATGGTTTTTCCATGATGCAGTATTCCGTATATACCCGCCACTGTGCCAGCCGCGAAAGTGCGAAAGTTCATATCAAACGCATAAAAAAACTGGTTCCATCCAAAGGACAGGTAAGTATTCTCTCTGTGACCGATAAGCAATATGGAAAGATCATAAATATTTGGGGAAAGAAAAGCCTGCCGGTAGAAAAACCGCCCCCTCAGCTTGAAATGTTCTGAAGGTTTTATAAGCCCGAAAGTATATCCAAAATTACCCCGGAAATTAAAGTCATGCTGAATTTAATTCAGCATAGCCCAAATTTGAGAGTAAAAAAAATGCCGGTTGAAGCCTCATTGAAGAAGCCTAACCCACATTTTTTTAAAGGATATTTTTTGCTAAGTGATTGAATACCAGAAGATTAAAAAACCAACTAATATCCTTGATCCCATCTAAAAATCAAACCACAACTGTTGAGGCTATGAAGTGATTCATTTTGTCAATATCCTTGATCCCATCTAAAAATCAAACCACAACGAAGCAGTATGTGAGCATTAGCCCAAAAAACACTCCGAAAATAAAAGTGTAACATTTTACCTGCAGCTTACTCTTTAAAATAATATACTTATGAGGTTTTATCAGAAGGCAACACATGTTTTTTAGATTACACGTTTGGGTATCTTATTCATACAGAATCTTTCCACTGTTATTCATTTTAACAAGGCGGGTACGGTTTATTAAATCAAATACGTCATTTTTGGCTAATTGCTCCGCAAAAAAATGGAATTTTGTATGGATCGTATAAAAGCTATTCTGAATAATAGTCCGCTGGTCATTACCCTCGTTTACCTTTTGGTTGGAATTTTATGGGTTCAGTTTTCTGATCAATTTGTACTTGCTTCCTTTAATGAACCTGAGACTTTAACACGGGTTCAATCCCTTAAAGGTTGGTTTTTTGTACTGGCAAGCGGGGTGATGATATATTTGCTGGTTTGGAAAAATAATGCCGTACTAAATGAAACCATTGATCGGCTCACAAAAAGCAGAGATGAATTCAAGGCTACGTTTAAATCTGCGCCAGTTGGCATCGCTCATCACAAACCTAATGAAAACTGGATACAGGTGAACCAAACCCTGTGCGATATGCTCGGATATAAAGAAGAAGAGCTGCTCAAACTTAATTTTGAAGATTTTATTCATCCCGATGATTTAACTATCGGAAGAGAATTAGATCAGGAACTGGCAGAACAAAAAAGAGTATTTTACAAAATAGAAAAAAGATATCGTAAAAAAGACGGAACCTATTTTCCCGGTTTGGTTTCTAAGTCTGCGGTATTTAATGGACCGGAGAGCCCGGTATACCTGGTGGTTATGCTGGAGAATATCACTGAGCAGAAAAAAGCTGAAGAAAAATTGCAGCAGTCGGTAAAAGCAAAAGAAAGCCTGCTTTCTGAAATACATCACCGGGTTCGTAATAACCTGGCATTGGTATCTGCGTTGTTTGATCTGCAGTCCATGTACACAGAAAATGAAAAGGTTCATGCTATTCTTCACGATAGCCAGATGAGATTAAAGTGTCTTGCGTTGGTGCATGATTCATATGCAAATGCCGAAAAAACTTCTCATATAGACTTTGGAGACTACCTGAATCAGTTAGTAGATTTTGTACAAAACACATTCAATAAAGAGAATGGAAAACGTACAGTCAAAATAAAAAAAGAGATCCCCGCCGTAAACCTTAACATCAATCAGGCGGTACCGGCCGGATTATTATGCAATGAATTATTGCTTAATGCTTATTTAAATTTCTACGAAGATATTAAAGAACCAATTATAGAAGTAAACCTTAAAGAATTAGAAGAAGGTGTAGTTTTAACGGTTTCCGATAATGGAGTAAAAAGCAGTCAAAAATATAATCTGGAAAAACCAAGCAGTTTGGGAATGCTCATAGTCAAAACACTTAATTCTCAACTCAGAGGATACATATCGATTACTGAGCAAAGTGATAAAACGTTATTTGAGCTAACATTCAAAAAAAGAGATTTAAAAGGTCCAAGTAGTGCATTGTAAATAAAACCGATGGTTTAGTATTTCTAACTAACGTGAGTTTGAGATAAAAATAATTTGTTGAACACGTTGAATAGTCATTTCGCAGCAAATGCCCGAAACCCCATGGTTGGTCAGGTATCGAACACGGAAGTTATGGCCGCCATTAGATTCCCGTCTCCGCGGGAAATGATCACAAGCATTCATTTTTATCCTTTTAACGTAGTTCTTATACCGAACTAAAGCCTTTGAGGTACGGTCTGCCGGCTCCAAGTCCGTCTGACCGTTTGCTTGATTTGGGGAACCTAAGCTTGTTCGTATCCTAATCCAACATCCTGCGCCTGTATCATCGATCAGATGGGGTTTCCATCAGATCGAGTCCGGGAATGTGTAATCTACCTCCCGGTCTGATGGCTCTAAGTCCATCTGACCGTTTGTTTAATTCGAGCACCTAAGTTCAGTTCGTAACCCAATCCAACATCCTGCGCCTGCGCCATCGATCAGCCCATCCATCAGACGGGGCTTCCGTCAGATGAATCTTACAGCAGTTTTAAAATTCTTTTAGAAACATTCGTTATCTCGCACTCACATTATTTAAAAAAGTGTTCCGAATAAAATAGCTCACTTGTCCGCAAACGATCACTACCAAACTCCCCACTAAGGTATATAAGGGCCAGGCAATGGCCAATCCCTCACCGGGAAAAAGATCCTGAATCGGGCCTTGAACCATAAAAAGTAAGGCAATCAATCCACAGAAAAAGCCTGTAATGGCATCCTTATTATCCGGTTTGGAGAAAAACATTCCTAACAGAAAGGCACCAAGTAATCCGCCATAAGTATAGGAAGCGATCCCAAGGCCAAGTTCCACAATAGCCGGCCGCTCCCCGCCCTGAAGCTGCAGCACGGCAAAGAAAATAGCTGACCCGGTCAAGATGCCCCCCCAACCCATCGTAATTTTTCTGGAGATGGAAAGGTCTTCAGCATCGGTATTGTTCTTCCCAAAGTAGGGTTTATAAAGGTCGTAAGTGGTTGAGGAAGCCAATGAATTCAGAGAGGAACTGAGACTGCTCATAGCGGCGGCAAACAATGCTGCGACAATTAGCCCTGATATCCCTGTTGGCAGTTCTTCTACTATAAATTTGGCAAATATTTCATCTGTTGTGGCAAGTCCCATAGCTTCAGCTGAAAGGCCTTCATAGAACATGAACAGCAGCAACCCTATCCCCAGAAAAAGGCCGAACTGAAGCATTGCTACGATCCCACTCCATATCATCGCTTTTTGCCCTGACTTTAAATTTTGGGTGGCCAACACACGCTGTACTAACAATTGATCTGTTCCGTGGGAAGCAAGTGAGAACACGGCGCCCCCTACAATAGCGGTAATCAGGGTATAGGGTTGTGCAATGAATTCCCGAAACGGCATATCAAAACCAAGATTTATGATATCAAGTTTTTCAGCCGGTAATTCAAAGCCGGAAGGCATATTTCCTATCAATACTCCGATGGCAATAAAAGCACCGCCTATATACACGATCATCTGGACGAAATCCATCCATACCACGGCCTTGATGCCGCCGAAAAAGGTGTAGATCAAAGTAATTCCTGTTATCACACAAATGGAAATGATATACAGTTCAAGATCTCCCCACCCTGTAAAAGCGCCTCCCAGCCTCAAGATAATGGCCAGCGGAATGGCGGTTGCAAATAAGCGGACGCCATCAGCTAACAGCCTTGTAACCATGAATGTGGAACTTGCCGCATTTCTCATCGTTGCACCGAATCTGCGCTCCAGGAAGGTGTAGGCAGTGTAAAGCTCTCCTTCATAATATTTTGGGAGAAAAAAGAGTGCTACAAAGATCCGGCCTATCACATAGCCGACGGTTATTTGCAGGAACGTGAGATTGCCGCCATAGGCAACGGCCGGAATACTTATAAAGGTAAGCGTACTGGTTTCGGTGGCTACGATGGAGAACAAAACGGCCCACCAGGGAATCCCTTCACCGCCTAAAAAATAGTCTTTGTTCGATGTCTGTTTTCCGGAGGACTTTAACCCGAGAAATGCTACTCCAGCTAAATAAACGATAATTACAAGGTAATCTATAATGGAAAAAGCCAATTACGATCCGATTTAATTAAAATTTCAACGGATGAAAATCATAATTTCAGAGGTCAATTCCCAAGATTAAAAACCGCGAAATTTATTCCTCTTCCATCAGAAATTGCACAAAGTTTTGAATAGCCCGCCCCCGATGGGAGATCTCATTTTTAGTAGCGCTGTCAAGTTCAGCAAACGTTTCATCGAAACCATCAGGCTTAAAAACCGGATCATAGCCAAAACCTTTATTCCCCTTTTCCTCCGTGATGATCTCCCCTTTGCACACTCCTTCAAAGGTATATTCAAGGCCTTCATCAACCAATGCAACCACCGTCCGGAACTGAGCGGCCCGGTTTGATCTCCCGTTGAGTTCCTCCAGTAACTTTAGCACATTATCCTGATAGGACGCATTTCTGCCGGCATAGCGCGCCGAATAAACTCCGGGCCTTCCGTTGAGTGCTTCTACTTCCAATCCGGTGTCATCAGAAAGTGCAGGAAGCCGGGTTTCCTTTGATACATATTGAGCTTTTTTGAGAGCATTCCCCTTTAGCGTAGGGCGATCTTCAATGACCTCTTTTAGATTTGGAAAATCCTTCGAGGATAAAACCTCAATTCCCAGCGGACTTAATATCTGCTGCATTTCCTCTATTTTATGTGGATTCTGGGAAGCCAAAACCAGCTTGTCAAGTTTCATCATTCTGTTCTTGGAAAGAATTTATAGTACATGTTTATGCCGCTGCCCAATGTCAATAATGCATTTAATGCTATAAAAACGATATCATTGATCATCACAGAGTAAACGGCCAGCATTAAACTTGACGAAAAGTACATAATTATAAAAGCTACATTGATCGATGTGTTACCTGCTTTTATAGTGTCAATGGTTTGGGGAATCCAGGCTGCTACTAAAATCCCAAAACCTGCCCATCCCAATAATTCTATTCCTGTCATATTTTTGATCTGTTTATTTAAGCTTGTGTAATAATTCCTGAACTTCATGCCATTTAAGTCGCGGCCCGTATTGCGAGACGATCTTTGAGCCGGCAAGGCTGGCAAGTTTTCCTGAATTAGCGAAGCCCACCTCATTGGTTATCCCATACAAAAACGCTCCGGCAAACATATCTCCTGCACCGTTGGTATCCACGGCTTTCACTTCATAAGGTTCAATATCGATGAAGGTATCCCCATCAAATATCATAGCTCCGTTTCTTCCCTGTGTAATGACAAAGCGTTTGGCTTCCTGCTTTAATGCTTCCCTTGCTTCCAGCAAATTGTTTTTGCCGGTGAAGGTTCGGGCTTCCTCTTCATTGCAGAACAACAGATCTACCGAAGCTCCGATCACATCATGAAACTGATCTTTAAAAGCACGTACTATGGAGGGATCAGATAGGGTGATGGCCGTCTTCACTCCATTTTCTTCCGCAATTTTTTTGGTATGTTTGATGGCATCCAGTCCCTGTTCTGATGCCACTAAATAACCCTCCAGATATACATATTCCGAATCTTTGATAGCACGTTCATCTACTTCATTGGCTGAAAGCCCGGATGAGATCCCAAGGTAGGTGTTCATAGTTCGATCGGCATCATCGGTGATCATGACCAAGCATTTACCGGTGATCCCCTCTTCTCTTTTTTGCCGGTTAAAATTGGTTGGGATGCCGGCATCTTCCATATCCTTCAGATAAAAATCGCCGAATTCATCATTTGCCACCTTACATGAATAGAATGCTTTTCCGCCAAATTGGGAAACGGCGATCACGGTATTAGCTGCTGATCCTCCAGATTTTTTTTGTGTATCGTTGTGGTCTATGGCACTAATTAAGGTATGCTGTGTTTCTTCATCCACCAAGGTCATGAGTCCTTTTTGGACCTTATGCTTTTCAAGAAAATTCGGAGTTACTTTAAATTCAAGATCTACCAGGGCATTTCCAATGCCATACACGTTGTATTTTTTACTCATATGCTTTTTTGCCACGAAATCATCAAGACACAAAATTTTTTTAGTATGATGTTTCTAATGGGTTCCCTTTAACTCTTTTGCTGAAAAATTTGAGGACTAAAAGTACGGACATGTGTTCAGCTTTGAAAACATCCATCAACTTTATAACATTTCCTTCTCAAACAAAAAAAGCCCTCTCACTTTTTAGCAAGAGGGCTTGAAGCAGCTTTCTATACATACACTTTATCAGTGCACGATAATAGGATCAGGATTTCCATCGGGATCACCATTTACAGTACCGTTTGTGCTTGCACTTCCTAACAACAGAACACCGGCAGCATGTGGTGCGGCCATGGAAGTTCCACTTATGGTATTATACCCTCCGTCCTTCCAAGTGGAAGTCACGCTTACACCAGGTGCAGCATAATCAATGGGGGGATTCCCATAGTTAGAAAAACTTGCCCAATTGTCATTGCTGTCCATAGCCGAAATGGTAACAATATAGGTTCCATTTACGCGGGCAGGTGAAGAATTATTTGCATCTTCGCTGCTGTTTCCTGCGGCTAATGAAAACCAAATGCCATTCGAAGAAGCTGCCAGTACCGCATCATCCAGAGCCTGAGAAGTTGGTCCGCCTAAACTCATGTTGGCAACATCACCGGCAGAACCGTTTGCGCCCACATGATCAACACCGGCAATTACTCCTGAATAAGATCCGCTTCCACGGCTGTCCAGTACTTTAACCGGAATAACAGTAGCGCCGGCAGCAACACCAATAACACCTTCAGTATTATCTATGGCAGCAACGGTGCCCGCTACATGCGATCCGTGTCCATTTCCGTCATCAAGGCTTTTAGCATCACGACCTGAAGTAAAAGCGTTGAATCCACGAGAAGCATCAACGTTAAGATCAGGATGATCTAAGTCGATTCCGGTATCAACGATCCATGCTACATTGCTTCCGCTGTAAGTTACACCACCATTTACACGGGTGATTCCATATGGAGTTTCCTGACCAGAACCTCCTCCACCATCATCGCAAGGTCCACCGGAGGGAGTTCCACAAGGAGGAGCAAAGGTATAAATCCTGTCCTTCTCAATATATTTAACGTTTTTATCACTGCGTAGCTTTTTGAGTTGTGCATCATCTAATTGTGCTGCAAATCCTGCTAATACGTTATTGTATTTCGCAACTACATTTGTTTCTGAAAGTTCAGCATTTGCAAAAACCTTAGATCGAACAGCTTCGATCTGCTCAACGTCTCCGAGCTTGAACTTCCCGTCAGCTGATGGTTCCATCACAACGATGTATTGTCCTTCAATAATTTTGTCACCGGAAAGATCGTCGGTATTTGAGATCTCAGTAACATTTTGACAACCTACAACTGCCAACATAAGAACTAATGCTCCAGCAGCTATTTTTTTGATTATTCTGTTATTCATGTGTAATTATCCATTGTTTGGTTATTGTTTTATTTATACCCGAGCGAATGAGTAACTTAGACCGTGCCCTGCAACAAGACCTAATAATCAAAAACTATTAGATCATTTTCTGTGTTGCATGGATGTACATACAATAAAGAGTTACAGATTGCCATTTTGTTACAAAAAAAATTTCACAATTATTTACAAACTAAACTCAGCTCTTCACTGCCGGGGAAGAATGCGCAGCGTAAAATGGCTCCCAACCCGGTCAATGGGACAAATAATCCCAAGAATTATAACCCTGCTAATGACGATTTTCGCAACAGCAGCGTATTAGTTCCTATCATAAGCTGGAAAGATGAGCTTGAGGTCCTATTGACGCTCAGAACTCAATCTATTAACCACGGTGGGCAGCTCAGTTTCCCCGGGGGTGGAAAGGAAGGGGAGGAGACTATCATTGAAACTGCGCTCAGGGAAGCGCAAGAAGAGATCGGGCTAAGTAGCAAGGGAGTCCATGTTGTAGGACAACTGACTCCGTTGTATGTGGGGCACTCAGATAATATGGTAACACCTGTTGTGGCTTTCCTCGAACAAGAGCAAACCTTCACGCCCAATCCTAATGAGGTGGATGAGATTATCTCCGTTCCCATTTCAAAACTCGTTCAGGAGCAAAATTTAGTGGAAGAAAATTGGGATCTGAGAGGCACACCCTATCGGGTTCCTTTTTGGGATATTCACCGTGTTCCGCTATGGGGAGCCACCGCTATGATGCTGAACGAATTGATCGAATTATATAAGGAGTTTATAGAGAAAAATTCACATTCATAATTTCTCAGAAGTTATTATGAATCCCTATCTTCTGGTTCTGCTAAATTAAAGAAACCTATGTCGCTTTTACTGATCGCAAAAAACAGAAACTTCGATTCGCTTAAAAAAGCCCTGCTCGAAAAAGATCCCAATCTGGATGTGGAGATCTGGCCTCGGGTTGATAAAAAAGAAAGGGTGAATTTTGCTGTGTGTTGGAATCATCCTGAAAAAGTGCTCCGCAATTACCCCAATCTAAGAGCGGTGTCTTCTTTGGGAGCGGGGGTAAATCATTTGCTGGATGATAAGAGTCTGTCTGAGGATATCCCTATCTGCCGCCTCGTTACCGATTCACTTCAAGAACAAATGGCTGAGTATGTATTGAATGCAATCGTTAACTACCGTCTTCATATCGTAGATTACTTCGAGAACAAACGAAAAGGAGTTTGGGAGCAGAAAAGTACGATTCCTAAAAAACATACCCCTGTTGGAATTATGGGATTGGGTGAAATGGGTAACAGTGTTGCAACATTGTTGGTGCAACATGGATATATGGTTTCGGGCTGGAGCCGCTCTAAAAAAGATATTGAGGGGCTGACTTCTTTTGCCGGCAAAGAGGAACTGGACAATTTTCTTTCCGAAACAAAGATCATGGTCAACCTCCTGCCACTTACCAATGAGACTAAAGGATTTCTGGGTCTCGATCTTTTTAAAAAACTGAAACAGCCCGGATACTTGATCAATGTAGGACGTGGAGACCATCTCGTGGAAGAAGACCTGATCTACGCCTTTGATATGGGTTACCTCGAAGGCGCCTGCCTGGATGTATTTGAGGAAGAACCATTGCCAAAGAATCATTCCTTCTGGAACCGAAAGCAGATCATGATCACCCCGCATATTGCAGCCATTACTCCGGCAAAAAAAGCGGCTGAGGTTATCGTGGAGAATTATAAACGGGCGATGTCTGGGATGGAATTGTTATTTGAAGTGGATAGAGACAAAGGCTACTAAAGTAGCTTTCAGACTTAGCTATCAGCTAATTTTACTTGTGGAATGGAACGCGGATGAATCGGATTGGACGGATGATCAATGATAGTAGTTATTCATAAACCTGAATAACGTGAATTCTATATAATTATCCTTGTTAAAGCCTTTCCTCAACTAAACAACCTCACTAACTGATACCCTGCCCAAACAAAAGCCAATCCAAAAATTACCTGCACTCCCGCATTCAATAAACTCATCAATATTTTGCCATTTTCCCACAGCAAAAAGGTTTCATGGGAGAAAGTCGAGAATGTTGTAAATCCGCCTAAAATTCCTACAAAGATGAAGAGACGAAATTCGGGATTGCCCCAGGATTTGAGTACAAATAATCCGGCTAAAAAACCAATCAACAGGCAGCCGATGAGATTAGCCGCTATGGTTCCAAAAGGAAATTTACTATCGGGGAGTTGGGATTGTGCAAAAGCAGAAATCAGATAACGAAAAACGGCTCCAATGAAACCACCGGAGCCGACTGCAACTATTTTGAGCAGATCAACATTCATGCTCAGATGCTCACCTTGTGCACCCAGCCAAATTTATCTTCTGCACGGCCATATTGAATATCAGTGATCTTGTCGAAGCATTTTTGAGCAAATTCACCCGGTTTCTCACGATCAAGTTCAATCTTCTTTCCTTTGTGATGGATCAACCCAACCGGCGAAACCACCGCTGCTGTTCCGGAACCAAATATTTCCTTCAACTCGCCACTATCATGCGCTTCAAAAACCTCGTCAATAGTAATTCGGCGTTCTTCTACATTCAGTCCCCATTCTTTGGCAAGTGCGATCACCGAACGACGCGTTACTCCGGGGAGAATAGAACCTGTCAAAGCGGGAGTTACCAATGTATCACCGATCAGGAAATGGATATTCATGGTCCCGACTTCTTCAATATACTTGTGCTCTTTCGCATCTAACCAAAGTACCTGCGTGTAACCGGCTGCTTTAGCCTTTTTTGCTGGGAGAAAACTGCCGGCGTAATTTCCGGCTGCTTTAGCTTCTCCGGTTCCGCCTTTTACTGCCCGAACGTACTCATCTGTGGTGGTAAGGGAAACGGGATTGAATCCTTCGGTATAATAAGCCCCAACCGGTGAAGTAATGATCTGATAGGTGAATGTATCGGATGCACGAGCAGCAAGAAGATCATCAGAGGCAAAAATAAAAGGGCGAATATACAAGGCCGTACCGGATCTCCTGGGAATCCACTGATGATCTAATTTGATGAGCGTCTCCAGCGCTTCAATAAAAATTTCATATTCTGTTTCTGGAATGCACATTCTGCGGCATGAATTATTGAACCGCTCATGATGTGCTTTAGGTCTGAAGATATGCACCGTGTTTTCATCCACATAATAAGCCTTCATGCCTTCAAAGACTGCCTGACCGTAATGCAGCACATTGGTGGCCGGGGTCATTTTAAAAGGAGCATAGGGTTTGATGACCGGGTTGCCCCACTTATCATCCTGAAACTCCATTTCAAACATGTGATCGGAGAACTTACGGCCAAACACAAGATTATTAAAATCAACCTCATGAATACGGCTTTGTTCAACCGGTTCTATCGTAATGTTAGTATCTGTAATTATCTCGTTCATCATAATTCTAAAATAACATGTTTCAGATTAAATAACAGTCGCCACTCTGGTATTTGTGATATTAAGGCATAAATCAACCCGTGCTTTGCATAGCTGCTGCTATCCCGTTTATGTTTAAAAACAATACCTCTGTAAGCTGTGATTTTTGGTCTTCACTATCCGCTTTCTTCCACCTTTTAAGCAATTCTGCCTGTATAAAATTCATAGGATAAGTAAACGGATTTCTAAATTGTATCGAGTTTTGAATCACTTTATTGTGATCTAAAATGTGGTCATAGCCTGTTATGGACGTCATCCATTTCTCAGCCTCACCATATCTTTTGGTCAGCTTATTATGAAATTGCGATGACTCGGAATTATACAGCCCGGAAGTTGGTAAATGAGTGCGCGCCATCTCCCGCTGAGAATTATTCAGTACGGTATGGAAAAAGGTCCATTCTTTATGCCATTTTTGTAGTATTTCCAATGCATTCTTATTTTTTTGTTGTGCCGCTTCCAATCCTTCAGCAATACCGTACCACCCGGGGGTATTATACCGAACTTGTGTCCATGCAAACACCCATGGAATGGCTCGTAATGTATCAAAAGTCATGTCATCGGATGAACCACGCGAAACCGGCCGGGATGCAATCGGCAATTTCCCGATATGCTCAATCGGAGTAATGCCGGAGTACCAATCCCAAAATTCAGGATCATCAATCAGTTCACGATATGCCTTCATGGAAGTTTCAGCTATTACTTCGATGATCTCACGCTCCATTTCCTTACCGGATAAATATCCACCGGACTCAGAATACTGAGCCATTGTTACCGTAGCCATCGCATTGACGATCTGTTCAAGGTGGCGATGTGTAATAGATGAAAGCATATATCGGAATGAGATCACCTCACCCTGCTCTGTAAATCGAATTCGCCCATTGTTGGCTACCGCCGGCATAGCTACTATGGCTTGATTCGACTGCCCGCCGCCGCGGCCGACCGTTCCTCCCCGTCCGTGAAACAATCTGAAATCTACCTTGTGTTCCCGGCATACGATTCCGAGCTCGTATTGAGCTTTATCAAGTGCCCAGTTGGCCATCCAGTAGCCGCCGTCTTTGTTAGAATCTGAGTAGCCGAGCATGATCTCCTGGAAATTGTCCCGTGAACTCAAATGCTTGGAATAAAGGTCGTGCTCATACATTTGTTCCATTAATTCGGCACTGTTATCGAGGTCTTCAATGGTTTCGAACAATGGAACCACATCCAATTGGCTATCTACTTTTCCTTTAGCATAACTCCACAGACCGACTTCTTTGGCGATCAGCATCACTTCCATCATATCGCTTATACCGTGCGTCATACTGATGATATAGCTCCCAAAAATATCCGGGTTCAGCGACAACATATCGCGGATCTCTTCAAACACCGTCATTACTTTATTCGAAACTTCAGAGCGCTCACTTTTAATCGGACTAAGCGGCCGCGGATTTGACAGCTCTTTCACCAATACATCGATCTTTTCATCTTCCCTCAACCCGCCATAATTATCTATGACGTTGGCCTGAGCCAGCAGTTCTTCTACTGTCTCTTCATGCAAAGAACTATGTTGGCGTATATCTAATCCACTCAAATGAAACCCGAATGTTTTGGCCCGGATGATGAGATCCTCCAGCCTTCCCTGCTCCGATAAACCGGGAAGTCCATGCTCAACCAGACTCTGCTTTATTATCTCCAGATCTTCAATAAAATCCTTTTTCTCATACTTTTTTGAACCGCTCAGGATCTCAGCTTTATCTTCCGAAAGCAGATTCAGCAGATACTCAATCTTACGCATGATGTGCGTCACCTTCCGGCGATAGATCTCATGCTTGTACCTTCTTTGATACCGTTCGGAAAGCGGGAATTCCTTCTCATCTTTTTTCACAGACTTTTCCAGTTCCTTTGAAACCTCAGCCTGCTTATCGGAGACGCTCAAATAACGACGGAGTTCATTCAGCTCATCCAGGTATAAATTCAAAACCGTTCTACGCTGCTCGAGTACGGTTTGCCAGGTTACATTCGAGGTCACATTTGGATTTCCATCGCGATCACTACCTATCCACGAACGATATTTTAATATAATAGGGACCTCAGGTCGCTGATCGTAATAGGTATCAAAAGCCTGACGAATATCACGATAAAGGATGGGAATGGAATCCCAGATGGAATGGGTAAAATAGAACAAGCCATTTTCCACCTCATCCTCTACAGAAAGCCGCTCTGAACGTACTTCATCCGTCAATAAAAGCAGATTAAGCTGATTCAAAATTTCGCGCCGAAGATCAATTTTTTCATCCGGTGTGATGTCGCTGTCTCCCAGGCGGGAGATCATGGAAGCCAACTCTTGCTGCTTTAGCAACACACTGCGCCGGCGGGCTTCGGTTGGGTGAGCCGTGATGGTAGGCTGTATATCCATCTGCCGGAAAATATCCAGCGCTTCTTCAAAACTGTATCCGTCTTCCTTCATCCTATACACCGATTCCGCTATACTCTCTTTGCGGGGAGATTCCGGGGTTTCTTCAAATTCCCGACTGCGATTTACTCTACTGATCTCATGCTGCTCAAGCGAGTTCACCAAATGAAAGAACATGGTGTACATGCGAAGGATCTCCTTGATCTCATTCAGGGAAAGTCCCTCCATTTCCTTTTGAAGCTTTTTTAAACGTACTTCATCTCCTTCATCCAACGCCTTCGCACTCTCTATTGGGAGACGCCCAAGCTTTTGAATGAAATCATCACCATATTTTTCAATGGCGAGTTCTTCTAAGATCTCCGTGAGCTTGGCAACCCGTGTTGAAAGATTTTGACTAATTCCACTTTGTTCAGCAAGATCGCTAACGGTTTGTTTCCAGTTCATAAATAGTTTATTTGTAGAAGTGTGTGAAAGTGAATTTATAAGGTAGAAATAATTGAACTCTTTTATACTTTAAGTGATCCCAATTATCACCTATAATTACACAAAATGAGCAAAAAACGTTGCGTATGGGTTGAAGATACCTTCCCCGAATACATTAAGTATCACGATGAAGAGTGGGGCGTTCCCGTTCATAACGATCGAACTCACTTTGAGTTTTTGATCCTCGAAGGTGCCCAAGCCGGGCTCAGTTGGTCCACCATCCTGAAGCGCCGGAATGGATATAGAAAAGCCTTTGCTAATTTTGATCCGGAGAAAGTCGCACAGTTTGATGAGGCCAAAATACAGGAACTCCTGCAGGATGAGGGAATCATCCGCAACAAGCTGAAAGTACGATCAGCGGTAACGAATGCACAGCTATTTCTGGATATCCAAAAAGAATTCGGCAGTTTCGATACCTACATCTGGGAGTTTGTAGGCGGTGAACCGATCATCAATCACTGGAAAAGTATGAAAGAAGTACCTGCCACCACCAAAGAATCAGAAGCCCTTAGCAAAAGCCTGAAAAAACGTGGATTCAAATTCGTTGGAAGCACCATCATATATGCCCATATGCAAGCCTGCGGTTTGGTGATGGATCATACCATGGATTGCTTCCGATACCGGCAGTTGTTGAATATCCAATAATCAATATCCAGCACGGAATTTCCAAGTAAACACTTCATCATTGAGTATTCTGTGTTGGATATTAGATATTCCCTACCTTTTCTCAAGCCATTCCTCGATCAGATCATCCACATACCTCACCACAAAATCTTCTCGCTCAAGCAATGCAGATGCAACTGCAGAACGCGCGCCCGAATGACATGAAACCATCACCGGCTTGTCTCTGGGGATTTCATCGATTCGCTCTAACAGGCAGGGGTGGGCGATATTTTGCGCGCCGGGAATGTGGCCTTCCTCAAACTCAGATTGCTTGCGGACATCCAGCAGGTACGCTTCTCCCGCATTCAGGTACTCTTCCGTTTTCTTAAAATCTATGGTTTCTGTAGTAAAAAGCTCTCCACCCTTTCTGGCAAATTCTTTGAGTTGGTCAGGCGTGGCAAATCCGGCAATGTTATCCAACCCGATTCTGATCAGGTCCAAAACCGCTTCTTCAACTTTTTCTTCTTCTGCGATAAGAAATAGCTGCTCTTCTTCCCGGATATACGAACCGGCCGCGGTACTGAACGCTTTATTCAATGGCAAAAGCAAAGAACCTTCAATATGTCCATCCATGAAAGTATATCGATCGCGGGTATCGAGGATCACTCCACCAGAGATCCTTACTTTCCCGATCATCTGCTCAATGGTCATATTGGCAGGCTGGGGAAATCCTCCAAGCACTTTCGGACCTGTTTTGTTATCCCGTTTCATTCGGGCAAAATACAGCGGCGGTTCAGGCTGGCCATCCAAAATAAAATCCACAAAATCCTGCTCTGTAATGGCCGCACGTATCGAGGCATTAAATCGCTGCTCATACCCCACCGTTGATTCGGGGATGGCTCCTAACGCCTTCCCGCACGCACTTCCTGCGCCATGCCCTGGCCAAATCTGCCAATACTCCGGCAGAGTATTAAACTTTTGTATGGACTGATACATAATCTTCGCGGACTCCTGCATCGCGCCTTTTTGTCCGGCTGCCGTTTCCAGCAGATCGGGCCGGCCCACATCTCCCACAAAAATGAAATCACCGGAGAGGATGCCCATCGGCTCGTCAGTTACAGCTCCATCGGCCACCAAAATACTAAGATGTTCGGGGGTATGTCCCGGCGTATGCTTTGCTGTGAATTTGATATCTCCGATCGTAAACTCATCGTCATCTTTAAGTAGCTGATGATCGTATGTACTCCCTATTACCCATTCGTATTTCCAGTCAGCATCCCCTTCATCTGAAACCAACACCCTAACTCCGTTTTCCGCAAATTCCCTTAGTCCCGAAAGGTAATCAGCGTGAATGTGGGTTTCCGTGGCTGCAACAATCTTTAGATTGTTCCTCTCAGCGATTTCGGTGTATCGGTTTATGTCGCGCATGGGATCTACCACAATCGCTTCCCCGGCAGCCTCACATCCGATCAGGTACGCATATTGAGCAAGTTTTTCTTCAAAGATCTGCTGAAAAAACATGAATGGGTTTATGTAATTTTGCATTTTATGAGCCGGAAGAAAATACTACATCTTAAACCCATCGAAAACTGAAATGAAAGATTTTTGGAATGAGCGTTATGCTGAAACCGAATTTGTTTATGGAACCGAACCCAATCGGTTTTTTGCCGAACAACTGGAATCTCTTAAACCGGGTAACATCATTCTTCCTGCTGATGGCGAAGGAAGGAATGCGGTATTCGCTGCAAAAAAAGGGTGGAATGTTACTGCTGTAGATTACAGTAAATCCGGTAAAGAGAAAGCGCTGAAGCTGGCCTCAGAAAAGGAAGTTGAAATTAAATACGATCTCAGTGATCTGTTCGACTATAATTTTGGGGACGATGTGTATGATGCCGCTGCCTTCATTTATGTACATTTGCCACGATCTATCATCAAAGTTGTGTACCAAAATGTGATCCAAAGTTTGAAGCCGGGAGCGAAAATAATTGTGGAAGTTTATTCGGTGAATCAGCTCGGGCGAGGTTCCGGCGGACCTAAAGATGAACGGGTATTATATACGGAGGAGAAACTGTGTGATCTGCTTTCCGGTACTGATATTAAGTGGATGAAAGAAATGGAAATTGATCTAAGTGAAGGGAAGTATCATGAGGGTAAAGCAATGGTGATTCGTGCTGTTGCTACTGCTAAATAACGTGAATTCGATATAAAGACCATCTGTTGAGTACGTTGAATGATCATTTCGCGGCGAATGCCCGAAATCTTATGGCTGGTCAGGTAGCGAATACGAAATTAATGGCCACCATTAGATTCCCGTCTCCACGGGAATGACCAAAAGAATCCATTTTTATCCTTTTAACTTAGTTCTTATCTCGAACTCACGTTAAATAGTATTACTCAGTGACCACCCATCATAAATAACACACGTCAGAAATTTCTGCGTCTTTAGTTCCACACTTATGAAACCGGGACTCAGCACAACCGCAAACATTGCACGCATGGTACCGAAGCCAAAACCGGTCATGAACATCATGCTTGATACCGTGCTTCCGGTATTTAAAAGCGGCTATGGTCATATAGACGAATCCATAGGGCAACAGACCATTTAAATACAACAGGTTTATTTAGAACAAAAAAAGGGCGTACCAAGTACGCCCTTCCTGCTTCAGGATCAATCAATCATGGTGAAGTCTTGCTCAGGTTTCCGATATCTATTCTGCTTCGAATCCCGCGTTTGCAAGATCCTTGAAACCACCAATATTATATACATTCTCAAAACCCTGACTTTTCATGATTCGTGCAGCCTGGCCACTTCGGTTCCCGGTTCTGCAATACAGGTAGTAGGTTTTATCCTTTTCGAATTCACCGAGTGATTCTTCAAACTCACCATTCATCAGATCGAGCTGCTTATCGGTCTTAACCAGGTGACCTTCCTCATACTCTTCCTGAGTACGAACATCAATCACAATACCCTGATCTTCTGCATATTTCTCTTTGAATTCATCGATACTGATATCGATGCCGTTAGATTGTTTTGTAAACATGTTAAACATGATTATACCTATTATTAAAATTGACGCTATTGTTAAAATCGTTTTCCACATAATTTTGTGATCTGGTTTACATTGGCAATAGTTTAAGCATCCAGACAAGTCAACAACTTAAGTCTGAAAATCATTACAACTGTGTTATAAATTTGTTTGAACCGGTGAATAGGTGTGCTCTTTCTGATGCCCCGCCTTATATGCCTCAATGGCATCAGAAACGTCGAAGTAGAAATTTGTGATACTCAAACCATCGGTAATTCCGCTGATCTTGAGCTTATCCCGAACCGGACCTATTGCGGAAGCAAAGTATAATTCAATATCTTTTTCACTTAGATCTTTGATCAACTCTTCCAGGGCATGCACACCTGTTGAATCTACACTATTAATGGCAGATGCATCCAAAACCACAAGCTTCAGGTTATCCCCTTTTTGTTCGATCAAAGTATCTATGGTTGAACGGAAATACTCAACATTGGCGAAGTACAATTCTGAGTCGAAGCGATAAACAAGGATCTCTTCGTCGGTCTTCGCATCTTTATATCTGTGGATATTTCTGAAATTTCTGGTTTCACCAAGGCGACCTAATTCAGTGCTGTGAGGTTTGGTACTATTGTAGATCACCATCACCAGAGACAACAGCACACCTATGGCTATCCCCTCTTCGATGCCAAGTGAAAGAGTTGCAATGAAAGTAGCCATCAGCATAGCCAGGTCTTTCTTATCAGTTTTCCAAAGATGTTTCATCTCATGCGTGTCAAACAAACCTGCCACAGCAACAACTATGATGGCACCAAGTACAGCCTTTGGCAAATAATAGAATAGTGGCGTGAGGAATAAAACGGTCAATGCAATGATTAGCGCACTAATGATAGATGCCATTCCCGTATTAGCACCGGCCTGGTCGTTCACTGCTGTTCTTGAAAATCCACCTGTGGTTGGATAAGACTGAAACAAAGCACCGCCAATATTAGCAGCGCCAAGGCCAATGAGTTCCTGATTCGGATCTACTTTATATCCCCGCTTGTTGGCTATGGCTTTCGCTACCGCTATGGATTCCATATAACCAACCAGGGAGATCACCAGAATAGTTGGAAATAATAGTTCGAAATCTGCCCAGCTTAAAGAAGTAAGTTTGAAACTTGGTAAACCCTCAGGTACTTGTCCCACAATGGCAACACCGGATTCATGAAGCCCAAAAAAGTAGGTGACCAAAGTTCCCAGTCCAACAACAACTAATGCGGAAGGAAATGTCTTTTTCCATTTTCTAAGTAAAATAATTGTGGCTATAGAACCGAATCCGATCATCGCTGTGAATATGTCGATCTCGCTAGCCTTCTGAATCGTATTCATTACGATCTCATGCACATAATTGGTTCTGGGAATATCAATGCCCAGAATGCTCTTAACCTGACTACCCCCTATGATCAGGGCTGCAGCAGAGGTAAATCCGCTCAAAACCGGATGAGATAAGAAATTCACTAAAAAACCCATCCTGAAGACCCCCATGAAGAACTGGAATAATCCAACTCCCATAGCTGTCATAATGGCCAATTGAATGAAGCGGTCGCTGCCTGCTTCTGCAATTTCACCGACCCCGGCCAGTACAAGCAGTGAAACCATTGCAACCGGCCCAACTGCAAGTTGCCTTGAAGTTCCAAAAATAGCGTAAAGGATAAGGGGTACTATCGATGCATAAAGCCCATAGATAGGTGGTAATCCTGCCAGCATTGCGTATGCCATTCCCTGCGGAATGAGCATGATCCCAACCGTGATACCCGCGTTCAGATCGCCTTTAGCATCCTTTTCGGAGTAAGATTTGATCCAGTCCAGAATGGGAATGTATTTGTTTATGGATGGTTTTAATTTCATGATCTATTTGTTTGTAACCAGGTTGGATGCTGGCATTTTGTCTTTGGCCACAGGCACCCTCCGCGTATTTCAGCGAGCTTAAATTCTGCACCTTCCTCAAGGGAGGACTTTCCGTTGTGTTATGACAACTCATAAGTCATTTCAACATCAAAATTCTAATGCCATCATGGATGGTCTCCCCTTGAGGGGAGATCAATCAAAAAAGTTGTTCCTTTTTTGATTTCGCAGGGTGTTGTATTAAAGGGTTATGCACCCATGCTTCAACCGGTTCAATATTCAAATGTTTGTTTCAAACTTCTTCACTTTTTATAACCTCCGACCCACCCCCTCAATCCCTGCCCGAGCGGGGAAGCTCCCTGGATAATGTGCAATTTGAATTACCAATATTGCCGCAAAGGAGTCTTCCTCTCCCGGGAGAGAAAACAAAGGTTAGAGTCTTGCCTGATCAAGCCGAAGCTGCTGCTTTTGCTTTGTAGTTTGCCCATTCGTCATCGATGAGAACTACTTCGTAATCGTTGCGCTGAAGCAGTGCTGCAGCTACCGCAGAACGACCTCCGGCCTGACAGTGAACTACGATCTTGCGTTCGCTTGGGACTTCTTCCATTCTTGGCAGCAGACGAGTATGCGCGATATTTTGCGCTCCTTCAATATTGCCTTCTTCTTCAAATTCAGAAGCTTTTCGGACATCCAGGATCTGATAGTTATCATCACCAATATACTTATCGATGGCGTCGAATTTTTCGACTGCTAAGGTTTCCAGTTCACCGCCGTGTTCAGCGTAATGATCTAGATCAACCGGTGTTACATAACCGATCACATTGTCGAGACCAATTCGATAAAGATCACGAACAGCTTCCGTTAGCTGATGCTCCTCTACGATCAGGTAGATCTCCTCATCTTCGGTGATATAAGAACCGGCAACGGTATTGTACTGTTTGTTTAGCGGTGACAGGAGTGACCCCGGCAGATATCCCTGTGAGAATTCATCTCTTTCACGGGTATCCAGAACAGCCACTTCTTTATTATCAGCCAGTTTGCCCAGCTCATTTAATGTCAGATGCTTGGGCTGTGGAAGTCCCCTGATTACTTTAGGCCCAATTTTATTGTCACGTTTCATCCGTGCAAAATACAATGGCGGCTCAGGTTGCCCTTCCAGGATGAACTTCACAAAGTCATCTTCTGAGGTCGCTGATTTAATGGATGCGTTGTATCGCAGTTCATAACCAACAGTTGTTTCAGGAATGGCTCCGAGTGCTTTACCACATGCGCTTCCTGCACCGTGTCCCGGCCAGATCTGCATGAATTCAGGCACATTCTTGAAGTCTTCCACAGACTTGAACAGGGTACGGGCTGATGGCACCATCACGTTTTTTTGCCCGGCAGCAGACTCAAGCAGGTCAGGTCGCCCAACATCACCCACAAAAATGAAATCGCCGGTTGCAATACCAATTGGCTGATCTGCGGCAGCACCATCAGTAATGAAATAGCTTAAATGCTCGGGTGTGTGACCCGGTGTATGCCATGCTTTAAACGTGATGTTTCCAATACTGAATTCATCACCGTCATTGAGTAACTGATAATTGTAATCGCTGCCGATCAGCCATTCATATTTCCAGTCTTTATCGCCTTCATCAGATGCGTACACTTTTACGCCCCTCTCGGCAAACTCACGCAGACCAGAAATATAGTCGGCATGAATGTGAGTGTCAGCTGCCCCGACAATCGTCAGGTTTTCTTTTGCTGCAGCTTCAATGTACTGATCGATGTCTCTCATCGGGTCGATCACGATGGCTGTTCCTTCAGCCTGGCAACCAACCATATAAGCGTACTGTGCTAATTTGTCGTCAAAGAATTGTTTGAAATACATAATGTGTCTCCTGTGTTGTGTTATTTAATATTCTTGGAAGTCAGAACTCTGAATTCAGTAGTCAGAATATCCCCTTCTGATTTCTGTATTCTGAGTTCTTCTTCATTAATGAGGTAAAGAATTTCCAAGCATGCCATAGACGTAAGTTCCTGCAATTGCTGATAAAATTGGGATGATCATCACGGTAATTCCGCTACCGAGTAGTGCGAACATGGGACCCGGGCAAGCTCCCAACAAAGCCCAGCCTAAACCGAACATGCTGCCGCCAATAATATATCGTTTCCATTGTGAGGCATCTTTTGGAGGAATCGTGACCGAATTACCTTTGGTGTCTTTAATATTATTTCTCTTAATGATCTGAATTGAGATGATACCCACCACAATTGCCAGACCAATAATACCGTGCATGTGAATGTCATCAAACCGGAACATTTCCTGAATCCGAAACCAGGATACGACCTCTGACTTCACCAGTATAAATCCAAAAACCGTTCCAATAATTAGGTATTTAAGATATTCTAAAATTTTCATTGTTCTGCTCTTAATATTTTTAAAGTATGATTGGATAGATCAGATAGGTCATTAGCAAGCCACCGATAAAGAAACCGATCACGGCCATCAACGAAGCAAGCTGTAGGTCAGACAGTCCTGAAATAGCGTGACCGGATGTGCACCCACCCGCGTATCGTGCACCAAATCCTACCAGAAAACCACCCACAACCAGAACAATAAGTCCTGCCGGCGTGCCTAAAGCTTCCCAGGAAATGAGATCGGCTGGTACCAACCCACTAAAATCATTTATTCCCAGAGCCTGGAGATCCGTGATCGTTGACGCAGCCAGATCAATAGGTTCAGGGTTGGCAAATACATATCCGCCAAGAAAACTACCTAATACCGAACCTGCCAAAAAGGTAATTCCACCATCCGGCTTTTTTCCAGTCGTAATTAAAAAATTCTACGTTACCAAAGTTACATGAAGCACATGCGTGGCGTAAGTTTGCCGAAACGCCAAACATCTTGCCTCCCAGAATGAGGAGAACCGGAACGGTTAATCCGATGATCGGACCGGCAATGTACCAGGGCATAGGTTGAGTAAGTATGTCCATCAGTTTCTAATTGATTTGATGATTAGTCATTTATTTTTTCTTTGCTCCAATGATACCAGAGTTCAGGAATTTGTAACAACATGTTATAATAAGTATATTGAATAGCTATTTAAGATTGATTTTAAAACTGTAGAAAGCCATAACATACATCCTGCATGTAACAGAAATGATGCTTGATTAAACAGGGCGTATGCGATACGCCCATACAATTTTAGCTATTGAGACAGTAATGGCACATTGCAATGTGCCATCACCGTTAACCAAGACTTTGATACAAAATTTGATATATGGAACAACAAGCATCTAAGCACGAGAAAGTTAAACAGCATTTACAGAAGGAAATCATCGGAGGATATTATGAAGGTGGCGACAAACTTCCGTCTGAAAAAAGACTCTGTGATTATTTCAATGTAAGTAGAGTTACCATCCGCCATGCTCTGCAGAACCTGGAAAATGATGGGCTGATCTATCGCAAACAGGGTGTTGGGGCTTTTGTGAGCAACCAGACTTATAAAAGCAATTTGGTGAAGCTCACGGATTTTTCGGAGGATATGCGTCAGGCTGGTTTGGAAAGCAGCTCTCGTTTGGTGTCCCTCACAAAAGTAGATCCCATTAAAGAAGTGAATGAGATCCTGGATATCCGTCCGGATATGAAACTCATCCGCGTGGACCGGGTTCGTTTGGGTAGCGGGAAAGCCGTGGCCTTTGATATCACATGGCTGCCCCCCGGATATGGCCAATTATTGTTTGACGAAGACCTCACCACACAGACGATTTATAATGTGATCGAGGAAAAGTATGAGATTCCTATTTTAGCAGGCAGTTATCGGTTCACTGCAATCAAAGCAGATACATACATTGCTGGTCAATTAAATTTGGAACCCGGAGATGCACTGTTTGAGATCGATCGTTGTTCCCGCACCACCGGTAATAAGAAGGTGTACTTCCAAAGAAGGTATTACAACCCGGCTCTTGTAAATTATGTAATGGAACTTTCCCGGAATGAAGATTCTAAAGAAGTGAGTTCAAAAGAAGGTCTTCCGCTCAAAGAATTCTCCCCTCAGTTTGTGAAATAAGTAGAAAAATATCATCTTGTCTTAACACAATAGTTTTAAGAAATCGGATCTATTATGGGGAAAAATATAAAAATACCTTATTCATTAATTATTTTGATTGTTGTGGGTGTTACGACTCTAAATTTTCAATCAAATAAACTCATCGAAAATGAAGCCAATGAATGGCTGAACAAAATGGCTGATGCCGTTATTGAGCCCGGGATCACGGTTGAAACCTTAACCACGGATATTGAACAAACCATTATCTCTCCGATGGGTGATATCACTATAAGTGGCACAAGCACAATTAATTTTGTGACCGGAGATCAAAATGCGGTTTTAGAAACTCCGCAGGGGACGGTGGAGGTAAGTATTGAAGATGGTGCAGGAGTTCAGAAAATTGGAGGAAGAGAAATACCCATGAATGGAGCTCAACTTCAGCAAGTGAAAACTGAAATGGAAAGAAATTATGTCCATGTTGCTCTGAATAAAGATTCGCTGGATGCAGAATTTCTTGGTATGGAAACTATCAACGACACTGAATATGCTAAGGTGAAGATCAATTTCACCGTGCCGGCAACGTATTATTTGGATACTGAAACCGCACTGCCGGATATGATAACATTTAATCAATTCAACCAGCAAACAGGTTCAGAAGTAGAAGTCCAGGTAAAGAACAGCGATTGGCAGACTGTCTCAGGAGTTACCTATGCATTTTCCATAGAAACTTTTGCAGCTGGTGAAAAAGCAGGCTCCGGGACTATTAAAAGTTTAACAGTCAACGAATAAAAGCTTTAATATGGATGAGGGAACCCGGGTATTTCCTTTTGTTTATTGAAGATAATACTTTTAGAAAATGGTAAATAATAAATTGGAGATGAAGCATGTCAATTTGGGATAAAGAGCATCCGTCTAATTCAGAGTATGCCCATTATTATGCTGGGTATGTTGCAAATGTGCCTAAGGGAAATATCATTGAGACCCTTAACTCTCAAATGCATGAATTCTACACTTTTATTAATTCCATACCGGGGGATAAAGCTTTTCATGCGTATGCTGAGGGGAAATGGACTGTAAAACAGGTCATCGGCCATATAATAGAAACCGAGCGGGTATTTGCTTATCGGGGACTCGCTTTTTCGCGAAGGGACAAAAATCCGCTTCCCCCAATGGATGAAAAAGACTACGTTAAGCACGCTAATTATAACAGCCGGACCATTAGTAATTTAGCCAATGAATACCTCGCTGTCCGTATTTCTACTATTCATCTTTTCCAGAATATGACCAAGGAAATGATCTCGCTGAAAGGAACCGCAAGCGGAGTTGAATTTACGGTACGATCACTCCCATTCATCATAGCGGGTCATGAACGGCATCATATCAATATAATCAAGGAGAAGTATTTGTAGGGGGATGAATCGGCCTACCGCCAATTAATGTACTTCATTGAAATGTCGAAAATATACCATGGAAAACCCTACTTTTTCACCGTTCATCTCCAGCACTAATTTATCCCGAATGAAGATCGGGCCAAGCTCCAAACTCGAAATTTTACGTAAGGTTTCGTCATGATTGCCCGTCAGGTAGTAAATATCCACTCTATTGGCCATCATAGTTATAAGCGTTCTGATGACGTGCATGTGCGTATCGGGCCAGTAATATTTCCGAAAGTTCCACATGTCGATAAAATCCCCGTTAAGAATGACGCGTTTTGGGTCGATGGAATTCAGATATTGAACAAGTTCCATAACATGACAACCAACGGTTCCAAGATGGATATCTGAAAGGACAACAGTATCTATGGATCGTTTCATAGCTTTTTATATAGATGATTGACGGCAAATATCGTCCGGCTATGTTAACAGAGATTATAGGCAGTGTTAGTTGCTGGTTACCAGTGTGTTAGGGAATTGTAAATGATACATTTTAAAAGTTTAAATAATTACGTTCATTTATAATTCAACATTTAAAATGTATCATTACTATGAGCGAGCAAAAAATAGTCCACGTACATCTCCCAAAAAACGAAGCATTCAAAACCACACTAACGGCTGGAAAGCACGAACTCATTTCAGATGAACCTGAAAGCGTGAAAGGTGGACAGGACGCCGGTCCCGACCCCTACGATTATTTACTTATGGGACTCGGCTCCTGCACGCTGATGACTGTAAAAATGTATGCAGAAAGAAAGGGTTGGGAACTGGAAGATCTTTACCTGGAACTTCGGCACAACAAACGTCATGCTGAGGATTGTGCAGAATGTGAAGACCCCAAAAGTAAGATCGACTATATCGAAAAGGAGCTTATTGTGAAAGGAGATCTGACAAAAGAACAATTAGAAAAACTGCTCGATATCTCCAAAAAATGTCCGGTGCACAGAACCCTCGAAGGAGATATTACCATAGCAAGCTCCCTGAGTAAATCTTAATTCATTCCTACTTAGAGAGGCTAAGGCTGAAGCAGGCTCTTCAACATTGAATATTCAATGTTTGCTATTCAATATTCATCTCACTCCCATCCCCAGGCCGGAGGTGGAGTTTCGGTCTCATTTTCGAAGTTAAAACGGATGCTGAAGAGACGCTCGGTTCCAATTCTTCGGAGATTATAGGTGAAGTACTCATCAGGCACTACTTCAATCCACCAAATATTGCTTGCTGCTGCCGGAATGAGATCAGCCGTTTGCTGATCGGCGGAGAAGGTCTGAAGTGTAGCTAAGCCGGTACTGGTTGAGGTTCCGCCGTACATGGTTATTTCATCCTTACTACCGTCCTCGTGGCGGTGATCGTGTTTAAGCTGAATTCGATTTCCTTTCCGGGTAAAGATCCAGGTTCGGGAACGGTCATCCCCAACAAAAAACGGTATGTTGATCACTTCATCATCACAAGAAAGTACGTGCATCACCAATTTATGATCTCTGAAAGCATCATTAGTGGGAGCCTCCAGCATTTCCCCTATAAAAGCTTTTCTGCATTGGGCAGAAAGATTTGCCCAGAATACATCAGCATTAGTTTTTTGAGCAGAAGACAATATCGGAAAAAGAAAAGCAAACAATAAAAACGTGCATTTCATAGGATACCGTGAATTTTGTGATTGAACTGAAGAATAATGCTAAAAAAGATCTTTATCAGAAGATTTAGAGCCACCTTCTGATACTTAAGTTTTGCTTTTATTTACGGTAAACTGTTACTTCCTGCGAAGATTATTTGGTTCAAAAAGTAACAAAAGGTTAGTTAATAGTTATGTCATCGTCTGCATTACGCGTGCTTAATAATTCCATTTTTGAGGCTGAAACATGGAAACCGAGTCGTTCCCGTAATACGCTCGAAAATGATTTCTATCAGCTTATGCTTAATGGCCCTTCTCCGGAAAAACACGCTGAGCTATGGCAGGAGTTCAGGAATGCATTAGCCCGTAACGAACATTTGCAGGATGAAGGACTCCGTGAATTTTTAACCCGAAAAGATTTCGCCCGGGAAGGCTACTGGTGGTTTGATCCCGCTGAATGGCGGGAGTGAATATCGAACGTTCAATATTGAGTAGAGAATTTTGAAGTGGGTTGACTTGGATGTTCAATATTCCCCTGCTCAATATTAGCTATTCCACAACCTCAATGCCCTCTTCATACGCTTCCATCGGAATGCAGGAACAAACCAAATTCCGATCGCCATACGCATCATCAACTCTGGAAACTGCCGGCCAGAATTTATCGTATTTGAGATCCTCCAATGGGAAAGCTCCTTTTTCACGGGAATAACTTCGATCCCATTCATCAGAAACCATCACCCGCTGGGTATGAGGGGCGTGTTTCAGGACATTGTCTTCTTTGTCTGCAATTCCATCCTCAATTTCCTGAATTTCTTTTCGTATGGAGATCATCGCTTCACAAAAACGATCCAGTTCTTCCATGGATTCACTTTCGGTTGGCTCGATCATCAGCGTACCCGGAACCGGAAAACTCATGGTTGGTGCATGGAAGCCATAATCCATCAGGCGTTTGGCTACATCCACAGATTCTACTCCGGCCGATTGCTTGAACGGGCGCAGATCCACAATAAACTCGTGGGCAGAACGACCTGTTTTACCTGTGTAGAGAATTTCGTAATGATCTTTGAGTCTGTCTTTCAGATAGTTGGCATTCAGGATCGCGATCTTGGTTGCATCCGTCAATCCATTTCCACCCATCATCCGGATGTAGGCATGGGAGATCGTAAGGATACTCGCACTTCCCCATGGCGCTGCTGATACAGCCGTAACTCCTTTTTCGCCCCCTGTTTTGATCACTGAGTGTGACGGTAAAAACGGCACCAGATGCTTAGCCACACCGATAGGCCCCATTCCCGGCCCACCGCCGCCGTGTGGAATACAGAATGTTTTATGAAGGTTCAGGTGACAAACATCGGCTCCGATTTCACCGGGACTTGTGAGCCCAACCTGAGCATTCATGTTGGCACCATCCATATAAACCTGTCCGCCATGCTTATGAATGACCTCACAGAAATCCTTCACTTTATGTTCAAACACTCCGTGCGTAGATGGATATGTGATCATCAGGGCTGCGAGCCGTTCGCTGTATTTTTCAGCCTTAGCTTCCAGGTCTTCGCTTGAAATATTACCATGTGCATCGGTCTCTACCACTACCACATCCATACCGGCCATGACCGCACTTGCGGGGTTGGTTCCATGAGCTGATGACGGGATCAGTGCCACATTTCTGTGGTTATCACCGTTAGCATTATGATAAGCGCGGATAGTCATTAATCCTGCGTATTCGCCCTGAGCGCCGGAATTTGGCTGCAACGACATTCCCGCAAAACCGGTGATCTCGCACAACCAGTCACTGAGTTCATTAAATAACTGTGTGTATCCTTCCGCTTGTTCACGTGGTGCAAACGGGTGAATCTGACCAAATTCAGGCCAGGTAACCGGAATCATTTCTGCCGTGGCATTCAATTTCATGGTGCACGAACCGAGAGAGATCATGGAGTGAACTAAAGAAAGATCTTTGTTCTCCAATCGCTTCATATAGCGAAGCATTTCGTGTTCGGAATGATACAAATTGAATACCGGGTGATCCAAATAATCGGAAGTTCTGGTTAGTTCTTTCGGGAATTCTGCTTTTGTGTGATTGGCTGCTGAATGAACATCAAATTCGTTATTCTTGCCCAAAGCTTTTGCAAAGATATTCAGGATCAATTCTGCATCTTCAAGGTTTTTGGCCTCATCAAAAGAAATTCCAATACGATTTTCCTCACTGTAACGGAAATTCACTCCGTGTTCTTCGGCAACTTTTCGGACTTTGGCAATGTCAGCCTCAACAGTAATCGTATCGAAGAAGACGTCCGTTTCAATATTGACTCCCATTTTTTCCAATCCGGCTTTGGTTAGCTTGGTCAACCCATGAGCCTTCGAGGCAATTTTTTTCAATCCTTCCGGGCCATGATATACTGCATACATTCCGGCAATCACCCCTAATAGAACCTGTGCCGTACAAATATTGGAAGTCGCTTTCTCACGACGAATATGCTGTTCGCGGGTTTGAAGAGCCATTCTGTACGCCGGCTTTCCTTCTGCATCTTGTGTTACTCCAATAATGCGTCCGGGAATCTTACGCTGAAATTTTTCCTGAGTCGCAAAGAAAGCAGCATGCGGTCCGCCATAACCCATTGGCACTCCAAATCGCTGGGAAGAACCGACCACTACATCCGCACCCATTTCACCGGGAGCTTTCAATAGGGTAAGGCTCAAAAGGTCTGCGGCAACAACTGCAAATACATCATTGTCATGAGCTGCTTCAATGATATTGGTGTAATCTTCCACGCTTCCGTCTGTAGCCGGATATTGCAGCAATACCCCGAACAAGCCGGGATCAGTAACATCTAATTTCGTATGATCTCCTACCTGAATTTCTACCCCTATTGGTTCAGCTCTTGTTTGAAGTACTTCAATGGTTTGCGGGTGGCATAATTCCGAAACAAAAAATACATCCGCCTCTTTACGCTTCTTGCCTTTGCGCTGGCCGTATAACATGCTCATCGCCTCAGAAGCAGCTGTTCCTTCATCCAATAAAGAAGCATTGGCTAATTCCATGCCGGTGAGATCGCTTACTGTGGTCTGGAAATTGATCAGTGCCTCTAACCTCCCCTGAGCGATCTCCGCCTGATAAGGAGTATAGGCCGTGTACCAGCCCGGATTCTCCATAATATTCCGCTTGATCACATTGGGCATCAGCGTATCATAATAGCCCATCCCGATAAAGGACTTGTATATCTTGTTCTTCTCCGCCAGCTTTTTGAATTCGGACAGGAAATCAGCTTCACTTAGCGCTTCGGGAAGATTCATGGTTTTTTGCAAACGAATACCTTCGGGAATGGTCTCGTCAATAAGCTTATCCACCGAATCGGCTTTAATAACCTCCAGCATTTTTTTAATTGATTCCTGATTAGGTCCATTGTGTCGGCGGGCGAATACTTCTTTATCGAAATTAATAGTCATTAAAGTAGAAAATGAGATGATTTATTTTGATGAACAAAACTCGTTTAGAAGCCAATACATTTCAGCTGTATAATTCCAAAAACAGGATTTTGTAAATTAAGGAAAAATCAGTTCAAAAAAGCAGTTTTTGAACTGACTAAATTCAGTTTTTCACAAATTTTTGATTTATTATAAAGTCTTGTTAGAAACAAAAAATCTATTAATTAATTTCCCCGGATCATGAAAAAGGCGTTAAAACTTTTGGCAGTAATAGTTCTTTTTGGAGCTACACATACTTTTGCCCAGGATACCAGCTCATTAAAAATTGTAATTGAACCTGACCCCATAGTTATAGAAGTGGGTACAGAACAACAACTAAAGGCTTCTTTGGTAAATGAAGGTGGTGAAACGCTTCCCGATACCATTCTTTTCTATTCCAGAAACGGCGGGGATCTTGAAGTGTCTCGTGAAGGGTATGTTAAAGCCAATAAACCAGGGGCCTATTCTGTCCTTGCAATGCGTTCCGGACCAAGAGAACAGCGCGTAACCAGGCAGTTTAATATTGAAGTGCCTTATCCTCCAATTGCTGAAGTTCAGTTCAAAAATGTGCCCGAAAATATTTACTCCAAAACTACTCTCGACTTACATGTAGATGTAATTGACGAAATGGATCTTATTCGTGAGAACCCCGATTTAACCATCACAAGCGATAATCAGTCGGTAGCTATGGTAAGTCATGGAAAACTTATGGCACTTAAACCAGGAAAAGTCAAGATCACGGCAGAATCTGAGGGAAAAAAGGCTACGCTTGATCTTAGCATTAAGAATAATCCTGCGTCTTCCATGGTCATTGAAAATAGTGAAACTAATATCAGAACCGGAGATGTAATCACGCTGAATGCCAAAGCAATGTCTGGAAATGGACGTGTTGTTGATGTTCCTATCACCTACTCTTTTATTGCTCAGCCTGAAGATAATCTGGGCCAAGGGGCGGAAGGACAGATCTCACAGGAAGGTAAATTTGTTGCTAACAAACCGGGGATCTTTACACTTGCTGCCCGTTCCGGCGATGCTATTGCAGAGCAAATTATCCGAGTTAAAGACCGTAATGCAGCACAAGACGTTGAAATGGTAGGTCATGGTGAAGTACTTGATGTCCACACATCCGACCTTTGGATATGGGAAGGTGTGGATGGACGTGATTACGCCATCACCGGGACCTGGGGTGCCAATGGCGACACCTACTTCTGGGACGTTACCGATCCGTCAAATATCGTTTCTATTGATACCGTTCGCGTTGATGCACGTACCGTTAATGACGTTAAAATCTCTGAGGACGGAACCATTGGCGTTATCACACGTGAAGGAGCTTCTGACCGTAAAAATGGAATGGTGGTTCTGGATGTGAGCAATCCGCGGGATGTCAAAATTCTTTCTGAATATAATGAAGGACTAACCGGCGGGGTTCACAATGCCTTTATTTATGAAGATCATGTATATGCCGTAAATAATGGCCGCCGTTACGATATCATCAATATTGAAGATCCTGAAAATCCTTACACTGTTGGCCGATTTGAACTGGACACACCCGGTCATTCCATCCACGATGTTTGGATCGAAGACGGGATCGCCTACTCTTCTAACTGGAGTGATGGCGTTGTTGCTGTAGATATTGGAAGTCAGGACAGCGAGTTAGCTGATGCCGGCGGATCTCCTGAAAACCCTGTTATGTTGGGCAGCTACTCTTATCCTAGTGGGCGAAATCATGCCGCATTCCCATTCAAAAGTGAATCTACCGGGGATTTCTACGTTATTGCCGGCGATGAGTCATTCCCTTACGGACTCCCTACTCGCAGTAATCCAGTAGCAGCTGCAGGATGGATCCACTTTGTGAAATTTGATGGCTGGGACCAGCCTAAAGAAGTAGCACGCTATCAGGTGCCCGAAGCAGGAACACATAACTTCTGGGTAGTCGGCGACCTTCTGTTTGTTGCTTACTATAATGCAGGGCTTCGCATCGTAGATATTTCCGGCGAATTGATGGGCAACTTATATGATCAGGGACGAGAGATCGCCAAATTTGAACCGACTCACCCAGACGCGATCGTACCAAATGCTCCATTTACCTGGGGACCTCAGCCATATAAAGGACATATCTTTATTTCGGACTGGAACTCAGGCCTTTGGGCTATAAAATTAGTAGATCGTCCTGAGCAAGGAACCAATTAATCACACAAATATTCATCCAATGATAATTAAGAGAGCTTTATGGACACTGGTTGTCGGAGGAATCCTTTTATTTGGGATCTCTGACAGCTATGCCCAGGATTATTACGCTTATGTAGCAGCAGAATCGGAAGATCAGGTTCACTTGATCCATTTTAATGGCGAAACCGGTAAGGGTACTATAGCAGAAACCATAGATGTAGGTACCTGGCCTCAGGAAAATGAAGGTCCACATGGAGTCACTGTTTCAGCAGATGGAAAATACTGGTTTGTGACCATTGCCCACGGAATGCCTTATGGCCAGCTTTGGAAATATTCTACAGAGACTAATGAGGCTGTGGATTCGGTTGAGTTGGGGATGTTTCCCGCCAGCATGGATTACAACCCATCTACCGGAATGGTTTATGTTGTAAACTTCAATCTTCATGGTGACATGGAGCCTAGTACCCTTTCGGTCGTAGATTCCGAAACTATGATGCGACTAGCAGATATTCCTGTCGGTATAATGCCGCATGGCACCCGGGTAGGACCTTCCGGTGATGTCGCTTATCACGTCTCCATGATGACTGATGAGCTGTACGAGATAGACGCTCGGAAGCTGGAAGTGAAGCGAACCCTTAAGCTCGGTGAAGGCGGATCTATGGATCATTCTAAAATCGATCATGAAAATACGGACATGGATCACTCTCCTGTAGAAAAACCAACCTGGGCCGATCCACATCCCACAAAACCACTTGTTTATGTGGCCGGAAACGGATCTAACGAGATCATAGAAATTGACACCGAAAAGTGGAAGATCACCCGTCGCTTTGATACTGCCAAAGGTCCATATAACCTGGAAGTAAGCCACGATGGTAAACTCCTGGTTGTTACCTACAAAGGAGAAGGGGCTGTAGGAATCTGGGATCTTGAAAAAGGGGAAGAACTCGCCTATATCGAGAACAGCCGAAAGGTAACCCACGGCGTGGCTATCACTCCCGACAATAACTATGCGTTTATTTCTGTGGAAGGCATTGGAGGCGAACCGGGCTCGGTTGAGATCATAGATCTGCAGAAACTCGAACGGGTAGATGTGGTTGAAACCGGAAAACAGGCCGGTGGAATCGTTTTCTGGAAACAGAATTGACCTAAATACCCCTGCCTAAATTAGAAGCCGGGCTAAATCGCCCGGCTTTTTTATTTCAGTGAAATTGAGTGGCTGACACTATTCCCACCTTCATCTTCCTTAATAATCGTTCGTTTATCCAATGGCTCAATAACATATCCCAATTTCTCAGCCATTCCCATTAAAAGAGGTTCAAGCCTGCCCTTTTCGGTATTAAACTTTACCATAGCCTTACCTGTCCTTACATCAATTTTCCGCGTGGCACGGCCCAGCATATCCGAACACTTTAGGATCTCTGCTCCGGTAAATGTTTCTCTTTCTGAAATGGGCGGAGGAGTAAATTTTTTCCTGAATTCGCTAAGAGATATAATACTTCCGGATTCATCCACCTGAAGCCACTGGATCTTATGATCAACGTCTAATATGTAGTAGGTAAGATAACGGGGAGATTTACTTTCAATATAAAAATTGAAGTCGGTCAGCCACACCTCTTTCACTTTATCCATTGGAATATCGAACCAGATTCCCTCTTGTGACAGATCCCAGACTATTATTCCATCCTTCGATCTGCGTTTGTTTAACACTAAAGAATAACGCTCCTGAAATACCTGTGTAAGATGGAAAATATCAGCTTCAGGAACGATCTTTATTTTTAGCTGATCTTCCTTTGGATCAATAAAATCCGGGGCATCATTCTTCACTTCACAATGTATTTCATTTATACGGAGCAAAATCCTTACCAATCCACTTTCAATCGGCTCCTTAAATGCATCCAAATTATTACTCATAATATTTCTGAAGATTTGCCACTGAAGTTAGGGAAATTATATCTCTATTTACCATCATTTACTCCGGCAGATATTTAGTCTTAACTAAATATTTATTAAGTTGAATCAAATTACTATATTGAAAAGAAAAAATATGGACTTCTTACCGAATTGGTTTTTTGAACTTAACCCTGTTGTACAAGCTTTATGCGGCGGCCTTTTCACATGGGGTGTCACTGCACTTGGCGCTTCATTCGTATTCTTCACTAAAACCGTAAATCATAGACTGTTGGACGGTATGATGGGCTTTGCAGCCGGGGTTATGATAGCTGCCAGCGTTTGGTCACTCATTATCCCTTCCATCGATATGGCCGAAGCTCAGGGCATCATCTCATGGATACCTGCTGCAATCGGCTTTTTACTTGGTGGGCTATTTCTTAGAATTTGTGATCAATACATTCCTCACCTTCACATTGGGCTACCGCGTGACGCGGCTGAAGGAGTAGAAACAAAATGGAAGCGGGCGACCTTGCTGGTGCTTGCTATCACCCTGCATAATATCCCTGAAGGATTGGCTATTGGTGTTTTATTTGGAGCCGCAAGCATAGGACTTGATGTAGCAGGTGGAGCAACAGTAACAGCGGCTATCGTGCTTGCTATAGGAATTGGCATTCAAAATTTCCCGGAAGGCATGGCCATTTCCATGCCTCTGAGACGAGATGGATTGAGCCGGTGGAAAAGCTTCAATTATGGGCAGCTTTCCGGAATTGTAGAACCGGTTTCTGCTGTGATCGGAGCTGCAGCTGTTATATTCATTCAGCCCATATTGCCTTATGCCCTCGCTTTTGCTGCAGGTGCGATGATCTATGTAGTCATAGAAGAGCTGATTCCTGAAAGTCAGCTTCACGGAAATGCAGACCTGGCTACACTTGGCGCTATGGGTGGGTTCGTTGTAATGATGGTGTTAGATGTAGCACTGGGGTAAAATCGACGTTCTAAAATCCGTGGTCATTTCGTACCTTTGCCCTCCTACACAATTAATAAAATTACAGGGCATTGAGCGACAATAAGATAATTTTTTCGATGGTTGGGGTTTCCAAAACCTATAAACCTAACAAAACAGTTCTAAAGGATATTTACCTCTCCTTTTTCTATGGGGCTAAAATTGGTGTTCTTGGGTTAAACGGTGCCGGTAAAAGTACCCTGCTCAAAATTATTGCCGGAGAAGACAAAAACTATCAGGGGGATATCAGTTTCCAAAAAGGGATCACCTTCGGATATCTTTCACAAGAACCAAAGCTCGATCCTTCCAAGACCGTGAAAGAGATCGTTGAGGAAGGAGTTCAAAACACAATGGATCTGCTGAAAGAATACGAAGCCGTAAATGCAGGATTCAGTGATCCGGATGCTGATTTCGAAAAGCTCATTGAAAAGCAGTCTAAGCTACAGGAAAAGATAGACCGGATTGATGCCTGGGATATTGACAGTAAACTGGAACAGGCTATGGATGCCTTACGTTGCCCGCCCGGCGATACTTCTGTGGAGGTGTTATCAGGGGGAGAAGCTCGTCGGGTAGCTCTTTGCCGACTCTTACTCAAAAAACCGGATGTGTTACTCCTGGATGAGCCCACTAACCACTTAGATGCAGAATCAGTTAGCTGGCTGGAACAACATCTTGAAAGATACGAAGGAACCGTAATTGCCGTAACACACGATCGCTACTTTCTGGACAATGTAGCCGGATGGATCTTAGAATTAGACCGCGGGGAAGGAATTCCTTTTGAAGGAAACTACAGTTCCTGGCTGGAACAAAAGTCGAAACGTCTTGAACAGGAAGAGAAGGAAGAATCCAAACGACAAAAAACACTGAAGCAAGAATTAGACTGGATTCGCCAAAATCCGAAAGGCCGCCGTGCCAAAAGTAAGGCACGTATCAACCAATACGAAGAGTTGCTTTCTGAGGAAAATGAAAAGCGCCGGGATGACATGGAGATCTTCATTCCAGCCGGACCACGCCTTGGTGATAAAGTAATAGCAGCCGAACATGTAAGTAAAGGATTTGAAGACCGCCTGTTGATCGAAGATCTGGATTTCAAGCTCCCTCCGGGTGGCATTGTGGGAGTGATCGGACCAAACGGTGCGGGAAAAACTACACTTTTTAAGATGATCACTGGACAGGAAGAACCGGATAAGGGTACATTGGTTACCGGCGACACGGTAGAATTGGGTTATATTGATCAAAAACGTCCTCTTGATCCTGCTAAAACTATTTGGGAAGAAATTTCAGACGGACAGGATATCATAAAACTGGGGAACCGGGAAGTTAACTCAAGAGCCTATGTTGCCCGGTTCAATTTTAGCGGAAGTGATCAGCAGAAAAAAGTAACCGAGCTCTCCGGAGGAGAGCGCAACCGGGTTCACCTTGCCAAAATGTTAAAAGAAGGAGCGAATGTCTTGCTTCTGGATGAACCGACTAATGATTTGGACGTAAATACCTTAAGAGCACTTGAAGAAGCACTCCTGAATTTTGCGGGTTGTGCAGTCGTTATTTCTCACGACAGATGGTTCCTGGACAGGATTGCTACCCATATTTTAGCTTTTGAAGGAAATAGCCAGGTGTACTGGTTTGAAGGAAATTTTGAAGAGTATGAAGCGAATAAAAAACAACGCCTGGGAATTACCGATGATCAGCCCCATCGCATCAAATACAAGAAATTGATGCGGTGACTTTAAGCCCTTTTCTTTTTGTAAATAATCGTTAATATAATGATCACTATTATCCGATGATAGATTTCAGCTTACATCAAATATTTCAAATAGAAAAGAAATATGCTCATAATAACAGGAGAAGGAAAGTTAGATGTTGACCGCAAGATTATAGGTGTTGTTTCCTTTGGGTTGTTATGCGCGCTCCTGCTCATCTTGATGGTTAATCTTTCCATTAATACTTCTTCTGGGGTTAGAGCATACATAGCCGGAGAAGCATACTGGGCTAAGGCTCAGAAAGAAGCCGGCATACATCTTAGTAATTATATTATCACAGAAAACCCGGAAGAATACAAGTACTTTAAAAGTGTACTTCGGGTAATTGAGGGATACCGGATAGCTCGCGAAGAGCTTCAAAAAGAAAATTTTGATTACGAGATAGTGTTTGAGGGATTCATTGCGGGAAAAAATCATCCGGATGATGTAAGGGACATGGTGAACCTGTTTCGAAGATTTCAGGACATATCTCATGTAAAAAAAGCCATCGAGATCTGGAAATCAGGTGATAGTAAAATTGAAGAGTTCAGATCTTTTGCGGCGTCCATACATTCGAAAATCCAAAATAACAGTACCGTTTCCGATGCTCAAAAAACCCGATGGATGGAAGAATTGGAAATATTGGATCATGAATTGACCGACCTCGAATACAGCTTTTCTCTTGCGATGGGCAACATGGCCCGACTTGTAAATGAAATCTTTTGGTGGACTACCATTACCCTGGGTTTAATATTGATTTTCGTTGGCACCTGGATCACTTCCCGCTTTTACCGTTCTACTCACATCTGGACTCAATCTCTCAAGGAAAGTGAACAGCAACTCAAAAATGTATTTGATAATTCAAAGGATGTACTCTATAAACTGGATCTGAGTACCAGGAAATATGTTTTTGTGAGTCCTGCAGTAGAAAGCATGCTTGGTTATGATGAAGAGCAATTTGCAGATGGCGGAGTTAACTTTATTCTTTCCATCATGCATCCTGAGGACAGAGACCATATGAGTAAAGTGGTAGAAAAATATGATAATCTGAAGGATGGAGATTTTCTGCCCTCCACTGAATTCCGACTCCAGGATAGCAGTGGAAACTGGAAGTGGGTAAGCAACGTCCGCTCTTTGATCCGTAATGAACATGGGGAACCCGAGGCTATAATCGGAGCTGTACGGGATATTTCAACCCAAAAAGAACAAGAAGAGAAAATAAAAGAGTCGCTGAAAGAGAAAGAGTTATTACTTAAAGAGATCCATCACCGTGTTAAAAATAACCTTGCGATTATATCGAGTTTATTAGAGCTTCAAAAAGACGGAGTGAACGAAGACGTTCAGAACATACTCAGTTCCAGTCAGGCTCGCATCAAATCGATAGCTAAAGTTCATGAAAAGCTCTATGAATCTACAACGCTCTCAGAAATTCCACTTGATACCTATATCATTGAAATCACGGAAGAGATCGAAAAAGCATACTCTTCTAAAGAAAAAGAGATTGAAATTATTATTGATGTACACCCAATTACTATTAACATAAACAGTGCCATTCCAATCGGGCTTATTCTCAACGAATTGATCAATAATGCATTCAAACACTCTTATAAAGATTATGAATCAGGAATTTTAAAGATCAAGCTTCAAAAAAGCCCTGAAGGCATTGAGCTTTTAGTTGAAAGTGACGGGAACAAAATGGACAGCAATTTTGATATAACTAAAAGTGATTCGCTGGGAATGACCCTTATTAAGGTCCTGGTAAAACGAATAAATGGGCGGCTTGAAATTGAGCAAGACGACTGGACACGATTCAAGATCTTTTTTGAGCTGAATGAAAATGAGGGGGGCTGAAAGTTCAGAAAATTAGGTAACCGTTCCGTTTTGTTCTTCACCTTCATGTTGCCGGCCAATATTTTTTTCCCCTGCTACCCAATCATAAATACGAAGACTGTCTTCATTTCCTAAATCTTCTACTCCAAAATTCATTCCTCCCGCTCCGGATGCAGCCGTAGCAGAAAAATTAACCAAACCTTTCCTGATTTGAAATGGATTTTGTGAAAGGTCAGCAGCCTGAATTCTGTTCTTTTTCATGATGGCTGTTGTTCTTGAAATGGTTCGATAGCGCATTCGTAATATATCATTATTAAAACCTACAGCAGCATCTTTGTACCGCATCCATCCCAAAATACTTAGTACAGGAATGAGCATCAATGACAGCCAGCCGCGGTTTAAGAAGTACCAAAGAACCGGTACCAGCAGCAGTAAGAAATAGTTCGGTCTTCGGAGGTAGCGAAATAGTGCTTTTTTGGGAGGTTTGAACCCATACTCTGGCTCCTCATATTCCGCTAAGAATTCATTCAAAAAAGAGCTGACTGCTCTTGCCGAAATATATGGGGCCAAGACAATGGATCGTCCTTTCTGGTTTTGATCAAAGCCCGCACTTTCTACATAGATCATCCCATATCCAAAAGGCTGCCGTATCACACCCTCCACAAACCGCACGGCTTGAATGCGATCATACGGTACGGTTATATGCTTCTTTTCAAACAACCCACGGGTAATGATCAATTCTTCTTCGGTTTTGTGGAGTCTGAAATCAGAATAAGTAAAAATGACTCCTAAAAACGAAAGTAACCATGAAACTACGATGATGGCGAATATCAGGGCAACATAAATGGTGACATCACTATAGCCGGGCATTATTTCGTAGATAAATCGGATATTCTCTTCGTTGATCATTTCGTTCAACTGCCCTGAGACAGCACCCAAAATGGAAGCAATCAACCCAAAGTTTCCGGAAGTAAATGCAGCATATACCAGATCTTTTGTTGACAGTTTCCAGGTAGATAAAATTTGGTCTTTCTTCTCTTGGTCTTCTTCAAGATCTTCAAAATGATTTGAATTCCCATTATTCCTTTTTCTAAGTTCAGTTCGGAGTTCTTCAGCTTCCTCTCTTGTTATGGCGCTTATAGTAGCTGTTTCAGTACCCCCACCGGCTGTCTTTACTTCCACTTTCACCAATCCGAATAACCGCTGGAGAATACCTTCGGTAATATCAATAACCTGAATTCTGTCTTTTGACAGATATAGTTTCTTTTTAACAAATATTCCTTTCTCGATCTGAAGCTCATCCTCAAAGATTCGGAATCTAAAGAACCACCAGCCAAATATTCCTCCAAATAATGAGATCACAAGACCTGCAGCTAAAAAATAGAGAAAGTATCCTTCCGTATTGGAAGAACCGATGAACAAGACAATAAGCAGCGTGATGAAATTCTGTTTAATGCTGTCTATGACTTGAGTGACACCGGCTACCGGGTGCTGTTTTCTAAACTCAGACATCACTTTTTACCTTTCGAACCAACATTGAAATAGTATTGCGAAGCTCATCTGCAGTCTCATTGTCCAAAGCAGGTATTTCGTGCGTTGTTGCAGCCGTTGAAATTGCTACCGAAGCCAGTTCAAACTTCCTGTAAACCGGACCCTGCCGCGTATCCACATGCTGCACCCTGTTTATAGGGATCACCGTTCTTTTTTTGATGATTATACCCCGCAGCATATCAATTCCGTTATCGGAAACCTCGTATTTCCAGCGTTTCCATCTCAAGTTAGGCAACACCCACGCCATCATTATGTATAAGATCAATGCGATTAAAAACAAACTCAGGAACAATGGCCAATCGACTCTATTATACCATGGTGTTTCATTGTTGAAATTTTGGGATATGGCAATTCCTGCATAAAATATAGCGGGAATAAACCACAGTAACCCAAACAGTAAAGCATTTACCGTCCAGGCTTTAATGGCATTTTTATGGATTCTGGAAGCCGGTTCCTGGTTCATAATCGTTTATTTAAGTTCCCTTAAGGTATAAACTCATGCTTTCTTTAAAAACCTTTATGAAATAAAAAAAGCCACACAAAGGTGGCTTTTCTTTAAAGTTTAACAGAAGAAATTACATTGCGTTTTTCTTCGATTGAATTTCCTGCCGAATTTCGTGAGAAAGATTTTTAAGGGTCATTAGATGCTTACGAGCCCTAGTTCCGGCTGCTTTATTTCCTTTCTCATAAAATTTCTGCATTTCAACTTGTAATTCTTCTACTACATTGTTGATGTCGTCCATTCTACTCATATGTATGTACTCCTTTTAACTTTATTTCGGTTATAGGTATTTTATGGAACTAAAAATACCCGCTTCTTAAATTTACTGTTGTAATTACAGTAGTAAAATCTGCATTAATTTAATAAATAAGTAGGTAAATACATTTTTTTCTTTGGTTTTATCTTATAGGCACTTCTTCATGGGTTGTTCCCTTAATTTTATCTACCCCAAACATTAATACCAACCCAATGGCCAAAAGTAACAGAATGGCACTCATACCCCACCGTTGACTATCCGTGAAAAAAGTGATCCATCCTACCATGATAGGGCCGGCAAAAGTCGTCATTTTACCCGATAGTGCAAATAGCCCATACATTTGATTTCGTTTATCTTGCGGAGCAATTCTTCCCATAAAAGTCCGGCTTGATGCCTGCACCGGTCCTACAAAGATCCCCAGCATTAGCCCCCATATCCAAAACCATGATTCTGACTCCACAAATAAAACGGCAACTACCGGGATGATGAACCCTATCAAAGCCCCTATGATCGTGTTCTTACTGCCACTGATATCATCCAGCCATGCAAATCCGAATGCACCCAAGCCTGCCGTTACATTGAGCGCGATTCCGAACATAAAGATCTGCCCGGTATCGAAGCCAAAAGTTCCGGCAGCATATACCCCGCCCATAGCAAAAATGGTGGCAAGACCGTCGTTATAGAATAAACGTGCTAATAGAAATTTCCAGATGTTAGGCTCTTCCTTAAGCATGGATAATCCATTTTTCAGCTCCTTCATGCCATCTGAAACCGCTCTTTTCATGGATTTGTTTTTTGATGGAGTATCCGGTGTTTTAAGGAACATAGGCAAACTGAAAAGTGCATACCAAATTCCGGTAAACAAGAATGTGATCCGTACGTTTTGAAGTGAGCCTTCATCAAGGCCAAACCATGCTGCTCCGTTTTCTACAAAGCCAAAATATCCAACAATCAAGCATAAAAGCCCTCCCGCATAGCCCATTGCCCAACCCCACCCCGACCATTTCCCAATCGTTAGGCTAGTGGTAAGATCCGGCAGCATGGCGTTGTAGAAGATGAAAGAAAGCTCAGCCCCCAGCGTAGCCACGAAAGCCATTGATAAAGCAAACCAGATGAATTCTGTACCTGGTTCCGCAAACCAAAGCATGCTGCAGCCAATTACAGATAAAGTGGTAAAAAACACGATCCAAGGCTTTCTCCTTCCTCCTTCATCTGCAATAGCCCCTAAAAAAGGAGCCGAAACTGCTATCACGAATCCGGCCAGCCCGATCATATTTCCCCAAAGTGCTGTCCCGCTCGTTTCATTTTCAGCAATAGATTGTGCGAAATAGGCTGCAAACACAAAGGTCTGAATCATTACGAAGTAGGCAGAATTTGCCCAATCATACATGGCCCAGGCAAAGAGCCCTTTTGAAGAATTTGATTTTGTCATCGTGCCAATTAGTGAAATATGAGCCCGAATATCGTCTCTGCGAATGGAAAAGCAAAATTCGAAATACCTGTATTAACGTGAATTCGATATAAAGACCCTCGCTTGAATACGTTGAATTGTCATTTCGCAGCGACTGCCGGAAATCCTATGGTTGGTCAGGTATCGAATACGGAAGTAATGGCCATCATTAGATTCCCGTCTCCGCGGGAATGACCGCAAGCGTCCATTATTTTTATCCTTTTACCTTAGTTCTTATCTCGAACTGGCGTTCATTTATAATACTGCTGGACCAATGTTTTAGCACCTTTTATACAATCGGGCACAGAAACACCCCAGCGGTAATTACCACCAAAGTGCAGTCCCAGGTATCGTTGTTCCTGATTTTCCAGTTTTTGAAGAATTTTCTCGTAACCAACATGAAATTGTGGGATCGCTTTTTCCCAAAGTACTGATCTGATGTATAGTGGATCATGGGCGATGCCTGTAAGCCCGGAAAACTCTCTTAGAATTTCTTTTTCAATATCACCTACCGATTCATTCAATATAGACGTATCGTGGGCGCCACCTGTCATAAGGGTAAAATGAAAGTGATCACTATGGCTCAGCTCAGGAAAGATACTTGTTTTCCAGATCGCTCCAAGCAGCCGAATATCTTCTTTTCTCGGGATCAGAAAGCCAAATCCACTCTTCTTAAAATCAATATCCTCTTTTCTGAAAATAAGCTGGGTGGACATCATTGGGGAGTAGGCAATCTCATTTAACGTCTTGCTTAGATCAGGGTCAAAATTAACCAATAATGATTCTAATTTATGTGCAGGCAGACAAGAAATAACCTGATCTGCATCATATAATGCTTTTTCAGTTTTTACTTGAAATCCAATATCAGGTTTATTGATCTCTAATACCTTTTCATGACGAGTATGATCTGCAAGCTTTGACTCAAGAGCTTCCGCCAGTTGTTGTACCCCTTTCTTAAATGACAGAACTGCTGGTTTTATATCAGATCTCTCTTTTTTGTTACGGAGTACTCCCATAACAAGGGAACCAAATTTTTGTTCATTTTGGGCCAGCTTTGGCAGAATCTTTTTCTTACTGATGCTGTAAATATCCCCTGCATAGATACCAGAAAAAACCGGGTCCACCAGGTAATCAACAGCCTCTTTCCCGATCCTTCGCTCCAGAAAAGATCCAACACTTTCATCCGCCGCCGTTCCTTTAGAGATAAAAGGTTCTGCCAAAACGCGCCATTTGCCTTTTGCAGACAACACATTAGTTGTAAAGAGGGTTTTTGGAGAAGGCAGAAGCTCCTGCAACTCACGATCTCTGACGATGTACCGTGTTTTAAAGGCTTCAGATATCTCTATGATATCATCTTCAAGACCAATTTCTGCAGCAAGTGCACGGAGTATCCCATCCCTGTCACGAAGAGAATTTGGGCCATAATCAACAATAGTACCCTCAATTTCAGATGAGGAAATAACCCCTCCTGTCTTGTTCTCTTTTTCAATAAGAGTGAATGGAACCCCTGCTTTTTGAAGGAACCAAGCCGTGGTAAGACCTGAAATTCCTCCGCCAAGGATTAATACATGATCATTGCTGTTCTCTTCAGACATTCAATTAGTGGTAACCTAAGCTACTTCATGGATAACATATGCGGGATTCTCCGCCCGCCTTGATGCTTCCAAAAGCTCTATTCCAGCCATATTTCCCTGCTCATCATAATCTATGATAATTCCGGGTTTATCTTCATCACTTTCAGCAACCTGCGCTTCCAATAGTTTAAGGTAAAGCACATCGGCTGCTTTGTCGTATTTAATCTTCATATTTATCCACCTTTGAAGTTTTATAGGTAGTAATGGCCAATGGAGCTGATTTACAATCATTGAGAAATACCCTTATAAGATAAGGATTTTCATTTTCAACACATTTCTTTTGATAAATTTTCGTACATGGCTCTTCATCAAGCATAGAGTCAGGAGATTCCAATACCTTAATAACGTACAGCCCGGAAATACCACGACTTTCCATTCTTTCCAATACATGTTTTTGAGAATCTCACTTCATCACTGTTCATGATTACTGAATTAATTAACGCCATATAGAAAACTTAGTGACCTCCATGCACCCTGTGATTCAAAATTTACGCAACAGCCTCGGCAGGCTTCAGCATGTCGGCACACCACGTTTCAAGGGCATCGATCCATAAGTCATCATCGTTGACGCAGGGAATCAGGATGAGGTCATCGCCACCCGCTTCCACAAAATCTTCTTTACCACGGATACCGATTTCTTCCAGCGTCTCAATACAGTCAGAGATGAAAGCCGGGCAGCAGACCGCTATTTTTTTAACTCCTTCTTCTGCCAATCGCACGAGTTCGTTATCGGTAGCGGGAGTCAGCCATGGATCGATCCCAAGCTTAGACTGAAACGCAAAACTGTAGCTGAAATCTTTATTATCCAGATCCAGGTATTCAGCTACGTTTTGGGTAGTTTTAACATCCTGATGCCGATAGCAGAAGGTATGTGCAGGAGAATTTACGTTGCAGCAATCCTCACACTTAAGACAATGATCGCCGGTAATATCCCTTTTCTTGATATGCCGTTCCGGCACCCCGTGGTAAGAAAACATAAGGTGATCGATATCGTGCTCTTCAATATAAGGACGGATGCTTTCTCCGAGTGCTTTTATGTACAGGGGATCATCATAGAAAGCATCTTTTGTGATCATCTGCAGGTGAGGATATTTTTTTAGCCATACTTCTTTGGCTTTTTCAATCACTGTCTCCGTGGTAGCCATCGCATATTGAGGGTAGAGCGGAACCATAAATACTCTTTCCAGGTTCGGGTTTTTTTCCATTAATTCATCAAAACCGGCTTCTATGGATGGATTACCATAGCGCATTCCCATGGAAATTGGAACCTGCTCACCTAACCTTTTCTGAAGTTTATCAATCACTCTCTGTGTAATCACGATCAATGGCGAGCCTTCATCCCACCAAATCAACTCGTAGGCTTCGGCGGACTCTTTGGGGCGAATTGGCAAGATAATACCCTCAACAAGAGCTTTGCGAATGGGTGTAGGGAAATCAATGACTCGTTTATCCGTTAAGAATTCTCTAAGATATACTTTCAGGTCAGCGGGTTCATAACTATCCGGGGATCCAAGATTTACTAATAATATGCCTGTTTTAGATTGTTCCATGCCTTTTTTTAATATATGTTCTGCTACAGTCGAGCAATAAGTTTATTTAATATGAAGAAAATATGAATTTCAAGAAAAATGACCCTGTATTGATCATTGGATGCGGTTGGTTGGGTAGAAAATTAGGCTCTTATCTGATCTCAAAGAAGTTAACGGTGTATGGTACCACTCGCTCTTCTTCAAATTTTTCTGAGCTAAATGCGCTTGAGATCAAGCCTGTAAAGCTTGAATTACCTTCTGCATCCCTTTCTGATATCCGCTTGCCTGATGTCAACACTGTGATCATTTCAATTTCACCCGGCCGGGGTGAAGACAGAAAAGACTACCCACAAATAATCGGGCAGCTTTCTCAGGTTCTCGCTGAACGAAACGTACAGACCATTATGTATAGTTCCACCTCCGTATATGAAGATACAAAGAATGAGGTCACAGAATCAGATGCAAAACCTGACGAAAATAGTGATAATGCAATTACTGCGGCGGAAGGTGCTTTAGTTAAATATTCTCCCGATGCTGTAATTCTAAGGCTTAGTGGTTTATACGGAGAAGACCGGCATCCGGCCAGGTTTATGGCGGGAAGAAAAAATATTGCCGATGGCGACTCACCGGTTAACTTAGTTCATAGCGATGATGTAATTCAGGTTACGGCCAAAATTATGGAAAAGAAAATCAAAGGTGAGATCTTCAATGTATGCAGCGGGAGTCACCCTTCCAGATCCGAGATCTATACCAAAATTGCTGAAAGGCTTGAATTGAAAAAACCGACTTTTGAAGAAGGCGGTTCAGATGGTAAAAAAGTTTCTTCTGAAAAATTAAAAAAACAACTAAAAATTAAATTCCTTCACCCAGAACCATCAGAATTCCTGGCCGATTAATTGGTTTTAAGTGCTCCTTCTTTTTCCAGGATCTCCAGTGTTTCTGCAGCATGTCGTAAATGTGGGATCACAATACTGCCCCCCACGAGCAATGCCACATTCAGTGCGTCCACGATCTCAGCTTTAGTTGAATCAGTTTTGGCGCATTGTTCAAGATGATAATCAATGCAGTCATTACAGCGCAGCACTGCAGAAGCCACAAGCCCTAATAACTCTTTCGTTTGAGTGGGAAGTGCTCCATCACGGTAGGTATTGGTATCCATATTGAAAAAGCGTTTAATACCCAGATGGTCGAAATCCATAACTTTTTCGTTTTGGATCTCACGCTCTTTTCTAAATTGCTCTAATCTATTTTTTACTGACATATTTGGATTGGTTTACCTATTTGCTGCTAAATCTCGAAAACGTAAAATAGGAAGTTTTTTGGGAAGTGATGGATTAATTTGGTTTCTGACACTTCTCCCTCAAGAGGCAGCGAGCTGCGCGTATTGTCCCTCCGAAAGGACACAGGGTGAGAATATCGAACATTCAATAAAGGAACATTGAATATCGAAGTATTGAAGTCTTGAAATGGCAAGAATTTATCTCTCTTTGGAGAGAAACAGGATTTGGCTTTGTCCCGAAAGCTTTTGGGAAGAGAGGACAATGCTTAAAAAAGTAATTTAACGTGAGTTCTATACAATTATCCTCGTCAAAGCCTTTGAGGCACGGCCTGATGACTCCAGGTCCATCTAAACGTTTGTTTGATTCGGATACCAAGTTCAGTTCGTATCCTAATCCAACATCCTGCGCCTGCACGATCGATCAGATGGGTGATCCATCAGATCGAATTCGAGAATGTGTAACCAGCTCCTCGGCCTGATGACTCCAAGTCCGTCTGACCATTTATTTGATTTGAGCACCTGCCTCTTTTCCTTATCCTAATCCAACACCCGGCGTCTGTATCATCGATCAGATGGGGTTTCCATCAGATCGAATTCGAGAATGTGTAACCAGCTCCTCGGTCTGATGGCTCCAAGTCCATCTGAACGTTTGTTTGATATGGGCACCTACGTTTTTTTCCTTATCCTAATTCAGCACCCTGCGCCTGCACCATCCGTCAGATGGATCTTGTAATTATTCTAAAGTTCTTTATTTCGAACTCAGGGTAACTTAATGTAATCCTCACAATCCTATTTTGAATCCCCGCACACTTACTTATCTTTTTGTGCTTTTTAAATTTAGTGGCAAAAATAATGTTCTGGAATAAAAAAGAGGCGAAACATAAACTGGTAGTGATCGGAGACAGCCTTTCCCAAGGCTTCAAGAACGGAGGAGTGTATCGTACGGATTTGAATTTTCCAGCCATGCTCCATCGGTGTTTTGATCCGCAGCCCGATTTCGATCAGCCGAGTTTCACTGCTCAGGCAGGCATCCCACTTAATATCGAAGTTTTAGTCCGCGGACTTTCCGAAGAATTTGGGGATAAAATTGAATGGACTGAAATCCTTCCTGCAGCAAAATACACAGTAAAAACACTGAAGCGCATCAAAAAATATTGGGAAGGTGGCTTTAAAGATCTTTCTGTAGATCGCATTCGGCCCTATCACAACCAATCGGTATGGGGGTTTAATATCAGTGACTCCTGGATAGTAAATGAAGAAAACAGCCGTCATCACATCATGAACAACCGGGAGCAGTTTACCGTCTTTAATATGCTCCCGGAACATGCCAAATTTACAACGGCCCGACTCGTACTCAATCCATCCCTGAAAGAACAATTTCAGGCCCGAACCCAGTTTGATAATGCAAAAGTATTAGCAGAAGATGGTGGTATTGAGAATTTGATCGTATGCTTAGGCCATAATAACATGATCGCGACTGTTACCGACCTCAAACTTATTTGGTCCGAAGAGGACGACCTTGAAGTTTTTCCGGGGCAGCGTACTCATACTATTTACAGGCCTGAGCATTTTGAACATCAGTACCGCAAAATGGTCAAAAAGGTGAAGGATCTTGGAGCTAAAAGAGTATTCGTGCCGACCCTTCCTTATGTAACTATTCCTCCCGTAGTACGCGGAGTTAATTCCGATCTTTCCAGTAAGCGGCTTGGTTACTTTGATTATTATACCAGATTCTGGATCTGGGATGAAGATTTTCACCCTGATAAACATCCTCACCTTACAAAAGATGAAGCCATACAACTGGATCTTACCATGGATGCGTATAATGCTATCATAAAAAAGGTAGCCGATGAATACGGCTGGCATGTGGTGCCTATGGCAAAGAATGTAGCGGGAATGGCACGTCGCCGATTGGGTGGTGAATTAGTGCGTGATTTCCCAAAGGGATTGGCAGAAGCTCTTAAAGGACAAGAAAGTACCTCTCACCTTGTTGATAACGACGGCGAAGTAATGCTTTCCACCGATTTCATTCGCCTGAACGATGAAGGCAAGCTTTATAAAGGCGGCATCTTCAGTTTGGATGGACTTCATCCAACAACCATAGGATACGGATTAATGGCGAACGTGTATCTAAAAACAATGGCACGGGCAGGTGTAAAATTTCAGCATTCCATAAACTGGGAAGAAGTAGTCCGCGAAGATTCTTTGATCAGCAACCCTCCAAAATTACTTGCAGAACTTCGAATGGTTCTGCGCTTCCTGGCCATGAATCATCAGGAAAAAGTATTCAGTATCAGCAAGAATGTATTGAGCCAGGTAATGGAATTGGTTTCACCAAGACGCCAACCCTAAGCCCTTATCCCAGCTTCAGATCTTCCACAAAATTATTATAGCTGTTTTTCAAGGACTCTATTTTAGCTTGAAGCGAAGTTTTTAAGGTTTCCCAATTTTCTTGGCTCGTTTCTTTCAGGGCATTAATATCTTTTTTTATTAAATCACGTTGCTCTTTTAAATTGTTGAGTTCTTTTCTGGCTTCTTCTTCAATTTCTCCTGATTCTTCTCTTAATCTATTCTCAGCTTCCTGAATGTCATTATTTAATTCATCAAGTTTTTGATGAGCCTGGGCTATAAATTCAGCTTTTGTTTGCTCTACATCCTCTTTTGCGGATTCAACTGTACGTTCAATTTGGTTATCAACCTCACCGGCTTTTCTCTGCGTCTCTGCTGAACAAGCTCCCAGTACCACAATTATTCCTGTAAATAAAATCGTGAATATATGTCGTAGCATGATTCTTAAGTTTTTATTTTCGTTTATCTGTATGCGTTTAAATGAAACCTATCCCGGTTTGTTCCCTGGTATTGGTCAGAGAAAATTTAATTTAGATTTATTCTATATAAGCTTTGATTCCGTTTGAAAAGCTCCTTAAATTAGAATCGTTCTAAATAATAATACCAACCTATCATATCTTTCTTTCAACTTCCATGAGAAAAATAACACTCTTAATCACAGCAATATTCTTAAGCACCTCCTATTTAGCTGCCCAGCAAACCGCCAAAGACAGTGTGGCAACCTACGATAAGGTTATTTACAAGCGTATTAATGTAGTTGGGGCACCGGCCTGGATTGAAAAGACACCCGGTTCAGCAACCTACATTGGAACTCGTGAACTGCAAAAATTTGAATACAACGACATAAACCGAATCCTACGCTCAGTAACCGGCGTTAACATTCAGGAAGAAGACGGATTTGGGCTAAGGCCAAATATTGGTTTAAGGGGAACCGGTGTTTCCCGAAGTGCCAAGATCACACTTATGGAAGACGGTATTCTGGCTGCACCTGCACCCTATGCTGCTCCCGCTGCCTATTACTTCCCGTCTGTAGGAAGGATGAGTGCTATTGAAGTCCGTAAAGGATCCTCCCAAATAAAATATGGTCCGTTCACGACCGGCGGCGCACTTAACCTGATCTCAACCAGAATTCCCTACGATCTAACAGGAAATGCTCAGGTGAGTGCCGGCGAATTAAGTACCCGTAATATTCACGCTAATATCGGTAACACTTATAAGAACTTTGGTTTTCTTGTAGAAACCTATCAGCAGGAAAATGATGGGTTCAAGGCTCTTGACAACGGTGGCAACACAGGTTTTGACATAAAGGATTTTATAGGAAAATTCATGATCAAAACCAATCCCACAGCTGACGTTTTTCAGAAAGTAGAATTCAAAATCGGATACTACGAAGAAATGTCGAATGAAACATACCTTGGGCTGACGGAATCTGATTTTCAGGAAAATCCTTACAGAAGGTATACCGGTTCTCAAGTGGATCTCATGGATGTTGATCATCAGCAATATTCCGTTAGACATTTTGCTCAGTTTAGCGAAAACCTTGATATCACAACTACTTTATACAAAAATGATTTCAACAGAAACTGGTATAAACTAGATGAAGTTGATGGCGTAAGTATTGGAAATCTGCTTGCTGCCCCACAAGCTAACCAGTCTGCTTATAATATTGTAACCGGACAGGTTAACAGTGCTGATGATGCCTTAGCTGTGAAGGCAAACAATCGCTCTTATTACTCCCAGGGAATTCAGTCTATAATCGGTTCAAATCTAAAGGTCGGAACCTTTGAAAACAGCATTGAGCTGGGCATTCGTTATCATTACGATGAAATGGACCGCTTTCAATGGGTTGATGGATACCGAATGGAAGGTGGACAAATGATCCGAACTAGTATCGGTACACCGGGTACAGATAGTAACCGCATAGAATCAGCAAACGCACTGGCTCTTTACATTCAGAATAAGATCCTGATCAATAGTAAACTAACTATAACTCCAGGACTTCGATACGAGAACATTACACTAAAACGGGAAAACTGGGGAACCACCGACCCTGATCGTTCAACAACACCGGCAGTCAATGAAATTAACCTGGATGTTTTTGTACCTGGATTGGGTGCCAACTATAATCTATCTAAAACTGTTAACATTTTTGGTGGGGTACACAAAGGGTTTGCCCCTCCCGGGTCCGGAGCCAGCCCTGATACTGACCCCGAGAAAAGCATTAACTATGAGCTGGGTTCCAGATTCAATAGTGAACGTATTTATTTAGAAGTTGTAGGTTTCTTTAACGACTACAGCAACCTATTGGGTTCTGACCTTGCTGCAGGTGGTGGAACCGGAAGCACGGATCAATTTAACGCCGGTGAAGTAAACACAACAGGACTTGAAGTATCATCACAGCTCATGCTAACGGAAGTAGCGTCCAACTTTCAGTTACCACTTTCCCTGAACTATACTTACACCAATGCTGAATTCCAAAACTCGTTTGATAGTAGTTTCGGGCCATGGGGTGATATAGAAAAGGGAGATGAGTTACCATACCTCCCTAAACATCAACTTAATGCATCACTCGGAATCTATTTTAATAAAATTGAAGCGAACATCTCATTCTCAACTTCTTCTAAAATGAGAACCATTGCCGGTCAGGGTTCCATTTCTAATAATGAAAGCACTGATGCCTATCTGTTAACTGACCTAAATCTCGGATACAGGATAAACGAATATGCCAAAGTTTTCATGGACATTAAAAATCTAACTGATGAAACCTACATAGTTGCACGCAGACCGGCAGGATTACGTCCGGGGCTGCCAAGATATGTTCTTGGAGGCATTCAGTTAAGTTTCTGATTTTTTAGTTTAAACCTTATGAAGGGGCATGCTATAAAAGGCATGTTCCTTTTTATTTAATTGGTATATCAAATAACACTGTGATCAAATTGACCAATTTCCTTATTTTTTGCCCATTCATCAAAATCACTCAAAAACTATTCATGAAGTATCTTTCTTTATTTTTAGCCACTATTCTTCTTGTTTCATGTACCTCCAATCCTGAAAAAAACACCTACAATCCTGAAACAGATTCCCTAAAATACGAGCAAGAAGTACATCTGAAGAATGTACGTCAGCTTACCTTTGGAGGTGATAATGCCGAAGCTTACTGGAGTTATGACAGCGAACAACTCATCTTCCAATCCAATAATCCTGAATGGGGGGTGGAATGTGATCAAATCTTCACGATGGATATTTCTGAGAAAGAATCAGGGTTTGAACCACAAATGATAAGTACCGGAAACGGACGCACAACCTGTGCCTATTTTCTTCCCGGTGATTCAACCTTTGTGTATTCTTCGACCCATGAAAACGGGATGAAGTGCCCAACGCCACCCGAACGAGGAGCAAGCGGTGCCTATGTATGGCCAATCTACGATACCTATGATATTTATAAAGCCGATATGGATGGAAACATCATCGCAAAACTTACCGATGAACCCGGTTATGATGCCGAACCCACTGTTTCTCCAAAAGGTGATAAGATCGTTTTTACCTCCGACCGTAGCGGAGACCTGGAACTTTACATCATGGACACCGATGGTTCTAACGTTATCCAAATAACTGATGAACTGGGATATGACGGCGGAGCCTTTTTCTCACCGGATGGAAGTCAGCTTATTTTTCGTGCCTCCCGCCCACAGACTGAGGAAGAAGTTAACAAGTATCAATCTTTACTTGAAGATGGCTTGGTTGAACCCACTAATATGGAATTATTTATGGTGAATGTGGATGGAACCGGGCTAAAGCAGATCACGGATCTCGGCAATGCCAACTGGGCACCGTATTTCCATCCATCGGGTGAGAAGATCGTATTTTCATCGAATCATCAGTCCCAACGTGGATTTCCTTTTAACATCTTTATGATAAAAATAGATGGAACCGGATTGGAGCAGATTACTTTTGACGATCAATTTGATTCATTTCCCATGTTTTCTCCTGATGGTAAGAAGATCGTCTTCTCATCAAACCGCAATAATGGAGGAAGCCGCTCGACCAACGTATTTGTAGCTGATTGGGTGGATTAATTAAGTCCTTCTGGATTTTAAAAAGGCGGAGTCCACCGGGCTGTGCCTTTTTTTATTTTTATCAATTTCATCCAAAAAAAAAGTTTTAAATACTTATACTCATGCTCGTTATCCATCACTAAAAAAAACGGGTTATGAAACTTACTCTTTCCAATATTTCGAAAACGTACAAAAACGGGGTAAAAGCCCTTGATGATGTTTCCATAGAGATTGAATCTGGAATGTTTGGCCTGTTGGGGCCAAACGGGGCCGGAAAATCTACCTTAATGCGTACCATCGCTACCCTGCAGGCTCCTGACAGCGGTTCTGCTTTCCTGGATGACATCAACATCCTTGAGGACAAACAAAGTCTCCGCAAAGTGCTGGGATACTTGCCTCAGGAATTTGGAGTGTATCCGAACATGTCTGCCGAAGAACTGCTGCACTATTTTGCCCGTCTAAAGGGAATCACCGATAAGGATGAACGGAACGAAATGGTTAATACCGCCCTGGAAGTAACTAACTTAAGTGAGGTAAAGAACAAAAACGTAGCCGGCTATTCCGGTGGAATGAAACAGCGCTTTGGAATCGCTCAGCTATTATTGAATGATCCCAAGCTCATTATCGTGGATGAGCCTACGGCCGGGTTAGATCCCTCTGAGCGCCATAGATTCCTGAACGTGCTGCGTGAAATTGGGACTAATCATATCGTGATCTTCTCAACCCATATTGTGGATGATGTGAAGGAGCTTTGTACCGATATGGCCATTATGAATGGAGGGCGAATTTTGAGTCACCACACTCCAAAAGAGGCTGTCAAAAGTTTAAAAGGACAAATTTGGACAAAGGTAATAGAGCGGAATGAACTGGAAACTTATGAAGATCAGTTCAACATCATCTCCTCCAACTTCAATCAGGATAATACGCTGAACATCCGTGTGCACAATATGGAACAACCGAACGAAACCTTTCAAGCAAAAGATCCGGATCTGGCGGATGTGTATTTCGTCACCTTGCGAGAAGAGAAAGAAGTTGTAACCGCTTAATTCAAAAATTTGTCCAATATGTTTTATTCCATTTTTTCTTTTGAGATTCGGTATTGGCTGCGCAAACCTTCTTTTTATGTGTATGCCGGCATTATGTTTGCCCTCTCTTATTTTGTGATGATCAGCGCTGCGGGAATATTTGAAAGCCTGACGGTGAGCATGAATACCATCACCATTATGAACTCGCCTATAGCCATAAACGGGCTCTTGAATGAGATGGGTATCATCCTCTATTTCTTCTTACCGGCCCTGATCGGCGGAACCATTTACCGGGATTATAAACACAACATGCATTCGGTGTTATATTCTTATCCCTTCAAAAAATGGGAATATCTGCTTGGTAAATTTATGGCAGGGCTTACGGTTTCTACTTTTATAATGATTGCAGCTGCTTTGGGAATCATTCTTGGAACCATCACTCCCGGTACGAATCCGGAATTACTTGGCCCGTTCAACCTGATGAGCTATATTCAGCCTTTTCTGTATTATCTCATTCCCAATATGATCTTTTTTGGGGCAATGGTGTTTGCCGTGGTGGCCTTCACCCGGAATATAAACGTGGCCTTTATTGTGATACTGGGGTTTTTCCTGATTCAGATATTTGCCCAAAACCTCACTTCCAACCTTGATAACAAAATGCTGGCCGCTTTGCTCGATCCCTATGGAGCCCAGGCCAATGCTTATTACACGGAATACTGGACGGTTTTCGAGCAAAATGAAAATCCGCTCCCCTGGGGCGAAATTATTCTATACAACCGACTTATCTGGACCGGACTTGGTATCCTGATCTTTGGATTAGTTTATCGCGCTTTCAGTTTTAGTCAGCAGGCCTATAGCTTCAATTTCTTTCGGAAGAAAAAAGGAGAAACCGTAACCAAGAAGAACTTTGGAAGCATTCTAACGGTGAACATGCCGAAAGTGAATATGAATTTCACCTTTGCAGAGAACCTGAAACTTGCCTGGGAGCTTGCCAAAGTTGACTTCCGGTATATCGTAAGCGGCTGGGCGTTTATCATCATAGGATTGATCGGGCTTTTGATCTCGCTTAGCGTGATACTTTTAGGAGGTGAGATCTTTGGTACCGATACCCTTCCCGTAACCTGGCAAATGCTGCAGCTTCCCGGTACTTTTTTCAGCTTGTTCATCAATATTTTAACGTTCTTATATGCTGGTATGCTCATCCACCGGAGCCGTGGCGATAATATGGATCAGTTGATTCATGTAACACCCACCCCAAACTGGACCATCCTGTTTTCTAAGTTTCTGGCACTAGTGCTGATGCAAATGGCATTGCTTTCCATCATCATGATCGCCGGACTCGGTGTTCAGTTTTTCAATGGATATTACAATTTTGAGATCGGATTATACCTTTTTGACTTGTATGCAATTACGCTCATTCATGTAGCTATCTGGGGATTACTGTCCATCTTTATCCACAGCCTGTTCAAGAATTACTATATCGGGTTTATCCTTCTCCTCGTAATATCCATTGGCATTACCTTTTTAAGTGAAATTGGGATCGAGCAAACCATATTCAAATTTAATCAGGCTCCCGGAACAGCCTATTCTGATATGAACGGATATGACAGCTCGCTCGCTCCATACTTTGTATATAAAGTGTACTGGCTGTTGCTGGGAATTGCTTTTTATGTACTCTCAATTCTGTTTTTCAGGAGAGGTTTACCGGGCAGTGTCAAAGAAAGATTCCATAACGCCGCAGAAGCCTTCACCCCAAAGCTAAAGATCATTTTTACCCTTTCTTTAATTGGTTTTCTGGGAATAGGAAGCTGGATCTATTATGTTAATAACGTCAAATACGAATATATCTCATCTCAACAGCGTGAACAGCGGGCAGCTAATTGGGAAAAAAATTACGGGAAATATAAGAACGTCCCACAGCCGCGCATTGTATCAAGTTCTATAAACCTGGATCTGTTTCCTGAAAGCCGGGATCTGGAAGTGGCCGGAAGCTATATTCTGGTAAATAAAACCGACATAGCCATAGACTCCATACACATCGATCATAACAACCTCATCAGTGTATTCGAGTTTGGCCGTGAGTTTGAGCTGGCAGTGGAAGACGATTCCATGAATTACGACATCTACCAACTTGCCGAACCTATGATGCCCGGCGATTCGGTACTATTCACCTTTGCACTTTCCAACAAACCAAATGAGATCCTGCGGAATAATTCACCGGTGCGTAATAACGGAACTTTCATCAATAACTCCATTTTCCCAAGAATTGGATATCAGGAATCCGGGGAATTAAGCAGTCCTGAAGCCCGCGAACGCTATGGACTTCCCCCCAAAGACCGTATGGCTCCGCCTACCGACAGTACCGCACGGATGGATAACTACATCTCCAGTGATGCAGACTGGATCGATTTTGAGACTACGATCTCAACTTCTCCTGAGCAAATTGCCATCGCGCCGGGTTATCTTCAGGATGAATGGGAAGAGGATGGCCGCCGCTACTTCCATTATAAAATGGACAGCACTATGGTAAATTTCTATTCATTTATTTCTGCCGAATTTGAGGTTGTCCGGGATAGATGGAATGATGTGAATATTGAGATATACCATCATCCTGATCACACCTATAACCTGGGTTATATGATCGACGGAGTGAAGAAATCGCTGGATTATTACACAGAGAATTTCAGCCCGTATCAGTTCCGTCAACTACGTATTATTGAGTTCCCAAGAACCGGTGGAAGCTTCGCACAATCCTTTGCCAATACCGTTCCTTATTCCGAGGCCGTCGGATTTATCGCCGATGTGGATACCACCGATGAAGAAGCTGTAAACTATCCATTCAGTATTACTGCACATGAAGTGGCGCATCAGTGGTGGGCGCATCAGGTGATCGGAGCTAATGTTCAAGGGGCAACCATGCTGTCCGAAAGTCTTTCGGAATACAGCGCCTTAAAAGTGCTTGAAAAAGAATACGGTGTGCACCAGATGCGCCGGTTTCTCAAAGATGCTTTAGACAGTTATTTAATAGGCCGGACGATGGAATCGCAAAAAGAAATGCCACTGATCTATAATGAGAATCAGCAGTACATTCACTATAACAAAGGCTCGCTCGTGTTTTATGCGTTGAGTGATTATATCGGTGAAGATAAGCTTAACGCCGCCCTGAGTGATTACATTGATAAGGTTGCTTTTCAGGAGCCGCCTTATACCATTTCGCTGGAATTGGTGGAGTATCTGAAAGAAGCCACACCCGATTCACTACAATATCTTATCAAGGATATGTTTGAAACTATCACGCTGTATGATAACCGTGTGGAAGAGGCCTCTTATTCAGAAATTGATAGTAGTACCTTTGAAATAAATATGACGCTTCAGGCTTCCAAATACCGAACCGGAGAAACAGGTGAGCGGATCTACAAAAATGAGGCCGGAGACAGTCTTTCGGTTGAAGTTGAAGGACGCCGCCGACCGGTAGAATCACTGCCGCTCAACGACTGGATAGAAGTAGGCGTATTTGGAGTGGACGAGAAAGGCAATGAAACCGTTCTATACCTGGAGAAACGGAAATTCACTGATATCATGAATGAAATTACCATCACCGTAGATGAGAAACCGGTTTCGGTGGGTATCGATCCCTACAACAAACTCATTGATACTATTTCGAATGATAACCGAAGGCCGCCTTCCAAAGATTAATCAGAGATGAAAATCATTTCGTTGCTCCCTGCAACAACAGAAATTGTTTGCGCTTTAGATTTGCGCGAACAACTTGTAGGACGTTCCCACGAATGTGACTACCCGGAATATGTACAAACGTTGCCCGTATGTAGTCAGCCTAAGTACCCTTTTGACGGTCAAAGTTTTGATATCGATCAAAAAGTTAAGGCAATTCTTTCTGAGGGATTATCAATTTACAGGATCAACACGGATCAAATCCGACAGTTAAACCCAAACCTCATTCTTACTCAGGATCAATGTGAAGTATGTGCTGTGGCTCTTAAAGACGTGGAACAATGTTTGGCTCAAATTGGAGTAGAGGCGTCTGTTCTTTCTTTTTCTCCCGAAACCCTTGAAGATATTTTGGCTGACATTCAGGTTATTGCAGGCCAATTTAAGATTCCCGAAAAAGGACTGCAGCTAAAAAATGAAATCGACCAGGGTTTTTCGGTGATCCGGAATAAGACTTCAACATTAGAACCTGTCCATATGGAGATCATAGAATGGATTGACCCGCTTATGGCAGCCGGGAACTGGATGCCTGACTTAGTAGAAATTGCCGGAGGATACTGTACGTTAGGAGAAAGCGGAGAACATTCACCCTTCATTGATTTTGAACAATTAATGAAAGCAGATCCTGAGATTTTATCTATTATACCCTGCGGTTATCCCATTCAAAGAACTAAATCAGAATTAGATACTTTATTTAAAACTGAACGATGGCAAGAGCTGAAAGCCGTAAAAAATAAAAGGATATACATTGCCGATGGGCACCAATTTTTTAACCGCCCGGGCCCGAGAATTGCTAATTCTGCCCGGATATTGGCAGAAATAATGCATCCCGATATTTTTAAACCTGAACAAAAGCAAAATTGCTGGACAGAAGTTTATTAAATATCCGTCTTATCTCTAAGTTGTAAAATAATGGTATAAAAAAACCGGCTGTTAAGTGACAGCCGGTTTATACACAGTAAGTTAACGTGAATTCGATATAAAGACCATCTGTTGAGTACGTTGAATGGTCATTTCGCGGCGAATGCCCGAAATCTTATGGCTGGTCAGGCAGCGAATACGGAATTAATGGCCACCATTAGATTCCCGTCTCCACGGGAATGACCAAAAGAATCCATTTTTATCCTTTTAACTTAGTTCTTATCTCGAACTCACGTTAAGTTATTATTTATTCGCTATCTGTTAGGGATTCTTTAGAAGAATACACTCCGGATATAAAGAATGCAGTTCCTGAAAGCGCCAGATCTTTTAGCATATTTGACATGGAGGCCTGCATTCCTTCCCCTCCTGATATAACACCCGGTAAATGGATAGATAAAACGAAAATAAGAAGCATAATCCCTAATAATAAAGCAACAATTGATACTTTTTGTTGAATAATTATTGCTGTAGCAGCTCCGATCAGTGCCACACCGGTCAGATATACCCAAAAAACTCCACCGGGAATAGGCACCATTCCGCTCATAGCATTTGCATTCATAAAATGCAGCAAACCAAAAATTGCAAAAGGCAATGCATACATATACCGTCCTATATTAGCAATCATAGTATTCATAGTAATCCTCATTTTTGTGTAAAGTTGATTGTTTATTATACATAAAAATTGATTTAATATTAAATTAAATATCTGGATATACTGCCTATCAGTATCTCTGAGTCATATTTTCAGTAATAAGGCTGTCATTAAAGGTGATCTCTGAAACTTTACATATACAGAGCCTGCTAAACTGACTCATCAACACATTACCTTTTGTCCATGTCTATATTCAGTTGCCGGGTAGAATACCGGTTAGTGATTTCCTGTTGCCAATCCGAACAGGGAATAGGTACATAATGTGATTATACTATGGGAATGAAAGTGTAATCTGCGCCAAGCAGTTGCAACCCCTTGGCGACATTTCATAGATGGCTCAACATTAGATCAACGTCAGTTTGAGATAAAAAACGTGTCTATAAGAATTTTAGAATAGCTGCAAGATCCATCTGACGGAAACCCCGCCTGATCGGTGATACAGACGCAGGATGTTGGATTAGGATACGAACTCAACGTGGTGCTCGAATTAAACAATCGGTCAGATGGACATGGAGCCATCGGACCGAGAGGTAGATTAAACAACCACGAACTCGATCTGATGGATTACCCATCTGATCGATGGTACAGGCGCAGGATGTTGGATTAGGAAAAGACGCAGGCTCGCTAATCTAACTAAACTGCCAGATTTCATCGTGACTACTTCATCTTATACTTTCATCTTCTCAGGAGAATAAACCAGATCCAAAAAATTTTGAAGGATCATAGACCCAACACTGCCCGATTTTTCGGGATGAAATTGTACTCCTATGAAATTGTCCCTGGCAACGATGGCGGAAAAGTCGTTGATATAATTGCAAGTTGCCAGGGTATGATCTCCCACTGGGGCATAATAACTATGTACAAAATACAGGTAATTTTTTGTGGTCAGGTTTTTCAGGATCGCATGTTTTTCCGGGTTTATGAGTTTATTCCAACCCATGTGTGGAACTTTAGCTTCTTTTTCGTCGAATTTTTGCAAGGCTCCCGGGATGATCCCAAGCCCTATAGTATCTCCTTCCGTAGAAGTTTCGAACATAAGCTGCATACCTACACAAATTCCCAACACCGGCTTCTTTGTATTCCTGAGCCATTCATCAACTCCATTTTCTTCCAGCGATCTCATAGCAGCACCGGCATGTCCTACTCCAGGAAAGATCACCGCTTTGGCGCTTTCAAGTTCTTCGGGGGTTTCAGCGAAAAAATAATGGGCTCCTAATCTTTCTAATGCGTTTGCAACAGAAGCTGTGTTTCCGGCTTTATACTTGATGATAGCAATCATAAATAATCTACAACGTCCCTTTGGAACTGGGGACAAGATTCTCGATACGCCCGTTTTGTTCTATAGCCATCTTCAGAGCCCGGGCAAAACCCTTAAAGCAGGCTTCGATTTTGTGGTGGTCGTTTTCACCTGCAAAGCTAACATGAATTGTAGCCTTCAAGTTCATTGCCAGACTATAAAAAAAGTGCTTTACCATTTCGGTGGGGAAGTCCCCCACATACTCTCTCTTAAAATCACCTTCAAAAACAAGATATGGCCTTCCTGAAAGATCTAAAGCTACAGTTACCTGTGCTTCATCCATTGGCAAAACAAAACCATAGCGCTCAATCCCTTTTTTATTTCCAAGTGCTTTTGAGATCGCATCACCCAAAGCAATTGCAACATCTTCAATAGTGTGGTGTTCATCCACTTCCAGGTCTCCCTTACACTTTAATTTCAAATCGATAAGACCGTGACGGGCGATCTGATCCAGCATATGGTCAAAGAAATTCAACCCGGTGGAAATATCCGCATTCCCGGTTCCATCTAAATTTATATTTATGCTGATGTCAGTTTCACTGGTCTTCCTTTGAAGAGAAGTTTTACGAGCCTCTTTTGTAATATACTCGATAATTGGATACCAATTTTCATCACTTAACAGTTCCTCTCCCTCCTTACTCAAAACCAACTCCCCGTCTTTCCCATCAATTACCAGATCAGCCTCTCCTTCTTCAAAAAATGAAATTCCTTCCTGCTTCAGTAACTGCTTTTGTTGGGCTGAAATTGAGTTCTGTTCAACATGCAGATCCCGACCACCTTCCCTGATCTGCTTTAGAGAAGAAAGTGCATGTTGCCGAAACAAAAATTTCCCGGATGGATCATTAAGCGCATTTTTAGTAATTGATATCAACATAGACCTATTTATTTAATGTGATCATCCCTTAGTTACTTCACTTGTATTTAGCACCTTTTCCAATGCTGAAAAGAAGCGATCGTTTTCACCTGTTGTTCCAACGGTTAGGCGCAGGCAATTTTCACAATGTGGTTCATTTCCCCTATAACGAATAACCACACCTTCATCAGCAAGATTTTTGTAAACGTTGAGTGCATCCGAAATTTTAAACATAACAAAGTTGGCATCAGTCGGATAAACTTTTTCAACCTGCGAAAACGCAACCAATTTCCCGATCACCCGTTCCCGTTCTTTCAAAATAGCCTGAATATTTTTTGTGAGACGCCCTATGTTTGAGAAGGCTTGAGCCGCTTTATTTGATGTCAGCTTATTTATGTTATATGGAGCTTTTACTTTCATCATATAAGAAATGATCTCCGGGTTGGCCAAAGCCTTTCCAAGTCGAATTCCTGCCAATCCGAATGATTTTGACATGGTTTGAAGCACTACAAGGTTCTCAAAATCCTTGAGGTTATCTGCCAGGCTTCCCTGCCTGCTAAAATCGATATATGCTTCATCTACAACGACAATGCCGTTAAATCCTTCCAGCACTTTTATCACATCGTGTTTATTGACACTGTTCCCGGTAGGATTGTTTGGTGAGCATATAAAAATGATCTTGGTTTCCGGTTCAACAGTTTCCAAAATACGTTCAGGTTGAAGCTGAAAACTCTCCGTAAGTAAAACTTCATCAACAGCTACATCATTAATATTAGCCGATACTTTATACATGCCATAGGTCGGAGGATTTATAATAACCCGATCTTTTCCCGGCCTGCAAAAAATCCGAAATAACAGATCAATAGCCTCGTCACTTCCTACACCCACAAAAACATTTTCCCTTTTAAGTCCGCGAAAAGCAGCGATTTTATCTCTCAACTCTTCCTGATAAGGCATGGGATATCTGTTAAGAGCCATGTCATCAGCAAAAGGAGCCCCGAAGCTGTTTTCGTTAGCATCCAGCAATATGCCGCTGTCAAATTCATCGCGAGCACTGCCATAGGGTGTTAGGTTCTGTATATTTTCCCTTACAAGGGACTGAATGTTCATTTTTTTCATTTATATCTTTTTTTAGATCGTAAAGTAAGAGCCGCATAATTATGCGCCATTATTTTAAATCATTTAGTCTTAAAGTTATTGCATTTTTATGAGCCTGAAGCCCTTCTAATTCAGCAAGTTTTTCCACGGCCGGACCGATATTTCTCAATCCTTCTTCGCTCAGCGACTGCATGGTCACTGATTTCTGAAATGCAGCCAAATTCACCCCACTATACATTCGGGCATATCCATAAGTTGGCAAGGTGTGATTTGTACCTGAAGCATAATCCCCCACACTTTCCGGAGTCAGTTGACCTAAAAATACAGAACCCGCATTTATAATTTTATCCGTATAAAATGCAGCTTCTTCTACATTCAAGATCAAATGCTCAGGGGCATATTGGTTTGAAAAATCGAAGGCTTCGTCTATGGAATCAACAACAACCGTGAAGCTATTTTCCAATGCTTTCCCAGCCATCTCTTTTCGGGGTAGTTCTGCCAATTGTACTTTTAATTCCAATTTTAAACTCTCCAGATCGAACCCTTTTAGTGCTACCAATACAACCTGACTGTCTTTGCCATGTTCAGCTTGTGAAAGCAGATCAGCAGCTACATAAGCCGGATTTGCCTGTTTATCAGCAATTACCAAAACCTCCGAAGGCCCGGCAGGCATGTCAATACTGATCTGAGCTTCAGAATTCTGAAGGATCATTTTTGCCGCTGTTACATATTGATTACCCGGCCCGAATATCTTATCCACCTTTGGAACCGACTCAGTTCCAAGTGCCATAGCCGCTACGGCCTGGGCACCCCCGGCCAATAAAATAGTATCCACCCCTGCTTTTTTAGCAATGTAAATGATCTCAGGAGCTGCCGCACCGTCTTTTCGTGGTGGGGTGGCTAATACTTTGGTGGTACAGCCGGCGATCATGGCCGGTATGGCCAACATCATGGCGGTTGATGGCAGTATTGCCGTTCCGCCCGGTACGTACAACCCGACCCGCTCAATGGGCCTTGCGAGCTTCATACATTGAACTCCGGGCATAGTTTCTACTTCAACAGGTTCCGGAAACTGGGCTTTATGAAACCGAAAGATATTATCAAATGCGGTATCGATAGCCTTTTTGATATTAGGATCTAAATCCACTTCAACCAATTGAGGTCTGAGAACCACTGAATCCAATTTCACTCCATCAAACTGCCCGGTATATTTTTTAAGAGCTTCATCACCATCATGTTCAACAGCATCTATTATGGGTTGAATGGTTTTGAAGATAGAGGTGAAATCGATCTTAGGTCGCTTAAGAAGCTTACCGATATCTTCTGATGATAGATCTGGGTATTGATAGGTCTTCATATCCTTTAGTTAATACTTCAATATTCGATATTCTATAAGATCATACTTTCGATCGGAAGCATTACGATATCAGAAGCTCCTGCTTCTTTCAATTCTTCCATAACACTCCAGAATTTTTCCAACGGAATAACAGTGTGGATTGCCACCATATCTTCTTCAGCCAAAGGCATTACGGTAGGGCTTTTCATCGAAGGAATAATCGCTTTGATCTTTTCTACTGCAGCAACAGGGGCATTCATCATGATATACCGGCTTTTGGCTGCCTGCTGATGGCCATCCATGCGTACCAGAAATTTTTCTATCAACTGTTGTTTGCCCGGGGATAATTCTTTGTTGGTTCGAATAAGCTGTGTTTGTGACTCAAGAATGGTATCAAGCTCAACCAACCCGTTTGCGCGCAAAGTTCCTCCTGTTGAAACCAAGTCAACAATAGCATCAGCTACTTCAAGTTGTGGGGCAATCTCAACGGCTCCTGAAATCTCAATGATCTGGATATCAATTCCACGTTCTTTAAAGAAACTGCGAGTCAGGTTCGGATAACTGGTTGCTACTTTTTTTCCTGCAAAATCTTGCGGCTTTTTGATATTCCCATTTTTGAGAGCTGCAAGAGAAAGACGACATTTCCCATATCCCAGATTGCGGATTGGAGTCACGTCGGCACCGGTTTCCTGCGTTTCATTTGCCCCCACGAAACCAAGATCACATACTCCGTCCTGAACGTATTCAGGGATATCGTCATCTCGGAGCAACAAAAGCTCAACATCAAAATTCCGGGTTTTTACAATGAGATTACGTTTATAATTATCAAATTCAATTCCGATGCCTTCCAGCAGGTTAATGGTTTTGTCGGTCAAACGGCCGCTTTTCTGAATGGCAATGCGTAGTGAAGTAGAAGAATCCTTCGTTCGGTTCATAGTATTGGCAAATAAATAATTGGATTAAAAAATAAGAATAAAAGAGTAGAAAAAGAGAATCACTTGATGCGCTTAATGCGCATGAATATGATGATGTCCGTGATGGGCATGATGAACATCGTGATGGAAATAAATGATATGCAGAGTATTTTTTCTCACGAGGTTAAGATAGGCAGTTCTAAGACTTTGTGCTAATATTTTGTATGGCTAATTAACATTTGAAGTGCCCGATTGGGAGAAAAGTAAAACCTATGAGAGCTGGCTCCCATAGGTTTCCGCGAA
>JAKURD010000010.1 GCA_022450045.1 Gracilimonas sp. | reverse complement strand
GCAATCATGCAGAGCTCTTAAAACAATTAAAATCATGGTATAAACACACCAAACATTAACCCTTAGCTACTTCAGCCACAAATTTAATTGTTAATAATGTCTTTGTACCAATAGAAGAATTTCCAGAATTAACAAGTTTGTATTTTACATATACAGGGAATATTTATGATTAAGTTTAAACGGAGGTTTAATTTTATGTTAAACCAACCCGCCAATATCAATAATATCTCCCAAAATTCCGGCAGCGGTTACGTCTTTTCCGGCTCCCGGACCTTGAATTACGATCGGTGAATCAGCATACCGTTTGGTGTAGATCTGCAATAAGTTATCGGTTCCTTTCAGGTTAGCCAGCGGGGAATCAGCTTTTACTTCTTTTACTCCAACTGAAATTCCTTCGGGGGTGAATTCTCCTACATAGCGCAGTTTTCGGTTATTGACTATAGCCTGTGCATTTCGGCTTTTCCAATGAGCATCATACTCCGGTATCTTTTGAAGGAAATCTTCAATAGAAAGGGAGATTAAATTCTTTGGAACGAGGGTATCAACACGAATTTGATCTCGCTCAAATCTGTACCCACACGTTCTGGCGAGGATCAGGAATTTACGGGCTACATCTTCCCCGGAAAGGTCATCGCGTGGATCGGGTTCCGAATAGCCGTCCTCCTTGGCCTTTCTTACGGCTGCACTGAATGAAGCTCCATTCTGTAATTGATTAAATAAGAAGGTCATGGTTCCAGAAGCCACTCCCGATATTTTAGTGATCGCATCTCCGCTGTTGAGTAATGTTTTGATTGTGCTAACCACCGGTAAACCGGCCCCAACTGCAGTCTCGAATCGGTACTGAGCCAAATACGCATTATTTGCTTGTATAAGGCGGTCAAAATATTCCTGTTCAAAAGTATTGGCACGCTTACTTGGCGTTGTAATATGAATGCCATTTTCCAGAAGTTCGCCATAAATTCGGGCAACGGTTTCACTTCCGGTGGCATCAACAAAGATCAGGTTTTCAGGAGCATCCTTTATAAGTTTTTGAGAGATCTTAGTCCAGTCTGTTTCTTCACCCGTTTTAAGCGATCCGGCATGTTCAAGCTGCTCACCGGTCGGATGCCAGCTGATGTAGCTACTGTTGCAAAAGCCAATGACCTCAAGTTCAAAACGTGGATGGGTCAGGGCTGTGATCTGCTCCAGCAACGTTCCGCCCACAGCGCCAACTCCGGCAATAAAAAGAGAGAGCTTTTTCTTCTCAGAATCAGTTTCAGGGATGGATTTCTTCGGTGCGAGTGTCATAATTATTTCTTGATAAATGAGTGATAAAAAATGTTCAGTTGTTCGTTGAGCTGTTCAAACTCTATGAGAAAGGCATCATGGCCGTAAGGAGATTTTAATTCCGCAAGTTGTGCATGAGGTAAAAGTGCTGCTAATTCCCGCTGTTCTTCGATGGGGTACAGGCGGTCGCTTTCAAAGCCGACCACCAATACCGGTTTGTTAAGATCTCCGAGCACCTCCTCAAAACTCCCCCGGCCTCGTGAAACATCATGTGAATCCATGGCTTTGGAAAGAATAATGTAGGTGTTGGCGTCAAACCGTTCGGTTAGTTTTTGTCCCTGATAGTTCAGGTAAGACTCAACCTGATATATCTTTTTTTCAGGATGAATTTGACGATCAAACTTTTGGTCATAATTTTTGGGAGTTCGGTACGTGATCATGGCCATGGCTCTCGCAGCGGCAAGTCCTTTTGCAGGAGGTAGTTCCAGATCATAAAATCCTTCTTTCCAGTTTTCATCTGCGTAAATGGCTAAACGTTGCGCCTGACTGATTCCGATAGCCCAGGGAGCATGCGCTTTTCCCACCACAAAAATGGCAGCCGACTTGATCCGCTCATCCATGATGGCGAATTCAAGGGCAGTCATTCCTCCCATAGATCCTCCGAATGCCAGTTCAATGCCCCTGATATCCCATTGGTCCAGTAAAAGCTGCTGGAAGGTGACGATATCACGGATGGCAATCTCCGGAAAATCAGCTTGCCATGCTTTTCCTGTTTTGGGGTTGATGGAGGTCGGCCCCGTAGAACCATAACAACTTCCCGGCACATTGATGCATAGAATGAATTGCTTCTTAGGATCAAGAATGCCCCCTTCATCGAACAAGCCGCTGAACCATTCATCGGCTGCAGCATGTCCCGTAAGTGCATGACATATCAGGATCACATTATCTCGTTCTGCATTGAGTGTCCCCCAGCTTTTCCATGCGATATCAACCGAAGGGAATGTGTAGCCGGATTCCGTAGTCCAGCTTTTATTCAACGTTGTGATTGTTATTCCTTTGTTCATATCTGTTCAGTTTGATAAAAAGCGGGCGTGGATTTCCACCACGCCCGCAATGGAGTACAAGTATTGATTTAAGCTGTTACTTTAATCTTTGAGAATGCTTTTTCAAAGTCCTCTATGATGTCATCGATGTGTTCAATCCCAACTGAAACCCGGATGAGGTCACCTTTCACACCACTGGCTTTTTGCTCCGTTTCGTTAAGTTGTTGATGCGTAGTGGATGCCGGATGAATGACCAGCGTTTTGGCATCTCCCACATTGGCCAGGTGACTCGATAGTTCCACATTCTCGATAAAATCACGTGCTGCATCATATCCTCCTTTCACTCCAAAGGTAAAAACAGAACCAAAGTGATCTTCTTTTAGATATTTTTTGGCTCGTTCGTGAAAATCATGCTCGGGAAGGCCTGTAAAATTGATCCATTCAATAGCGTCATGATCCTTCAGCCAGTCAGCTAACTTCAGGGCATTTTCATTGTGGCGTTCAACCCTAAGGGAAAGAGTCTCTAATCCCTGGAGCAGCAGGAAGCTGTTGAACGGGGATTGAGATGGGCCAAAGTCACGGAGTCCTTCAACCCGTGCGCGGATGGCAAATGCGATGTTACCAAACGGGCCGTCTTCCCCAAATACTTCCCAGAAATTGAGGCCGTGATAAGAAGGAGACGGCTCACTGAATCCGGGATATCTCCCATTGCCCCAGTTGAAATTTCCTCCATCAACGATCACTCCGCCGATAGAGGTTCCGTGTCCGCCGATCCATTTCGTAGCAGAGGCTGTAACTACATTAGCTCCGTGTTTCAGAGGTTGTACCAATGCTCCGCCTGCTCCAAAAGTATTATCTACCACAAGGGCAATACCATGCTTTTTCCCAAGCTCGGAGAGTCCTTCGAAGTCGGCAATATTGCCGCGTGGGTTTCCTATAGATTCCACGTAAAGGGCTTTGGTATTTTTGTCGATATGCTTTTCAAAAGCTTCCACCGTATCCTCTTCCGCAAAATTCACATCTATCCCTAAACGGGGAAGGGAAACTTTGAATTGATTGTAGGTTCCTCCATAGAGATTTTGGGTGGAAACAATATTATCACCCGCATCAGCGAGATTGGTAATGGCTAAAAATTGAGCTGCTTGTCCTGATGCAGTTGCAAGTGCAGCAGTTCCACCTTCAAGGGCAGCCAGTCTTTTTTCAAAAACATCGTTAGTGGGATTCATGATCCGGGTATAGATGTTTCCAAATTCACGAAGTGCAAACAGGTTGGCGGCGTGCTCGGTATTATCGAAGTTATAAGAAGTAGTTTGGTAGATGGGAACGGCACGGGATCCGGTTGCGGAGTCGGGTTCCTGCCCTGCATGTAGTTGCAGAGTTTCAAATTTGAAGTCTCGGTTTTCTTTTTCGTTGCTCATGATAATTGGTTTTTGTAAGTAAGTATTATGGGTTGTTTTTGAATCTGAACTGATGATCCTCCTCTGCGAAACTTCCATTGTGCGAACAAAAAAAGCCTCTTTCAGAGATGAATCCGAAAGAGGCTTTTCTTATAAAAACCGGGTCTTATCGAACTCATCTTTTTCCGGCACATAACAAGTTATGTGCGGAACAGGATGTGGCACCTTTTCTCCTGCACATAAGTATTTATGTGCGGGAAACGGTTGCCAAGGCTTCACAGGACCTGATCCCTCCACCTTTCGTAATGAGAATGCAACAGTATGTTAAAGAACGATTGAAATTGAATTCCAATAAAAAAGCCCGTTTGAATTATATCAAAAGGGCTTTATCTAAGATCGTTTATTTATATCATAGCCCTTATGTCTGCGCGTAACACATATACATGCAACACATCATCATTGCAAAAGGGTTCGTGATATTTTGTTGGAATAATTTCATGGCTTAAAAGCTACGTGGAGATTTTGGATGGTGCAAGTAATTTTTTTAAAGATTCTAAGGATGTTGATTTGATTGATCTTACTTCGATAATAAGTGAAAGGATCAGAAGACTTATGCTGTGATCCTCCAGACCACCAGCGCGTCTCCACTAGATTCAATTACTTTCCGTAGCCCAAATTTCGTACCCAACCTTCTTTCTCTCTCCATTTCTCTCTTACTTTCACGTGTAGTTCCAAATAAACCTGTTTACCAATAAACTCTTCGATGGATTCCCGGGACTGTATTCCTAATTCCTTTATAGCGCTTCCTCCCTTTCCGATCAGCATGCCTTTTTGGGATTTTTGATTCACTATGATATCTGCATGAATCCTGTCAATATCGAGATCTGCATCATAGGAAACGACTTCCACCGTACAGGAGTAGGGTATTTCTTGGTGAAATTGAAGGAAGATCTGCTCACGTACCAGTTCCGAAACAAAGAACCGAACCGGGTGCTCGCTAAGGTCTTCTTTGGGGTAGAAGGGTGGGCCGGGCAATAATCCGGTACGAATTTCTTCCATCAATTCGTTTACTCCTGTTCCTGCGGTAGCAGAAACATAATGAACCGAATGGATCTTCATTTTTTCCTGAATTTCAGACGCTGACAGTTCTGCTTTTTCCTGATCTGCAAAATCCATTTTATTCACAACCAGATATACAGGCTTGTTAATGGAACTGATCAATTTTATTACATCATCGGTGGGATGCTTATCGGTAGGATCGTGGATAAAAAGGATGAGATCTGCATCTGACCGGGCACGCTCCACCGTTTTCATCATAGCCTTTTGCAGTTCGTACTTTGGAGAGATAACTCCCGGTGTATCCAAGAAAACGATCTGAGTATCGTCATCCGAAAAGATTCCCACAATTTGATGTCGCGTAGTCTGGGCTTTATGCGTAGTGATAGAGATCTTGGAGCCGAGGATATAATTCATCAGCGTGGACTTCCCTGCATTAGGTTTTCCAATTATGGCAACGTATCCGGATTTATGTGGTTTGGTTTCAGACATGCATTCATTATTATTATTAAATTTCGTGGTCTTATCGTTATAGTGCGATAGGGTTTTGGTGTTACAGTGTTACGGAATTTTAAAGAGCCGTAACACTGTAACACCCTCGCACTATAACACTATACTAATCAACCAATCGTTTTAATTCCGTAATAAGCATAAGAGCCTCAATTGGAGTCATGCGATTAGGATCAGTAGCTTCCAATTTATTTAGCACGGTTTCAATCCGGGGATCTACATGGGTCTGGAACATAGTCATTTGTGAAGTCTCCGGTTGCTTTTCAACTTTATCTGAGAGATTTTTTGAAGCTTCTTTTTTGGATGATGCTTCCTTCTCAATGCTGCCATTCTTGTTGGTGATATCGAGGCTGTGGCTTTCCAGATTTTTGAGAATTTCCTTGGCGCGTTCAATTACAACTTGCGGCAATCCTGCCATATCGGCAACCTGAATTCCGTAGCTGTGGTCAGCTCCGCCGCGCACCAGTTTTCTGAGAAAGACCACTTTTCCATCATGTTCTTTTACCTGAACGTTGAAATTCCTGGTGCGGTCATACATTTGCTCCAGCTCGTTCAGCTCGTGGTAGTGTGTGGCAAATAAGGTTTTTGCTGCAACAGGAGCATGGTTGTGGAGGTATTCCGCTAGTGACCAGGCAATACTTAATCCATCAAAAGTGGAAGTTCCCCGGCCGACTTCATCCAGGAGAATAAGTGATCGAGGCGTGGCATTGTTGAGAATGTTGGCGGCTTCGTTCATCTCAACTAAAAAAGTACTTTCTCCGGCAGCCAGGTTATCGGAAGCTCCAACACGCGTAAAGATCTTATCAACCATTCCAATATTGGCTGATTTTGCGGGAACAAAACTCCCAACTTGTGCAAGCAATACGATCAATCCGGTCTGGCGTAAAATGATACTTTTACCTGCCATGTTCGGCCCGGTAATGATCAGGATCTGCTGATGCTCATTATCCAGTTTTATATCGTTGGGAATAAAGGGCTCACCCATTGGAAGTGACTTCTCAACAACGGGATGGCGTCCTTTTTCAATATCAATTTTTTCGTGATCGCCCACTTCAGGCTTGGCGTAATTATTGCGGAAGGCGACTTCGGCAAAACCCTGCAAAACGTCAAGTTCCCCAATAGCCTGAGCAACTTGCTGAACGTCATCGGCAAACTCAGCAACATACAGACGAAGTTCTTCAAACAATTCATACTCCAGCGTTTTGCTGCGTTCCTCGGCCGATAGTACTTTCTCTTCCACTTCCTTTAATTCTGGAGTGATATACCGCTCAGAGTTCACCAAGGTTTGCTTACGTATAAAGCTCTCCGGAACCTTATCTTTATGTGTATTGGTGACTTCAATATAATAGCCAAATACTTTATTGTAGCCGATCTTCAGTGATGAGATATTATGCTTCTTGGCAAGTTCATCCTTGATCTGAGCAATGTATTTCTTCCCATTTTTTGCCACGTCCCGAAGTTCATCAAGTTCCTCATTAAAGCCTTCCTCGATCATTCCGCCATCCCGAACACTGGCCGGCGGATCTTCTTTCAGGGCTCCTCCAATCCGTTCCTGCACTTCGACCAGAAGCTTCAATCTCCCCAAAATATTCTGAAGAAGCGGGTCCTCAATGGAAGAGATCTGGCTTTTGAGTCTTGGGATCTGAGCAAGGGATAATTTAAGCTGAACCACATCCCGGGCATTGGTTCGGCCCATACAAATACGTGAAATAAGGCGCTCCATATCCCCAATCTGCTCCAGTTCTTCCCTAAGAGATTTCCTGATATCGTGGGAATTGAACAATTTGTCAACCGCATCCAGCCGTTGCTGAATCGGTTTGAGCCGCTTAAGCGGACGCATAATCCATCGGCGCAGAAGACGGCCGCCCATAGCCGTGCTGGTATCATCTAAAATGGAAATGAGCGTACCCTCGGTGCCCCCTTCCTGAATGCTTGTTGTCAATTCAAGATTGCGTTTGGTAGCGGCATCCAAGCTCATGAATTCGTTGCTTTCGTAGGCATACAATCGCCTCAGATGGCGCAGATATGCTTTTTGAGTGTCTTGCATATAATGCATCAGGGAACCGGCTGCAACATGAGCGATTTTGAGATTTTCAACCCCAAATCCTTTCAGGGAATGGGTTTCAAAATGATCCGTTAGAAGTTTATATCCGTAATCTCCTTCATAGACCCAATCTTCGATGTAGCTGATGTTGTGGTGGGTGAGGTTCCCATCCAGCTTATTTTTCTTTTTTTGCTGAACCAGAATTTCTGAAGGCTGAATGGCAGCAAGCATGCTGTCCAAATTATCTTCACGAATGTGACTCAACGCAAATTCACCGGTGGAAATATCAGAGAATGCAACGCCAATGGTATCTCCGTCCCAGTGAAGGGAAGCGATGTAGTTGTTTCGTTTATGATCAAGCAGTTTTTCCGACATGGTAACGCCGGGAGTGGTGATCTCAGTTACCTCACGATTCACAATTTTACGCCCGGCTTTTTTGGCTTCTTCCGGATCTTCGGTCTGATCACAAACCGCAACTTTATATCCTTTTTTTACCAGCTTTGGCAGGTAGTTATCGAGAGCATGGTAGGGGAATCCGGCAAGGGGAGTTTGGTCGCCCCCGTTATTTCGTTTGGTAAGTGTAATTCCCAGTTCTTTGCTTATAAGCTGAGCATCATCGGCGAAAGTTTCATAAAAATCCCCGACCCGGAAAAGCAGGATAGTGCCCGGATGTTCGTCTTTGATCTGGAAATACTGCCGCATCAGCGGAGTTTGCTTTTTCTTAGCACTCATGCGCTTAAAATACCTTTTTTATGCTGATAGATTGCTGAAAATTAGGTTCGGAACTTACCAATGAATTCACTGAAAAACTATGTGCGAAATATCTGCTTGTAATTCATCTTACATCCTGCGAATTTTGACTGTTCACTAAACAATAGCAGGTTTTGCAAAAACATAAAGAATTCTGGAAGCGAGTGTTAAAGCTGACAGGCAAAAAAGACATATTCTTTAATGCCTCAGCTATCACCTTCAATTTATTTATTTGTGCTGTTCCCTTTGTTTTGATCCTCATTTCCATTATCGGGTATTTGCTGTCTGCTGAGGAAGCGTTTAATGAGATCGTGCGATACGGTCGGGAGTTTTTTCCGAGCTTTACTTATGAAACCCAAAGTGATGATGTTTTTCGAGGTGCGATAACCATTGAGACATTGTTAAACCCATTGATCGGGGCCCGAAGGATCTTTGGTATTATCGGTATCATTGTGCTCCTGTTTTTTACCCAGGGACTTCTTCACAGCCTTAAGCACGTACTTTTTGATACTTTTGATATCAAGGAACGCAAACATCCGGTGATGGATGTGATCTATAATTTCTTTGGATTCAGCCTGATTGGTATCGTGTTCCTGATATTCAGTCTTGCCGTTTCCACGATCTCACTTTTTAATCTGAGTCGAATTAATATACCTTTTACAGAGATCGTATTAGAACTGCCATGGATCTATGATTTTCTGAATTTTCTGCTTCCGATAGTTTTAGCCTTTATTGTGCTGTACGTAGTATTTCGGTTTGTAAGTGAACGAAAGATAAAACCAAAAGTAGCACTCATCGCTGCGCTCACGTACACCGTGTTATTTGAATTGGCCAAATACGGGGTAAGCATGTATCTGGAATATGCCTTTTCAACCTATCGCTATTTCTATCAAGGATATACGGTGTTGATCATTTTGGCAGTTTGGACATTTTATACAGCGCTACTATTTGTGATAAGTGCGGTTATTGCCCGTGCTTATAAAGATATTTTTATGGTAAATAAACCCGCCATTGAAGAAAACCCCTATACTGCAATTTCCTGATGGTAAAATGGTAAAAAAAGTACCGCGATCTTTTTATGAACAAGATAATGTTGTCAGTATAAGTAAGGAGTTGGTTGGAAAAGCACTCTGCACAAATGTTGACGGTGTATTTACAGCAGGTATGATCGTGGAAACGGAAGCCTATAACGGAAGAACTGACCGAGCATGCCATGCCTATCCCTATGTGCGAACCAAGCGTACGGAAACACTTTATTCAAGACCGGGAATAGCTTATGTGTATTTATGCTACGGGATCCATCATCTATTCAACATCGTAACTAATAAGGAAGGATTAGCGGACGCTGTATTGATACGAGCGATACAACCTTTGGAGGGTGAAAACGATATGGCCAAAAGAAGAAGAAAAGAGCACATAAAACCGATCATTTCCAATGGGCCGGGAAAGTTGTCTCAGGCTTTGGGGATTACCACTTCCCATGACAAGACAGACCTGTTGGGAGATACTATTTGGGTTGAAGATCGTGGAATTGAAATTCCTAAAGGTGCAATAAAAGCAAGTAAGCGGATCGGCGTTGAATATGCCGGAAAGGATGCCGAATTACCCTGGCGGTTTACTCTTAAAAACTCTGAATGGGTAAGCAGATAGAAAACTTCGTTTAATAAAAAAGCCCGATGCGTTCGGCATCAGGCTTGGGTCGAAACTTCATTAAAACTTTATCCGTCTTCTTCCGGGCTATTGATCTCTTCAAACCGCTCAGCTACCTCAGGATGAGCCTGGATTGCTTGAGCAATCTGTTGGAATTCCAGAATTGAAAGCCCCTCTTCTTCAATATTGGTCATATATTTTTGTTGAGCTTCCTGGTTTATTTTCATTAGTTCGGGCTGAATTTGTTGCAGTGTTTTTTCTTCTTCACTGCTCAATTGAAGCTGATTTGCTAACTGTGGATTTTGTTGTGCCATCATGATCTGCTGGAAGCGCTGATATTCTATTCCCACATCTTCAACAACATTCTTCATTTTACTGTCTGCTTCTTCCTGAATGCCTTGTCCGGCTTGGGTTATATTTGAGATCTTCTCTAAATGTTCATCAGTAACTTCTTCAGGGCTAAGAGGCTCCGGTTGTGGAGGCATTTGTTGCTGTTGAGCAAAAACAGTTGCTGTGCTAAAAATCATACCCAAAAATACTACGAGGGTATTACGCATTAAATTCTTCATAACAGAAATTTTGAATTGAATAATTAATTTTTTGAGGTAGTTACTTTTCTAAACAGAAGAAAGCGCATTTTGTTCGGTTTTCTAATAAGTTTTACAGGATGTTACAAAAAGAGGTAAGAGAAAGCAGGGGCGGCTCATCAAGACAGTAACATTGCAAGAATCATTTAATATTAAATGAAATTAATTGGTTAAACAATGTGTTTAAAGCTCGACATAACACAAATCCTAAATTCAAAAAATCAAGATGAAGACGCTAAACAAACTAACAACTGTAATTGCACTAACATTATTTACAGTGTCGTCACTGGCACTGGTCAAACTTGCTTCCACAAGCTGGACTATTGACAAAGCACACAGTGCGATCAACTTTGAAGTAACGCACTTCTTTACTCCGGTCAACGGACAATTCAATGACTATGAAGCTACTGTAAACTTCGATCCGGAGAATCTGGAAGAAAGTATGATCGATGTCCAGATCATGGTAAACAGCATTGATACCAAAAATGAAAAAAGGGATGGACATTTAAAAACTGATGATTTCTTCAATGCAGAAAAATGGCCATATATTACATTTAAAAGTACAAGTATTGAGTCTGCCGGCGGCAATAAATTTGTAGCAAATGGCACGCTCACTATCAAAGATGTTTCAAGAGAAATATCTTTGCCATTTACGTTGCTCGGAGTGAAAGACAATCCAATGCAAGAAAATACATTGGTTGCAGGTATTACTGCGTCAACAGCTATAGACCGAACAGATTATACAGTAGGTACCGGAAACTGGGCTTCTGATGCTGTTGTAGGCGATGAAGTTACTATTGATTTGAATCTTGAGCTTAACGCCAAAAAGTAATTTTAAAAAATTCCGGATATTTTAGAAGCATCGTTTCATTTGAGGCGATGCTTTTTTTATTTTAAAGGTTCAAACCAAGCACAATCAGATCAATGAATAAGAAACGCTTTATAGTTTTATCCGGGTTTATCCTAATTGCAGCACTCTCAAGAATAATTCCACATCCATACAATTTTGCCCCTATGGGAGCCATGTCTCTTTTTGGTGCGGCATATTTTGCGGATAAAAAATTCTCATTTTTAGTACCATTGGCAGCGTTCTTTATTAGCGACCTTTTGGTGAACAATCTGCTTTATGCCAATTTTTATGGTGGCTTTACGCTGTTTACCCCCGGCTTCTATTGGATGTACGGCTCTATTGCACTTATTGTGCTTGCGGGAGTTTTTATCCTTAAAAAAATTAACGTGAAAACGGTAGTTGCGGGAAGTTTAAGTGCCTCCTTTATTTTCTTCCTGGTTACAAACTTCGGTTCGTGGATCGGAAATCCTATGTATCCAATGGGCATTGAAGGTTTATTGATGAGTTATACGGCCGGTATCCCATTCTTCCACTACACAGTAATTGGAGATCTTTTTTATTCAGGAGTTATGTTCGGTGCATTTGAGTATGCCAAACAGAAAACTCCTGCTCTTCAAATTGCAAAATAAGTATCCGGAATGATGGTTTTCGATTTTAAAGAGAACCTAATTAAGCATTCATTATGAGAAGCATTATCATAACCGGCGCTACCTCGGGCATTGGGAGGGAGTTGGCCATCCAATATGCTGCAAAGGGGAATAAAGTTGGCTTGACCGGTCGCCGTACGGAACGGCTGGAGGAGCTTAAAGCGGAGATCGGAGAGTTAGCTTACGTCCGAACGCTGGATGTGACGGATCACGAAAGAGCAGAAGTAGTTTATCAAGAGCTTATCGATGAAATGGGCGGAATGGATGTTATGGTCTTGAACGCCGGAATTGGAAGAATTCAAATGCTTCCCCCTTGGAGAGCAGAATCTAAGCTTATAGAAGTAAACTGCCTCGCATTTGCACATGGTTGTCATTTCGCTTTCGATTATTTTAGGGACAAGGGTGGCGGACAGATCGTAGGGATGTCCTCTATGGCCTCATTGCTTTATAACCATCGTGCGGCAGCTTATACCGCGAGCAAACACTTCATTTCTGTTTACATGACAGGCTTTCGGCAAAAGGCAAGAAGGGTAGAAGCTGATATTACGATTACGGAGATAAGAGCCGGTTATATCTGGACGGAAATGACTGAGCGTGCCAAAGGTATGTTTTGGGTGGCTCCGGTTGAAAAGGCAGTAAGACAAATGGTGAAGGGGGTCGATAAAAAGAAGAACTACCTGTATGTAACAAAAAGATGGCGCATACTGGCCTGGATTGTTAAATGCATCCCTGAATGGATCTGGAATAGAATATAGTAAGGCGACATTTCATTTGTTTCGCCGATACCGTTCGCTGCAGTATTTAGCTTGGTTCCAATCTTTAGCCCACTTCTTCCGCCATGAAAATGGCTTGTCACAAACCGGACAAACTTTTTGGAGTGATTCCGATTTTTTCATTGGTCCTGGTCGGGTTTTAAAATAGACAACCGAATGGGGCCTTTTGCCTCATCAATTCTTACATCCTGTCCATTTTGGGTGATCTTGATGAGCTTCTCATTTTGAAGTTCACCGGCTACGTTTTTAACATCATCCAAATGATTTTTCCAAACATCCGAAAAAAGATCTCTTGTTACCTCTGAAGTAGATACGGAACGTTCAGGCCCTCTTTTCTTAGTAAAAGTTAAAATTCGATTTCTAATCTCTTGCTTTGATTTCTTCATAACTTTCTTCCAGATTGATCATAGGTTTTGGATATTCGTTTCCGATCTCTACGCCAAATAACGTTTGTTTTTCGGGATTCATTTTGTGTGGCTTATGAATAAACTCACCAGGTACATCTTTTAGTTCAGGAATCCAGGTTCTAATAAAATCACCTTTCGTATCATACTTTTCAGCGTGATTGATGATATTGAAGTAACGGTTGCGAGGGTCAAGGCCTACTGTTGTATTATAAGCCCAGTTACCATAATTGCTCGACGGATCATAATCGAGTAAAACAGATTCGGAATACTCAGCACCCATTCTCCAATCAATATTTAAATTCTGAGCCAGAAAACTGGCCACATTTTGTCTGCCACGATTACTCATGTAACCGGTGGCATTTAGTTCGCGCATGTTAGCATCAATAAAAGGAATTCCTGTGTTACCTTCAGCCCATTTTTGAAAATCATTTTTACTATGCCTCCAGTCTCGTTTTTTCCCTTGAATTCCAGATGGCCAAAAGATCCTGTCACCATGCTTCCAAGCTGAAAATCGAAAGTAATCTCTCCATATTAATTCAAAGATCATCCAATAGGTGGAGACATTCTTTTTTCGTTTTTCTTCATATCTATTTACTTCCCAATAGATCTTTCGGGGAGAGAAGCAGCCGTTAGCCAACCAAGGCGAGAATTTCGAAGAGTAGTTTGCCCCGAGAAGGTCATTTCTTGTAAATTTATAATTTTTTAGATGATCGCCTCCCCAAAAATATTCTTTAAGGCGCTTCAAAGCTTCATCTTCTCCGCCTTTGAATTGAAGGACAGCCTGTTCGTGAATCGTGATTTCTTCCAAACCTAAATCTTTAAGAGAAGGAATATTCGTTTTTTCTATTTCGTCTATTAATTGTAAAGAACTGGGGATCTCATATTCTTTTCGAACCTTAGCCTGCTTTTCTGTTTTCTTTCTGAAATTGGTAAAAACATCCGGTATTTCATTTTGAGTGAAGGGAATGTTATTGATATGAAAAAGCGTGCTTCCCCAGGAAAAAATGAGTGTTGAGCCAAGTTTATCTTTTAAAGTATTCTCGATCTCAATTTCGTCGCGGGTAATTTCTTTATGTGCGAAAACAAGTTCGATCTCATGTTTTTGTACCAGTTCAGGAATCAGTACTTCTGGCTTGCCTTTCAATACAATCAAATCGCAGCCAATAGTGTTTAGTTTCTTTTTAAGATTTTGAAGGGATTCAATTAAGAACTGTGTCCTAAAAGCACCCGTCTTGGGAAAACCAAAAGAGGTAGATTCGAATTGACGCGGATCGAAGATACAGACAGGCAGAATCTCATCCGCTTGAGATGCTTTTATAAGTGCTTCATTGTCATGAATTCTGAGATCATTTCTGAACCAGATCAAAGATCGTTTCATAGGATTTTACCTTTTTTGGGAGAAATTCTTTTGGGGCTCTATTCATTCCAAATATCTTGAAGATCAATAATTCTTTGGAATCGTATGATCTAAGATCCGAGTGGAATACAATTCACATTTGGGCTTTTAAATCAATATATTCGGGCTCTTAAAATTTGAAGAAATAAAATCCTGTTTGAATGAAAAACGTTGTGTTAATGCCCGGTGATGGAATCGGTTCTGAGATTACAAATTCCGTTACTACAATTTTAGAAAAAGCCGGTGCCGAGATCAATTGGATAGAAAAATCGGCCGGTTTAAAAGCTTATGAAGAAACCGATAACCCTCTTCCTGATGATACCGTTGAAGCTATAGAAGAACATAGGGTTGCTTTAAAAGGACCACTGACTACACCCGTAGGATCAGGTTTCAGATCCGTAAATGTAGCCCTTCGTCAAAAATTTAATCTATATAGTAATATTCGTCCTGCGCGTACGCTCCCTAGTATTGATACACCGTTTAGAAACGTAAATATGGTTCTCTTCCGAGAAAATACTCAGGGACTTTATATCGGTAAAGAAAAATGGATCAATGAAGGAGAAAACAAACGACATTCTGAAGCAATCGCAGTGGTTACTGAAGAAGCAAGTAAGAAAATTATTCGAGCTGCTTTTGATTATGCTGTTCAGAATGAGCGTAAGAAAGTGACACTGGTTCATAAAGCTAATATCCTGAAATTAACGACCGGTCTGTTTCTTGAGGTTGGCCAAAAGATCGCAAAGGAATATCCTGATGTTGAATTTCAGGACCTTATCGTTGATAACATGGCAATGCAGATGGTGCTTCGTCCGCAACAGTTTGATGTGGTTGTGACCACGAACTTGTTTGGAGATATCTTGTCTGATCTCGCTTCCGGTCTGGTAGGTGGGCTTGGAGTAACCGGCGCTGCAAATATCGGTGATGATGCTGCTATGTTTGAAGCTGTCCACGGGTCGGCCCCTGATATTGTAGGTAAAAATGTAGCTAACCCGATGGCATTACTTTTTTCATCTTTGATGTTGTTAGAGCATATCGGTCAGAAACAAATTGCTGAGAATATTAGAAAAGCTATATATAAAACTTTGGTAGAGAAAAAAGTGTACTGTACTCCTGATATTGGCGGGGAAGGCACAACTTCTACATTTACACAAGCTGTTTGTGATAATATTTGATTCGGAAAGAACCTTATTAAAAAAATAAAGGCTGCTTTTAAGCAGTCTTTATTATGGTCAAAAGCATTCGTTTATCCAAGAAGTTTGAAAAGTACCCAGCTGATCACTGACATCACCATTCCAAAAAGTAACGCCCAGCCAAAGTTTCTTACTTTAAATCCTTCAACCAAGGCATCAACCAGCATGATAAGGGCTGCATTGATCACCCATACAAATAATCCAAAAGTTATGATGGTTATGGGTAAGCTCAATATCAAAAGGATCGGTTTTACGAATACATTTATTAACGCAAGCAAGGCTGCAACAAAAACAGCACTCCAAAAATTTTTAATCTCTACTCCCCTTAGTAAGCTGGAGGTTGCGTAAACGGAAATACTATTTAATAGCCAGGCCCAGATCATGACAGTGGTTTTTTTGTTAAATGTTTGCTTTCCGTACGATTGAGAACAGAAAATGGTTACATTTAAAAGAAAAAATTCATGAATGTAGTATTTGAAGGTTTTGAAAATTTGTCTTCGAAACAGATCGAAGATGCATTTCGGCTTCGGCAGCAAATATTTATTATCGAACAACACTGCTTTTATGAAGACATTGACGGGTACGATGATAAGGCAGGCCATCTTTTCTTTTATGACAATGATAGGTTGGCCGCTTATTTGAGGCTTTTCGCGCGTGGCGTGAAGTATGATAATGAAGCCAGCTTAGGTAGAATTGTCGTTGCTCCCGAGTACCGGGGGACAGGCTTGGGGCTGAAACTCATTGAAAAGGGCATAGAATTGTGTAAAGGTGATGCTATTCGGATAGAAGCTCAAGCAGCACTCAAGGGATATTATAATAAGTTAGGGTTTCGGGAAGAGGGGGAAATATATTCTGTAGATGATATCGATCATCTGCAAATGACCTTACGCTAATTCTTCCGCTTTATGTTTTAAGTTATCGACGAGGTGGTTGAATCCGGTCTCTAATCTTGTTATTAATTCAATGTGAGTTTGAGATAAAGAATGTTAGAATAGCTGAAAGATCCATCTGATGGAACCCCGCCTGATCGATTGGGCTGATCGATGATACAGGCGCAGGGTGTTGTATTAGGTTACGAACTGAACGTGGTGTCCTAATCAGGCAATCGGTCAGATGGACTTAGAGCCATCAGACCGAGGGGCAGATTACACACAACCGCGAACTCGATCTGATGGATTACCCATCTGATCGATGATACAGGCGCAGGGTGTTGGATTGGAATAAGAACAAGCTTTGGTCCCCAAATCAAACAACCGGTCAGACAGACCTGGAGCTGTCAGACCGTACTTCAAAAGCTTTAGCGAGAATGATTATATCGAACTGACGTTATTTATGCTTTTTCTAAACTTCTATTTAAGGTTATTTTAAGGTATAACAACGTATTTTAACCCTTAGGCGGAGCCCGCAAGTTAAGGGCTTTAAAAAGGCTTCAAGTGCTGTTACCGTTTTAATCATCGAAATAAAAACTTATACAACGTCTTGCTAAAAAGACTCAGAGAAGACCCGCTCTAAGTCGTTTGCTTCATAAGCCCCTAGTTTTTTTCGAATATTCTTACTTTAATTTCGTCACCTTAATTCGTATGATATCGGTCAACATTAAGTCAAACAAAATTATAAAAATTATCCCTTTTAGCTAACCCTATTACTTTAACTATAGCAATGACGCCCATACTGCAATATCTATTATTATTTGGAATGCTGATTGCCACAGCAGGATTTGTTTGGATGTTATACCTCATCAAACAATCGCTGGGCAAAACACTTGAGGAGCCGGGCAAGGATATTCCCGCAGAAAGCGGTAACCTGGTGCCCAAACCCGCCTGGCTTCGTTACCACGTGCGTTATTACGGATATGCCCTCCTCTTCCTGGCTTTCGATATGGAGATGGCCTACATGTATCCCTGGGCGGTAGTCTATCAAGAAGTAGGGCTTCTGGCCCTGCTGGATATGGGAGTATTTTTGATGATCTTGTTTCTGGGCTTAGTTTACACCTGGACCCAACTCGGACTCAAACGCCAGTAAATGACTATGGAAATGACGATGAAATACGGAGCGCGAAAAGGCAAAATGAATTTTTTTCGGAGATGGATGGCAAAGGCTGCTTCGCGGGAGCTTTGCCTGTTTCCTGTCCCGGGTCCCGATATATTGCGTATCTATCAGTCTGGCCCCCTGAACGGCGAAGCACGACTGACAGCCAATCCAAGAGAAGCTAATGTTTTGCTGATTATTGGTGATATGAACCCGGATATGGCAGAACAGGCCGCTATTGTTTACGCCCAGATGCCGCGCCCGCGGATGCTGGTGCTGGCCGGGCCGAAACATCTTGACCCACTGCCTCACCCTGATGTACACGTTGCTCTGGAAAAAGATTTTCTTCAAACCGCATTGCCTGCTGTCAGGGAGTGCCTGAGCAATCTTGCTTGGATAGATGAGCCGGAACCATATCAGCCGGAAGCCTTGGTAAACGAAATAGAAGAAGCCGGTAAGCAGCAGGGCCACATGCACCATCATCACCATCACGGCCATGGAGATCATGATCACTCACAGCATAGTGGACACGGTCACAGCCACGAAGGCCACGATCCTTCTGCCCATCAACACGGTAATGCAGAGGAAGGGCATGATCATTCGGCTCACACACATTCTGCTCACGAAGGCCATGACCACAGTCACGAAGAGCATAAAAATCACGGTCACAGCCATTCAGGGGAAGCAGAAGAGTCTAAAGGCTGCCATGGAGCATCGGACAAACCCGGCCATGATCACTCACAAGATACCAAACACCAGCATGAAGGGCACGACCACAGCGGTCACGATCATGGAGAACATGGACATGAAGGTCATGAGCAACACGGTGAACACAATCATGGCAGCGAAGGGCATAGTCATTCCCATGGCCAGCAAAGCGGAGAAAAAAAAGATTCCCATAGTGGCCATCAACACGGCTCACATAGTGCACATCAAAAACACCGGCACGAGGGGCACGGCCATAGCGGCCACGATCACGGAGCCCACCATCATGATCATGGACACGAGCAAGAAGATCATGAACACTCAGGGCATCAGCACGGTGAACACAGCCATGGCCATGAAGGTCATAGACATGGAGAACATGATCACTCTCAGCACGAAGAACATGGGCATAGTCACGGCGGTCATGACCACGGAGCCCATCAACATGGAGATCACGGGCATGGAGGCCACGATCACGGTTCGGGCTTTATGTCGATGATAGCCATGACCAAAGATCTCCCACGTAGTTCGGATGGACTGCCGATGGAGTGGAGTGACGTGCAGTTTGGTCCCTTTCATCCTGGCCTGCCCGGCGGGCTGCGTCTCTCTATGAAGATGGACGGCGATACGGTTGCCGAAGCGGAAGCAGACCAAGAGCTCCCAAGCCGTAACTTGCTTGCATCCATACCTGAGGACCCTGCCGCATTGCCGGAATATCTTGAAGCGATCAACCCTATGGCGCCGGTTACCTACCGGTTATTGGCACAAAAAGCACTATTAAATTTTTCTGATAAAGCGGGTAATTCTGCGCTAACCCTGTCCGAGGCAGTGCTGTTGGAAAAAGAACGAATAACCAGCCATTTGAACTGGCTGACCGTTTTCGCTTCAACGCTTGGCAGCAGCTGGATGCGCGACCAGGCTATAAAACATTATCATCTTTTCCAAAACGATACCGGAAATAGGGGGCAGCTCTCTGGGTTTATCCGCCGGATAAAAAAGATGCCGTATCTGAAATTGAAATTAAGTGCCGCCGTCCACAACCCCGGGGGAACTGGGAAACATAACCAGGAAGCTGCCGGCACTCATAAAAACCATCACCACGAACATAATGCGGATTCCCATTCAGGTCACTGTCATGAAGAAAGTGACGAGCAGAAACCTCATGACCATGGTGGGCATGAAGGCCACGAACATCATCACGGAGCTCAGGGACACGGAGAAGATCATAAGCATCACGAAAAACATGGGCATAGCCATGAAGGTCATGACCACGGAGGTCATCAACATGGTGAGCACGATCATCATAGCCATGAAATGCATCAGCACACCGGGCATGAGACCCATGACCATCATGAACATGTTCATCACGATCATGCAAGCAAAGATGAAAAAAACAAAGTTACCGGTGCTGTGCCTGGCCAGCTGCCAGACGATATCACAGGGCCGGTAGCCCGGGCTGCAGGAATTGAGAAAGACCATCGGTTAGAGGAAGCTGTGTATCAGCAAGCCGGGTGGACTCCCGTAACCGCTGCCGGAAACAATGCCTGGAGCCGGCTGATGGTACGGCTGGATGAAATTGAACAAAGCCTGCGATTTATAGAAAAAGCGGGTAACGATTCCGGCAAAGAATCTTCACGAAAGATCAACATACCATCTGTCGGAATGGGGAATGGTATTGCACACACTGAGAGCCCCCGTGGTATAGTAACACTAAAATTTCATATTCATGAGGGTAAACTGGCTCATATGCACCTGACAACCCCCTCCGTGGCACTGGCGGGGCTGGTAAAGCCGATAACCGAACAGCAGGAGCTGGCCGATGCACTGATAGCCGTGAACTCACTGGATATTTCACCCTGGGAAATTAACCCTTAACAGATAGTTGTTATGACGCCTTTTTTAAGCGGTTTTATGATTACCCTCCTTTTTGTGGGAGGAGTATATTTTGTAGCAGTACTGGAACGCTGCTCGATGACGGGAAACGTAAGTTGGAGCGGTCCGGCCCGGTCATTTTTGCTACTGTTTGCCCAAGAGGAGATCAAAACCCGGAAGCACGACAAGGTCTTTTTTGAAACGGCGCCGGTCCTCTTTATCGGAGTGATTTTGCTAACGATTTCCATCCTGCCGTTCGGCCGGGGAAGCGTGATAATCGATCTGGGAACCGGCGCCCTCTTTATCAATGCGGCGCTGGTCTATATAATGGTGTCTCTGCTGATGGCCGGATGGGCCGTTAACGGGGTGTACGCCATGGTTGGCGGCTGGCGTGCGCTGGCACAGCTTATCGCCTACTCCATGCCGGTGGTAATGGCATTGACGGCCACGGTAATGCGGGCTGAATCAATGTTTCTGACAGACATCGTCGAATCCCAACAGTCTTTGTGGAATATTCTATATCAGCCGGTGGGTTTCATTTTGTTTTATATTTCGGCGTTGGCCATCGCTTTTCTTCCCCCTTTCGACCTTCCGGTAGCAGAAGGTGAGCTGGCAGGAGGGGTCTGGGCAGATCTTACCGGGGCCCGCAAGCTGTTGTTTCGTCTGGGCCGGCTTGCCTTGGTGTTAACTTTGTCGGTAGCTGTGGTTGTGCTGTACCTGGGTGGATGGATGGGCCCCTGGCTGCCCGGTTTTGTCTGGACTTTTCTGAAAACCTTACTGGTAGCGGCCTCTTTTTTTGCTGTCGGTCATTTTATGCCCCGCATCCGGCACGACCACCTGCTGGAATACAACTGGAAGTACGGTGTGCCTTTAGCCCTTTATAACATATTTCAGGTAGGAGTAGTCTTGCTGTTATGATATCTATACAACTCATATTCCTTATTATTTTTGGCCTGGCGGCTATCTGGTTCGGATGGCGCGTCTTTATGACCAGTTCCATGGTTCGGTCTGCGCTCTCGCTGCTGGCTTCCATGGTAGCCATCGGTGCTTTGTTTCTTGTCATGGAAGCTGAGTTTTTGGGGGTACTGCAAATTATGATGATGGGAACGGAGATGAGCATCATGGCTATCTTTATGATGATGTATATGATGGATCCGGGTGGCCTGGGCAATATGGATATGAGCCATCAGAAAAATATCTCCATAGCAGCGGGTGTAATTGTAACCGTATTGATAATCGGTGCCGCTCTTGCCACCGACTGGGGTACAATAGCTACTCAGTTCCCCGGACCCCACGAACAAAATCGCCTGTTGGGAATGGAAATTTTGAAACGGTCAATGATGATCTTCGAAACGGCTGGGGTGACCATTCTTACCGGAATGATTGCCTCTATTGCAGTCGCATTATCAATTAAAAAAAGCATGGAGAAGTAAGCACTATGGAACTATTGATTACAGCCTTAATTATTGCCGCTGTACTTTTCGGTATAGGATTATACGGTGCCTTAAGCCAGACCAATTTGGTAATGATTATGATGGGTATTGAACTGATGCTGGGGGCTGCCATGATAAATCTTGTGGCTTTTTGGCGATACCTGCACCCTGAGGCCTTTTCTCTCCAAATGTTTGTATTGGTAGCCATGACGGTGATGGCCCTGGAAGGAGCTGTTGGATTTGCTATTGCCACCCAACGGTTTCGTACTTCAGGTACGGTTGAGATGGAAGAATCAGCAGAATTAAAGGGGTGATGAGTCTATGATTGCACTTTTACTTACCATACTCGGTCCTCTGGCAGCAACTGTCTGGATAACAGCTACAAGGAAGCAGATTGGCTATGCCGCGCTCACGGGAAGCCTGGCATCGCTGGCAGGTTCGTTTTTTCTGTTTCTGTATATGATTGAAGGAAAAATCATTACCGCAACTTTTGCAGGACTTCCCAACTTTCCGTTCCGCCTCGAGGTTACCGAACTTTCCGCGGTGCTGGCCCTGGTCGTTTCCGTCATCACCACCTTCATTTTTATCTACGCCATCGGGTATATGGCAGAAGAAAAAGGAAAACTCCGGTTTTGGTCCGGCATCTCCCTGTTTCTGGGGGCGATGCAGCTGCTGGTGCTGGCCGGAGACTGGATCCTTTTTGTTATGGCCTGGGAAATCATGGGCTTTGCCTCCTATTTACTGATCGGCACCTGGTACTGGAAAAAAGAAGCCGGTGACGCTTCAACCAAGGCTTTTCTTATGAACCGCGTGGCCGACCTGGGACTCTATGTAGGGGTGTTTGTTATTATCCTTACCAGCGGGTCCAGCCAGATTGTAGCCGAACCGCTGCAGGGCATTTCTATGGCAGGTGCGCTGGCCCTGCTGCTTGCAGTTATGGGTAAATCGGCGCAGGTCCCCTTCCAAAGCTGGCTGTCGGCGGCAATGGCGGGTCCCACCCCCGTTTCAGCCCTGCTGCACTCAGCCACTATGGTGGCGGCAGGTATCATTTTACTGCTCAAAGCTTTCCCTTTATTTTCGCCCGATGCGCTAATTTGGGTCGGTACTGTAGGAGGTGTAACGATTCTGCTCACCGGGGCAACCGCTGTCTTTTCCGAAGACATCAAACGCATGCTCGCGGCTTCCACATCGAGCCAGCTCGGTTTTATGGTACTGGCTGTAGGAGCCGGATACCCGGCCGCAGCTATTGCCCACCTGATTGCCCATGCCTTTATGAAAAGCAGCTTATTTCTGGGAGCCGGTATTTTTCAACATGAAACAGGTTCCACACGATATAAGGATCTTGGCGGTGCAGGTAAAAAACTAATAGTGACATTTTCCGGCTTCGCCGTGGCCGGGCTTGCCCTTGCTGGTATTCCCCCTTTAATTGGATTTTGGTCAAAAGACGCTATCCTGGCAGCTGGTCTGCAGGCTGATCCGGCCGCATGGTACTTTCCTGCGGCTTTAATCGGAGCCTTTTTTACGGCTATATATATGGGCCGTGCGTTCGGTATTTTATGGAACGGCAAAGCCAGACCGGACGAAACACCCCAACGCTCTCTTCCATGGATGCATACCGGCCTGCTGACACTTGCTGCTGCCACAGCTGTGGGAGGTTTGTTTTTAGATCCACTGGTTGAGGAGGCAGGCTTTAGTATCCCAAAAGGGACGCTGGCTATGATAAGCGGTTTAGTTGCGGCTGCCTCAGGACTGCCGATTGGATGGTTTGCTCCTGCCCCTGCTTTTAAGAAACGCATCTGGATGTTTTTCAGAGACAATTACCCGGTAGCCGGAGGATATAATCGGGTTGTAGTACAGCCCATGCTTGCACTTGCAAAAGGGTTTAACGCAATTGAAACCAGTCTGCTGCAGGCTGTTTTTGTAATAGGCACCGCTTTTTTAGCCATAGCCCGCTGGCTGTCGGAAGGTATAGACCGTGCTACCGCTTATGTTATAGACAGCATCGGAGCCTTCAATTTGAATATTGCCCGTATGTCCAGCTTTACTGATGACAAGGGTATCGTAGAGGGTATTGCCGGACTTGTAGATTCAGTGCAACGCTTGGGGCACTATGGTCGCAAGATGCAATCAGGGCTAGTACACCGTGAGTTGGCTTGGTCAGTCTACGGGATGGTTTTCGCTTTTATCATAATATTATTAACCTATTTGTAAACTATGGATTTTTCATCAATACCTTTACTTACTATAACCACCTTTTTACCCGTAGTGGGGGCATTGGTCGTTATGGTACTGCGCCCTAAAAAAACGGAAACTGCCTACGCAATTGGTATAGCCACAACAGCTTTAACCTTGCTCTCCGCTATTCTAATCTGGATTCGAGGTTTTGGCCCCGGTCTGTCACTGATCGAGGAATTCAGCTGGATTCCTTCCATAGGTATTGCTTACAGGCTTGGAATTGACGGCATTAGTTTTCCACTGGTGCTGCTTACTGCCTTACTCTTTTTAACGGCACTCATTTTCTCGGCAAAAATTAAAGAGAAGGCCAATATTTTTATACAACTGGTTCTAATGCTGGAGACGGCCAGTTTAGGAGTGTTCCTTTCACTCGACCTCTTTCTGTTCTACGTATTTTTTGAGATTACTCTGGTAGGGATGTACTTTGTGATTGCCAAATGGGGTCACGAACACCGTAAGAAAGCAGCTCTTACCTTCTTTATCTATACCCTGGTAGGCAGCCTGTTTCTGCTGCTGGCGTTTTTGGCACTGTATCTTTTCTCTGATCCCAATACGTTTGACATGCGGGAGCTAATTGCAAATCCCCAGATTACAGGACTGGCAGCTACGCTCACGTTCTGGGGTCTATTTATAGCTTTTGCTATTAAAACGCCGCTATTTCCCTTTCATACCTGGCTTCCCTTGGCTCATACCGAAGCGCCGGCAGCGGGCAGCGCGATCCTGGCGGGTGTGTTACTGAAGCTGGGAACCTACGGTTTTATACGCTTTCCCCTGCAGATGACGCCCGATGCATTCCGTGAATTTTCGCCTTATGTCATCGTTATTGCCGTTTTCACGGCACTATATGGGGCTTTCGTGGGGCTGGCACAGACCGACATCAAACGGATGGTAGCCTATACCAGTGTAAACCACATGGGCTATTTGGTGTTTGGTATAGCCATTGCGGCTGTTACCACCACCACCAGCGGCATGATAGCCCTGGACGGAGCGGTGCTGCAGATGATAAGTCACGGCGTAGTTACCGGAGTACTTTTCTTATTGGTAGGTGCCCTTCAGGATCGTACTGGCACCCGTGAGATGAGCGAAATGAGCGGGCTGCTAAAAGTCTATCCCATTCTTGGCTGGCTCTTTATAGTGGCAGCTTTTGCCTCGCTGGGGTTACCGGGTCTGGCCCATTTTCCCGCGGAGTTTCAAATCTTTCTGGGGGGCTTCGATGTGTATCCGGTAGCCGTTGGCATCATTATTATCGGCTTGCCGCTCACAACGGCTCTATACCTGCGAGCTATACAAAAAGTATTTCTTGGCACACTGCCTAAAGAATTCAGCGGAGTGTCTGATTTAAACCGGAGAGAGCTCTGGGCTATTGTTCCGCTTATAGCGGGTACCGTGATTATCGGTATTTATCCCAACTCACTGCTTTCGCTCATTCACGCTACCACTAACTTCTTTGGACTATAAGCCCGATGGCTACAGATTTACTTAATATTTTACCACAGCTTATTGTTTTGGTTACAGCGGTAACCGTATTGTGCCTGGAGATGGCCCGGCGACCGCTGGCGGGGCTTTGGTGCCTGGTCATAGGAATGTCCGCGGCAACAGGCGTCGCCGTAGATATGCTGGGAACGGAAACAACGGCTTTTTCAACCACTTTTCGTGTAGATGCTCTGAGCCTTTGGGCAGCAGCGATTTTATCTCCGGCCACTATTCTTTTTGCGTTGCTTGCCAGAGCGGAACTGAAGGACCAAGTCCGGGAAGGCACGATTTATAGTTTGATGGTATTTGCTGCGTTGGGAGCCATGATTTTAGCGGGCAGCGGAGATGTCATGTTCCTTGTACTGGGTATTTTAATTGGAACCCTTGCAGGCATGGCCATGGCCGCCCATCCCAGGAACGACCCCTCCAGCGAAGGGGCGATGAAATATTTTATTTACGGATCGGTCGCAGGAGCCATAATGCTCTTCGGCTTAACGTACTGGGTAGGCCTTACCGGAACCACACTGATTTCAGCGCTGATAAATCCTGACTTATCCCCGGTTATTGTGATGTTTGGGTTTATCACCCTTCTGGCAGGTATTGGCTATACGGCCTCCCTTTTTCCCTTTCACTTCTGGATTCCCGATACCTTCGAAGGCGCTCCGGTTTCTGTTGCCGCTTACCTCTCGGTAGTTCCTAAAATAGGTGCGCTCTTTGTACTGGCCCAGGTTGTCAGAGAAATACCTGTTTCGGTAGTCGACTGGCCACTGATTTTGGCTGTATTGGCTGTGCTTTCCATGACCTTTGGCAACGTGGTTGCTTTGTGGCAGGATAACGTGATCCGGCTTCTTGCTTATTCGACCATTGCACAATCGGGTTACTTTCTGTTGGGAGTAATAGGCATGGGACAGAGCGGGCTGGCTATTGATTCTCTCGTGGTATTCGGTGTAGCGTATGCGTTGATGAACACCGGTGCCTTTGCCATTACTCTGGCCGAAGGTACCCGGCTGGATGATTTTAAAGGGGTGGGAAGGCGGCGTCCCTGGCATGCCGTAGGCATGACCATTTTCCTGCTCTCCCTGGTGGGCATGCCACCTTTGGCAGGATTTGTCGGCAAATTTCTGCTCTTCGGTTCAGCTATTGAAAGTGGATATACTTGGCTGGCCGTAATTGCCATTCTGAACAGCGCTATTTCCCTGGCGGTTTATATGCGTATTGTGGTACCCATGTTTTTTCAGGAGGCCGAAGAGGAGCAAACCAAACTTTATGCTCCGGGAACATCCTTTGTGTGGATAAGCACCTTCATCCTGACAATAGTTGCAGGAATCGGCGTACAGTGGTTTCTCGGGGGGGGTTGAATAATCTGAATTGAGAAATGCATTTTCAGCAAATTTCCTATGTCGCCCTGAACCAACAACGTACTCTGCGAACCGGTGGATTCAGCAGGTGTGCCATTCCTACCCCAAGGGCCTATTACGCCGAAATAGCAGGCTACAACATAGGCTGACTGTCGGTGAGCGTGACATAAAAGCGTTTTCTACAACTCAAACGTAGCACACGGACAGAAATTGAAGGCACCAGAGAGTGCATATCGATAGCTAATGATTTAAATATCCGCTATTACATGAGGCATCAAACCCTTCCGGCAATTCCTTTTTTCTTGTGAAGAATGCGGTCTAAATGTGTTAGCTGCCTAACAATTGACACATGATTTTGGCCAACCACTCCATAGACCGCCTTCATAGATACAGGCAAACCCTTGCTCCTCTTCTTGTTTTTAGAAGATACAAAACGGGTAAAGATATGCTTTTATTTAGAATTGGCTTGCTATTTCTCGTTGAGGGAAAGATTTACAAAGTTCCTGATATTTTTCTTCTCCATAAACACCTCTTTCTTTTAACTAAAAATTTCACTCTATTTCAAAAATTAATTTTGATATAAAATAATGGCATACAACAACTTACGGCTTTTTAAATTACCTTAAATTGTCTTGACCCATAAAGAATATCACACATGATATTATAACAAAACCCTCTTTTCAACTGAGAGAACCTGGAACCAGGCAGTAAAGAATTGGGAAGGCTTTCAGGTTCTCAAATTTAAATTATCACCTAAAAACAGGTTAATTATGAAAACACTATCAAAAAAACGAGTACTTGTCGCAGGAGCGACGGGGAACCAAGGCGGAGCAGTGGTAAATCATCTGCTTTCAAAAAAAGATCAATTCGAAGTTCATGCATTAACGCGGGATCCTCAGAAGCAGGAGGCCCAGACCCTCTCCAAAAAAGGCGCCAGAGTTGTCAAAGGGGATCTTTCCGACCCTTCGTCTCTTAAACCTCTGGTAGAACAGGTGGATGCGGTCTTTTGTGTGGCAAACTTCTGGACACTGGGGTACGACCGTCAGGTTCAATATTGCCAAAACCTGGCTGAAGTCGCCAGCGAAACCGGAGTAGGCCACTTTGTATTTTCGGGAGTTGGCAGCCATGATGAACATACGGGTATTCCCCACTTTGAATCCGCATGGGAGGTTGATCAGCATATATAGCGACTCGGACTTCCGGCAACGATCCTGAAGCCTGTCTTCTTTATGCAAAACTTTGAAGCTATGGTGGAAGGTATACTGGACGGCACTCTTGCCTTTCCACTCAAAGAAGGAGTCAATCTGCAAATGATTGATATCGATGATGTAGGCCGGATTGCCGCCCTGGCTTTTTCGGAACCCCGTCGTTTTATAGGTAAGAGTATAAATCTGGCGGGAGATGAACACACCCTAAAGGGAACAGCGGAACGCTTCTCTGTAATTACGGGAGCAGATGTACAACCTTACTATGTCTCAATTGAAGATGCTCGTAAACAGGCCGGTGATGAATGGGCCACCATGTGCGACTGGTTTAACGAAGTCGGATACAGTACGGATATTCAGGCGCTGGAAGACGAGGTGGGGTTCAGACTGACCAAGCTTGATGAATATCTGAAGAAACATGGATGGGAAGATAAATCCGCCCCCGATGCTATACCAGGCTGGGTCAAAGGGATGCAGATGGCCCGTGATTAATGGGTATTACGCAATGTAGAGGCTAAAAAATGGCACTTGACAGTGTTCCGGTAGTTACTCCGGATCCTGTCTGCGTGCCGTTCATCAACCCTTTGGGACCTACAGATACTGACCCCAAAGGAACAGACAGGTTTGATTTAAGGCCAACGATAGGTTAAAAAGGAGAATAAGCTGGTGGAAGATTTAAAGTCTTTCACCAGCTTATTTTTTTCCGACAAAAATTCAGAGCAGAGTTTTTACTTTACAGAATATATGAACTGATTGCTTGTATTGAACTCACGTTAAATTAGCTGGAAGAAGTAAGTTTTATAAAATTGCTAAAACTAACAAGGTGCATCACACAGCAGATGGGGTATAAACTGTTTTTGTTCAACTGAAGTTAATTCATTTTTATAGAAACCAACTAAATGATACATTAGCGATTGAAAATTTTTTTATACTACCTGTTAAATAAGCAATAATGCATGAATTTTATCTTATTCCGGGGATCGCGATTGTCATCATTACAGCCTGCGATTTTTTCTATACCACGGTATCTTTTAACGGTGCCGGAGTCGTTGCCCGGAATACCTCCTCGGCCCTTGCCGCTGTCTTTCTATGGGTGAACGAAAGAACAAAACACAGAAAATTATTCCGGTATTCAGGGTTGACGCATATTCTGACTTTAATCCTCCTGTGGATCGGGCTTTTGTGGGCTGGCTTTTTCTTGTTACTTATGAGCGATCCCGGCTCGGTAGTAGAGGCCGGTTCCGGATCTACAGCGAGCGCTCTCACCAAACTGTATGTAAGCGGATATACCCTGTCCACCCTGGGAGTGGGTGATTATATACCGGGCACCGAAGGGTGGCAAATTATTATGGCTGCCTTTTCGTTTGCCGGTTTTATTTTCATAACTACCGCCATGACCTACCTGATGAGTCTTACCAGCGCAGTGATCCACAAGAGAAATCTCAGCCTGTTTATAGCAAATATGGGAGAATCCCCCGAAGAAATTGTTGCCAACAGTCATGATGGAGAAAGCTTTCCGGGATTGGTCAACGTCGCTCCCACACTTCGTGAGATGATCAACAAGCATAATCAGAATCACTTCGCCCATCCCGCGGTACACTATTTTTACAGTACTTCCAGAAAAGAGTCTCTTTCCGTCAATATCACCAACCTTGATGAGGCGTTGTCCATCATTTCCCACATTGGCGAAACCCCGGCTTCTGCCCCCCATGAGCTCCGTGCACTCAGAAAGGCTATCGACAGTTATTTGGACTCCATCGGGCACAATTTTTTTACTCCCATCAGGCATGAAATAAATCATACCCCTGATTTTCAACGCCTGAAAGAACAGCAGGTAACGCTACCCGACACGCATGCTGCAGAAGATTATGCCGCATCGGTTTCAGAAAGAAGATCATTGTTGGCGGGGCTGCTCCAAAGCAGCGGATGGAGATGGAATGACATTTATTCAACATAACAAAAGTAACAATAATATTTGATTCAGCTCTCTATGCGTTTATCAACTTATTTTTCCTGTGTTTTTTTTCTAATCATTCTGATTCTTGGTGTGGACCTGCGAGCTCAACAATCCAGGGAGATGCTGTTGTTTGAAATCGACGGTAATCAGTATAAAAAATGTAACTACAATGATAAAGATGAACTACAATCCTATGAAAAACTTATTGTTGGTTCCATCGAGGAACAATCTAATCTCTACCGCCTTCCGGTAGAATTGTTTTCATATAATGACGAAGGCGAACTTCAGGACAGCACAAAAACCATCTATACCTGTCGGCCGGAAGAGCAGAAAGTGCTGTTGAATGTCATCCCTTTTACAGACTATGGCAAAGGCAGTGAAATCAAGGTTAATCTGCTGGATACGAAAGCTTTTTACCCGACTGCTCCTGAACCCGGCTGGGAGATGGAACCTATTGAATTTGCCTTGAATATTGATAAAGGCTTGGTGGGTTTTTTAGGAGGAAAAAGCAAAATAACAATCAAAGATAGAAGGCTGGTATCAAACGATACGCTACAGGTAGGACAGTATCAAATCAACTCAGAAGTAGATATAAGTGTGTACGTGCTGGGCATTAAAATGAAAGGATTTGGGTACCATGTTATTGAGATCATTGAAAAGGGCCGAGGCATTATATGGCAAAAATTTAACAGCAAGGATGACGGCAGCTATTTTGTGATACGGCTGATTTGATCTAAATCATTATTCATTGTCTTTCAGAACCGGTAGCCCGAGGGTGATCCAATTGTGCATGCCTCCGCGGTAGTATCTTAGCTTATCAGCCGGATATCCCTTATCCAGCAGATAATTGATAGCCTTTTGCGACTGCGGACATTGGGGTCCGTTGCAGAAAAAAATCGTGGGGCGGGAGCGGTCCAATTCATCCAAACGATCTGAAAATTCATTCAATGGAATACTAACTGATCCGGGGATGCTTTTCCCAAATCTGGTACCAGGAACCCTTACATCTACAATGGGCCGCTCTTTCTCTATATGATCAATAACCTCAAGTTCACTGACGGTCTGTACTCCTTCGGCGGCCTGAATAGGTTGAATTTTGCCCCACGTGATATCGACAGTCACCAATCCTTTTTTATCTGCTACATATTCGGGAATCATTTGTGTTTCATCTCTCCGAGAGATACGTTCTATTGAGTTTTTCATAGGAATATGTTTTTATATTATAATTTTGTTCTGTGAATACTAACCATCATTGCTTCATCAAATGAGTAATTCACTAAAAATGGTTAATGATAAGGATGGCCGACGCATCTTTTACGTGTAACACCGGGTAACATTATTATACGACGGCCGGACGGGCAAGCTGCCGTCATACAGTTTTTAAGAAAACATTGCCTCCAGGTCTGCTTTCGTGGGTAGCGACCGCTCCTCATTAGCCCGGAACGCGATTTCTCCATTTACAATAATATTGGGGGAAGAAAAAATGCTGAACCTTCTGATCAGCTCCGGCTGTTTATCCACATATTGCACCTCGTACGATATGTTCATTTTCTTCAGCTGCTTCTCCACTAACGGGCGGTGATTACAGTTTTCAGTTGCTAAAATAAGTACATTCATTTTTAAACTTTCTGTTTTTTGGGTTCAAATTCTGAGTTCATACTTCCTTCCGAAGAGCAGGGCACGCCGATACCAAACCTTTTTAGTATCTCCTCGGCCAGGCACCACTTGGTAAAGGCCGATTGGAACAGGTTCAATCCCACAAATAGGGTAAAGAGGTACCAATAGGGACTTACAAAGTAGCCCAGTATCAGGCTGATGGTGACAAAACTTCCTGCGACAGCTCGTATAATGCGTTCCATTTTTCTCATAATATTTTAGTTATAGGTTATGGATTGTTGTTAAAGGCCTCTGTTATACTGATTTCTCTACGTTCAATTGATATGCGTGAAGCGGGTTTGGCTGGTCTTCGCCTTGCATCCGATTATAATGATCTACTTCCGAAAGAAGTTGTTCGACCAACGTCTCATCCTGGAAGGCAAAGAACAGATGGGAATACACCGTTGTATCCGTATTGGCAAACCAGTTCGTTAGGTCGACTGCCTTGTCTTTCGTATCACACCGGCAACCCTTGATTTCAGTCTCACTGTAGATAGGTATGCGTTGATTAACCAGTATGCGGCGTACCTCATCCGCATACTCTTCGATACTTAAAATAATCAGTAATTTCATAAGTCTGTGATTTAAGATTTATTAGATACTATGCTTCCGTGTTGTTATTATCTTTTAGCTCACCGGGCTTTTCCACCATGTAATAAATAAGCGGGACCATCAGGAGCGTAAGAGCGGTTGACGCTATTGCTCCGCCCATCAGGGAAATCGCCAATCCCTGGAAAATGGGATCGAACAGTATTACAAACGCACCGATAACTACTGTACCAGCCGTCAATAGAATGGGCATGCTGCGTACGGCTCCGGCCTCTATGACCGCCTGCTTCAGTGGTTCACCGTCATTAAGCCGTATTTCTATAAAGTCAATTAACAATACGGAGTTACGGACCATGATCCCTGCCAGGGCAATCATTCCGATCATCGATGTAGCCGTGAAGAATGCCCCCAGCAGCCAGTGCCCGATTAGAATACCGACCAGTGAAAGCGGAATGGCAATCATCATAATAATGGGAACCTTAAAATCCTGGAACCAGCCGATAATGAGCATATAAATGATCACCAATACGACCGCAAAGGCAATTCCCAAATCACGAAATACCTCGTAAGTAATTTGCCATTCCCCGTCCCATTTCAGCGTGTAATCTTCCTGCATGAAGGGCTGGCCGGCAAAAATCTGGTCCAAACTGTAATCGGCGGGCATATCAATGGCATCGATCTTTTCGCCAGTATCCAGGATGGCATAAACCGGGCTCTCGATGGCCCCGGCCACCTCGGCTGTTACATACAACACGCGGCGCTGGTTTTTTCGATAGATGCTTGGCTCCAGGGTTTCTTCGGAAACCGTTACCAGGTCTGTTACCGGAATCATAGTGCCGGAAGCCGACTGCATATAAAGCTGGCTTAACTGTTCTATGCCTGAACGTTCTTTTTCAGGTAGTTTTAAAACGACGGGAACATCATTGATCTCCTTTTCGCTGTACAGTCGTGAAACAGGGTTACCACTCAGCGCCATCCTGACCGCCTGTACCACCTGGCGGGATGATATGCCGGAAAGCGTTGCTTTTTCGGTATTCACATCCATCTTATATTTCGTCTGGGGTGCTTCTATCATCCAGTCCACATCAACAACACCCTCCATTTCTTCGAAGATTTGTTTCACTTTGCTTCCCACCCGCTGACGCTGATCTTCATCCGGGCCATATATTTCGGTAACCAGCGTAGATAACACGGGCGGACCCGGCGGCACTTCCACCACTTTGATGTTTGCGTTGAATTTTTTTCCTACTTCCTGCACGATAGGGCGGATGCGCTTGGCAATGGCATGGCTCTGGTCATCACGCTCTCCTTTATCCACCAGGTTCACCTGTACATCGGCGATATTGGCTCCTTTTCGCAGATCGTAGTGCCGCACCAGGCCGTTGAAATTAATAGGAGCATTGGTTCCTGCGTAAATCTGATAATCAAGAATTTCCGGAATTTCTTTCAGGCTAAGACCCACTTCGCGAGCCACGGCGTTGGTACGCTCCAGGGTGGTGCCTTCCGGCATATCGATGATCAGCTGCACTTCATTCTTATTATCAAAAGGCAGCATCTTCACTTCCACCATGCGGAATACGAACAGCAGTGTAGAAGCGAGCAACAACGCGGTTACCCCGCCGATAAACACCCATCGTTTGGTTACACTTTCCAGCAGTGGCTTCATAACCTGCGAGTACCATTTGTAGATGCGGGTATCTTCAAGCCGGTACTCCTTGTCAGCACCACTCTCGTCTTTTTCCGGCTTCACGTGTGGCAGCAGCATATATGCCAGCCAGGGGGTGATAATCAGTGCTACGATGAGTGAAAAGATCATAGCCAGCGACGCGCCAATGGGCATGGGACTCATATACGGTCCCATCAACCCCGATACAAACGCCATCGGCAACACGGCCGAAATAACCGTAAAGGTAGCCAGGATAGTCGGGTTCCCCACCTCGTTGATCGCCGTTATTGCTGCCTGCTTAAATGGCAATTTGCGCATCTTAAAGTGCCTATACATGTTTTCGGCTATAATAATGGAGTCATCTACCACAATACCTGTTACAAAAATTAAGGCAAAAAGTGTGATGCGGTTCAGCGTATAGCCAAATATATAGTAAAGGAAGAGGGTTAAGGCAAAGGTTACCGGTACCGATAAAAAGACTACCAGACCGCCCCGCCATCCCATTGCCAACGCCACGACCACGGTCACCGCAAGTATTGCACCGAACAAGTGTTCCAGTAGTGAAAGTACCTTAGAAGCTGCGGTTTCACCGTAATTACGTGTGGTCGTCACAGTTATACCTGCAGGAATAAGGGTGCCATTCAGTTTATCCACTTTTTTCTGAACGTTTTCAGCAATGTTCATAGCGTCTGATCCCGGCCGTTTGGCTATCGAAAGCGTTACCGCAGGATAGGATTCACCTGCGTTCATTCCGGATAGTTCCGCTTTGGCATTTCCCACCCCGTAAGCAACATATTCTGCGGGTTCTTCCGGCCCGTCCGTAACTTCTGCAATACTTTTCAGATAAATCGGATCTCCACCCTGCACATCAATAATAAGGTTTCGAACCTCTTCGGTATTGCGAAAGAAACTGCCGGTTTCTACCAAGTACTGCCTGTCATTTTTACTGAACGATCCGGAGGAAAGCTCCTGATTGGCCGCCTGTATCTGTCCTGCAACCTTCATCGGGTCAATACCATAAGAGGCCATCTTATTTTTATCGAGGAATACCCCAACCTGGCGCGTTCGTCCGCCGTGGATGTTGGTTTGGGCAACATTCTCAATCTTTTTTACCTCCAGCGCCAGCTCGTCGGCCACACGGCGGATCTCATAATCGCTGTATGATTTGCTCCAGAGCGTCAGCGTCATGATGGGAACATCGTCGATGGAGCGCGACTTGACCATCGGCATGGTGGCTCCCTCCGGCAGGCGGTCTATATTTTTCATCAGCTCATTATACAGGCGTACCAGGCTTCGTTCCACATCTTCGCCCACATAGAAGCGCGCCGAAACCATCGCCTGATCGGGCATGGAGGTAGAATAGACATATTCCACTCCTTCAATGTTGGAGAGTACTTTTTCGAGTGGTATGGAGATTCTTTTTTCGACCTCATCTGGTGAAGCACCTGGGTAACCAACGAAGATATCAGCCATCGGCACATCAATTTGGGGTTCTTCTTCGCGGGGTGTTAAATACGTGCCATAGAAACCCAGTCCCAAAAATAACACCATCAGCAACGGTGTCAGTTTAGAGTCGATGAAGGCATTTGCAATTTTTCCTGCTATTCCGGTTTTCATAATATATCTTTCGTTTTCTGCTTTTACTGTACGTTTACTTTTTGTCCTTCGCGAAGCGGGGCTTCAAAAGACGATACATATTTTTCACCCTGTTTCAGACCAGACAATATCTCAACCTGATTTCCGATTGTATCTCCAAGGCGAACCCAGCGAAGTAGTACCTCTGAATCGTCGGTAAGCGCATACAGGCCGGTAAGCTGCCCACGTTCTATAACCGCAGTTTTCGGCACTGTTAATGCGGAGTCTGAGGTGGAGGAGAGTCCGACTTCAGCAAACATTCCGGATTTAAGGCCGTGACTTCTGCCCATATCCGGTAAGCTGACCTCCACCATAAATTGTCGGCTAACTCGGTTGCCTGAAGGATGTACACTCGAAACCACTCCCGTAAGACGCTGGCGGCCGGCTGCCTTAACATCCACCGAAACCTTGTCATTAAGACTAAACAAGGTAATTTCCGTTTCTGGAACCGTTACTTCCACCTTCATTCCGTTTGCCTGCTCGAAAGAAACAAGCGGTTGCCCGGGGGCTGCCATGTCGCCCTGTGAAACTCTTTTGGCGACCACATAGCCGTCGAAGGGAGCTTCCAGCACCGTATAGGCCAGCATGTCTTCAATCTCCAGTAGTTTTCCGTTGAGGACGGTTACGTTTGCCTTAGCCGCCTCATACTGCGTGCTTATATCATCAAATTCCTTTTGGGTGGCGCTCCCTTTTTCATGCAGAGCCTTCAGGCGGTTGTAGTTTGTTTCTGTATTCTGCAGGACTGAACGGGCTTGTGACAGATTGGCCTCCACCTGATTTTTCTGTGCCTGCAGGTTATCGTCTTTAATCCGAACCAGCATGTCTCCTTTCCGGGCAAAATCCCCAGCCTCCACATTGAGTTGCGTAATCCTTCCCATCACCTTGGTACTGAGTTCCACCGTATGTTCGCTTTTAACAGTTCCCGAAAAATGGTTTAAAGCTGAAATTTGACTAAATTTTGCTGTCTCTGCGGTCACCGAGACCGGATTTTCAGGGTCCTGAGAGTTTTTTTCTGGTGAGCTGCACGCGTAGGCAGAAAAAGAAAGCAGTACGACTGCTAACAGCTTGCTAATAGCCATAAATATTCGATTCCTTTTCATTGTATTGATCGTTTTGATGTTCATTTTATCTTAAAATAATTTGGGATTAGTTAGGAAGCTCCTGTTCGAGCAGCAGTTCCAGTCTTGCCAGACTTATATTATACTGATACAAAGCATTGAGCCTTTGCAGGCGGTTTTTTGACAGCCGTGCCTCTGCCAGGAGTAGATCGGAAGTTGTTTCCATGCCTTGCTCATAGCGGTCTAAGCGGATGCGAAAATCTTCGGCTGCCTGTTCTGCGGAAGCCTCGGCAAAGTTGAACTGTTTTTGGGCCTGAATTACCGACCGGCGGGCTTGTTTAATTTCCATTTGTGTTTTCAGCGATTGGCTCCGATAAGCCACTGTGGCTTTTTTCAGCTCCGCTCGCGACTGCATCACTTTGCCTGCGTTGCTGAACCCACTGAACATGTCCCATTTCAGAGTAGCACCCACGAAGTAACTTTCGCCTCGGGTGCCGAACATCACATTGTCATTAAATTCGTAACTCCCAAAGGCGTTTAAACTCGGTATAAAACTGAATTTCGAGGATTTTACCATTTCTTCGGCGGCCTCAATCCGGTATCGCAGAGCTTTAAGGGTTGAATTTTCCACGGCCGAATCGTCGGTTATTGAAGCAACACCTGCTGATGCCAACCGCAGGCTGTCTGTAGGCCTTATAACTACCTTTTCGCCCATCCCCAGCAAGAACCGCAGGTTTTCCCGAACCAACTGCAGCTGATCTTCTGCTTCAGACTGACGGCTCTCCAAATCCCGTACCCGTACAGACGCAGCCAGGTAGTCAGCCTTACTTATCATGCCCTGTTCACGTAAATCACGGGCCTGTTCTTCGTTTCTTTGCACAGCCTTTAGGGAAATATTAATAACCGACAGCCTTTCATCGGTAAGCAGAAGCTGATAATAGGTATCCTTAACCTGAAACCGGGCATAGCTTGTGGTGCCCTTTAGTTGCTCTTCTGCCGCACGTAATTGGTTCTTCACCGCACTGCGACGAAATAGCTGGTCGGGGTTAAACAGCGGTTGTTGTATTTGTAGTTTAGTCGTGAAATTCTCATACGGATCGGGAGCATTTAACCTTGCCGGGTTAAAATCGGCAGTTGTTACCGATTCCTGTTTCAGTTTAAATCCAAAGACGCTCAGCGGGTCATTAGTGCTAACCCCCGTCTCTTCCAGTGAAATTTGAGGCAAAAAGACGGCATTCGTTTGCCGGTATTGCGACCGTGTTATTTCAATGTCGGATGCAGCCATACGAATCTGAAAATTCTCTTTCTCTGCTATAGCAAGTGCTTCTTCGAGGCTCATCTCGCGGATATTTTGGTTGTCGTTGTCCCTGTTTTGGGCCGCCAAGGGTTGAATTGATGCCGCTACAAACAGTACAGCAAGTAGAATCCGATGCAGTGTGTATAAAGGGGTACTCATAATTTTGATTCTATTTATATATTTGATTATTCGGGTATGAATTTCGTATTGCTAACTTATCAGATCCATTTTTTTCTCTTCGTATTCTTCCTTGTCAATTTCACCCCGGGCATATCGTTCTTCCAGGATGTCTAAGGCACTTTTGTTTTGCCTGTTATTGCCGTTGCCGGGCCAGCCACCGGTTGATGTGGCGGTCCATTTCACCAGTACTACTACTGCGGCGATTATCAATATCCACCAGAAAATCATCATCCAACCGCCTCCGAATCCGTTAAATCCATGCATAATTGCTCCATAATTTTAAAGTTTAAGAGTCACCCCGGTAATTGACCGGGGATGACTTTTCATTATTAGTTAGTTATGATGTTGCTCATGGATGCCATTGCCGGACTTCATACCGTCTTTATCCATCATGCCTTTCCCATCCATCATGTCGCCCTGCATCATCATTTGCATGCACATCATCTTCATCATGGATGAATCAGCCATCATGTCCTTCATTTTAGACTGATCCATGTTGCCGTCCATCATAGACTGCATCATTTCCATATGCTTTTGCATGCGCTCTTTCATTTCAGGATTATCCATCATTTTTTCCATGTTGCCCATCTTCATGGTGCTGTCCATTTTCATGGTACCCATCATTTTTTGCATTATCTGCTTGCGCATTTCAGGGTTTTGGGTCATTTGATCCATCATCATAGAGCGCATGGTTGAGTCTTGCATCATTTCCATCATTTGTTGTTTCTTTTGAGGCACGTCAGTTTTTTTCTGCTGTGCAAAGCCGGTGCTTGCGATCAGCATCAAAGAGAACATGAGTGCGAGTGTAGTGGTTAAGCGTTTCATAATTGTCACCGTTGGTTTAATTTTTATTGAGAGTTAAATATTCTATTTAGAGTCAATTTTTGGATAGTATTCTTATCGCAGTATTAAAGACTATCAATTACCTTCTTCAGATTAGCCCGCACCTGCTCGGCGATCGGTTCCAAACTGTCATTTTCCACGGCCTGCATGGAAGCCACCGGGTCAACGGCCGAAACTTCTATAGTGCCGTCTTCGTGCTCCTCCACAATAACATTGCAGGGCAGCATCACGCCGATTTTGTCTTCAGCCTGCAAAGCCTGGTAGGCGAAGTTGGGGTTGCAGGCACCCAAGATTCTGTATTTTTTGAAGTCCACATCCAGTTTCTTTTTCAACGTGTCTTTGACATCGATTTCCGTCAACACGCCGAATCCCTCTTCCTTAAGAAGTTCGGTCACTTTGGTAATGGCTTGCTCGAAAGGAAGTTCTACTTTCTTTGAATTGAAATATTCCATGGTATTCTTTCCTTATGTTGTAGAATGTATTTTTAATTTTATAATTACCTGTTAATACAAGTAAATACTAATCCGAATATAAGGGATAAACCTTAAATAAACCTTAAAAATTCATGTCCATTTGAAATTCCTGAATAATCTTATGTTAATTGCTTGTTAATACAGGTATGGCATGTTTGATTGTTTATAGTTATTATTAGAATTAATGGATACTTAAGACAATCGATTTATGGAATTACAAGATGGTACGCCGCTACATAAGCAAATCAGCAACTGGCTGCGTGGGCAGATTCAGGATGGTTTGCTGAAAGAGAATGAAAAACTACCCTCTGAGAATGAGCTGAGTGATAGCTTTGACGTCAGCCGTGTTACGGTTAGGCGTGCTCTGCAGACGCTGGAGAATGAGCAACTCATTTATCGCTGCCAGGGGCTGGGTTCGTTTGTGAGTGATCAAAGAACTCACCAGTCATTTGCTGAACTAAAAGATTTCGAGGAAGAGTTATCCGGAACCGGATTGCAGGCGTCCTCTAAAGTAATATCTTTTCGGCAGGAGAAAGTGACACCGGAAATCTGCTCTTACCTGGGTGTTAAAGAAAACACTATCGTGGTTAAACTTGAGCGCATCAGGCTCGGGAACGAGCAGCCTATTGCTTATGACATAACCTGGCTGCCCGTATTCTATGGGCAGCTTATAGATGGATATGATCTGCAAAAGACAACCCTGTTTAAAATTTTGGAAAACGAATTTGAAATTCCTATCGATAAGGGATGCTACCGTCTGGAAGCAGCAGCAGCAGACACAACAATAGCTAACTACCTTGATATAAAAAAACAAACTCCCGTGCTGTTGATCGACAGGATATCGTACACCATCAGGGATAAACCAATCTATTTTCAGAAACGGTATTATAGAAATGATAAGATTGTGTTTGAGGTACGTACCCAGCGGGGTAGCTCAGACCAAAAGAGATCGCAGGGTGCGCCGGTCAATGAGTTTACCACGCACATTAATGCCTGAAGATAAGGTTGAAAAAGTATTCTTCTGTACGGCAAAAAACTAATACTACAAGTTTTTAATAGCCATGAAAAACCCAGCCCTGAAATTTATTTTACTTGTTTTTCTAACCGTACTTTCAGTTTCCTGCCAGATGGGGCGCTCGGACTATATGACCGGGGAACAACGACGGCAGATCGAAACCGCTTACGACTCGTTGCAGACGGCTTACAAAACAATGCTGGCGAAATACCAAGCATCTCTGAATTCCGCGCCTGCCAATCTACACTCACTTTATACCCAGATGCAGCAGATGCACGGTAGGATGGAGGCCTCATACCAGCAGATGATGTCGGGTAACATGCAGGACAAAAGCAACCGCATGATGGGCAGTAAAAATGGTATGATGGGAAACAGACTGCATATGATGAGGCAAATGCGAAGCAACCAGACCGGGGAGTGGTATCAACAGATGATGAGCATGCACGACCGGGTGGCCGCTATGCACAATCAACAGGGCGAACATCAAATGGCTGAGATGAACCGACGACTTTCAGAGGAATATGGTGACGTAATGGATCTGGTTCCGGGTTTGGATGAACCGAAAGAGACTCTGTTCAATGAAGACGGAGATTATACAATGTTAAACGGGGAGAATCTTTTTACTCAAAATTGTGCTTCTTGCTATGGGACCGATGGAAATGGGCTGGCTAATACTTTTCCCCCGCTTGTCAATTCGGAATGGATTACTGAAGAGAAGTCAATCCCCAACCGTATTTTGATGAACGGGCTGACCGGAAGCATCGGCGTTAACAGCCAATCCTACTCGGGAACGATGCCTTCTTTCAGAGCTCGGTTAAGCGCTGCTGAAATGGCGGCCATATTGAATTATCCTCGTACAATAAGTGATGAAGAGCTTCCTGAGATAACGCAAGAGGAGATAATTCGGATTGGACAAATGTTTAGAGATCGTACAAGACCATGGACTGCCGGTGAACTAAGAGGTAAAAGAGGTAATTAGGATGAAACCAGACACTCAACAGACGCAATTCACCAAAAAACGATATGACACTGCATCGACTATCTACAACCTGTTTGAGTGGCCGATGGAGCAGCTTTGGTATAAAAAATGGAGAAAAAAACTTTGGAGACGGGTTAACGGACCAAAGGTACTGGAGATCGGGGTTGGTACAGGTAAAAATATCCCATACCATCCCGATAAGATCAAACTGACCGGTATCGATCTATCACCAAATATGCTAAAACAGGCAAAAAGATTACTGGCGGAAGAGCAGAAAGAACGGGTTACACTGCAAGAAATGGATGTCCAGGAGTTGGATTTTCCGGACAATCATTTTGACGAGGTAGTGGCCACTTTTGTGTTTTGTTCGGTACCCGATCCCGTATTGGGTTTGAAAGAGGTCCTCCGTGTAACAAAACCGGGAGGTAAACTCCACCTGCTGGAACATATGCGGTCTGGGAACCCGTTATTTGGTGCCGCGATGGACAAGCTGGATGGCCCCATTCATTATATGAGTGGTGTCCATATAGCCCGGCAAACGGTGGAAAATGTTGAAGCTGCGGGATGGAAAGTAGAACAAGTGAAGAATTTGACTATGGGCGAAATTTTTAAACGGATTGAGGCTGTCAAATCCCATTAAGATTATTGTTCTTTAGCTAATGGAAGTTCCACTACAAATGTACACCCTTTTCCGGGGCCGTCACTGTATGCCCCTATTTTACCACCATATAATTCTATGATTGCTTTCACCAGCGGAAGGCCCAAACCGCTTCCGGGCTGTTCCTGCACTTGCTGCTGCGTAGCACGGTAAAATCGCTCAAACAGGCGGTCCTTGGTGTCACCATCAAACCCGGCACCGGTATCGCTGAGATGAAGTACGGCTTTACTGCTGGATCGTTTAAGCTCCAGATTAATGGTGCCTCCTTCTGGTGTATATTTTAAGGTATTTTGCAGCAGGTTATTGATAACCTCCTCGATATAAGCACCATGCGCCCGAACGTCCAGGTTGGACGCAATCTGTGATTGAATATTTATATTTTTTTCTTGAGCATGTTCCCGGTATTTGTCTAACACCATTTCCGAAATGCGACTAAAATTAACGGTATCAGGTTTTGCTCGGTGGGCCGACTCTACCCTGGATAGCTGTAAAAGCAAGTGCACCATTTCACTCATTCGTCTCACTTCCACCAGCATTCGTTCAATTGTTTCCTGGTACTCTTCATTTGATCGGGGTTTTCTAAGCATTATTTCGGCTTCACTTTGCAGAGAGGATAGGGGGGTCATCAGCTCATGAGAGGCATCTGAGGTAAATCGTTTTTCCCGTTCAAAGCCTTGTTGAAGCCGATTGAGCATTATATTAAAGGTTTCTGCCAGGTCTGTAAGCTCGTCCCGGACCTGATAATTTACAGGTATTCGTTTATCCAGATCAGTGGCTGTAATTGATTTCGCCGCATCAATAATTGAGGCTACCGGAGACATCGCCCTTCTTGACAGCCAGTATCCCCCGAGTATAGAAAAAGCAACGCTTATTGCTATAAGAATAAATAAATACTGTCTGAACCTGTTTAATTCTTCATGAAGGGTCCATTCAAATCCGGTAAGTTCCAGCCAGCCGCCCAGATTTCCGTTGTTGTCTTTTATTGGGTAGTAAAGTGTGCGAGCAGGCAATGACTGCCACTCACTACTGAGAGAATTTTCCTGCTCCTCATCAGGTATCTGACGTTCAAGTGATTCTTCTACACCAGAGAAATTCGGGCTTCTGTAGATCATATTGCCCTTTTTATCGTATAATCGAACATACGTACCATACTCCACACCGCTTCTAAGTGCTTCATTTCTGCTGTACCCGGTCAGGTCTATGGATAAGGAGTTTTCGGTTTGTATGTATGGGAGCAACTGTTCAGCTTCAAATAGCAGGTGACGGTCATAATTGTGGTGGATCGATTGATGAAACGTTTCATATAAAAAGTAGCCGAACAAACTAAGCATCAAAAATAAGCTTAATCCATACCAGAAAGCCAGTTTTTTTGATATGGAAAGCTCATTATACAAAGAAAAATTTGACTTCATGATTCTTTATCATCATTAAATAAGTCAATGTTAAACCGGTAACCTGCTCCCCGTATGGTTTCTATAATCTGATCATTTTTTCCAAGTTTATAGTTATCAAGATCCTCAAAAGTCTCGCTAAGTTTTTGGCGAAGAGTTGATATAGTAGCCTCTATCGTGTTATCGGATACATAGTAGGCTGAACCCCAAACCCGCTCTGCAATCTGGGTTTTTGAGAAAACAGTGCCCAGATGGGTCATTAGCAACTCGAGTAAAATGAACTCTTTTTGTCTCAAAGTCAGAGACATTCCTTCCACCATTACTTTATGCTTTCGGGCGTCAATTACTATAGGACCCATTTTCACTATTTCGGTATTTGAAATATCTGCAGCCCGCCGTGACAGCGCTCTTATTCGCGCCAGTAGTTCATCAAAAGAAAAGGGCTTGCTCATATAGTCATCGGCGCCGGCATCCAAGCCGGATACTTTGTGGTCCAGATCGGCAAGTGCTGTGAGCATTAATACAGGGAAATTCCGGTCTTCTGCACGCCAATGTTCCAATATTTCTTTTCCGTCACGATGGGGCAGTCTCCAGTCTAAAACCACCATATCGTAATCATTAACCAATCCTTGCAGTTCCGCTTCCTCACCATCATGTTGTACTTCTACTACGTACCCTTCTTCTTCCAATCCTCTTTTTAACGAGTTTGCCAGCTGCTTTTCGTCCTCAACTAATAGTATCCACATGATCAAAAAATGTATTTTTGTTTTTCGAAAGATAGGAATAAAGATGGGAAAACCATCATGGGGAGATTTATCCTACAGTAGACTTATTTAAATTCTCTCATGCTGATTATACTAAACCATCCTGTACTGAAAATACAGGGGTTTGACTTGAGACTGAGAGTCCTGCTTCAGAATAAAATCCGAGTCATCAATTGGACTCTTTCTTCCAGTGAAGTTCTAAATATTGCTGAATCATATCGTCTGTAATATTCTCCGTGCTTCAAGCTCCATAACCGCTCACCCAACATCAGAAACTCGGTATGCAACTACCGTGAGGTACTTCCCTTCACCTGCTGAATTAATTTCGACAGCGAAATCCGCGTGACGCGTCAACCCGGTAACTGTATCAAGACCCTTGTACATTGTCTTGTCCATCACCCAAAATACAACTTCTCAGATTTTTCAAAACACTAAAAAATGCCGCATTTTAAGTGCAGGGGTTTAATTATAGGTCTGGTACCAAAAAATTTGCAGAGCAAAATCAGATTAATACCTCGACGGCTCTGCCTCGGGTAGTCTATTCACTTTGATTGTTTGCATACTTAGGCCATATATTAATTCTCAGCTTTCATTATTAATTTATTCAACAATTTAAAATTAACAATTTGCAACAAAATATAGCAGGAATTTGTAACCGCCAATGAATCTGACTTCTTCAAATCCGGATCCTCCTACTTTTCGAAGGGCAATCTTGCGATCTGTTTTATTGGCCTGTGGTGTTGTCATTGCTTTATTTGGCCTGTTTGAAATTACTGAGTCTTTTTGGCTTGATGATTTTACAGCAGAAGAATTGCAACCATTTCATTTGTTCAGGGGGATTTTCATCGCATTGGTTTCCGTTATTTTGGTCGGTTGGCTGGTAGTCAAAGCCTCCGATTCGCTGCTGTCAGCTCAAAAATGGACTCTCGGTGAACGCCCGAACCAAAGAAAACGATTGGAAAAATTTATAAATTGGTTCATTATTATGCGCTGGGTTGCGGTTTTCCTGGCTTTGGTATTGGTATATCTGGTAATTTTTGTCTATAAATGGCTGCCGATGGAGGTATGGTGGCCGGTGATTATTACTATTGGCTGCCTCGGGGTCTTTAATGTGATATTTATGATTTTGGATCGCCACCATAATTTCGATAGGTTTTTACTACCTGTCCAAGCCTACGTTGACCTGGTACTGTTGACGATTTTACTGCATTTTTCCGGTGGTATTGAAAACCCGTTCACATTTATACTGCTTATTCATGTATTAATTGCGGGTATTTTATTAAGCCAAAAGCAATTCTATGCAGTTACTGCAACAGCCATTATTCTATTGATCGTGATGGCGGCGGGAGAGATCACCGGAATTTTTGAGCACTATACGCTCACGGTATTCCCTCATTTCGAAGATTACGGAACGACCGTACATGCGTCGCAAAAACCTCTTTATGTAAGCAGCGTTGTAGGATTGATGGCTACGATATTTTTATTGAGTGCTTTTTTTATTGATACCATTATGAGCAGAATACGCAGCGATGAACAACAGCTTGCCCTATTTGCAGATCAATCGCTGGAACAACGTCAACTGATTGAAAAATCATTGGAAACTACCAAAACCGGCCTCCTGGTTAGCAGCAAAAAGGGGATTCCTTTGTGGGCAAATTTGATTTGGGAAATATGGTTCGACCAAACATTCATCAACGGTACGGTATCAGACAGTGCATCTGATGAAGCAGGTTTTATTGCCAAAACATTGAAGGATGGAAAAACACGTACGAATGAGATAACAGTGAATGATACCGGCCACGGAAATGAATCCCGAACTTTCCGCATAACGACTGCTGCACTTCTGGATAAAGACGGTAATTACGACCGTGCTGTTTCACTGGCTATGGATATAACCGAACAAAAGGAAGCCCAACAACAAATGCTGCGTGCCGGTAAACTGGCTGCTGTTGGAGAATTGGCCGGAAAAATTGCCCATGAAGTGAACAACCCCATAACTATCATTAGTGCCAAAAGCCGCCTGTTATTGTTTCGGCGGGCTGATGAGATGTCGGAGAAAATGAAGCAAGAGATGATAAAAATCATCGATGCCGCAGACCGGGTTTCCGATATAGCCAAAGGGTTGCTTTCCTATTGTCGCCCCTCTGTAGCTTTCCGAAACAAACTTGACCTCTGCATTCCCATACAAAATGCACTATCAATGATTGAACAGACAGCTCAAAAAAATGGGATTTCAATAGAAAATCACCTCCCGGATTCACTGCTCCCGGTGATGGCAAATGCAGACGAAATGCAGCAGGTATTCCTGAATCTCTTCTTAAATGCCCTTGATGCCATGCCCGAAGGCGGACGTCTGATTATTAAGGCTGATCAACCAACTAATGAGGGAAAAGAGGCGACCGGATTTTTGATTCTATGGATTCAAGATACCGGAGACGGAATACCACAGAATATACAGAACAAAATTTTTGAACCCTTTTTTACCACAAAAGAAAAAGAACATGGGACGGGGCTGGGGCTATCCATCTGCTCCGGAATTATTCGAAGCCACGAAGGCAGCATTAATGTAGGCAGCAAACCAGGGCAGGGAACAACATTCACCATCAAAATACCAACCGCACCCTTTCAGGAAGGAGTGAAAAAAAATGGCTAATGCAAGAATTTTGGTCGTAGATGACGAACCGGGAATGCTGGAAGTGTGTGTAGACACGCTGAATGATCTTCCTGACACGGATGTGTTGTCGGAACAAGATAGTTCAAAGGCTGCAAAACTTTTGTTGTCGGAACCGTGGGATATCTTAATCACCGATATTAAAATGCCCGGAACAGACGGTATTGAGTTACTTCGATTAGCACGCCGGCAAGATGCTGAAACACTGGTACTGATGCTAACGGCCTATCCATCTGTGGAAACAGCCGTTGCGAGTATGAAATTGGGAGCCGCAGACTATATTACCAAACCATTTCTTCCCGACGATTTGCAACATAAAGTGGAACGGCTCCTCATTGAAAAAAAATTACAAGAAGAGAATCGCCTCCTGCGCCGACAGGTCAAGCAAGATCATCGCATGGGTGAAATGATCGGCAAATGTCCTCCCATGCAAAAAGTATTTGAAACTATCCGGCGCATTGCCAACGCGGATATTGACGTCTTGATACTCGGAGAAACCGGTACAGGCAAAGAATTAGTGGCCCGAAATATCCATCAGAATAGCAACCGCAAAAACAATAATTTTGTTCCGATAGACTGCGGAGCCATCCCACAAGATCTGATGGAAAGTGAATTTTTCGGCCATGAAAAAGGAGCCTTCACCGGGGCTGCCCAAAAAAATATGGGACTTTTAGAATTTGCGGATAAAGGCACTTTTTTTCTCGATGAGATTGGCCATCTTCCACTCAAATTGCAGGCAAAATTACTTCGCGTGCTACAGGAACGAAAGATCCGCCGGGTTGGCGGCAACCGTGAACGAGAGATAGATGTGCGTATTATAGCGGCCACCTCACTTGACCTGGAAAAAGAAATCCGTGAGGAACGTTTCCGGATGGATCTCTACCATCGTATTAACGTGGCACAGGTAGATTTACCTCCACTACGAAAACGTGTTGAAGATATACCTTTGCTGGTGTCTCATTTTCTGGAATTACAATCGTGGCAATTGAAACGTGATTCTATTGAGATGGATCCAGAAGCGCTCGAGGTATTAAAATATTATCACTGGCCGGGCAATGTTCGTGAATTACAAAATGTGCTCAAGAAAACGCTGGTTATGACACAAAACAACCCAATCGGGGTTGAAGACCTGCCTGATGACATTATAACCGCAGCGGGAGATTATTCGGAAAGTGAGAGTGCCGGTTTTTTCGAGCTGCGAGACCAACATATTGCAGATTTTGAAAAACAATATTTTGCCGAACTTTTGGAGGCCCATAAAGGAGATGTTACCAAAGCGGCTGAACAGGCAAAAATACCTCGCGGAACCATGTACCGGTTACTGAAAAAGAACAATTTTGACCCGGCTGATTTCCGGCCCTGAAACATCCAATCTACTTTCAGCTTTCTATCTTCAAGTCTAAAAACGATTTTCCTGTCTCATTCAAGCTAACTTATTTTATCGCTATTCAACTGTAACATAGTTGTGACAAAAGATATTTTTTTGTTTCATTATTGTGAATATCAAGCTTAGAGATTACAAATGCACATTTACAGGAGATTACATTCTGTATAACTTTTTTATTTTGTCATAAATTTATAATTATCTGGCTTTACTTCTTATCATCTAAGTACATTAATATCTCTTATAACGCTTTAAAAATTGATTTCAGTCATTTTGATTAGTTTGGCATAATGTTTGTATTTCAGTAATGGCTAAATAGAGGAAGGCTGTGTAAAACCCAGAGGGGGCATCCTGAATCAAGTTCAATGACAGATAAATATAGTTTTGCAAGACCTTTACTGATTTGTATAAAACAGAATTTTAAATCAAAAAAACAAATAAAAACATCGTAAACATATGGTACAGCTAAAATATATTACGCCAATTCTGATAGTGGCTTTGTGGTCGCTGTCACCGGTACTGGCGCTTGCCCAAAACAACTGGGAAGCCCCCAAAGAAGCCCAACAGCTGGAAAACCCGTTAGATAAATCTGACCGTGTACTCAATGCAGGTAAACAAATCTTTGCTCAGCTTTGCACAGTCTGCCATGGCAAGGCAGGAAAAGGAGATGGGGTAACTGCATCAGCCTTACAACCCAAACCGGCAGATCTGACCTCAGAAGCGATGCAGGCACAAACTGATGGAGCCATTTACTGGAAATTACAGGAGGGGCGCCCACCAATGCCAGGCTTTAAAAGTCAACTTTCCGAGCAGCAGGCCTGGGCTGTTGTACACTACATCCGATCTTTAAATACAGACAAATAACACATTCAATCATAATTCATTAACTAAGGAAGTCAACGATGGGAAAAAAATTACTATTACTAATCTGTACTCTTTTGTTATCTGCAGGCCCCTTACTTGCGCAAACCTATAATGAAGAGGCAAAGCAAGATCTGGAATCCCTTAAACCCGGCACTTCCAATTTTTTAGCGAGGGGCTATTCACATGCCGGATTTCAATCCATTGATGGCAACAGCTCTTTTGTAAGCGGGCAATACGCCCCTATCTTAATGTGGAAACAAGGAGATAGAATACTTTTCGAGAGTGAGCTCGAAATTGAATTTGAAGGCGATGGTGTTCAGTTTGCCCTGGAGTATGCCAATATATCTTATATCTTAAATGATTATGCTATACTTAGAGTAGGTAATTTTCTTACCCCATTTGGTGCTTTTAACGACAGGATTCACCCGGCATGGATAAACAAATTGCCAACCGCACCCCTGGGAATGGGGCACGACCCTGTGGGGCCAACCAACGAGTTTGGGGCAGAACTAAGAGGCGCTGCTGATCTTGGAAATTCAAAGTTTAATTACTCACTATATTTGTCGAATGGTTCCATACTTTCGGTACATGATGAAGATTCAACATCGGCCCCGGAAGTCAGCCTGAGTGGGTTGAACTTTGAGGATAATAATAATGAAAAGGCTATTGGTGGAAGATTTGGCTTTTTACCCTTTAATAATTCTGCCCTGGAATTAGGGGTATCTGCGCAATACACTTCCAACATTGCAAATAAAGACTTTGATTATGGCAAGGTAGGTATGTTAAATTATGCGTTTGATCTATCTTTTGTAAAAAACAGCATCCAGCCAATTAAAGGTAATATTGATATTAAGGCTCAATGGAACCAATCAAATATTGATGAATTTGAATTGGTTTTACCCGACGGCGACGAGCTTATTTTTGATCAAAAAAGCAGTGCCTATTACACTCAAATAGCTTACCGCCCCTCACTCTCAAGCAGCCCATTCCTTAGTAAACTTGAATTTGTAGGCCGATACTCAGGTATCGACTTACCAGAAGCTTCTGAGGAACATGGGGATGAACCCGAAACCACCTCGCCCAAAGTATCAGAAAATGGCACCAGTAACAGCTTGCGGTTAAAATCTTTATTTACCCCGGAAGTTGTTGGTGGCGGGGAAGAAGAGGAAGTTCACAATGAGGGTGACCGTACCCAAATAGCATTCGGTATTAACTACTGGATATCATGGCGTTCGGTTATAAAATTCAGCTATCAAATAACCGACAATAATGAAGATACTTTTTCGGGCATGTACCTTCATTACGCTTTAGGATTTTAACACTTAAAAAATAATCACTATGAAATTTTCAGGCATATCAAAATTATTGACACTAGTAATTTTAACAACCTTGGCTTTTACGACCTATAGTTGCAGCACAAGTAAAGAAACCACCGAAGCTACCTCTAATGATGGCCTTGACGATTTGTCATTTACTTTAGAGAAATCGGGAGCTGTTTTGTGGGGTGAAACTTGCGGGCGATGCCATAACGCGCCAGATCCAACGGCTTTCAGTGACCGGCAATGGGATGCCATTGGCTCTCACATGCGAATCCGTGCCGGCCTAACAGCCGAGGAGACCGAGAAAATCGTCACATTTCTTCAGCAAAGTAATTAACAGTAAACTTACTTGCCGCCTACGAACGTTATGCAAAGTACAAAGCCAATCGCCTTCATTTGTCCCGGGCCCGCTTGTGTTGATAGGCAGTAACCTCACGGCATTGGAAGAGGATGAACCTGTATATTCCATGTTTGTGGATAACAATGCAAACAGCATGAGCGATTATGCCCAGAACGGCAGCCCCATCTGGTACGGCCCCGGTTTTGTAGACAGCAACAACAATGGCATGAGTGACCATTGGGAAAATAGCGGACGTGGCCACGGTGGTATGATGGAAGGTAGCCAAAATTAACTGTAATAATCAGTACTCATAATTTAACACCACTCACAAATAATGAAGAACAGTAGTCACTTTCTACTTTCGCTAATCATATTGTCTCTTTTTTTTAAAGGCTGTATGACTATGGGGTGGGGAGGTAATCACAATACCAATCGCCCAGGCCAGAAATCGCAGCAGGTGCTGGTGAAAGAACAACAGGTAGCGAACCAAACCCTGAGGGCAACTTTCCCATCAGCTGAAGCGGGCAAACAGGTGCGATTCGAGCTCCAATTGGTCTCTAATGATTCTAATCAAGAAGATATATTTTCATCGGCATCACTTGAGATACGTAGAAATGCAGCAAGTAGTGACACAAACAATTATACAAAAATATCACCTGACCCTTCTCTTTCCACTCGTGGCTTGTGGGTGTTTTCCTATCGTTTTTATGAACCCGGAGACTACAATATCATCTTCATCATTGATTACCAATCCCAGAAGCAACCGGTAAATACCGTTACTATATCGGCTAACCGGCCGGTTTCGGAATCATATACAATCGGTCATCGTTACAATTCTCTTCCCTGGATAGCCGGTGGTGTTGTAATGACCGGTATGATGATATGGATGATAACTGACTAAGCCCATGAATTGGCCTATATATCATCGTACAAAAATTTATCTTACATTTTAAGTTTAATTTAAGGTTTGTTCCTTACATTCTGATTGTAATAGATTAAAACCAAACTCTTATCAATTAATAGTAAAGCAAGAAGAAGTTACACCCACTATGAAGGAAGAAAAAAAAACCATATCCCGTAAGACCTTTCTGCGTTATTCAGCCGCGATGGGTGCCGTGGCCGGAGTAAGTTCTATTTTGCCGGCCTATGCCTTTACGGGTTTTAATAATAAGCCTAAAGAAGTATTAACACCTGTTGGAAAAGACAATATACTTGATTTAACCATTAGCGAGATATCCCTAAATATTGATGGAAAAACGACTAAGGCAACGGCCATTAACGGACAGGTTCCAGGTCCGCTAATTCGGCTTAAAGAGGGAACCGATGTTATTATCCGGGTAAAAAATGATCTGGATGAGGATACCTCTATACACTGGCATGGTATCTTACTGCCATTCCAGATGGACGGTGTGCCCGGCGTGAGCTTTGAAGGTATTAAACCAGGCGAAACATTTGAATACAGATATCCGGTTGCTCAAAATGGCACCTATTGGTATCACAGCCACTCAAAATTACAAGAACAACTTGGCCATTATGGGCCATTGATTATTGATCCGGCTGATGAAGATCCTGTTGAATTTGACCGAGAATATCCCGTCATACTCTCTGACTGGACGTTTGATAGTCCCTATAAAGTACTTAATAAACTAAAAAAAGCTGAGGGTTACTATAACTATCAACAGCGAGATTTTGGAGAGTTTTTTAACGATGTTAAAAATATGGGCTTTGGCGATGCAATGAGGAATTACCTTTCATTTGCAAAAATGAGAATGAGTGCGACCGATCTCGCAGATATTACCGGTGCTAATTATACCTATCTTATGAATGGTAAAGCCCCAGGCTCAAACTGGAATGCATTGTTCAAAAAAGGTGAAAAAATCCGATTGCGAGTCATAAATGCCGCGGCGGGATCCATGTTTGATTTTAGAATACCCGGACTGAAGATGACGGTAGTTCAAGCTGACGGACAGAATATTGAACCTGTTATGGTTGATGAATTTCGTATTGGAATCGCAGAAACCTATGATGTGATTGTGGAACCGGATGAGGATAAAGCGTACACGCTTTTTGCTGAATCAATAGATCGAAGCGGATATATCCGAGGCACTTTATCTCCACGAGAGGGAATGGTTGCACCTGTACCTGCCCTCCGCGATCGTCCCAAACGCTCCATGAAAGACATGGGAATGAACATGGAGGATATGGATGGAATGGACATGGACATGGATAGCAATATGGACATGCAAGGCATGGATCACAAAGGACATGGAAATATGAATATGGATCACGGAAACATGCAGATGCCTAAAAAGACTGCAGACCCCGTTAAACATGGACCTGATGATCATGGTATAGGCGCTGCTGCCATTGCAGACTACCAGTACGACCGGCTGGATGAACCCGGTATCGGATTAGGGAAAGATGGCCGTAAAGTACTGGTGTATAGAGATCTGAAAAGCCTGAAACCCAATAAAGACAAGCGGCAGCCAGCCCGTGAAGTGGAGTTGCACCTCACCGGTAATATGGAGCGTTACATGTGGTCGTTTGATGGGAAAAAATTCCGGGAAGTAGATGGGCCGATTGAGTTTAAGCACAATGAACGATTGCGCTTAACAATGGTCAATGATACTATGATGGAACACCCCATTCACTTACACGGAATGTGGATGGAACTTGAAAACGGAAACGGAATCTATAATCCAAGAAAACACACCCTTTTACTTCAACCTGCACAGCGGATTTCCTCTTTAGTTACTCCACGCGATAAAGGGCGATGGGCCTTCCATTGTCATATCTTGTATCACATGGAAATGGGAATGTTCAGAGTCGTTCAGGTAAGCGATGAAAAGGGAGATATTTACGGATGAAGTCAGCAACAAACACTAACAGAAAATTATTACAGCCTAATATGAACGTTTTTATTAACTATACTCGTCGTATTATCGGTATTTTAATGTTAACATTATTTCTGGGACTAAATGTCGCGAAGGCCCAGAAAGCTCCGCCCTTTAGCAATAAAATCCTCCCGGATAATAAAACCTATATCTTTTTAATAGCGGATCGTTTTGAGTATTACTCAATTGGGGATCCAAGTCCGATTGTTTGGGATGCCCAGGGTTGGATTGGAAAAGACATAAACAAGTTCTGGTTTAAGGCAGAAGGTGAAGCCCTTACTACTGAGCGTGAAGGCGAAATGGAATTTCAAGGGTTATATAGCCGGGCAATAACCTCCTATTTCGATTTCCAGGCTGGTTTAAGATATGATCTGGCTTATAACGATACAGAAGATAATTCCAGAGGCTTTGCAGTCATTGGAATTCAGGGGCTTGCGCCTTACTTATTCGAAGTGGACGGAAGTGTTCAGCTTAGTGAAGATGGAGATATTTCTGCTTCTTTTGAAGGGGAAATTGATTTATTAGTAACACAAAGGTTGATTGCACAACCACGTTTTGCAACTAATTTGGCCTTACAGGAAGTTGAAGAATGGGGGGTTGGTTCCGGCATTAATGATGTTCAGCTCGGTTTCAGACTCAGGTATGAAATCCGACGTGAATTTGCCCCTTATGTAGGCATATCCTGGAACCGTAAACTGGGCGAAACGGCCGACTTTACCCGAGCCGAAAGTGGAGATGCAAATACCTTCGGCCTGGTAGCCGGAGTTAGATTATGGTTGTAATTATGTAATTATAGTTCATTTAATAAGCGGCCGGGCCCAAAAAGGGTGCCGGTGCATTTAATATTCCGTTTCACATTAGGATAATCTTAAAACTCCGTTCCGCTTGAGTCTATACCGGGACAAAGTTTGAATCCATCTTCTTTCTGGATATTAATTTCTGGAAACGTGGACGGAACTCAACTAATATCATATTGCTTTTGCCATTGGACCTGATTGCTGAAAATGACGAAAAGTGGTATTACATAAATCCACTTGGCTTTTCCAACAACCTGAATTCGGTCTAAGATAATTTCATCAAATATTTGTAATGATTCTGTAGAAGCTTCTTTCTTTTTTGCTTATGGTCTAAGACCTGAGATGAAAATCCAATTATTAGAAGGAAGAAGAGTATTGGCTACAGCTAAAAAAGATAGACTTGTTGGAGCGGTAAAAAATTTTTGGGAAAAATGCGGATCTTCCAAATTGTTTGTAACTGATGATCAACCCCAGGTGTTTGTGATTTTATTTTCAATGAAAAGGTGTATACTGCCTTTTTTAAAATACAGCGATGCGAAGACTATATATTTGCCTTAATTGCATTTTTATAGTGCTCATTAGTATGAGCATGGCTGTTTCTACATTTCATACGCACCATAATATTCAATGGAACTCCCCTCAAAAGTTTGCAGATACCGGCCATTATATAGCAAATGATGCTGCCCAGTGCCCTATTTGTGGCTACTTGTTTAATGCTAATCCCATTCAGGGCATTTCTTTTAAACAGATCATGGCCGAATCTTTTCTTGTTCCGGTTACGGGATCATTTACTTTTTTACCTTCATCTTTTTCTTCAATTTTAGGTCGAGCTCCACCTGCTTCAAGCTAACTCCCGTCTTTAACAAAATTATCTATTTATAAACGCGAAGTGATATTTCCTTCATCTTGCGTCTTATTTAAATAAATAAATTGATCTATTCATTTTAAAATCAGCTTGGAGCCATGAAATCTTCTTTTATGTTATTATTCTATTTCCTGTTACTGTTTTTACTAACCAGCAGCCTGAAAGCCCAAACATTAACCGGGGCTGTTTATGATGAAACGAATACTCCACTGCCAGGTATACAGGTTCACATTCCGGCTATTCATAAGGGTGCAACAACCGATATAAATGGCAACTTCCGGTTAACTAATCTACCCCAGGGTATCTATGCAGTTCAATTTTCATTTTTAGGATACCGAACCGAAACTCGTCAGATTAATTTTTCTAAAAATGAAGATTCTCTCCGGATCGTAATGGAAGAAACCTCGCTGGACCTGCCCTCCATAACGGTCACTTCCAGCCCACAGCCCAGCGATGCTCTCAGTTCGTCTCAGTCCATCGCCTCGCTGGATGAAGAGCAGTTGTTCAGGAACCGGGGTGATGCCATTATGGAGTCTCTGGAAGATATTCCGGGGATCAGTACGTACACCACCGGCAACGGTATTGCCAAACCGGTCATAAGGGGATTAAGCTCACAACGTGTTTTAGTTGTGGTGAATGGAGTTAGGCAGGAAGGTCAGCAGTGGGGTGATGAACATTCTCCTGAAATTGATACGTATAGTGCCGAACGCATTGAAGTAGTAAAAGGGCCCGGTAGTGTTTTATATGGCTCGGATGCTTTGGGAGGGGTCATAAACGTAATTAAACCGGGATTGCCAACTACCGAGAGCGATCCTGTTGTAGCAGGACGCATGAACGTAAGTGGATATTCAAATAACAATTTACTGGGCAGCTCCATGTCCCTGTCCGGGGCTCAGGGTACAGTGGGGTATCGCGGTTCGTTTACCAAACGAAATTCGGGCAATGTTGAAACAGCACGAGAAACGCTGGAAAATACGGCCATGGAAGAAACAAACGGGAGTTTCATGTTGGGCACTAAACAGAACTGGGGCGAGTTTACCCTCGACTATTCACGGGTAGATCAGCGGCTTGAAATTTTTGAAGATCCGGCTGAAGATCTGGAAGCAACCCCCTATCAAACGGTTGTTCATGACCGGCTTCAATCGGACCTGGATATACACTTTTCTGGATTTAGGCTGGAAGCCCAAACGGCCTATCAAAATAATAACCGCAAGGAGTTTGAAGTAAAAGATGCAACCGATCCGGAGCTAAATCTGCTGCTTAAAACAGGTACAACCGATATAAAAATACACCACAAACCCGTGGGCAATTTGTTCGGTACTTTTGGTATTTCCGGCATGGCACAACGGAATCAGACGCTTGCCGAAGAAAAACTTATCCCTGAATACGTACTCTATAATGTTGCCGGCTTTATCTATGAGGAGCTGAAGCTGGATCCTTTTAATTTTTCAGCCGGGCTACGGTTCGACAGGCGAACGCTGAATATTGGTACTACCCCGGAGCTTGGCGTCGAGGCACAAAACAAAAATTATAACGCCTTCAGCGGAAACATCGGTGGCGTTTGGCGGGTTTCCAACCCGGTTGCTCTTTCTGTAAATGTTGGGCGTGCATGGAGGGCGCCAACCGCGTTCGAGCTATATGTTGACGGAGTTCACGAAGGGACTGCGCGCTTTGAAATCGGGGATAGCAGCATGGACCCGGAATCTTCCTTTAATATCGATGCTTCAGCCAAATATATTTCCGGAGCTTTTCAGAGCGAACTATCGATCTATAATAACCGACTCAACAATTACATATTCCCAAATCCAACCAGTGAATTTGATCCCGAATCCGGTTTTAGAAAGTATCAATATGAACAGGCCAACGCCCGTATCTACGGATTGGAATATTCATTGCAAGCTCAGACATTCTCGTGGTTAATTTTGTCCGGAGGGTACAGCATTGTAAGAGGCACGAACCAGCGTATTGACACCCCTTTGCCCTTGATGCCTGCAGACCAACTGAAACTGGGAGCAAAGCTTACCAGGCCTAAACTGGGACTTATTTACGAGCCATACGTTTCGGTAGATACCTATATTTTAGCCAAACAAGACCGAATAGCTGGATTTGAAACCCCAACCGGCGGCTACACTCTTGTAGACCTGAGTATGGGGAGTAAATTTCAGATAGGCTCTAAAAAACTGAATATAATCCTTCAGGCTGAAAACCTGTTTAACAAGGCCTATCGATCACATTTGAGTCGATATAAGGAGTATGCCCTTAATCCCGGGCGAAATATAAAGCTGAAAATCAACATTCCGTTTACCATTGCCGAGTAGAACGGGGGCTCACTTTAAGTAGGATGAGAGATAGCAGCCCGCTGCTACTTTGCTCTATTGCCTCTCGGATAGATTACACCATAAAGTGATCCAAAAATTTAATTTAAGTTTAATTTAAGGTTGGTTGATTACCTTCTAAATTTCGCAGGCTGTTTTATTAAATCATTATTTAAAAACCAAATAATTGAGGATTATTATGAATTTGATTCCCGAATGGGCACCCAACATACATCCGCTGGTGGTACACTTTCCGGTGGCTATCTTAGCTATTGCCATTTTTTTTGATTTTGTCTCTTTCTTTCTTCCGAAGAAGAAGAAATGGTGGACAGAGGAGGCCACTGCTTTTCTATATGCCGTAGGAGCAGCTATAGCCGTAGGTGTTTATTTTACCGGTAAAGCAGCGGCTGATAGCGTTTTCTTACCTGCCGAAGCACAATCTGTGCTTACAACACATGCCGACTGGGCACTTTACACGGTATGGTTTTATGGAATTTATGCCGTTGCACGGCTTTTGGCAACATGGAAAGGACGTGAAGAGCATCGTTTGAAATATCATATTGGATTTTTTGCACTTTCCCTTGCAGGTTTATTCATGCTTTTCCAGACAGGAGATAATGGAGCAAAAATGGTTTTTAAGTACGGAGTTGGAGTCCAAAATGTTGATATCGAAAATCCGGTACAGCACGATCATGAAACAGATCATGATGAATCCAGTGAGGCTGCGGACGATCATGATGAAGGAATGGAAGAACATTCAGAAGCCGCAGGAGAAAGCCATGATGAGAGTTCGATGGGGGGGGCTACAGCCTTTAAAATTACAGGTAATGGAAATTGGGAATGGGACATAGATATGAATGCTATTTCAGATTTGAAGAGTAATTTCCATTGGCTAACAGGAAGTTTAGAAGAGGTAAATGCCGAAACAGTACAAACTAATAATGGCAATTATATTCTTTCCTTTAGCGGAGATAATTTAAATGGTTTCTTTGTAGGACACGAATCTTACAAAACTGTACAAGTCGATTATTATGTGGACATCTCAGCTCTTGATGGAATGGTAATGTTAACAAATAATGTGCAGGACGAGTCTAATTTTGATTTTGTATCCGTTGCTTCTGATGGCACCGTGAAACAAGGGCGTTTAGTTAACGGAGAAGAAGAAATATTTGAAGAAGGAACCACAGATGTTTCAAAGTCAATGTTTGTTCGGGTAGTAGGGAATGGAACGCACTTCCGCGGATATATCAACAAAGAAATGGTTGTTCATGGCCATGGCGATGCACCTAAAGCGGGTAGTGTAGGCCTCAAAGTAGAAGGAAGTGGAACTCTTGCACTTCAAAAGATGAGCCTAACACAACTATAGAAAAACCCGTCCATTCTTGTTATAAAAGCTCAAAAAAAATAGGGTAATAAGCCTTTTATAGTTATTGCAAAAAAATTGTTGCAAGACTGAACAGTCCTGTCATAACCTTTTAGAAAAATATAATGGAAATGATGGCATCAGTTAGTGAAATGCCCGTAAGTCTTTGTTAAGGAACTTATTTCCTATGCAAATATCTGACGATATATTAATCAAAAAAATTCGCGAAGGTGATGGAGCCTCGTTTGAGATCTTGTTTAGAAATTTTTATGCTCCTCTCTGTGATTATGCATTCAAGTTTGTTAAAAGTTCCGCTATTGCTGAAGACCAAGTACAAGAAGTTTTTGTAAATATATGGGAGAAAAGAGAGGACTGGCATCCTAACGGATTAATCAAATCTTACTTATATAAAGCCGTTAGAAATCAGTCGTTAAATTATTTAAAACACAAGCAGATTGTGGAAGAGTGGAAGCAAAAGAAAGCCACCCATTCAACCACCAGCTTTAACCCGCCTGCAATAAAAGAGACTGACCCGGAACAAGTAATAAAATGGGTGCAAGAAGCCATTCATCAGCTTCCCGAGAAGCGCCGTGCCATTTATGAACTGAGTCGCAATCACGGGCTAACGTATATGGAAATTTCTAAGACACTTGACATCTCGATTAAAACTGTTGAAACACAAATGGGTCGATCTTTAAAACACCTTAGAAGTTATCTAAAACAAAAACTCGACTAATTCTACGCAGAACCATAACCAACCAAAACCAAGTCACACCTTAGTCTATTGTATGGCCTCTCTTATTTGGTTATTATTGGCAATAAGGGAATGTTTTTATTAATCTAACGTGAGTTCGAGATAAGAACTAAGTTAAAAGGATAAAAATTGATTTTTGTAGTCATTCCCGTGGAAATGGGAATCTAATGATGGCCATTCATTCCGTATTCGATACCTGACCAACCCCAGGATTATAGGCATTCGCTGCGAAATGCCCTCTCAACGTATTCAAGCGATGGTCTTTATCTCGAATTCACGTTAATCTAAACTGCAACTGCTCCCATCCAGTTGGTATTACTGGCAAAGTCTGCTCAACTTCTGTTGATTAAAAATTTGGCTCCAAGCCAATTTCTGTATAAAAACCAAATTATATCCGCAGGGAAATTCATTTCGCGTATAACCTTCCAATAGTGCATTCGCTCAATATCTTTTTTTGATTTTGCCATAAGAATAAATCTGTTCGCCAGCTATTACGGCGGAAATACTTAGTCTGCCTTTCGGCAATTTATATTTATCGATTAGATATTCACTCCCCGTAACAAATCAACATAGAAAAAAATATTTTTGTAAGGGTGCCACCTTATTCAGTTGTATTAGTTAGTGAGACGACCATTAAAATTACTGAAATTGTTGCATGCTAAAGAATAATGAGTGGATTGAAGTTGCTAAATACGTTACCGGAAATTGCAGTATTGAGAAAAAAAAGACCGTAGAAAACAAGATGTTATCTGACGAAGATTTCAAAAATACCGTAAATGAAGTTCGGAAGGCATGGGAGCTATCGGTTAGCCGAACGGGTAAATGGGATACTAATAAAGCATGGAATAATGTTCTTCAAAAACTCAATGCCCCCGAAAATGTGCGGTCTATTAATAGTTCTTACACATTCAATAAAAAGAAAAATCGAAATACCGGTTTTTCTATAAATTATATAGCCAGAATTGCTGCTATTCTTTTGATTAGTGCTATTACGGGTATCCTGTTTTATCAATTTTCAGAGCATACCGCAGGTGAACAAGTTCAGAACCAACAACAGCTAAAAGAATTTATTGCCAGGAAGGGAGAACACAAAAAATTCCATTTGAGTGACGGTACTGAAATTACACTGGCCCCGGAAAGTAAAATCCGGCTTTCAAGTGAGTATATATCCGGCTCAAGAGAAGTTTTTTTAGAAGGAGAAGCATTTTTTGATGTAACAGTGGACCCAGATCATCCCTTTAGAGTTCATGTAAATGAAACCACTACGGAAGTACTGGGAACGCAATTTAATATTGTTTCCTATCCTGATGACGAAAAAGTGCAGGTAGTTGTAGTTGAAGGAAGCGTCGAATTAAGAGCCGAAAGAACAAATAGACAAATTCTATTGAAACCTGGCGAGCTTGGCAGCTATACTTCCTCCGATCAAATATTAACTACTAAAAAGGTAGATGTAAATGCCTATATAGGATGGATGAGCGGAAAATTGATTTTTGAAAACCAGCCACTTAGCAAAGTAGTAACCAGGCTGGAAAGATGGTATGATCTAACCTTTAATGTCGAAGGTGCTAACATTAGAGAGCGTAAGCTTACTGCTACGTTCAGCCAACGACAGCCGTTGGAAGAGGTGCTTGACGCTATAGCAATGTCCCTTGACCTGACCTATGTGAAACATGATGGCTCTTTCACCTTTAAACAATAATTGATAACAGTAATAGAAACCTGTCAATAATATACCTATGAAAAAACAAAAGCTACTAACTCTATTATTACCGGCATGTTTGGTACTTTTAATGGTGTCGAACATTTACGCACAAGACCAAAGCAGGCAGTTTGTTTCTCTGTCTTGGTATGACCAGGATTATTCACCTTATGAGCAAAAAATTTCGCTTGACCTAAAAGAAGTGCCTGTCGAAAAAGCACTTCTTATGATAGCTAAAAAAGGAAACATAAGGCTGGCTTACAATAAAAAAATCATACCCGTACAAAAAATAACTATGGTTGTGGAGGGTATAACCGCTAAAGAAGCTCTTGAACAAGTATTAAAAGATACGAAGTTAGAAATGGTGGCATCGCCCAATGGGCAGATTGTGATTAGAAAGAAACCCGTTCCTGTAATATTTCAAGGGAGTATTACTGGTAAGGTGACCGATGCCAAAGCAGGGGAGCCACTGGCGGGTGTAAATATTGTTGTTGAGGAAACGGACCCTATTCTCGGTACCTCTACCAATGCCGATGGTAACTATTCTATCAATAATGTTCCAGATGGATCATACATAATTACTGCAAAATTCCTGGGTTTTAAAACGACAAGTAAATCTGTAAATGTATCCGGGGGAGAAGTAACGGTTAATTTTCAACTAGAATCTTCCGTTTTAGATATGGATGAATTATTTGTAACGGCAACTGGTGTGCGTAGAAAGGTCGAAATTGGGAACGCTATTTCCCGTATTGATGCCGTTAATGATGTTAAAACGCGGCCTATTAGTGATGTTGCCGGATTGCTGCAAGGCCAGGCAGCAGGAGTACAAATTGTAAATAGTGGCGGAGCTACCGGAATGGGAACCCGGATTAGAATTCGCGGTTCGAATAGTGCCTCACTCTCTAACGAACCGGTGATTTATGTTGATGGTGTCAGAATTAACAACGACCCTAACTCTATCTCTTTTGAAACGGGTGGACAAGCACCGTCTCGGTTAGGCGACCTCAATCCGGAAAATATTGAATCTATCGAAGTTATTAAGGGGCCCTCTGCGGCAACCTTATATGGTTCGGTAGCCGCCAATGGGGTTATTCGTATTACAACAAAAAAAGGCCAATCTGGTGAACCAAGATGGGCTGCTTTTACAGAAACCGGGATCGTAAATAATGTGACTACCTACCCTGCTAATTTTCGTGCAGTTGATGCATCAGGTAATCCTTGTTTTACTTTCGAAGCAGCAGAAGGGACCTGTACTCAGAGCAGCATTAGCTCCTATCAGCCACTTAACGAATCTGTTAGTTCCCCTTACCGAACAGGAAATACCTATGGGTTAGGTTTAAGTGTATCTGGAGGAAGCGAAACACTGAACTACTTTATATCTGGGAATTATGCTGACAATGAAGGAACTCTTCCTGTTAACAACCTTAAAAAGGCAAGTTTAAGAGGTAATTTTCAATCTTATATTAACGAAGACCTGAAGGTTACTCTAAATACCGGATATACAAACAGTAATTTGGAGCTCCCCATGAATGGTACTTTTTCTATTGGCCTTTTGGGACAAGGCCTTAACGGGCAGGCCACACCTGATATCAATAACGGATGGGGTGAATTTACCCCCGCACAATTGTTCACTGTTGATTCACGCCAGCAGATCAATCGTTTCACCACTGGGCTTGAAACAGAGTGGGTTCCTTCCCAAAATCTGAATTTCCGGTTGTCGGGTGGGCTGGATTATACCTCCCGCTGGGACAATCAATTTTTTCCGACTGGAACAGCACCGGATTTTCTTGATTTTAAAGATGGAGTACGTATATCCAATCGATTCGATGTGTTTAACTACACTTTGGATGCAAATGGAACATATAGTAAGGAAGTATCTGAGAATTTATCTTCCCGTACTTCTGTAGGATTTCAATATCTGCAGGATTTGACTCGAGGAACGCTCGCTACCGGCCGCCAGATAGTAGCAGGAAGTGAATCAATTGCAGGTGCAGCAAATACTACAAGCACCGAGCAAACTACCGAACAACGTACCGTTGGTGTGTTTTTAGAAGAAAGGCTTAGCTTTCAAGATAAACTGTTTGTAACCGGTGCTGTCCGGGCCGACCGTGGAAGCGCCTTTGGCGCCCAATTTAATGCGGTATTCTATCCCAAAATCAGTGCTTCCTGGCTTATTTCGGAAGAGTCATTTTTTAGTACAGGCCGTTGGCTATCTTCACTTCGCCTTCGAAGCGCTTGGGGCGAATCAGGAGTACAGCCGGGCACAAACGATGCCTTGAGGTTTTTTATCCCTGTTGCAGCTACAGTTAATGGGGAAAGTGTAACCGGGGTAACCTTTGGCGGGGTCGGTAATTCTGATCTTAAACCAGAGCGTTCAGGAGAATTTGAAATCGGTATGGATGCAACCATGCTTTCAGACCGTGTTGCTCTTGAAGCTACCTATTTTAACAAGCAAACTCAGGATGCCCTGATATTCAGGCAGCTTCCTCCTTCGCTTGGCGCAGGAGGCGGCCGATTTGAGAATCTCGGTTCTGTTGCCAATACTGGCTTTGAGCTTTCTTTAAGTACCACCGTACTTCAAAATGAAACTGCTTATTTCGACTTCGATATTGTAGGATCATTGATAAATAACGAACTCAAGGAGTTAGGAAATGGAATTGAGCCTGTTATCATCAGCAGTGTTCAGCGCCACGTTGAAGGCTATCCACTGGGCGGATATTGGGATGAAAAATATACCTTCAGTGATGCCAACGGTGATGGTTTGATAGGCAGAAATGAGGTTACTGTAGGTAACGAGGCTGTTTATTTGGGCTCTCCTTTTGGAGATACCGATGTTACCTTTACAGGTACATCTGGTTTATTTGGAGACCGGATTGTAGTTAGTGCACTCCTGAACTATAGAGGAGGACGAAAACTGTATAACAATACAAACGCGTGGCGGAATGGAAACAATAATACAGAGGCTTTAAATGACCCAAATGCCTCACTGGAGAATCAGGCCAGGGCAGTAGCTTCTAAATTCTTTGGTACTGAAGCTGGATATATTGAAGACGCCTCATTCTGGCGGTTGCGCGAAGTATCGCTGACCTATAATGCCCCTCTGAAATGGCTTGATGCACTTGGAGTTTCCGATCTAAGTCTTACGCTTTCAGGAGCAAATCTTGGTTTATGGACCGATTATAGCGGGCTAGATCCCGAAATTAGCTCAAGAGGCCAAGCCAATTTCATTATCGATGATTTTATGACTCAGCCTCCGGTTCGTACATGGAAAGCACGTCTTAACATATCATTTTAACCGCTTAAAACTTTTAATTGGAGAAATTATTATGAGTACACTACTAAAGAATAACAATCGAATTTGGAGGCAGCTTGTTATTGCAGGTATAACAGCCATAGTTGTGTTTGGCACTTACTCCTGTGATGATATGGTTAATGTTACAGACCCTGATATTGTTACCCCTGAATCGCTGGTCGGTCAGCAAGGTCTTGAAACACTTCGGGCGGGTTCGCTCGGAGACCTGGCTGTTGCTATGAGCGGGTCGGCGGCAGGACACGGTGCAACGGCCGGTCTTATCACAATGAGCGCTCTTATGACTGACGAATACATTTACACGGGTACTTTCCCCACACGGCGTGAAGCAGATACCCGCAACGTACAAAGTACAAATGGAACGATGGGCGGAATCTATGAAAACATGCACAGAGCCCGTGCTGCTGCTGAGAGAGCGGCCGAACAGGCAGCAGAAATCGGCGGTTTAACTTCCATAGAAAGCGAAATGCAGAATGTTGCGGGCTACTCCTATATCATGTTTGCTGAAACCTTTTGTCCGGGAGTACCTTTCAGTAAGGCACCGGCCGACGGCGGAGATTTACAGTTTGGGGAGCCACTGACAACTGAGCAAATGTTCACCCGTGCAGCAGACTGGTTCGACGAGGCACTGAACAGTGCGGGATCGGCTAATACACAGATGGCGAACCTTGCACGTATTGGTAAAGCCCGTGCCCTTTTGGGGTTAGGTCAAATCAGTGAAGCAGCCAACACTGTTCAATCAGTTCCAACCGACTTCGTTTATAACATCGAGCATTCCGATAACAGCCGACGGCAAGAGAATGGAATCTATATTATGAGTACCGTGCGTCAGCAATGGTCTATTGCCGAGGGTAAAGGCGGAAATGGACTGATGTTCCGCTCCGCAAACGATCCGCGTGCCCCTTGGGAAGACAATGACGAAAAAGGACAAGACGATATAACCAAATACTACAATCAGCTTAAATACACTTCATCGAGCGCACCTGTTGTGTTGGCTTCCGGTATTGAGGCGCGGCTAATTGAAGCTGAAGCAGCTGTGCAAGCAACGGATAACCAGACTGTTGAAGACATCCATAATACCCTTAGAGCCTTGGAAGGATTACCTGCAGATGACTTATCCGGAATGGATCAGGATGAACTTCGTGCGTACCATTTCAAAGAAAGAGCCTTCTGGCTGTTTAGTACGGGTCACCGACAAGGAGACCTGCGCAGATTGGTACGTGTATATGATAAAAATGCAGCAGATGTATTTCCTTGGGGTACTTATTTTAAAGGAGGGCAATATGAGCCTGTACTTTCATTTCCAGTACCTCAGTCCGAGGAGAACAATCCAAACTTCCAGGGATGCCTGGATGAACAAGATACTTAAACAGAAAACTGTATTAAAAAATAAATATAAAGAGGGGGGCTTGGATAGCCCCCTCTTTATTTCTAAGCTATATACGTTATCGAATATAAACCTGAACCTGACCTTAGTGCCAACCCACACAAAACAGTTTCTTATTATTAAATCCCCCGGTTCAAAACATGTACTTATTTTGGCGGGTTTATTTTTTCTCTCAGGCACTGCGGGTTTAATCTTACAGGTTGTATGGATGTATCGCCTGGGTTTAGTTTTCGGAAATGCCGCCTATGCAACGGCCGCTACACTTGCCGCTTTTTTTCTCGGGCTGGCCATTGGTGGCTGGTTTTGGGGAAACGCTGCGTCCAGGTTTCGCCGCCCGCTCACCGTATATGGACTGATGGAAATAGGTGTAGCCTTAACCGCCCTCCTCTGGATTCCAGGGCTGGATTTTTATGAAACCCACTACGCATCTGTTGTCGCTATCCTTGATGGGCATAGCGGTATGCTAACCCTTTCGAAATTTGTTTTCAGCACTACACTCCTACTAATACCAACCGTTCTTATGGGCGGCACCTTTCCTGTACTGGTACAATACGTGGGTAAAAGCCGACGGAAACTCGCCGTTCAAGGTACTTTTCTCTATGCACTAAACACAATCGGTGCATCACTTGGCGCATTTTTCGCGGGCTTTTTTCTTCTTTCAAACTACGGGGTTAGTTCAACTTATGCCTTCGCAGTGGGATTGGCAGCATGCATCGGTGTGGCGGCCTTGGTACTTGACCGCCTATCCTCCGGAGACAGCAAACCAGCGTTTAGAAATAACCCCCCTCCCAAACCTTTTACGAAAAATGAAAAAGCAACGGTATCGGTTCATCCGGCATCTACTGTAACCTATTCATGGATGCTAATTTTAGCATTTATGTCTGGACTGCTGGCACTTTCAGCAGAAACTATTTGGATACGTATGTTTTCGCAAGTATTACAAAACTCGGTGTACTCTTTTTCGGCAATATTAGTAGTATTTCTTATTGCACTTGGTCTTGGAGGTCTTTTAGCGCATATACTTGTACGATTATCATTGCGGCCTATTCCTGTATTACTGGTACTGCTTTCATTGGGTACAATCCTGCTTGGGTTATCAATCGCCATTTTTAATACTGCTACAAACGGGCTTTCCTATGTCGCCTCAAGTGTCTCTTGGCCCCAATATGTATGGGCTGTTTTTAAGCTTGCCTTTATTGTGGTTATGCCTCCAACCCTGCTTATTGGTGCCGTATTTCCGTACCTGTTAAAAGCAGCTCCCCAATTAAACCGGGAACCAGGCCGGTTTGTGGGATTATTGGTGTTATTTAATGCCCTTGGAAGTGCTGCAGGCCCTATTTTGATCGGCTTTTTTCTGCTTGATATATTGGGAATTTGGGGAAGTATGAAAATTGTAGCCGCTACCTATGGAGGTCTGGCACTGTTGGTTGCTGCTTCAGTGAGGGATACAAAAAATATGCGGTGGATGGCATTGCCTGTGGCCGGGCTTATATTTGTTGCAGCACTATCAGCACCGCCTTTAGTTCGTTTAGAGAAAGGGGAACGGTTGCTAGATATTTGGCAATCAACCGATGGTGTTGTCTCCGTTGTTAAATCAGATAATAATATACAAATGAGGCTGGATAATTTTTACGTTCTCGGAGATACTCGTTCTGCTCTGGTCGAACAAATGCAAGGACATATCCCGCTTTTGCTCCATCCCATGCCTAAGCACACCTTGTTTTTAGGCATGGGCACAGGTATTACAGCAGGAGCTTCACTCAACCACAACGTAAAACGTGTAGTGGCTGTTGAGCTGGTTTCAAATGTTATCGAAGGTGCAGAGCGTTATTATGCGCCATGGGCAAACGGGTTGTTCCATGACCCAAGAGTCGAAATTATTGCCGATGATGGGCGAAATTACCTGCTTGGTACTAATGAAAAATTTGATGTAATTGTGGGGGATCTGTTTACGCCCTGGCATTCTGGAACAGGTAGTCTTTATACCCTGGAACATTTTCAACGTGCCAAAAAACAGCTTAAACCCGGCGGACTCTTTGCGCAATGGCTGCCTTTGTATCAGTTAACCCCTGAAAGTTTCAAAATTATCGCTGCTACATTTGATTCTGTTTTTTCGGAAGTTACCTTGTGGCGTGCCGATTTTTCCGGCTCAAGGGCAAGTATTGCCCTGGTAGGCCAGCAAAAGGGGGCACAACTTGATCAGGAAGTTTTACAGAAAAATATTGTGAATGTAGTAGGATCAAAAGACTCTGCCAAAGTGGAGCATATGGCCGGCCTTTTTTATCTGGGAAATTTAAATGCCCTCAAAGAACAATTAACAGGAACAGAACTTAATACGGATGACAAGCGCTCTATAGAGTTTACCGCACCTGTTTTATCACAAAAAGCCAATGCAGGCAGCGCAACCTTTATTGCAGGCAAAGAATTAGAACAACTTTTAACGACATTAGCGGACAAAATTCCTGCGAATCAAGATCCATACTTGTCTGGTCTTCCTGCGAATGAGCGGCAGTACGTTGAAGTCGGCTTGCAGTATTATCGTTATCTTTTGCTGGAAAATGCCGGAGAAAGAATTAAGGCAGACAGCGTTCGTCAACTAATTCAGAATTTAGCACCCGGTTTCTTGGGAGATACGCTTAAATCTACCGGAGACTATTAATAAATCGTACAAATTAATTGAATTTTTATATCCAACAAATGAACTTAAATGATCAACACATAAATCAAATAACCAAAACTAAAACCAATACCATTATGAAAAAAATTATATTAACACTCTTATTATTATCTACTCCCGGATTGATGTATGCTCAGCATAATGATCACGGAGATCATAAGGAAATGGCTTCTTCTGAGGAAGCGGACGCTGTAAAAAAAGTTCTGAAAGCTTATAAAAATGCACTCGAAGCTTTGGATGTATCCGACACAGAAAAGCTTTTTACTGAAAACTCAGCAATCTTTGAGAATGGGAGTCATGAAGGAACCTATAAGCAATACCTAGATCATCATATTGGACCTGAGCTAGCCCATTTTGAAGAATTCTCTTTTAGTGATTACATGGTTAATGTCCAGATAGAAGGGGATGTAGCTGTGGCTTTCGAAACGTACAATTATAAAATCGTGACCGGAGGAGAGGAGAGTAGAACCATAGAAAGACAAGCCGTAGCTACCTCAGTACTTAAAAAAACGGACGACGGCTGGAAAATCATGCAGAATCATGGTTCATCCAGACCTATAAAAAATTAATTTGTTTTCGTTTACAGAATGATAAAAAAGAGTAAAATGCCCAAAGTGATTTTTTGGGCATTTCTTTTAAACACGATTTGGGAATTTACTCAGTGTCTGTTTTTTATGAGATGTGGAGTTGGGGATTCTGGAAAGCAACTTTTTGGATGTGGGGGGCAGTATTTGGAGATATATTAATTGTTTTAGGGCTTTGGCAAGGATTAAAGAAATTTTTTAAATCAACAGGCCTGCTTCAAAAAACAGTGATAAAATATCTATTTTTACTTGCACTAAGTTTTGGAGCCAGTATCTTTCTTGAATGGATGGCATTATATTTAGAGCTTTGGAAATATGATACAAGTATGCCCACCCTCTATTTATTTAATTATAAAGTTGGTTTGACTCCGATCCTTCAGATTACTTTTTTACCCGCACTTAGTGTTTATCTTGCAGAAAACTATCAACTGCCCTATATCAAACATAATAATGACACATAGAAAAAAATTACTAAATCTATTTATTTTCGCTTCAATAGCAATTTCTCTGGTGGGCTGCGGCAAGGAAGCAAAAAAGAAGGAAGTTAGTTCTGAACCTATTTCTTTCAAGAAAAGCCGGTGGTATACACAACAGCAATTTGAAGTGGGAAAGCAGGTATTTACAGCAAATTGTGTACAATGCCACGGAAGCAGAGGACAAGGGCTAGTGGAAGACTGGAAGACACCAAATCCCAACGGGCAATTTCCTGCTCCGCCTTTAAATGGTACGGCACATACTTGGCATCACTCTACAGAAGTACTGTTTGAAACGATTAACAATGGTGGTATTCCATTGGGTGGAAGCATGCCCGCGTTTAAAGAAGTGCTTTCTGAAGAAGAGAAATTAGCAGTGATCGCTTTTGTTCAAAATCTATGGGACAATGAAACTTACGAACGGTGGATTAATATGAATGCAAAGCTTTAGATCTTAAATACTACTAACTAATCCTAATCAAGAAATCTTATGAAAACAGTATTCACTCTTACATTAATATTAATTAGCACTTCCATTGTAGCTGTTGCGCAACAGTCAGAAAAACAGGCTATCAGTAAAACACTGGCTGACTTCGAAAATGCCATTGTTGAAAATAACTCGGAAGTTGCTTCTGGATTACTTCATGATAATGTCATAATTCTGGAAGGAAGCAGCAGTGAAACAAAAGAACAGTACCTTTCTCACCACTTTCATTCAGATGGCAGGTTTTTAAGTGCAATGAATCGTGAAGTAATTTCTGAACAAATAACCATCGAAGGAAATATAGCCTGGGTTTCGTCTCAAACAAAAATGACCGGAACCTATAATGAACGAGAAATTGATCGAACCAGCCTTGAGTTAGCGGTGTTGAAGAAAGAAAATGGAGAATGGAAAATCATAGCTTTGCATTGGTCATGATGCAAACTCAGCAACCCTTCTATGCATTTGAATGGAAGGGCATGATACATCCACGTGGGAGCAGAATACACAACAATCATCTTTTTTCGGTTTTATCATCCCACTACTATTCAGGCACTCCTTTTTGAGACCGTCGCCAGTGAGTACTCAATGAGATCAATCAGCGTTTTTTTATCCGTTGCAAGTTTTCAATTTTGTGAATTATATCCCAGTATTTCTCTTAGGACTCAGCTTTTACCCTCTAATAGATGTATTTTCATTCATCCTGAGTACCGAAAGTCGATTCATGTTGCATTGATATCCTGCTTTTTTCCAATATCATTACCTTGATGAAATTGACTCATCTTTAGGAATAAAATATCTCATTAGATTTAAGCTTCATTTAAGGATACAGTTTGTATCTTGTTATAGTTGAAGGTTGAAACTATTTTAAAGATTTAAGAAATTGAATATCTATAAAAGCTCTAATGGATCTGTATTATAATTAATCCTTGAAGAAAAATACTAACACATATCGACTCTCGGCCATTTGGCTTCTTGTTGCAGTTTTTGTGAATCTGCTCTTTCCATCTGCTATGGAAGCAGCACTACTGTTTTGCGATAATACTTCTTCTGTAGAATCTGTGGAAACACACAACGTATCTTCATGTTGGTTGGATACAGAGTCAGACGCTGCCCAAACTAACCTTAGCCATGACAATTGTTCGCAGATTAAACTATGTGAAGAAGCATTAAAAACAGGGTTAAGCGAAGCTCCGATAACTCATCACGAAAATTTACATATATCTGGGGTTTTATTAACCAAATCAGAATTCAACACCTATTTTAAACCTGTTGTTAAGGTAGTCTCCGATTTTTCCCAGGAAATCCTACAAGTTCGGGAGATCTACCTGCTAAATAGTGTGTTCCTGAATTAGCCCATCCTCCCTTTTCTGCGTGCTCAGCCTTCTATACCCATTTTTTAGTATAGCTTCCTGAAAAGAGTTCGCAATTCCAATACACCCGGCAATTGTTGCCGGATATTTTAAATAAACAGCCCTCATTTTCACAAATTGATTGAACTTTAAAGGTATAATCTATGAAACACCAAGTATTACGAGAGCTTGGCATAACGCTCTTACTGTGGCTTTTAGTAACCGCAACAGGAATGGCTCAAACAACTAATTCAACATTAGTTTTAGATTCACTTGTTCAGACAGTACTAACTCAAAATCCCGAACTGAAATCTTCTTTTCAGGAATGGGAAGCAAGTAAAACCCGAATTTCTCCACAAGAGGCATTACCCGACCCGATACTCGGTTTAAATATCATGAACCTGCCGGTCAACAGTTTTGCTCTCGACCAGGAGCCAATGACCGGAAAACAGATCTCATTAATGCAACCATTTCCTTTTCCGGGCAAACTTAGCCTGAAGGGTGATATTGCAAGAAGTGAGTCAGGGATAGTCTTGCACCGGTATCGAGAACTCAAGAATCAGCTTATAAAAAGAACAAAACAAGCTTTTTACGATCTATACTACATAGATCAAGCTCTTGCAACGGTAGCAAGCAACCAAGAGCTGCTCAAAGAATTCGTAGAAATTGCTGAAACACGGTATGGTGTGGGCAAAGGGACTCAACCGGATGTACTGCGAGCACAAGTAGCTCTTTCAAAAATGATTGATCAAGAACTCAAGCTTATCCAGCAGCGTGAAGCTGTTCAGGCCCGCATTAATACCCTTTTAAACGAGCCCGCAGATACACCACTTGGAAAGTCGGTTGCACTTGAACCGGAAACCTGGACTACCAAACTACAGATGCTCATACAGCGAGCCGACAGTACCAGCCCGGTACTTGCAGCATGGAAAACAGCCATTAAACAAAGCGGACAGAAGGTAGATTTAGCACTAAAAGACCGATATCCGGACTTTTCAGTTGGTGTAGCTTATACCCAACGAAATGAACTGCAAAACGGAATGCCGGGCTATGATTTTGTCTCGGCTATGTTCAATGTCAAAATCCCTCTCTATTTCAATAAGAAACAGGATAAAAAGGTGCAAGAGACCCGAATTCAACAATCTTCCATGGAGTATGGCTATCAAAATATAGCAAACACCATTGAACAAAAGCTTCAACAGTCGCTGACTGATCTTGAAAAAAACCAGAGACTATTAGAATTGTACAAAACTGGGATTATTCCTCAGGCCGAAGAATCCCTTGAATCATCAATAGCCGGATATCAGAATGATAAGGTAGACTTTCTGTCTCTACTCGATAGCGAACTGACACTATTCCAGTTTCGTCTGGATTACCATCGTTTTTTAGCTGATTACCACAAATCTATGGCAGAAATAGAAGCACTTATCGGCACTGAGTTTTAAACCATTTTCAAAATTTAAACAATGAGAACAAGCATCATGAATACCAAATCTATACTTCTTTCCCTCGGAGCAGTTGTCGCCTTTTCACTGGGTGGGTATTGGCTGGGGACACAAACTACTAACAGTTCAGCATCTACTACACAAACTACGGAAGAGATGCAGAATATGCCGAAATCCGAATCTGATGCTGAGAAGCAAGGAGATCGTGAAATACTGTATTGGCAGGCCCCCATGAATCCTACTGAAATTTATGATAAACCCGGCAAATCCAGCATGGGAATGGATCTGGTTCCGGTATATGCCGATGGAGCTAACAGCTCGGAAGGTATGATAACAATAAACCCTGTAGTTGTTCAAAATATGAATGTACGAACAGCTCAGGTTCAACAAAAAGATTTATCAACGGTCGTAAACGCTGTTGGGAAGATCGAATATGATGAACAGAAGCTTTTTAACGTTAATCCCAAAGTTTCCGGATGGGTAGAACAGCTTTATGTGGATTATATAGGTAAAATGGTCCGGCGTGGGCAGCCATTGTTTAGTATCTATTCTCCCGAGTTGGTTACCACCCAGCGGGAATACCTGTTAGCCCTAAAAACAAAGGATAAGGTAGCCTCCAGCAGTTTTGAAACCATCCGTTCAGGAGGAAGTAGCTTACTTGAGGCTACTCGCCAACGTTTAGAATATTGGGACATTCCTGAATCAGAGATAAAACAATTGGAACAAAGTGGGGAAGTCAAAAAAGCCATCACGTTAAAGTCGCCTGCGACCGGAATGGTGCTTCATAAAAATGCCGTAGAAGGTGAGTATATAAAAGCAGGTACACCTGCGTACAAAATAGTAGATCTATCAACCATTTGGGTACAAACGAGCGTGTATGACTATGAGGTACCCTGGATTGAGGAGGGACAATCTGCGCAAATGGAACTTTCCTACCAGCCGGGTAAAACCTACCAAGGAACAGTTGCCTACGTATATCCGAGCCTGGATCAAAAAACGCGAACTGTACAGGTGCGGCTGGAGTTTCCCAATCCTAACCAGGAGCTAAAGCCAGGGATGTTTGCTAATGTACGCATCCAAACGCGTCCTAAGCGTAACGTAACCATTATTCCGAATGAGGCTATCATCAGAACCGGGGAACGTAATATCGTTTTTGTTGCCAAGGGAGACGGGGCGTTTGAGCCTCGCGAAGTAACCTTGGGTATGGAAGGCGGTGAACGAAACAATGAAATTGAGATATTGGAAGGCGTCAAACCGGGTGAAGAGATTGTTACTTCTGCTCAGTTCCTTTTCGATAGTGAAAGCAGGTTGCAAGAAGCGATTCAAAAAATGCTACAGCAAAAGCAAGATACCTCTGATATGGAGAATATGGACATGACCGGTGGCGATATGAACCACGATGAGACACCAGTCAACACTATTGATCATTCAGACATGAATATGACCGGTGGGGAAATGAATCATGATGAAATGCCAACCGACACTACCGACCATTCAAATATGAATATGTGAATCAATGGGCAAAATTAAAGCACAAACCCTTTTAAACATTTTGGAGAATTAAGAAATGCTACAGAAAATAATTGAACTATCTGTAAATAACCGCTTTATGGTGATCATTGCCAGTATCCTAATACTGGCGGGTGGTACCTATGTGATGTATCAAACACCCGTGGACGCCATTCCGGATCTCAGTGATGTACAGGTCATTGTTTTCACCAAATATCCCGGTCAGGCTCCTCAGGTTGTTGAGGATCAGGTCACCTATCCGCTAACCACTACTATGATGTCGGTACCCAAATCTAAAGTGGTCCGTGGCTATTCATTTTTTGGACTTTCATTTATCTATATCATTTTTGAGGATGATACCGACATGTATTGGGCCCGAAGCCGGGTTCTGGAATACCTTAATACTGCGGGGAGTAGCCTGCCGGAAGGGGTTACGCCCACCCTTGGACCGGATGCGACCGGTGTAGGCTGGGTTTACGAGTACGTGCTCGATGGTGGAGACCAGTACGATCTCCAGCAATTGCGCTCCATTCAGGACTGGTTCCTGAAGTACGAACTACTCAGTGTGGACGGGGTAGCTGAGGTAGCCAGCATCGGCGGCCATGTCAAACAATATCAGGTTGAGATAGACCCGAATAAACTGCTTGCTTATGATATCCCGCTGTCGAAAGTAAAAATGGCTATCAAACGTAGTAACAACGACGTAGGTGGCCGCTTGGTGGAAATGAGCGAAACCGAATTTATGGTCCGCGGAAAGGGATATATTCAAACGGTCGAAGATGTTGAAAATGTGCCCATTGGAACTGACGGAAACGGCACTCCCGTGACTATTCGCAATGTGGCTAATGTTCAAATAGGTCCGGACCTGCGTCGCGGAGTTGCTGACTGGAACGGCGAAGGAGAGGCGGTAGGCGGCGTGGTCATCATGCGGTTTGGAGAAAATGCACTGCAAACCATCGACAACGTAAAGGCCAAGTTGAAAGAACTTGAAAGCGGGCTTCCGGAAGGTATCACTATTAAAACGGCTTATGATCGCTCCAGTCTAATTAAACGTGCTATTGAATTTCTGGAGCATAAACTTCTGGAGGAAAGCATCGTCGTTGCCATCATTGTGTTGATATTCCTATTACATTTCAGGAGTTCATTAGTGGCTATTATCAGCTTGCCCATCGGTATTTTAGCTGCCTTCATGGTGATGTATTTTCAGGGTATCAATGCCAATATCATGTCGCTTAGTGGAATTGCCATTGCTATCGGGGCTATGGTGGATGCCGCCATAGTGATGGTAGAAAATGCCCATAAACACCTGGAAAAAGATCGGGGAAAGAAGGATCACTGGCGGATTATTATTGATGCTTCCAAAGAAGTGGGGCCGGCCCTGTTCTTTTCCTTACTGATTATTACAGTTTCGTTTCTGCCGATCTTTGCATTGCAGGGGCAGGAAGGCCGCCTTTTTAAACCACTTGCTTTTACAAAAACGTATGCGATGGCTGCTGCTGCCCTGCTATCGGTAACGCTGGTACCAGTATTAATGGGATATCTGATCCGTGGTAAAATTCAACCCGAACATAAAAATCCCGTTAACCGGTTTTTAATATGGATTTACAAACCAATAATAAATTTGGCTTTGCGCTTTAAGTGGACCACCATCATAGCCTCTATTGCAATACTTGCCATATCTATAGTGCCATTGCAACGTCTCGGTTCGGAATTTATGCCTCCAATCGAAGAGGGTGACCTGCTTTATATGCCAACCACCGACCCTGGCATCAGTATAACGAAGGCAAAAGAACTCCTGCAACAAACAGATAAAATTATCGCCACTTTCCCTGAAGTAGAATCAGTATTTGGGAAATCAGGACGAGCTCAAACTTCCACAGATCCGGCACCACTATCGATGTTCGAAACCATCATCCAGTTAAAACCTGAGGATGAGTGGCGTGAGGGTATGACCATGGATAAGCTGAAGCAAGAGATGGATGCAGCCATCAAAATACCGGGGCTTACTAATGCCTGGACGATGCCGATCAAGACACGAATAGATATGCTGTCTACAGGAATAAAAACTCCGATTGGTATAAAAGTAACCGGGCCAGATCTTCAAACGCTTTCCGATCTCAGTTCGGACATAGCCTCGGTAGTACGAGATGTACCCGGAACCTTGAGTGTTTTTGCTGACAAGACCACGGGTGGTAACTACCTGGACTTCAATATCGACCGTAAAGAAGCTGCACGGTATGGACTGACGACCGGTGATGTACAAGACGTAATCCAATCAGCAATCGGCGGCATGAACGTAACCGAGACCGTGGAAGGGTTGGAACGCTATCCGGTCAACGTACGGTATGCCCGAGAGACTCGTGAAAACCTTACCGATCTCGGACGGGTATTGATTTCAACTCCTTCTGGTGCTCAAATACCCATTGAATACGTAGCCGATCTCCAGATCCGCAAAGACGCACCTGTGATCAAAACCGAGAATGCCCGCTATTCCAGCTGGATCTATGTGGACTTAACTACTTCTGATCTCGGAAACTATGTAAACCAAGCCCGACAAACTGTTGATGAACGGTTGGATCTGCCCTCCGGGTACAGCCTAACCTGGAGTGGGCAATATGAATACATGGAGCGAGCAAAAAAACGCCTACAAGTAGTAGTACCGATCACTTTGCTGATCATCTTTCTGTTACTCTACTTCAACTTCAAGAATCTCCAGGAGAGTTTGATCGTTTTGCTAACGCTCCCGTTCTCTTTGGTCGGCTCGTTCTGGCTACTGTATATCCTTGACTACAACCTAAGTGTAGCTGTCGGGGTTGGTGCTATTGCTCTGGCCGGGGTAGCTGCTGAAATCGGGGTAATCATGCTTACGTATCTGGATAATGCATATAACAGTCGAAAATATAATGACAAGATGAAGAACCTCGAAGATTTGAAGCAGGCTATTTTTGAGGGATCAGCTCAGCGAATCCGCCCAATTTTTATGACGGTCTGTGCCATCACCGGCGGTCTGCTGCCAATAATGTGGGGTACAGGAACGGGAGCTACTGTCATGAAACGGATTGCTGCCCCAATGGTAGGAGGCATGGTATCGGCAACGATACTTAGCCTTGTTGTTATACCTGTCATCTACTACCTCTGGAAGAGCCGAGAAGTAAAACGACTGGTAAAAACAACCAGTGAAGATCAACAATTAACCAACTAACTAACAAACAGCGGGTTCCCCAAATTAAGGAATCCGCTTATCTCAATATATGGTGAAAATTATGAATGAAATCAAAGCATTTATTCGCAAACGAAAAGCAGAAGAGGTCATTGACGGACTGGAAGCGCAAGGCTTCTGCTGCATGACACTTATCGATGTAATGGGACTGGGGCGTATGTCGGACCCAGAAAAAGCGCAGCTTTCAGTCAGAATTGCGGGACGATTTACCAACATTGTTAAACTCGTGGTGGTATGTAGCGAAAAAGACACCGAGCGGGTAGTAGAAATCATTCGAAATAAAGCTCGGAGTGGACAGCCAGGTGATGGAATTATTTATGTCTCCCCAGTTCATAAATCAGTTCACATTAGGACTGGAACCTCAGGTAGTGATTTCTTACAACATGAACGACGTAACCCCTCCTCCTAATAAAAATTTTGAGACTCATGAAGAATTATAAAAAAACAATTTTGTATCTAAGCATTATCATCTTTTCTGGTGTCGTAGTCTGGGCTTTTGCCCAAAAGTCTAATCGGATATCTGAATCTATTAATTTGGATCTTCCTGAAGTAGTTATGTACAAAAATCCACAATGTACTTGTTGTGATAGATGGGCAAGTTATCTTAGAAAACAGGGTTATCCAGTATCAGTGAACGTTTCAAGTGAGATGATATCGATTAAAGAAACCAATAATGTTCCTTTAAATCTGGCATCTTGCCATACTGCTTTTATCGATGACTATGTTGTTGAGGGCCATGTGCCTGTAGAAGATATCAATAGAATGCTTAAAGAACGGCCTGATGCTGTAGGCCTTGCCGCACCCGGTATGCCGGCAGCCTCTCCAGGGATGGACATAAAAACAAATGATTCATACGAGGTCAGACTTTTCGATAAAGAAGGCAACTCAGTTTTATATGCGACCCATTAATTAAAAACGCATTTACCGGTTAAAAAAAATGAAATTCTTTGTGCGGTGCTTCTAACCGGTAAATGCTTTATAAGGTGAGTTTTGATAGACAAAACCTATTAATGGTAATTTAAGCCTGATTTAAGCTCCTGCCTTTATATTCATTTGAGCGATAATCTTATGGTGTAATTATGAATAAGACTGCCACAATTATTTACATAAAAAACATGGTTTGTCCAAGTTGCTTATTAATGATAAGAAATATTTTTAAGCAGGAAGATATATTAGTAGAAAGTATAGACTGGGATAAAGCTGCGGTCAAGGTTAATAAGTTACCACATCCACACCCTGAAAAAATAAAAAAAGCTATCGAACCTTACGGGTTTAAAATTATCTCTTCAGATCACGATAAGATTTCTGAACAAATAAAAATTACTCTAATCAAATGGATTTATTTTAGTGAAGAAGTCGTGGATAAAGCACTTCTTAAAGAACTTTTAGTATCAAAACTTCAAAAAAAATATTCTGCTTTAGATCAGCTCTTCAAAAATATAAATGGATATAGTATATATTATTATTTTGATCTTTTAAGATTTGAACGCTTAAAAGAATTAGTTAGCTATGATAAAAGTTCACTTTATGAATTTTCTCTCAATTTGGGTTTCGATAATTTAAATGAATTAAGACAATCAATTAAAGCAAATTTAAACTGTTCAATTCATGAATTTAAAAGAACCAGCTTTTATCACCGCAAACCAATTGATCACGTCTAATTAATTCATTACCTAATATCTGAACAAATAGAATCTACTCTGGGTCAAATTAAGTCCATTTTGTCTTTTAACCGCTTTACCGTCAGGTGAGTGTATTTCTCCGTCACTTTCTGGCTTGAATGCCCCGCCATATAGCTTGCTTCAGCCGTATGAAATCCTTTTTCTATCCAGGTAGTAACTGCTTGGTGTCTCATGCCATGTAATGTTCGGGTGGTAGGAATGCCTGCTTCTTTGCAATAGCGTTTAAACTCACGGTACACTCGCATTCCACGAACGGGTTGGCCTTTTGTATTTCCACCGGTATAAATGAACACATAATCACTTAAACGTATTTTTCCACGAACTTCTAAATAGTTATCCAATTCCTCCTTTAACTCATTAATGATCGGAATTAGGTGTTCTTTTCGGCCTTTGGTAGGAGGCAATGAAATGTAGCTTAGCTCACCATCCTCATAGATCAGGTTTTCACCCTTCAGGCCGGAATAGGAAAGCTCTGGATCATAAGCTGCTTCATGTTTTCGGAGTCCACCATAAAAGTATAATGCTACAATGGGCTTAAACCAGTACTGAACTTTATCAGGATCAAATTCAGGCAAGTCTTTCTTCCGGGCTAATTCTTTATCAAATTTCTTAAAAAGAATTCCAAGTTCTTCCTCAGAAATCATTTTAGGCCGGGTATTTTCTCTAATTCTTGGTAAATTTTCTTTCAGCATCGGGAAGTAGTCCTTCTCCACAATGTTTTTTTTCAAAAGAAACTTCCACCATGATCGAAAATGCCTGAAATAGTAATGCCGTGTAGCAGAGGTGATACCTTTTTTGAAAATCACATTCTCGAAATGGCAGCTTAGCACATTGGTCGGGTGTACATCGGATAACTCATTTAATTCCACAAAATGATCTAAAGCTCGCTGGTAGGCTCCAATGGTTGCTGGAGAGAGGTGGCTTTTTGATTTGTAGAATAATTCGATGGATTCACTAACCGAGTTGCAATCAGTGGTTTCATCATTGGTATTCCTTTGCAAAACCTTCTTAGGATTGAATCCTTTGGAAAAGGGATTGATCTTGCCTAACGATTCCAATTTTTCGAGTTCGGTTACCATTTTTTGAGCGATATCTTTATGACGAGTGCCCAATGATTTCCGAACATTCTTTTTACCCAATTCCTCTGAGTAAAAATTCACATAATAAACCCTACCACGTTTGATAAAAAAAGCCATAATTATTCTCCAGCTAATTTGATGTTAGATGTGCGAACATCAAATTTGAAGCCTTATCATTTTTCCCAGCTCCCAAAACTGTACATAGTAGTTGGGAAAAGAAGGGAAGCAAAGTGTACACTTTTGTTCCCTTGGGTTCGCTTACAAATTGTAAGAAATAAGGCTTTTTTTTATCTGGAGGGGTAAATGAGAGGGTTTTTACACCCTCTCAATAATTGTGGGCCCGGCAGGACTTGAACCTGCGACCAATCGATTATGAGTCGACTGCTCTAACCAACTGAGCTACGGGCCCTGATTGTTTATCTCACTTTAGTGAGGCGCCAAAGATAAAAATCTTATCCCTCAGATTCGAATATTATTAATTCAATTTTTTTAGAACGTATTGAATTTCACATCTGTTAAATTATCAGAATAAAAAACCAAAATTAAACAATTGTAATTTTATATGGAATACAGATTTTTAGGACGATCAGGACTTAAAGTATCGGCACTCTCATTTGGCTCTTGGGTCACCTTCGGTGAACAGGTGGATACTGATCTTGCGTACAACCAAATGAAGACGGCCTATGATGCCGGGGTAAACTTCTTTGATAATGCTGAGGCCTATGAGTCCGGTAAGTCGGAGATCATAATGGGCGAGGTGATCAAGAAAGCAGAATGGAAACGCTCTGACCTTGTACTTTCCACTAAGATCTTTTGGGGAGGAGAGGGGCCTAATGATCAGGGACTTTCCTTTAAGCATATCAAGGAAGGAACGGAGGCTGCCCTTGAAAGACTCCAAACGGATTATGTAGACCTGATCTTTTGCCACCGCCCCGATATTCATACCCCCATCGAAGAAACGGTTTGGGCGATGAATCAAATGATCAATGAGGGGAAGGCATTGTATTGGGGAACCAGTGAGTGGAACGCAACACAGATCCGTAAAGCTTATGATTTTGCCAAAGAAAATAATCTCCGTCCACCCCTGATGGAACAGCCAGAGTACAACATGTTCAAACGAGATAGGGTGGAAGCTGAGTTTGCTCCTCTTTATGAAGATATCGGATTGGGCACAACGATCTGGAGTCCGTTGGCAAGTGGTCTGTTGACCGGAAAATATAATGACGGCATTCCGGAAGGTTCACGCCTGGATCTTGAGAAATACAGCTGGTTACGTAAGAAGCTGCTTGAAACGGAAGAGGGGAAAGAAAAGCTGAGAAAAGTAGAAAAGCTGGCGAAAGTCTCTGATGATATAGGAGTTCCCATGCCGCAGCTGGCGCTTATCTGGTGCCTTAAAAATCCCAATGTAAGTACAGTGATCACCGGTGCATCCAGTGTAGAACAGGTGGAGCAAAATATGAAAGCGATTGATCTTGTTGATAAGGTGGATGAGGGAGCAATGGATAAGATTGAGAAGATTCTGGATAACAAGCCCAAAGAAGAGACTGACTGGAGAAGAAGTTAACTAAGGTGCGTTCGATATAAGAACTAAGTTAAAAGGATAAAAATGGATGTTTGTGGTCATTCCCGTGGAGACGGGAATCTAATGGCTACCATAAATTCCGTATTCGCTACCTGACCAGCCATAAGATTTCGGGCATTCGCCGCGAAATGACCATTCAACGTACTCAACAGATGGTCTTTATATCGAATTCACGTTAATTAAGGTGCGTTCGATATAACTATACTGCGCTTGCGCCATCGATCAGATGGGGTTTCCATTAGATCAGATTCGTGGTTGTTTGCATTGCCTCTCGGTCCGATGGCTCCAAGTCTATCTGACCGATTGTTTAATGTCGAGCACTACGTTCAGTTCGTATTCTAATCCAACATCCTGCGCCTTTATCACCAATCAGCCCAGCCATTCAGAAGAGGTATCCGTCAGATGGATCTCATAGTTATCTTAAAATTCTTTTAGAAATATTCTTCATCTCGAACTCACTTTAATTATTCAATTTCGTCCCTAGTGTTTCGTCAATCGTGCTTTGATAAATACCGCACAGTTATGCGGTGAAAAAAGGCTTTAAATATGCTTAATTGAAGGAAGGTTAAATTAGTACGAGTAGTAGCTTTCGTGAGGCTAAGTTGATCCTAACCACTGCTTGAAAGAAAGAGCAGTGGTTTTTTATGGGTCATAAGTTTCTAAAAGGGGAGGTCGTCATCAAGGTCCATCTCTTGATTTCCATCCATGGTAAGTCCGGGAGCACTTGGTGGAGCCTCAGCCGGGGTGCCGCCTGTTCCCTGTTCTATCTTCCAGGCTTTAACATCCGTGTACCAGTTGCCCTTATACTCCCTGCTTTGGATATCTATAGAAGCGGTGATCTCATCCCCTTCATTGACGGCATTCTGATCAATATTTTCACCCCATTGGGTTATACAAACCTGCTTTGGGTATTTTCCCTTGGTCTCAAGAATGAAATCCCGTTTTCTCCACGGGCCATTCTTTCCTTGACCTGATTGTTCTTCCAATATTTTTGTGACTTTCCCTGTTAGCTGCAGATCCATTATAAATGTATTCGGTTTTGATGATTTACGATTGGAATATACTCATCACGGTAACGAAGTTCGAACGTAATGCTCACAAGCTTTCAATAAATGATACCATCAATAAAGATTACAAATCACAATTGATTCCAATAACATGTATCTTCTTTTATTCATAAAACATGAAGTTAAAAACGTGCATAAAACAACGTTAGACAGCGAAATTTTTCAAATATGAATTTTTTCTTCATATAATCTTCATATTCGAAAAATACCTTCCTGACTAATGTGCCGGAAAATTTTTAAGAACTATTTATGAGATTTAGTGCAATAGGTATTTCTCACTGGAAAAGTGAGGTTTCTATTCGTGAATTATTCTTCTTAGACAGCGATCGCAGACAACTCTTAGAGTTTCACACTAAAGATATACCCGGTGGAATTTTGATGATGGATACCTGCAACAGAACCGAACTGTATGCTTTTTGTGATCCGGAAGTACTCATATCCGCGCTTTGCAAATCCACAAATACAAAACGGGATTTTTTCCATAAACACGGTTACGTTTACACCGAAAGTGATGCCTATGATCATTTATATAAGGTAGGAACGGGATTGGATTCTCAGGTTCTTGGGGATGTTCAGGTCATACAACAGGTAAAACAAGCGTATAAGAAAGCAAAGAAAAAGGGGCTTTCCGGCGAATTTCATCAATTGATACAATCCGTTTTCCGAGCACACAAGCGGAGCCGTACTGAAACCGATTTCGGCAAAGGTACGGCCTCCGTTGCGTTCGCAGCTACGCAACTTGCCTTCGAGCATTTTAAGGACCTGAGCAAGATCCGGATCCTGCTTATCGGAGCAGGTAAAATGGGTAAGGTTTCTGCAAAGAATCTGATCTCTAACGGTGCTGAACATATTTCTGTGGTAAATCGGACCATTGATCGCGCCAAACAACTCGCTTCTTCTTTTGATATCAAAGCCCATGCGTTTTCGAAGCTGGATGAAGAGATCAAAAAAGCCGATCTCATCATCACTGCGACCGGAGCTAAGAATCCTATTTTACATGCCCAACATTTTGAAGGTACAGATCATCCCCAATTGGTACTCGATCTAAGCGTTCCCCGCAATGTAGATCCAAAAGCGGCTGAGGTTGAAAATATTACGCTCATTGATATGGATTCCATCCATGAGGCTAATAAAAAAGCATTGGAACAGCGGGAAAAAGCCATTCCCGGTATCAAAAAGATCATTGAGGAGGAAAAAAGTGATTTCATTAGGAGTGTAAAGCGTTCAAGGTATTTACTCCCGAGAATTAAAGAAATTGAGCACCGTCTAAGCGATATCACCGATGCTGAATTGGATCGTGTGAAGAATAAAATGGATCAGGAATCCTATTCAAAAATGGAAGAAGTGACCCGCCGCATCAAGAAAAAAATCATGGCGATTCATATCGACCGAATGGATCAGGAATTTGAAAAAGCACAAAATGAAGCTTAGGATTGGCACACGTAAAAGTACGCTGGCTTTATGGCAGGCGAATAAAGTGGCCGATGCGCTGAATGCCCGGGGGGTAGAAACAGAGCTTGTCGAAATTGAATCCTTTGGCGATAAAGTACAGGATATTCCCATTGATAAACTCGGTGACAAAGGCGTATTCACCAAAGCCCTGGATGAAGCCCTCTTAGCCGGAAAGATCGATTTGGCAGTTCATTCCCTCAAAGATGTACCCACCGTATTTCCTAACGGATTGAAACTGGCTGCAGTGTTGGAGCGGGGGAATCCTATGGATGTGTTAGTTTGCCCCATTCAGGCCAAAAAAAACAGACATAGAGTCATAGCCACAGGAAGTATTCGAAGAACGGCATTTTGGAGAAACCGATTTCCCGGAGATGAAGTAGTGGGGTTGAGGGGAAATGTACCTACCCGACTTGAAAAAGTTGATTCTAATGGATGGCATGGAGCTATTTTTGCTGCAGCAGGATTGGAAAGGATCGGATATAAAGATCGGATTTCGGAAACACTGGACTGGATGATCCCTGCGCCTTCACAGGGAATTGTAGGAATTGTAACCGGTGAAAAAAGCGATTTTGAAGATGTTTTGGCAAAGATCGACCACAAAGAGAGTCATCTCTGCGGAGCTATTGAACGTGCTTTTTTAAACGAACTGGAAGCAGGATGTTCAAGTCCGGTTGGGGCTCATGCTAATATCAAAAATGGAGTCCTTTACTTTGTAGGGGCTGTTCTTTCTTTGGATGGCTCAAAGCGGCTGGATGTAGAAAGAGAAATTTCAGTGGAACAGGCTATTGCTCAAAAAGGAGCTGATTGGGCTAAATTGTTAAAAGCGGAAGGTGCAGCTGAATTATTAGATCATTCTGATGAATAATAAAAAGCCATCGATCTTATTTACCACGCAGCTTTCCGAACAAAAGCGTTCTCTGCTTGAGAATGGTAGGCTGTTGATAGAAAGCATTCCCTTCATCACTTTTGAATACCTGATGCCGGCCATGTGGCTGAACCAGGTTCCCAAACATGCAGATGGCTGGATCTTCACCAGTAAAAAAGCAGTCAGGGCGATCAACCCGATGATCAAAGACCTGATCATCCCAAATCATATTTTTGCGGTAGGAGCTAAAACGGCTGAAAAACTTGAAGAACTGGGGTTGGAAGTCACCATACCCGATGAATACAATGCGGCTGCCCTGGCCCATAAAATGAAAGAGCTTGAGTTGAAAGAGGTGGTCCATTTTTGTGGAAATCTAAAAGCAGCTGACCTTTCAAAATTGTTAGGTGATTCTACCAATCTGTATTCGATTGAAGTCTATAGAACAAAGCAAACAACTCACAAGATCAATGCCGGAGAATTTGACGGGATCGTTTTTATGAGTCCAAGTGCTATCGAGTCTTTTAGCGAGCAAAATTCGATTCCTGAAAATATGCAGGTTTTCTGCATCGGGCCGACCACCGAACAAGCTGCAAATGAGGCGGGTATGGAACAATGTATCACCCCCGAATATTCGACCCTGGATTCACTGGTGAAATCTATTGAGGAGTTTTATTTTTAATATGAATTTGAAATAGTGCTTATGTCGTAACTCTGAGCGTATGAAATGTGATTTTTAACTTACATGTTGAACGCGAAGAGTCTCAAATGTTGATTAACATCTAAGCTAATTTAAAGTTTGAGATCCTTCGCGTTTAATAGCAGAGCATGATAATATTTTAGATGCGCTTAGGATGACAACAAAACTACATAGATAAAACATCATCTTTTAGGATTTAAATTAAATTAGAATAACAAAATGTCATTCCCTGAACTTAAAAACCGATTACTGCTCGATACGCTGGAAGGTAAAGAAACTGAACGTCCGCCTGTTTGGATGATGCGACAGGCCGGACGTTATCTTCCGGAATACATGGAGATCAAGAAAAAGTACAGCTTTTTTGAGCGGGTGAAGACTCCTGAACTGGCATGTGAGATCACCATTCAGCCTATCGATATTGTAGGAACCGATGCAGCTATTTTATTCTCTGATATTTTAGTACTTATAGAATGCCTGGACGTGGAAGTACAGCTCAAACCCGGCTTTGGCCCCTATTTACCGGACCCGATTCGCACGGTGGAACAGGTTGAAAGGTTGAATATCATTCCGGCTGAAGAGCAATTGCAATATGTTTACGATGCACTTACACTCACAAGAAAAACCTTAGATGGGCGTGTTCCACTCATTGGCTTTGCCGGTGCTCCATGGACGTTATTTTGTTATTTGGTGGAAGGCCAGGGTTCCAAGACCTTTTCCACAGCTAAATCATTTTTATTCTCACAGCCTAAAGCCGCTCAGAAGTTATTGGAAGTGATGGCCGATCAAACCATCCAGTATTTACATCATCAGGTGAAAGCCGGGGCGCAGGTATTACAGGTATTTGAATCGTGGGCCGCGGCGCTGGGTCCTGATGATTTTAAGAAATTTGCACTACCACATTTACTGAGAATTGCGAATGAAGATTATGGTGTACCGTTGATCATGTTCTGTAAAGCTGCCGAATGGAGTTATCCGTTGTTTGCCAGCACCAACGTATCCGGATTTGGGATCGGATGGGGATGCTCGCCCGAACACGCCCGACAATTTGCGGGGGATAAAGTGGTTCAGGGAAATTTCGATCCCTCCAAGTTGCTGATGGAGCCGATGCAGATCGAAGCCGAAGCCAGGGAGATGATGCAACGGTTTGGAAAAGGAAATTATATCGCCAATTTAGGTCACGGTATTTTACCTAACGTACCTGTTGAGAATGCCAAGACTTTTGTAGATACGGTTAAGAACTTTAGATATTGATATGAACGATTTTATGGAGTCCATCATCCGGTTCCAACGCGGATTGCAGGAATCCGTAAAAAACCCTCCCTTGAGGGAGGTGCCGGAGTGAGTGAATACGAACTCTGGTGGAGGGTGTAAGCCAAGGGCAGAGGTGCCTGAATCAGGCTTATGTTCCTCCCTGCAAGCAACGAACAAATTCGTATTGCTGTATTCCCAAAGGGACACAGATTCTTGTTAATGGATGATTTTGAAGCCAAAATTTATGAATGCAGAAATGGAAGGAACCTGTCTCTCTTCGGAGAAAGACCGATTTCAGCTTTGTCCCGAATGTGTTCGGGAAGAGAGGACAGTGCTTGTTAACGCCCAAATGTTCAATTGAAACTGAAGTAATGAAAACCAAAAACCTAACCTCCATAAAACACCAATTCACCCAATTCGTTTCAGACGTTCAACAGCATATTTGTGATGAATTGGAGGCTGTTGAAGGAACCGAAAAATTCCTGATCGAGGATTGGGAACGGGAAGGCTTTGGGGGTGGAAGTACTCGTATTATCGCAGACGGGGATGTGATCGAAAAAGGAGGGGTCAATGTCTCCACGGTTGGCGGACCGCTACCGGCAGCCATACAGAAGAAGTTTGAAGTGCCTGAATCTGAGTTTTTTGCAACGGGTGTATCCTTGGTGATCCATCCCCGGAACCCATTTGTACCCACAGTTCACGCCAACTACCGATATTTTGAATTGTATGACAATGAAACCGGTGAACTGCGAGATCAATGGTTTGGCGGTGGGGCAGATATGACTCCATACTACCTGTTTCCTGAAGATGCCACGCATTTCCATCAGGTTCATAAAGAGGTTTGCGACCGGTTCGATCCGAAATATTATCCAATCTTTAAGGCGGAATGTGATGCCTATTTCTACAACCATCACCGGGAAGAAGCACGTGGTATAGGCGGATTGTTTTTTGATTATCAGCGGCCGGATGAAAATCGCTCAGCGGAAAATTTGTTTGAATTTGCCAAGGCCTGTGGGTTTGCTTTTACCGATGCTTACATCCCCATCCTGAAAAAAAGAAAAGATATTAAATACAATGAAGAGCACCGAAAATGGCAGGAGATTCGCCGCGGCCGATACGTAGAATTTAATTTGATCCACGATCGCGGAACCTTGTTTGGGCTGAAGACCAAAGGCCGCATCGAATCGATCTTGATGAGCCTGCCCCCGCGAGTTCGCTGGGAATATGATCACCAACCGGAACCGGGAAGCCCCGAGGCCGAATTGGTGGAACATTTAAAACCCATTGACTGGATTAATTATTGATGTTGTACATTGGCTCGGAGAACCAGGTGTTATCGCATTCGCCCAATGCTGGGTTGCAAAACGGAGCCTGTAAACCAGTAGATAAAACCCTTCCTCAAGGGAGGTGCCGATCCCGAGTAATCGGAAGAGGCGGAGGGTGTAAGCCAAGGGCAAAGTTTTTTGAGTTGCCCAAAGGGACACAGGTGCTTTGCTATTAGTATTGAAGTGCCAAAGTATAAAATGATTATAATTGGCAAGAACCTATCTCTCTTTGGAGAGAGACAGGATTTAGCTTTGCCCCGAAAGCTTTCGGGAAGAGAGGATAGTGTTAGTATGATAAATTGTTAAATTGGACAGAAGAATATGAAATACCCAACTACCCGATTACGACGAAACCGACGATCACCTGCCATTCGCGGAATGGTACAGGAAAACCGCTTACATCCATCTGATTTCATCGCTCCGGTTTTCATCATGGAAAGGAAGGATCAGAAAGAAGAGATCCCAAGCATGCCGGGTTATTATCGGTACACATTGGATGTTTTAGGTAAGGAATTAGAAGAGCTGATAGAGCTTGGAATTCAGTCGGTATTATTATTCGTGAAAGTACCCGATTCCAAAAAAGATAATGAAGGAACGGAAGCTTTGAACGATCAGGGATTGATGCAGGAATCGGTTCGGTTCATAAAAAAGAATTATCCTGATCTTTGGATAATGACCGATGTGGCTATGGATCCGTATTCATCTTACGGACATGACGGAATTGTGGAAGATGGTGAGATCGTAAACGACCCCTCAGTGGAAGTACTGGCAAAGATGGCTGTGAGTCATGCCAAAGCCGGAGCCGATATGGTGGCTCCATCCGATATGATGGACGGCAGAATTGGAGTCATACGGAATGCTCTTGATCAGGCAGGATTTGAGAACACGGGCATCATGGCCTACAGTGCCAAATATGCCTCATCTTTCTATGGGCCGTTTCGGGATGCCCTCGATTCAGCTCCCGGATTTGGGGACAAGAAAACCTATCAGATGAATCCTGCTAATGTAGAAGAAGCCCTGCGTGAGGTGGAACTCGATATCAATGAAGGCGCTGATATTGTAATGGTGAAGCCCGGAATGCCGTATTTGGATGTGGTGCGGTCGGTAAAACAGAATTTTAACATCCCGGTATCAGTGTATAATGTATCAGGTGAATATGCGATGATCAAAGCCGCGGCCGAAAAAGGCTGGCTGAATGAGGAAGATACGATGATGGAATCACTGCTGGCATTCAAACGAGCGGGCGCTGATCTGATAGCCACCTATTTTGCTAAAGAGGCCGCGAAGTTGATACGTAAATTTTGATAAAGAGAAAATCCTTCCTTGAGGGAGGTGTCGGACTGAACGAATGTGAAGTCTGGCGGAGGGTGCAAGCCAAGGGCAACAGAGTTTCTTGAGTTGCCCAGACTGTCCTCCCTGCAAGTAATAGCAGAGCTGTTCTTGCTGTCCCTCCGAAGGGACACAGGTGCTTTGCAATTAGTATTGAAGTGCCAAAGTACAAAATGATTATAATTGGCATGAACTATCTCTCTTTAAAGAGAGACAGGATTTGGCTTTGTCCCGAAAGCTTTCGGAAAGAGAGGAGAGTGGTTAAAACAAATAGTAAATTTAAATAGAACAAAACATGCATTACCAAAACAGCAAAGACCTTTTCGAACGAGCATCAAAAGTCATTCCCGGCGGGGTTAATTCTCCGGTTCGGGCGTTTAACAGTGTTGGGGGAACGCCGGTCTTTATCACCAAAGCCAATGGTGCGTATTTATGGGATGAGGATGGTAATCGCTACATTGATTACATCAGTTCGTGGGGCCCCATGCTGTTAGGCCATGCCGAGCCCGATGTAGTAAAAGCAGTGCAGGAAACAGCTGTGAATTCCACCTCTTTCGGTGCCCCAACACGACTTGAAGTAGAGATGGCAGAGCTCATAACAAGCTCCGTTCCCGGGGTGGATAAAGTTCGTATGGTGAACTCAGGAACCGAAGCCACCATGAGTGCCATCCGTGTAGCTCGTGGCTATACCAGCAAGAACAAGATCATAAAGTTCAAAGGGAATTATCACGGGCATGGCGATTCCTTCCTGATCGAAGCCGGTAGTGGTGCACTAACCATGGGAGAGCCCAGTAGTCCAGGTGTAACCGAGGGAACAGCCAAAGACACACTGAATGCCGAGTACAACAACCTCGATTCCGTGAAGAAACTGGTGGAAGCCAACAAAGATGATATGGCCGCCATCATTCTGGAACCTATTGCCGGGAATATGGGATGTATCCCACCCAAAGAAGGTTTTTTACAGGGACTTCGTGATCTTTGTGACAAGCACGATATCGTGCTCATTTTTGATGAGGTTATGACCGGCTTTCGTGTTGATTTCCAGGGCGCCCAGAAAGTCTATGGCGTAACGGCGGATATGGTAACCTATGGCAAGATCATTGGGGCAGGATTGCCTGTTGGAGCCTATGGCGGCAAAGGAGAGATCATGGATTATGTGGCTCCGGCCGGCCCGGTGTATCAGGCGGGAACACTTTCCGGGAATCCGCTGGCAATGGCGGCCGGATTTACATTGCTTAGGAAACTGAAAGAAAATCCGCAGGTGTACAAAGAGTTGGAGAAAAAAGCATCCGTTTTGGCCAATGGGATAGGGCAGATTCTCAGCGGTAATGACATTGCTCATACCATAAACAGGGTAGGGTCTATGGTGGGCGTGTTTTATTGTGAAGGTCCGATTGAGACATTCGATGATGCAAACCGCACCGACAAAAAGTTATTCGGTAAGATCTTCCACGGAATGCTTAAGCGAGGCGTGCATTTACCTCCCTCACCGTTTGAGGCTTTTTTCCTGAGCAATGCACTTTCCTCTGATGATATCAGCAATACCTTGACGGCTTTTGAGCAAACGGTCGCGGAGATCAGGAATGATTAATAGACCCGAAATTTCGACTGATCGATTTCTAACAGAGACGTAACCTGAGCTTGAAAAATGCCTAAAAAAGTCATCCCTGCGAAGGCAGGGATCTTAGTATTGCCGGTAATTCAATCATAGATACGTAAAAACAAGTAGATTTCGGGCATTCGCCTCGAAATGACCATCTTGTCTATGATAGAACCTACTTTTTAATTAAACTCAGGTACGTATTAAAAAAATCTCATGCTTAATAGCAATGATTACATCATGCGGCAAATCCATCAGCTTACTCAGGTATTGGCTAAGGTGATTGCAGCTGTGGTGGGCCTCAAGGGAGCCGGGCAGGTACAACAAGTATTTGAGATCACCAACAATATGCTAAATGAACAGCTGGAATTGGATTTAGAATCTCTATTAGAAATGAATTCAAAAGAAATGATCCAAACGCTGGAGCAAAAAGAAGGGATGAATGAGGAAAACCTGGAGCAGATGGCTGATTTGTTTTATTCGATCGCAAATACTTTAGATGAGGGTTATAAGCGTTCAGAAAAAATGACAGAGCTGTTACAGCGTTCTCTGGATATTTATACTCACATTGAAGAGGAAGGTAATATCTACTCCATAGATCGTAATCACAAGATTCAAGAGATCAAAAAGCTGCTGGGTTGAAACATAGCATATGCCGGCTTAACTACTCAAATTTGTTTCCCCTTTGATCTTATCATACTCTTCATCATTGGGCTCCCAAAGCTCGATCTTAATGCCGTTAGGGTCCATGATCCAGCCGAATTTGCCGTATTCGAATACCTCCATTTCACCGATTACTTCCACTCCTTCCTTTTTCAGGGTTTTAAGTAACCCTTCCAGGTTTTCAACCCGGTAATTGATCATGAAATCCTTTGTGCTTGGATCGGTGTATTTAGTTTTTTGATCAAAAACGCTCCATGCCGTAAATCCCTTCTTTTTTGGATTCTCTGCATGACGCCATTCGAAGGTTCCGCCGTATTGCCCATTATCTATTCCAAGATGTTTCTTATACCATTCCTTTGACGCCTTTGGATCTTTACTTTTAAAAAAGATTCCGCCTAATCCTGTTACTCGCTTTTTCATATTCCCACAACTACAGTAAGATTTTGATGAATTATAAGTACGGAATAAATTGGAAATAAATCACTACTAATGGAAAAGGAAGTATAAAAACCTGAAGGAGAGGTAAGTTATGGGACTAACTTGAGAGACCTTGTCTTTTTGGTAGCTTTACTCCGGAGATCTACTTCCATTTTTTTTATGTACAACGAAAAGAGTGTTTTTTACTTTATTGGTCGAGAGCGTTAATTTATCAGCGATTTCCTGAGTTGAACGGCCTTTTGACCATTGCTCCAATACTTTTAGTTCCTTCTCACTGGTTCCCAACGCTTTCGTGGCTCTTTCATTTCTTTTGAAGGGTTTTTCCTTGAGTTCTTCGGGTGCAGTTGAGGTGAGTTTTTCCCTTATCCAAATCGCAAATCCTGTAAACAGTACCACCATAATACCAGCATACAATTCAGTTGATATAAAGTTGGCAGAGTAACGTGAGTTCGAGATAAAGAATGTTAGAATAGCCGCAAGATTCATCTGACGGAAACCCCGTCTGATGGATGATAAAAGCACAGAATGTTGGATTAGACTAAGGAAAAGACGCAGGTACTCGAATCAAGCAATCGGTCAGACGGCTTAGAGCCGGCAGACCGGGAAGCAGATTAGACATTCCCGGATTCGATCTGATGGATCACCCATCTGATCGATGGTGCAGGCGCAGGGTGTTGGATTAGGTTAAGGAAAAGACGCAGGTGCTAGAATCAGGCAACCGGTCAGACGGACTTGGAGCCGTCAGACCGTACCTCAAAGGCTTTAGCAAAGATTGATTATATCGAACTGACGTTAAGTTAAAAAGATAAAAAAGGATGCTAGTGATCATTCCCGTGGAGACGGGAATCTAATGGTGGCCATTACTTCCGTATTCGATTCCTTACCAATCATAGGATTTAGGGGCATTCGCCACGAAATGACCATCTTGCCTATGACAGAACCTATTTTTAATAGAACTCAGGTTTTAAGAATCAGTGAGGCAAGCCCGATAGCTATCCCAAAGAGCCAAGTCAAATTACGCGTTTAGCTCCTGTTGTTCTTCTTTTCAAAGAGAAGAACAAGGCATTTTATACTCTCATTAAACAAGTCTTATCCTCTATGGCAACGACCTTCCGCTCATTTTAAAAGCTCTTCGGGATTTAGGCCCTTCAGGTCATCTGTAACAAATCTTCGTCCTTTGCGCACTAACTCGCCATCCAGGTATACATCAGCCCCTATACAAACGAGATCCCAGTGTATATTACTGGAATTCCCATTTGGGGCGACCTCATAATCCTTGCCTAGGGTAAGATGATTGGATCCGTAGATCTTTTCATCAAACAAAATATCATACATCGGGCTTCCGATCACCGGGTTCAATCCAAAGCTGAACTCTCCGAAGCGGCTGGCTCCTTCATCAGTATCTAAAATATCCTTTAGTGCTTCATTGTTGGAAGAATCAAAGTCAACAACCACACCGTCTTCAACTTCAAGCTTCACAAACTCAAAGGGTTTTCCCTGATATACAGAAGGGGCGTATGTAATGACTCCATTAACGGAATCAATGATCGGAGAGGTAAAGAGTTCCCCATCCGGGATATTCCGTTTCCCGAAGCATGGGACCCAATTCTGTCCCTTTACTGAGAATTTAATATCGGTTCCTTTACCCTTAAGGTGGATTTCATCGGTGGCTCGTAATCGTTTTTCGAGGGGCTTCATGGCCTCTTCAAGCTGACCATAATCTACCAGGCAAGCTTTATAATAAAATTTAGTAAAGGCAGCAGTTGGCATTTTAGCATTCATGGCAAAAGCCGGAGAAGGATAACGCATAATGCACCAATTGGTATTATTGACGCGCTCTTCAAAATGAACGGGGTGAAGGAAATGCTCAGAGTACGCTTTGTTCGCCTCTTTACTTGCCTGTGAATTCTCGTATATATTCTGCGAAGCACGGATCCCAATAAATGCATCCATCTGTTTCATCAAAGGCAATTGATCAACATTTGCCTGATTTTTCCAGAACTCCTCATTTCCATTTTCGATCAATATGCGCTGGATATCAGTGTCTTCTATCTTAATGAAAGGATGCGCATCTTTTGCCCGAATCTGCTCAACAAGTGCTCTCAACAGATCTATACCATTCAAGCCGATAAGCTGCACCATTACATTTTGGCCTTTTTCTACTTCGGTGCTGTGTTCAAGAATAAGGTTTGCCAGTTGCTGGTCGTATTCTGAAATCATGTGGATCAAGAAATTTGGAGTTTAGGATTATCTAAATTGAAGTTAAGATTCTGAATGAACAAGTAACACAGGGATTAGTGATTAAGCAGATCAGGAAAATAAGTAATACCTCATTACTCCATGACTAAAATCTGATCACAAAGCGCAATTTCGTTGGGATCATTGGAGGCCAGAAAAACAAGTTTATTTGTCTCAGAAGCATGTTTTACAATTTGAGCAACTAATTCATGGCCTTTTTCGTCCAGGTTTGAACCGGGTTCATCCAGCATCAGAACCCCGGGATCTCGGATCAGTGCAGAAGCCAGTTTTGCGCGCTGCTGCTGTCCGGTAGAAAGGCTGCCAAATAGCTGGTCCTTCAGATGTGGAATTTGCACCCGTTCAAGCAGCGCCAGAAGTGTATTTTCTTTAGCTGAAACTCCACTTGCCTCTATCAAAAAGCGCAAATTTTCTATTACCGAAAGCTCCGAATATAGATTAATGTAAGGTGCGGCGAAACCCGTGTTAGCTTTCAATTGCTCCTGATTCATCACATGTCCATCCTCTTTCCATACAATGGAACCAGAATTGGGACGTATTAAAAATGCCAGTGATCTCATGAGGGTAGATTTGCCACTCCCGTTTACGCCCGAAATACCAAGCACTCCTTTTTCATGCTCAAAAGAAAGCGCAGAAAAGATGGTGTGGCGATTGAATTTTTTAGTCAGATCGTGGACATGAAGTGAAATCATGCCCTAAAGGTAGCAAGTTTATGGCTAATAAGAATCCGTATTCATTTCATAAATATTGAAAACTTAACAGAATTACTAAATCCTTAATTGTATTGCGACTCAGCAGGCTTTATTTTCAATAAAATTTTAAATTTCCACATGCATCAATCTGTAGAAAATATTATCGATAAACTGATGGGCGCGGTGAAAGCCGACAAGCCTTATTATTCGTTGAAAGACTTTCTTTCAGCGGGGTTTCCTTCATTCATTGTGGAAAGGATACGGATTGAAGTAAATGAAAAACTGAAAAAGGAATTTGAGCTGGATCAAACGGATTGGGCAAATACCGATCAGCAATTGGTAATAGATGCCTGGAAAGACTTTCAGCAAGCGCTCTTTGCAAATTCAAGAATTCCAAAAGACAAGTTTTACGGCATTACCAGTCGGGTTATAACTGATATTGTAAAGGTGTATTTAGAGCCTCGCCAGCACATGGCGGATTATATTTATAAAGGTGAAGATGAGTTAGGCTATGAAGAACTACTCAGCCGGACCGAAAAACTGACCATCTACAAGCATTTTGGAAGAGCAATTCCGCTTTATATGAAAAAACGGAAGCTTAAAACACTTGAAAAAAAGCGCTGCAAGTTGCTTATTCACAATCTGGATGCAAATCTGGTGGCTTCCTATTCGGCAAAGGAATGGGCACAGGCCCTGGAACTTTTATTCATCTTGTTCGGTGGAAAGATCGATGCCAGGCTCATTCAATTATTTTTTGAAGATAAAGGGTTATTCTTGACCGCAAAAGCTTTTAACGAGCTTGATGAAGAGATCACAAAAGAACGATTTATTGAGATCTTGTCTTACCCGGATCTGCTGGATGTTAAGCTTCAGGAAAAGTTCAGAGATCAATTTCAGGAAGAACTGCTCGCACAAAAGAATCGGTTCGATCAGCCTGACAACGAAGAGGTGGAGCAGATCGACGAAAAAGAGCAGCGGCTGCTGGATGGTTTCTTTGGAGATTACAATGAGGCCGGTCCTCAGATGACAGATGAAGAATCTTTCAACGCGCTTTTTAAATCTGAGCAGAAGGATAAGACGATCTTTGAGGAATTTGAAGAAGCACCGGATGCAGAAGAGATCTCAAAGTCTATCAAAAAAGGAGAACAGACCGATGAGATCAAGAAATTTCGTCATAACTTAGTAACGGTACTTGACCAGGCTGCCAATTCTTTTAAAAATCTCTCTAAAGAGGAACAGGAGAAGGAAAAACAGAAAGAAGAAGAAGAGAAGAAAGCCAGGGCTGAAAAAAGAAAGGCTGAGAAAGAGAAAAAAGCTTCCGAAGCCGAAGAGGATGAAATGGACGAATTTATTGTCGAGGAGCCTGATGAAGACTTGATAGCTGAAGATTCTGATGATGAAGAGCCCATGTGGCAACAATTTTTACGGCCTGATCAAATGGATGTGTTAATGGGCGGCAAGAAGTCCTCAGATGATGATCTGCTGATGGATGAAGAAACGCTGGTTGACAGCCGGATGGATGAAGAAGGGTCGGAAAATGAAGAAATTGAAACTCCGGATCTGAAGGATTTTCTGATTGGCAGGGAAAAGTTATTTATAAAAGAGATCTTCAGGGGCAAGAAAAAGAAGTACACTGAGTCTTTGAATAAAATTCAGGCCCTTGGTACCTGGGACGAAGCCTCTGATTTTCTTGAAAAGAATGTATTTTCTGAGAATGATGTGGATATGTTTTCTGAAACAGCAGTAGATTTTACGGATAAGCTGCAATCTTACTTTAATGAATTTAAATCTTAATAATTAATTATTTATGGCATCCAATCCAAAAGTAGAACGACTCGAAAAATTAAGAGAACAAGCACTTGAAGGGGGCGGAAAAGCCCGAATCGAAAAGCAACACGAAAAAGGTAAACTTACAGCCCGTGAGCGTATTGATCTATTGCTGGACAAAGGTTCCTTTGAAGAGATCGATAAGTTTGTAACCCACCGAAGTTCTGCTTTTGGCCTCGATAAACAACAGTTCTTAGGGGATGGAGTGGTAACCGGATTAGGAAAGATTCACGGCCGTCCGGTGTATGTATTCAGCCAGGATTTCACGGTTTTTGGAGGTTCTCTTTCAGAAACTCATGCCGAGAAGATCTGTAAGATCATGGATCTTGCCATGAAGAACGGAGTGCCTATTATTGGATTGAATGACTCAGGAGGAGCCCGAATTCAGGAAGGGGTTTCTTCCCTTGGAGGGTACGCGGAAGTATTCTGGAGAAACAGTATGGCTTCCGGGGTGGTACCTCAGATCTCCGCTGTGATGGGGCCCTGTGCAGGTGGAGCTGTTTATAGTCCGGCACTCACAGATTTCATTTTTATGGTGGAAAACACCAGTTATATGTTCGTTACCGGGCCGAATGTGGTGAAAACGGTAACACACGAAGAAGTGACTTCCGAAGAGTTAGGAGGAGCTTCAACTCACAGTACCAAATCGGGAGTTTCGCATTTCTCCAGTGCCAATGATGCGGTTTGCCTGAATGATATTCGCGAATTGATGAAATATGTTCCTCAGAATTGTGAGGAGAAAGTACCGATGATCGAATCCAAAGAGCCCGATTCGGCCAAAGCCAAAGCCCTTGAGGACCTTGTCCCTCTTAATCCGAACAAACCATATGATATTCACGATGTGATTGCCGGAATCATGGATAAAGATTCTTTCTACGAGGTTCACAAAGATTATGCAGATAACATCGTAGTAGGTTTTGCACGGATCGGTGGCCGCAGTGTAGGTGTTGTTGCAAACCAGCCGCTTTCACTTGCCGGAGTTCTGGACATTGATGCCTCGCTGAAAGGAGCCCGTTTTGTTCGCTTCTGTGATGCCTTCAATATTCCACTGGTAGTTTTTGAAGACGTGCCCGGCTTTTTGCCAGGTACCGATCAGGAGTGGAACGGGATCATTAAACACGGTGCCAAGCTCCTATATGCGTTCTGCGAGGCAACCGTACCTAAGATGACCGTCATCACCCGTAAAGCCTATGGAGGTGCGTACGATGTGATGAATTCCAAGCACATCCGCGCTGACTATAACGTGGCGTGGCCAACATCTGAGATTGCAGTAATGGGGACAAAAGGAGCTGTGGAAATCATCTTCCGTAAAGAGATCGCCAAAGCAGACAACCCGGAAGCCAAGCAAAAGGAACTGGAAGATGAGTATAGCGAAAACTTCGCGCATCCATACCTTGCAGCCGCACGCGGGTTTATCGATGATGTGATCATTCCATCCGAAACACGGGAAAAGTTGATCAGACAGCTGGAAGCAGCCCAAAACAAAGTAGAGTCCGTACCAAAGAAAAAGCACGATAATTTACCGCTTTAGCATATTGGTTCACTGCCTGGTTATTTATCAATAGATGATGTTGTCAGGAATTTAACGCTCAAAATTCCCGATATTAGTCCGCACGTCGGTTACGCGCGGGGCCGTTAGGTGTTTACCCAATCTCCCATTTTTTGCAAAATATTTTTTTCTCATTTTAGTTAATATTGTGTATGTTCTGGACAGACTAGACATAAATTAAAGGAGGTAGCTATGAAACTTGCAAAATGGCAACTCCAGGAAGCTAAAAATAAATTCAGTGAAGTTGTTCGAAAAGCAACTGAAGAAGGTCCCCAAACAGTAACAAAACATGGGAAAGACAGTGTTATTGTACTTTCAGTAGAGGACTACAAAAAAATTGAACAGCCCAAGACGAGCCTTGTTGATTTTTTTCAACAGTCCCCCCTTGCCTCTGTCGAATTGGACCTTGAACGAGATAAATCCTCGGCACGAGATATTTCTTTATGAGCTATTTGATTGATACGTGTTGTATTTCCGAACTGGCAAAACCAAATCCTAATGACAATGTTATCCAGTGGTTTTCTGATCATAATGAACTGGATTTATATCTTAGTGTCATTACTTTTGGAGAATTACGAAAAGGAATTGAAAAATTACCTTCTTCCAAAAGAAAACGAAGGCTTAATCACTGGATAAACGAAGATTTGCTGCATCGCTTTAAAAACCGTGCTTTAGATATAAGCTTAGCCGAAGTAAATAAATGGGGAAAAGTCTTAGCCAAGGCAGAACAAATGGGAACGCCGCTTCCAGCTATCGATGCATTAATTGCGGCAACTGCTTTGGTTCATGATTTTGCTGTAGTAACCAGAAATATAAAAGACATGAAAGCTTCAGGTGTAGAATTGATCGATCCCTGGAAATACGATGCAAACACCTAACATATATATGGGCTCCAATGTCAAGTGGCAATACGAATTCCTTGCAAGAAAAAATCCTTCCTGCCGTACTGATTCCAATACCTGTTTAGTGGAGTTGTACTACAAGCAGTATTCAAAACCGGTGTGAGAGCTCATCTGGCTGTACCAAACATATATAGAGGCTCTACATCACGGGGCGAGGATAGAATCAACCTACGTAATGGTCCCGCTTTTTGCGAGACGGCCATAGAAAATACAACGTTCCCTTATGCCGGACCATCAAGGAGTAGGCTTGGCGCTGGTTGCACCATCCAGTTATTGGAAGTCTCGGGAAAGGGGCAGCACAGATTCCCCAACAAGTTGGAGAGCTTGTCCACATTCAGTTATCGAAACACATGTAAAAAAGAGGGAGCGGGTGCGGTGTCCAATCAAGGCCTGCAAGCTATCGGAGGCACCTCGGCTTATTCAGCTATCCAGATGATAGGCGGAGCCTTCATAAGTGTGATCACTGATACAGAAGCTCTGTCCCCACCGCTGTCTTAGTTATACGTCGGGCTCACCGGCACCCCTCCCGTTATGCTTTTTCTTTGTTCATAGATCCCTTTAAAAACTGGTTCAGGTTAAAAGGCTGTCCGCGCCTGAGCATATAGTAGACGGCAATGCCCAGGCGCTTCGCTACAATACTGAGGGCCTTGCTTTTGGGGTCGTGGGCTTTGGCCAGGGTCAATATCTGTTTATCCAGCCCTTTAATGATTGGGTCGTAATGGTCGATCAGTTGCAGATCTGTTTCCACAATAAGTTGGACTACCGGATCGGGAAAATGGCCTGCGATGTCTTTATCGCGGCGATGATGAGACCGGGATATAGTACCTAAAGATTTCAGGTTGTACTGCATGGTGGTATTTTGAATATGAGCCAGCAATTCTGCTCGCTTGCGGACAAAGTGATTTCTTCGCCGCATCAAATCGCGGGTAGCACGCATTTCGGGCGGATAGACGTAGGCAAGCGGAAAATTCCCACCTCTTATCAGCCGAGCAATTTTAAGGGAATCAATCCGATCATTTTTGGTCTTGACTCCGTGAATCGCCTTCATATACAGAGCGTGTCCCAGCACAAAGTCGATACCTTGCTCCTCACATAAGTCGGCCAGCCAATACCAGCAGAAAATACATTCTACGCCAACAACAATATCGCCCCGGTAGGGCTGGATCGCTTGAAGGAACCGTTCGGGGGTGCAGGGCATGTTTTTATGGAAGACCTTTGTTCCATCTTTATCCAGAATGCACACATACATCGTTCTTGCGTGCAAATCTATTCCGCAGTAATATGAATGGATACCAGTATATACGTTCATGGTTTTCCTCCTTGGGTTTGTTATGAGTTTAACCGAACCGTAATGTACGATTCGGGGAGGAGGCCATGAATAATATCAAGGCGCTTCAACGGGACGCGCCTCGCCGTTGGATGCTGGTTTTGATCTCCCGGAGCCAAATAGTAAACTGGAAATTGAATTAATACTAATTCGCGCCCCCGTTAGCTGGCTCAATAAAACTTCTCTACTTTCGTTGTAATGTAATTACATTGTAATTATATTACAGTATTAATTCACACAATGTCGAAGCCATGAAAACAAAAATAATTCGTATTGGAAATTCCCAGGGGGTTCGAATTCCAAAACCCCTGATTGAAGAAAGTGGAATCACCGAAGAAATCGAAATGATTCTCAGAGACAATGAAATTGTTCTTCGTTCTGCTGAAACAATCCGAAAAAATTGGGAGGAATCCTTCGAAAAAATGGCTGAACAAGGTGATGATGTATTGTTGGATCAAGAAGAAATTGAAAAATCATCCGATTGGGATGAAACTGAGTGGACATGGTAGAAAGAAATCTGGTCCAACGGTTTGAGGTTCATCTGATTTCGCTTGATCCGACAAAAGGTTCTGAAATCAGGAAAACTCGTCCCTGTGCCATCATTTCTCCCGATGAAATGAATAAACATATCAGAATCGTCATTATCGCCCCGATGACCTCCACAATCAAAAATTATCCAACGCGGGTCACGACTACATTTCAGGGCAAAAAAGGGCAGATTGTTTTAGACCAAATTCGTACGGTTGATAAAAGCCGTTTGATCAAAAAAATTGGCTCAATCAGCAGTTCAGCTAAAGAGAAAATACTCAGTGTGTTGCAAGAAATGTTTGCTCCATAGGTTTGCCCTACTTAATAAGGTGTTTCAAGCGAACTCGAATGCGGTTCGGGGCCTTAATTTTAAATCCTCAGACTCGTCGCATAAGCGCCGGGCCGTTACACCATCGTTGCTATACTTATGAAAATTCGTTGACTTTAGTCAAATTGTTGTTGTTAACAAATCTGTATGCCATGATTACAAAAGAGAAAGTAAAAAAAGAAATAGATCAACTTTCTGACACGGAATTGGAAAAAGTATACCTGTATTTGTCTTCTCTTAATAAGACTAAAAAAACCAACATAAATATCCGGTCTTTAAAACTTAAAGGGAAACTGGATAATCAGAATCTGCGATCTGTAGCTTATGAGTAGAGTACTTATTGATACCAATATTTTTGTGTATGGAATTGATGAGGACTCAAAATATTACGATCAGGCAAAAAAGATGCTTTGGAAAGATGATGGGTACAACTTAGAAGATGAATACGGAAACAAATTCAATTCAAAATATTTATTTTTTTTCAAAGTGATTTAGTTGAAAAGGTAAAGCTTAATATTGATATACTATTTAGTGATGTCTTAAATCAAAAAAGCCCTTGGAGAAGGTGGAGTTTTAAAAAGAGGGCTGTAAAGGTTAGACTTTTGAAAAGGAGTAAAAAATTTGGTACGCTTGTAAGATCATTTTCATTGCTTTATAAAATACCATCTAAATCCAGCCGGAATTTGGTTACTTTCGGCACATCATCCTTATTAAGATTCAGAAGGTAAAAATTGTCTTCATTATCTTTCCAGTTTACCAGAAGTAAAGAAGGTCTTCGATCCAGCGTAAGAGAAAATAAATAACTGTGAGCTATTATAGTTCTCTTATCGTCAAGTATTTGCACACTTATATCCAGAGTATTGCCCTCCTCCAGCGTTTTATCTCCGCCTCTCCATTCCCCAAAAAAATGTGCGATTTTACCATCATTTAAATAATAAACGCCGGCATCAATGCTATAAAGTCTACCCCAGGAAGGTATGCTAACAAAACGGATCATATTCACACCCGGTATTTCTCTCATTGACTCATATTCTGCTTCTGAATTATAAATCTCATATGTGGAAGAAGGGGTGTAAGCAGTAATAGTTTTCTGTAATGTCCATTTAAGATTATCGGACGGTATAAATTCATATAGTTTTCCGATGTAAACACCTGGGGAATAGATCAGCTTGTTACTCTCCGGTAAGAGATCAAAACTGCCCGGTTGATAAATAAAGCTACTCCAAACAAACATCTCGGATTCCGTATACCCTAATTGGTTGAATGGGAAAAAAGCTGCTCGTTGGGTTTGAAATTCCTTGTCATATACATAAAATAATGGGCGCTGAATTGGGGGTGGGGGAAAACGTGGAGGAGATGCTTTCTGCATAAGGCCAATTGAATTTCTCTTGTTCCATTTTATAGTTTTCGGGTAATATTGATTTGATAAATTCACAGGGTGTGAGGAAATATATTCTCCTTGTGTGGTCATATAAATAAACTCTAATTTTCCACGATCCTGGAATAGCAGTGTATCATCACCTGCCAACTGCATGAGATTGATGTCCAGGAACTCGCCCGGCCCACGTCCGCGGCCACCAAAGCTGCGCAGGTAATTACCTTGTGAATCAAATACTTTCACTTTGAGGCTGGCTTTATCGGCAATGTAGATATTTCCTTTGCTATCTGTACAAACTCCGATAGGGTTACCCAACAGGTGTTCAAACGGCTGATCTTCTTCACCAATGACTACATCAATGTGCACAGGTACAGAAGGCGTACGACTGATATTGCGTTCAGCACTGCCCGATGGCTCACAGGATACCATAGATATAGCAAGCATCATTATAGACAATATAAAATGGAAGTATTTTAAGTGCATTGCTTTACCAACTAATTAATTTACCCCCTCTTCGGCTCGCAAAATAAATGAAATCCGATGGGGGAATTGTTTATTGATCGAATGTCAATAAAGTTTAATTTAAATCGAATAAAGTACTCTGCGGTGCACATTCACCGCATAATTCACCTTGCAAATCGCAACCACCACCACAAGATGTCATTCCACAGTAGGAAGCTGCTTTACACCCGTTAGGAGTTCCATTGCTTCCAAAGGTACATCATGTATCACACCCGCTTACGACCTCAATAGGTGTCTCAATTGAGGTATCAGGCATGTCCGGTACTAATGTAAAAGCACTAGTAACCAAAAAGAATGCAATAGAAAGAATCATCGTAATTGTACTTAATTGTTTTTGTTTCATAATTATCACCTCTGAGTTTTTATTGTGTCTGTTTTTGGTGGTTATACCGATTTGATCTATCAACTTGTTAAATTTCTTGACTATTTTTCTGCTCTTTCCATAAACTGTCAACCTGTGTGAGAAGTGCTCTTTTTGATTCCAATGTTGTCGTAAAATTAGGAATAGGTTCATTGTAAAACACCCTTTCATTTTCAGGATTCAAGAATAATATATTTTGCACTACGGGCGCCCTAAGGCTACGGTGGATTTGCAATGAATCAATAATTTCATATGAGAAATCGAGCTCTGTAGTTATCATAAAGTGGTTAATAGCATTTCTTTCATAATTCATAAAAAGTATCACTCCATCATTGAATTCCTCCCGTTCCTTTAAAAGATTCTTGAAATCTTCCAAATTGTTCAGGCAGGTAGCACAGGCTGTAGGTCGCAATAAAATAATAGGTTGAATCTTTTTTTGGCTATTTTTGATAATTTCTATCTCATTTAACGGGAGTGGTATATCGACTATTCCGGTTTTAGATTGTTCAAATAGGGTATCTTCTCCATGAATTGCAGTACTAAAATTCCAAGAGTCATATGTTAACAAAGACAAGCTTATTGCAATTAATAATATGCTGATGATATATTTTACAGAATTACTCAAGGTTAAGATATGTTGTTAAGTATTATCTTATCAGTATTATACTATTAAAATGCTATTCAATATTTAAGCAATTGTCAATCAATAATTTGACTCCATTATTTGTTTCCATGTTTTGCAATAGAATGGGATTTGTTGATCATTTATTTAAAACCTTTTGTTTCAATTTGGTTGGTGTATAACCGAAGTGCGTAATTACAAATTGGTACAACTCATTTCCATTTTTGTGATGTATAATTCGGGCAGCTTCTTTATTTTTACACTAGGGATTTGTTCTGAGGAATTCCAACAGGATTCATTTTTTTACCCTGATATATACTTTTTGAGGGGATTCATCAAAACAGGTATCAAATTTGTGCCAAAAACTTTGTCGGGTTTTATAGCCCATCATCTCTCCCCAGATCTCGACAGAGGGTATTTGTTCAAAGTGATTACTGAGGAATTCTTTTGCTTCTTCAATTGGGATGATAACTTGATGTGCGTCAGGATCTTCTGCTTTTCGATTGAGACTGCCTGACGTTTCTCTTGTTGATTTGTTCTCATGTTTTCTCATGGTGATCGAGCTTAAACTTGTTGTATGATAAATAGCCCTTATGTTAATTAACGCGTTTACCGGTTGAATTAACCAGCTAAGGCATGTTTAATGTGGTTTAAGGGGCGATTGTTTTGATTGTTTA
>JAKURD010000001.1 GCA_022450045.1 Gracilimonas sp. | reverse complement strand
GCAATCATAACTTATATCACATACTGCTTAAACGACTCAGAGATGATCCTCTTTGACTCGTTTGCTTCATAAGACCCTTAATTAATATGCCAAAAGTTTGGTAAGCTGCATATCAAGTCTGGAATCAGCCATAAATTCTGTTTCCAGTCCTTTATCGTGGGGAATAGGGATATCCATTGAAGCACAGCGCATTACAGGTGCATCCAGCCACTCAAAACATTCTTCGGAAATAATGGCTGAAATTTCACTCAGCGGGCCTAAAGTAAGCGAAGGTTCCTGGAGCAACAATACTTTACCTGTTTTTTGAACGGTTTTTCGGATGGCTTCTTTGTCTAAAGGCAGGAGAGTTCGCAGATCCAGAACTTCCAGAGAGATTTCCTTTTCCTCGTACTTTTCAGCAACGGTCAGCGCCCACTGCACACCCATTCCATAGGTGATGATGGTTGCAGCGGTACCTTCTCTTCGAACTTTTGCTTTCCCAAGGGGTTCATAAGCAGCTTTGTCAGAAACAGTTGCTTTAAGGCTTCTATATAGTTTCTTGTGTTCAAAGAACAGGACGGGATTAGGATCATATAGCGAACTGTATAGTAAATTCTGAGCATCTTGTACGGTTCCGGGAACTACAACCTTCAGCCCGGGGATTTGCATGAACCAGCCTTCCACGGACTGTGAGTGAAAAGGCCCGGCTCCAACACCCCCACCATGGGGTGCACGAATAGTGATGTTCAATGAAGGTGCCCACCGATAGTGCGATTTAGCGATGTTGTTCACAATCTGATTAAATCCGCAGGATATAAAATCGGCAAACTGCATTTCAACAACCGGTTTGAATCCTTCCAGCGCAAGCCCCACGGCTGCTCCCAGCACACCTGATTCAATAATAGGAGTATTTCTGATCCGATTTTCACCAAATTCCTTCAAAAATCCTTCCGTGATCTTGAAAACGCCTCCATATTCGGCAATGTCCTGTCCCATGGTAAGGAAAGAGTCATCCTCTTCGAACGCTTGCCATAGGGTTGACTGCATCACATCCACAAACCGTTTTTCGTAGGTAATGCCATTGGAGCGAACCGGAGGCTTGGGTTCTTCGGTGGAATAAACGGCCTTAATTTCAGTCTGCTTATCAAAAATGGGATCCTCAGCATTCATTGCTTTCTCAAGATCTTTTTTAAAGGATTGATCGATCTCTTTGGTGATCCTTTTAAAATCCTCTTTGCCGGCAATTCCTTCTTTCTCCATAAAGTTCTCAAACCGAAGGATGGGATCTTTTTCAGCCCAGTTCTCAAATAAGATATCAGGAACGTAATGGGTGCCGGAAGCTTCTTCATGCCCCCGCATACGAAACGTCTTGGCTTCGATAAGAACAGGTTCACCTTTTAAGGCAAGATTTCGTGCCTTTTCTACGGTCGCCATCACTTCAAAGACATTGTTTCCATCAATATTGAAGCCGTGCATTCCGTAGCCTTTAGCTCGATCAGACAAATGCTCGCAAGCATATTGCTCGGAAGTAGGAGTGGAGAGTCCATACCCATTATTCTCGATGATAAAAACTACCGGTAATTTCCACACGGCAGCAAGATTCAGAGCTTCATGAAAATCGCCTTCGCTGGTGGCACCGTCACCGCAAAATGAGAAAGCAACGGCATCTTCGCCTTTGAGTTTTTTAGCCAGTGCAAGTCCATCAGCAACGGGCATCATGGCAGCAAGATGGGAGATCATTCCTACAATATTATGATCGAGTGTACCAAAGTGAAAAGAGCGGTCACGGCCTCTTGTAAATCCATCTGCCTTTCCAAAAAGCTGACAAAAAAGGGGATAGAGCGGGACTTCCCGGGCTGTAAAAACCCCGAGATTCCGATGCATGGGCAGAATATAATCTTTAGGCTTAGCAGAAAGTGTTACACCTACGGCAACTGCTTCCTGCCCAATTCCCGAAAACCATTTACTGATTTTATTCTGCCGCAATAGTTTGAGCATTCGCTCTTCAATCCGGCGGGGCAGCAGCAAATTCTTGTAGATGTGTAAAGCTTGTTCGTCGGAAATTTTCTTTTTTGTAGTAATAGCCACGCTTTCTGTAAGTTAGTTCAAATGTTACCAGTCCAACAGATAAGCAAAAATAAGCGGAGCTACAATAGTTGCATCCGATTCAATGATAAATTTTGGCGTATCAATGCCCAGCTTGCCCCAGGTTATTTTTTCATTGGGGACAGCGCCTGAGTAAGAGCCATAGCTCGTGGTAGAATCACTGATCTGACAGAAATAGGACCACAGTGGTACATCTTTCTTGCCCAGGTCTTGCTCTATCATCGGAACCACGCAAATTGGGAAATCGCCGGCAATGCCTCCTCCGATCTGAAAAAAGCCAATTCCTTTATCCGAATTCTTTAGATACCAGTCCGACAGAAACATCATGTACTCAATTCCTGATTTCATTGCAGATGGCTTTGTACGGCCTTCAATACAATGAGAGGCAAAGAAATTTCCACATGTAGAATCTTCCCAGCCCGGAACAATAACAGGGATATTTTTTTCAGCGGCCGCCAGAAGCCATGAATCTTTCGGGTCGATCTGGTAATCGTCCTTCAGATCTCCACTTAGTAACATGTCATAAAAATACTCATGGGGTAAATAACGTTCATCTGCTTCGGAAGCTTTTACCCAGCGTTTCACCAAATGATCTTCGATGCGGCGCATGGCTTCTTCTTCAGGAATACAGGTATCAGTAACTCTGTTAAAGTGGTTTTTGAGCAGCTCTTGCTCGTCCTGTGGGCTCAGATCCCGGTAATTTGGAATACGTTTATAATGATCATGAGCAATCAGGTTAAATACGTCTTCCTCCAAATTCGCGCCGGTACAGGTAATAATATGCACCTTATCCTGACGTATCATTTCAGCAAGTGACAATCCCAACTCGGCAGAACTCATAGCTCCGGCAAGGGTAATCATCATTTTTGCACCGAAGTTGAGTTGATCTTCATAGGCCTTGGCAGCATCAACCAGGGAGGCCGCATTGAAGTGACGGTAGTGGTGGGTGATGTAATCGGAAACAGGTCCTTTTTTACTCATGAATTCACAAATTTATAGCTTAACATTTTATAATATAGTTTAGCAGCCAAAAACTGAGGTGCCTTAAGCCCTTCAATAGGTGCTAGTTCCACAATATCAAAGCCCAATACATTTTTTTGTTGAAATACTTTTTTGAGATATTGGATCATAGGATTCCAGAGCATCCCCCCGGGCTCAGGAGTTCCGGTGGCCGGCATAATGGATGGGTCGAATACATCCAGGTCGAGCGTGATATACACCTTATCGGTCATTTTACTTATGGAATCTTCCATCCAACCGGAATGGCCATACATATCTTCAGCGAAGTAGCATTTATCTTTGTCCATGTACGGCACTTCGCTGGTATCCATACTGCGGATGCCAACCTGAATTAAGTTCGTATTTTTTGAAGCATCATAAACGGCACAGGCGTGATTGTAAGGGGAGCCGTGGTACTCAGCACGAAGATCAGCATGGGCGTCGAGCTGTAGAATAGTGATATCCGGATGAGCTTCATAGAAAGCCTTAATCACCCCAATGCTGATGGAATGTTCACCTCCAAAAAAAGTGAGGAACTTGTTAGCTTTTAGTAATTCTTTAGTGTTTTTATATACCGACTCAAACATGGCTTCAGGGGAGGCATCTTCTAAGATCGGATCGATGATATGCACGCCTTTTTTATAGACTTCACTGTCGGTTTCAATATCATAGATCTCCATATTCTCAGCGGCATCAAGGAAAGCTCCAAAACCTTCATCGGCTCCTTTCCCCCAAGTGCTTGTGCCGTCGTAGGGTATGGATTGCAAGAGGATACCGGCATTTTCAAATTCGTTGTGTTCACCTTCAATTCCGGCAAATATTTGATTCGCTTTAATCATTGTAACCCAATATGTTAAGCATGTTATCCACTGTTTGCTCCTCGCGATACACATAATCGAAAAAGTCTCCATTTTCATCCATATCAACCACAATATGTTTTGGAGAAGGGATGAGGCAATGTTTGATGCCTCCATAGCCGCTGATGGAATCCTGATAAGCTCCGGTATGAAAGAATCCGATGTATAAAGGTTCTTCATCATCATTAGAATAAGTTGGCAACAGTACCTGCTGATTTAATTCTTCAGAATTGTAATAATCGGAATGGTCGCAGCTGATGCCGCCTATATTGACTCGTTTATATTGATTTTGCCATTTATTGAGCGGCAGTAGTATGAATTTTTCGTTGATGGACCATGCATCGGGAATAGTATTCATCAGGCTGTTGTCGATCAGGTACCAAAGTTCGGCATCATTCTGTTGCTTTTGCTCCAGCACCTGGAAAATAACGGCTCCGCTTTCACCAACGGTATATTTACCGAATTCGGTGTAAATATCGGGTTCTTCCACGCCATCATCTTTGCAGGCCTCCTGGATATTGCGCACGATCTCACCGGTGATATACTCATAGTCAAAGTCGAAACTAAGGCTGTTCTGTATAGGGAAGCCGCCTCCAATATTTAAGCTTTTGACGGAGGGAGCCAGCTTTTTGATCTTGGTAAACTGGCTCAGTGCTTTTTTGAATTCATTCCAGTAATACATGTTATCACCCATGCCGGAATCTACAAAAAAGTGAACCATAACCAGCTCCACACGGTCATTACCAACGATCTTTTCTCGTACAAAATCCAATATTTCCCGCTTGTTGATCCCAAGTCGCGAGGTGTAATAGGCTGCCTGAGGGTCTTCTTCAATGGATATCCGCAATCCGATCTTGATTGGTTCTTCGGTTTCCAGCTCCATGAGTTTATCAAGCTCTCCAATGCTATCTAACACACAAATAGAGTTGGAGAACCCCTGATTGATGAGCCTGCCTATTTTTCTAATGTAATTGTCTGTTTTATATCCATTATGAACAATGATCTTATCCCGGTTTAACGCCCCTTTGTTGTAAAGGTTTTCGATCAGGTCGATGTCGAATGAAGAGGAAGTTTCCAGCGACACATTTTCCTTTAAGGCCGTTCTTACCACATGATTGAAGTGGCAGCATTTGGTACAGTAGCAAAACTCATATTTCCCGGAGTAGTTATTATCAGAGATAGCTTGATTAAAGTACTTTCGCGATTTCTGAATTTTCTCTCTGATCTTGGGCAAGTACGACAGCTTAAAAGGCGTTCCGTATTTTTGGATCAGTTTATGGAGGTCAACTTTATTGAAATGGAGCGTGCCATCAGCAAGCTCAAACCCATTTTGTGGGAAATGGTAGGTCTGGTCAATTAATTCGTAATAGTTATTCTTCATCAGATGGGGTAGAGGTCATAGGTAATTAAATGGATGTTGGGGTGAAAAAAGTATAAATATACGAGATAATTGCAATGGATAAATAAATTGCTTATAAAAAAATAAAGGCTCTGTGTCAATAGCGTCCTAAACGTTGAAATACATTTTGGTAAAACGATCCTTCAAAAGGATTCTCGCAGATTTCCGCAAAGGATATCGCAGAGTTACGCTGAATAGCGATGTGTTTTGATAAAAGATCATCGGCGAAACTCAGCGGGTTAATCGGCGTGCCTCTGCGAGAAAAAAAGGGGATTGATTTTAAACATGTCAGCTAATCCATTTTTATCTTCGAAAACACAGGTTTTTTTTCAATTTTAAAAACGTTTAGGACGCTATTGGCTCTATGTTTATTTGTATGGGTAACCGAATGTTAGCTTGCCCCTGGTAAAGTAGATTAACGTCCGTTCGAGATAAAGAATGCTCCAAAAAGAATTTTAAAATAGCTGCAAGACCCATCTAACGGAAACCCCGTCTGATGGGTGATACAAGGGGCGGGTGTTGGATTAGAATACGAACTGAACTTGGTGCTCGAATTAAACAATCGGTCAGATGGGCTTGGAGCCATCAGACCGAGAGACAGGTTACACATTTTCGGATTCGATCTGATGAAAACCCCATCTGATCGATGGCGTAGGCGCAGGATGTTGGATTAGAATACGAACAAGTTTAGGTGCCGGAATCAAGCAAATGGTCAGATGGACTACGAGTCGGCAGACCGTGCCTCAAAGGCTTTACTGGGGATAATTACATCGAACTGACGTTAAGTTAAAAGGATAAAAATGGATGCGCATGGTCATTCCCGTGGGGACGGGAATCTAATGGTGGCCATTACTTCCGTATTCGCTGTCTGACCAACCTTAGGATATCAGGCATTCGCTGTGAAATAATCCCTTAATGTACTTAGCCGATTATTTTTATATCGAATGATCTACTTCTTCACGCTTCATATCGTCATCTTCTTAATGCTTTTTTTCTAAGGCCGATTGCATTATTTTTTTCACGATCATCCACCTAATCCTTGTCATTCGTGTTTCATTCCCAAAATTGTTTCGACTTTATATGTCTGTAATTAATTCATAATAATAGGTTGCTCAGCGCATTAGAGACCGTTATATTCATTGAAATTATTTATTGAATGCTTATAAAGAAAGACCGAGGGATGGGCCCGATGACGTCTTGGCAACCACTTCAGAAAGGGGCAGGTGCCAAATCCCACTAAGCACATAATTTAGTTATGTGCTTAGAAAGATAAGCGAGCTAATCACTCTCCGCTCTTTCTGTATAAGCCAATCTAACGATGAAAGAGTGAATATTAAACAAGCTTTACAGAACCGAATCCTGATCCTCGATGGGGCCATGGGTACCATGATACAGCGCTATAAGCTGGAAGAAGAAGATTTCAGGGGCGAACAATTCAAAGATCATTCCGATGATCTAAAAGGAAATAACGATCTGCTTAGTTTAACCCGGCCGGAGATCATACAGGCCATCCATGAGGAATATTTGGAGGCCGGGGCCGATATCGTAGAGACGAATACCTTCAGCGGAACATCCATCGCCCAGGCTGATTATGCCCTGGAACATATTGTGTATGACCTGAATCGGAAATCAGCGGAGATCGCAAAAAAGGCCACGGATAAATTCACCCAACAAAATCCGGATAAACCAAGGTTTGTAGCGGGCTCGATGGGACCGACAAACAAAACGGCCTCCATTTCCCCGGAAGTTACTGACCCCGGTTATAGAGCTGTTACCTTCGATGAACTTGCTGAGGCTTATAAAGAGCAGGCAAGAGGGCTCATGGATGGAGGAGCGGATGTACTGCTGGTAGAAACCATTTTCGATACACTCAACGCCAAAGCCGCTTTATTCGCTATCCAGGATTTATTTGAGGAGCGGGAAGAGGAGATCCCCATTATGGTTTCAGGGACGATCACCGATGCTTCGGGGAGAACCCTTTCCGGCCAAACCGTGGAAGCATTTTTGATCTCTGTTTCCCATGCACCTATTCTCAGTGTTGGCTTCAATTGTGCTCTTGGAGCCAAGCAGCTTAAACCATATCTGCAAAATCTATCTGACAGATCTCCATTCTACATTAGTGCATACCCGAATGCAGGATTACCGAATGAATTTGGAGAATATGATGAGGGGCCGGATGAAATGGGAAGTCAGGTTGAAGAATACCTTGAAGATGAATTGGTTAATATTCTCGGCGGTTGTTGTGGAACAACTCCTGCACACATTACTAAAATGGCTGAACTGGCTGAAAAATATTCGCACCGAAAAGTCAAAAGAACGGATGGAGTATTAGTATGAGTAGATTTGAACAATCAACAGAAAACAACCCTGGACCCCATCTGACGACTGAAAATAGGTCTCTAAAAATGAATCTAAAGCAAGAGTCATCTGATGGATTTACAGGGCAAGGCTCGTGTATTCCATTCGCCAGATGGGTTTGGAGCCGCCAGACAAAGAGCTGGAATTCTAAAACTTTCTGTGGTGAGATAGCATGAAGTCATTACCTTTAACACTTAGCGGACTTGAACCTCTTATCATCACGGAAGATTCTAACTTCGTGAATGTAGGAGAGCGAACCAATGTGACCGGTTCCAGGAAATTTCTTAATACCATTAAGAATAAAGATTATGATCAGGCGCTTAAAATTGCGCTCGATCAAGTGCAGGGCGGGGCGCAGATCCTGGATGTGAACATGGATGAGGGCATGCTGGACAGTGCTATTGAAATGACGCGTTTCATGCATCTTATAGCCTCTGAGCCCGATATCGCAAAAATTCCTATAATGGTAGATTCTTCAAAGTGGGAAGTGATCCTGGCCGGGTTGAAATGCATGCAAGGTAAGGGCATAGTAAATTCAATCAGCCTGAAGGATGGGGAAGAGGAATTCCTGCGACGAGCAAAGATCATTCGACGCTTTGGCGCAGCCGTAATTTGTATGGCGTTTGACGAAGATGGTCAAGCCGATACACTTTCGCGACGAAAAGAGATCTGTGACCGGGCGTATAAACTGCTAACCAAAGAAGCTGGATTTCATGCTTCCGATATCATCCTCGATCCCAATATCTTTCCGGTAGCTACCGGAATGGAGGAACACAGGCAGAATGCGATGGATTTCTTCCTGGCTGCCAAGTGGATACGTGAGAATCTTCCCGGAGCACACGTTATCGGAGGTGTGAGCAATGTATCGTTCTCTTTCCGGGGAAATAACCGTGTACGCGAAGCTATTCACTCTGCATTCCTATATCACGCTATTAAGCACGGAATGGATATGGGAATTGTAAATCCCACCCAGCTTGAGGTGTATGACGACATTCCTGAAGATCTGCTTGAACGAGTAGAAGATGTGCTTTTTGATCGAAGGGATGATGCCACGGAACGACTTATGGAAATCGCGGAAGAGTTCAAGAATGAAGAATCTTCTGTTAAAGCCAAAAAAGACGATAAATGGCGCAAAAATCCTGTGGAAGACCGGATCAGACATTCTCTGGTAAAAGGGATCAATGAACACATTGAAGAAGATGCGGAAGAGGCCCGTGTTAAATATGGAAGCCCTTTGCAGGTGATTGAAGGGCCGCTCATGGATGGCATGAATGTAGTTGGAGATCTTTTTGGCTCAGGGAAAATGTTTTTGCCACAGGTAGTGAAAAGTGCACGAGTAATGAAACAGGCTGTAGCCTATCTCACCCCATATCTTGAAAAGGAGAAGGCGGATAACAAAGACAAGAGTGAACGCCCTAAAGTACTACTGGCTACCGTAAAAGGTGATGTGCACGACATCGGTAAAAACATTGTAAGTGTAGTTCTGGCTTGTAATAATTACGATGTGGTTGATCTTGGAGTGATGGTCCCGGCCGACAAGATCCTGGATGAAGCCGGGAAGCATAAAGTGGATGCCATTGGTTTAAGTGGATTGATCACGCCTTCCCTCGATGAAATGATCCATGTGGCTCGCGAAATGAAGAAGCGAGGCATGGATCTGCCGCTGCTCATTGGCGGGGCAACAACCTCACGCCTTCATACCGCAGTGAAGATCGATCCTGAATATGAAGGATCCATTATTCATGTATTGGATGCCTCAAGAGCTGTATCCATTGCCGGAGATGTTATCAGTAAGGAGCGAAAAGGCGGTGTCAAAATCGATGTTAAGAAAGAATATGCTGAACTACGCAAGCAGCACGAAGAGCGTCAGAATAAAAAACCGATTTTGAGTATTGAGGAAGCGAGAAGTAACAAAGTAGAAATAGACTGGGAAGGATATAATCCCCCAAAACCCACCTTTTTGGGAACCAGGACCTTTGAAGATTATCCCATTTCAGAATTAAGAAATTACATTGACTGGTCGCCCTTTTTCCGAACCTGGATGCTTACTGGAAAATATCCTGATATCCTGAAAGATGAGACGGTAGGCGAACAGGCACAGTCTCTTTTTGATGATGCGAATAAATTGCTGGATGAAATTGTTGAGCAGAATTTATTGAAATCAAAAGGAGTGATAGGTTTTTATCCCACAGTAAGTTACGGTGATGATATAAAGATATATAAAGATGAAGACCTGTCAGAGGAACTGGCGGAATTCCATTTTCTCAGGCAACAAACTAAGAAGCGGGCAGGCCAGCCAAATTCAAGCCTTGCTGACTACATTGCTCCCCGCGAAGCCGGAATTACGGATTACATTGGCTTCTTTGCTGTAACGGCCGGAGTTGGCATTGAAGACATCATTACCAAATACAAAAAAGCCAATGATGATTATATGGCAATTCTGGTAAAAGCCATGGCTGATCGGCTGGCTGAAGCTTTTGCGGAACGCATGCATGAGCGCGTTCGTAAAGAATTTTGGGGATATTCAGACGAAGAAAATTTCAAAAATGAAGAGCTGATCGCTGAGAAATATTCCGGAATTCGACCAGCTCCGGGTTATCCCGCCTGTCCCGATCATACCGAGAAACGCATTTTGTTTGATCTGATGGAAGTGGAAAAAAATGCCCAGATTAAACTCACGGAATCTTTTGCGATGTACCCGGCTTCATCAGTGAGTGGTATTTATTTTTCACATCCACAATCGAAATATTTCCGGGTGGGAAATATTGGGGAAGATCAGGTCATCGAATATGCCAGACGAAAATCATGTACCAAAGAGGAAGTTGAAAAATGGCTTTCTCCTAATTTAGACTACGATCCAGAGAGGAAATGAAAGTAACTGAGCACATTAAGAAAGCCAATGGTAACACCCTGTTTTCGTTTGAGGTTTTACCGCCTTTAAAGGGACAGAATATTCGCTCTTTGTTTGATCACATGGATCCGCTGATGGAATTCAATCCACCTTTTGTGGATGTAACCTATCACCGGGAAGAGTTTATATATAAGAAGCGGGGCAATGGATTGCTTGAGCGCAAGACGGTGCGTAAACGTCCTGGTACGGTTGGGATCTGCGCGGCCATTCAAAATCATTATCAGGTGGATGCAGTTCCGCATATCATTTGTGGTGGGTTTTCAAAAGAGGACACAGAGAACGCTCTTATCGATCTTAATTTTCTAGGAATTGACAATGTGCTGTTAATTCAGGGAGATACCAGGAAACCGGAGCGGGAATTTGTAGCTGAGCCGGATGGTCATGCTCATGCTTCAGGTTTAATTGAGCAGGTTGTAGAGCTTAATAATGGGATTTATCTGGATGAAGAGCTTCAAAACGCGAAGCCTTCAGATTTCTGTATTGGAGTGGCCGGATATCCTGAGAAACACTTTGCAGCACCGAATATGGAGACGGATCTAAAGTATCTGAAGTTAAAACAAGAAAAAGGGGGCAATTATATCGTCACCCAGATGTTCTTCGATAATCAGTCGTATTTTAATTTTGTTGAAAAATGCAGAGAGGCCGGAATTACACTTCCTATCATTCCGGGTCTGAAACCCATTACATCTAATAAACAACTGACGATCTTACCCCAGCTTTTTCATGTGGATCTGCCTATGGAGTTATCGAAAGCCGTAGAAGCCTGTAAAAACAGGGAAGAGGTTATTCAGGTGGGAATTGAGTGGACCATTCAGCAATCCAAAGAGCTAATGGAATATGGCGTTCCGGGTTTACATTATTATTCGATGGGAATATCTGCTTCAGTTTATGAGGTAGCTAAAGCCTTGTTTTAGCTTTTTCTTTTGCCACTAAAACACGAAATAGATTATTCAATAACTAATGTGAGTTCAAGATAAAGAATGTGTCTAAAAGAAGTTTAAAATAGCTACAACATCCATCTGATCGAATCTGGGAATGTTTAATCTGCTCCTCGGTCTGATGGCTCCAAGTCCATCTGACCGATTGCCTGATTCGAGCACCCAAGCTTGTTCTTAGCCTCATCCAACACCCTACGCCTGCACCATCGATCAGATGGGTGATCCATCAGATCGAGCCCGGGAATGTGTAACCTGCCTCCCGGTCTGATGGCTCCAAGTCCATCTGACTGATTGCTTGAAAGGTTGTGGTTGTGCTACCATATTTCTTTGCCTTCAGGTTCTCCGAAATCAATTTCTTTATGCAAATTATCACCATTAACCTTGCTCAAAAGTGATTTAAGATCCGGTTTCTGTTTTTGAGGAGAGATTAAACGCTGATCTTTTTTAATTGTAAGATCCACAGGAGTTCCTTCCTGCAAATTAACTTGTTAGGCAAATGATTTGGGAATTCTTAATGCCACTGAGTTTCCCCATTTTGAAATTTGTTTATACAATGAACATCCAAAATCACAAATGGAGTTGCTGTATCAGGAAAGTCGAAATAACTTAGATCCACTCCTGATCTTCAACCTGAACCGTTCGCTCATTCTGGGTTGAGCCGGTGTGAGTCGTGCTCTTGGGTTCCACCAGCATTACCCAGCATTCTTCCTCAGCTATCGGGAGGTGCTCAACTCCGGCCGGAACCACAAAGATTCCCCCCTCAGAAAGAAGGACATCATCCCGGTTTTTGAATTTCAGTTGAAGCTGACCTTTGACGATATAAAAAAGTTCATCTTCATTTTCATGATCGTGCCAGATAAATTCACCTTTAAGTTTGGCGAGTTTAACATATTGATCGTTGAGTTCTGTGATGATCTTGGGTGTCCAATATTCATCAATCAGATCAAATTTCGCGAGTAAGTTTGCCTTATCGATCATAAAAAGATGCTGGCTAATGTTCTGTTGAAATCTTTTTCTAAAACCGGTTCAAATTCTTTTCCGGTCAGCATCTCAAACAATTCGGCATAGCGTTCAAAAACTTCCATCCTGAATTCATCCGGCAGGTCAGGAAGGGATTGTCCTTCCAGCCCCTGGAAATTATGTTCCATCAGCCATTCCCGCAGAAATTCTTTGGAAAGTTGTTTTTGTGCCTGCCCTTTAGCTTGTCGTTCTTCATATCTCTTTTTGTAAAAATAACGGGAAGAGTCGGTGGTGTGGACCTCATCAATAAGGGTGAGCTCTCCGTTAAATAACCCGAACTCGTATTTAGTATCTACAAGTATAAGGCCTTGTTCTGCGGCTACGGCTGAGCCTCTTTCAAAAAGTTTGAAGGCGGTTTCTTTAATTTCATTCCAAAGGTCCGGTGCTACAATTTTGCGAGATAGAATTTCCCTTTCCGGGATATCCTCATCATGGCCTTCCGTGGCCTTGGTAGCGGGAGTAAGGATCGGCTTAGGGAATTTGTCATGCTCTTTCAGTCCGTTGGGCAATTTCACTCCGCAAAGTTCGCGCTTTCCTGACTTGTAAACTCTCCAGGCATGTCCGGTAAGGTAACCTCTAATAACCACTTCTATGGGGATGGGAGTACACTTTTTAGCAATGGTTACATTGGGATGGGGTACCTCAATGATGTGTGCAGCTACAATATCCTTCACCTTATCAAATGAAAAAGCAGCCAGCTTATTCAGAATTTGTCCCTTAAAGGGGATTGCCTGCTTCATAATGTAATCGAAAGCGGAGATCCGGTCGGTTACAACAATGCCTAATTTTTCGTCTCCCAGATCATATACTTCACGGACTTTGCCTTTGTAGGGAGAGGGCAGGCCGGGGACATGGGTTTCCGTAATGCAGTTATTGAGCGCTTCCTTTGTAGAGAAATTGGTATTCACTATGCCTTTTTATTTTCAGTTGAACCTCGTTTAACAAGCACCGGATTGATAGTGGTTTGGCAAAGTTCATCATTAGGTTTTTCGATGATCTCTGCTAACCGTTTGGTTGCCTGAACTCCGATGGTGTACATTTTTTGGTCAATGGTAGTCAGTTCCAGGTATTTACTCAACTTAATATTGTCATTACCCATAATGGCAATGTCATTAGGCACTTTCATTCCAAGTTTTGACAAAGCGTAGATGGCACCGACTGCCTGAGTATCATTTGAGCAGAAAATGGCATCGGGAAATTTCCCAAGTTTCTCATATTTATAGATGGCCTCGAAACCGGCTTCTTCTGTAAAACCTCCATGCTTGGTTGTATCACCGCTCATAAAGAGTTCACTGTCAATATTCATTTTATAGTTCTTGAGGGCATCTTTGAATCCCCTGACCCTTTCCTTCGAAGTCTTGGATTCAACGATACTGGTGATCATGCCGAGTCGTTTAAAGCCCTGATTCACTAAATGTTCGCCGGCGAGATAACCACCCCGATAATCATTGAGCATAAAATAATTATAGGCGGGATGGGAAGAGTTTACAAGAACGGCCGGTGTTTGGGTAGCTTGAATTAATTCATGAACCGTATCACTTACATCAATGGATAGTAAAATAACAGCGTCAGCCGTGCCTCGATCGAAGAAATTCTGTACTCCTTCTTCTGGATTTTTTGATCCTGTGTTATACATGATGATATCAAGGTCCATTTTTTTGATCTCATCTTTAACTCCCTTCAAAACTTCATTGAAATATGGAGTTGTGAAGGAGGGAACGGCTATAGCCAGCATCTGTGGTTTTTTACTGGCCAATTTTCTTGCGTTTACCTGAGGCCGAAAATTCAGTTCTTTGATCGTATTTTGAACTTTCTCCTTTGTGGTTTCTGAAACATTTTCTGATCCATTCAATACCCTTGAAACAGTGGAAATGGCCACTTCGGCCTTTTCAGCGACCTCATAGATTGTAACTTTTTTTCGCATTTTACCTGAATTATTTAGTGTTATATAATAATAAGGTTAAAAACTTAATAGAAGTGTATTACCTTAATATAACCATTTACCATCTTCAAGTATAAACATCTTCTTTTCAAAATGTTATAGAGTATAAATAGAATTAACTATTGGGTACGGGAACTTTTTTTAAATAAAAAAAGCTTTGAAAGAGATAAAAAAATTGAATATATGACAAATATTTTAAGCATATCATATCATCTGATCCGTCCTCTGTATGAGAAAACCAGCTTTCACAGGTCTGTCATAGAGGATCTGAAAGATGACGGATTGAAAAATGCCTACTCTCATTGCCGGTTTATTACCAGAAAGCATGCAAAAACTTTTTATATGGCTACCCGTTTTCTTCCGAATGATAAGCAGAGGGGGATATTTGCCATTTATGGCTTGTGTCGATATTTGGATGATCTTGTGGATGAAGCCGAAGACCTCATTCATGACCAAAAGATCACCATTAATCAGGTTGATGAAAAACTTAAACTTTTTAAGCGGCGTTTGATCGATGTTTATGATGGCAAGATAGTAGATGACCCAATACTTACCGCATTTTCTGATACTCTTAAAAAGTTTAAGATCTCCATTGAATTGCCTTTCCTTTTGATGGAAGGAGTAAAAATGGATCTTGTAAAAGACCGATTTGAGACCTTTGAGGAAGTGTATGATTACTCCTATAAAGTTGCTTCGGTAGTTGGATTAATGACATGTGAAGTTTTTGGGTATGTAGATAACGATGCTTTGGATTATGCCGTTGATCTGGGTATTGCCATGCAGCTTACCAATATTTTAAGGGATGTAGGTGAAGACCTTAGAAGGGAGCGAATATATATTCCTCAGGAGGATCTAAGTAAATTTGATATAACTGAAGAAGAACTTTTTGAGGGTAAAGTAAATGAAAAATTTACTAAACTTATGAAGTTTCAGGTCGAACGTGCTAATGAATATTATTCTAAAGCAGATCTTGGAATTCCGCTGCTCTCAAGTGACAGTCGACTGCCGGTATATCTTGCTCGTCATAATTACAGCCGGATTTTGCATAAGATCGAAGAGAATAATTACAATGTGTTTGATACTCGGGCCTATCTCAATTACACTGAAAAACTGGCAATGTTACCCCGTGTTTTGCTGGAGATGAAAGCAGCCAGTTAAAATCTGTTTTTAGCTTGGAGAATCTTACTGTAAAGTCCTATCATTGGGCAAAAAGAAAACAGGATTTTATGGCTGAGATAAAGAAAGTACTGATCGCTAATCGCGGAGAAATTGCACTAAGGGTAATTCACACCTGTAAGGAAATGGGTATTAAAACCGTTGCGGTATATTCCCGTCCTGATGCGCATGCTCCCCATGTACTTCATGCTGATGAATCCGTCTTTATTGGAGAAGCCGCTTCTTCTGAAAGTTATCTTGTGATCGACAAGATCATTGATGCCGTTAAACAAACCGGAGCAGATGCTGTTCATCCCGGATATGGGTTTTTAAGTGAGAATGCAGCTTTTGCAGAGCGTTGTAAAAAAGAAAAAATCATTTTTATTGGTCCGGAGCCCAAAGCAATTACCCTGATGGGAGATAAAACAGAAGCTCGTGAATTAGTTACCCAGGCTGGAATCCCAACTCCTCCGGGGCTAAAAAGTGAACTTAAGGATATTGAAGAGGCCCGATCTGTTGCTGATGATATTGGTTATCCCATTCTTGTGAAAGCCGCTGCCGGTGGCGGAGGAAAGGGTATGCGCATCGTTCATAAAAAAGAAGAATTTGAAGCAAGTATTAAGGCCGCTAAATCGGAGGCAAAAAACGCGTTCGGGGATGACCGAATCTATATTGAGAAATATCTGGAAGAGCCCCGCCATGTGGAGTTTCAGATCATAGCTGATACCCACGGAAATGTATTTCATGTATTTGACCGGGAATGCTCGGTTCAGCGTCGCCATCAGAAAGTGATAGAGGAAGCGCCTTGTGCTTTACTGACCCCGGAGCTTCGAAAAAATATGTCGGAAGCAGCTATTAAAGCAGCTAAAACTGTGGATTATATTGGTGCCGGAACCATCGAATTTTTGGTAGATAAACACCTTAATTTCTATTTCCTGGAGATGAATACGCGGCTTCAGGTAGAGCACCCGGTTACAGAAATGATCTCAGGAGTGGATCTGGTAGCTATGCAAATCCTTGTTGCCGAAGGTAAAGAACTTCCGTTCAAACAAGAGGATCTGAAGATCCACGGTCATGCCATAGAATGTCGTATTTATGCAGAAGATCCGGCCGATAACTTCCTGCCAAGTACCGGATTGCTTGAGAAACACAGAGTGCCTACCGGGGCAGGAATTCGTGTAGATTCGGGTGTAGAAGAAGGGCAGCAGATCACCATTAATTATGACCCGATGATCTCAAAACTAAGTGTTCATGGTCCCGACCGAGAAACAGCCCGAAAACGCATGTTGCGAGCCTTAGGTGAATATGAGATAGCCGGATGTAAAACAACCATTCCTTTTTGTGAATTCACGTTGAATCACTCTGCATTCATTGACGCAAAATACGATACCCATTTTGTACCTGATCACTTCACGCCGGAAAAAATGCAGCCTGAGCAGGACGATACTGATGTAGCTTTAGCGGCTGCGTTACTAAAAGGGATGGCTGAGAGCGATTCAGAGCCGACCCTCACTTTAAATGGTTCTGCTGAAAGTATGTGGTGGAAAAACCGCAGGGAGTAAGACAATTGAGATCAAAAGCTGGTAAAAAAAAGTTATTCAGCAAACTTGAGTCTTTGACAACGGAAGGACGAAATCCTGAAACCACGGAAATTGATTTGGCTTCTCCACTGGAGATCGCCCGGCTCATAAATCAGGAAGATCAAAAAGTGGCAGGGGAAGTTGAGAAGAAGCTTCCGGTTATCTCGGAGGCCATTGAACTGGTTAGCGATGCCTTTCAGCTTGGGGGCAGATTGCTTTATTTTGGAGCCGGAACAAGCGGACGGTTAGGAGTTTTGGATGCCGCTGAATGTCCGCCAACGTTTGGAGTTTCTCCTGAAACAGTACAAGGATTTATTGCCGGAGGTAATCAGGCGATGTTCGCAGCACAGGAGGGTGCCGAAGATTCTGAAGCTGTTGGTATAAAAGCGGTTCAGGAAGCGGAAGCTGCCTCACCTGATGTTGTTTGTGGCCTTGCTGCCAGCGGCCGTACTCCTTATGTGCATGGAGCACTAAAGGAAGCTTCAAAAAGAGGATGCAAAACGATCCTGGTAACTACTGTTCCCGATGAACAAATAGACCTTGTTGTAGATCACTTGATCGCCATACCTGTGGGCCCGGAAGTAATAATGGGCAGCACACGGATGAAAAGCGGGACGGCCCAAAAAATGGTATTGAATATGATCTCGACGGGAGCTATGATTCGGCAAGGTAAGATCTACGAAAATGTGATGGTTGACCTTATGCTCTCCAATGAAAAACTGGCAGAACGGGCAAAGCGAATTTTGATGATCTTTTCAGGAATTGAGTATGAAACCGCAGAAGAATTGTTATCAGAGGCAGGCGGACATGTAAAAACAGCATTGATGATGGCTTTGGGTAAATTGGACCTTGATGAAGCGAAAGATATTTTGAATCAGCATAATGGTTTTGTGCGAAAAGCACTTTTAAGTTTAGAAAAGTCATGATGAGAACTCTGTTCAGTATTTTTGTATTTACGTATTTCAGCTTTCTATTTTTAATATTTTTCATTCTTATATCAGCGGTTTTCCTGGTTACATTTCCATTCGACAGGTACCACAAAGCCCCGAATTTCACTTTATCCATCATGGCACGCCTCATGATGATGGCAAGTCCGTGGTGGAGGATGAAGTTTGAGGGAACGGAAAAATTTGATCCTGAAGAGCCAACAATTTTTGTGTGTAACCACCAAAGTTTTCTGGATATGGCTGTGATCTATCATTTGCCTTGGAAAATGAAATGGGTGTCAAAGAAAAGCTTAACCTATATACCGATAATGGGGTGGCTCGTTTGGCTGACAGGTCACCTTACGATAAACAGAAGCAGTAAAACGGCGCTCAAAAAACTCGACAATTTGGTCCAGCCATTGAAAGATCTTGTTCCTGTGATGATCTTTCCGGAAGGAACTCGCACAATGGATGGGGAACTCAAGCCGTTCAAGAACGGAGCATTCCTATTGGCTATGGAGCATGGTTTTAAACTACAGCCCATGGTTATCAATGGCGGACACAAAGCCATGCCTTCAGGTTCAGGAAATCTAGAACCTAAGGTGGATTTTAAATTGAGGGTATTAGACCCTATTGATGTGAAAGACTTTGAGGGCATCGCGGAATTAAGAGACCACGTAAGAATGCTTATGAATAAGGAACTGCAAGAAATGAGACGTGCTTGATCAATAAAATTCGAGATATATATTACGGCCAACTTGAGCATGAGCATCGCTTTATGTTTTCGCTTATATGTGCCGAATTGATCCTGTTACTGATTCTCAAATTATGGCCTGCTCAGGTTGAGACCTCAACATTTTATGCTGATCCATTTACCGATGAAGTTATTTATGTTGAGCGCGCCATTGTAACTCAACAGACCAATGCCCCGGCCGCCCCTCCTAAACCCGTGATTCCCGTTCCTGTTCCAAATGATGAAGTGATAGAAGAGGAAATCGATTTCCCGGAATTTGATGAAGTGTTCACTAATTTTGATGCCATGGGAGAAGAAGGCTCATCTGAAACAGGCGGAGAGGGTAAACTTGTGGGAAGTCCTGAGCAGGACCCGCGTGTATTCCGAATCGTTGAGCCAACAATATCCGATGTAGCTAAAAGGCAAAATATCAAGGCAAAGATCATAGTAACTTTTTTAGTGGGGATAGATGGTCAGGTTGAAGAAGCGGTGGTTAATGAGATCAGGCTATATAACGGAGATTCATATGAAGTAGTGGATCAAATAGGATATGGGATTCTTGAGGCCACTCTGGAAGCGGCATCCAGGTGGAGATTTACCCCTGCAAGAGACGATGGAGAACGCGTTAAAACCTATGTTCAAAATAGTTTTAATATTGGCTTTTAATTCATTGATATAGGATCTAAATACTTCTATCTTAGGCGCCCTTCGACGGGCTATCATCTTATATAAAAACGGAGAGGTGCCAGAGCGGTCGAACGGGCTCGCCTGGAAAGCGAGTGTGCCCCTTACGGGGTACCGAGGGTTCGAATCCCTCCCTCTCCGCATTTTTGCTTTTCTTTTTTCTCACCGCATTCATTACCGCTAAAAATCGTTATACTTGTCTTAATAAAACGTGAATTCGATATAAAGGCCATCTGTTGAACACGTTGAATGGCCATTTCGCAGCGAATGCCCGAAACCCTATGGTTTGCCTGGTATCGAATACTGAAATCATGGCACCATTAGATTCCCGTCTCCACGGGAATGACCACAAGCATCCATTTTTATCCTTTTAATTTATTCCTTATCTCGAACTGACTTTAATGAAAGAACTGGACACTTCTCAAATAAAAAACTACCCACAAAATGTGATACTTGGTGAGACGGATATAGTGGAACATCCGCCCCTGGATATTCTTTCTGAAAAAGAGCTAAAAGAATACGACTCCTTCAGGAACACAAAGAGAAAAGCAGAGTTTGTATCGACCAGAAAACTCTTTAGGTTTTTACTTTCTCAAATGGATATAAACCCAAAACAAGTTCAGCTTCTAAAGGAGCAGGAGGGAAAACCGTATGCTATATGGAATGGGAAACATATTTTTGTGAGTTTTTCCCATTCCCCAAAAAAAGTGTACTGTGCAATATCAAAAAAAATGGATATTGGCCTTGATGTAGAACCTGTCTCAAGAGAGATCAGGCAAAGGGTTTTGGAAAGAATAACATCGGAAGCGGAACGATCAGAAGCATCAACCCTTAAGCCTGTTCAGATCTGGACGATAAAGGAAGCAGTAGTAAAGTTCCTGGGAACAGGGCTGCGAACAAATTTAAATGACCTTACGGTTGTAAAAAAAAGCAATTCTCAGATTTCTGTGAAATTTAACAATGATAAATTCATTGAAATTTGTAGTTTTAGGCAATCCGATCATCAGGTAGCATTAGCTTATCAAAGCAAACATATTTGATAGAATTTCAAAGAAGCTCAAAGTCGCCATTCTCCTTTGGTTTGGGAATAGTGTCTTTGGGCTTTTTTTAGTTTAACGATTTATTTAGATCATCAATCAGCACTATGGACGTACAAACCCTCACGAAGCAAGAGATCCGGGACAGCATCAACAATGCAAAGCATTTAAACACGAATTCTGAGCATGTTCGAATGCTCTTCGTTCCGAACAAAATTGGTGAACAGAATTTTGGGGAGCTTTGCACAACGTATAAAACCGTTATCAATCAAAATTTTGATACGGTGGTTGTCATTGAATCTTATACGGGGCAGCTGCAAAAGAAACTGGCCATGCCTTCCAATAAAATCTTCGAAACCCGGTTCGGTAAAGTGCCCGTTAACGATTATTTACGGAATGAATTCTGTGATGAGGAAGATGATTTTTTCATTGCGGATGAAGGGTACAGTAAAGAAATGAGCTTATACACTCAACTGCCCATTTTGCAATCTTGTTTCTCTGATTTTGAAGTGGTTAGTTTACAAATTGGAGATTATGATCCGGCTATTGTCCGGGAACTGGCTTTCACGCTTGATGAGTTATTGCTTCATAAAAATGCATTGATCGTGTATTGCTGCGACGTTCCCGCAAACAGCCCGGAAGAGTTAGAAAAGCTTAGAACGCTGGTTGTGGAAAATAAAGAATCCGGGCTTATGCACTATCTGAACAGTAACGACAAAACTGTAAAAGGAGCCCGCGCTTTTATGAGTGGAGTATTGGTTGCCCGTTCTTGGGGATATGATGTTGAATTCCTGGATCACATTGAATCTGCAAATAATATTTGTGGATACGCAAAACGCACACAACCTCAGATCGCATTGTGATGGAAGAACCCCGCGTTTCGATTATAGGATTGGGACAGGTGGGTATGGCATTATTGAATGCATTTTCAAAATGTAGTATAGAGGTGGTTTCCGCATTTAATCGCTCAGGAATAGACCCTTCCGTCAAAGAAAAATTCCCGAATTTTTTCTTTGGCAAAGGCTTTCCCGGACAAAAAGATCCGATAGGAGACCTGATCATCGTAGCTGTTTCCGACGATGCTATAACAGAAGTTGCTAAAAAGCTCTCTGATCTTCTCACCTTTGATGAGCATAAGAACGTAATCCATTGCTCAGGAACTCATTCATCGGAAATATTGAAACCTCTAAAAGAAAAAGGAGGTAAGACCGCCTCTTTTCACCCCATCAAAGCGATCACAAGAAACACGGTTTCTTTTGAGGATATATGGTTTGACATGGAAGGGGATGAAGAACTTCTGAAAACGCTTGAGCAATTAGCTGAAAAGTTGGGGGCTTCTTCATTTAGGGTTGAACCGGAAGCCAAGCCATTTTTGCATGCATCAGCTGTGGCAGCCTCAAATTATTTGGTGGTTTTGGCTGACCTGTTATCAAAGATCTCAGCCCTTGGAAACATACCGGAACACACCGCGATCAAAGCATTAGCTCCTTTAATGAAAAACACGCTTTCCAATATTACTGAATTAGGAGTTACGGATGCACTGACCGGCCCCATAGCCAGGGGAGATGTTCAAACGATCGAGAAACATTTGCAAAGTTTAGATTCAGACCCAAAGCTTCAGGCATTATATAAGACTCTTGGGCGGGAGGCTGTACAAATAGCCGAGCGCAAAAAGGGAGTTTCTCCGTCACTAAGCACAATAAAAGAGTTGTTATCATGAGTTCAGGTAAAGCTAATGATTTCTATGAGTGTGTATATGAGGTCGTGGCTCAAATTCCTCATGGAAAAGTAACTTCTTATGGAGCCATCGCAAAATATTTAGGGGTAGAATCGGGAGCCCGAATGGTTGGGTATGCCATGAATAACTATCAAAGCTACGATCTTGAATTTGAGCTTCCTGCTCACCGGGTATTGAATAGGCTGGGGCAATTGACCGGTCGGACCCATTTTGAAGGAGATACCATGCGCGAGCGGCTGTTGCAGGAAGGGGTAGTGTTCAAGGAAGAATACACGGTAGATATGGAAAAGCATTTTTGGGATCCAATGGATTTGGAAAACTAAAGGTGCATGTACCTTCTTCATTATGTATAATTAGGAAAGGTGTTTTTGGTTCTAAGAATTAAATGTTGGGTATAAGTTATTGGGAAATCTATGAGTGGAGTACAGATGAATAAAAAACTGAACGGGTTGCTGATATTCTTTTTAGGTATAACGGCGACTGGATTAGCACAAAATATTACTCCATTGGGAATAGGAACTAATGCGCCTGAAACGGAAAGGGTGATCGTAGATACATCCGGGCTTAATACAACGCTCTCCGATGTCGCAGACAATAACGGTCTTCTGGTTATTTTTTCTTGTAATACTTGTCCTTGGGTAGCCAAATGGGAAGACCAGTATAACCAGCTTTCAAGTCTGGCAGCTCAAAATGATATAGGTATGATCGCACTGAATCCCAATGAACGGATCCGTAACAGAGGTGAGTCGATAAATGACATGAGAAGGCGGGCTCAGAAACAAGGATATAACTTTACGTATGCCCTGGATAAAGATCATATTATTGCGGATGCCTTTGGAGCAACCCGAACACCGGAAGTTTTTTTATTTGATGGAAACCTTCAGTTAGTATATCACGGTGCCGTTGATGATCATGCCGACTCAAGGACCGATGTGAATATAGAGTACCTTAAAGAGGCATTATTAGCTATTGCAGCCGGAAAAGATATCGAAATTACTGAAACCGAAATTCATGGATGTACCATTAAGCGGACTAAGTAATTTTCCTTAAAAACCCGTAGTTTTAGGCCGTGCCACAAGCGTGGCTTTTTTATTGAAAGATGTTTTACCAAATACATCAAAGGAACTAAGAGAAAAGAATGCCAACCTGGACATTACATACTGAATTTAAATTTGATGCTGCTCATTATATAGACGGATATGATGGAAAATGCGGCCGGATGCACGGCCATTCCTATAAAGTTAAGATGACAGCTAAATCAAACAAGCTGAATCCTTCTCAATATCTTGATACTCCCGATATGGTCTGCGACTTTAAAGAATTAAAGTGGGCTGCAAAGGATTCTGAAAAAGGCGGATTTGATCATGGTTTTCTTAACGAATTGATGCCTGAGAATACTACGGCCGAACGGATCGCTGAATTTATTCATAAAGAAACCAAAAGCAGAATACCTGAGGGTATCGAACTTACCGTAACCGTCTGGGAAACAGACACAAGCTGGGTGGAATACACAAATTAAATGTTTAAAGTAGAGAACCATAGCAAACCGATCACTGACTCCAAAGACCTTATGGATGTGGAATATCCTATAATGGAGCATTTCTATACCATTCAGGGAGAAGGGGCTCATACGGGGCGGGCCTCTTATTTCATACGCACTGCCGGATGTGATGTGAATTGCTGGTGGTGTGATGTGAAAGACAGCTGGGAAGAAGAAGGTCATCCGAGATTAACCGTGCAAGAGCTTGTTCATGCCGCCAGGGACAGCGGGGCTCCGTTTGCAGTGATCACCGGTGGTGAACCTCTGCTTCATGATCTGCTTCCTTTAACTCTTGGGTTGAAATCAGCCGGATTACAGGTACATATTGAAACAAGCGGCTCATCACCCTTATCCGGGCAGTTAGACTGGATCACACTTTCTCCAAAACGGTTTAAGAAACCAACTGAGGAAGTATTTGATTATGTAGATGAACTGAAGGTTGTTGTGCTTACGAACAAAGATCTGAAGTGGGCTGAAGAAAATGCAGCTAAATGTACGGCAGGAACAAAATTACTATTGCAGCCTGAATGGGAAACTCCCAAATCCATAGATCTTATTGTGGAATATGTGAAGGATCATCCTGAATGGGGGATAAGCCTGCAGACCCATAAATTTTTAAACGTGCCGTAACGCGCTCTGCATTCTATTTATGACTTGCCTGCCTCAACCCCGATCATTCAGAGCGAGAGCGATGAACCTTGCCTTTTGCGAAGCATCGATGTTTGAATGACCAAGAATAGACGAAGTGGCCGGCAAGTAGTTTATATTATACTCATCTCCTTAGATAGGCAAGATTCTTCAGGAGTACCTTCAGAATGACTAACTTATTATGTTCAATTATGCAGGCTTTTCCAATACTGTATGAGGCCATTCAGGCTGAAAAGAGAATTAAAGGGAAGGACAGAACATGGAAAGAAGAGTTGATTACCAAAAGAAATCCTTGGTGAGTGGCCCCCAAATTAGACGTTATCTCCCGGGTCATCCTGAGGATACCTCCGAAGGATCTTGCCTTTTGCGAAGCATCGATGTTTGAATGACCAAGAATAGACGAAGTTGAGCGTTTCTTGTTTATGTCGTACACATTTCCCTAACATAAGTAAGATTCTTCGGTAGTATCTTCAGAATGAATGGGTTGATATAATAAATGGTTTTTGTTTGAGATAAGAGGCATTAATAACTCCCGAGTCATCCAGAGCGGAGCGAAGGATCTTGCTTTTTGCGAAGCATGGGAGTTTGCATTGCATGGTTGGGGAAAAGTAGCGCATTGGTAATTTGATTGTAATTCTGTTCCCTAAATAGGCAAGGTTCTTCGGGAGTACCCTCAGAATGACTGGGTTTATTTTGAATTAAAAAACTTCATCCAAAACTCAGTCACCAAGAATATATTTTGTTCTAAACTTTGATTGAATCAACGGATGAAGTTATTTTGATTGCAGAATATTTATTCAAATTAATACCATCTATTTATGTCATATCGAGACACAGCAGTTTTTATAACAGGAGGAAGTAAAGGGATCGGCTTATCTATTGCGAAAGTCTTTGCCCGTAAAACCGATCACCCTTTGGTACTGGTTGCTCGAAGTAAGCATGAATTGGGGGAGGCCAGGCAAATTTGCCTCGAGGAAGGAGCTCCCCAGGTTTCCACAATATCTGTTGATATTACGGATGAGGCTGCCGTTTCAAAGATTCCATTTACTGATTATGATCCGGGGATTGTTATTAATAATGCCGGCTCATTTCTATTCAAGAAATTAAAGGATACATCAGCGGAAGAATTTAACAGTCAGTTTCAAATTAATGCATTTGGGGCTTTCAACATCACAGGGTCAATTCTACCTGAGTTAGAAAAGAAGGAGAGAGGACTTATCGTGAATATTTGCTCTATGGGTTCTTTAAAAGGACTGGGAGACAGTGGAGCCTATGCAATGTCAAAACATGCCTTACTCGGGTACACCCGCTCACTTCGGAAGGAATTGATGCATACCAATATTGCAGTAACGGCAATAAATTTGGGACAAACCTACTCCACATCCTGGCATGATGTGGATATTGCCCCGGAGAAGCTTATTGACCCCGAAGATGTGGGGAAACTGATCATTTCTTTATCACAGTTAAGCACCCGGAGTGTTGCTGAAGAAATCACCTTAATGCCCCAGGGCGGAGAAGTAAAACCTACGTAGCTTTTGCCCCCTCGATCCGGGAATGTGTAACCTGCCTCCCGGTCTGATGGCTCCAAGTCCATCTGAACTATGGTTGGATTCACTCACCGCGGGTAGTCCTGTATACATGTCATGTTTTCGAGGCTTGATTCATCGATCAGATGGGTAATCCATCAGATCGAGTCCGGGAATGTTTGACCTACTTCTCGGTCTGCCGGCTCCAAGCCGTCTGACCGATTGTTGGATTCGAGTACCCACGTTAAGTTCGTATCCTAATCCAGCACCCTGCGCCTGTATCATCGATCAGATGGGGTTTCCATCAGATCGGGTTCGTGGTTGTTTAATCTATCTTTCGATCAGATGGGATCGGGTTCTTGGTAGTTACAGAGTGATTTATTATTCTCTTTCATGGAATTTTATTCGGGACACACTTATCACGTCTATAATCAAGGAAATAACAGGGAGAACATTTTCTTTGATAAAGAAAACTATCTGTATTTCATCGAGAAAATGAAGCACCACCTTACGCCACATGCGGATATCTTAGCTTGGTGTCTGATGCCGAACCATTTTCACTGGCTTATCAAGGTAAAAGAGAGTTATCCAAGTCTACCTAAACTTGAGAATAAACAGAAAATAATCGATCCGTTAAATCGAAGCATTGGTTCACTGCAAAGTTCTTATACCCAAGCAATTAATAAAAAACATGAACGAAGCGGTTCTTTGTTCAGAACCAGAACTAAAGCGAAGTCTTTGACAGAGAATGAAAGGGACGCAGATAATTACGGAGTAAATTGTTTCTTTTACATTCATCAAAACCCAATAAGGGCAGGATTGGTACATAGGATGGAGGACTGGAAGTTTTCTTCTTTTCGTGATTATGCAGGATTAAGGGAAGGAAGACTTTGCAATAAAGAGTTGGCTTTCGATTTATTTGATTTGCCGAGTGATCCTCATGAATTTATTAAGATCTCAGAACAGACCATTCCTGAATCAGTCATTCAAAAACTATATTAATTAATGAAATGAAATTAAATACATGCCTCTTCGGTCTGATGGCTCTAAGTCCATCTGACCGATTGTTGGATTCGAGTACCCAAGCGTATTCTTAACCTGATCCAACATCCGGGGCATGTACCATCGATCAGACGGGTGATCCGTCAGATCGGGTTTGGGAATGGTTGAACCTGCCTCCCGGTCTGCCGGCTCCAAGCCATCTGACCGATTGCTGGATTCGAGTACCCAAGCGTATTCTTAACCTACTCCAACATCCGAGGCCTAATCCATCGATCAGATGGGTAATCCATCAGATCGAGTCCGTGGTTGTTTATACAACGGATAAAACGATGATCAGGCAGAAATACATGAAAATTCAATCCACTGATGGATTAGTTTCGTATCATAGGATCAACTGAAGGGGTAGAACATTAGAACTGAGCCTTAAATAAAAAATAATTGCAAATATTAAAATTTTTTAATTAAGTTTCATTTGTAACAAACCACTAAGCCTGTACTCTTGTAGTCAGACTTTAAAGAAAGAGTAAAAAAAATTTAATTTTCTTTGTTCAAATCATTTGTGACTTTAGATCAAAGAAATTAACACAACGTTTTAACAAACAACAAACAACCAACAAATAGGAGGCCATCATGGGCCAACAACAATTATTACTCGTAATCTTAGTAACTATAATCGTAGGAATCGCTACAGTAGTAGCTATTAACGTATTTGGAACCAGTGCAGCTTCAGCTAACGTAGATGCTGTACGTAATGATGTACTTGGTATCGCATCTTCATCTCAGGGTTGGTATATCAAACCTGACATGATGGGTGGTGGAGGAAATTCTTTCACTGGAATTGATTTCACTAAGTTCAACTTTTCTGCTGATACTATTGATACAAATGATCCAACCATTGCAAAAAATATGAATGGAACTTATGTATTAGCAGCTACTGCGGCAGAGTTGACAGTTACTGCTTATCCATCAAGTGATGACGCATATGCTGCGGCTAACGGTCCAACGGTTATTCCTCAAGCAGGAACACCATTGACTGCCATAATAACTAAAGGTAATGTAAATTGGCAATAAGCACTAATTGAAAGATTAGAATGATAAAAAGGGCTTCTTAACAGAAGCCCTTTTTTATTTCCAAGGTTATTTTTAAAAAAAATTTGAATTAATAAACGACTGTATGATACAAGTATTAAAATTTCTGCTCCTGCCCCTATTCATCATAACCCTTATCTCATGTAATACAGATAAGAAGGAACAAGAGCCTGCAGATTACGCTTTCTTCCCTGAGCTCACGCTGAAAGACGGGGCCTATTATAAAAACGGAGAAGATGTTCCGTTTACGGGTACTTCCGGCTCCACCTATTCCACGGGCGATCCCTATGTACATGCTGATTTTGAAGAGGGTAAAATGGACGGGAAATACTCCGCCTATTATTCCAACGGTACGAAAATGGGTGAATCCACGTATTCAAAGGGTGAACTGGATGGGCTGTCTGAATCCTGGCACGACAATGGCAATAAAGCCAGTGAAATACACTTCGAAGAGGGACTGCGTCAGGGGAAACTAACCACTTACTACCCGTCCGGACTGATATATACAGAAGGGTATTTTGTAGACGGCAACCTGGATAGTACCTATACCCGCTGGAATCGTGACGGCGAGATCGAATTTGCAAGTACCTATGATAATGGCGAATTAATTGAAAGCAATCCGGCCGATAGCCTCTGAAAAGGAGCGACGCTCAGAAGGTACCCTGGTCATTCAGAGCGAGAACAATGAACCCCGCCTTTTGCGAAGCACCGAGGTTTATGGTGAATGGATACGGTGTAGTGGAGCGTTGGAAGTTTGGTTCTGATTCCCATCCCTGCAAAGGCGAGATTCTTCGGGAGTACCCTCAGAATGACTAAGCTTGATATCGAATTAAAAGGCATGAATACCCCCAGTCATTCAGAGCGAGAGCGATGAACCTTGCCTTTTGCGAAGCATAGGGTTTGAGTAACCAAGAATAGAAGAAGTGGCTGGCATATTGTGTAGTGTATGTCATACTCTCATCCCTGCAAAGGCGAGATTCTTCGGGAATACCCTCAGAATGACGAGGCTCGCTATTAACATAAAAAGCATGAAAATCCCCCCTGGGTCATTCAGCAATACTGCTCTTTTCGACTCCGTAGATTTCTCAGCTACGTTTCGTTCGTTTTCACTCCCTGCACTGCGTTCGAAATGACAAGCAGGGGAAGGAAGGGCAGCGAAACCCAAAGAACTAAAACGCTCAACGAATCAGCTGACTTCTGCACATCTGACCGATTGTTGGATTCGAGCAACCACGTTCAGTTCGTATCCTAATCCAACACCCTGCGCCTGCATCATCGATCAGATGGGTGATCCATCAGATCGAGCTCGTGGTTGTGTGTATTCTGCCTCCCGGCCTGATGGCTCCACGTCCATCGGATCGAGTGCTTTTGGTAAAAAGGGTTTAGTTTTGTACCTCAAACGAAAGCATTATTCCAAAATTAGTGTTCGAACCCTTGGGATCTCTCCCGTTACATCGGTATAGGCGATCATTAACCCGGAATCTAATTCAGAAATATGAGGGAATCCACTACTTCTGCTTCTTGAAAGGTCATGTACAGTTGTTGAAGCGATTTCTTCTCCATCATGCGTATAACTTCTGATCTTTAATTCCGCTCCGTTTTCAGCGGGGGAGAGCCAGCTTACCCATATCTTATTCTCAGTCATGTTGAGGTCAACCCTTCCCAAAGGAGAGTCATTATCCAGAGAGATCGGGGCTTCAAAGGTTTTACCATGATCTTTGGAGATCGCAAACTGAACATGCGGTGTGCCTTCGGCACCGGTGAACCACGCAACAGCGGCGGTATTACCATACGCATCAACAGCCGGTCCATTTACAGGGCAAGCTCCGATCGACCAGTTATCAGCATGAACAGGTTTTGGCTCCGACCACACTCCGTCAACATAAGATGTGACGTAGATATCCCTGATCTCATCTCCGGTTCGGTTTCTATAGGCCGCTAAAAATCCATTTTCGGTTTTTGTAATGGCCGTGTTACAACAGTCACAAACGGAATCATCAATAAGGAATTTCTCTACAATTTCAGCATTGGTGTTAATTATTGCTCCACGTAAAGTCATGGCCTTATTTAAATCAGAATATTGGTCATCTTCACGATCGTGAGTTTGTCTCCCATCCAGCCAAATTGCAGCGTAGGTAGAGTCGGAAGCGGGAGCCATGCTGACAAACCCGTGTTCGGTTGGCGTATCATCTTGATGAGAAGTAAAAGCCGGGCTCCAGCCCTCATCATACACCGACATATTGATGTGGTAGGCATAGGCTCCCCCTTCCACTTTATTGAGCCAGTGAGCAGCCATGGGAGTTTCGTCCCTGGCTATGACGGATGGGTAATCTGCCCAGTTCACAAACCAGGTAGAATCGGAAGTTACGATTTTATGCTCTGACCACGTATGCCCGGAGAACGAAGAGAATTTGAGATAGGCCATATTGTCAACTTCTTCTACCCAACTCATAAAAACGGTTCCTGTATTATCTGTATATAAATGAGGTAATGAGCTATTCAATGAAACAGGAGCCCCGACCTCATCAATAGTGATCCTGCGATCGAGGTCACAAGCGGTTATTCCAAAAATAAATGCTAAACTAAATAGAAGAATTGATCTCATGTTGTCTTGTAAATGATTGGTAGGCAAGAAATATACCGATTATGTGAAGAATTACAACCGTAAAAAAGTACCATGCCGGTTCAGTATGGTATGAATTTAAGATCTCAACTCCCCGCCAGGCTATGATGATGCTTCCAAATACTACGGCATAAAAAAGAAAGTGTTTATTGATGACCGTAAGTACGAGCATGGTTACAAGCCAGGTACTGGTGATCACGGAAAGTAAGATCACCACGATCCAGACATCAGAAGGTAAATGGGAAATACCGTAAAATTGAAAATCCATACGGTGGTAAAAAGTGATAATCAGCCGGGCAAAGCCTTCAAAGAAGAGAAGGCCTAAAAAGCCGGATAGCACAGTGAGGGTTTGTTTCATTGAACGAATTTTTGGTTGGAATTGTAATGACTTCAAAGCGATTAACCAAATATTTTAGAGACAAGAGACAAGGGGGCTAAGAACAAGATTAACGATTTAACGATTAACAAATAACGAAACAACATGCCAGAAGGACCTGAAATTTGGAGAGCGGCGGATCAGATCAACAATGCCATTGCAGGAAAACAGATTACAAAACTATTTTTCGCTTTCGATGAACTGAAAAAATATGAAAACGAGCTGGAAGGTTCTGTAGTCACCTCTGTAACGCCACGTGGTAAAGCTATCATCACGGCGTTTCACAACGAATTAAATTTATATACCCATAATCAGCTTTATGGGAAATGGATGATCAGCGGAAACGGGGAAAAGCCGGATACGAATCGATCATTAAGAGTAGCCATTCACACCGGGGATGCTTCAGCTTATCTTTATTCAGCTTCTGAAATTGAGTTCTTGAAGGATGGTGAAATTGAATCTCATCCATACATAAAAAAGCTTGGTCCGGATGTGGTCGATCCCGATACCACCTATGAAGAGGTATGTAAGCGATATGAAGATGATAGATTCAAAAACCGAAAACTCACCACATTATTACTGGATCAGGGCTTTCTGAGCGGAGTAGGGAATTATCTGCGCAGTGAAATTTTATTTTATGCAAAAGTTGATCCGGACCTCAGGCCAAAAGATTGTTCGGAGGAACAAATCAAAGATCTGGCTCATTATTCCTTAGAGCTTTCCCGCAGGTCTTATAAAACCGGAGGTATTACAACCGCTCCGGAATTAACAGAGGCTTTGAAACGGGAGGGGGCCGCCCGAAAGCAATACCGGCATTATGCATATGGCAGAACCGGTAACCCTTGTTACAAATGCGGGCGGGAGATCAAAGAAATGAAAACAGGAGGACGTAAGATCTACTTTTGTGAGAACCGTCAAAAAGAAAATGAATAATTAATGTGAGTTCGAGATAAGAACTAAGTTAAAAGGATAAAAATGGATTCTTTTGGTCATTCCCGTGGAGACGGGAATCTAATGGTGGCCATTAATTCCGTATTCGCTACCTGACCAGCCATAAGATTTCGGGCATTCGCCGCGAAATAATCATTCAACAGATTGTCTTTATATCAAATTCACGTTAAGTTTGATTACCATAGAATTTTAATTTATATCAAGATATCTATTCATGCCAGAGAACGATTTTTTAGATGCGGAACCTACTATTCATTCTACCAAGCAATTAATGGAATCTCCCGAAGTGGAGGCTATTGCCAAAAAGGTGATCGAAAAACATAAGATGGAATTTGGTCCGGCCGAGATCGGGTATTTCCTGGTGTATCCAAATCTTTCAAAGCAGCGTGCTGCCAAATGCATGAAAGCGACTCGTGAGGTAAAGCATTATTCCGGGAATGATTATCTGATCGAAATTTCGGGCGAGCTATGGGATATGCTTGACAATGACACCAAAGAGATGATGTTGTATCATGAACTGCTGCATGTAGATCCTACCTTCAAGTCCAAAACTCAAGAGTGGAAGATGACGATCCGAAAGCCTGATTTTGCCGATTTCTACACCATCAACGATAAGTTTGGAAACGAATGGTATAAGACGATACAGGCCACCGCTTCTTCTTTATATGATCTGGACCCCAAGCAGGAAAGTAAGGTAAAGTTGTAGAGAAAGGTGTTAGGCGTAAGGTTTTAGGTGTTAGATCATTTCTTTAACAGGGTATGCAACATTTTTTGAACTTCATCGCTGTAATCTAATGCTTTTAGTAGAGAGCCTGACTGAATTATTTCATTTTGTTTGAGCAAAATAAGTTGAGTCTCAAGTTCAAAGCAAGAACCCAGTGCTATTCTCAGAAATCGTTTAAAATCTTTTCTGCTTTCTCTGCTACAGCCCTCAGCTATATTGGAAGGAATAGATATTGATGATCTTATAATTTGATCTCTATGGGTATACTGCTCTTTTATAGGAAGTTTAGAGGAGATTGTTCTTATTTCAGAAGCAAGTTCGATGCTTCTTTGCCAAACAATAAGTTTCTTGAAGTTTTTCATAGTGATGATTTTTTAAATTTCATTCACTATGTAAGAGCGATGTAAATAAAGAACCTTACAAACCTTTCTCTAAAAAAATAGGATTAAGGCCAAACCCTAACACCTAAAACCTCGAACCTAACACCTTAATTAACCTCGTACCCTTCTTTAGTCAATATCTCTTTGATCCGGTTAACGTGGTCGCCCTGAATTTCTATCGTTTTTCCTTTAATGGTGCCACCGGTTCCCAATTGAGTTTTCAATTTCTTTTCCAGCTTTTCTATGACCTGAGGGTTATGAGTAATACCTCTGATTACCGAGACTTGTTTTCCTTTACGTCCGGCGGTTTCCATTTTTACGGTTACTTTCATAATACTCTTTATTTAATTTGGGATTACAACGTTTGTGAAGGTACCAATAAAACGAGATTTAGTTCAGACGTAGTTAGGTACTTCCGGATAAACAATTTCAACCTTATTTAACGTGAGTTCAAGATAAGAACTAAGTTAAAAGGACAAAATGGATGCTTGTGGGCACTTAAGCTTATTCTTATCCTAAGCCAACACCCGGGGCCTATATCATCGATCAGATGGGTGATCCATCAGATCGAGTTCGTGGTTGTGTAATCTACCTCTCGGTCTGATGGCTCCAGGTCCATCTGACCGATTGTCTGGTTGGAGCACCTACGTCTTTTCCTTGGCCTAATCCAGCACCCTGCGCCTGAGCCATCGTTCAGTCCGTCCATTAGACGGATCTTACAGCTATTCTAACATTCTTTATATCGAATTCACGTTATTTAACAGGCCGGGGGGATAAGAAGCTTGATCCATGAACGTGAACATTCTGTAATTTCCATACTAATCTCTCGATGAGGGAGGAAGGGGGGCGGAAGTACACAACAGAATCAGCTGTTCGAACAACGGTCCGGTCAAGTTGATCAAAATCTTTGAATTCCAGAACCACGGGTGCTTTTATGTTCTTCACTTTTAGGAGGAAATACTTTTCTTGAGGAGTAGCATATTTAACGATAGAGCCTGAGAAAGCCGTATAAACTCCATTTAATTGCTCTGCATTTCTAAAAATAATGAGTGAGGCTTTCTGATCAATGTCCTCTAAGGCCTTGTCAATATTCTGATACGTTTCTTCTTCATATGGGGTAATGATCTCAGCCAGATCAACTTCCACTACTTTACCGATCACTTCCCGCTTCAGTTCATCCATCGCCGCATTTCTGTTGGTGTGAAAAGGACCGGCAAACACGATGAGAGTATGTTTGGATGAATCAAAGTTTCTGAATTTTCTTAAAAATTCTTTGTAGTTAATACTACTGTATTCAAAAGTATGGTCTGCGTTCATGGCTATGATTAAAAGCTGATTGTAAATGAGTAGCAAAGGTAGGGCTTACTGCAATTGTAATAAAGCAGAAAAAAGAAAAGCCTGCTTGGTTAAGCAGGCTTTTAAACTTATGGCAGAATGATTAATTGCTGCTGGTTTTGGCTCTGCTACCTTGTATCGTTGTTGTAGTTGTAGTTCCAAAAGGACTTACCACCTGTATAGTAAAACTTCCTTCTGTATTATTTATAACATCTGGATCTGAATCGGATATAGTAATATTGAATTCTGTAGTACCCGGTCCGGTTGTAAAAGCATCTGGCATTTGAAAATCTACAATATCTCCGCTGGCTACTAAGCCTGTTCCTGCTGTCACAAATATCTGTGTATTGGCAGCCATGGGATATCCATTTAAATCAGTAATGGTTACGTCAAAATTTTGACTGCCTCCATTGTTGACATCAAAAACATTAGGTGTTACGGAGATTATTGCCCGAGGGGTTGTTAAAAGCATCGTCATAGTTTTCTCAATGTAATTGTTATTTACATCTATGGTCTGCGCCGTAATATCTATATATCCAATTCCATTAGGGTGTGTTTGCGGAGTACTACCATTTGCGGACATATTTACCGTAGCATATCCATTGGCATTGGTTGCGGCACTACCATTCACCAAACCGCCATATTCAGATCTGAACCATACCGTTGTTCCCTCTTTAACCGGGTTTCCAAACTCGTCGCCCAAACTTACAGTAATATTATTTGTATGGCTTTCTTCAATCAAACCATAGGCGTCAAAATTGTACACTTTTGGACCTACATTAAAGTTTTCTTCAACTGGAAAACCATTGCTAATAGAAATTAACACTGGCGTTGAACGAATCGTAAGACCTATATCTGATCGGTCAATAGTTGCCTGAACTCTAACGGTACCGGATAAACTACCGCTGACAAGCTGAGAGGTGACCCGGCCCTCACTATTGGTTAAACCTGTTTCAGGAGTGATGTATTCACCTCCTCCAGGCCCTCTAATGATTTCAAATAATACCTCGTGATCTCTATTTACCGTCCTTCCGGCTGAATCACGTACTACAAAAGTGAAAGTGGTACTGGTATTTGCCCCCGTTTCTGCTACATTAATAAAAGGATTTGTTACACCGACCAATTCCATTTGAGCAGGGCCGCCGGCTTCACCGCTTATTTGTTCACCACCGCCATCTCCGTCACCATCGTCGCCATCGCCATCCCCGGAACCTTCTACCGAAAGATCAAAATCAACATCGGATATACTTTCACCGGGGGTGATTCTTACAACTTCTTCTAAGTCATTATACCCGGTCGCTGAAGCGGTAAGGGTCAGGTCTGTAACGCCTTCCACTTCAATACCGCCAATATTGTACTGGCCATTTTCATTTGTCCGTGCAAACAGGTCATTGAATTCCCCCGGTGCAGTGATCTGTACCAGTGCATTTTCAATTATATTGCCCGATTGAGCATCAAATACACTTCCCTGAATAACCGCAGAATCATCATTGGTGGTGCACGTTATGGCTACAAATAAAATTATTAAAAGAGAAAAACAGTGCTGTAGTGATTTTTTCATAACTTTTTTATTTAAAAAGTGAGAACCATCCGAAATGTTACACAATTGGAACAATAATATTTGCTATCTGCATGGAGAGTAAAATAATAGTTAGCAATGAATATTAAAATAAATTAATATTAGGATTGGTTTTTCAGTTCCAAAGTTCAGGAAGTACTGTTTAAATCCGGTTCAGGAACGTGCCGCCATACAACATACGCCATGACCAGGATCATTACCGTACCAATGATGGTATTACTAACATACCCGCTTTGTACATAAAAGGGCCCGGCGATGGAACCTCCCACGCCATAACCAACCTGACCTATGGCTACTAATAAACTCATCAGGGAGCCGCGATTGTCAGACTTTATAAGCTGAGTGGACAGTGCCTGGAAGGGACTAATACGCATAGCTATAAGAACCATGGCCAGAAAGAATATAATGTATGCGATCCAAAAATCAGTGATTACATAAGTTGTGATTCCCATAACTATTGACAAACCAATACAAGAAATTATAATAATACTCTTGCGGCCGATCTTGTCAGACAGCTTCCCGGCTATGGGGCCTGTGATAACATTAGCTATTCCCCCAACAAAAAATAAAGATGCAATTTCGGTACCACTTACTCCAAAAGTCTCTTCCAGCCAGGTGGGCAGATATACAACGAAAACAGAAATGCTCAAAAACATCAAAACATAAGAGAAGGCAACGGCCCGTACTTCAGGTCGTTTCAATAAGATATAGTATTTACTGATAGAGCTTTTAAAGGTCACCCTGTCCTCAGATAAGGTAATGTTGGGCTGAGGTACTTTTATGAGAATTAAAATAAATGTAATTGCCATTATTCCTCCAAACAAAACAAAAGGAATTCTGAATCCGGAAAGGTCAGCCAATAGTGTACCCATTGGAATTCCAAGAATTTGCCCCATGGCAATGCCGCTCATTATCCAACCGTTGGCCCAGCCTCTTTTTTCATAAGGGAAATAATCTCCCACATAGGCAACAGCAGCTCCGCTTAACACTCCACCGGCCATTCCTGCTAAAGCACGTACGGTCATCAACCCCCAAAAAGAATCTACAAAACCATGCAGAAAGAGCGAGATCGTAATCCCTCCGGTCCCTATCAATAAGATCTTTCTGCGCCCGATTTTATCTGAAAGAGGCCCCATTATGATCGCAAAAACACCCACCATTACCGCATAGATGGTAACCAGGTTTCCGAGAATTTCTAATGGGGTGCCAAGTTGTTCACTTATGCGGGGTAGAATAGGAGAAATAATCATGACCTGACTACTTGCAGCAAATACAAGCAGCCATAAAGCAAAAATTATAATGTAAGGGTTGCCGTCTTGTTCTTTGGTCATTTTAAAAATTTAGACCAAGATAGAACGCCTTTGTTTAAAAAACAGTAAATATTTAAACAGATGAGCTTTAGTTAAATATTAAAAGTTAAGGCTCTATGTTGATTCGTATGGGTAATTGAATGTTAGCTTGCCACTGGTAAAGTAGATTAACGTCCGTTCGAGATAAGAACTAAGGTAAAAGGATAAAAATGGATGTGTGTGGTCATTCCCGTGGAGACGGGAATCTAATGGTTGCCATTACTTCCATATTGGATACCTGACCAACCATAGGATTTCCGGCATTCGCTGCGAAATGCCCATTCAACGTGTTCAACAGATAGTCTTTATATTGAACTGACTTTAATTAAGGATCATATGATTTTTACACTCAGATTTTTTTACTCCATAGCATGCATCTGGAAAATCAAAAGAAAGATTGTCTGATTATTATGCTTATTTCTCAAAATAAATTAGTTTATTGCATCATCTACGGATATTAAATATGGTAATTACAAATAATAGTAAATAGCATAATCGGCAAACCAGGCTTAGATTCTGGTTTAGTAAAAAAAGCTTTATAAAGCTTGGAATGAATGAAATTAAGCAATAGATAAAATTATGGCACAATTTAGACTTAAGGCTATTTCTCAGAAGGGCAAGATCATACAAACAGAATTTGAAGCTGACACTAAAAAAGAAGCGCAGCAAAAAGTTGACAAGCTGTCCCGATTAAATGGCCTGACCACGAGATCTATTGATCAGAAGACATTATATATGTACAAGGCTCAGCGGCCGGGTAAAGCTGTTATTTCTGGAGAACAAGAAGCTTACAGCAAAGAGGAGCTTGAGAAAGCACTGGTTAAGCTGGGCTACAAAGTAGTAAGCATTAATAAAAAGTGGTTTGATTTTAAAGGCGGTGTTCCTATGCAGGAGATCGTTACTTTTATTAGTCTCTCTGCCGATCTGCTAAAGCAACAATTGCCATATGATGAGATATTAAACCTTTTGTATGAGGATACTCAAAACAAAAGGATGAAAGAGGTCATCAAAACCATACAAAAAGACCTCAAAGATGGTAAAGAGGGCTCTGAGGTATATGGCAAACATGAAGATGTCTTCGGTAAATTTGCTGCTTATATGCTTAGTGTAGCCTCAACATCCGGTAACATGGCGTTGGTTTTTGAAAGTACAGCCAAGTTCATGGAACGGGATGCCGATTTTAAGAAAAACATGAAACGTGCGCTCATGATGCCCACCATTACTGTACTGGCTGTAATTGGTGTTGTACTATTTTATGTTGGTTATATATTTCCGGCCACCGCCGAGATGTTTTTGGAGATGAACATTGAACTTCCGCCAATGACGGCTGCAACCCTTGATCTCAGTTACTGGCTCCAAGCCAACTGGGTCTACATTCTGTTGTCATTTATAGTTCCTATAGTTGCATTTATCCTTTATGTGAGGACACCCGAGGGCAAATTAAAGCTGGATAAATATATTATTCATGTGCCCGTTCTTGGAGACTTATTACATAAAACCAGTATAGAGATCTTTGCAAGGGTATTTTTCACTTTATACAGTGGTTCGGGGCAAAATATTGAAGTGATAAAAATTGCAGCGGAAGCTTGCAGAAACAAATACATGGAAAAGCAGATCAAAGACGTGGCTATAAAGAGTATGTTAAAGGATGGTGCGGGGCTGATTGAATCAATGGAAGCAACCGGAGTTTTTACTGTCACTGCAATAAGCAGGTTTAGGTTGGGAGCAGAATCCGGGGCATTGCGCGAAAATGCAAAACAGTTAGCCGAATATTATGAGCTGCAGACCACATACAAAATGGATTCTGTTATAGATATAATTAATTTATTCATAAACATGTTCATTATGGTGGCTTTGATAGCTATTACAATTGTTTCTTCTGAAGCAGCTGTAATTAGTCCTTCATCACCTTAATAATTTTAGAAAAAAAAAGATTTATACTCTATTACTTAAATGGGAAAAATTAATATCCGCAGACATATAGGTGATTTACTCTTAAGTAAAGGAGTAGTTACTGATGAGCAGCTTCAAAAGGGTTTGGCTATTTTGGCTGAAGAGCCAAAGGAGAGCAATAGAAGACTGGGGCAAATTCTTTCACAAGATTTAGGCCTGGACCGGCATGTTGTGATGAAAGAGATCGCTCAGATCTACGCTTTCAGGGAAGTGCTTCAGGATGTTGAAAAAATTCCTGAAGAGGTACTTTCTCATATAAGGGATAATGTCGAAAAGTTCCCTAAAGAAATTATTGAAGAACTGGTATATCATAAGGCTCTTCCTTACCAGAAAAACAAAGATGTTATCACTATTGCAGCCGCTGATCCTTCTGATCCGAATATTCAGAATGTCATAAATAAGATCAATTACAAGCAAACTGAACTTGTTTATTGTAAGTATGAAGTGATAGAAGAGATTCTTTCAAAAGTCTATGAACAGAAAAATGAGTTCCTCGATCTGCTGGAAGAAATTGATTATGAAGAGCCTGATCTGGAAAAAACTGATGAAGAAGTAAACGAGGATGAGATTGACGCTGAGATCAATCAAAGTATGCTCAACTCTCTGGTTGAAGGTATGCTGGTTGAGTCTGTAAGGCAGGGTGTGAGTGATATGCATATTGTACCCAGTTCTCCCACAACAACCGATATCAGATTTAGGGTAGATGGTAAATTGCAGCTGTGGTATCAGCAAAAAAATGTTAAGCCGGAAGCTATTTCAGCTGTAATTAAGGATAAGACCAGAAATGTGGATCGTTTTGAACGAGATGCCTCTCAGGATGGATTCATACAGCGTCAAATTGATGGAGTTGGGATTCGATACCGTGTTTCCATTATGCCGATCGTAGGTAAACAATTTGATCGAAAGTTCGAGTCTATCGTTATTCGGGTTCTGGATGACAGAAATGTGATCAGGGATCTGGATAAACTTGGTTTACAGAAAAAGGCGAAGGAAAATTTTGTCAAATCGATCCAAAAGCCATCCGGTATCGTAATTATTACCGGGCCAACGGGTAGTGGTAAATCTACAACTTTAGTAGCTGCTTTATATTACGTTATTGACCCCACCAAAAATGTACTTACGGTTGAGGAGCCCGTTGAGTATATTATTGAAGGAGCCAGGCAGCTGAAGATCAGTCATCATATGACTTTTGATCAATCAATTCGCGGTATTTTGCGCCATGACCCGGATATATGCTTGGTAGGTGAGATTCGAGATCTTAAAACGGCCGAGATAGCTATTAAACTGGCCAATACCGGTCACTTAACATTTTCAACTCTGCACACCAATGACGCCCCGAGTGCTGTTTCGCGATTATTTAAGATGGGTATTGAGCCTTTTTTGATTGCAAATGCGGTGAATTTGATTGTAGCACAGCGGCTTGTACGTAGATTGTGCAATGAGTGTAAAACAGTATTTCAGCCACATGCTGAAATAGCTAAAGGAATTGGATTTACTGATGAAGAGATTGAATCAACTACATTTTACAAGGCCGTAGGTTGTGAAAAATGTAATAACACCGGTTATAAAGGCCGTGCAGGTATTCATGAGGCCTTGTATTTTTCTCAAGAAGTTAAACAAATGATCCTGGATGCCGGTGGAGATATCGATGAAGGAGCCATTAAAGATCTTGCAATCTCTCAAGGGATGCTCACTTTAAGGGCTTCTGGAAGAGAAAGAGTGAAAGAAGGGATCTCAACCATACAAGAAGTAATAGCAGCAACCATAGAAGATTAATTAAGAGGCAAAACTTGAAATTAAATATTAACTTTGGGTATAGTTATATTTTCCCAGCAGTAATTATTACAGGGGTTCACCATGAGTACTGAAATGTCAAAATCCGGCGACAACTTAATGCCTGATTACATCAAAAAGTTTTTAAAAGAGCCTCCGTTGCTCTTGAAAAATTTTCATTATGAAGATGTATTAGAGTTTCTCCAATTGGGGAAAGAAGAGCGTTTTATGACCGACGAGATCATTTTAAAAGAAGCTGAATACGTGAATTCAGCATACTTGGTAGCGGAAGGAAAAGTTAGTATATGGAAGGATAACATACAGTTAGCCACACTTGGAGAGGGGAATTTTTTAGGGGAAGCTTTTCTTTTCAGTAAAAATAATCGAATGGCTAAAGTTACCGCAGACGGGGATTGTGTGCTTTTAAGATATGAACGCTATGAAGCACTTAACTTTTTTAGGAAAAAACCGGAAAAGCTTTTTAATATCTTCACAAAAAATATCATCGAAATACAGCAGCGAAAAATCAGTAATATGAATGTACAGTTACTGAATTTGAAAAAAAGGTTATTGAACGATACCAATTGGTGATTTTTTATCAGTATCTACGTAAATAAGTTTGTATTTAGGTTTGTTATATTAAAATAATTTAATTTAGTTTGTAACAAATCATCTACAAAAATGTCTATTACACTGTTCTCTTAACTGATATTGGCTTTACTATGCAGGCGGCAACAACATCAACATCTTTAACCGACCTAACGAAACCAGTGGTCGATCAGCTCCCACGGACTTTGCGCGGGGTAGATCGCCATATGAAGCTGGGTGAGATCATTGACGGATTAGATGATGATCATCGTCAGGAGCTTACCGATATATTGAACAAATTTTTGCTCGCCATGCTCAAAAATGAGGCTTCAGATATTGATTTGGGAGGTCCAGGGTGTAAGGGCAAAATTTGGTATCGCATATTTGGAGATAAAAACCCCGTAACGAAACTACCGGATATGTCGCTGGATGAAACAGATGTTTTGTTGCATAATGCCATACTACCCACGCAGCGCGAAACACTGATCAAAGATAAAAATCTGGACTTCTCATACTCGCTTACATTAAAAAATGGAGGCTCACAACGATTCAGGGCTGATATGTATTTTGATTTAGAGCATCTTGCTTTAAATATGCGAAAGATTGACAATACCATTCGCCCATTTAAAAGTCTGGGAACCCATACAGAAGTAGCCAAAGCTCTTAGCCTTAAATATTATAAATACGGTTTAACCTTAATAACCGGTATTACGGGTTCCGGTAAGTCATCTACACTTGATACCGTAATTGATGCAAATAACCGTACTGTTCAATCACACATTGTGATCATTGCCTCACCGGTAGAATTAATTCATGAACCCATCAAATCAGTTGTTCGCCACCGTGAAGTCGGTAAAGATGTTCCTTCATTTAAAGAAGGGGCTGTGCAAGCATTGCGTCAGGATCCTGATATTATTGTAATTGGGGAGCTTCGGGACCCGGAAACAATTATGACTTCTTTGGAGATTACAGATTCCGGACATAAAACTTTTGGAACATTGCACACTTCTTCTGCTATGGAAAGTATAGAGCGTATTTTAGGTGAGGTTCCTTCTGAAGAGCAAAATAGGGTGCGTGCTCGTCTGGCTGATGTTCTCACGTGTGTAATAAGTCAAAAATTAGTTCCAAGTTTGGACGGAAAGCGAGTGTTGGCTAAAGAGGTATTATTGGTTAATTCTTCTGTCAGAGCTGCAATTCGTAACAATAATATCAGCGAGATCTATCAAATGTTGATGGAAGGCGGTGAAAAAGGCATGAATACTATGGAACAAGACCTGAAAAGGCTTTACAATCAGGGGATTATTTCAAAAGAAACTGCGCTCAACTTTGCCAACAACAAAACGAAAATTGTTCAGCTCTTAAGTGAAATAAACTACTGATATCTGATATGATTGGAGGAAATAAAATATATACAGGGCTCGTAGTTGATGACGACTATTTAAAAGTCGCCAAGATAAGAGTAACAAATAAAAAAATTACCCTCATTGGGCTGGATAAAGTACGGTTAGTAGAAAGTCTTAATAAAAAAGATAAAGATAGCAGAAGATCACCTGGTGGAGAGGCTTTTGGCGGCGCAGATGATGCACTTGAAGAGGGAGAAGTTTTTGGTCTTGAAGAAAAAGAAGAAGATGATGATACGGATGAGATAAATTTTGAGGATGCACTTGCCGGTTTTGATGATTTAGATGACTTAGGGATTGATGATTTTGAAGAAGAGACTGCTGATGATATCATTGATACAGATATGGCCGGTGAGACTGAAGAGGCGGCCTCTTCAAATGAATTACTCCTCTACAATTTGCTAAGCGGGATTGATCCGGATCGGGTTGATCTGGGGTTAAGTGTACCCGCAGGCCAGACACTATTTCAGATACTCAAGGATGTTGATTTTTCTTCAATCAAGAAAAAAGATCTTCGGGTTATCATAGATGATCGTTTAGAGGCTTTGCATGGAGTTTCTAAATCTTCTGACTATTATTCTTATACAGTGCGTGATGATGGTTCATTACTTCTTGCCTCCATTGATGAAGAACCTGGAATACTTCAATTAGTTAACAGCTCTTTAAATTTCTATCGCGGAAAGCTTTTAATTTCTGATGTACAACCTGATGAAACGATCTTAGTTGGTCTTATTCGCGCAAACTATGAATTAGATGAAGGAAGTATAACCGGGATCATCCAGTTTGGGGAAAGTAAAACCAGGATTCTGTTCTTAAAAGGGAATAAGCTTTGGATAGTTGCTCCTGTGGTTATAGAAGGGACAAAAAATCAACGTTTTTTAAATACGGTATTTAGTAAAATCCTGTTCCAGCTGGATACCGGCGAAGTAGCAAGTCTTGATCGTCTGATTGTATGTAATAATTCTTTAGGTGAAACAGCCATCGAATTTTTCGAAGAACGTTTCCAGGATGTAGATGTTTCAGAATTCAGTTTTTCTGAAGAGATTTTTGAGTCTGAAAGTGTTAGTGAGAGTTCTATTCCGGCTTTTACCAATGCAATTGGTGCAGCATGGATGGCATCAGGCTTCAAGAAAGAAAATTTTCCGAAAATTTCACTTTTGCCGGGATATGTAAATGACCGGCAGAAAGTTTTTCGGTTACAATGGCATGGTTTCTTGTTGCTCTTATGTATTTTGCTAACACCCATAGTGGTAAATTACTTTTACAATAATTATGCGAGCCAGATAAACCAGCTTGAAGGTGAAATTAGTGCACTGGATTCTCAGATTCGAGCTCTTGACCCAACAGTTCAGCGCTCCGAACAAATAACCAATGAGTTAGATCAAATTCAGGCAAAGCTTGGATTATTAAGTGAGCTGAACCAAGGTACTTTGAGGTGGTCTGTTAATCTGGACCTGTTGAATCGTGGATTCAATAATGTCAATTCAATATGGGTCAATTCTATGTCTGAAGGCCAAAATGGCACTGTGGATCTTGCCGGCACTGCAATGTATCAAAACAGAATTCCCCGTTTAGCAAATGTTTTTGAATCAGCAACATTATTGAACGTTAGATCGGGTACTATCAGGGAACAGGAAGTATTTGAATTTAGATATACGATACAATCCTTTGTTGAGGATGAAAACATATATACTCCGCAGAGTGTACAAGGCATACAGAATTTAATACAGGATTAAAAAATTGTCATACGCTCTCAGAAATACCCTGATTTTATTATTGACTCTGACTATTTTTGGAGGAGGGGCATTTATTTACATCAAGTTTTTTCAGCTTTCTAAGCTGGAAAAACTGGAAGAGACTCGTGCTGAAAAGCAAGAGGAGTATAACAGTAAAAAGGCTATAAGTGATGCATTTCCGGCACTTAATGCAACCTATTTAGAGGCATTGTCAATCATTGAAAACTACGATAAGTCATTATTTAAGCAGCCAAATCCTGACCATGTTTACGACTATCTAAATTATATCAGCGGGAGCAGCCCTTCATCAAAAGTGTATTTTGATTTTGTTTATTCGGATTCAACTGCTCAGGATCAATATGGTATTCTCGAATCAAATATTAATGGATATGCAAATTATAGAAATTTTGTGAACTTCATTAACAAGCTTGAAAACAGCCAACTACTGAATAAGATTACCAATCTTTCTATAAGCCCGGCCGGTGGAAATAATGAGGAACTGGAAGAAGTTACTTTTAGTTTTGCGCTGCAAAGTTATTACGAACGAATACCCATACAGGAAGGCGAAGAATATACAAGCCGGCTGACTATGAATGAGGAGGTATCGCTATATAATCCATTTTACCCGCTTATTCAGCCTTCGCTGCCGCCAAACGAGGAAAACCTGATCAATGTTGAACAGAGCAGGATAATCGGATTGACAGGTTCAAGAGTATTTATAGTAGATCAGGCTGGAAATATAACATCCTTGAGAAAGGGTGATCAAGTTTATCTCGGTGTATTAGAATCAATAGACCTTGGAAATAAATCTGCTACTTTCAATTTAAATAAAGGTGGCATTACGGAATTAGTTACCTTGGAGACAGAGCAATGAAACCCTTGAAAGAAATAAGATATAAACTAGGTTTGTTTTCCATTTTTATGGTGGCTTTTGCCATTGTGGCCATTATTCCACAGCACCTTTCAGCTCAGATCATTGATCCATTCAGAGAGTACACAAATCCTGATGAAATTGTAGCTTTCAATAAAAATACCACCTACAATGAGGCCATTGAGATCATAAATACGTTTGCTCAAGAGTATAAAAATAAATTTATCATTGATAAATCAGCTTATAGCGGTGAGATTGGTGTTAATCTGCCGGCTATGCATTGGATGGATGCGCTTGAATACATCCTGAGATTCCAAAATCTGGAATTGACTGAATATGATGAATTCTATGAAATAACAAGACCAGAACCGAAAACAACGCAAAACATTTCGGGTGGAAATACCGGGCAGGCCGGTGGAGGACAAGGAACCGCAGCATTGGTAGATGTTTTAGCCACCACTCAAACTCGCGAAGTACGAATAAATGCAACCTTTTTTGAAGGTAATAAACGAGCTTTGCAGGAGATTGGGATTGACTGGTCCACTTTGACAAGCGATGCTCCTGATAATGTCAGTGACTTTGTAGGAAGTGATGGACAGGAGTCTGTTCCTTCATCAGATCTCAGCGATCAATTTGTAGCCATTAATTCATTCAATGCTGCAAACGTATCACAGAATGCGTTTAATGCACTGGTTAACTTGGGAGAATATGGTCCCGGTATTAGTGTTCAGGCTCTTTTTAGAGCTTTTGAAGCGGATAACCTTGGCAAGGTATTGGCAACTCCATCCATCAAGGTTGTGGACGGTCAGGAAGGTAATATTCAGGTTGGGCAGGATTTCTCGATTAAGCAGCGTGATATTGCCGGAAACGTGACAGATAATTTCGTGAGTACAGGTACTATCCTTACTGTAACTCCGCAAATAATTACACAAGGGGACACTTCATTTATCTACCTGAACCTTGCTGTGGAAAGGTCAACCGCGCAACCTGATGTGGTAAGTACCATTGTAAACAAGCAATCGGCAGAAACTTCAGCTATCCTTTTAAATGGGGAATCTACCTATGTTGCCGGGCTTTATCGTACGGAAGAAACTGCGGTGAGAAGAGGAGTACCAATATTAAAGGATCTTCCGGGTTGGTTCTTTGGGCTTAAATATTTATTTGGTTATAACTCCAGTGATTTTCTCGAAAATGAATTGATTATTATTGTTCAGGCTGAGTTAATAGAACCGGTATCAAAGCGGGTGGAAAATAAAAAATTAACGACGCGCGAAGTTCTTAATAACACAAGAGATGATATGCGAACAGATTTAGATCGCGTATTTGAACCAGAAGTTTTTTCAACTACCATTGCAGATGAACCTGTAGTTACTGAGACTGAGCCCGTTAAACCTGCCCAAGAGGAGGCTGAGGAAGATACAACCGAAGCTGAAGTAACAGAACCACAAATAGATCAGGAAGAAGCAAATGAACGAGCTGAGGAACCTGAAGAAGACCTTACGATTTCTTTAGATCGGCCGGAGCTGATGGTTGTAGTACCTAAGGCGTTTTCACTGGAAGAATATCTTGAATATCAGGCAAATGGTAAAGAAGTGGAGACAGATGATACTTCTAACCTTCAATATTTCATTATTGGCGGCTCATTTTTAGTTCCAAGAAACGCGGAGAATTTCAAGCAAATGCTTGAAGATGAAGGCTACGAAACCCGCATTCTTTTTAACCCTGAGACACGATTCAATTACGTAGCTTTTGAAGCGTATGAAGATTACGATACCGCAAAAGCAAGAACCATTGAGATTCGCAATACTTTCAATGATGAGGCCTGGATCTTTCAATTACCATCAGGGCAGGAATAAGATCAGGCAGAATGTTGTTTCAGGTATCGAATAGTTAATCTGTTAAAGGCCCCCGGGCGTTCCACATTACAAACATGCCCACAATTTTCAATTACTTGTAGTGTTGAATTCTTATGTTTCTTTACGATCTGCTTTACAGGAGGCAGGAACATATGATCTTCGCTTCCCATCACATAAAGCATGGGGGATTTTATCTCTTTTTCCTTGAAATATTTTAGAAGAGGATTGACCTCATTGGTAAGCTTAAACCATCTTAAAAATTCTTTTTGGTAAAGTTTTTTAGCCTCTCTGATAAATAAATTTCTGGATTTAGCATGTCTTTTTCGGGGCATAATGATCCATGCAAAAAACTTATACAGCCACATGTAGGGGATAAAACGTTTGAACATATGTCCTAAAAAGACAAGGATACGTGAACGTATATTCAACCGTGTAATGGCGCCGCATAAAACAGCCGATTTAACCCGGTCAGGTGCAATTTCCCCAATTGTCCTGATGATGATGGTTCCTAAAGAAACACCAATAAAATGCGCTTTTTCAATTTCTAAATGATCTAAGACATCCAGGATATCCTTGCTGATAAATTCAAAGGAATAGTCCTCTTCATAATATTTCTGCAAAAGATCTTTTGATTTGCCATGTCCGCGAAGATCAATAAGCAATACATTAAAGTGCTTTCTGAAATCTCTAAGCTGGCTGAACCAGATAGATGAACTGCCTCCGGCACCATGTACAAAGACCACCCAATCGTTCTTGTCTGAAGATTCATATTTTTTATAATAAAGCATATACAAAGATTACAAATATTTCCGATTTAAGTAAATCAGTTCCGTCAACTTTACAAATCGAGACAGAAACTAAACAATTTGTGAACATCAGCTTAACAGGGAAAGTTTACTATTAACCTGAGTTCGATTATTGATAGTTTGAAAACTGCCTGGAAAGTCATCCCTGCGAAGGCAGGGATCTTATTATTGCCGGTAATTCAATCATAGATACCTAAAAAAACAATTAGATTTCGGGCATTCGCCGCGAAAGACCATCTTGCCTATTTGAGGATATGAGTATGACATAAACTACATGCTGGCCACTTCATCTATTTTGAGTCATTCAAACATCGATGCTTCGTAAAAGGCAAGATCCTTCGGAGGTATCCTCAGGATGACCCGAGAGACAACGTCTTATTTGGGGCCACTCACCAAGGATGCCTTTATTCAAAGAATTCCATTTAGGGTTTCTTTTGGTAATCAACTTTTCTTTCCATGTTCTGTCCTTCCCTTTGATTCTCTTTTCAGCCTGAATGGCCTCATACAGTATTGGAAAAGCCTGCATAATTGAACATAATAAATTAGTCATTCTGAAGGTACTCCTGAAGAATCTTGCCTATGTAAGGATATGAGTATGACCAATAGCGTCCTAAACGTTTTCAAAATTGAAAAAACCTGTGTTTTCGAAGATATAAACGGATGAGTTGACATGTTTAAAATCAACCCCACTTTTTTCTCGCAGAGGCTCGCCGATTAACCCGCTGAGTTTTACTTCGTGGGAATCGCTGCGCTCGGAGCGCAGATGATCTTTTATCAATACGCATCGCTATTCAGCGCAACTCTGCGATATCCTTTGCGGAACTCTGCGAGAATCCTTTTGAAGGATCGTTTTACCAAAATGTATTTCAACGTTTAGGACGCTATTGATTTAAGATAGATCTTTTGTCCTGCGAATAGCTGACTAGCGGGGTTAAATTAGGACAAGCTTGTGTTGCTCCTCTGCACAGAAATAGCAGAGTTTTGCTCTTATTATGGAAAGGAATGGCAAATTACCTAATACTCAAAAAAAGATTCTTATTTTGGTGCTGTTCTTTGAATTTAGTTAATTCTGAGAAGGGTTGGCAGTTATATCGTTTTCTAAAAGAAAAAAACCAACTCCACACCAAATATTTTGCCCCCGGTCAGGATGTTTATAAAAGTGAAAGTAAAATCTTGACAAAAAAAGAACCTGTTGACATTCCAATACTTCTAAAAATGTATCTCAAAATTGGAGCTAAGATTTGCAGTTCGCCTGCTATAGACAGAACGTTTAATTCCATCGACTATCTTATTTAGTTGGATCTGAACGCGTTAAATCCGGAAACAAAAAAGCCTGTTTTTCAAATAGAAATTGTTAATTTCCGCCCATGAGTATTATTCGGGCTATTACAAAATTAATCAGTTTTCTTGTCACAACCCTTTTATTTTATTCATTGATTATGCTTTGCCTTTTGGGATCAGTAATCGGGGTTAATTACGAGAAACTGAGAGGGTATCTTCTTCGAACATGGGGTAAAGTATGCTGTTGGATTCTGGGTGCCAATGTAGTAGTCAAGAACGAAGTGCCTGAGCCTCCATTTTTGCTGGTTTCCAATCATTTGAGCTATATAGATATTTTTGTTCTTTTCTCGAAGCTAAGATGCCTGTTTGTAGCTAAAAGTGATGTTAAAACATGGCCGTTCATTGGTTTTATAATTCGTACCTGTGGAATTTTATTTATTGACCGGCAAAGGAAGAGGGATGTAACCCGAGTGAACAAACTCATTTCAAGGAATATTAATGCCAATCAGGGAATCATTCTTTTTCCGGAGGGTACAACAAGTCCCGGTTATGAAATTTTACCTTTCAGAACTTCCCTTTTAGAGTATCCCGCTTCACAGCAGTTTCCGGTTTCCACAGTGTCTATTTCATACAAAACAAATGCACAACAGGAGGTTGCTTACCATTCTGTTTGCTGGTGGGACGATACTCTTTTTTTTGTACACTTCTTCAACTTGCTGAAACTAAAATCTTTTACAGCTGTTCTTAATTTTGGTCCTGATAAAATTTTAGATGATGACCGAAAATTGTTGGCCGAAAGACTAAAAGCTGATATAGAATCACATTTTGAACCTGTTATAACACAAAAAGAATTCCTGGAAAAAAACTTGGAGTTCACACCCATTACATTCTCTTAACCTATGAGGAGATCCTCTTTGTGAAGTATATTCAAATCTGCACTATCTTTATTCTGGCCGGGCTTTTCTCTGCTTCTGATTATGGTATTAACGTATCTTCAGAATATCCTGTTCTTCAGGATTCTGTAGTTTTGGATAGCAACAGACAAGTTACAGACTCGGTTCAGACTAAGAAAGGCAGCCTTGAGAAACTCGTGCCTTATCTGGATGATGTGAAGGCTGACTCAAAGAACGAGCTCATAGTGCTTTACATGCTGCTCATCATACTGGGAACCTTGATGAGTGAAGATCTGGCCTGTATCGGAGCCGGTTTAATGGCCGCCCAGGGTCTAATTGATTTTTGGCCGGCTGCAATAGCTGCAACAGCCGGAATTTATATTGGAGATTTTACGCTTTATTTTGCCGGACGTTTTATGGGGAATGCTATTTTTAACATTCCTCCATTTAAGTGGATGGTAAAAAAGGAAAATGTATATAGTGCTGAAGCCTGGTTTCAAAAAAAGGGTCCGGTTATTTTAGTGTTGAGCCGATTCATTCCCGGAAGTCGTTTTCCAGTTTATTTAAGTGCTGGAATCCTGAAAACGGGCTTCTGGACATTCCTGCTTTACTTCGGGCTTACGGCTTTATTGTGGACACCAACCTTTGTCTGGCTCTCCGTTTTTGCCGGTAATGAGCTGCTTCTCTTTTATGAGACTTATGAGGATTATGCAATATGGGTGATTCTGGCTGTATTTGTATTTCTTTTGATACTTTTAAAATATCTGATTCCGGTTTTCAAAAAGAAGTTCAGAATTTAATTATTGCTTCTGCAGATAAGATTTCAGGTCTTCAAAATCTGATGAAAAAGGCAGCGATTTTTTCTTACGTTCATCAAAAGAGAGGACAGGAGTTATTTTTTTCTCAATTTCGCTTTCTACCGTTTCTTTAAATTTATAGGGGTGTGCAGTTTCCAGAAAAATGCCGGTTCCACCATTCTTTTCCAGGTAATCTTTTAGTCCCAGGTAACCTACGGCACCATGAGGGTCCAGAATGTAATCTGTTTCTTCATGAACTTTGTGTATAGCTGCCCGGGTTTGCTCGTCATTGAATGAATAACCTGAAATATGAGAAGCCATTTGTTGGTATGAACCGGAAAATAAATCCAATATTCGTCTGAAATTGCTTGGATCACCCACATCCATAGCGTTTGAAATGGTTTGAATACCCGGCTTGGCTTTATACTCAGCCGTTCGCAGATATTCGGGCACCGTATCATTTATATTTGAACAAGCCAGAAAGTGGTGAATAGGTACGTTCATCCTTTGAGCAATAAGTCCAGCTGTTAAATTTCCATAATTACCACTTGGCACAGATATTACAACCTGAGCCTGTTTTTCTTTTGGGAGCTGAGCTAATCCATAGAAATAATAAATGCTTTGTGGTAATAACCGTGCAATGTTAATTGAATTTGCGGAAGTAAGATTGATGCTTCTGCTCAATTCTTTATCCAGAAAAGCTTGTTTAACCATGTTCTGGCAGTCATCAAAAGTACCCGACACTTCCAATGCATTGATATTTTTGCCAAGTGTAGTCATTTGCTGCTCCTGGAAGTGGCTGATTTTCCCAGAGGGATAAAGAATCAAAACCTCAATGTTTGGAACATCATAAAAACCCTGTGCAACAGCGCTGCCGGTATCGCCAGATGTAGCCACTAATACCTTGAGCTTCTGATCGGTTTGTTCACTGAAATAGCTGAGGCTTCTTGCAAGGAACCGTGCTCCGACATCCTTAAACGCAAAAGTAGGCCCGTGAAATAACTCAAGTGAATAAACATCCCCGGAAACCCTGACCAAAGGAATTTCAAAATTGAGAGTATTATGAAGAATGTCTTCAAGCTTATTGTTCGGAATTTCTTCTCCCACAAAAGGCTTTAGAACCTGATACCCGATTTCAGGAAGCGAGAGATCTTGCAAGGCATCAAAAAAAGAGGGAAGAAGCGAAGGTACTTTTTCAGGCATATATAGGCCGTTATCTTCCGGGAGTCCCTTAAATACCGCTTCTCTGAATGAAGCGATAGGGGCTTTACCATTTGTGCTGTAATATTTCATTTCAACACCTCACAGCCTTTAGCATTGATTGGTGAAATATGCACATAGCTTTCAAGTCCAATGCTTTTGAAAAGGGCTTCAAACTTAGTGGCAACCGCTTTTGCTATATCCATTCCCCTGCTCAAAGCAAAAATAGAGGGGCCTGAACCGGAAATACTACACCCTAAAGCTCCGGTACTTAAAGCAGCTTCTTTTGCTTCTTTAAAAGAAGGAATCAACATTCCCCGGATGGGTTCGGCTATAACGTCATGTAAAGAGCGCCCAATGAGTTCATAATCAGCTATAGCTAAACCACTGACAAGCCCGCCAATATTTCCCCATTGAGTAATAGCATCTTTTAGTTCTATTTGTTTACGAAGCATTCTTTTGGCATCTGCCGTTTTAATTTCAATTTGCGGATGAATTACGGTGGCAACCAAATCATCCGGGTAGTCGAGTTCTATGATGTCGAGAGGATTGTAACTTCTGATCAAAATAAAACCGCCAAGCAGGGAAGGTGCTACATTATCAGCATGAGGAATTCCCGAAGCGAGCCGTTCTCCTTCCATCGCAAATGCGACTAATTCTTTCTTACTGAAGGGCTTGCTAAGCAATTCATTAACCCCAAAAACAGCAGCTACAGAGCTTGATGCACTTGACCCAAGTCCGCTTCCCGGTTTTACTCTTTTGGTAAGCTCAAATTCAAAGCCAAATTCAGGCTGTATTTCCAGGCTGTCTAAAAGAGCCTGTGTCGAAACCGTTACTACATTTTCATCTGAATTCTTTGATAAGGAGTCAGCATTATGAATGGCCGTAATGTTAAGTCCCAGGTTTTCTGTCTTACGAATGACAAGCTCATCACCAATTCCCTGAAGGGCAAAACCCATCACATCAAAACCACATGCAACATTAGCGACAGAAGCGGGGGCAAAAACGTTTATAGAATTCATATCAGGCTGAGGCTATTTTCATGATGTCAGCAAATATACCGGAAGCCGTGACAGCCGCACCGGCACCGGCTCCTTTTACAACTAAAGGCTGGTCACTATATCGATTGGTATAGAAAAGCACAATGTTATCTTTTCCTCCCAAATTATAGAACGAATGATTGGAAGCGAAAGCCTCAAGTCCGGTCTGCGACTTCCCATTTTCAAAAGTGGCTACATATTTAAGCCGCTTGTTTTGTCCACTGGCTTTCTCATAAATCTGTCTGAAAACATCATCATGTTCATCCAACTTGGTATAGAATTCTTTAAGTGAATCTGTTTTCATGCACTCTTCAGGAACAAAACCATTGTTGGTAATGTCATCGAGTTCAAGTTCGTAACCGCTGACACGTGCCAGAATCAGAATTTTACGCATTACATCAACACCGCTTAAGTCAATTCGAGGGTCCGGCTCGGTAAAACCGGCTTCTCTGGCTGCTTTTACAACATCACTGAATTTTTTGGTGTCGTCATAATTATTAAAGATGAAATTCAATGTTCCGGAAAGTACAGCCTGAATTTTATGAACTTCATCCCCGCTTTTAATCAGGTCGTTAAGGGTTGAAATAACGGGAAGTCCGGCTCCGACATTAGTCTCATATAAGAACTTTGATTTGTATTTAATAGCCGAGTCGGTTAATTCTTTAAAATTCTTGTAAGAAGACGAACATGCTATCTTGTTTGGTGTAACCACTGAAATACTGCTTTCCAGCACATCTTTATAAAGTTTGGCAATATCACCCGAGGCTGTAGAATCTATAAAAACAGAATTTCTCAGATTCATGTCTTTCATGATTTCTACAAATTTTTCGGCGTTCATTTCCTGATGTTCTTCCTCCAACAGTTTTTCCCCATCTTCAAGGTCTATACCTTCCTCATCAAAATGCATCTGTCGAGAATTCGCCAGTCCGGCTATAAACACATTCAGGTTATGCTTTTTGGCGAGATACTCTTGCTGGGCTTTTACCTGATCTATAAAAACCCGGCCCACATTTCCAACTCCAATCATAAACAAGTGAAGCTTTCGGCGGTCGGAAAGGAAGAAGCTTTCGTGAATACTATTAAGGGATTTCTTAAGGTCTTTTTTGTCAATGACCACGGAAATATTAAGCTCGGTTGAACCCTGTGCTATTGCCCGGACATTCACACCGTTATGGCTCAGCGTATCAAACAGTTTTGCGCTTACGCCCACTTGTTTTTTCATACGTGAACCGACCAATGCTACAATAGATAACCCTGTTTCAACTTCAAGCGGATTTATCTTGTGGATTTCTGTTTCGTAAGAGAATTCTTCTGAGATCGCCTTTCTAGCTTTATCAACATCATCAATGGCAATCCCGATTGTAATTGAGTGTTCGGATGAAGCTTGGGTAATCATGATTACATTCACGTCTTGCCGGCTCAACGATCCAAATAAACGATAGGAAATATTTGGTACGGCAATCATTCCGCTGCCCGTAAGAGTAAAAATAGCAATTTCCTGAATACACGAAGTTCCCTTTACAACCTGGTCATTCTCCGGCCCGTCTTTAGAAATAAGGGTTCCAGGATGATCGGATTCAAATGTATTTTTTATGTGAACCGGGATGTCTGCATCCAAGACCGGCTGAATAGTCGAAGGATAGATTACTTTTGCCCCGAAATGAGAAAGCTCCATGGCTTCTTCATAGGAGAGGTGCTCGATAGGATGAGCATTTGGTACCAACCTTGGATCGGAAGTCATCATACCGTTTACATCCGTCCAGATCTGAAGTTCTATGGCTTGGAGAGCTGCTGCTATCAAAGCTGCTGTATAGTCGGAACCTCCGCGGCCTAAAGTTGTAATCAATTCATCATCTTTTGATGAAGCCACAAATCCAGGACAAACCGAAACAGGGGGAGCCGTTTGAAACTGTTTTTGAATTTCACGGTAGGTGGTGTTGGTATCCACGGCTGCTTTACCAAACCGGTTATCGGTTTTGATAAATTTTGTTGATTCGAATAAACCGGTATCCAATCCTGAAGCTTTCAAATAATCCGAGATGATTGCGGCCGAAAGCACCTCCCCATAACTTAGGATATGATCCAGAGATCGGGGGGAGAGTTCTCTAATCAAAAACACACCGCGACAAATGTCTTCAAGATCGTTTAGAAGAAGTTTTGCCTGAGTGAGTGTACTATTGCGTTCTTTAACAGGTAACAACTCATTACAAAGTTCGAGATGTCGCTTTTCTATGTGTTCCAGAACTTCTTTGTAGGTGTCGTTGCCATTAGCAGCAAGGGTTGCACATTCCTGCAGCTGATTGGTAACTCCTCCCAAGGCTGATACAACAGCTATAACTTTATGAGATTCAGAATATTTTTTTATGATGGTCTGAACCTTTTTCAGGTTTTGCGCAGTGGCGACAGAAGTTCCACCAAATTTTAATATAAACATATTCATTTTAGAGTGAGATTAATGACTTTAAGCGTTGAAGCTATTTGAGAATGGCATAATGCCAAATGGCGATATGTAGAAAAGCACCCCCTAAGGGGTTGTAATTGTAATCGTAATGGTGGTGTTGGTCAAAGACATAGCATGGCTCAAAGTCATCGAAAGAGCCTCATTGGTTGTGCTATGTGATTGATCAAATTTCATTGCTTTAGTCTATTCCATTTGAACCTGAAAGTAAACACCTGACGATAATTTCTTTTTAAGTTTTTATAAATCAGTCACAAATGTAAAATTGGTAGCGCTTTTAATTCTTGATGAGCCTTTTGATTTATCAAAAAAGGATAATTATCAGGGTATAAAAAAACCCGGCTCTTTAAAGAACCGGGCTAAGATCAGAAAAACCAAAATTGAATTTTTAAACCGATTCAATAATTGAATTCAGGGTTTCACTTGGACGCATATATTTAAACACAAGATCACGGTCCGGCCAGTAATATCCTTTAATATCCTGAGGGCTTCCTTGTGACGCAATCAACTCTTCGTTGATCTTGGCTTCGTTTTCTTTAAGCTTCTGTACTACATCCTTGAAGCGTTTTGACAACTCTCCATCTTTCGATTGTCCGGCCAATGCTTCAGCCCAGTACATAGCCAAATAGAAATGACTTCCACGATTGTCGTGCTCATTTACTTTTCGGGAAGGGGATTTATCGTTTTGAAGGTATTTGGAAGTCGCTGTATCCAATGTTTCTCCAAGGATCTTGGCTCGTTCATTATCGAATGTTTTTCCAAGGTGATCGAGTGATACCGCTAATGCCAGAAACTCCCCCAAGGAATCCCAGCGAAGATGCCCTTCCTCCAGGAACTGCTGAATATGTTTTGGAGCAGATCCGCCGGCTCCGGTTTCAAATAAACCGCCGCCATTCATTAGTGGTACTATGGAAAGCATTTTTGCACTTGTTCCAACCTCAAGAATAGGGAAGAGGTCAGTCAGGTAATCACGCAGCACGTTTCCGGTTACGGAAATAGTGTCCTTACCATCCCTGATTCGCTCCAAAGAAAAACGCATTGCTTTAACAGGCGACATGATATGAATTTCGAGACCTTTGGTATCATGCTCAGGCAGATATTGATTCACTTTTTTGATGAGTTCTGTATCATGAGCCCGGTCTTCATCAAGCCAGAACACAGCAGGGTCTCCGGTTTCACGGGCTCTCCGCACGGCCAATCCCACCCAATCTTTGATCGGATCATCTTTGGTCTGACACATTCTCCAGATATCGCCTTCTTGCACAGAATGTTCAAGCATAGTTTCACCAGCTTTATTCACTACGCGTACCGTTCCACTTCCCGGGATCTCAAAAGTCTTGTCGTGGGAACCGTATTCTTCGGCTTTTTTGGCCATCAACCCAACATTGGGAACACTTCCCATGGTGGTCGGGTCAAAAGCCCCGTGTTCTTTACAGGAATCGATCACCTCCTGGTAAATACCGGCATAGCTGCTGTCCGGAATAACTGCTTTGGTATCCTGTGTTTCATCATTTTTATTCCACATTTGACCTGATTCCCGGATCATAGCTGGCATAGAAGCATCGATGATCACGTCACTCGGAACGTGTAGGTTTGTGATTCCTTTGTATGAATTTACCATGGCCAGATCAGGGCCATTTTCATAGCATTTTTGGATATCTGCTTTGATCTCAGCCTGCTTGTCCTCAGGCAGCTCTTTGATTTTGGCTTCGATGTCGCCAAAACCATTATTTGGATCAACACCCAGCTTCTGTAGCGTTTCACCGTGCTTTTCAAACACATCTTTGAAGTAAACTCGTACGGCATGACCAAAGATGATCGGGTCAGAAACTTTCATCATGGTGGCCTTCATGTGCAATGAAAAGAGCACACCTTTTTCTTTGGCATCTTTGATCTCTTTCTCTAAAAAGGCAACCAATGCTTTTTTACTCAAGGCAGAGGCATCGATCACTTCACCGGGAAGGAGTGGGGTGCTTTCTTTTAAAATCGTCACATTTCCATTACTATCCACAAACTCAATCTTTACATCATCGCCATCATTTACGGTAACGGAACGCTCTGAAGAAGCAAAATCATGGTCGCCCATGGTTGCTACATGAGATTTAGAGTTTGAACTCCATTCTCCCATTGAATGAGGATTATTGCGCGCATACTCTTTTACAGCTTTTGGAGCACGCCTGTCAGAATTTCCTTCCCTTAAAACAGGATTGACCGCACTTCCTTTAACTTTCCCGTAGCGAGCCTGAACCTCTTTCTCTTTTTCATTTTTAGGCTCATCAGGGTAATCCGGGATCTTATATCCTTTAGATTGAAGTTCTTTGATCGCTTCCACTAACTGTGGAATCGAAGCACTGATATTGGGAAGCTTCATGATATTTGCTTCCGGCTGTTTGGCCAATTCCCCCAATTCAGCAAGGTCATCGGATACCTTTTGATCGTCTGTCAGGTAATCGGGGAAGTTGGCGAGAATACGTCCCGCTAAGGAAATATCCTTAGTTTCAACATTTACACCGGCTGCTTTCGTATAGGCCTCAACTATAGGCAGGAAAGAATGAGTGGCTAAAAAAGGTCCCTCATCCGTAATTGTGTAAAAGATCTTGGCTTTATCAGTGCTCATTTTAATAAATAATTTACAGTTATAATTAACTTGAAGGTTCGAAATCAGATCTGTTTTCGAAGAAAAATAATGGGCAGGGAGTTTACAAATTTTAGAGGCAAAAGAACATCGAACAAGGAACATTGAAATTTTAACTTTGAAGTTGTTTCCGATCCATAAAGAATAATCGCTGGAAATTGGAAGTTCCTTGTTCGATGTTCGACATTCTCCCCGTGGAATTCATATATTGAGACACGATAGGTTAGCCCACTTCGTTAGCCTTCTAAAGCTAATAAAATGAGGTGTTGTTTATGATCAAACCAATGTTCGGCTTCCGGCCCAAACCCAAGAAATTCGACTATCCGTTTCGATATTACGATCCTGAAAAGGACGAAAAGGAAAAGCGGCGCAAGCGAATTAAATTTGAGACACACACTCGCCGCAGACCGGCACAATTTTCGAGAATTGTGTTCTTTGCTGCTTTATTGGCCATCATCGTTTATCTAATTTCACTTTAAAATATAGATCATTTAATTGAGCGACACGCATATCAGCGATTCTATTATTCATCAACTGCCGCCTGAAATAAGCAATAAAATTGCGGCAGGGGAAGTCATACAACGTCCGGCTTCCGTTGTTAAAGAACTTCTCGATAATGCCATCGACGCCGGAGCCGACCAGCTTAAGATCCTGATCCAGAATGCAGGCCGTACTCTTATACAGGTTTCTGATAATGGCTGCGGGATGAGTAAGAAGGATCTGCCGCTTTGTTTTGAACGACATGCTACCTCCAAGATCAATTCCGTTGATGACCTCTTTAAAATTCGCACCCTTGGTTTTCGGGGAGAGGCTATGGCTTCCATCGCATCGGTTTCCCAGGTTACGGTGAAGACAAAAAGAGCAGGAGATGAGAACGGTTGGAAATTTGAGGTCTGGGGCGGAGAAGAACGCGAAATAAAGCCTACCGCCACTGATGATGGTACTACCATCGCTGTTCGAAATTTGTTCTTTAATGTGCCCGCGCGAAGACAGTTTTTGAAGACAGACGTTACAGAACTCCGACATATTCTCCGAACTATACAGTATGCAGCTCTTGCAAGTACGGATGTTGCTTTTTACGTGGAAGCTGATGGAGATGTGATCTATGATCTTCCCATTCAGGATTTAAAAGATAGGGTAACACAGATATTCGGAAGTTCCTATAAAGCGAGCCTGATCGAGTTTGGAGAGGAAACAAGTTATGTGAAGATCCATGGGTTTGCTTCCGATCCTAAACTGGCTAAAAAGAGTAGGGGAGAGCAGTTTCTGTTTGTGAATGGACGACCTTTTCAGCATCGCTATCTCACGCACGTAATTTTGAGTTTATATGATGCATGGACCCGCAACAATGAGTATCCTTTTTACGCACTGTTCTTCGATATAGATCCTTCTAAGGTAGATGTGAATGTTCATCCTGCAAAGATGGAAGTAAAATTCGAGGATGAACGAAGCGTAATACAGCTTGCCCGTTCCGTTGTTAATCGAGCTTTGAACAAACACTTTCAGGTGCCGGATATACAGCCTAATGAGGATACCTTTCTGAGTGACGATCCCGCCAAAGGATTTGACTCCGGGTTCAGTTTCAACCGCCCAAATAGATCGCAAGGAGAAGTCGGGGGCTTTCATATGTCTTCCAGGATAAACAACAATCCTGATTCTGTGAAGGGCAGAGGCGATGAATTTTCGAAGCAATTGTATGGTGGGAGATCGTTCCAAACCGGAGCTGAAGGGGATAAAACTCAAGCTTTTCAGCCTGCAGGAGAATCTAAAGGCGAGGTGGCACAGGATAAAGGGTTTTGGCAACTGCATAACGCTTATATCCTAACACAGACACGCACGGGATTAACCGTTATCGATCAGCATTTAGCTCATAAACGCATTATCTTCGAAAAGGCGATCAATGCCACGGAAGAGGCGCTGCCAAGCACACAACAGCTTTTATTTGCGCAAACGCTGGAACTCTCAGCTTCGGACTACACCTTACTCAAAGAACTTCATTCCATTATACAGCGGATGGGGTTTTCGGTACAGCTTTTGAGTGGAAATACGGCTATGATAAACGGAGTGCCGGCCGATATTGAGATCGGGAACGAGGAAGAAGTGCTGATCTCCATGCTCCATCAATATCAGGAGTTGGGACAAAAGGTGAAACTTGAGGCCCGTGAAAAACTGGCGATCGCTTTTGCAGCCAAGGCAGCTATCCCAAGAGGAAAGAAACTGACCGGGCAGGAAATGGAATCACTGGTCGATCAATTATTTGCCTGTGAGCAGCCTTATCTCGATCCATTAAAGAAACCCACGATCAGTTATATTCCGCTGGACGAAATCCAAGCTCGATTTAGGTAAAAACTACCTCCCGGTCTACCGGCTCTAAGCCGTCTGACCGATTGTTGGATGGGGGCACTCAAGTTCATTTCGTGTGCTAATCCAACATCCTGCACCTGTATCATTGATCAGATGGGTGGTCCATCAGATCGAATTCGGGGTTGTTTGCACTGCCTCCCGGTCAGATGGGTTATCCTCAGGTCGTGTTCGGATGCATGAAATATTATTCGCTCATCCTAAAAATTCCCTATACTTAGACTTAGTTTTCAAACGATATTGCTACACATGAATATCCTGGCGGTAGAACCATTTTACAGCGGCTCCCATAAAGCTTTTCTCAAAGGACTTGAGAAACATTCCAGCCACAACATCATTCCCATAAAATTGAACTATAAAGGCTGGAAATGGAGAATGCATGGGGATTCGGTCACACTTACAGAGATGACAAATAAGGTGGAAGAGGATATCGATCTCTTGCTCACCAGCAGCATGACCAATCTTCCGGCGTTTATGGCTCTGACCAATCCAAGATTTGCTCATACACCGGTGATCATGTACATGCATGAAAATCAGTTTACCCGACCAATACCGGATGGGGAAAAGCGTGATCTGACCTATTGTTACATCAACTATTTAAGCATGCTGGTGGCTGATAAACTGCTTTTTTCATCCCAGTTTCACCTTGACGATCTGATGGATGCTTTACCCGGTTTTCTGGATAATTTTCCCGATGGAAAGCAACATGGGACCGTTGATAAGATCCGAGAAAAAAGCATTGTGATGCATCCCGGCCTGGATCTGAAAAGCTTTGACAAGCAACCGGATACACGATCTGAAAACGAAACTCCGGTGATCGTTTGGAACCAACGCTGGCAGTTTGATCGTAACCCGGCCATGTTTTTCAGAGTGCTGAATCGCTTGAATGACATTGACCTGAAATTTGATCTAATCCTTGCGGGGGATACGCAGCATGAAAAACCCGAGGAATTCGAAAAGGCCTGGCAGCGTTTCGGCCAGCAGATCACCCATTTTGGCTATGTGGATGACAAAGAAAACTACAGCAAACTGCTTCATTCGGGTGATATCGTAGTGTCTACGGCAAGCTATGAATTCTTCTGTGTGGCTATAATGGAGGCAATATATTGTGGGTGCCACCCATTGGTGCCCAAGAGTTTACATTACCCTGAACTAATCCCGAAAAGCTTGCACGATCCTCTTTTACATGCACCGGTTTTGTATGAGACCGAGGATGACCTGTTTCACTATTTGAAAGACCTGCTTACCGGAAATACGAAATCCCTGCCAAAAAATTCCCTTCAGAACATCAATAGCCATCTGGATTGGTCAAAACGTATCAAAGCCTTTGATAAGCTGTTTGAAGAGATGGTGTGATAGGTTTTTCTTTTGATAACCCGACATCTTTTTATTTAAAGCAGAGGACGCAGAGTATTCGCAAAGATCGGAGAGGATATTAGGCCTAATCGACGAGCCATTAAAGAAGGCAACTATTTATCAACGAATTTAAAAAGGGGCATCTTCATCCGGGGCGGGGCTGTGAGGCATGGGAGGAGAGCCGTCATTTCCACTGCCGAGATTAGGATTACCGCCACCATTGTTCCCGCCCTTACCCATCATAGGATTGTCATTAGAGGCTGAAGTGAGATTCTCAAACCGGGCATATTCTTTCACAAAATACATCATTTTGCTTCCTACCGGACCGTTACGCTGCTTTCCGATAATGATTTCTGCAAGTCCGGCTGTAGACTGTCCTTCCTCGGTCGTGGTGATGCCATAATATTCCGGGCGGTATAAAAACATTACAATATCGGCATCCTGCTCAATGGAACCGGACTCACGAAGGTCACTAAGCTGTGGCCTTTTATCACCACCGCGTTGCTCCACTGCTCGTGATAGCTGAGCAAGAGCAATAACCGGAACATCCAATTCTTTGGCAAGGCTTTTAAGGCCACGTGAAATGGTGGCAATTTCCTGCTCACGGTTTCCAATATCTTTCGAATTGGCCTGCATCAGCTGCAGATAATCGATCACGATCAAGCCGATGTCTTTTTCACTTTTCAACCTACGGCATTTTGTTCGAAGTTCCATCAAACTGATAGCAGGCGTATCATCAATATAAATTTCTGCACTGAAAAGGCGACTTGCAGCGTCTATCAGCCGGCGGAAGTCTTCATCCTTAAGCGTGCCTTTTCGGGCTTCATCGGCGCGGACACGAGCTTCCATGGTTAGCAAACGCTGAACAAGAGATTGATTAGACATCTCCAGGCTGAAAAGGGCAATGGGGGTTCGAAGATTTTCATCCGGATGCATGGCTGCATTACGGGCTGCTGTCAATACGAAAGCAGTCTTACCCATCGAAGGGCGAGCCGCGATTATAACGAGATCTCCTTTCTGCCAGCCGGCGGTCATATCATCGATGGCTAAACCGGTTGGAACTCCGGTAATACCATATTCTTTGCCCCGAAGATCTTCCAGATATGAAAGCGTATCCTTCAGAAGTTTCTCAACGGGTACAGCAGAACTGCGGCTTTTTTGATTGGAGAGATCGAAAATACTTTGCTCAGCGTGATCCAATACATCGTAGGCATCAGAAGTGGTATCGTAAGCATCTTTGATCACATCGTTACTTGCAAGAATGAGGTTTCGCTTAATCGCCTTTTCAATAATGATCTGCGAATGATATTCGATGTTGGCCGAAGAGCTCACCGAACGGGTCAGGTCAGATAAGTAAGTTGGTCCGCCACACACTTCCAGCAGATTGTTATCCTTTAGTTCATTCTCAACAGTAAGCAGATCAAGCGGATTATCTCGCTCGTATAAATTTGTGAGTGTTTCAAAAATGTGTCGATTAGCGGTTCTGTAGAAATCGGTAGGCTTCAGCATCTGCAGGGCAATGGTTGCCGCACCGTGTTCGATCAGCATGGCTCCAAGAACAGCTTCCTCAACTTCAACGGCCTGAGGGGGAACGCGCCCGCCTTGTTCAAGCTTCTTTGAATCATCCTGCTGATAGTTGTTACTGTACGAACCGTTCTTTTTTGCCATGAGAGAGACTGAGAGATCTTTTGCTGAAACGAAAAAGTGAATAACGAAAATAGGTATAAATCAGAACCGAATTGAGATTCTTTTTAAACAAATTTTAGACAAAGTTATCCACAGTCAGGTTACTTTCCGCCCAACTCATCATACCGCTTTCTTAATTTTTGGACATCCTCCCAGGTGGGGCGTTTCCATTGTTGATTTCTAAGCAATGCAGCAGGATGATAGGTGGCCATCAGTTCCCGTCCGTGGAAGGGGTGAAATTCTCCCCTGAGTTTACTTAAGGAAGTATTTTTATCTAAAAGGGTAGTAGCTGAAATTCGTCCAACACATAAGATGAGTTTAGGATCGATCAGTTCAATTTGCCGCAAAAGGTAGGGCAGGCTTCGCTGACGTTCTTCCGGCTTTGGATCACGGTTATTGGGCGGACGGTGCTTTAGGATATTGGCGATATAGATATCCTCTCGCTTAAAATTAATGGCCTTCATTATCTTATCCAGCAGCTGACCTGCTTCTCCCACAAACGGCTCGCCCTGTTTGTCCTCGTTAAATCCCGGAGCTTCACCCACAATCATTAAATCTGCATTTGGATCCCCGACACCGAATACCAAATTAGTGCCCTCCAGATCGGTGCGGAGTTCATCGGATTCTTTGCATAAAGCTTGTAATTCATCCAGGGTTTGGCAGGCTGCAATTTTCTCTGCAGTGCTAAGTTCTTTTTTGGGTTCGGGTTGAACCGATTTCTGTGTAGCCGGAGTATCGTAATCTTCAGAAGATTCCTTAACCTGATCTGCTTCTGCATTCTCATCTCTTTGCTGGTTTAGAGATTTTGGGGCAGGACTACCTTCGCCAAGATTTAAAGAAAAATCCCCATACATTTTCTGCTGTTGTTTTATAAATCGTTCCGCTTTTTCAATAAGTTCTTTTGGATCGGACATTTCGTTATTTGTTATTCATGATTCGTAAAATCGAAAGTTATTACAAACCTGAGCTCGATTATTGATAGCTTGAAAACTGCCTGAAAATCATCCCTGCGAAGGCAGGGATCTTATTATTACCGTCGGTAATTCAATCATAGATACGTAAACAACAAGTAAATTCCGGGCATTCGCCGCGAAATGACCATCTTGCCTATCATAGAACCTGCTTTTTAATCGAACTCAGATTACAAGTTAATAAATACACAATTAACGAATATCCATTAACGATCCCACAATTTCTCCAACATGGCATATAAAACTACTCCTGCAGCTACGGAAACATTTAACGAATGCTTTCTTCCATATTGAGGGATGGCTACAAACTCATCCACCAAAGCAAGTAATTCATCTTCGATCCCGGAGACTTCACTTCCTAAGACTATGCACATTTTTGAATGCTTATTGGCTTCAAAATCAGGGAGCTGAGTACTTTCAGAAGTTTGTTCGAGACCAGCGATGTAGTAACCTTCCTCCTTTAGTTTCTCCAATGCTTTGAGCGCATCTTTTTCATATCGCCACGCTATAAATTCTTCTGCGCCGATGGCTGTTTTATTGATCCCGGGACGGGGAGGAGTAGGCGTATATCCTGCTAAGATGATCTCTGATATCCCAAACGCATCTGCCGATCTGAAGATAGAGCCTACGTTATGCAAACTTCGGATATCAGGAATAAGGATCTTTATGGATCTAAGTTTTTCAGGAGCAGTTCGTGAGAGATTTTCTTCGAGTATTTCTTTGGTAGTCAGTTTCTTCATCAGGCGCAGATCTCCATGTATTCGTTAAGCCGGTTGCCACCATCTTGGTCGTCTTGATTTTTCAGGGCCACCACCACACCGTCATGTACGGTATTGAAGAAGCGATTGGATTTCACAAAAGTGCTGATATCCGATTTACGAATAACGTCTCGGACCGGACCTATCAATCCGGAAATATATAGCTCGATACCTTCTTTTTTCAGGGTTTGGATGATCATAAGCAGCGAATCCATAGCTGAAATATCAAGGTCACCGATGGTAGTTCCGTCAATGATCACATATTTTGGTGCTTCTTTTTCGTTCATACTTTTTTCGATGATGTAATTCTTAAAGAATTCGGCATTCACGAAAGAGAAGGGAGCATCAACCCGAAGAATAAGAATACCGGGAATATGTTTTACTTCGGAAAACCGCTCCCGATTTTTAAAATCTCTGGTGCCGGGAATGAGCCCAAGTTCTGCAACAGTGGGTTTGCTCATTTTATGAAGGAATGCTAATACCGACGAAACAAGTCCTATAATAATTCCTTCCTGAATGCCGATTCCTAACACGCTGATAAATGTGATCATAGCTACTAACGCATCTCGGCGCTTGGTACGGATCAGGAATTTGAGTTCTTTTATATCAATAAGGCCGCTTACAGAAACTACAATGATGGCGCCAAGAAGGGGTTCAGGCAGGATCTCAAAAAGAGGGGTAAGAAATAAAAGGGTGAAAAGAATCAAAATTCCTGCAAAAATATTAGTGAGTGAGGTTTTTGCTCCTCCCTGTTCTGCTATTGCGGAACGGCTGAAACTGGATGAAACCGGCAGGGATTGAAATAAACTCCCCACCACATTACTGCTCCCGATAGCGATCAGTTCCTGATTAGGGTTGACTGTATATCCATGTTTCCGGGCAAAGGCTTTGGAAAGGGACGCGATGGTCATGAACTGTATAAGTGCCAAGGTAAAAGCATTGGGAGCCAGTTGTTTGATAGTTTCTATATTAAACTCAGGAATGGCGAATACGGGTAAGCCTTGTGGAATTGCTCCCACCTGATCAACCCCCCATTTCGAGATACTGATAAAGGAAACAATGATGATTGTGATGGCTACCAATAATACTGATTCCGGGAGTTTGGAATAGAAGCGCCGCACCAGCACCAAAAAAAGAATAAAGAATACAGAAAGAGCTAATGACGGATAATGAATGTTCCCCAATTGCTGACTCGTATAATAAAGCATTTCATGGATGTACTGGGAATTGGGGATGTCAACATTCATTAAGGTTCCAAGCTGACTAACAATAATAATGATAGGTGCAGAAATGGTAAACCCTGAGATGACCGGCCTGGAAAACAGATTAAATACAAAGCCGAGTTTCATGAACCCCATTATAAGCTGAAAAGTCCCGGTCATAAAGGCGATCATAATGGCAAAAGTAATCTTTTCTGTGGGACCGCTACCGGCAAGAAATCCCAGTCCTGCAGCAAGTATCAGCATATCTATGGCCACAGGTCCTATCGAAACATGCCGCGATGTTCCCAGGAGTGGGTAAATAAAAAGAGGTACAAGTCCTGCATAAAGGCCATAAATAGGAGGCAATCCTGCAATAACGGCATAAGCCATTCCCTGAGGGATCAGCACAATTCCTACCGTAAAGCCGGAAATGGCATCAGCTTTAAACTTATCAAGGTTATACTCTTTGATCACCTGGAGGATCGGAAAGTATGTATTCAGCAGTTTTTTCATCGGTTATTTAAAATGGCCAGAAATACGGGATGGCAAAGGTACCAATTATCCAGAATAAGATATTGAGCGGGGTTCCGACTTTCACAAAATCCATGAATTTATATTGACCGGGCCCGAAGATCATGGTATTGGTCTGATATCCGATCGGTGACATAAAACTCAGGGAAGCCGCCATGGTTACAGCTACCAGCAAAGGGTCTGCACTTACGTTGATGGTGGAAGAGGCCTCAATAGCAATGGGAGCAAGTAGCGCAGCCGTAGCTTGATTTGAGATGAGGTTGGTGAGCATCATGGATAAGAAAAAGAAGGCCGAAAGTACCGCAGTGGGGCCAAATGTTTCAAATTGCGTAATAACCCCGTCCACGATAAGTTGCGCAGCTCCCGTTTTTTGCATGGCCACTCCAAGGGGCAAAACCCCGCCAAGCAAAAAGATCACCTTCCAGTTAATGGATTGATAGGCTTCTTCATTGGAAAGGCATCCTGTGAGCATCATTAAGATAACACCACAAATAGCCGATGCCACTATGGGGAGTATCCCGACAGCCGCAGATACGACAACTCCGGCAATGATTGCAATAGCTACCGGGATCTTAGATTGCCTGAAATCCGGTACTTCGATCTCTGTTGCAAGAACAAACTCTTCGGCTGCTTTAATATCATTTATACGTTCTTTATTAGCATATAAAAGAAGGGAAGTACCACTTTGAAGCCTGATATCAGGTAAATGATCTTGTTGTATTTTTCCCTTTTGACGTATGGCAAGCACTACGGCTTCATATTCATGATATAGATCTACCTGTTCAAGTTTTTTCCCTTCAAAAGATGATTCAGGTGCGATAACAGCTTCAACCAATTGACCATTTCCGATCTCAAAATCTTTATCCTCCCAGTTTTTATTAGGTTTGATAAGTACACCTTCCCGGTTTAGAAGCTTGTTCAACTCCTTTACACTTCCACGAATTCTGAGAACATCTTTTTTCTCAAGATTGATAGTATTTCGGTCGGGTTTCGAGTTTCCATCTTTGTCGAATACCTCAAAAATATCGAGATCAAGGTCCTGTATCAGTTCTGTATTTTTTAACGGAGTGCCTACAAAAGGAGAATTGGGTTGAAGAACAACATCTGTAAGATAACTCTGCATCTCAAAAGTATCGGTCAGGGATTCATCTTTACGCCGTTCGGGGATGATTTTGATCCCAATCGTGAATAAATAGATGAAACCTGCCACAAAAAAGATGATGCCGACCGGGGTAAAATCAAACATACCAAAACCTGCAAGATCATTATCAGTAGCGATGGAATCTACCAAAAGATTGGTTGAGGTTCCTATAAGCGTACAAACGCCACCAAACATGGCAGCAAAAGACATAGGCATCAGGAGTTTGGAAGCACTTTCCCCAATATCTTTTGAAAGACTGATGATGACCGGAATAAAGATAGCGACAGCAGCTGTATTGTTTATGAAGGCGGAAATGATACCAACTATCAACATAATGATGAACATAGTGAGCCGGTAATTAAGCTTGCTAAGCTTGAAAAAGTAATCACCCACAATATCCAGCGCGCCGGTTCTCCTAAGCCCTTCACTCAAAATAAACATACAGGCGATGGTCACGGTAGCAGGGTTACTAAAACCTGAGAGGCCTTCCGTGGGTGTGAGAATGCCTGATACGATCAATATTGCCAGCAAAATCAATGATGTAATATCGAAGGAGATCCGCTTATTAATAAACAGAACTACTGCTAAAAGAATGAGGCCATAAACAAACAGGATGTCTGGAGCAATTCCGAACATTTAGTTGATCAAAGTTTTGATGAGAAATTCATGGGGTTTAAATATCACAAGTATCTCTTTTATTTGAAAATCGAATTCTAAACAAGAAATATAAAAAGCATTACATTATAAATGAAAAACAGTAATGGAAATACATGTAATAACCCCTTATTTTAAGGTATATTTTAGGAACGCAAGTTAAAGCCATCTGCCAAAGGTAGATTGCTTTTTTTATTTATAGAAACCGAACTAAAACAACGATTATGAGTAAAGTTCAATATCTGACACAAGAGGGTTACGATAAACTGGAAGCTGAATTGAAAGACCTGAAATCCAGGGGACGCAGAGAGATCGCAGCTGATATTGCAGAAGCAAGAGCTAAAGGTGATCTGAGTGAAAATGCTGAATATGATGCAGCGAAAGAAGCACAGGGACATCTTGAGGATCGCATTACCAAGCTTGAAGATGCGTTGGCTCATGCCCGAGTTTTAGATACAAAAGATCTGGATCTGTCCAAAGTCAGAGTATTGACCACCGTTACCATTTTAAATAAAAATGTAGGCAAGGAGATGAAGTACACCCTTGTTTCCGCCAACGAAGCCGACTTTGCAGCAGGTAAGATCTCCATCGATTCACCCATAGGCCAAGCCCTGCTTGGACGTGAAATCGGGGAGACCGTAGAAGTGAAGGTACCTGCGGGAAAGCTGGAGCTTGAAGTAAAGAATATCGAAATTTGATTAAAACGGCCCGTTACCTTCCTGTATATGAAAAAACTCGTTGACCTGTATCCTTATAGACAAAAAAATGGATACCCCCATTTTTTGATCTTCAAACGCTCTTCAGAAAAGATCTATGCCAATCAATGGAGAATGGTGGGTGGTAAAGTGAAAGAAGGGGAGCAAAGCTGGGAAGCCGCTCTGCGGGAGCTGAAAGAAGAAACCGGACTTAGCCCCGTCAAGCTGTGGACCATTCCTTCGGTGAATCAATTTTATGAAGCAAAATCTGATACCGTTCACTCCATCCCCGCTTTTGCAGCAGAACTGGAATTTCACGCCGGGATCACTCTGGATGATGAGCATTCAGAATATAAGTGGATCAACATAGAAGGCATTCAGCCTTATATAAAATGGCCGGAGCAGCTAAGACTGATGAAGCTGATTTATGATATTATGACCGATGAATTTTTAGAAATCCTTCCCGAATGGGTAATAGAACTTTAATAGCCGTTTTTCTCTTTATGCTGATCCCGGGAGTTCTATCGGCTCAATCCGAGAACTATACGTTAAGTTTTGCTCCTGATGCATGGTATAACGAAGTAGATGGTATTCGATTAGGCGCTCGGGTTTTAGGTGAAAGAGAAGGCACATTTCTGGATGGCCCTCATCGGCTTGAAGCAGGCGTTTGGCTTGGAACAGCTTTTCCCGACCTTCCCATCTCTTATTATGTTTCATTCACTGAGCCTATTTTAGCAATTTCAAGCTTTGGGAATGAAGGAAATGTCAGAATTCGAAGCAGCATAAGAACAGGATATAGCCGGCACGAACTGTCTCTAAACAAGCGATGGCAGAATGGGTTTGACGAATTTGATTATCAGGAATTCTCGTTAACCTTCAGTCAGGAAAAGTTATTTGATATAGAATACCGGCCTTATCCGTTGTTATGGCAAGAGGAGTGGAAATCACTTTTTGGAGCAGAGTACCGGCTTAGCCAAAATTTTGATATTGGTCAGTTTAACTTGTCAGCCTCCATCAAACAAAATGTAAGTGATTTTGAAGCTTTTAAGATCGGTACCATTGAGATCAAACAAGAAATACCTTTGGGAGAAAAATTTGAATTCAGAGTTCGTGGTTTCTCTGGCTATACTGATACAGAGAATGCTCCGGAGTATCTTTTTGGAATTAGTTACCGTCAACCGGCAGGCTGGCTCCAAAACGGCGTTAGTCGGGCAAAAGGCACCTTACCAGGCAGCTTGTTAGATGATGGACTCTTTCATATTTCTGGTCACGCTAACCTTCGTGGCTACACAAATACTGAATTTCGTGCTCTTTCAGAAGAAAATTTCGTCCAGTATAATTTTGTAAATACCGTAAATGCTGAATTAGAATTCCCAAATTTTGTTAGTTCTGCAATGAACGGTTCTATCTTAGGCGACTTTGTTCAATTGCGGTCCTATCTTTTTGCAGATGCCGGTAATTTTTTCAGGGCGGATTATGAACTTACTCCCCGGTTGATCTCTGACCTGAACGAACAAAGAGCAGATGCAGGTATCGGATTTCAGTTTTCTATTAATATTCCTGATTATTTAGGTAAAGACCGTGGATTCGCGATCCGGTATGAGATCCCATTTTGGCTATCACACCCCGAAGGCAATGAAAGCAGCTTTAAATTTCGTAATTTAATAGGCATTGGAGCAGTAATCTCACTTTAACTCACTCATGAAAATTCTCGTCATAAATTGTGGCAGTTCTTCCATTAAATACCAGCTTATCCATACGGAAAATCAAGAATCTTTATGTAAAGGTCTGGTAGAACGGATCGGGGCCGTTACTTCTATCATTAAACAAGAGTTTAAAGGTGAGAAACCGGTCAAGAAAACTATGGTCATCGAAGATCACGCCTCAGCCCTTAAAACCATTATGGAATTATTGCTTGAAGCGGATAATGATCACCTAAAATCACTGGAAGAAATTGAGGCGGTAGGCCATCGTGTAGTACATGGAGGGGAGACCTTCAAAGATTCGGTTCTGATCGATGAAGACGTAGAGGAAGCCATTCAGCAGGCATTTGACATCGCGCCTCTTCACAACCCCCCAAACCTTGATGGGATAAGAGCGGCAAAAAAACACCTTCCGGATGTACCTCATGTTGCCGTTTTTGATACAGCTTTTCATCATTCAATCCCAAAGCATGCATTTTTATACGGAATTCCAAATCGGCTGTATCGCAGGTATAAGATCCGAAAATATGGCTTTCATGGCACGTCTCATTATTATGTGAGCCGGAAATATTATCAAATCACTGGGGCTCCTAAAGAAGGCTCAAAAGTTATTACTTGTCATTTGGGGAATGGATGCTCTGTTACCGCCGTCAAGGATGGGAAATCGTATGATACCAGTATGGGGTTTTCTCCGTTGGAAGGATTGGTTATGGGAACCAGAAGCGGAGACATTGATCCTTCTATCGTGTTCTATCTCATAGAGAAAGAGGAATTATCTCTGGCCAATGTTCATGCTTTACTGAATAAGCACAGCGGGTTGTTAGGTCTTAGTGGTTATGCAGCCGATATGAGAGATCTGATCGAAGAGGCAGAAAGCGGTGACCGCAGGTGTACGGAAGCTATCGACGTATTTTGTTATCGAATACAGAAGTACATCGGATCATATATTGCTGCCATGAATGGGGTTGATGCCATTATATTTACAGGTGGTATCGGTGAGAATGCTTCGCTTATTCGAGAGAAGGTATTGAGTGAAATGAACTTTGCCGGCATTGAACTGGATTCGAAAAGAAATGAAGAACTCAAAAATAAAACATTAATCAGCACTGACAATTCAAAGGTTCAGGTTCACGTTATACCTACCAATGAAGAACTTGTAATTGCGATTGATGCAGCAAAAATTGCGACGGCCTCAAAACAAACACCATGGGCATAAATAGATCTGTATCCTTTTTTTTGATCTTCTTGTCTTTTCTGTTGATGTCATGTTCCAGCACCAGCTGGGTAGTGGTAGAGGAGCAAGCCACAGACCTTAGTGATTTCGAGATCATTTCATCCCAATATTATTTAGAGAGTACAAATGGAGTAACTCCTGCTCAGCCGATCGTTCACTTCGATATCAGAGCCATCAATATGTATGAATACGCTCAAAGAGTGCGTACTGAGAGATATATACAACGTTATCGCCCCCGGGTTGGATTTGTGTTGCTTGGTATGGCCGGTGCGGGGCTTTCGGCATATGCTGCTTATTCAGATCAGATTCTTACAGAGCCCACCACTTCTCAGAGATATGCCTTGTTAGGAGCCGGCGGATTACTTACAGGTCTTTCATTCTTAAATATGAAACCAGTAGGTGAACCTTCCAAAACAGGAGAAAATAAGCTTTTACGGAAAACGGGAAGTGTACAGCAAGCAGATACAATAAACGTCCGGCCATATAACTCGGATTTACCATCAATCAGGATCTCATATCAAGACCAGGTAATAAGAGAAACTGAAAACTGGAGCTTTAACGAGGGAAGAATATCTATTAACCTTGCCGAAGAAGTTGACGCTGGTTTATTTGAGGAAGACCCTGCGGATAATATTTTAGTAGAAGTCTCCTATGATTCCCTTTATAGTGCAAAAGAAGTCCCGGTTTCTTCCATATTTGAACAATTTGTGATTGTTGATGCTCAGATCACAGCGCTGAGAAATGAACCTTCCAATAGCAGAGATAATATCTTAACCGATCTGGCAGAGGGGAGTCAGCTGAAATTAATAGAAAGAGAGGGAGAGTGGTATAAAGTGTTATATGGTATCACTGAAACCTGGGTATATGCCAATGATATACGCACCATTTGGCGGCCTTCTGAATTTGCAACCGATCTGTCGGTTATAGCTATTCCAAATATACCTTTTGGCTCTATAGACGTTGAACGGGATATTCCGATTTTAGGAAGAAGTCTGCCCAATTCCTCTGCTTTTCTGCTTTCAAATTTTCAATATGGAGGAGAATTTTCGGAGCGTGTTTACGGCGAGCGCGACACCAAGCTAATGGAAGAATATTTCATACAAGGCTTTGGCATCAGAAGCAGTAATATTGTAAAAGCAATCAATATAAATAGCGATAGGTTACTCGAGAGAGCCTATTCAAGACTGGCAAGCTCATTTACGGAAAGCCCACAAAACTTACATGTATATATAAGCGGATATGCTGAGATCAGAGACTCAAAGGTTTATTTGATCGGCAGCTCTGAAAATGAGAGTAATGAAACACGGTATATTGATCTTCACCAATTCTTCAGAGCCTTAAACAACCTCGATCTCAGTTCTATTCTTGTATTTGCTGATCTCGATATTCTGAATGAAACCGGTTCAACGGAACCGCTTGAAGATCTTGCTTCCATTTTAACTTCTGATAACAGCAATTCAGCCGTATTTTTTGGCGCCCGGCCAGATCAGCGGTCGGGAATCTATACATCCAGCGATGGAGAGCAAAACAGACACAGCCTCTTTACGTATTTCCTTGCAGAGGCGATTAAAGAACGAAAGATGACTATGGGAGAGATCATGGAACATCTTGAGCGAAACGTGCCATTTACTTCCAGAAGTATTTATGATCGGCCTCAGAATCCATTATTTTTTGGTAACCGGCAGCTTCGGTTACTGAACTGATGGGGTTAATCTATATAGCGCTTAGTGTATTTTGTTCGCTTTCTATAGCCCAGATATTGAAGCTTGCAGAAAATAACAAAATGAGAGTCTTACATATTCTTGTATGTAATTACCTGGCCGGATCTATTCTCAGTTTTTTTACTTCACCTGAATTTTCACTGTTTCCTGAAGCAAGTGCAGGCCCCAGTTTATGGCTATTGGGATTAACCGTTCTTCTTGGCGTTCTTTTTATCGCCAATATGGTGGTTTACAGTCGCTCCATAGATCGTGTTGGCATGGGAGTGAGTATTGCCGCCATGCGTATGTCACTGATCTTTCCGATCGCAGTAAGTCTTTTTGTTTTCGGTGAAGCAATTAGAGGGATAACGTATGCCGGAATTATGTTAGCTCTTGGGTCGCTTTTATTAATGGTTCCAAGGATACGCACAAAAAGCATCACCGGAATCTCTGATGCCTGGCTGCCCATTCTTATTTTCTTGATGACGGGTTTTGCCGATACGGGACTTAAGATTTATGAACAGCTATTCTCTGATCAAATTTCAGAAGCTCTCTTTGTATCCGGAATTTTCTTTATTTCATTTTTGGTAGGAGGAAGTATTCTTATAAAACGCAGAGAAGTTCATTTCAGCTTCAAAGAAATCGGCTATGGCGTTGCTGCTGGAGTTGTAAACCTTTATTCCTCCATATTTTTGATCTATGCACTGAAGTTAATACCCGGTTCCATCGTATTCCCAATAGTAAACGTAACGTTGGTAGTGCTTGGAACTTTTATTGGTATTTTGATATGGAAAGATCGTCCTTCCATTAAACAGTGCTCAGGTTTGGGTATTGCTATAATTTCAATCTTTTTATTAATAGGATAATGAACATTATTTCTGAGATCAGAGAACGAGCTAAATCAAACAAAAGAAAAATAGTATTTCCGAGGTCTTCTGATCTAAGGGTAATAGAAGCTGCTCAGTTTCTACTTGATAATAAGCTTGCTGAGCCGATCTTGATCAAGAATAAAGAGGGGGGCGGTATTCCCAAGAATTTACCGGTTATTGATCCTGTTTCAGATGAACGGCTGAAAGCCTATGGGCATACCTTTTATGAGCGTAGAAAGCATAAGGGGATATCAGAAGCAGACGCTATTGATGTCATCAAAGATCCGTTATTTTTCGCCGCCGCGATGGTTACCGCAGATGATGCTGACGGTTGTGTGGCTGGATCCGTCTCAACAACCGGTGACGTGCTTCGTGCAGCTATCCAAACTATAGGGTTGAAGAAAGGATCCAATGTTGTTTCCAGTGTGTTCCTGATGAGTTTTGAGGACGGAAAGGTTTTTACTTATGGCGATTGTGCGGTGGTTCCATATCCCAATGCCGAACAATTGGCGACTATTGCCATGGATTCTGCACAGACTCACCAAAAAATAATAGGAGCGGTCCCAAAAGTGGCGATGCTTTCGTTTTCAACCAGGGGAAGTGCAGAGCACGAACGGATTCAGTTAGTGCGTGATGCCCTTGAGATCGTAAAATCCCATAACCTCGACTTCCCGGTAGATGGAGAACTTCAGTTTGATGCATCTGTGATACCGGAGATAGGTAAACGAAAAGCCCCCGGCTCAGAAGTAGCGGGTCAGGCAAACGTCTTTATTTTTCCCAACCTTGATGCAGGCAATATTTCATATAAGATTACGGAACGTTTGGGAGGAGCCACGGCAACGGGCCCTATAATTCAAGGCCTTGCAAAACCGATGATGGATCTTTCGCGTGGATGTTCCTCTCAGGATATTGTGAATACCGCCTGTGTCTGCGCTTTAATGAGTGATGACTGATCACTTGAATATGAATTTTCTTAATAAATTGAGTCATGCTAATAACATTTGAAGGAATAGACGGCAGCGGAAAATCAACGCAGATCTCACTTTTGCGGGATCATTTGTTGGAAGCAGGCCACGAAGTGCAGGTATTCCGGGAACCGGGAGGCACCGATGTTTCTGAAATAATACGTGGAATGCTGCTTAATCCGGAACTGGAAATTGATCCGGTTACAGAACTATTGCTTTTTTCTTCTGCGCGGTCCCAGTTGGTTGCGGAAAAAGTACGTCCGCTATTGGAAAAAAATGTCATTGTAATACTCGACCGCTTTTATGATTCAACTACCGCTTATCAAGGGTTTGGGAGAAGAAGCATGCCTATTGAGCAGATCAAGCAGATCAATGCCGCAGCAACTCATGACTTGGTACCCGATTTTACTTTTTACCTAAGGTTGAGCCTGGAAGAGGCGCGTGAAAGAACTAAAACTTTTGAGAAAGACCGCATGGAGCGTGCAGGAGATACATTCTTTACCCAGGTTTTTGAAGGATTTGAATATTTGGCAAAAACGGAATCTCGCTTTAAAACCATTAATGCAGAGCGCAATATAGAATCTATTCATAAAGAGATTTTAAAAATTCTAAGTCTCTCACTAAAATCTTAGTGTCATATCCATGTTCAGTTGCCGGGGGAGAATATCGGGTGGTGGTTACCTGTTGCCAATCCGAACTGGGAATAGGTACACAATGTGATCAGGTTATTGTAATGGACGTGTAATTTGCGCCAAGGGGCAAACTCCTTGCCGACATTTCATAGATGACTCAACATTAGTCTTATCAGTTTTAAAAGCAGATTGAAAAAAGTAACATCAAAAAATTAGGTGAAAAATTTAGGGAGAAAAAGTTTTTTATTTTTTTATATGCCATTATCATTGAGGCTTAGTCATTTTATCCGTAAATTTGGAACAATCTGGATGAGTCCTGCCTATTTCCATGACAACCAGTTCATCAAAAGAATACAATTCTAACGATCATAACTACCAAGTATTAAATTATGGCGCACGAAAGAATCGAAATTGATTTACCTCTTGCCAAAGTATATGAACTTCTAAGCAATCCGGTTGAATTCCCTAAGTTCCTGGAACGCATCGATAAAGTCGAAAGAGTTAATTCTCAGACTTTTGAATATAAGACCGATATCGGGGGAGAAGAATATAAGTGGACTACCAATCTTATCGACAATCTTCGTAACACTCGATTTGCCTGGATTACTATTAATGGTAATCTAAATCAAACAGGAACTATTCGCTTCACCCCACTTGACAATGGAGAACGAACAAGAGTTGAGTTTTCTTTAGACTACCGCACATTTTTCGGTGAGCCTGAGGAAGAATTAGCTTCTTTTATTGAAGATTCACCTGCTCAATTGGCTAAAGATCTTAAGAAATTCAAAGAATTAGCTGAAAGCGGTACCTTCAAGGAAACTCCTCTTGAGCCTAAAGAAGAGAGCGAAGAAGAGGTTACTGCATAAGGTAATTCAATCTTTATCACTTTATTTATAATGCGCATCTTAATGATGCGCATTTTTTTTGTTATTAACTTTAGCGATCATGGAATTCTCAAAATTTCTCCAATCCGAATCCTGCCGGCTGCCGCATTATTTACTGATCGGCAGTCCGATCAGCCACAGCGTTTCTCCATTAATGCACAATACCGCTTTAGAGCATCATGGATTAAAGGCAGAATACCACGCCGTTTCTGTTCGTAACAGCGAAATTTCTTCACTTATAGCTCATTTTAATAAGCTGGAGTTTCTTGGAGCAAACGTTACCATACCATACAAGGAAACGTTGTTTGATGCGATGGATACGCTTGAAGTTGAAGCAGCTCAGATCGGAGCCATTAATACTATTTTAAAAAGAGATGCTAAAATAGTTGGCGAAAATACAGATGCATACGGATTTAAAGTTCCGATTGAACAATACGAGGATGAATTAGCGGGAGAACGTGCTATTATTTTTGGAACGGGAGGGGCGACCAAAGCCATTTCTTTTGCGTTGTATGAAATGGGGATCAAGGAAATTGCTATGGTTTCCAGAAGACCAGGGCAATACGACCTTTCTGAAGAGATCATTATGTGCAACTATGATAACTGGCATGCTTATGCAGAAGAAGCTGCGATCATTATTAATGCCACTCCGCTTGGCATGGTCCCAAATACAGATGCTTCACCGGTAAAAGAACATGAGACAGATATTTTAGAGGGTAAGATCTGTTACGATGTGGTTTACAATCCCAGAGAAACAAAATTTCTAAAACAAGCGAAAGCATCAGGTGGAATCCCTATCGAGGGATTAGACATGCTGATCCATCAGGGTGCACGATCCTTTAAGTTGTGGACAGGGCATGAATTTCCTTTAGGTCTCATTAAAATGAAGTTAGATGATGTCTTCCCCGATTAAATTGATAAAACCCTGCGTGCTAAATGATGAATCCATTTCAAGTTGGTTCAGTTTACGCAACCATAAATCGGTTCAACCCAATTCGAACATTCCGGGTTTGAATCTTGGGCTGAATACCGAAGAAGACAAAGAGATCATACTTCAAAACCGAAAACTGCTTTTAGATGAAATTGGGTTAGATGCACATAAAATTGCTTATGCAGTACAGGTACATAAAACTAAGATCGAAGTGGTGAAACTTGGAGGGACCTATCCAAATACGGATGCTTTTGTAACGACAGAAAATGATCTGGCACTTGCTATCCAAGTTGCTGATTGTGCCGCAGTCCTGTTTGGAGACCCAAAGAATCGGGTGATAGCAGCCGCCCATGCAGGATGGAGGGGAGCAGCCGGAAATATCATTCCAAAAACACTTAAAAAAATGATGAGCCTCGGAGCTGAGGTCAATAATATAAAAGCCTTCATCAGTCCGTGTATTTCTAATAAGAATTTTGAAGTAGGAGAAGAAGTTGCTGTACAGTTTCCTGATGAATTTGTGGACAGAGAGCATTACAACAAGCCGCATTTAGATCTTAAGGAGTTTATACGTTATCAGCTTTTGGAGCAGGGAATGATAGAATCTAAAATAGAATTAAGTACTCACTGTACTATAAATGATGAACAATTTTATTCCTATCGCAGGCAAAAAGAAGGAAGCGGACGTATGATGGGGATCATAAAGTTAACCAAGGCATAATCACTTTTGAGAGTCAGCTACAGCCCCGGCTATGTTGCCGATATACCAAAGAAGCATATCTTCCCAATGAAGAAATTCAGCGGACTCTATTCTTATTTGATTGATACCGGAATAGTCAGCAAAAGCGAAGTGATTAAGCCTTCCCTTGTAGATTTTTCAAATCTCATCACAGTTCATACCGAACGATATGCTAAAGCTGTTTGGACCAGAGATCTTAATAAGAAAGAGATCCGCAGAATGGGGCTTCCCTGGAGTAAGTCGCTGGCTGTTCGTTCTCGTCTTGCGGTTCAGGGTACCATAAATGCCGGGCTTATGGCACTACAGGATGGATTGTCCGGCAATTTGGCAGGCGGCACACATCATTCTATGCCCGATCATGGAGAAGGATTCTGTGTTTATAACGATGTGGCCGTGGCTATAAAGGTTTTACAGCAGTCGATGTGGGTAAATCGGGTTCTGGTGGTAGATTGTGATGTACATCAAGGCAATGGAACCGCGTATATATTTCAAGATGATCCAAGTGTGTTTACTTTTTCGATACATGGGGAGAAGAATTACCCTTTTAAAAAACCACCCTCAAACCTTGATGTCGGGCTGTTGGATAAAACAGGGGACAAAGAATACCATAAAACCCTGATCTCTGCTTTGGATAAAATTCAGGCGGAATTTGAGCCCGATTTAGTGTTCTATTTAGGTGGAATTGATCCACTTGAAACCGATTATTTTGGAAGGCTGTCTTTGACTTTAGCCGGACTTCGAGAAAGAGACCGTATGGTAGTTGAACATTTCCCTCAGAAAGAATATCCCTTGGTTTTGTTACTTTCCGGAGGCTATGCGCCAACTTTGAAAGAAACCGTAATTGCCCATGCCCAAATGTATGAAGTAGCTAAAGAGATGGGTTTTTGAAAACCACTACTTAATTTGGAATCACTTATCTTGCCTTATGGTTTTACAGTTAACAACTTCAAAACTGAGCCAAAAATATAAAGAAGCAAAAGAGAAAACATTTGAAGAAACAAAAACTGGCTATTCTTGGATCAACCGGATCCATTGGGACCCAAGCACTTGATATCGTTCGTCAGCATCCTGATAAATTTGAAGTTATTGTTCTTACAGCAAACTCAAACTGGAAATTACTGGCAGAGCAAGTTAAGGAATTCAACCCGAAATACGCGCTTATTGGGAATAAAAGTCATGCAAAGGACTTAGAAAATGAATGTTCCCAAACCAATATTCTAAACGGGAAAGAACACCTGCCTGAGTTAGCTTCATTAAACAGTGTGGATATTGTCCTCAATGCTTTAGTTGGCTATGCAGGTTTTGACTCTACCTTGGCTGCCATACGAGCAGACAAGAAGATCGCACTTGCCAATAAAGAATCGCTGGTGGTTGGAGGGGAGATCCTCACTGAGGAACTAAAACGATCGGAGGCGAAACTCATTCCTGTAGATTCAGAACACAGCGCTATGCTTCAATGCCTTGCGGGGGAATCATGGGATGATATCGAAAAGATCATTATTACCGCCAGCGGTGGCCCATTTCGCGCTTTCACAAAAGAGCAGATGCATCAAGTTACCGCAGAGCAGGCGCTTGATCATCCCAACTGGAATATGGGAGCTAAGATCACCGTCGATTCCTCAACCATGATGAACAAAGGACTTGAGATCATCGAAGCACACTGGTTGTTTGACATTCCCGTACACAAAATTCAACCGGTCATTCACCCTCAGAGTATCATTCATTCCATGATCACTTTTATTGACGGATCAAGCAAAGCACAGCTCGGATTGCCAGACATGAAAGTGCCCATTATCTATGCATTAACTTATCCAGAAAGATTAGACTTGGATACCCAAAGAATGAATTGGAATGAAATCCTGAATCTTACCTTCGAACCCGTTGATTTTGATAAATTTCCATGTGTAAGGTTAGCCATGGAAAGCATTGAAAAAGGAGGATATGCCCCTGCAATTCTAAACGCGGCAAATGAAATAGCTGTTCAGCGATTTTTGAATAAAGAAATTGGTTATATTCAAATCCCTGAAATTGTTGAAAAAAGTTTGGCTAATATTGATTGGAATGATAGTTTGAACGCTGAGACGCTTAAAGAAATAGACAAAGAGACGCGAACCTACGCAAAATCAATTATTAAATAATTTACATGGACTGGTTTTTAAATTTATTAAATACACTACTTATATTTGGCGGGGCTTTAATGATCCTCGTTTTTGTGCATGAACTCGGACACTTTTTAGCCGCCAAATGGTTCGGAATGCGAGTGGAGCGTTTTTCCATTGGATTTCCTCCGCGTGTTTGGGGCTTTCAAAAAGGCGACACCGATTATTGCATAGGTGCAACTCCTCTCGGTGGATATGTTAAGATATCAGGGATGATCGATGAAAGCATGGACACCGAACACCTCGAAAAAGAACCTGAAGAATGGGAATACCGTAGTAAGCCGGTTTGGCAGCGTATTATAACCATAACTGCAGGAGTCATATTTAATATGATTCTGGCGTTTCTCATCTTTTTTGGAATGACCTATACCAACGGTAAATCCGTGCTTCCAATTCAGGAAACGGCCGGTATGTATGTACCCGAATCTTCTATTTTAAATGAAATCGGATTTAAAACCGGGGATAAGATTATTGGTGTTAATGGGCAAGAGGTTACTTATTTCAATGAGCTGGTTTCTGCTTCAGAGCTTACCGTAGATGATCTTAATTATACAGTGATACGTGATGACCAACGTATAAATGTTCCTGTTACCCCAAATTATCTGGATAGTCTTCAAACCCGTGGATTTTTGGATGTCAGCTACATGTATCCAAGCAGCCTTTCTTCAGTACCCGCAGGCCGGCCTGCTGCTGAGGCGGGGCTTAAAGCAGGAGACAGGATCGTCTCTGCCAATGGTGATTCTGTGCTTTATTGGGCTCAACTGGTAGAAATCATTCAAAATGCGGATTCTGCTATAACTTTTGGTGTACAGCGGGAAGATTCTTTGTTCTATACTTCCATCACACCTGACCCTGAAACCAAAACTATCGGTATTGCTTCACCAAGTTTGGAAACTCTGGGAATAGAACGAATAGAGTATGGCTTTTTTGAATCCATTCAAGAAGGTTACAATCAAACAGTAGAACAAACGGTAGGTATTTTACAGGGATTCACCAGGATGTTAACAGGTGATATTTCTGTATCCCAAAATCTGGGTGGTCCGATCGCCATTGCAAGTATAACCCGAGAAGCCACCGATCAGGCAGGGTGGATTGGTTTTTGGAATATCACAGCCTTATTAAGTATTACGCTGGCTATTCTGAATATTTTACCTATTCCGGTATTGGATGGAGGGCATTTAGTGTTTCTGCTATATGAAGGGATCACCCGCCGCGAACCTTCTGAAAAAGTACGAATGGTAGCGCAGCAGATCGGTTTCTTCCTGATGATCGGCTTGTTCATATTCGTGATGTTTAACGACGCATTCAGATATTTCGGGCTTTAGAATGATTGCAAGAGACGGATATTCTACCATAGCATTTGTACTTTTGGTCTCAGTCCTGGTATGTGGGTTTGCCTTCTATTTTCTGGATCACTGGTTTAGATATGTTCTAATTTTAGCTATGGTTGTGTTAACCGGACTTACCATCTTTTTCTTTCGTGATCCCGACCGAAATATCCCTGATGGAAACGAACTTATTATTTCTCCTGCAGATGGAAAAGTAGTTTTTGTGAAAGAAATAGAAGAGCCGGTCTATATTAAGGGTAAAGCTACTCAGATCAGTATTTTTCTGTCTCCGTTGAATGTGCATGTGAATAGAAATCCGGTTTCGGGATTGCTTGAGTATGTTAAATATCACCCGGGAGAATATCTTATGGCTTGGACAGAACATGCTTCTGAACTCAATGAAAGAGCTGATTTTGGGGTTCTGCACCCATCCAATACTAAAATATTTTTTCGGCAGATCACCGGGTTCCTGGCCCGCCGCATCGTTTACAATATAAAAGAAGGGGATGAGCTTAAAGCCGGTGAACGGTTTGGGATTATGAAATTTGGTTCACGAATGGATATTGTGGTGCCGGAAAATGTGGACATCAAAGTTGAGCCTGGAGATAAAACAGTGGCAGGAGAATCAGTGATCGGAGTTATTAACGCATGAAATATCCCATTCAAAAGAAATATCATACGTTTAAAGAACGGCAAAAACATCGTAAAAAAAGCAAACCTCCGGTAAATAAGAAGATTGCAGTACCCAGCTTTTTTACTCTGATGAATTTATTCAGTGGTTTTTTAGCCATCATTTCTATTTCAGATGGAGATTTTGTTCGCGGAGCCTGGCTTATTGCCTTGGCCGGACTTTTCGATGTTTTTGATGGATTAATGGCACGACTTGCAGATGCAACCAGCGATTTCGGTATCGAACTTGATTCCATCTGTGATATGGTTTCATTTGGAGTTGCACCCGGGTTTTTGATCTATACCTGGAGTTTACATGAGTTGGGTTTTGTGGGGATCATGGTAAGTGCGCTTCCGCCACTTTGCGGAGCTGTCCGTTTGGCTCGTTTTAACGTGAATGCAAGGCTCGAACCTACCAAAAATTTCTTTATTGGACTTCCAATTCCGGCTCAAGCCATCATGCTCGGAGCTTTTTTCCTGACATTCAGAGATTCTCTGGATGTTTTTACTTTTCTTGAAAACGGAGTCAATTCTGCTCTTATCCCATTTACAGTCGTTATTTCATTCCTCATGGTAAGCACCTTGCCCTTCGATAAGATCCCACGATTTGATCGAGAAACTATCCGCATGCAAAAGGGTAAGTTTATTTTATTCCTTATATATCTTGTGCTCATCTTGATCTTTAAAGAATATGGACTAATGGCCGTGTTTATCATCTTTGTTCTTAAAGGCGTTACAATTGGTGCCATACAGTTCTTTACCGATGATTATGGCCCCGAAGGGGTAGATGAATTTCAGGATTACAGCTGATTTTAGGGGGTTTCCGTATTTTCTCAGCTGATATTCCACCCCAAATACATTTAAAGAACGAAGCTTTATCCCGGATCCAAACAATGCCTTTTACCTGCTTATGATCTTGGAAATATCCGTTCCTACAAGCTCTCTTAAGCCTGCTTCCATAAGATACGGGGATTCGTTTGCAGAATGCCGCTAAGCCTGTTAAAAGGAAGGGGAGGTATCACCCCGAACCAATACATGGTCCGGTTGGTATTCATCCAATGCTGAACTGAGTTTAGGGAGCAAGTCGCTTGTTAAAGAAAACAGATCCTAATTCGGTTTCATGATCTCCGGATGTGTACCGAATGCGATCAACAGTTTCTTCATTTCATCAATGTTTGGCAATTTTCTACGATCATTTTTCCAACTTTACCCTGTGTGTAGTTCTGCAGGATGTGAACTTTAAGATACGAACTGAACATGGTGCCCAAATCAGACAATCGGTCAGATAGACTTGGAGCCATCAGGCCGAGGGGTAGTGCAAACAATCACGAACTCGATCTGATGGATTACCCATCTGATCGACGGATTGGGCTAGTGTGTTGGATTAGGTTAAGAACTGAATGTGGTTCTCGAATTAAACAATCGGTCAGACGGCTTAGAGCCGGCAGACCGTGCCTCAAAAGTTTTAACGAGGATAATTATATCCAACTCACGTTAAATAAGACCTGTATCTTTATTGATTGATACATAGATCTCGGATAGAAAAAAGGCCTCCATAAATTTTCTTTCTAAAATTTATACTGAATTCCGACGGAATGTACCGTTCCGTAACCGGTATTAAAAGGAATCAACGCATAATTAAACGTGATCTCATTAGTAGAGAAACCGGCCCCAAAGGCTATGGGGCGTACATTATTTTGTGTTTTATATCCTCCGCTTAATTCCAATACTTCAGCGATCGTTAATTTTACACCTAAATTAACATAGTTTTCAGAAGTGCTATAATCGGTATAGTCCTTACCTGAAGTTTCCTGCAACGGTGAAATGAAATCAGCATAAGCTGATATCAATATGGGAAGTTCATTGTTCTTTTGGGCCGTAAATTCAATCAGGTCTGCAGAAATTCCTGCTCTGAAGGTGGAGGGTAAAAGAGTAGATTCAATATTCAGCTTCTCCATTTCCCCAATATTCGTCAAGGAAGTACCAAGGCGAAGACGGCCGTTAAAAAATTGAGAAGCCACACCTGTATTAAAGGCATAACCGTTTGCAATGTATGTGAAATTTTCTTCGTTTAAATATTGGGCTGTTGCGCCCACACTAAAATACTTAAAGTCGTAAGCATAAGCGGCAGCTATGGATAGATATTGAATGGAAAAACTACCGTTAGATTCACCCGGAATATCATATTGTTGATACTCACTGCTGCCGGAAGTATAAAAAGAAAATGCCACGGCGCTTCTCTCTCTCAGGAAATTCACCCCGCCAAAGATATTGGCAACGTCAGCAATCCAAAACGAATAGCCAAGGTCAATGGAAGAATTGTTCGCATAGGCCAACAAAGCAGGATTTGAATAAATAGAAGCAGCTCCGTCGGCTAAGGTTGTAGAGGCCTCCGCTTTAGAAAGCGCATTAGGTGTAGGTGAGATACTAAGCATTTCGAAGCCCGAACCTTGAGCTAACACAGGAATGGAAAGTACTATAAAGGCGAATGTTAAATATTCTGTTTTCATAAATTCAATCTTAATGAAAAAACATGCATGTTCGAAATTCTGTATGGCTCCATAACAAAGGCATAATCAACAGAGGGTGAAAATACATCAAATGGGAGATGGATGGAAAACCCGGAACCCAGAGCCCAGCTTTCAACCTGTCCGGCATCAGGGAGCTGCCATCCGCCCCTGAGTGTGAACCGTTCATGAGCTTGCCAGGAACCTCCCAGCCTGAATTGAAAGGTACTAGTTTGTATTTCCTCAGTGGTGGTTGTATAAACGGGATTTCCGTTCAACACGATTACTTCGGATCGCTGTATTTCTGAATTATATACCTGCAACTCTGCATCAGCAGAAAAAGTAACGTCTCGTGCCTGATAAGCAATTCCAGTAGTAATACGGGTGGGAAACTGATTGACGACATCCCGGGCCTGACTTAAATTGTACAGGTTTTGCGCATTCCAGGAATAGTTGGCAAATAGATCTTTTAAGGCTAATGAAAGGTTGATATTAGCATCAGTTTGATAAAGAAACCCAATATCAATGCCAAAGCTGGTTGAATTATCAAGTTGAGGGTGGTAATTGGCAATACTGAATTTTAAACCGATACCGCCATAAAATTTCTCGGATAACCGAAGCCCAAAATTTCCGGATAGCTGATGTTCTGAGGCATCAAATCGATCCAGTGGATAACCACTTGAAGTTCTGGCATCTATATCATTCATACCGGTTCGAATTATATTCAGGGCTAAGCCTGCGGAAGGGGGAAGCTGAAACTGCATTCCAGTGCTTTGAAATACCCGATCATATTTTAAAGCACCAACGGTCAGATCTGTTTGTTTACTTTCTAATAGCAAGGCTGATTGTGCAGGATTGTAATAAGGAAAAGCGCCCTCTGACGTTACTGCAGACATGGCATTGCCCATAGCCATGCCTCTTGCACTGTAACCAAGTCGAGTAGAAGCACCTGCAAATCCACCGTTTTGAGCATGTAGTTCCGGTGCCATAAAACATGTTGCCAAAACTGCGATAAGCCCAAAAGCTATTCTTTTATATGGCAATACGGACCCCATCAATCTGCGACTAAAATTTTGCCGTTAATCTCTCTGCCTTTGGTTTCAATGATATAAAGATATGGGGCATTTGCGACTTTTCGTCCTTTACCGTCAACACCATCCCATACTGCTTCGTATGTACCGGGACCAAAACTTCCATTTTCAACTTCTCTTACCAGGTTCATTCCGAAATCAAAGATTCGAATTCTTACATTACCTTGTTGTTTAACTTCAAACTTAATGCGAATCACTTCATGCACCGTTGGGGAAAAAGGATTAGGATAAGCATAGGTGCTTACCTCCCGTGCAGCAGGGGCGTATCTGTTTCCACCTGAAAGAGGGAAGTCCACCCGGGTTATTTCCCAGGAAAAGCCATAATCATTGGTTGAAGCAATTCCATCATCGGTTCCGATCCAAACTCTTTCCGTAGTTGAGGCAACTGTAAAATATTGGGCTGAAGGCTTTATAAATGTATTTGGGCTTTTGATCTGCGGTGACTTGATCCAGCTCTTGCCCCCGTCTTCAGAGATAAACAGACCGTTGTCTCCGGCTGCGAAAATATAGCCGTCCTTAAATCCTATGTCATTTATGCGTTCCCCTTTTAAAACCTGAGTAAAGCTTTCTCCGACATCATCGGTATATACCAACCCTTGTTGTTGCGGCTGATCAGCGATCCAGTTCGTAAGCCAAATCCGGTTCGTTTGAGGGTCTTCTTTTATAGTGATGATCCAATCACCCAACAGCCCGTCTGATGTATTATTAAAGCTTATATGTTTCCAGGAAATGTTATCAGTTGGAGCAGTAAGTGCATTTTCCGAAATATTGATACCACCGGCACTTCCAAACCAAAGCCGGTCTTGGGAGTCAATCAGAACCCCGAAACCCAAAAGATTATTATCCCCTCTGGGATCATACCGGTTTATGATTTCACCGCTGTATGATGATGTCCATTGATAATCTTCCTCCGGGTTCAAGTTGTCAACGGATGATGGAGGAAGGATTACTTTTTCCCAGGAGTCGCCGAAATCGGTACTTCTTAGCAATCCTGAAGCCCATGCAGCAGCAAAAATAACATCTCCTTTTGAATCCACGGAATAAGGGGGAGATTGTTGGGGTACAGTAGTTCGTATCCGTGTGTACGTTTCATCTCCGTATTGGAATTCGATATCACAAATAGAATCATAGGTTTCTGCTGCAGGCTCGCAAGATGAGGGAGGCTCGGAATCAAGAGGAAAATCAATGAACTTCCAGCTTTCCCCGCCGTTAATACTGGTATAGAAACCATACCCGGAGGGAACGAAACCGTCAGGACTTTCAGCAGAAAATCCTAAACCTGCTATTACTGTATCTTGAGCTAAGCTTAGCGAGAAAACCCGGCCTTCTCCATTAGTAACCTCAACTGCATTTTCAGGATAGAACCAATCAACAGCATTCCCAATATTTCTATTGAGGGCAGGACTGATCCAAACCGTATCGCCAAATGCGGCCATGGTACTCACCGAATTTTGACGAATGGTATTGAATGTATCAATATCAGGATCTTCAGGTCCTATGATCTGAGCATATCCAAAAAAAGGAGAAAGAATAAGGATTATGGATATACTCAATGTCTTCATCTATTCGATTATGCTGAAGGTAGAGGTTTCATCACAACCGAATATGATAAAACCCAAACTTAAAATGGAAAGGGAGATAAATATTTTTTTCAAGACAATAGCTTCATTGATTATGAAAGTAATGGTACGAATTCGGAATTCTTAAATCCAATCCGTAATTATAAATCAATAGCGTCCTAAACGTTTTTAAAATTGAATAAAACTCTGTGTTTTCGAACATAAAGACGGATTAGTTGACATGTTTAAAATCAATCCCCCTTTTTTTCTCGCAGAGGCTCGCCGATTAACCCGCTGAGTTTCACTTCGTGGGAATCGCTGCGCTCGGAGCGCAGATGATCTTTTATCAAAACACATCGCTATTCAGCGGAAATCTGCAAGAATCCTTTTGAAGGATCGTTTTGCCAAAATGTATTTCAACGTTTAGGACGCTATTGATTATAAAGTAATAATTGTGGCATCCTTATTGCATGTGCGTATTGATGACTGTATATTCGACGCGTAATGAAAAACAAATACGCTCATATGAATTCCTGGTGGTGGCCGGTTGCTATAAATAGCAGTGGGCATCGTATGTAATTGAGCGATTGAAAAGAATTTTTTAAAAACCCACTGTTCCCAGAATAGTGGGTTTTTTTGTTTAGATAAACTGCCACGAAATCACTAAAAACAAAAATTTAGTGCTTTCGTGTTTTAGTGACGATTCAAATGAATAAAGAAAAGTTTTTAGAACTTAGTAAAGATTACACGGCTATCCCCGTTTATCGGAGATTATTGGCGGACGTACTGACTCCTGTTTCTCTGTTTATGAATATCAGGGAAGGTGCAGAATTTCCATTCTTGCTTGAATCGGTGGAGGGGGGAGAGCAGCTGGCCCGCTATTCTTTTATTGGCCGAAATCCTTATCAAAAACTGATATTTGATGGTGAAGAAACCGCGATGGAGACTAAAGATGGTTTAGAGGATGTATCATCAACGTACTTCGATAAGCTCAAGGAACTCACCACTGCTTATTCCGAACCACCGCTTCCCGAACTTCCGAGATTGAAAGGCGGTGCGGTCGGGTTTTCTGCCTATGATACTTTTCGTCAAGTGGAAGATCTGCCGAATATCCCGGAAGATGATCTGAATCTGCCTGAAGCTATTTGGGCTTTTTATGATGAGATCTTTGCCTTTGATCATGTAAAACATCAGGTGGTATTGATTAAAACGATATTTACAGATCAGGAATCAGATCTGGATATTGCTTATCAAAAAGCACAGCGAAGCCTGGATGAAATGGAGGAAGCTGCACTGAGCTCGAACTACCAAAACCGTCCGTTCAGCATTGACACGGAATCACTCTCCAGTAATATGGAACAGGAATATTTTGAACGGGTCGTAGAGAAGGCTAAAGAGTATATCTACGAAGGCGATATTTTCCAGGTGGTCCTTTCTCAACGATTTGAAGCTGATATGAGTGGAGATCCGTTTATGTTGTACCGGGCTCTCAGAATGGTGAATCCCTCTCCATATTTATTCTATCTGGATTTCAAAGATTTTCAATTGGTGGGCTCATCACCTGAAGTTTTGGTCCGTGTACAGGAAGGTAAGACGAGAGTTCTTCCGATAGCAGGGACTCGTCCGAGGGGAAAAACCCATGAAGAAGACCTGGCATTGGAAAAAGATCTTAAAAGTGATCCTAAGGAAGTGGCGGAACATATTATGCTGGTGGATCTGGGGCGGAATGATCTCTCCAGGGTTTGCAAACCCGGTACGGTTAAAATGGAGCGCAACCAGGTGATCGAACGCTATTCTCACGTCATGCATATTGTAAGTGATGTGGTTGGTGAATTGCAGGATGATCAAACCTCAGTGGATGCATTAATGCAATGTTTCCCGGCGGGCACGGTAAGCGGTGCCCCTAAGATCCGTGCAATGGAGATCATTGATGAACTGGAACGTACCAAACGCGGAATCTATGCCGGTGCGGTGGGGTATTTCGATTTCTCCGGAAATATGGATACCTGTATTGCCATTCGCACCATGGTTGTGACCGGAAACAAAGCGTATATTCAAGCCGGAGCCGGAATTGTGGCCGACAGTGATCCCGCTAAGGAATTCGAAGAAACCCAAAACAAGGCAGGAGCTCTTATTCAGGCGCTCAGCGTAGCTTTAGATATTCAGTGATTATTAACCACGGAAGACACACAGAGGTACAATGAGTAGTTCTATAGAAACTTCAAGGTTACTTAAGAATTTTAACACACATTATATCATAAATAAGATCAATGAGTAAAAAAAAGACCATTTTATCCGGTATTACCCCATCTGGAAAACTTCATATAGGTAATTACTTCGGCGCAATTCGTCAACATATAGCTATTCAAGAGAAAGGGGATGCCTTCTACTTTATCGCCAACTATCATTCACTTACATCTGTAAATAATGGGGAAGAGGTACGCCAGAATACCTGGGACATCGCACTGGATTACCTGGCATTGGGATTAGATCCTGAGAAGTGTACTTTTTTTGCTCAGAGTGATGTACCACAGGTTACGGAACTTGCATGGATACTGGGAACGCTTACTCCGGTCAGCCTGATGGAGAAGGGTGTTTCCTACAAAGATAAAGTTGCTCAGGGTATGAATCCTAATATCGGGCTTTTTACCTATCCTATTCTACAGGCTGCCGACATCTTGATTTATCACTCGGATGTGGTACCTGTGGGGCAGGATCAGAAACAAAATATAGAGATTTGCCGAGACCTTGCCGGTAAATTCAATCATACTTATGAAGGTGAATATCTTAAACTTCCTGAAGAACACATTGTAGAATCGGTGGCAGTAGTACCGGGTATCGACGGGCGAAAAATGAGCAAGAGCTATGACAATACAATCAACATTTTTGCGGAAGGAAAGGCTTTAAAAAAGCGGGTGATGTCTATTGAAACCGATTCTACTGCCCTTGAAGATCCTAAAGATCCATCCACAGATAATGTTTTTGCCCTCATCAAACTGTTTGCCGATAAGAAAAAGCTGGATGAGATCTCCGAAAAATATCGCGCGGGAGGATACGGTTACGGCCATGCCAAAAAGGAACTCTTAGGCATGATAGAAGATTACTTTGGTGAGGCCCGCGAACGAAGACATGAGTTGGCTAAAGATCTTGATTATGTACAAGATGTGCTTCGTGAAGGCGGTAAAAAAGCCCACATGCGCGCTGAAGAAGTGATGGAACCCATTAGGGAAGTAACCGGAATCGTGCGCCACTTTTAGTTGGTTATTAGTTAATCGTAAATAGTGACGATTTTCCAAGAAAAAATAACCAATAACCATTACACAAATAACCAATTTACCATTAACAAATTGATACTAATAATCGATAACTACGACTCATTCACCTACAACCTCGTCCATCTGGTTGCAGCAGAAACGGATGATTATAAAGTGATCCGCAATGATGCAATGACGTTGGATGAGATTCGTGAATTGAAGCCAGCTAAAATATTGATCTCACCCGGACCGGGCCGGCCTCATGAGGCCGGAATAACCGAAGAGATCATCCGGGAACTTGGAAAACAGATACCGATATTGGGAGTATGCTTAGGACATCAGGCCATAGGTGAGGTCTTTGGTGCGAAAGTTATACATGCTCCTAAACTGATGCACGGCAAAGTTTCAAGAGTATCACATAATGGAGAATTTATATTTAATGATGTCGAAAAAAGTTTCATTGCAACGCGTTATCACTCCCTGATCTTAGATCCTGATACCATTCCTAAAGTACTTGAAATAACAGCTTATTCTGATGACGATGTGATACAGGGAATCCGCCACAAAGAATTTCCTATTCAGGGGATCCAATTCCACCCTGAAAGTATTCTTACTACAGAAGGGCCCAAACTAATTTCAAACTGGTTACGCCAATAATCCATGGATTTTAAAAGCATACTCAATAAACTGTCATTTTCTGAAAACCTCACTGAAATTGAAGCTGAAACGGCTATGAATTTGATCATGACCGGAGGAGTTTCTGAGGAACGAATAGCTTCTTTTCTAACAGCAATGCGATTAAAAGGGGAGACCGTAGAAGAGCTAACTGCATTTGTGAAGGTAATGCGCTCTAAAGCCGTTAAAGTGGATGTGGATGTAACCGGAGCCATTGACCTGGTTGGAACGGGAGGAGATCTATCAGGAACCTTCAATATTTCAACAGCAGCTTCCTTTATTACTGCTGCAGCCGGGGTTCCGGTGATAAAGCATGGAAATCGCAGTGCCTCCAGTAAATGCGGAAGTGCGGACGTTTTGGAGTATATGGGAGCATCCATCGAACTCGGAAAAGAACAGGTGGAACAGGTGTTTGATGAGATTGGTATGGCTTTTATGTTTGCACCGATGTTTCATCCTGCCATGAAATATGTAATGCCAACCCGGCGTGAGTTAGGATTTAGAACCTTTTTCAATATTCTGGGACCTATGGTAAATCCGGCCGGCGTGCAGCGCTATGTTATCGGGGCATTTAACAAGGAAGTAGCCAAAAAAATGGTCCATATCCTGGCAAATCTGGATACTGATTTTGCTTACACTTTTAATGCCCACGACGGGCTCGATGAAGTAAGCCTGACTTCTCAGTCTGAAATCTTTGAATTAAAGGATAACGTAGTTTCAACTTCCATTATATTTGATCCCGAATCCATTGGCTTTCAAAAGGTTAGTATGAATGATCTCATGGGTGGGGGAAAGAAAGAAAATGCAGAGATATTAACCAGTATCATGGCAAATAAAGCAACGGAAGCACAGCAAAATATCGCTTTATTGAATGCCGCTTTTGCCATTCAGGCTTCAGGTAAAGCAGAAAAGCTTGAGGATGCTAAAGATCTTGCGGTGGAAGCACTTAAATCAGGTAAGGTACGAAAGATGCTAAACGACTTTATGGACGCCACAAATGATGCGATGGGAACTTTTAAATATTAAGTAATAGAACGCGGATAAAGCGGATGTTGCGGATATTCGCTGATTATTGAAATTGTGACAAAACAAAATCTCGTAGGTATGACTGATTGTAGCCCCCGACTTTAGTCGGGGAAGAAATAGAAAAAACCTCTACCCGAATATTTTTAGTGTACAGATGTTCATCGGAGGTTGCGCAATTTTGGTGCCATTGGCAGTAAACTGGAAGCTGGAGTCTCTTTGTATGCATTGCGAAGCAATAACTTCGTAATGAGAACTTCGAGAATTAGGATTAAATTTAATGAGTAACATTTTAGAAAAAATAACCGAGAAAACAGCTGAAGACCTCACTAAGCGCAAGCGAGAGGTTTCCTTCTCTGATTTCAATTCCTTTGAGGAATTTGAGAAAGAACGTCTGTCCTTCAAAAAGGCCTTGAGTGGAACCGACTCCGTTTCCATTATCACCGAGGTAAAAAAAGCTTCTCCGTCAAAAGGCATTATCCGGCCTGATTTTGACCCAATTGATATTGCCCTCAGATATGAGCAGGGAGGGGCTGCTGCTATTTCAGTGTTGACCGATGAACCGTTTTTCAAAGGTGATTTGGAATACTTAGAGGCCATTTCAAAACGTACTCAACTGCCATTACTCCGAAAGGATTTCATCATCGATCCCTATCAGGTCAAAGAAGCACGGGCTTATGGCGCGGATGCCGTGTTGATCATAGTAGCTATAACAGAAGGAAAGCAGCTTGAAGAACTCATCCATGCTGCCAAAGAGTTTGGATTAGACGCTTTAGTTGAATGCTATGATCAGGATGATCTTGACCGAATCAACTTTGACATGGTGGATATTTTAGGAGTGAACAACCGTGATCTGAAGAACTTTGAAGTGGATGTCCATCGCGGGATTTCACTTCTGCAACAAGCTCCTGAAGAAACGGTATTGGTTTCTGAAAGTGGTTTATCTACCGGGGAAGATCTGGCTTTATTACAGAAAAAAGGAATTCACTCTGCTTTGATCGGTGAATATTTTATGAGGCAAAAAGACCCCGGACAAACCGTGAAAAAGTTGCTTGAGCAAACCGAAGAAGAATTTAAAAAGCAATACAGTTAGTTAATGAGTTACGAAAAAGAACGAACTAAAATTAAGATCTGCGGGATAACCAACCTGGAAGATGCCCGTTTTGCCGCGGGAGCTCTGGTAGATTACTTGGGATTCATTTTTTACGAAAAGAGCCCCCGATACATCGAACCCGGAGAAGCGGGGGCGATCATAAATTGGATTGAAGGGCCCGAGAAAGTAGGTGTGTTTGTGAATCAGCCGTTAGATGATGTGAACCGAATTGCCAGGGAAACGGGTTTAGACTATGTGCAACTTCATGGAGATGAATCTGTCGAGTATTGCGGACTTATTGAGAAACCTATTATAAAAGTTATCCATATTGAAGAGGAAACCGTTGATTATCTCTTGAAGCATCAGATCGAGCAATATGAAGAAGTATCCGATTACTTGTTGTTTGATACAAAGACTGAAGGAAAATGGGGTGGAACCGGCACAACCTTTGATTGGAATTTCCTGAAAGAGATTGGAGACGATATCCCATTTTTTCTCTCCGGAGGTTTGAGTGCGGATAACATCAAAGAAGCCATCGAGATGGTTCAGCCCTTTGCTGTTGACGTTTCCAGCAGCCTGGAACAAAAGCCGGGACTCAAAGACTTCGGTAAGATCGAAGACTTTATGGATAATATGAAAGCATTAGAAACTAAGGAATAGAACAAGGATGATGCGGATTTTACGGATAGTCGCGGATTTTAAAATGATCCGTGACTATCCAGCTTATCTGTGTCATCCGCGTTCCATAAACCATTTAATATGACCACAAAAACCAAAAAAAAGACATACAACTTTCCTGATTCAAAGGGTTATTATGGCCAATTTGGAGGGAAATTCGTTCCTGAAATTCTCATTCCCGCTATCCAGGAACTGGAGGAAGAGTTTAACAAAGCCAAAGATGATCCTGAGTTCCAAAAAGAGTTAGCAGGATTGTTGGATGAATATGTGGGCAGGCCTACAAAACTCACCTATGCCAACCGGTTGACTGAACATTACGGAAAGGCCAAGATCTATCTGAAGCGAGAAGACCTTTGTCACACCGGTGCTCATAAGATCAACAATGCCATCGGGCAGGTTTTGCTTGCCCGCAGAATGGGCAAGAAGCGTATTATAGCAGAAACGGGTGCAGGCCAGCATGGAGTGGCCACAGCAACGGCTTGCGCTAAATTTGGTTTGGAGTGTATTGTATATATGGGGGAAGAGGATATGATCCGCCAAAAATTGAATGTAGATCGCATGCGATTGTTGGGAGCAGAAGTCCGAAGCGTTACAAGTGGCTCAAAAACGCTAAAAGATGCCACTAACGAAGCCATCCGTGACTGGGTAACCAATGTGGATACTACATTCTATATCATTGGTTCAGTGGTAGGCCCCCACCCATACCCCATGATGGTTCGCTATTTCCATGAAGTGATCGGAAATGAGACTATGGAACAGATTGACAAAGCTGAAGGGAGAAAACCGGATTATTTAGTGGCTTGTGTGGGGGGAGGCTCAAACGCCATTGGATTCTTCTATCCTTTTATAGACGATGAAAACGTGAAGATCATAGGGATTGAAGCAGCCGGATTTGGTGTCGATTCCGGTAAAACGGCAGCTACTATGAGTAAGGGGACTCCCGGAATTTTGCACGGCTCGCTCAGCTATTTACTGCAAAGTGAAGAAGGACAAATCGAGTTGGCACACTCAATAAGTGCAGGATTGGATTACCCGGGAGTTGGGCCTGAGCATGCGCATCTTAAAGATTTGGGGAGGGTTGAATACAAAGCGGTTACAGATGAAGAGGCTATGAAAGCCGTCAAATTATTGTCAGAAACCGAAGGGATTATTCCCGCACTGGAAACCGCTCATGCTTTTGCCTGGTTAGAGAATTTGATGCCCAAAACTTCAGAAGATGAAATTGTAGTCTTAAATCTCTCCGGAAGAGGAGATAAAGATATGGGCACTATTTCAGAATATATTCGTGAAGAAGACTAAGGAATTGAACACAGATGACGCAGATATGGCGGATGATCACTGTTTTAAATATTTACCGGTGACTTTCCGCTCAATCTGTGTTATCCGGTTTCCATAACCAAATATTTTTAAAGCATGAACCGAATTCAAAGCGTATTTAAGAATAGAAAAGACAATGAAAAACTGATGGGTCTTTTCATTACTGCCGGTTATCCTGATCTGGATTCTACAACAGACCTGATCTTAGGATTTGAAAAGAATGGAGCTGATATCATAGAGCTCGGAATGCCATTCAGTGATCCCTTAGCTGATGGTCCCACCATTCAACATTCCAGTGATGTTGCTATCCAAAACGGCATCACCATGAATAGGATATTTCGGATGGTACAAAAAGTTCGAAAAGAGTCTGAGATTCCGATCATCCTGATGGGTTACATGAATCCTGTTTTGAGGTATGGCGTCCAAAACTTTACCCAAAAAGCAGCTGAAGCGGGCGTTGATGGATTGATCATCCCCGATATTCCTTTAGAAGAAGATGGTATGATAAAAGAGCATGCAAAAAAGAATAGCTTGGATGTCATTCACCTTGTAGCGCCAAATACATCAGATGCCCGAATGAAACTGGCTGATGAAAACTCCCAGGGATTTGTATATTGCGTTTCCGTGACGGGTGTAACCGGTGCCCGGGATGGTGATGAAGTTTCAAAGTCGGTTTCGCGTTTTATAGAACGGGTTCGTGCCAATATTACAACGAACCCCGTAATGGTGGGCTTTGGAATTAAATCATATAAAGATGCTAAGAGTATCGCATCAAATGCCGATGGATTTATTGTTGGAAGTGCCTTAATTGATACTATCAAAACACACTACCCGAATGAGGGATGGCAATCTGAGCTATTCTCCTTCGTTCATTCACTTAAATTTGGAAACTAATTCGTAATTATGAAGCGTACATATTTATCACTTATAGCATCCGCTTTTGTTCTATTATTTATTTCTTGCGACGGGGATTATCGTCCTGTAGCTGATGGTAATACCCGGGAGGTAGTTGTTGTAATGGATTCAACTCAATGGGAAAGTGAAACCGCCGAAGCCATCCGAGATGTATTTGGTAAATGGGTCTTGACCGTTCCTAATGGTGAACCTTATTACGATCTCAGATTCACTCATATCCGATCCCAGGATCATCTGGAACGTATCAGAAACCAAAAAAATATTATTTTTGCCGCACCCATTGATGAAGATTCCAATACCGGCCGCCAAATACGCGGTTTTCTTGATGAAAACATCGAGCAGCGGGTAAGAGCAGGGGAGAGTTTTGCTTTTCCTTTTGAAGATCAATGGTATAAAGATCAATATGCGCTCATCTTAACTTCTACTTCTGATTCTGTATTGGCACAGAAGATCAGAAATACTGAAAAATCTCTCCTTAGCGATATGCTTGAGAAAGAACTTGCCAGATGGGAGTATTTTGTTTACGAACGCTATGAACAAACTCAATATTCAGATTCTCTGTGGGAAAATCACGGGTATAAAGTTCGCATACAACATGATTACATTAAGAACATTGATACGCTGAATTTCCATAGTTTCCGCAGATTCCTACCTGAAAACGATCGCTGGATGTGGACCTGGCACTTAAACAATGTAGATGATATCTCTTTCTTAGATCAGGATTGGATTATTGCCACCCGAGATTCTCTTCAAAAGCAATTCATTAAAGGGGCGAGAGATTCCATGTACGTTCAAACATACATAAACGATCAGGTAAGAAGGCCTATAGAAACCGAATCTTTTCAAATGGGAAGGCTTATAACATATGAAACCCGGGGAACATGGTACATGGTGAACGGCTTGATGGGAGGTCCTTTTGTTAATTTTACCTACTATGATCCTGATACAAACCGTTTGTTTATGGTGGATTACAGCCAATTTGCCCCAAGTGTACGAAAAAAACTGCCATTTGTGCGCCAGTTTCGGGCAATGGGAAGAACCTTCCAGTCTGATTCTACCTGGACTAATGAACGTGCAGATCCTAATCTTTAGTAAAAAACTTAGAATACTATCAATAAAGTAGCAGAAGTATTTGGTGAGCGGGCGAAAGCCTATCACCGTGAAGCTGAGATCCAGTTTAAAGTAGCAGAAGGGCTGATCTCATCACTTATTCCGTGGAAGGAAACCCTGCCTTCAGGATCGATCCTGGAAGTTGGTTGTGGTACGGGATTCTTAACCTCAAAACTTATTAAGAAATTCCCAGACAGGAAGCTGATCGTAACCGATGCTTCTCAAAAGATGCTTGAATTTTGTAAAGCAGCACTTGCTGAACAAGGTGTTGCCACTGACAACGTAGAGTTTCGTCAATTAGATGTGAATGAGTTTAAGGCTGATTCACAGGAATTTGCGTTGGTGATCAGCAATTTTGCAGCACACTGGTTTAAAGATACTTCTCTAAGCCTGCATAACCTGGTAGAATCATTACTGAATGGTGGGATTATGTTAACTTCATTTCCCGGAAATCATTCCTTCCCCAAATGGTATGAAAATTGCCTGGAATTGGGGCTTCCTCATACTGCGAATCCATTACCTGATGTGGAAGAGGTGGTTGTAAAGCTATCTATGGGGCCTGTGCAGATTGATTATTATGAAAACGATCTTTTTAAGGAATTTGATTCTTCTGTGGATTTTTTCCGGCACCTTAAAAGTATCGGGGCCTCTACCAGTATTTTGAATAAATCGCTAAGTACAAAACAATTTAAGCTGCTTACCGATCACTGGGATAAGAAAACCACCGGGAAGGTGAAAGTAAAATGGCATATTGTATATTTGGCCGCAAAGAAAAATTAGGGAAAATGATGTATTGTAAACACTTTTTTGAATTCAGTCAGGTATAATTTAACGTGAGTTCGAGATAAGAACTAAGTTAAAAGGATAAAAATGGATGTTTGTGGGCATTCCCGTGGAGACGGGAATCTAATAGTGGTCATAAATTCCGTATTCGCTACCTGACCAGCCATAAGATTTCGGGCATTCGCCGCGAAATGACCGTTCAACGTACTCAACAGATAGTCTTTATGTCGAATTCACGTTAATTTACAATCCTGCGTTGTATTTTTTTAAGAATAGCAGCAATTTACTTTTATGACAGACATCAGAGATCGAAAGAAAGACCACGTAGAGCTTACTGTAACCGACGGCACTCAATATGTTCAGGATACAGGATTTGAACGCTTTAAATTCATTCATAATGCGCTCCCTGAAGTAAATTTTAATGATGTTTCAACAGAGAAAACCTTACTTGGAAGAACTTTTCGATTCCCCCTATTTGTTTCTTCCATGACGGGTGGCTATGCAGATGCCGGACCGGCGAATGCTATTATAGCCGAATTTTGTGAATATAATAATCTTCCATTTGGAGTTGGAAGTCAACGAGCTATGCTGGAAGATGAAAGCCTTACCGACACCTTTTCAGTTGTCCGTAAAAAAGCCCCTAATGCTTTTATATGTTCAAATATTGGTGGGGTACAACTCATTGGCGGACTTGGCTCTGTAAAGATCAGTAAACTAATTGATTCGATTGAGGCTGATGCCGTTATCGTTCACTTAAATCCCTTACAGGAATTGATGCAGCCTGAAGGAGATCGGAATTTTAAAGGCATATTGAATGGCATAGAGCAATTGGTTAAAGACATTGATAGGCCGGTCATAGTAAAGGAGACCGGAGCCGGAATTAATGAACATACGGCGCGTCGTTTGTTGAACGCAGGGGTTAAAGTAATTGATATTGCAGGAGCGGGAGGGACAAGCTGGGCTAAAGTAGAAAACTTCAGAAGCTCAAATGAAACTGCTAATCATCAATTTGATGAATGGGGAATTTCAACCACTGAATGTTTGCAGCAGCTAAGTAAACTGGAATGGGAGCGCAGTTTTGAGATCATAGCATCCGGGGGAATTCGCTCTGCTTTTGATATGGCTAAGTCGCTTTGTTTGGGAGCTCATTTTACGGCAACCGCACAGCCTGTAATCAAAGCTATTAAGAAAGGCGGATTGAATGAACTGGACAACCTGTTTTCTCAATGGGAAAAAGATCTCAAGACCATTCTTACATTGCTGGGGTGCGAACAAGTAAAGGAATTGAATCCCTCTCACCTGCGAAAAATACCTTAATCCGTCAGCCAATTTTCTTATATTCTTCGCTCATCTACACAAAGAACTTTGAGTAAGACAGACCTTCAAAAACATTTACTGGCCAAAATAGAAAACGGATTGAAAGAGCTTGACCTGCCTCGTGATCCTAAAACTCTCTACGAGCCGTACCGCTATACCCTTTCAGTAGGAGGAAAACGTATTCGGCCTATGTTGACTTTTTTAGCATGCGGTTTATGTAAAGGCGATCTTAACGATGCTCTGCCGGCCGCTTTAGCTGTTGAGATCTTACACAATTTCACATTGGTTCATGATGACATCATGGATAGTGCTGATACCCGCAGAGGAGAGCCAAGTGTTTTCAAGAAATGGAATGAGAACACGGCTATACTTTCCGGAGATGCGATGTTTGCTGATGCATACCGGCAGCTTAGTTATTATGGCCAAAATGCTGCTTTCTCAAAAGAAGAGTACGCTGCCATTCATGAAGTATTCTCCAAGGCCATAATCACCGTGTGTGAAGGGCAAGCCTTAGACATGGAATTCGTTGAACGTAAGCACGTAAAACACGAAGAATATATACAGATGATCGCCGGGAAAACCGCAGCCTTATTAAGCGCCGCGCTTGAAATGGGAGCTATATCCGCGCACGCTTCACCTCAAAAAAGAAGCGAACTTCACGAACTTGGATATGAAATGGGGATTGCTTTTCAAATTCAGGATGACTATTTGGATGCTACCGCTGACCCTGAGAAATTTGGCAAACGTCCGGGTGGGGATATTTTCGAGGGAAAGAAAACATATCTTACCATTCTTGCGTTAGAACGGGCAAATGAGGAGCAATCCGCTTTTATACAGGATACATTAAATGACAATGATCCTAAAATTGAAAATGTTGAACAGGTTTTAAATGTTATGGAGACCTTGAATGTGTTGAAAGATGTAGCTGCAGAAATTGATCAGCATTATAAAAAAGCTTTTGAACTGCTTAACAAATTTACATCTTCAGAATATCAACAAGAGCTTGAAAAACTTCTTATCTTTCTGCAGAATCGTGACCACTAAATCAGAACAAATTTATTCAATGCGTAAAAAACTTTTAGTTGTATTTGGTTTCCTATTTCTTTTCAATGCTTGCCAGAACGATAAGCTTATTAAACGGGGAGACACTGTTGATGTAGCCTATGAAAAGGCCATGGCATTGTATGAAGAAGAAGATTTTAGCGAAGCTGCTGATGCTTTTAATACGGTAACCCGAATAGGCCGGGGAACAAATTATGGACAGGAAGCCCAATATTACCTGGCAGAAAGTTACTACAACGGACGTCGTTATCTTTTGGCTGCATCCGAGTATGATCGATTTGTCAGTTTGTACCCTCAAGATCCGCGAAGGCAGGATGCGGAATTTAAAGCCGCTATGAGTTATTACCATCAGAGTCCTCGCTATAAATTGGATCAAACCTCAACGCGCAGGGCCATAGAACGCTTTCAGTTATTCAATAACCGTTTTCCTGATTCTGAATTAGTTACTGAAGCTGCCGAACGAATTGATGAATTAAGAAACAAATTGGCTCGTAAATCTTACGAAGCTGCACAATTCTATGTAAGAACCGGCCGCTACAGGGCAGCAAACATTTATTTTGATAAGACCATAGATCAATATCCCGAGACAGAGTGGGCAGAGAGGTCACTGGTAGATCAGATCCAGACATATATTACCTATGCTGACAATAGTATTACCGCCCGCCAGGCAGAGCGATATTCCAATGCTATTGAAGCCTACGAAAAATTCTTGCAGCTTTTCCCGGATAGTGAGTATAGAAGTGAAGTAGAGAATTTGCATGATGAAGCTCAGCGTAAGCTTGCAAACGTCCCACCAGCCATGGAAGGCTCCGAAAACTCTCAGAGTTAATGGCTCATCGTGTGGGATTATTTGGGGGAACTTTTGACCCCGTGCACAATGGTCATGTTTCCATCGCTCAGTCATTTCTTGATTCGGGTAATATTGATGAGTTATGGGTTTTACTGACCCCTTACCCACCCCATAAGCAAGAAAAAAAAACAACCTCTTACCAAACAAGACTTGATATGCTGGAAGCGGCTTTTGCAGGCATGGAAAAGGTGAAGATCAATACCATTGAAAATAGCTTGCCTAAACCTTCCTATAGCGTTCAAACCATTCGGTACCTAAAAAAGGAATATCCTGATACTACCTTTTTTTATTGCATGGGAGAGGATAGTCTTGCAAAATTCCATACCTGGAAATTTTATGACGAGATCCTGGAAGAATGTGACCTTTTAGTGGCTCAGCGCCCCGGAGTTTTCCATGAAGAAACTCAGGATGATATTCTGGCTCATACTCGTTTTGTGCCGCATACCCCGCTTGATATTTCATCTTCTGATATTCGGGATGAAGCCAAAAAAGGGAAGTCTATTCAGAATATGGTACCCGAAGAAGTCGCATTAATTATTGAAAATGAGCAGTTATATAGCTAACTACTGCCATTCAATAATTATAGGAAAGAATGGATTTTACTCGTAAGGATTTTCTAAGAACTACGGCTTTAGCTTCTCTTGCTGGAATGACCATTAGCGGTGCAGCCTGCAGTACGAACCTGCCGTTAAAGAATAAGATCAAACCAAAGGCTTTAAAGAAAGGTGATACTCTGGGATTAATTGCTCCTGCAAGTCCCATTTACGAAGAATCGGTGTTCAATGAAATGCTGGGGAATCTTACCGATCTGGGTTACAAACTCAAACTGGGAAATCATGTCCGAAACAGAAACGGATACCTGGCCGGTACAGATGAAGAACGAGTAGAAGACCTGATGAATATGTTCAAAGATCCTGAAGTAGATGGAATCATGTGCATCAGGGGAGGGTGGGGATGTAACCGCATCTTAACTGATATAGATTATGATGTTATCCGGTCTAACCCCAAAGTATTTTGTGGATTTAGTGACATTACTTCCCTGCATATGGCATTTTACGAGAAAAGTGATCTTTATACTTTTCATGGCCCGGTTGGTAAATCCGTCTGGAATTCATTTACTACGGATGCTTTCAAAAGTGTTATTGGGAATGGAGAAAAAGTAGAATACATAATCCCGGATAACTCTGAAGATCGGTTTATTATCACTCCGGGAACTGCAGAGGGAATGTTGCTTGGGGGAAATCTATCCGTATTGGTTTCTATGATAGGGTCAGAATATCTGCCGGCATTTGAAGGAGCTATTCTGTTTTTGGAGGATATCGGGGAAAGTGTCTATCGCATTGACCGTATGCTTACCCAACTTAAACTCGCCGGAATCCTTGATAAATTATCCGGATTTGTATTTGGGAAATGCACGGAATGCTCGGCTGGTAATAACAGTCTGACATTAGAACAGGTGTTTGATGATCACATCAAACCGCTGGGAATTCCTGCTTTTTACGGCGCCATGATAAGTCATGAAGATGATAATGTAACCATTCCTGTTGGTATTTCGGGAACAATTGATGCAGCCAACCAGATAATTAGAATCAATGATTCAGCTGTTGTTTAGATTATTTGGGCTTCTCAATACCCGATAAATGATCTAAAATCAGATTTTTATCTGTTTTATATGCTTGCATGAGATCAGCCGTAAGGCACGAATGGATTGGAAATATCTGTATAGATTCACCGATCTGGATATCTTTAAAGACCATGGGACTGCATTGAATGATCCCATGCTCTTGAGATAAACTACTAATGTATGTTTCCTCTGAAAGATGCTTAAGGCGCGGTTCACCAAAGCTCTTTACTCCATTGACTTCCACAAAGTCTTTCGAAAAATGAACCGCACCTCCATGAATTAGCACTTGGTTTCGGCCTCTATATTTTTCGATCACCGGACATTCCATAAACACTGCGATCTCATTGGGACTGCAGGAACCGATCTGAACTTGCATCCAGTCATAAAAAACAAAATTTCCGGGACTGATCTGGTTAGCAGGCCCAAAATCTTCCAAGACACTACAGGAAGGGGTATCCCCATAACAGATTGGTAGTTCGGGGAAATGCTCTTTTAAAATGCTCAGCTTTTCTAAAGCCTGAGAAGCCGTCTCTTCTACTTCAGCTTTAGATCTTGCTTTATAAGTGTGACCGGCATGACAGTAAAATCCTGCAGCATACAAATGTTCAGAATTTTGAATTTCAGCGAGAACCGATTGTATCCCGGCGATATTACTTACAGGTATTCCGCTTCGGCCGTAATCGGGATCAATTTCTATATAAAGGCCAAGCTCGTGACTAAGGTTCTGGTTCAGCCTCCGGACAACTTCTTCGGAAATAACCAATGTTTTTAACTCACATCTTGAACAAATTGTGTCGTAATCATCTATTGCTAATACATTTGCAGGAAACGCAATAGTGATGTCATCCCAACCGTCATTAAGAAAGTACTCCGCCATTCTGATGGAAGATACGGTTATCCCAGAACAACCAAACTCTCTGAAGATCTTTCCAATTTCTTTTGATTGATGAGTCTTAAAATGAGGCCGGAGCTCTACCTCACATTTCGTGGCCTTTTCAGCCATGGCTGCAATGTTTTTTCTCACAATTTCCAAATCAACAAAAAGGGTTGGGAAAGGTACATTCATAGTTGAGTCAATTAAAAAATATATCCTATTGAAAATCCAATATGAGGGTAAAATTTATCTTCTGATAATATTGGAGTGAAAGCTATTCGAAGTGTAATGTCTTCTTTATATGGGATAATCCTGTAACCAATAGTGCCTGTCATGGCAGGGTAACTTGGTAATCCGGGACGGATATTTCTATCGTTTACTGAAAATACCATTCCCAAGCCTGTCTCTAAACGGTGTAATCCCGTTCCGAAGTAATAATTAATCATTCCAATTAAGAGAAAACTTTGTGAAAACCGGTCATTCCGGTAATTATTATTTGGCAATTCTTCTTCATTGATTACAAAATCAAAATAAGGGGTTATTCCAACTCTGAATCCCAAGTTGTGTTTATTTATCACCTCATAATTAAGTGAATAAGAATAGGCGTTTCCAAAAATATCTAAATACAAGGAATGGATGGGAAGTGCTCGTTCCTTTTTCTCCTCTTCATGCTCAAATACTATCTGAGAATAGGCAGTACCTTGCACACCACCACTAATAATTGATATAATTAATAAAACAACTTTCATATCTGATAAATAAAAATACGAGTTATTTATTTTTTGAGTTGAGTCTGTCTTTTAATATAGAGGTTCTTTCATTTTCTGAAAGATCCTCCTTAAAATCAAATAAGGCATCTTCCCAGGAACCATACACTGGGTTAGGAAATACAAACCACATACGCCCGAATTTATTGGAATGTTCTTCAACAAGAGCTGCACGTGCTTCTTGAGTGATGCCTTTGGCAGGGAAAAAATCATTTAGGTCATCTCCGAAAGCCATGAGAAGGCGAAAATTTTCTTCCACCAATTTACGCCGCTGAATCTTAGACGAATTCCAACCAGGCTCTTCTCCGTTACTCATAATCGTGTCTATGGAGTCGGCAACAGGAAAACCTTGTTCAATCAGGTTCTTCCGGGTGGCACTTTCAACCTCATAGCTTCGATTGCTTATATAAAATATCACAACGCCATTCTTGGCAGCATAATTGGTAAACTCCACTGCCCCCGGTACAGCATCAGCATTTGCCTCATTACACCACGCGTTCCAGTCTTCCATGTTAAAGGTCTTATCCTGTTTGATCATTCTTGCCTGAAAAGGAGAATTATCAAGAACGGTTTCGTCGATATCCAGAATAATAGCGGGAGGGAGAGAGAGATGGTTCTCATTTTCTTCTTGATTAAGAGAAGCCGTCCAGAAGGAATCTTCCAGCGACAGGGGAAACATTCTTTGAGCAGTATTGTAAGTCTGGGTTGTGATAGCAGTATATTCAGCAGCGTTTTGCACCCAAAGTGTGGCTTGTGTAGTTTTATTTAATGGAATTTCGTTCGATTCAAAAACAGGTTGCATCGAACCGCAGGCACCTGTCAGGATGCTCAGAGAAAGGATCAAAAGAAAGGGTTTATGTAAATACATAGATAACTATTATAGATTAATGGTGTAAGAAGATATGAAATGAAAATAACAGCTAAATATATTAATCTAAGAATGTTATTAGCCAATTAAACCGTTATTTTTAAGGCTTAATGAATACATCAGACCTAAAAATTATTGGTCGGCGCGAACAGGTAGATCTTCCTGAATGGGATTTTTATGGCTTAGATGCCAAAATTGATACCGGGGCGTTTACCTCAAGTTTACATTGTCATGATATTGAAACTTTCAAAAAAGAAGGGGAGAATTGGATCCGTTTTTATTTACTGGATCCTGAACATGAGGCTTATAACGACCGTAAAATCGAAAAACCTATTTATGATCAAAGGGAAGTAAAAAGCTCAAATGGTGAAACAGAACTGAGATATTTTATTCAAACAAAGATCAATTTTTTTGACGGTTCCTACACCATTGAATTTTCTCTGACAGATAGATCGGCAATGAAATATCCGCTGCTTATTGGCAGGAAATTTCTCAAGAAAGGCCCATTCATAGTAGATGTAACAAGTACAAATAGTTCTAAAATTAAAAAGACCAGGGAGTCTTAATGAAGATCGGAATTCTATCCAGAAACTCATCACTCTATTCCACAAGGCGATTAGTAGAAGCTGCGGAAGCAAAAGGACACGATGTTGAGATTATTGATCACCTGAAATGTGATATTGTAATTGAACAGGATGATCCAAAGATCTACTACAAAAGTAAACGCATAGATTATCTGGATGCTATTATTCCTCGAATTGGAGCGTCGGTTACGTTCTATGGCGCTGCTGTAGTTCGTCAGTTTGAAATGATGGAAGTATTCACTGCCGTTCATTCTCAGGCATTGGTTCGCTCGAGAGATAAACTCAGAAGTTTACAATTACTTGCCAGTTCGGGTGTAGGTTTACCTAAAACTGTATTTACTAATTATTCTAAGGAGGTCAAAAAGCTGATAGAATCGGTAGGTGGAGCTCCTTTGATCGTAAAATTATTGGAGGGAACTCAGGGACATGGTGTTGTGCTTGGGCCAACAAAAAAAGCTGCCGAGTCAATCATTGAAGCATTTCATGCTATGAAGGCACGTGTAATTGTGCAGGAATTCATTTCAGAATCGAAAGGTGCCGATATACGTGCATTTATAGTTGATGGTAAAGTTGTCGGGGCAATGAAACGACAAGGTAAGGAAGGTGAATTTAGGTCTAATTTACACCAAGGCGGCTCTGGAAGTTTGATCAAATTATCCAAAGCTGAAAGAGAAGCTGCTTTAACAGCAGCTCAGGCAATGGACCTGCAAATTGCCGGTGTGGACATGCTTCAATCCGAACGAGGGCCGCTGATCCTCGAAGTGAATTCTTCTCCTGGATTACAGGGTATTGAGGAGACAACCAAAAAAGATATTGCGAGCAGCATCGTAAGCTATATTGAGAAAGCAGTGGAAGGGCGAAAGGTCAATCCAGCTCGTAAGAAAAAGGCCAAGAAGAATGCCTGATTCTATTTCCATAAACAAACAAAAGATCGGGCTTGGAGAACAACAGATCATAAATCTGAATATAGCCCGGCTTCCTACCTATACAAGCATTGATCTGCCGGTATTAGTTTATCGTGCCCCTGTGGATGGTCCTGTACTACTGCTAACCGGCGGGCTCCACGGAGATGAGATCAATGGTATAGAGATCGTTCGACGTATGATAGAGCGGGAACTGCTCGTTCCTGATAAAGGAACAGTGATAGCCATTCCAATCGTAAATATTTATGGATTTATACAAAACTCTCGCGGTTTGCCTGATGGAAAAGATATAAACCGTAGTTTTCCGGGTGCTAAAGGCGGCTCATTGGCTAAATTGTTGGCTTATACATTGATGAAAGAGATCATCCCAGAAATTGATTATGGACTCGATTTTCATACCGGTGGTGCAGCACGTTCCAATTATCCCCAGATACGGTGTTCTTTCAAGATCAAGAAAGCCAAAGAACTTGCCCAGGCTTTTGGAGCCCCCGTGATGATGCATTCTTCACTGATCTCAAAATCATTCAGAAGTGCGGCACATAAAAAGGGCAAAGAGATCCTAGTCTATGAAACCGGCGAATCTCTCCGATTTGATGAATTTGGTATTGAGGAAGGTATCAATGGAGCTAAGCGGTTAATGAAACATTTGGGAATGATCCCTGAGGCTCCAGATCCACATAATACAAAAGTGTTCACTAATTCAACCTGGATAAGGACTAAAAATGCAGGGCTTTTCATCCCAAAAGCAGATCTTGGGGAAGAACTGAACAAGCGACAAGTTTTAGGGTTGATCAAAGATCCATATGGAGATTTAAACTCAAGAGTCATTGCCCCACATGATGGTATGGTGATCGGCTTAAATAATTGTCCTGTAGTAAATAAGGGCGACGCACTCCTTCATTATGCATATAACAAATAAACGAATATAAAAGTGGATATAGATCTATTATTTGCAGTCATTAAACAATCAGAATGGCGCCAAATTTCTCAGCAAGAACGTTTAAAGCCTGCATCATTTGAACAGGATGGATCCGTTGATTCCTTTACCGGAGAACATGCAGAAGAAATTATAAATCATTACTTCGACGGAACGGAACAATTGTTGCTTATCGTATTGGATCCTCTTCGCATTCAAAGCCCTATCAAACGAATTAAGAAAGACGGTTTTGAATTCATTGCCATACAGGGTGAAGTAAAAATGGATGCTATAATTGATAAGATCAAACTTAAGGCCGATAAAAAAGGCTCGTATTCAGTACATGTTAAACACTTCGATTGAACCCGGTTTCAACATATTGCTTTGTTATCAATTGCTCATCGAATTCCTACAGAGCGGAAGCATTCTTTAAAGAACGCGAAAAATTCCTTCGGCGAGAATTACCCGGTCATTCTGAATTCATCTACATCCGGAAAGGGGATTCAATCCTTGAAATAGCCAGAGAAAAAGCATCGGTTTTCAGCCACATCGTTGCTTGTGGAGGAGATGGAACGGTGAATCGTGTTGCTAACGCAATAATAGGCTCGCAGGCTGTTATGGGGGTAATTCCCTTAGGCAGCGGTAATGATTTTGCTCAGAACATCGGCCTGACTTTGAATTTTGAGAAAAACCTCCAGGTCCTCTTTGAAGACAACAAAACTTCAGTTGATGTGATCAAAACTGAATGGGGGTATTTCTTAAATACACTCGGTATAGGAGTTGATGGACTTACAAATTATTACTCAAACAACAGCCCATTCAAACATGGTGGGTTAAAATATTTTTGGGCTGGATTAAGAGCACTTTTTGAATCGAAGCCTTTCAATGTTACTCTAAAGATCAGGGAGCCAGAGCAAGTTATTAAGCGGAAAGCCTGGATGGTAACCATTGCAAATGGAAAAACTGAAGGAGGGAGGTATACCATTTCACCAAACTCCCTGTATAATGACGGAGAAGTAGAGCTAATTCTTGTTAAAAAAGTCCCTAAAGTCCGGCTTATTACCGAATTCATGAAGCTTTCTTTTGGCTATTCTTTTAAAGAAGATATTGTAGAAGTATTTAAAAGCAGAAAGGAATTTGACGTTCAAACCGAAAGTAACCTGAAGGTACACGCTGACGGAGAGCAAGTTGATAACAGGGGTAACTCGTTTTCATTCTCTGTTCAAAAAGGGGCCTTACGGGTAGTTACTAACAAAGCTTATAGTTCATAAAAACAATTCATCAAATCTTCACGGATCTTAGCTATTCTGGAATAACTTCTAAAACACCCGGAGGTTATTATGAGAGGCCCGGTAAAGATCATAAATCGCAAAAACGATCTTAGGTCCACTTATTTAATTCGTCTTGAAATAGGATTGATCCTTTCGTTGCTGATACTTATCTCAGCGTTTAAGTTAGATATTCAGCCTGTTGAAAAGGAAGGTTTAGTTATAATAGACCGGCAGGAAGAAGTATTTGTGGAGGAAATAGTTCAAACAAAACAAGAACTTAAGGTACCACCACCGCCTAAACCAGTTATTCCGGTTGAGGTTCCCAATGATGAGATCATAGAAAACGAAATCATTAACCTTGATTCTGAATTGGATATTGACGAACCGTTTATGGATCTGCCGCCACCACCGTCAAAAGCAGAGGAAAAAGTGGAAGAGGAGGAAGAAGTATTTATTATTGTAGAACAAATGCCGGAATTGATAGGCGGCATTGCTTCACTCAGCAAATATATTACTTATCCGGAAATTGCGCTAAGAGCTCAAATTGAAGGTAAGGTGATCGTACAGTTCATTATTGACAAGGAAGGCAATGTTCAAGACCCTAAAGTAATCAGAGGAATTGGCGGAGGTTGTGATGAAATAGCCGTTAAAGCTGTAAAAAAAGCTAAGTTCAGACCGGGTATGCAGCGAGGGAAACCGGTAATGGTAAAATACAGTTTACCGATAAGTTTTACTCTAAAGGATCAGAATAGTAAATAACGTCCGTTAGAGATTAGAAATAAGTTAAAAGGATAAAAAGTGGATGCTTCTGGTCATTCCCGTGGACACGGGAATCCAATGGTTGCCATGAATTCCGTATTCGCTACCTGAGGAACCATAGGATTTCGGGCATTCGCTGTGAAATAACCCTTCAACGTGCTTAACAGATGATCTTTATATTGAATTCACGTTAAATAGGGATACAAAGGGGAAGGGTAAATAGGAAAAAAGGTCTGAATATCAAAGTTCAGACCTTTTTTTCGTTAAATTTTTTGGATGGTTTCTTTTAGTTCATCAAAGCCAACAGGTTTGATCAGGTATTCTAAAAAATTTGTTTTTTTCGCTCGCTCAAAATTTACCGGGTCTGAATTTCCCGTGATATAAATGACAGGAACTGACAGACCGATTTCCCTCAAAGAAGTCATTGCAGAAATACCGTCAACATCATCCTCAAGCATGATATCCATCAAAATGAGATCTGCACTTCTATCTTGAATAATTTTTTTGGCGTCTGAACCTTTGGTAATAATTTCCAGGACCTCATGGCCAAGGCGTTCTATCATTTTTGTAAGTAATAATGATAAAACTTTATCATCTTCAACAATTATAATTTTCATGCTTTAACCGTCTATTTATTAAGCAACTTCATATAATTTTTTGTCTTGGGATGATAAGAAATTATTTACCAATTGTGATTATAATATATTTGTTTCGTATAATTTATATTATGTAAAGTAATACTGCTGTACAAACTTGTACTTTTCTCAACACTTTAAATTTAAACAATGATATCAGTTAAGAGCAGCTAAGGCTTCCTGCACTTTATCAAACTGAGGTAGTTCATCAGAGTTTTCGAGGACTTCCTGATATGTTATCCTTCCCTTTTTATCTATAACAAATACAGATCTTTTAGATACCCCTTTCATACCGAAGAAATCTTCATACAACGTATCGTACTTTTTACTTACTTCTTTGTTGAAGTCGCTTAGAAGAGAAAAATTTAGATTATTGGCTTCTTTGAAAGCTTTAAGGGTAAAAAAACTATCTATACTTATACCGATTACTACGGCGTCAAGAGAATTATAAATTTTCAGATTATCTCTTGTTGAGCATAACTCTTTTGTACAAACTTCGCTAAACGCCAATGGAAAAAAGATAAGAACAACATTTTTTTCGCCTGCAAAATCTGACAATGATACTTTTTCTCCGTTCGTATCTGGTAAAGTAAAATCCTGGGCTGTTTCCATACATTTATAACTATTATTTTTCTTGTTGGCTCTTAATAAATCTAAATAGTGTCACAAGAATTCCCACAGATAGCAAAATTTCTGTAATCCAAATTAGATCCGGCTCATTGAGCCGATTCAGGTATAACCAGTAACTAAGATATGCTGCAGATATAAAACTGATCCCAATAATATAATATCGACGTCCTTTAGCCCGGGCTTCATTAACCGTAAATACTAAAACCGTTACAACCAATGCTCCCCCTTGATACGTAGCATTTATAAGGTCTTTTATAACTATTGAATTAATAAGGAGCGGAAAAAATAAAAAGCTAATAAAGGGCAAAGCTGTCAAATAAATCGGAAAACGTGCGAATACGGGTTTAGACTCACGTATCAATACCAATAATCCGCTTATATATAAAGTGATGGAAATGAGTTTACCCCACTGAAAAAGATCGATAGTTGGATCAATCTGTAAAAGGTCCAGTAAATATGGGATCGAGATTGTAAAGGCAGCCAGGCTGAAATAAAGCTCAAGTAAAGATCTCTTTTTCAAAAACAGTTTGAACAGCAAAATAAATGCTGTTCCGAACGAGAAGGAAACAACGAGATCAACCCACTTTTGTGGTTCCATTAGCTTTCCGGGTTACGACTTTCAAGCTCCCTCTGTACTTGGCGGCTCTTTTGATAGGTAAGCACCAATTCCGCTATTTCTTTTAGTGTATTACGTTCTTTGCGGACCATCTGAGAAATAAATTCATATAAAGTTATCGTACTTCTACCCTTGCTTATCTCCCGTTCCCAATCAATAAGTTGAATATTTTTTATCAGATTTAAAAGTGCTACTCTATGCTTTGAAAGCTTATATAATAGCTTTTGAATATCCTTAGAAAGCTCCTCATCCGTTTCGAAAGTCTCTTCCGGATCAATGTAAGCGTTTAGATTGATGGGCCTCACACTTTTATATGCGTCCTCGATCACTTTTCTGTAATATGATTGTTGCGCATGATCCAGAAACAGGAGTATTTCGGATATTGATCTTCCTCCCGGAGGGGTTTCATCGTAAGGAACGGAGTCGATGACATATTTTAAAGCCTCAGCCTCATGTTCCAAATATGCAACGTCATCAATTAATGAATCAATCTGGCTTTGTTTTATATCCATTCTTTTAGGAAAGTAATTAAGACCAGCTATTGGATGCCGGGGTTGAATCATTATTTTTTTGTTGCTCAATCATGTCAACTAAAGATAATCCCGTATTCCATTCCTGGTCTCTGTCTCTGACCGAATGAATGTTGTTCTCTTCCTGGAAATCCCAAAAAGAACCGAACTGCTGATTTCTGTACTTTTTGAGATAATCTAAGCGCTCCTTAAGGTCTTCTTTTGGAACTAACAATCGTTCCTTGTCATAAATGGCATCTTCTCTTGACTCAAATACGATATCATAATCTTTACTCATTACAATAGCTTCTTCAGGACATACTTCTTCGCAATAACCGCAATAAATACATCGAAGCATATTGATCTCGAAAAAATCCGGAAAGCGTTCTTTTTCGTCATCAGTTTCTTTGGCTTGCATGCTGATGGCAAGCGGCGGACATGCACGTGCGCACAATCCACAGGCTACGCACCTCTCCTTTCCATGATCTTCCACTAAAACCGGACGGCCGCGAAAAATTGCAGGTGGATCCCACTTTTCCTCAGGATAGTTTAGCGTAAATGTGGGCTGAAACATCTGCTTAAAAGAATACCACATCCCTTTAAATATCTCTATCAGATAGATGTTCTCGAGGAAATTAAGCTTTCGCTCTTTCTTATAATTATCGCTTAAAGCGTTTACCGTCGGTTTTTCAAGATTCTTAGCCATTCAATTCGAATCGGTTTCAAGTAGAAATTAGCGCTGAAAAATAAACCTTTGTTACCTTAGCATCAAAGTTATTTATCAGCTTTTCTGTTTTATTTTTGGCGGAATACCATTGTAATCGGAACACCGGTAAAACCAAAGCGCTGCCGTATCTTATTCTCAATATATTTACGATAATTTGGAGGAAGATCGTGCGGACTGTTCATAAAAAATTTGAACACCGGCGGATCACTTTTTACCTGTGTGGCATAGGTGATCTTAAGCTGCTGTCCCCTCTTCATCGGGAGAGGTTTTTCACCAAGCATTTGATCTATGAAATCATTGAATTCTGAAGTAGATATTTCTTTCTTTCGTTCCTGAATAACCAGATCAGCCATATCCAGTACTTTATGGACACGCTGCTTGTTTAGGGCAGAAATGGTTAGAATGGGAACGTAGGACAATTGAGGAACGGAAGTATAGATATATTCCTCGAAGTCCCGAACGGTATTGGTATCTTTTTCAGGAACCAGATCCCATTTATTCAGAACAATCATCAGCCCTTTGTTAAATTTTTCTGCTTCACGGAGAACTCGTTTATCCTGAGCATCAAAACCTTGCATTGCATCCACAATAAGTATTGCTATATCACATTCCCGAATAGCTTTTTCGGTTCTTACCGTGCTGTAGAACTCTACATTTTCTTTTACTTTTGTTCGTCTTCTAAGTCCGGCTGTGTCAACCAGGATGTAATCTTTATCATTATAATTGAGATTACTGTTCAGGGAATCACGGGTTGTTCCGGCAATATCGGTCACAATCGATCGCTCATCCTGTAACAAGGCATTGAACAAACTGCTTTTTCCCACATTAGGCCGACCTATGAAGGCTAATTTTGGTAAGGTTGATTCAGGTTCAGGCTCTCCAACAGGTAAATATTCGGTAACTTTATCAAGCAGATCACCGGTACCCATTCCGCTTATGGATGAGATCGGATAAAGATCTTCAATACCCAATTCATAAAATTCTGATGCATTAAGTCTTCGTTCTTCATTATCCGCTTTATTAACTACCAAGATCACCGGTTTATCTTGCTCTCTTAACAGAGAAGCCACTGCCTTATCAAGCGTATTTACTCCGGTTTCTACATCAACTACAAAAAGAATAACGTCCGATTCTTCCAAAGCAATATGAACCTGCTCTCTGATCCCTACCGTCATTACATTCATATCATCCGGGAGATATCCACCGGTATCAATAACGTTGAAATCTCTGCCATTCCAGAAGGTCTCTCCATAGTGGCGGTCTCGGGTAACTCCGTACTCATCATGAACGATCGCCTTTCTCTTTCCGAGCAAACGATTAAAAAAGGTTGATTTACCGACGTTAGGACGTCCTACAATTGAAACTACTGGAAGCATTTTAAGTGTTAGATTCTTAGATTGAAACAAGCATTAAAGGTACGCATAATTCAGCACTTAATTTACTATGCTTCAAAGCTTTTATGAGAACTTCGGATTCTTCGGCGCCCTTGCCCTGGCAATAGCTATGTTTCTGTTTTTTATTTTATGGATGGCCGGTATTGCAGGCATTACTCTTCCCTATGATGGCGGACGTAAAAAGGGCCACAACTGGCAAATTATCTTAGCCGTTTTAGTTCCTGTATATCCCATAATCTGGCTTATCCTGGATATTTACACACAGCGAAAGTATATGGATGATGAGAACACCAAATAGAAGCTTTTAAAATGGGATCACCGTTTTTATCCTGTAATACACTTCCTGTTCTCTTTGTGTAAATAACTCTTTAGCCGGTTGGGCAAACCCTACACTTTGGACAAAATCTATTCCAAACAGTGATACTCTGTTTGTGATCTCGGTACCGGTACCCCATCGTGTAACAGTCCCTGTTTCTAAAGATTCGGAAACGGCATCAGCAACTATTCCCGCATCCGTAAATAATGCGATAGCGGTGCTGCCTAAGTTTAATACTCCCAGGATCTCCGTCTGAAGAGAAGGTAAAAATGGAATTCTGTACTCTACGCTTCCAAAAGCAGACCTTCGGCCTGCGACAAAATCCCGATATCCCCTAACCCGTTCATTATCACCAAAGAATTGAAGCGGCACTTCTTCCAATAGGTTAACACTTATATTATCATAACGTGAAAATCCTATATAATTCTGCGGCAGTGGGTTGCCCCATTGTGACTGAAGCCTTGTATGAATATATATCCTATTCATTCCAACAAATGGAAACATGGTAAATGCATGCAGGTCTGCAGTTAAGAAGCTTCGCTCTGAACCCAGAATCTCCTCTGAGCCATTCACTTTTATCTTTATCCCAGATCCGTCCAGTGGGTGAATTGGATTGTTTCGCCACGGCCGTTGTTTTTTGATCGTAAAGCCGAGCTCCAGATCCGTTATAGTTGCAGACTCAGGCATTGGAAGTGCAAATGGACCAGAAAATTTATCCGGATCGATAGGTCTGGTATTATAATTACGCAGACGTGCAGAAAATGAACTGTTTTGATAAGAACCTGAAAATACGTCAAGTGGCCACTGCATTTGGATATCACCTCCGGTGTATTCTTCTATCAAGAACTTATCTCCATAGAATTGTCCGTTTTCAGGAATCCGATAAAGATTAAAATACAGGGATGGATAAAGTTGGTTATTCAAATATGAGATCACCCCATAGGATTTATTGGATGGATCAGGTAGGGATACCCAGCCTCCTGCAACAAACGTGTGTTTACCCAAAGGTTCTGTCCAATTGGTGGTTGCAAACAGCCCCCAATCATCTTTTCCTTGATAATATGGGAGTCCGAATGAAGTAAGATGAGTGAGGTTACTGAGCGATGAATAGTTATAATTTTTACTAATCAAATCCTGATCAGGTTCTATCTTTGAATCCAGAAACGAAGGAGGGGTTTTTGTGCGCCAGGTTGAGTATTGTTTTGGTAAATTAACGTCATTTTCGCTGAAATCGCGATCTGCAGATACAAAATAAAGCTGATCCCTCTTTCTTGATTCAGAAGCTCCAACTAATAGATGTTCGTGTCCGGTCGAGTCATGATCTGCGGTCCACCCAAATACTTCCGCTCCTGTAAAAACCTGGGTAAACCGTTTTTCAGTTTCGGATTCGAGATCATAAATAAAAACATTCGGAACCTCATCTCTAAGTGAGATATAGGCCACCTTTTTTCCATCAGAACTTACAACCGGCTCTCTGTTATCTACATCACCAGTTTCAAGTATCTCTTCATTTCCGGTTTCACTACTGATTAGAACAAGTTTTCTATAACCTTCTTCGTCAAAACGATGCACCAACCAACTGTCATAGTGATCTATCCAAACAGTCCAAAGCAACTGAACATCACCGGTGTAATTCGTGATCCTTTTTTCATTCCCTGTTTCTAAATTCAAGATGAAAAGATTGCCGGTTCCGCCTTCATTTACCATATAGGAGATCTCATTTTTACCTGGGCCAAATACCGGAAACTTAGCTCTGCGGCTATGTGTAATCTGTTGTTCTTTTTCTGCATCCAGATCGTATATAAAAACATCGTTCAATAGTGAGGAATGATCTCCTCTCACCATTCTTGAGTATATAAGCTTGTTGTTATCAGGACTCCAGGACAGATCTTCATTGATTCCCCCTTCCCCGATCAATTTTGAATTTTGAGTAGAATCATTTTGAATAATATAAAGCCGCTTCACAGGTCGCTTCATTGAAGGATATCCAAGTACTGCTACCAAACTGTCATTGGGACTTAAAGCTGCATCAAAGTAGAAATTACCCGGGAAATTCAATGGATCACCGTTCAGAGAATCCACCCTTTCCATTTGGGAGGCAACTGTATTGTAATAGACATTCGTATGTTTGCGCCAATCGTCATAAAAAGAGGGGTATCCACCTTTTATCTCTTCAGAAAAAGCAGCATAAAAATCATGATAAGGGAAAAGTCCCAAAAACTTTTCCCGGTGTTGAAGCAGGTCCACCAAGGTACTATCTCCATATTTTTCCGTGAAATAACGAAGTTGAGAATTCCCGAGGGCATATCGCAGCCTGCCATCTTCCAAAGCCTGACCGGAATAATAGTTCATATCGTCATCGAACACCGCCTTACGCAACCACCGGTCACCTCGCTGAGAATCCCAATATTCGGTTTGATACTGAGCAAGGCCTTCAGTCCAAAAACTCGGCAAGGGATCCGCAAAGATAAATTGGAGAAAGCCTACAGAAGATCGAATAGCCTCAAAATGAAAGATATGTGCCAGTTCATGAGCTACTACTTTTCTCAGCCACTTTTCACTTCCGGTCCAGATCTCGCTGTAGTCATTCAGGTTTACCCAGATATCCGTAAATGCTTTACGGAACGGAACTGCAAACCCGTTATTCACTTCATCTTCATCAGAAAGGTAGATCCTGATCTTATAACTGAACTCTACATCAAGGTTTTGAGACAAAGATTCATAAGCAGCTTCGGCAATGGCTGCGGCTTCTTCTTCGATTCCGGCGATCCGCTCCGGATACATGATCAAAAAGTGCTCGGTCTCAGCTACTTGCCAGTTCAATTCGGGATGATTTCTTCCATTGGTAGAATTAAATCCCTGAGCAATTAATACCGGTGAAAAGAAAATTAAAAGAAGGGTCAGTAACGCCTTTTGCATAGAATATTATTTAGGGACTATGGTAATGGCTAAGTCAAATTAATCCAGAAGTTGTTTTTGCTCTTTTTCATTAAGTTGTTGTTGCTGTTCTTCCTCAATGAGTTTCCACTTTTCCACCAGCTTCTTATTCATTTCCTTGATAAACCGTGAAGGCTGCGTAAAATAATCGCCATAAGGCGACTGCGCAAGTACCGGATAGCTGAAATAGAGCATTTCCTCTGCCCTTGTTGCAGCTACATATAAGAGCCTGAGTTCTTCATCCAGCTGCTCCTCATCTTCCACAGAATAGGCCGATGGAATGATGCCATCCAAACATTGAATGATAAATACATGTTTCCACTCCAAACCTTTTGCAGAATGAATGGTACTCAGGATCAATGGAACTTCTTCTTTAGTCTTTTGCTCAGTATCTACCGCGGTTGCCGTGATAGGATCGAGCGCCAGTTCTTCCAGCATTTTAGGAAGGGATGTGAAGCTTTCGGACACATTAATAAAAGCTTCTAAGTCTTTAAGTCGCTTTGGATAATCATCGTATCTACTTTTACAAAAATTCCGATAATAACCCACAATCAACTCTATAACTTTAGAAACCGACTGATCATTTTCTTTGATATCAACCAGCAGTTTACTGAGTTCCTTCAGTTGGTCGGTATAGGATTTACTCGTGGTACCAGATAAGTTAAGCTTATAGGGATTCTTTGCGATCCGGATCCATTCAAAAAGATCCTGAGCTGTCTTGGGACCAATGCCATCCAAAAGCATCAGCGTTCGGTTCCAAGCAATGGTGTCCATCGGATTGACAAGCACGCGGACATGCGCCAGTACATCTTTGATATGAGCCGCTTCCGTGAATTTTTGTCCGCCATATTTAACAAAGGGAATATTCTTACGATTCAATTCCACTTCCAGGTCAAAAGAATCACGCCCGTTGCGGAAAAGCACTGACATCTCATTCAGCTCCATCCCCTGCTCTCTGAGCTGCAAAACGGCCTGAGTGATAAACCGGCTCTGATTATGCTCACTGGAAGATTGAACCAGGGCAGGCAATTCTCCTTCCTTTTTATTAGAGTACAATTCCTTGTCAAACTTAAAATTCGCCTGCTTAAGTAAATTATTGGCTACCTGAAGAATTTGCGGAGTTGATCGATAATTCTCCTCCAGTTTGATCAGCTTGGTGCCTTTAAATCGCTCCGGGAAATCCATAATGTTTTGATGATCAGCCCCCCGAAAGGAATAAATACTCTGGGCATCATCCCCAACAGCCATCAAATTTCCGTGTACACTTGAAAACAACTCGGTCAGTTCAGCCTGCAGCTTATTGGTATCCTGAAACTCATCCACCATCACATATTCATTTTTGGAAGCGATTCTGATACGGATATCCTCATTCTTAGCCAACAGATCCCTCGTGTTGATCAGCAGGTCGTCAAAATCCATTACAAAATTCTTCTCTTTATAGTCCTGATATCCGTCTGCAACCTGTAGAATCTTCTCCTCCTGCTCCAGAAACTGAGGATACTCTTCCAGCAAAACGATCCGAAGATCAAGATGTTTATTCTTGGACGTACTGATCATATTCAGCAACGTGTTTTTATTGGGAAATCGCTTTTTCTTTTTGTGAAGGTTGAGCTGAGTCCGTACAAATTGAATAATTTCCAGGGCATCGGCCGTATCAATAATGGTGAAATTGGATGGATAGCCGATGGCATCCGAATAGCGATGGAGCAGCATACTGCAATAGAAATGAAAGGTTCCACCCTGAACTTGTTTACAGCGTTCGTCCAAAATGTTGCTGGCACGCCGGAGCATTTCCTTTGCGGCTCGTCGAGTAAACGTAAGCAATAAGATATTAGCAGGATTGATCCCGCTTTCAACCAAACGTGCTACTCGATGAACCAGCGTGCGGGTCTTTCCGGTTCCGGCTCCTGCAACTACTAAAGCCGGACCTTTTTCATGAAAAACAGCATTTAGCTGCTGCTGATTTAAAAGCTCGGCATAGGGAATGGAATAATCTTCGGGACGTTTACGAGGCTCTTCTTTCTGTAGAACAAATTTCTTCATGCCTCAAGATAGGAAACTGATACTATATGTAAAAATTATGTATTGATGATTCTAAAGTGAAGATGTTATTCACAGTAAATTAAAGAATGGTCATTCTGAGGGTACCCCCGAAGAACCTTTGTCTGAATCGCTTACCAAAAATAATTAGCTGGCTTAATAAGCATTATTTATACACTCTACTTTAATCTAATTATTCAGCTTCACAAAAGGCAAGATCCTTCGAAGGTATTCTCAAGATGACTGTTGATCTTTTAAATAAGATAGGAACCAGAATTCACATGAAAGGTTTGCCCGGTAGCATGGGTGAGTTTTCCTTCTGCCAGCAAACGTACTATATTAGCGATCTGCTCGGGTGGAGCAATGGAATCCAAAGCCAGGCCTTTGGTAAGGTAATCTTCCCCATACACCTCGACAGACCCCCGTGCCATATCTGTATCTACAAACCCGGGGGCGATGGTATAAGCAGTAATCCCCTGCTTCCCAAAACTGCGGGCAACGCTCTTGGTGAAAGCGACCATCCCTCCTTTACTGGCAGCATAACTGGCATATTCTCCGGTATCTCCTCGATATCCGGCCCTGGAGGAAATATTGATGAGCCTCCCTTCTATTCCGGCTTTTGTCCACGCATTCAGCGCCCACTTTGAGATCAAAGCTGACGAGCGTAAGTTCACCTGCATGGTCTTATCCCAATTTTTCAGCCAGTCTTCGTCGGAGATATCAAATTGCGCCTCCTCAAACATTCCTGCGTTATTTATGAGGACTTCAGGGATCTCCTTATTTTTAAAGACTTCTTTAAGCTTTTCCAAATCTTCCTCTGCCGCAAGATCACATTTAATATGCCGATAGTTTTGGTTATTGGGAAATGGTGTATTGGTTGAACGGGAAGTGCCAATAACCAATTTCCCACTTTCTAATAACATTTTAGCTATGGATTTTCCTATTCCGCGGGAGGTGCCGGTGACTAATACGATCATTTAGCAGTTTCTAAGATGGGTAATTTTGATACGGAAATTTCATTCATATCCAGCTTTTTACTTGCATTGTCGATATCAATTCCAACAATATTATTTTTATCATCGTAATCAATATGAATCCCTTCAGAAACTTCTTCAGTACGTGTACTAACTTTTGAAGAAAGATCTATATAAAGTGAATCTGTATCCGGGTAATAGTTGAGTTTCATGGTTCAAACCTCCTGTCGGGAAATGCGTTGGGGATCGTTCTTTTATCTTCCAATGTAATAACTCTATGGTAACGATTTTCAAATTCAGTAATTTTAGCCCAAAATCTAAATCTATTATCTTTTTGTTGTTCTACTTTCTCGGGACTTTCAACAACTTCAATACACCATTCTTTCTTTATATATGGTCTTTTTCTTAAAACTTCATTTTCAAAATATGCCGTATATTTAAATTCTTTCATTTAATGGAGTTTACATTCCAAGTAATAACTGGAATAAAATTAAAAGAATTGAGAACTGAAATTCTAAATATATCTTCACAAGGGATTTGGTTGTTTCATGACTCTAAAGAGTACTTTCTTACCTAAAACCAATCTCCGTGGCTTCAGAAAGCCACAATCAAAGAAGTGACAAACATCCAATGTCCATCGAAAATCACTTCTACTGGCCTGATTTAAACGTTGACCTACACTTGGAATTAATCAAAAATCCGGATAAGTATCCGTTGGTGAGTAAAGAAAACTAATCAGTGTAATTAACAAAACCAGCGTCCCTTACTTTCTCCAAACTGGCACATTCGAGCACGCTTCCCCGTACATAATTTTTTTAGCTGTATCCATTAACTTATTGGTAGCCAGCATGTAAATAGAATCAGGGACATGTACTTTACCGCAACCTTTCAGCAGTACAAACTTGTCTTCATATTGATCCCAATCGTGCTCTTCGAGCTTTCTTTGGTAGAGTTGGTGCAGAAAAACTTCTTTCTTTCCGAGAAATACTTCCTTGGCAAATGGGTTGGCGTAAGAGGTGATCAGCATCCAGGCCCAGGGAGCAATAATAGCATCAGTACTGCAGTACACACATAGGTTTTTTTCTTCGTACTGCGACCAGTCAAATTCTTTCAGCTGTTCTCTGAAATCCTTCTCCTTCAGCAACAATTCCTGGAATAAAAACTGCTTGATATCCAGCTCCTCAATCGGAGTATCATCATGAAATTTCTGCAGGTCCAGTGTAACCAGCTTGGTATTTTGTTGAACCTTATTTACGATTGCCTCGGCCATGGGATACTAAATTTAAAATTAAATCGAGAAGGACTCACCACAGGAACAAGTCCTCGTGGCATTCGGGTTTTTGAAGTGAAAACCTTGTCCATTCAAGCCTTCCGTGTAATCCAGTTCGGTTCCGGCCAGGTAGAGAAAGCTTCTCATATCGACCAGTATTTTGAGTCCATCTACGTCGAAAATTTTGTCATTTTCCTCAGGCTGCACGTCAGAATTGAATTCAAGATCGTAGGTGAGTCCGGAGCATCCCCCGCTCACCACGCCTACCCGTAGAAAAGCATCGTCAGGCACATCCTGTTCTTTCCTGATTAAGTTGATGCGCTCAGTAGCACGATCTGTGATGGAAAGCTCTTCCATAATACTTCTTACTAAGAGTTAAACAGAGACAACCTGAATTTCGGGATCTATACGCTTCACCATGCTTTCGATGGCGTACAGCGTTCCGGTTGTTGCCGTTGGGCACGTTCCGCATGCTCCCTGATAATGAACTTTGAGTCGGTTTTGTTCAAGACCCAGGATCTTTAATCCACCACCGTCTGCCAATAGATAAGGACGAACTTGTTCATCCAGCATACGGGTAATCTCCTTCAAGCGAGGATCATCAGAACCCTGTACTTCTTTACTCATGTGGACATCACTGTCATCCTCTTCATGAGTAACCGCTTCGGCTTCACGAATTGGAGGAGCAAGTTTTCGGAGTAATTCCGACCAAACAGCTTTTCCATCCTGTGTAACAGTGATATATTTGTCCACATAATAAACGTTGATCACGTTATCGACTGCGAACAGTGCAGATGCCAATTCATCGCCTTCAGCTTCAGCCGTATTTTCAAAGGAACGGGTGGTTCCGTTGGTTAGCGGTTCAGCCAATACAAAGCGCATGGCATCGGGATTTGGGGTGCGTTCTATTTCTTTAATTTTAGCCATATCAGTTCTCTTTAGTTTTCAAAAAAATTCTTGTACGTATTTAATTCCATCTGCAAGTCGGTCAATATCTTCTTCATTATTATAAAAAGAAATGGACGCCCTTGCTGTACCGGGAATTTCAAAATGATCCATGATCGGTTGTGCGCAGTGGTGCCCGGTTCGCACCGCAATGCCTTTTTGGTCCAAAATAGTACCGGCATCGGTAGGGTGAATTCCCTCAAGTAAAAACGAAATAACCGATGCTTTGTTTTGCGCTGTGCCGATAATCTTCAATCCTTCGATCTCGTTTAGCTTCGTTGTCGCATATTCCAATAATTGATGCTCTCGGGCAGCAATATTCTCCATTCCAACTTCATTCAGGAAGTCGATGGTTTCTGTAAAACCAACTCCGGCTGCAATAGGGGGAGTTCCGGCTTCAAATTTATGGGGAAGGTCATTCCAGGTTGTTTTCTCGAACGTCACCTTATCAATCATGTCCCCCCCTCCTCTATACGGAGGCATTTCTTCCAGTAATTCTTTTTTGCCGTAGAGAATTCCAAATCCCGTTGGTCCATACATTTTGTGAGCTGAAAAGGCATAGAATTCGGCATCCAGCTTTTGAACATCAACCACAGAGTGCGGAATAGCCTGAGCTCCGTCTATCAATACCGGAATATCTTTGGCGTGAGCCGATTCAATGATCTCTTCCACCGGATTAATAGTTCCAAGCGCATTTGAAACGTGAACCACAGCTACCATTTTAGTCCGATCGGAAAGGAGTTTGTGATATTCATCCATCATCAACTCCCCGGATTCCGTCATTGGAATGACCCTGATCTTAGCTCCGGTTTCCTCAGCAATCATCTGCCAGGGCACGATGTTGGCGTGGTGTTCCATTTCAGAAAGAATGATCTCATCGCCTTCTTTAAAATGCTTACGCCCGTAGCTCTGAGCCACTAAATTGATAGAATCAGTCGTTCCGGTCGTGTAAATGATCTCTTCAAGATGGCGGGCATTGATCAGCTTTTTCACTTTTGTTCGTGCCGACTCAAAAGCATCCGTTGCCTGTTGGCTAAGGGTGTGAATGCCACGATGTACATTGGAATGCTCATTGGAGTGGTAGGCATTAATTCTATCTACCACTCGCTGCGGCATTTGGCTCGAAGCTCCGTTATCCAGATATACCACCGGCTGCCCATTCACTTCGCGCTTAAGAACGGGGAATTGACTGCGAATAGTTTCCCAATCAATGGCGGTTTTGGTCTCTGTTTTTAGGGTTTCTTGCATGACAATAATATGTGAAAATTCGAGCTTGAAGTTCAATTCAGCCCAGAACAAGTCTCTCCTTGACGAGAGTACGGCTTTAGCCGGGAGAGGTGTTGTCACCAAGGATTAGATTGCTTATTTCATGCAACCTAAGCCTTAGCTTACACCCTCCGTCAATTTTGCCAAGGCAAAATATTGGCACCTCCCTCAAGGGAGGACTTTCTCACACCAACGTAATGCGTTGGTGTGAGTTTAAATCAATAATTCGATTAAGGCTCAACTACCTACCGCAACAAATTCTTCGTCGCGAGAGGTGAATTTGATTACTTCGTCTAACAATAATTTATGTACTGATTCCACTTCCATATTCTCGATACTTTCGAGGGTGAAAGCGTACACTAACAGCTCACGCGCCTTTTTCTTGGTTAAGCCGCGACTGTGCAGGTAAAACACCTCGTCCTCGTTCAAATGACCAATGGTTGCACCGTGAGAACACAGTACATCATCGGAAAAGATCTCAAGCTGAGGCTTGGTGTGAACCGTTCCATCTGCTGAAAGCAACAAGTTTCTGTTTTCCTGGAAAGAATCGATCTTCTGGGAATCTTCCCGGACAAAGATCTTTCCGTTGAAAATAGAATGCGCTTTGTCGTTCACTACCACTTTATGCAGCTGGTGACTTTGTGCATGCCAGTGCCGGTGATCAATCGCAGAATGTGTATCCGCAATTTGCTCGCCATCGATCAATACCAGTCCGTCAATGGTGAAATTTACTTCTTCATCATTTTGCACAACCCGCGGATCGTTACGAAATAACTTCGCACCCAGGCAAATGGTGTACGAGTGATATTCAGCGTACTTATCCAAATGTGCAATCGGACGGGAAATATGATTCGCCTTCTTACTGTCGCGCTGAATCCTGGCATGGTGAATATTCGAACCTTCCTTCATCTTGAATTCAGCCACGGGAATATTCAGATATTCATTTTCGGCAAGACCGATATGCTCCTCAACCACCGTTGATTTTGAATAGGCTTCCCCAACAAATAACACACGGGGAGTGGCATAAAACGGCTTTTCAGCATCCGTAAATATATTTAATATATGGATCGGAGCCTCTACTTTAGTTTCTTTAGGAACATGAATGAACACACCGTTTTTGAAATTGGCATCATTCAGAGCGTTGAACACATCCTGATCCTCATCATACGTGGTATATTTACCGAGATGTTCTTTCACAACTTCAGAATCGCCGTGTTCAACAAGCGTTCCTACCGTTACATTATCAGGAATAGAATCTAACGAAGACCGTTCTGCATCAAATTCACCGTTTACAAAAACCAGCCGGCTTTCTTGTGCTTCCGGCAGATAATGGTTACTGATATCGCCTGTCGGATCTGCACCAGCTTCTGCAACAGGAACAAAATGGTTGCGGCTGATGGATCTCAGGTCGGTAAATCTCCAGTCCTCATCTTTCTTAGTGGGAAATGGGAATTCCGAAATGTTTCCTGCTCCTTTTTGATTCAATCCGGCAATTACATCAACATCCGATATGGAGCTGAAATCACCGTCCAAAAAGTTCAGTATCGTTTCTTTTTCTTGTACTGCTGTACTCATTACTGAGCCTCTCCGTTTAGGGAAAATTCTTTTTCAAGTTTTTCATAGCCCTGATCTTCAAGCTCATGCGCAAGCTCTTTACCGGCAGATTTCACAATCTTACCATTCATCATCACGTGCACAAAGTCAGGTGTGATATAATTAAGCAATCGTTGGTAGTGCGTGATCAGAACGATCGCATTTTCAGGTCCTGCAATTTTATTGATGCCGTCCGAAACTACTTTCAGTGCATCGATATCGAGTCCGGAGTCGGTTTCATCCATAAATGCCAGTTTTGGATTCAGCACAGCCATCTGGAAAACCTCATTCTTCTTCTTTTCACCGCCTGAGAATCCGGTATTGATGCTTCGTTCGAGGAAAGAGTCTTTCATATCAATCACTTCAAGACGCTCTTTCAGATAATCATCAAATTCAAGTGGATCGAGTTCTTCACGGTCATTCTCACGAGCAATAGTATTATAAGACTCGCGAAGCAAGGTTCTGTTAGTGATGCCCGGCACTTCGATTGGATATTGAAATGCGAGAAACATACCCAGGTGAGCACGCTCATCGGCATCCAGTTCGGTGATGTCTTCGCCTTCAAAAAGGATCTCCCCTTCAGTGATCTCGTACTCAGGATGGCCGGATACTACTTTGGCCAGCGTACTTTTTCCACTTCCGTTCGGACCCATAATGGCATGGATCTCTCCTTTGTTGATGGTGAGATTAACACCTTTAAGAATTTGTTCGTCTTCGCCTTCAACCGAGGCATGTAAGTTTTTGATCTCTAACACGTTTCTGTTCTTTTTAATTATTAATATTCTTTTTTCGGGGGTGATATTAAGGCTACTACAACTTGGTTGCCCTAATCGACACCCTCCGCCAGACTTCGCATTCGCTCAGTCCGGCACCTCCCTCGAGGGAGGACTTTTTCGATTCATTATTTCAATTTTGGGAATAAAAAGTCTCTCCTTGAGGAGAGATCAACAAATCAGTTGTTCCTGATTTGTTGTGAGAGGTGTTGTCGCCAAGGCATCCCCAGCTTACCACACCTCCAAACTCAACAACTACCCAACACTGCCTTCCAGTTTCACATCAAGTAAGGCGTTTGCCTCTGTTGCGAATTCAAGTGGCAGCTCTTTCAGAACTTCTTTTACAAAGCCGTTGATGATCATCGAAATGGCATCCTGCTCACTTATGCCACGCTGCATCAGGTAGAAGATCTGCTCCTCTCCCACTCGCGATGTCGAAGCCTCATGCTCCACACTTGCCGTTGGATTCTGAGACGAGATATAAGGGAATGTATGTGCGCCACAGGTCTGACCGATCAACATCGAGTCACAAACCGAGTAGTTACGGGCGCCATCTGCACCTTTGCCTATTCTAACTTCTCCGCGATAGCTATTGTTTGAATGTCCGGCAGAGATACCTTTTGAAATAATGGTACTCTTGGTGTTTTTACCGATGTGGATCATCTTGGTCCCGGTATCGGCTTGCTGTCGCTTGGTAGTTACGGCAACAGAGTAGAACTCTCCGATAGAGCCGTCGCCCTGCAAGATCACACTTGGGTATTTCAGTGTAACGGCTGAGCCGGTTTCAAGCTGAGTCCAGCTTATCTTAGAATTCTTACCGCGGCAGGCTCCGCGTTTCGTTACAAAGTTGTAGATACCACCTTTTCCATCTTCATCACCGGCATACCAATTTTGTATGGTGGAATATTTGATCTCAGCATTATCCAAAGCCACTAATTCAACCACAGCGGCGTGCAGCTGATGCTCATCATACATTGGGGCCGTACAGCCTTCCAGATAGCTCACATGAGAATTGTCTTCCGCAATGATCAATGTTCGTTCAAACTGACCTGAATTCATATTGTTGATACGGAAATAAGTAGAAAGCTCCATCGGGCAAATCGTATCTTTAGGAACGTAGCAAAAAGATCCGTCCGAAAACACAGCCGAATTTAGCGCGGCATAGAAATTGTCGCGAACCGGAACTACGGATCCCATATATTTTTTCACCAATTCTGGGTGATTTTTGATGGCTTCTGAGATCGAACAAAAGATCACACCGGCTTCTGCCAGCTTTTCTTTGAAAGAAGTAAACACAGATACACTGTCAAATACAGCATCTACAGCTACACCGGAGAGTGCTTTTTGTTCTTCAAGAGGAATTCCCAACTTATCATAAGTCTCACGAATCTTGGGGTCCACATCATCCAGGCTATCCAATTTCGGCTTGTTCTTTGGAGCTGAGTAATATTGAAGAGTATCGAACTTTGGTTTTTCATACTCAGCATTGAACCAATCAGGTTCTTCCATTTCCGTCCAGGCACGGTAGGCCTTCAGACGGAATTCAAGCATCCACTCAGGCTCTTCTTTACGTGCGGAAAGCTCCCGAATAATGTCCTCATTAATTCCTTTTGGAAAATCTTCGTATTCAATATCCGTCGAGAAGCCGTACTTATACTCTTCTCCGATCATTGATTCTAAGGCTTGCGTCTCGCTCATTAGCTGTTTTTAGTCTTAGGGTTTACTCTTTATATCGCCGGAAAAACAATCTCGTAATACAATGCGTTCTTTGTTTGACCAGTCTATTTAGATTGAGTACAAATATACGAAAACTCCCTCTCTTAACTAAACCGAAATGATTGAGAATTTCTATGATGCCAATTAAAGATAAATGAAGCTTTTTATACTTTCCTTTTCTCCTCTTGCCCTGATATATTCCAACTCGAAATTTTAAGGTTCCAAACCAGAAGTACACTTTATAAATGATCAACGAGCCTTCGTTAGCACCACGGGAATTTGGATGGATTGAGGTCGTCTGTGGCGGCATGTTCAGCGGTAAGACCGAAGAACTTATTCGCAGGGCTAAAAGAGCTCACATAGCAGGGCAACAAGTTGTGGTTGTGAAGCCCGCTCTCGATAAACGGTACAGTGACACCGAAGTAGTCTCCCATAACGAAAATGCTTTACCAAGCATATTGGTTGATACGGCCGATCAGATCGTTCTGCTCACAGGAAATGCCAAAGTGGTTTGTATTGATGAGGCTCAGTTTTTTGATGATCGCGTTGTGGAAGTTGCCAATACCTTGGCAAATGATGGCAAGCGCGTTATTGTAGCCGGTTTGGATATGGATTTTGAAGGCAAACCTTTTGGTCCAATGCCTTATTTATTAGCCATTGCAGAATATGTTACAAAGTTACATGCAGTCTGCGCAGAAAGTGGGTCTATGGCTCATTACTCACAAAGGGTGGTAGAAAAAAAAGGACAAGTTTTAGTAGGTGAATATGACGCCTACGAACCACGTGCCCGGCATTGCTTTCGCCCCCCTGTGGACCGAAGGCGTGGGCGTCCAATAAGACCTTTCCTGAATCCAAATATCGAGGATTCCAGCAAAGAAACTAACCAATAAACAGAAGTTAACTCGGATCAAACCTAATGGATATTATTCGCGGTATAATAGGAGTGGTTGCCATTCTAGGCCTTGCCTTCATTTTTAGTAACAACAAAAAAAATGTGAACTGGAAACTGGTTGGAATAGGAATTGGATTTCAATTCGTCTTAGCCATTTTCATTTTAAAAGCAGATTTTTTGGCAGGAGTCTGGGGTCCCCTTGGATGGCCGGTTCTTTTATTCCAGGAAGTCGCAAGTTTTTTTGTGATCGTACTTAATTATACCACGGAAGGAGCTTCCTTCATATTTGGCCGTTTAGGACAAGGCCCTGAACATCCGGAAAGCCTGGGAGTCTTTTTTGCTTTTCAGGTTTTGCCAACCATTGTCTTTTTCGCATCTCTAACAGCTATTCTCTACCACTATGGGATATTGCAGTTTGTGGTCAAAATTGTATCAAAGGGAATGCAGAAGCTTTTAGGGACTTCAGGAGCCGAAACCTTATCGGTGGTTTCAAATATTTTTGTAGGACAAACCGAGGCCCCCCTTGTTATAAAGCCATTTATTGAGAAGATGACAAAATCTGAATTAATGGTCGTTATGACCGGAGGTATGGCAACTATTGCCGGAGGTGTGATGGCCGCATATGTTGCAATGCTCGGTACTCCTTTCGCTGAAGCAAATGGATTGGAAATTGCCATAGCTCAGCAATTGTTTGCTGAGCGATTACTTGGCGCCAGTTTGATGGCTGCCCCCGCTGCATTAGTGATCGCTAAGATCCTCTACCCTGAGGATGGCGAGCCTGTTACCAAAGGTGATGTTTCCATGCATGTAGAACAAACGGATGCCAATGGAATAGATGCCGCCGCAACCGGTGCCGGTGTTGGATTGAAATTGGCCTTAAATGTAGGCGCTATGTTATTGGCGTTCATTGCATTACTCGCTATGTTCAACGGAATTTTAGGCTGGGGAAGTGACCTGACCGGTATCACCGTCTTGCTTGGGGAAAGCCTGACGATTGAAATGATATTGGGCTGGCTTTTTGCCCCTATTGCCTGGCTTATTGGTGTGCCATGGTCTGATGCTGTTAATATGGGATCGTTGTTAGGTACAAAGATCGTACTTAATGAATTTGTTGCATATCTGAAGCTGGCTGAAGAAGTAGGTGCAGGTAATTTATCCCCAAAAACAATCGCCATGGCTACATTTGCTTTATGTGGATTTGCTAACTTTTCATCTATTGCCATTCAAATCGGTGGTATTGGAGGCATTGCCCCGAGCAGAAAATCGGACCTGGCTAAATTTGGGATAAAAGCAGTCTTCGCGGGTACGTTAGCAAACCTTATGACGGCTACTTTTGCAGGGATGTTATTTTAAAACTGATTTCATGGTTATTGGTAAGTTAGGCAGAACGGATATTATATATGAAAAAATATTGGATACTCATGCCCTCAATTCCACCGACAGTTCTTCAGGTAAAGCTGCTTTTGAGGAACTTGTGAATTTCCCACCCCTCTACCTGGATTATAGAGCCAAGATCTCAGCCGAAAAAAAGCTGGGATACTACAAAGATTCAAATCTGGTTGCAGAATATAATAGCCATAGTACGCAAGCAGCGTACTATGGCTGGTTGGAAAAAGAGATCAAACCTTCTGCTTTTGACGAATTAAAGCAACGATCTGAATTAGAATTGAAAGCCTTTCAATTTGTAAATGAAGATGGCATCGTTGACAACCTCACTTCAGCTATTGATAGCTTTTGGGTTAGTTCAGACTCTGCCTCTACCTTTTTTCTGAACCCTTTGACCAATTGGGTAAAATGAAGCCAAAGATCTTTTCAAAAAAATTTGATTATAACAAGAGTCGGCAAGTATTTTGGATTCAGGATAAACTTAGAGCTCGAAAGATGAGTTTAAACCAAGCCTTTGGCCAGCCATTAAATGAATATCAGCCGCTAAAAGAACAAGAATGTATGGAGAGGCTCAGAAAGCAATATGATGTTGTCCCAAACTTTAGCCAATTATCCGAAGCGTATCAAAAAGATTCTTAATTTTAACTATATGAAACCTCAACTTTTTTTACTGTTCATTTCACTTGGTTTTGTCATGGTTTCCTGTAAATCAAATACAGGAGGTTCAGAAGAAGTTTTGGCACAAGTGGGAACCGAAATATTAACCAAGGAACATGCCCGTTCTGAAATTCCTCCCAATATTTTTAGGGACGACAGCAGTACAGCCTATATCAGCTTCAGAGATGATTGGGTTCGCCGCCAAATAATCCTACAGGAAGCGGAACGACTTAATTTCTCCAGCCGGCGAGATGTTCAAAGAAGGCTGCATCGCCTTCAGGAGGAGTTCATTCTACAATCTGTTCAGGATTATATAATCGGTGAATTTGAAGATGGTATGGAAGTGAGCGATCAAGAAGCTCGTAACTATTATCAGCAAAACAAGGATAAATTCACGCTTGAGGAACGCTATGTAAGGTATCGGCACCTTATTGCAGAAAGTAATGCTGATGCTGAACGTGCTAAACGAGAACTCATGCAGGCAGTAGAATGGGAAACGGTAGCCAAGCAGTATTCCAAGTATTCGGATCTGAAGATCCGGGAATCGGAAAGATTCTGGCCTATATCCATTGCCGGAGGAGATATTTCCATGCTTAATAGATATTTAATGATCATCGGTCCCTCAGAAATATCACCCACCTATCGCTCGGGCAATGAATATCATTTTGTTCAGTTATTAGAAGAGCGGCCTGCCGGAGATCATCCCGATCTCGATTGGCTCATTGAACAGATCAAAGAATGGCTGACACTTGAAAAACGTAAAAGAGCATTCAACACATACGTAAAGAATCTTTATCTTCAGGCGCAGGCTAACAACGAAATTACAATTTACAACGTTACTAACGAATCAAACTCGGTGTCATCAGACACCCTTACATTGAATCAAACAACTAATGAAGAATAACTTATTTTTTGTACCTCTTATCTTTATTTCATTCCTATTTCCCATACAAGCACATGCACAGGAAGCTCCCAGGCTTGCTGATCGAATTGTAGCACATGTAAATGAAAACATTGTTTTAAAATCTGAAATAGACCAAAGTGTAGCAGATTATTTGAGGCAGGCTCAGGTTTCCGGCCAAAATATTGAGTTTAGCCGAGAACTTTGGTTTGAGTTTCTCGAGTCTGCCATCAATAATTACGTTTTGCTTGAAAAGGCTGAAATTGACTCCATTACTGTGTCTGATGAACAGGTAAACATGCAGATGGATCAACGTATTAGGCAACTGACCGCACAGGCTGGAAGTGAACAAGCGCTTGAACAAGCTTTCGGAAAATCCATTATTCAATTGAGAGCAGATTTCCGTGAAAACTTTCGGGAGCAAATGATTGCTAACCAGGTACAACAACAAAAACGGAGTTCCATTACCATTACAAGACCTGAAGTTGAAGAGTTTTTTAACAACATCCCAACCGACTCCCTCCCTACCATTCCTGAACAAGTTTCTTTATCGCAGATCGTGAAAATTCCACCCGCCAGAGGTGATGCCAAAGAGCGGGCCCGTAAATTTGCAGAACAGCTGCGTGATTCTATCGTTGTTCATGGCAAGTCTATTGAGGAACTTGCACGGCGGCACAGTGCTGATCGTGGTTCTGCCCAAAATGGCGGACTATTACCGCTCATGTCTTTGGATGAATTGGTTCCTGAGTATTCAGCAGCAGCTGCTGCCCTTCAGCCCGGAGGGATCTCAAAGGTAGTTGAAACTCAGTTTGGGTTTCATGTGATCCAGCTAAATCGCCGGATTGGAGACCGTATTGAAACCAACCATATTCTTATTACTGTCAACGAAAATGAGCTGGATGAGGAATATGCCATTAACAGATTGAACACCCTGCGGGACAGCATTTTGACCAATCCCGATGTGAAATTTGCTCAAGTGGCCAGAACAGAAAGTGAAGATCCTAATACCGCAAATTATGGAGGTAAGGTATTTGATCCTCAAACAGGAGATCGGCTTATAGCACTTAATCGCCTTGATCCATCTATGTATAGAATCGTTCTTTTGATGGATGAAGAAGGCGCTATTTCGGAACCTAAATCTTTCACCTTACAAAGTCAGAACCAGAAAGCTTATCGCATTGTTCGGCTTGACAAACAAGTACCTGAACACGTTGCCAACTTAGATCAGGATTATGAGAGAATTAAGAATATTGCCTTGCAACAGAAACAGTTCCGGATAATGCAGAATTGGCTGCAGGAGCTGCGCAACGACATCTACATTGATTACAAAATTGATGTACCATGGAAGGAGACTACTCTATGAGTTTAGAAGTAAAAGATCCGGTTAAACTTGCCGATGAGTTTTATGGCGTTTTTAACCAGATCAAGGATGAAATTCATAAAGTTATAATCGGGCAAGATGATATTATAGATCTTTTGCTTATCAGTTTGTTCTCTAAAGGACATTGTGTATTAGTAGGAGTGCCCGGATTAGCTAAAACACTGTTGATCCGATCACTCTCGGAATCCCTAAGCCTTACCTTTAACCGTATCCAGTTCACTCCCGATCTTATGCCCGGAGATATTACCGGTACGGAAGTGATCGAGGAAAATAAGGATTCAGGCCGTAAAGAGTTTACCTTCATCAAAGGGCCTGTTTTTGCTAATATTCTGCTGGCTGATGAGATCAATCGTACTCCTCCAAAAACTCAGGCTGCCTTGCTTGAGGGAATGCAGGAATACCACGTTACAACCGGAGGTAAAACATATCAGCTTGATACGCCCTTCTTTGTGTTGGCTACGCAAAATCCTATAGAACAAGAAGGAACCTATCCCCTCCCCGAGGCTCAGTTAGATCGCTTTATGTTCAATGTTTGGGTTGATTATCCATCTCTTGAAGAAGAAAAAGAGATCGTAAGTAAAACAACCGCTCATCAGGATGTCAAGATCGAGGCCCTTGTAACCAAAGAGAAGATCAAAGAATTACAAGGCTTGGTTCGTGAAGTTCCGGTTCCCGAGAACGTATTGGATTATGCCGTTGAGCTTGTTTCTAAAACCCGACCCGGCAATGCCCTGGCACCTGAATATATAAACAAATACATGAGCTGGGGAGCGGGCCCCAGGGCTTCACAATATTTAATTCTGGGTGGTAAGGCTCGTGCTTTATCTCAAGGTAGATATCATGTTACGGTTGATGATATAAAAGAACTGGCCATTCCGGTTCTTCGTCACCGTATTGTAAACAACTACGCAGCAGAAGCTGAAGGTTTTACCACTGTTAAATTGATCAACATGCTTATTGACGAAGCCTAATCTCTAATGAGGAGCTAACGTGGATTTCCAGGGCTTTCAACATATTCTTCCACCGGTTTTAGTGGTTGTACTCATCGTTATCCTTCTCAGTATTTCCTGGGCCTCTTATCGAAAATTTGAAAGTATTCCCCCTTTTAGTCGTTGGTCCCTGATAAGTTTAAGGGGAATTAGCCTCACATTGGTTTTCTTACTTTTGCTAAATCCCTATTTCTATTCCTCACAAGAGAAAGAGGTAAAACCAAAAATTGCTGTTTTTCTGGATAATTCCGAGAGTACGGGCATCACAAAAGGGAATTATGACGGTCTTAGCACGTACAATAATCTCTTATCCCGCTTAGCATTCAGTTCGATCGAGGAAGCCGATATTAATTACTTCTCTATAGGAGATGATATTAAGGCATTTGATCCCAATTCATTGTCGGCCAGTGAAATTCAGACAGACCTTTCCGCACCCATCAATACCATTCTGGAAATGGAAGATGAAGTTAAAGCAGCAGTGATCATCACGGACGGGATCATAACATATGGGCGAAATCCAAGTATAAGTGCTTTTAACTCTGCTATTCCTATTTTTACGATTGCAGTTGGTGATACGGCTAATGTAAGAGATATCTCGGTTTCCAATGTAATAACTAATGCCACCGGTTATACAAACAGCAATCATATCATAGAGGCTGAGATCACACAATCAGGGTTTGCCAATAACTCGGTAACTGTTTCTCTGCTATCCAGTGATGAAATCATTGATGAGAAGCAGATCACTTTTGAAACAGACGATCAGGTTATAACTGCTGAGTTTGAGCTCTTTTTGGAAGAAGCAGGGCTTAAACAATATGAGATCCGTGTTCAGCCCCTACCCGATGAGTGGACAGATTCTAATAACGATCAATTATTTTCTGTGGATGTTATTGATGACCGTATTAAGATCCTGCATGTTGCTTTCCAAATTCACCCCGATGTAAGAGCCATTCGCTCGATTATAGAGCGAGGTGAAACAAACGAATTGCACAGGCTTACCTGGCTGGGCGGAAATCGTTTTGTTGAAGAATTTCCCGATGAAGAGGAGTTTAACCTTATAATCATACATGGTGCACCTGATTCTCCCCAAAACTTTGAGTTTTTACCCAAATTAAGCGATACACCCACCTTATTTTTTGAATTAAGTTCCGAAAGCAATTCACAATTTGAGGGAATTAATCTTTTGACACTGATGAATTCAGATGGTCTTCAAACAGCTCAAGTCACTTTATATCCTTTTTTAGATCAAGATGAACATCCGGTACTGGAACTTCTTGAAATTGACCTGGCTGATCTCCCTCCCCTTTATGCACCCTTAAGAACCAGCCTGAATGAGCCTCAGGTTGAAGCTCTGTTTGGATTGCGATATAATCAGATAGATTCAAACTATCCTATTATCTCTGTACTTGAACGCGGAAATCTCAGGAGAGGCCATATTCTCTCCTGGGGATGGTATAGAATGCTTCAAAGTACGAATGAAGATCACAGGGACTTTACTTCCGAACTGATTACAAACCTTATATCATGGACGGCAAGTAAACCTGATGACAGGATGCTTCGCACCAACCCTGTTAAACAGGTATTCAATACCACAGAGCGACCAGTTTTAAACGGAAGCTTGAGAAATGAGCGAGGAGATCCCGAGATTTCCGGTATCATTGAGGTAGAGTTACAAAGAGAAGGCGGAGCGATACGAACCTTTAATATGGACAATTTAGGAAGCGGAAATTATCGATTGAATATCCCCCGACTTTCTGAAGGGTTATATGAATACTCAGCAACAGCCAGAAAGGGGGGGCGGGTGCTGGATACTCAAAATGGAGAATTTCTCGTATCTAATACCAGCTCAGAGCTATCAAATACAAACAGGAATGATGGATTGCTTCGCTCGATAGCTGAGAATTCCGGCGGGGTTTTCTTTACTTTTGATGATGTAGAAAACTTTTGGAATACACTCGAATCTGAAAGCATGTTGGAGCCTCAAATTCAAACCGAAGAAAACTATTCCTTTCCGGTTCGCTCACTGCCTTGGTTTATGGTAGTTCTGTTATTGTTAGGATCAGAGTGGATGTTGAGAAAATACTACTCCTTACCCTGAGTCCAATAGGTGTATCGGTTCACAGAGGCCTTCCCTGCTTCATTAATTTTGACTTCGAATATATTATCATAAACGGACTCATCCAGTTGTTCGAATCTACTTTCTCCCATTGCGATATTTACCAACCTTGGTGTACTGTTAGAGTGACCAACAATCAAAACCTGCTCACCTCTATGCAATTCAATCATTGCCTTAATCAATGAGTCAGGATTACTAAGCTGATATTCATTGACAGACAGATTTAAAACTTCTGACACTGGATGAGCAGTTTCCTTAGTTCGTTTATATCCTGTGCTATAGATGGTTGTTACATGGTAGGTAGAGGCGATCAATTCGGATAATTTTTGGGCCCTCTTTTTTCCTTTTTCATTCAGGGAAGGGTCTTTTGTGCCGTCATCCTGTTTCTCGGCATGCCGAACAAAAATAAGTGTCGTTTCCGCTTCTGTATGTGAATTTACCTGAGCAAAAGCAGAAAGTGTTACAACAATTAGGACTAATAAACAGGTGATTTTTTTCATGACACAAAATGAATGATTTTAATATTGGCGGATGGAAATGTATCGCATCTGAACCATAAAAGTTTCATTCCTAAAATAAATAAAAAAGGCCGGCTTGTTCAGCCGGCCTTGGTTAATTAACTAACGTAAATTGGATATAAAGACCATTTGTTGAACACGTTGAAGGATCATTTCGCAGCGTATGCCCGAAACCCTGTGGTTGGTTAGATATCGAATACCGAAGTAATGGCCACCATTAGATTCCCGTCTCCACGGGAATGACCACAAGCATCCTTTTTTATCCTTTTAACTTAGTTCTTATCTCGAACGGACGTTAAGTATTACTTTAGATCAGTTCTTACGGGCAAGAACAATGATCAATCCAACAATAGTTATCAAACTCAGGCCAAATAGAATTGGGATCATAAATGATCTCGGTTTCGCTTCATCTCTCCAGGTCATCATTTCTGTATCGATAGATGATATCTGGGCCATAGTAAGCACTTCACCTTCCTGAACAAATTTGCCCCAATCACTTTTTATCTTAGTATTCCAGAAGTCATAGAATCTCTGAAAGTCCGCATAGTTTTCATTGGTAACAACTTTGTCTCGACTGGCATCCGTGGCTTTACTTATGAAAGAATCAATGGCTTGATAAAAACTTTCATTATTATCAAAAGCTCCCAGATCTACATTATTCTGCTCTAAATATTCATCAATAGATGCCCACATATTCTTAGAGGCACTTGCTTTCCAGTCACCTAATTTGTCCTCTACATTAGCCTTCCATTGCGGAGCATTGTTCCCTCCGTATATAGCCGCCAGATCATCTCCTATTTGACTCCAAACCTCATTAAACCTACTCTGAACCACATACATTCTTAGGAAATCTTCAGTTTGAAGGGTTCCGTCATCTGTTTTTAGTATTTGGATATTTTCTTCGATCACCGCCAGGATTACTTCTAATGGATTATCTCCGGTTTTTATGGAACGGTCTTCCTCTTTCAGTTCCGTGAAAGTACTTCCTTCCATATCGCGGTAGGTTACGAATAATGAATCAATCATATTTAGGACGAATTCATCTCGCTGTTCCATACTGTTGCGATAGCGTTGCACGAGATCGGAAAGTTCTCGTTCACTTTTTTCAGAATCGGTAATCATTGCTCTCAAAGATTCGGTTCTGCTGTTGAGATGTGCTATTTCTGACCTGTAACTTGCAAGCTCATCAGAAAGCTTTGTCAACTTCTCGTCCTGCCCTTCTATGATAAGCAGCTTATGTTCGGTATTTCGGGCTTCTTGCTGTAACTCTTTAATGCTGCTTGAAAATGTCTCAGGATACAAGGCATGATCCAAGAGCTCTTCATGATTTTCGAACTCTAATTTCAAATTTGATATCTGGCTCACAAGGCTGTCCACCTCATCAACCGACAGTGCCCCTGCTATAGAAACTTTCAGTTCGTCATATGATCGTTCAAACTGCTGCTTTACCTGGTAGTCTGAAGTTTGTGCAGCTGCAGTACCGGAAACTAGCGCCAGTACAAATAATATAAATGTAGATGTTAACAGGCGTTTCATGATTGATTCTCCTCTTTGTTCTCTTGAAGTCCGTTTTCATTTAAGGTGAGTATTTCATTGGTATCTGTTTTAACAAGTTGTACCGTTGCATCTCGCAGATTCAATGCGGGAGCAGTAAGACGCTCTTCAGATACCTTAATTTTATTTTTAAGCTTCAATTCTGATTTCCCAGGTTCCATCACATACACATTTTTAAATTGGCTGGCCGTGATGAAATAATACCCTTCTGCGTTACGGATAAGGCGTACTTCCTGAATCTGGGTTGTCTTATCCTCTTCGCCGAATTCCTGGGTTCTAAAAGGTTCGATATTGAAAGTGATACCATGGCGAATATCATGTACATCACCATTCTCATCAGGCACCAGCACAGATTCTATTTGTTGAGAATAGTTCACATTCTCGACCACAAATTTATTACAAGCCGTAGCAGCCACCACAAAAGAAGCCAACAATAGGATCGGGATAAAGCTTTTTGATTTCATTTCTTAAGTCCTCAATTACTGATATTTTTCGTTCAGTAAATTGTATCTGAAGAAATAAAATTTGTTCCCTTATTCTACGATTATACTTTCGATAGGTACATTTTGCGCAAGCTGATTTCTCCCATTCAGAAAAGAAAGCTCGATAATGAAGGAGTAGCCAACGACCTCACCTCCCAATCGCTTGATCAATTTTGTAGCAGCAGAAGCTGTTCCACCCGTTGCCATCAGATCATCATGGATGATAACCTTTGCATTTTTAAAAATAGCATCCGCATGAATTTCCACATGGTCTTCCCCATACTCCAGAGCATACACCTCAGAAAGAGTTTTAGAAGGCAATTTTCCGGGTTTTCTGACCGGGACAAAACCGGCATTCAGATCCTGAGCTAAATTAGTACCAAATAGAAATCCGCGGGATTCCAACCCCACTACATAATCAATTTCTTTATTTCTGAATGGCTGAGCTAACATATAAGAGGTTAATTCAAGCGCTCTTTTGTCTTGAAGCAAGGTAGTTATATCTTTGAACTGAATTCCCTCTTTGGGGAAATCCGGAATGGTTCGGATGGTTTCAGAAATATAATTAGTAATACTTTGGTATACGTTTTTCATCAGGATCAGTTTGAGTTCGCGCCAAGGTAGCCAAAACCAACAATAGCAATCAAGTTTTATGAAAAGAATCGATCTCCCTCTCATGCAGCAGCATCAACGGTTTATGGCAAGGGCATTTATGCTCGCCGAACAGGCATTTGAGGAAGGCGAAGTACCGGTTGGAGCTATTGTGGTACATAAAGGAAGAATCGTTGGAAAAGGATACAATCAGGTTGAACGAATGAATGACCCCACCGCCCATGCAGAAATGATCGCTATTTCTGCCGCCTGTGAGACCTTATCAGAGAAGTATTTAAGCGAATGTACGCTATATGTTACTCTTGAGCCCTGCCCCATGTGCGCAGGTGCCATCGTTTGGAGCAAATTAAAAACTGTTGTGTTTGGAGCTGTTGATGCAAAGTCCGGAGGTTGCGGAAGCGTGTTCAATATCTCCTCTAACAACAAACTGAATCATAGTGTGGAAATCATTCAGGGAGTGATGGAAGCTGAGTCTGAGTTCCTGTTAAAAGAATTTTTTAGAAATAAAAGGGCTTAGCATCTTAAGAGGTTTTACAAAATAGCTTAACGCAGACCAGAACTTCCTGAAAATTTATAAAAGCTACTTTAAACATTAAGAACATCATTTCTTATCTTCTGAAAAAAAGACGGACAAAACTCATTCATGCCCGATAAAAAAAGAATTCTTGTTACTTCGGCTTTGCCTTATGCCAACGGACCAATTCACCTTGGTCACCTTGCCGGAGCCTACCTTACCCCCGACTTCTATGTACGTTATAAAAGAAGAACCAATGCTGATGTAGCTTTTATCTGCGGCTCGGATGAGCATGGGGTTCCTATTACCATAGCGGCCGAAAAAGAAGGAGTATCTCCGCAAGATATTGTGGATCGATATCATGGTATGAATAAGAAAGTATTTGAGGATTTTGGCATCACCTTCGACTATTACGGAAGAACAAGTTCGAAAGTACATCACGAGACTTCCCAGGAATTTTTCACAACGCTGTATGAAAAAGGCTTCTTCAAAAAGAAAACAGAAGAACAGCTCTATGATCCAAAAGCAGATATGTTTCTGCCTGACAGATATGTAAAAGGAACTTGCCCAAATTGCGGATATGAGGAAGCGTATGGAGATCAGTGTGAGAAATGCGGAAGCTCCCTTTCCCCTACCGAATTGATAGATCCGGTGAGTGCGCTCTCCGGTGAGAAGCCTGAGCTTAAGAAAACCGAACATTGGTATATGCCACTTGGAGAGGTACAGCCTAAGCTTGAAAAATGGATTCAGACCCGTGAGAACTGGAAGCCGAATGTAATGGGGCAGGTTAAAAGCTGGCTTTCAGATGGCCTTGCAGACCGTGCCGTCACCCGCGACCTAAGCTGGGGTGTACCCGTACCACTTGACGAGGCCCAAGGCAAAGTGTTGTACGTTTGGTTTGATGCCCCCATCGGTTATGTGTCAGCTACCAAAGAATGGGCTCTGGAACAAGGAAAGCCGGAGCTTTGGAAAGATTTTTGGCAAAATGAGGATACCGAACTCTACCATTTTATTGGTAAAGATAATATTGTGTTTCACTGCATCATGTTCCCTGTGATATTAATGGAACATGGTGGTTACGTACTCCCCAAAAATGTCCCGGCCAACGAATTTCTGAACCTGGAAGGGAAGAAACTGTCAACCTCGCGGGGCTGGGCTGTTTGGCTGTATGAATACCTCGAAGATTTTGAGCCTGACCTGCTGCGATACGCACTTGGAACAACACTTCCTGAATCTAAAGATTCAGATTTTTCCTGGAAAGATTTCCAAATGCGCATCAATACAGAATTAGCTGATGTATTGGGCAATTTCACCAATCGCTCCTTATCGTTCACTGCAAATTATGCAGGCGGTAAAGTTCCGGAATTGATCGAGCCATCCGATATTGATCAGGAGACACTTGATGCGATTGAAGAACAAAAGAAAAAGACTACCCAGGCTTATGAAAATTTTCGGTTTAAAGAAGCAATCAATGAAACCATGAATCTCGCCCGGATAGGAAACCGATATTTTACAGAGACCGAGCCCTGGAAGACCCGTAAAACTGATCCCGTAAAATGCGGAAATACTTTATATGTAAGTTTACAGATCAGTGCAGCCTTATCCTGCTTGTTCGACCCCATCCTCCCTGCCAAAATGAAGCAGCTTCGCACTCAATTTGGGCTAAGTGATGATTTCAGCTGGTCGGATATCCATGCAAATATGCTTGAAAAAGGAACGGCTGTTACCCAGGGAGATATACTTTTTAATAAAATTGAGGATGACATAATCGAAAAACAAATTCAAAAACTCCACGATAAGGCTGCCGCAGCCGATCCCACTCCCGATGTTCCCGAACTTAAAGAGGATATTGAGTTTGGAGATTTCATGAAAATAGATCTCAGAGCCGGTGAGATCATTTCGGCAGAGAAGATCGAGAAATCCAATAAACTCCTGAAACTCAAAGTGAATATCGGACTTGAAGAACGAACCATTGTATCCGGTATCGCTAATGACTTTAAAGCGGAAGACCTTTCCGGACAAAAAGTGAGTGTTGTGGCTAACCTCGCACCTAAAAAACTTATGGGGGTAGAAAGTCAGGGAATGATTCTTATGGCAGAAACTCCGGAAGGCGAGCTTAAGTTTGTAGAAACCTCAGCTGAGCCGGGCAGTCCCATTACGTAATGGAAACCCAACTATCTAATGGCTGCACAATTACTGATCTCAATACATATCCTTTGGGTTGTACAACAGAGGTAGAAGCGACTATATTCAGGCTTTTTTCGCCTAAAGCAACCTCAGTCTCTGTTATTATCTTCGATTCTTATGAGGATGAGTCCGGCATTACTCTTCCTTTAGAAAAAAATACAGATGGTATTTGGGAGACCATTATTCAGGATACATTTTATGAGCATTGGTATGCCTATGATATTGAGGGCCCAAAGGATGATCCCTTTTTTATGCATTCCTCCCATCCCATTGCAGACCCCCTGAGTACGCACGTAACTACTAAAAACCATCACCTTCAATTCCCAAAAACAAAGATAGTCCCTGAAAGCGATTTTGATTGGGAAAATGATACATTTGTAGCCCCGAAAGACCCCAGAGACCTGATTATCTATGAAACTCATATTAAAGATATGGTGGCACATTCTTCCGCTAAAACGTATGTGCAGGGAATTTATAATGACTTTAGGGAAGCCGGGGTTGGCGGTATAAACCATCTTAAGAAATTAGGGGTAAATGCCGTTGAGTTTCTTCCGCTTCAGAAATTTGGGTATTTCGAACCTCCTTTTGAAGAGGAAACCGAGGAAGGAATAAAGAATACATGGAACCCCTATGGGCGGAATTATTGGGGATACATGACCTCATTCTTCTTTGCCCCGGAAACACTATATGCTTCTGATGCAAGCCTTGAATTGAATGCGATTACTGGTAGATCTAATAAAGCTGAATTCGAGCTGAAGAATTTAATAAAGGCACTACATAAAGAGGGAATCTCTGTAATTATGGATGTGGTATATAATCATGCTTCCCACTATGATCTCAACCCTCTTAAATATACTGCTAAAGACCATTATTTTAGATTAGATGATCACGGTAACTTCCTGAACGACAGCTGGACAGGAAATGATATTGATACTGCTTCCGAACATTCCAGAGCATTGATATTGGACTCAATAAAACATTGGATAACGGAATATCATGTGGATGGATTTCGATTCGATCTTGCAGGCATCTTGGATTGGGAAACTGTAGATCTGATCAAAGCAGAAGCACAAAAGATAAATCCCAATGTCATCCTCATAGCCGAGCCTTGGGGCAGTGAATATAAACCCGATGGATTTTCAGATCACAATTGGGCTTCCTGGAATGATCGTTTTAGAAATGGAATCAAAGGTTATAATCCTATTGATGATCAAGGACTTATCTTTGGAAATATAGGTTTACATACTCGCTATGCAATAGAAAATCTGATCCGTGGTACGTTACGATCCGGAGATTTTGGGCTGTTTCACCACTCCGGGCACAGCGTCAATTACCTTGAAAGCCACGACGGCTACACACTCGGTGATTACATACGCATAGCTTTAGATTCCGGTAAAGCTCAGAAAATATTTAAAAACAGAGACCAAGCTACAGCCCTCTCAAAAAAAGAAGAGAAAATTTCAAAACTTGGGGCACTCATTCTTTTCGTATCTCAGGGCATCGCTATGATGCATGCAGGACAAGAGTGGGCACGCGCAAAAGTTATTATGGATCCAGGCGGAAATGATCCTAAAAAAGGAACTTTAGATCGGGATACCTATAATAAAGATGATGAAACAAATTGGCTTAATTTCAATGAAATTGAGCTGAACAATAGTTTATTTAAATACTATAAAGGACTGATAAGACTAAGGTTAAAATCACCTTCTTTTAGAAAATCAACTCCTGATGATATCAATTTCAAAGTGTATCAAGATCCTTTGCACATAACGTTCTCAATTAATGGAAAAAGTTCGGGTGATATGTACGATTACTTTGTATCATTGAACGCCAATTCCCGGGAAACGCATGAGATAATTCTACCGGATGGATACTGGGAATTAGTCGTTGATGCACATAAAGCCGGTAATGAGACCATAAAAAGTGTGCAACAGAAATTAAATGTACCCGCAAGTTCAGGAGTTATCCTAAGAAAGTTGCGTATGAGCAATGCTTAAAATATTTTGCGCTGTTAAAACAATTAATCATCCTAAGGAGGAAATCACTTGGCTGGAACAACCACTACCGATCGCGGTTCATGGAATTCAAAATTAGGCTTTATTCTTGCCGCTGCGGGTTCAGCGGTCGGATTGGGTAATATCTGGGCCTTCCCCACCAAAGTAGCTACCGAAGGTGGAGCGGCTTATTTGCTTGTTTACTTGATTGCAACTTTTGCCATTGGTTTTCCTGTGATGGTCGCAGAAATCACTATCGGTCGCCGGTCTGGTAAAAATCCCGTAGGAGCGTTCCGTGCCATCAGTGATAATAAATTTTTCCTATTGGTAGGACTTTGGGGTGTAATTTGCGGGGTAATGATCCTTTCTTTCTACACCGTAATTGCCGGATGGGCTTTTGGCTTCGCTTTTGAAGAGATTTTTTATTTCTTTGGATGGGGTGATGCTGCAAATTGGCTTACCGATACGAATAACGGACTAAAAAATGCCATCATTGCCACTGTATTTATGCTTGGCACCATTAAAATCATCACCGGTGGGGTGAGTGATGGTATAGAACGCGCAACAAAAGCTATGATGCCCCTGCTTATAAGTATCATAGTGATCATGATCATTTATGTACTTCTGCAACCGGGCAGTGCCGAGGGTGTTCGAGCCTACTTGCTGCCAGATTTTTCAAAGATCAATGCTGGACTAATATTTTCAGCCATGGGTCAGGCTTTCTTCTCTCTCTCTCTTGGTATGGGGGCACTTATTACCTATGGTTCATACCTAAACAAAAAAGAAAATATACCACAAGCTGCCGCCCTTGTGACGCTCGCTGATGTTGGTATTGCATTCTTAGCCGGTCTTTTGATTGTACCTGCCATGTATTTAGCACAAAGTCAGGGCATTAACATTAACGTCGGTGGCTCACTTGCTTCCAGTACCGATCTTGTATTCCAGATCCTGCCTGCCTTGTTCCATACCATCGGCGGAGGTGTCGGAATGTTGCTTGGTGTGACCTTCTTCTTGCTTTTAAGTATTGCAGCTCTTACATCTACGATATCGCTACTTGAAGTACCGGTATCTTATGTGATAGATGAATTTGAGGTTAAACGTAAAAAAGCTGCCTGGACCGTGGGGCTTGGAATTCTCGTTGTATCCATTAGTGTGGCATTTTTTCCGGTACTTATTGGTTGGTTCGATTATCTCTTCAGTAGTATTGGACTTCCACTTGGAGGATTCCTGATCTCCATATTCGTAGGTTACGTGTGGACAACTGAGAATGCCATCAACGAAATGGAGTATGGATTTGCAGGCATCAAGCAAACTCTGTTTTCTAAAGTTTGGCCAATATTCATCAAATTCATTTGTCCTGCGGCCATACTTTATAATTTGATTTCTAATTTCATTTAAACTTGTTTGTTATCCAATCAGGCAGGTGCTATTTTTGGGCGAAAATTTAAAGGAGTATAAACTACATAATGTCAAAAATATCCACATCAGATTTTAGAAATGGAATGGTTCTCGATTTAGATGGAGAGTTTTACTCCATAACTGAATTCCAGCATGTTAAACCGGGTAAAGGTCCCGCTTTTGTTCGTACAAAGCTAAAAGGGATCATGAACGGCAAGAACATTGATAAAACATGGCGTTCCGGTGAGAATGCTGAATCCGTCAGGATCGAACAACATGAGTATCAGTATCTCTATAATGATGGAGAGATATATTACTTGATGCATAACGAGACTTACGAACAGGTTCCGGTAAATGCCAGTCAGGTAGAACGAAAAGGATATTTTGTAGAAGGCCAAAATTGTAATGTAATGGTAAACGCAGATGAAGAGTCTATTCTTTATGCGGAACCCAAAGACCAAATTGAAGTTGTTATTGAACAAACCGACCCCGGTGTACGCGGTGATACTGCTCAAGGCGGAAGCAAGCCTGCTACCCTGGAATCAGGCGCAACCGTCAATGTTCCCTTATTCATTAATGAAGGGGAAAAAGTTCGGGTAGATACACGTATCGGAGAATATATAGAACGAGCTAAATAAATATTATCATGGATTTAAAACTCATTAAAAACATTTTAGAACTGATATCCGAAAGTGATGTCAATGAAGTTTCTCTGGAAGAAGGGGACTTCAAGATCAAAGTTAAAAAACAAGGCGAAGTACAGCAGGTAAGCTATACGCAACCAGCTGCACCTCAGCCGGTTGCACAACCCAAAGCCCCGGCCCAGCCTCAACAGAAACCTGCCCCTGCTGCAGGTACAGAATCCGGTGAAAACCAGCCGGAAGGTGAAACGGTTACTTCCCCTATCGTAGGAACTTTTTATATATCTCCTTCTCCCGATTCAGATCCTTTTATTAAAGTTGGAGACAAAGTTTCGAAGGGTGATACCTTATGTATTGTGGAAGCCATGAAGATCATGAATGAGATTGAGGCTGAATTTGGCGGAACTGTGCAAAAGATTCTTGTGGATGATGCACAGCCTGTTGAATTTGAACAACCACTTTTCATTATCAAAAAAGACTAAACTGTTTTCATGTTTAAAAAAATTCTGATTGCCAACAGAGGTGAAATTGCATTGCGAATAATTCGTACATGTCAGGAAATGGACATCAAAACAGTTGCTGTATATTCTACGGCTGATGCTGACAGCCTTCATGTAAAATTTGCAGATGAAGCCGTATGTATTGGCCCACCAGCCGGTAAGGAAAGTTATTTAAAGATCCCAAGTATTTTAGCAGCGGCAGAGATCACCAATGCCGAAGCTATCCACCCCGGCTATGGGTTCCTCGCTGAAAATGCCGAATTTTCCCGTATTTGCAGCGAGCATGATATTAAATTCATCGGCCCATCTCCTGATGCCATTAATAGAATGGGAGATAAAGCCGTAGCTAAAGCAACCATGATCAAAAATAAGGTTCCCGTTGTACCTGGGAGTGAAGGTGAGGTTGACAGCTACGAAGAAGCAAAAAAAGTATGCGATGAGATCGGCTTTCCAGTTATTATTAAGGCCTCAGCCGGTGGCGGTGGTCGTGGAATGCGCATGGTTATGGAAGCTAAAGAGCTGGAAAAGAATTACAAGATGTGCCGTCAGGAAGCGGAAACTTCGTTCAATAATCCAGCTGTTTACATTGAGCGTTTTGTTCTTAATCCGCATCACGTAGAGATACAAGTTATGGCTGATCAGCATGGAACAGCCGTTCACTATGGTGAAAGAGATTGTTCTATGCAGCGTCGTCATCAAAAAGTACTTGAAGAATCCCCTTCTCCCCTTATGACCGAAGAACTCCGTAAAAGAATGGGAGATGCCGCTGTTAATGCGGCTAAAGCAGTAAATTATGAAGGAGCCGGAACGGTAGAGTTTTTGGTGGACGATGATCATAACTTCTATTTCATGGAAATGAACACCCGTATTCAGGTAGAACATCCTGTTACAGAAGAAGTGACCGGTATCGACCTAATCGAACAACAGATCAGAGTTGCTGCAGGTGAGAAGATTGAAGAATTTCCACTCAAATTTACTAATCACGCTATTGAATGCCGTATCAATGCGGAAGATCCCGCGCATAACTTCCGTCCATCTGCCGGCGAGATCACCGTTTTTCACCCACCGGGCGGACACGGAGTTCGTTTAGATACCCACGCTTATTCCGGATACCGAATTCCTCCATATTATGATTCCATGATCGCAAAATTGATTGTAAGTGCTCCTACCCGTGAGGAGGCTATAAAAAAAATGAAGCGGGCACTGAAGGAATTTATCATTGAAGGCATTAAAACAAATATCCCATTTCATATTCAGCTTATGGATGATGAAAATTTCATAAAAGGGAAATTTGATACCAAATATTTGGAAAGAGAATTTAAATATATACCTAAGAAAGACTAAAATGAGCATACCTGCAGATCTTAAATACACCCGCGAACACGAATGGATCAAAGATAACGGTGATGGAACAGCCACCATTGGGATCACAGATTTTGCACAAAGTGAACTTGGTGACATCGTGTTTGTAGAACTGGAACCTGAAGGGACTGAAATCTCTAAAGACGATACATTCGGTACAGTTGAAGCCGTAAAAACAGTATCTGATCTTTACGCTCCGGTTGATGGTGAGATCGTTGAGGTTAACGAGACCCTTGAAGATGAACCTGAACTTGTTAATGATGACCCCTATGGTGACGGATGGATGGTAAAAGTTAAGCTTGAAGATGAATCTCAGCTTGAAGACCTCCTTACATCCGAGGAATACGAAAACGTTATCGCCTGATCAGGCCTTAAAGACTTTGAAACCTGTCAGGTAACTCATTTTTGAGAATTTCCTGGCAGGTTTTTTTATTTGAACTAATTATTACTACACCTCAAACTTCGCTCATGCATAGCCGACATTCCGAATGGATTCTTATTCTTGATTACGGTTCGCAATTCACTCAACTAATTGCACGCAGACTCAGGGAACTGAATGTATATTGTGAAATTCATCCCTATAATGTGGATTTGAAGGAAGTCTCCATGCCTACTCCGGGCGGGATTATTTTATCAGGCGGGCCAATGAGTGTGAATGACGATGGTGCTCCGCATCTTCAATCTGAGATCCTTGACTGGGAAATTCCAATATTGGGAGTGTGTTACGGACTTCAGCTGCTTGCCCATTCAGAGATTCCGGGAAGTGTTGAAAAAGCAGAAAAACGTGAATATGGCCGGGCTAACCTCCTGATCGACAATACGGAAGATCTTCTAAAAGGCATACCCAATGAAAGTGTAGTTTGGATGAGCCATGGCGACCATATCCGCGAACTTCCGGATTCTTACGAGATCATTGGTCATACAGCCAATGCAAAAGTAGCGGCAGTTCGCCATAAGGAAAATGATATTTATGGAGTACAATTTCACCCCGAAGTAGCTCATACCGATCATGGAAAACAACTGATTGAAAACTTTGCCTATTCTATTTGTGGGTTGAAAGGCGACTGGACTCCGGAGTCCTTTATAGATGAACAGATCGCTTCCATTCGAGAAAAAGTTGGCAGCGGCAAAGTGCTTTGCGGATTATCAGGAGGGGTTGATTCTACCGTGGTTGCTACCTTGATCTACAAAGCAATTGGAGATCAGCTTCAGTGTGTTTTTGTTGATAATGGGTTGCTCAGAAAAAATGAATTCGAATCCGTAATGGAGCTTTATACGCGAGATCTAAACCTCCCCGTTCGCGGAGTTGATGCTTCAGCAGAGTTTTTGGGTCAGCTTAAAGGCATTTCCGATCCCGAAGAAAAAAGAAAAGTGATTGGACGAGTTTTTATCGAGATCTTTGATAAAGAGATCGGGAGTGATACTGATTTCAAGTATTTGGCACAGGGAACCCTCTACCCGGATGTGATTGAGAGCATATCTTTTAAGGGCCCTTCTGCTACTATTAAATCACACCATAATGTTGGCGGACTTCCTGAAAAAATGAAGCTTGATCTCATTGAGCCGGTAAGAGAATTATTTAAAGATGAAGTACGGGAAGTTGGCCGTACTTTGGGAATTCCTGAGCATTTTATTGGCAGACATCCTTTCCCAGGCCCTGGAATGGGAATACGAGTACTTGGAGAGCCAACTAAGGAGCGGTTAGATCTTCTTCGGGAAGCTGATTTTATCTTTATTGAGGAGCTGCAAAGGCAAGGGTTCTATAATGAAGTTTGGCAGGCTCTTGCAGTATTGCTTCCGGTACAAAGTGTAGGTGTGATGGGTGATGAGCGAACGTATGAATTTACCGTTGCACTACGAGCGGTAACCAGCGTTGACGGGATGACAGCCGATTGGGCACACCTACCCTATGAATTTTTGGCTCATGTCTCAAATAGAATTATCAATGAGATCAAAGGGATCAACCGGGTGGTTTATGATATAAGCTCAAAACCGCCTGCTACCATCGAGTGGGAATAATTTTACCGATACGCACGATTGGTCAGGTCCCACGCAGGGTTTTCCAAAAATGAGGAGAGCTCGGGGCATCGTTTCTCAGAGCATCTGATTTACCAAGTCATTTACACCTTGTAGGCTTCCATTTTTCAAAATAAGATTAAGCTCATAGCTGTAATACGGCGATTTATCGCTTCGGATGTATTCAGCTAAGACCTGAAGTGCATTAACTTTGTTTAATCGAATCGGTTCCTCGAATTATCTCTTCCATACATTTCAGGAGTTCCCCCCTTCAATGAAAACCAATCTATCTGATCTGCTAAAAGATCATTAAAACTAAATACATAAAGTAGCGGGCGTTCCTGCCGCAGTTGTTTGATCTTTGCTTTTATTTTCCTAAACATATTTTCCTTATCCCTTTTGTTTATTGAGATCGATTAAGAGATATTAGCTGAATACATCAATACTGTGTTTAGGGTATTGTATAGAATTGTGAATGTGTTAATTTTCCCCCGTCAAAAACCAAAATAATTCAACTATTGTGGAAAAGGGACAAAAAGAAAAGGAATCAGTAGCAAAAAAGAAATCAAAATGTCACTCATTAATATTTATGGCAGCATGGAAAATCTTCTTACTATTTTACTGGTGAATAGGAATTTCCCTAAGTTTTGAGTCTAATTACCTCTATCCTGTTTCCTGATAAGCAATAATTATAAAGATCGGGTACCACAAAATTACCTGATCTTTTTTTAAAATATTTATTTCTGTAAATAAGCATTCCATTGCAGAACTTTTTAGTTTCACCACAGTTACAAGTTAGTAACCAATTTAATGAGCTTAATGAAAAGACTGATCTTTACTATCCTTATATTTTTTGTATCAACTTCTTCAGCACTTTTTGCTCAATCTGTGCAAACAGGAATTGAGTTTTATGAAGAAGGGAATTATGAACGTGCACTGCGCATATTTGATGACATAGACTTACCTGAATCAAACCTTTTTGCAGGGAAAAGCTATTTTGCATTAAATAATTTCCTGAAAGCAAAGTACTACCTGAACAAAGTGGACAATACTTCTGATGATATTATTTGGGAAGCCAGATACACCAAGGCACTTGCAGATTTTCAATTAAAAAATTTCGGTGCTTCTCTTGACGCCTTATATAATATAAAGCAAAACTCCCGGCAATTATCAGTACGAAGAGAGGCCTATACTTTTTATAGAGACCTGATTTCCTACCTTACCCTTGATCAGAGGTTTAAAGCTTTTCGAGCTGTGGACAATGACAATGTAAGGCTGGATCTGGTTGAATCAGCTATAGGAAGTGTAGATCTTGCTTCAGCCCGCTCCCTATTCTCAGCTTACAAAAATGTAACTGTTGATCCCGACACTACTCAATGGTCATCTATTGAATCGGTATTAGATGATTCCGCAAGATACCGTCAACGTTATAATCCTGATCAATTTCCTGACGCACCCGATGGTATAACCTATAATATTGGTGTAGCATTACCGGAATTTCATTTGGAGTCTTCTGAATTTGAGATCTCACAGCATCTGTATTTTGGAATCCAGCTTGCAATAGAAAAATTCAACAGTGAAAACTCAGATAAAAAGGCTTTTATTACCTATAGAAATACGGATGCTCTTGCTTCCAATGCATCATCGATTGCAAACGATATGGTTTGGAATCATGATGTTGATGCAATTATTGGCCCTCTTTTTTCCGAAGTTGCCGCAGAACTTTCAAAGTATGCCGAATTATATGAGACTCCGCTTCTTACCCCTCTCGCAAATTCTGATAATTTGAACCTTAACCACAATTATACCTATCAGCTGAATCCAACCTTTGCCATTCAAGGAAAAAAAATGGCGCAATATGCTATTAATACCTTAGGATATGATACGCTGGCTGTTATAGCGGAGCGAGGTTCTTTAGGGGAACCTTCAGCGGTTGCCTTTTTAGATGAGGCCCGTAAATTAGGCGGAGAGGTTGTCCGATATTATGTGGAAGACCTTGCCTCCGATGGCTATGATATAAGCGAATATGTGCAATATTTTAACCCTGAAGTAGATACTGTATTTAACTACAATATTGATGCAGTATATGCCCCGTTCACAGGAAATATCGCGCAAACATTGATAAGTTCTTTGCTTACAAACCTTGAAGCCATGCAAAGTGAAATAACGATCCTTGGATCAGAAGAATGGGAAACAGTAGATCTTGATACCAGATGGTTATCGCAAGCTGAGATTTATTATACCAAAACATTTGAGGTGCATGAGGACAGCCCAATTAATCAAGAATTTACCAGTTCTTTTCGTCTTAGATTCGATACTGAGCCAAATAAGTTTGCTTATATCGGATATGACGCGGCTAACGTACTTTTAGAGACCCTAAAGAGGGTAAAAAACCCTGTTTACCTGAGAGAAGGATTGGAAGGCTTTAATAATTATCGAGGCTTAATTACCGGGGTTAGCTTCAGGGATACACAAATTAACCAAGAGGTTAAAGTGAAAAAAGCAACTTCGGAGGAATGATCTGGTCAACTTGCTTCGCTGTCTTCGGCCTCTTCTTCTTCAAGCTGGCTCTTTATTCGGTATTGCTCTCGAAGCCAAATACGCCATTTTTCGCTTTCTGCCCGATGCTCATCGAAGGTTCTTGTGAAAACATGACCACCCTCAGGATTGGCAACCATGTATAAATAGTCATGATCTTCAGGGTATAAGGTAGCTTTAATAGTTGATAAACTTGGGTTTGTAATCGGTCCCGGTGGTAATCCCCTGTTTTGATACGTATTGAAAGGGTGATCAATTTCATAATCCTCAAAAAGCAGTCTTCTTCGCTCTCCCAATGCATAGTTAACCGTTGGGTCGGCCTGAAGTCGCATCCCTCTGTCAATTCTATTCCAATATAATCCACTGATTCGGGCTTTTTCTTCCGGTATCTTTGCCTCCCATTCCACGATAGAAGCCAAAGTTAGGATCTCATCTATGGAGTATCCCAGTTCTTCTGCCCTATTCATTTCTTCTTCGGAAATTGATGCTTCGAACTCTCTCAAAACCCTATTTACGAAATTTTTGGGTGTTGTAGTCCAGTACATTAAATATGTTTCGGGTAACATCCTGCCAAATAAGTGCTCCGTTGTAAACCCCTTCTCAGCAAGAAATGCGCTATCGGTAAAAACCTGGAGTAATTCTTCTTCATTGAAATAGAATTTATTTGAAACTACCTCTGAAAACCGTTTAGGTGTACTTCCGGGTAAGATAACCACGTTTGAAGGGTCTTGAATTCCTTTGGTCATTCTTGAAAGAAAATCATTATATGAGTATGCCCCTTTAAAAACGTATCTGCCACGCTGAAATCTTTTCCACCCTAAAATATTTGCAGCCCATTGCAGTTCAGCTTCATCAACTTCGATCTCTTTCAGAGTTAGTATTGAAAATAAAGCGTCCACGTCTCCAAGTTCATCAAAATGCACCTCTGTCTCTTCTTCAAAATAAAGAGCTGAACCAGAAGTAAGGCGGATGAGCCGAGAGCTTAGTACAGCAGACAAGATCAACACAAAGACCAGCAGTGTTGCTATTAACTCGGTTTTTTTCAGGGCTATTAAGTTCTGCAAATTCATACCTGAAGATACTAATACCTGACTAAAAGGGAACAATCCAATTGTAAATCGTGACAGAACAAGTTATAAGCCGGTGAAACATAAATATTATAGCATCGTATTTGTTGGGCGAAGAGCAAAAGAGCTTTTGGATGCTGCATAAGCACCAAATGCCCTAAAGAAAAAACCCGGGCTTTGATCGGTCCGGGTTTCTTTTCATTTCCAAAACTACTTTTGGAATAGAACTCCTTATATAGATCAATTGAGTTGTAAAATGTAACATCGAGGTTTTGTGCAGAAACATTGAGCGATAGGCTTGTTACAAGAAGAAGTGTTGCACATATTACTCTCATAGTGCTTTATTTGATTGGTGTTATCTCTTAAACCCATTATAAAAATCTATTTCAACGTGAGTTGGAGATAAAGAATGTTAGAATAACTGCAAGATCCATCTGACGGATACCCCGTTTGATGGATGGGCCTGGATAAGCATGATAAGCTGAATTAACACAGTCAGGCAGAAGGGTAGATTAAACATTCCCGGATTCGATCTGATGGAAACCCCATCTGATCGATGATGCAGGCACAGGATGTTGAATTAGGATATGAACTGAACTTGGGTGCTCTATTCCAACAAACGGTCAGACGGACTTGGAACCGAGGCCGTGCCTCAAAGGCTTTAGCGAGGATAATTATATCAAACTGACGTTGTTTTAAAAGAATTAAAAGGGTAGATAATTTTTTTAAGTACGGAATACATTTATCAAAAATGCTATGTGTTCCTGCAATTCCTTTCCGATGAGTTTTGCCCCATTTTGGATGTCTTCCCGGGGAACGTTAGCAGCAAATTTTGAGTCCTTCAATTTCTTGGTTACCGATTTCACCTTCATATCGTTAAATTTATTGGGGCGCATAAGTGAAACAGCATTCATAAATCCTGAAAGCTCATCACAGGCGAAAAGATATCGCTCCATTTCTGTCTCAGGTTCTTTTCCCGTTCGTTCAGGAGCATGGGCCCTGATCGCTTCTATAACTGTTTCGGAATAACCCTTTTCCGGAAGTATTTTATTCACGGCCTTATCTGGATGTTCATCAGGAAATTTCTCCCAATCCAGATCATGTAATAATCCGGCGGTCCACCATTCCTCAATTTCAGTATCTTCTTTTTCTAAATGAAGTGCATAAGCCTCCATGGCTTGAGCCACCATTTTACAATGATTAAGAAGGCTTTCACTTTCGATGTAAGTTTTTAGCAGATCTGTAGATTCTTCCCTGGTCATACCGATCAAATAAGTGAATGTACTTGTTTAGACACTTCACGATTGTATTGAAAGGCAAGATCTTTATAATTCACCAGATCAACGATGGTACCTATCAGGCAAAGCCCTCCGGTAAAAATATAAAGTATTCCCATTCCTATCTGATTAAGCATCAAACGATGAATTCCTGCAATCAGAAAAAAACCAAGGATACAAGTGATCATGATCGTTTGCGGATCTTTACGCCTGGAGCGGTACACTGAAGCAAATTTTGAGGCTTGTTCATCAGATAAACTTGAAATTAATTTCCCTACATATAATGCTTCGTCGCCGTCAATTTCGGGTAGATGATCAATTACATTTGCCATGGTTTTTATTTCCTTTAGTTTGTTTTGATTGATTATAAAGCCGGTGCCATAAATAAGTGATTCTAAAGCCAAGTATTAAAATTGCAAAGGGCCCTGCAAAATGGGCATTCATAGCAGAATTAAATTCCCCTTTAAAAGTATAAGATATAGAGTGCCCTAAACCTTCACCGGGACAAAAATCAATTCCGGCAAGATCGAATAAGCAAAAAGAGGTTCCGGCATTTTCGGGATCCATAAAAGCAAAAGCCAGTAATCCGACTGAAAATACCATCCACTCCAGATGTTTGTGAATAAACTTCATGATTTGGCTACGTAAATTAACTTGTCAGAGTTACTTTTCACTTGGAAGTAATTTTCTTGGAAACACCTATGATATTATAAAATAGGGTCAAAAACCGCTTCAGTTGTCTTGAGCCAAAGTTAAAAAAGATATTCTGTACAATAGAATGTCTTTAAAATGTGATCAATCTCTTTCTGAGAACAGAAAAGTTGGAAAGCGGTTAGAAGTTAAAGTCATCCATCATTTCAACCGGTTCTTTTGGCATGGCTAACGAGAGTCCGAAATAAACTAAAAGGCTTGCTCCCCACCCCATAAAAAAGGCAGCTACAAATATGAAGCGAACTACCGTAGCACTTATTCCAAAATATTTTGCTAGCCCACCGCAAACGCCTGCCCATTTCTTATCTGAGCGCGATTTCATGAGTCTTTTGGAGTGTCGATATCCGTATTCATCGAAATCTAAAGCCGAGGACTGGCTGGAAGATCTCTGATCTTTAGAATCAAGTGCGTTGTTAAGTTTTGAACCGGATGAATAACGATTGTCTTCAGATCCGGGAATATCAGTATATGAGGCAGACTGAGATTTAGCAGCCTTTTTTCGTGCTTTCTTAATCTTTCGGGCACGTTTTCTGTCACCTACCAAAAAACCAAAGCCAACCAAGGTGATCAACCCGCCCCCTATTAAAGGCAGGGCTGATGAGCCAACGAGTCCCTCAGATAATCCTGACAAAAAATCACCAACAGGTAATCCTACTGATTGTATTAAAAAAGTAAATGCCAGAAAGATCATCACCATACCCGAGATGGTTGCGATATTCCAAATGCTTTTACCGGTGTCCTTTTCTTCTTCCTTTAGGAACTCTTGCATGGTTGAGTTTAATTCAAACTCATCAAACTCAAGTGTTGCGGTTCCGGTTCTTGATGCGGATCGTGTTTTTGTTTTGTCAGCCATAATTTTCCTCCGTTCTGCCCTACGATTGCTTTAATGTAATGTTACGGCAAAATCACTTCTTCTTCCGTAATAATAGTATCTAATTTAACATCGAATTCTTCCACAGGGATTTCATCAAATATAAAATCCAGATAAGTCAATCCAATTTTTGAAGCTGTAGTTTGTTTAAGAAACCGATCATAAAATCCTTTACCATAACCTAACCTGTTGCATTGTCTATCTCCAGCTGCCATTGGAATGATGATTAGATCGAACTCAGAAATATCGATTGGCCTTTTGGTCTCAGGCTCTCTTACCCCCCAATGATTGGATTCAAGTTCATCCAGGGAATGGATCAGACTATGCAATAGGGTGCCATCCGAAAAATTTACGACAGGAACCACTGCTTGCTTTCCATCTTTTAATATTTGTTTGATCAATGGGTCGGTCCACACTTCCCGGCTGTCATTCATAGATACATAAGTATGAATAGTATTAGACTTCTTATAGCTATCTGAATTCAGAAGTTTGCCAAGTATTTTCTCGGATTTAGAGCGCCAGTCTTTTTCGGTGTACTCTTTCCTCTTCTTTAATACCGTATCTCTCAGGTTTTGTTTTTGCCGGCGAATCGAAATCATAATTCTATTAAATGATGCTTCGTCAGGTCTAATCCTTCTTCCTCAATTTTATGAATCAATTCATTCCATATATTGAGTCCGTATTTGTTCATGAAATAGATAGGAGAAACGGAGCGTTCCTGGAGACCGCCATCAGGAAATAAATTTACTTTGATCTTCTCAATACGATTGATCTGTGTTTCTTCCTGTTGTTTTATAGAACGGTACACCCGGCCTTTTAATTTATCTAACTCATTTGAAAAACCGGCAACGGTCTTCCCTACGGTTCCATCAAGGGTTGGGTCTATCTCATTGATCATTTTTAACGGCTCTTTAGCTGCACTTTCCAGTTTATCCTTCCAATTTAAAAATACTTCTTCGATATCAACGGTATCGGTTTTTTCAACAAATTCAGATTCAAGATCCTCGATTCGTTTTTCATATTCATAAATTTGAAAAGGCAACTTTTCGATAATGCGGGATATTCCGGATTCAATGATAGTCGCCGTAAATCGAGGAAAGATCGGGGGCATTTGGAGATCGAATTCACCGTATAAAGATCGCATTTGCCCGTAATAAGCTAACTCTCCCGGCCCTGCTGCATACCCAAGAGTGAGCAGCAGTTTGTCCTGAATAATTGGCCGTAAAAACACATTTGGGGAAAATTTCTCTGGGCTGGTTTTGATCTCATTCAAAAGCTCATCGGTAGTCCAAATCTTCCCATTAGCGGTCCACCCGTTTTCATCTTTATGAATTTTAATTCTGCCATTTTTATCAGAAAGATAGAACAAATTAGAATCGCCATTAGTAACTTGCCGATGGAAATCCTGCTCTAATTCCACACTTTTTTCTTCGATGGCTTTATAAATACTGTCTGCTTTATAAATTGTGGTTTGGAGCGTTTCCTTCATTAATTTTTTTAAAGCCGGAAAATTGCTTCCCACAATCAGCACTCCTTCCCCGGCAAACCATTCATTTATCAAACCAGCAAAAGCCTGAGCATGGGTATTTCCTTCTTTATAATGAGCATCAAGCATGCCCCAAAGTGATTCAGAAAAATCAGTATCAAATAATTCTTCTTTCACTTTTTCTTTAAAGCTTTGTATCTCCTCCGTTACCCTTTCATCTGAAACGGGAATTCCCGACCCCTCCTGCTCAAGCTTTATCTTGCTGAAATCATTTCTTCCGGTAATACCTGTCCATGCGATCTCATCAAAATCGTGGTCTTCATCTGCAAGCCAGAACACCGGTACCACCGGGCGCTCAAACTTCTCCTCATACTTGCGCGCAAGCAGAATGGCAGTCATTGTTTTGTAAATAGTGAAAACCGGGCCTCCATATACTCCTAACTGTTGCCCGGTCACTACAGTGATAGCATTATCCCTGGCGTACTTTTCCAGCGGTGCTTTTTGCTGCTCCTCAATCCCTAATTCTTTATGATATTGTGACAGGGCTGAGATAAACTGCTTTTTATCTACCGACGATGAGTTTAAAGAGCTTGATCTTCGCTCCAACTCTTGCTCATTCATTGGGTCAAACTCATAAAAAGAGCTGAGCTTTTCGAAATTTGTAAGGTAAGTATTAAAAAGTGTCGAATATGAAAGTTCGCTAAACGAACAACCGGAAATGTCCAAAATTTATCCTTTAAGTTTTGAAATGCGGTCTCTGATCTTAGCCGCTTTCTCATAATTTTCTGTTTCTATAGCAGTTTTAAGCTCTGCTTCGAGTTTTTCGAGTTGCGATAACTCTTTTTGTCCCGGAGTAGTTTCTTCGCCTTTTAATGCTTCTTCTAACGTTTGATGTTCAGGCTCTGTTGTAATTCCTGCTTCATCCAATACTTCTTGATTTACATATATGGGAGCATTAAAGCGTACAGCCAGTGCAATAGCATCACTTGGACGGGCATCAATTTCTATAAGTTGGTTATCCCGTTCGTAAATAATTTGAGCATAGAATGTGCCTTCAGACAGGTCATTGATAAATACCTGCTTGATCTCAGTATTGAAACTAAGCACAAAATTTTTAAGCAGGTCGTGGGTCATTGGCCTTGGCGGTTTTATATTCTCTAACTCCAAAGCAATTGCTTGCGCTTCAAAAGAGCCAATAATTATTGGCAACCTTTGGTTGCCTTCCGCCTCACTTAAAATAAGTGCGTAAGCTCCGCCACTGCTTGGGCTTGTTGAGAGTCCCAAAATTTCCATTAATATTTTACTCAAATCAACACCTTCTTTCAGCTTTTATTAGTTTATTGTAAAAGGTAACGAATTTTGGCTAAGTCTTAAACCAAGGTATTTAATAAAGCAACTTTATGCATTTAGAAAAAGAATATTGAATTTTCTGTAATTTTAGTTCCATAAAAATTCAAATAAAGGCTATATTCTTGCCCAATTTCGTTGACATTGCAAAACATTGAGGCTAACTTTTCGTCCCATTAACCGAGAACATTTCAGAATATGCTCGAAAATTATTTTCCGATTTTAATTCTTGCTGTTGTAGCCGTCGTTTTAGCTTTAGTACTATTAATACTATCCAAAATTCTCGGGCCCTTTCGTCCCAACAAAACTAAACTTAATCCATACGAAAGTGGTATGGATCCTGTAGGTGAAGCTAAAGATCGTTTTTCAATAAGTTTTTACTTAGTTGCTATGGAGTTCATCGTATTCGATCTTGAAGTTGTTTTTATCTATCCGTGGGCTGTAAGATATCTGGACCTTGGCTTTGGAACGTTCATGGCTATGATGATCTTTATAGTAGTTTTATTTGTTGGACTTTTGTACACACTTAAAAAAGGAACGTTAGACTGGGACTTAAATCATTTTAAAGCTTAAGAGATACCATGGGAATTGAATCAGCACTTGGTGAAGGATTTTTTACAACTAAAATTGATGCGCTCACAAACTGGGCCCGAGCTAACGCTGCCTGGCCAATGCCTATGGGATTAGCCTGTTGTGCTATCGAAATGATGGCCTTTGCCGGTCCTCGTTATGATGCCTCTCGTTTCGGATCTGAGGTAATGCGTTTTTCACCTCGCCAAAGCGATGTTATGATCGTAGCGGGATGGTCCACCTATAAAATGTCGCACGCCATTCGAAGAATTTGGGATCAAATGCCTGATCCAAAATGGTGTATCGCTATGGGTGCCTGCGCTTCAACCGGTGGAATGCATCGGTGCTATGGAGTAGTACAAGGCGTTGATAACTACTTGCCGGTGGATGCGTATGTTTCCGGATGCCCTCCGCGACCTGATGCCCTGCTTCATGCATTAATGAAAATTCAGGATAAAATTAAAACCGAGCATTCCGTTTTACTGGATACCTAAGAATATGAGTTTAGAATTAAATGATACAATTCAAGGTGTGGTAGATGGCTTATCATCTGATTTTTCAGAGGACCTGATAGAAGTATACCAATCTTGCGGCCATACGTATATCCGTGTAGAAGCAGAAAATATTATTGAAATCTGCAAATATCTTAAAACCAGGCATCACTTTATTTATCTCACCGATATTATCGGTACAGATCGTTATACTTCTGATGAACGTTTTGAAGTGATCTACAACATGCTAAATCTAAGAACACGAGATCGGCTATTTATAAAGATCAGAGTTGAAGAGAAAGACCCAAAGGTGAACACGGTTACTTCGGTTTGGAAGTCAGCCAGTTGGTTGGAACGTGAGGTATATGACATGTACGGTGTTCATTTTGGAGGACATCCGGATCTTCGAAGGATATATATGCCGGAAGATTTTGAATACTTCCCGCTTAGAAAAGAATTTCCGCTGTTGGGTATCCCCGGTTCCATTGAACTGCCTAACACAACCCCAGATACGGAGTAAGGCATTATGAATGAGATTAATAGTAAAGTAAAGCCGAAGTTTTTCGAGAAGCATCAACGAAGCATCTATAAAAGCCTCGAAGATAAGCACACCACTATCGAGGAAATCGATGCAGAAGATCCTCTGAATGCTAAGATGATTCTCAATATGGGGCCACAGCACCCGGCCACTCACGGTGTGCTTCGTTTGATCCTGCAATTGCGTGGTGAGCTCATTGAAAAAGCCAAGATCGATATCGGGTATCTCCACCGTGGAGTTGAGAAAATTGCAGAGAATAAAACCTATCAGGAATTCATGCCTTATACCGATCGCATGGATTACCTCTCCCCTTACAGCAACAATGTAGCCCTTTGTTTGGCCGTTGAAAAACTTGCCGAAGTGGAAGTACCTGAACGGGCTCAATATATTCGAATGATATGCATGGAGCTGGCTCGAATTTCTTCTCATCTGCTTTGGTTGGGGACGATGGTTATGGATGCCGGAGCTATCTCTTTTTTCATTTGGACATTCCGCGAGCGTGAAAAGATCTATGATATTTTTGATGAAGTGGCAGGGCACCGATTCACTGTTTCACATTCCAGAATTGGTGGAGTTGCCAATGATTTTACAAACGACGCTGTAGCTCGCATTAAAGAATTCGTGGAAACCTTTCCTAACGAACTTAAAGACTGGCATAGACTTTTAGACCGAAACCGAATTTTTATTGACCGAAATAAAGATGTAGGAATTGTTAGAACAGAAGACGCCCTTGACATTGGAGCTACAGGCCCGGTATTAAGAGCCGCCGGATATGGAGTTGATCAGCGTATCATCACTCCTTATTTGAAGTATGATGAAGTGGACTTTGAAGTTCCTACCCGGCTTGAGGGCGACAACCTGGCCCGTTATTTCGTACGAATGGAAGAGATGGCCGAAAGTATTCGAATCATTGAGCAATGTTTTGATAAAATGCCAAAAGGGCCGATTCGAGCCAACAACGCAAAACATGCCTACCCCTCAAAAGATGAAGTGTACTACTCTATGGAAGGCATGATCCATGATTTTATGATGACCGACACCGGTATTTGTCCTCCGGCTGGCAAAGAAGTATATCACGCCGTAGAATCTCCAAAAGGGGAATTAGGCTATTTTATTCAAAGTGATGGAACCGGCCACCCCTGGAGATTGAAAGTTAATGCTCCATCCTTCAGAAACCTTCAGGTATTGGAAAATATCCTGGACGGAGAAATGGTAGCTGATACGGTAGTTATAATTGGTGGAATTGACCCGGTAATGGGAGAAGCAGATAAATAAGATGGAAGAAACATACGAATTCACAAAAGAAGACTTAAAAGAAATTGAAGCCATAAAAGCTAAGTTTCCGGAAGTAATGCCTGCTACCCTACCCACACTTTGGGTTGCACAAAGAAGATTCGGACATGTTGAACCTCCGGTGCAGCGTCTGGTTGCTGAAACCTTAGACTTACCGGAATCGCACGTGCACGGTGTGGCTACATTTTACACTCAGTATTATAAAGAACAAAAAGGAAAATATGTTCTGGATGTGTGTACCACTACGAGCTGTCAGCTTTGCGGTGGCTACAAAATGCTTCACTACCTTGAAGACAAACTTGGCATAAAAGCCGGTGAAACTACCGAAGACGGAATGTTTAGTATTCAATCTGTTGAATGTCTTGGAGCCTGTGGTTATGCCCCAATGATGCAGATCACTAATGATGTTTATGTGAACAATCTCACTGAAGAGAAACTCGATGAGGTTATTGACAGCCTGAAAGAAGGTAAAATGCCAGAATTTGAATCCGTAGGAATGCCTCTCCTCGAAAATATTAATAACAAGTAATTATGGCTTCTGATTGGAAATCTTTTGAACCGATTCTTATCCCTGATATCCCAAACCTGGATAAGATCGATGTGTATATCAAAAATGGTGGCTACAAAGCGCTTGAAAACGTTGTGAAAGGTGATGAATGGACACCTGAAAGTGTAGTCGATGAAGTGAAAGAAGCCAACATTCGCGGACGTGGCGGAGCGGGTTTTAATGCCGGATTAAAATGGTCGTTCATGCCTCCCGCCGATGGAGGACCCCGTTACCTTGCTTGTAACGGCGATGAGTCTGAGCCGGGTACCTTCAAAGATCGTAAGATCTTTGAATACAACCCTCACATTTTTATCGAAGGAGCTTTGATCGCTGCATATGCGATGAAGGTAACCACTATTTTTGTGTACATCCGTGGAGAATACTATTCATGGATCAAAATGATGGAAAAAGCATTACAAGATGCTCGCGATAAAGGTTTTATTGGAAAAAATTTATTTGGAACCGACTATAGTGTAGAGTTTGAGGTAACCGAAGGAGCCGGTGCTTACATCTGTGGTGAGGAAACCGCGATGCTGGAGTCGCTGGAAGGAAAACGGGGGTATCCTCGGGTTAAGCCTCCCTTCCCTGCCCAAAAAGGACTTTGGGGACGCCCCACTACCATTAACAATATTGAAACTTTGGCAAATGTTCCCGGAGTCATTAATAATGGGACAGCCTGGTTTAAGAATATTGGAGCTGAAACACACCCGGGGCCTGTACTTTACGGAATATCCGGACATGTAAATCGTCCCGGTGTTTATGAACTGCCTTCCGGAGTTCCGGTCATGGAACTCATTAATGACATCGCCCAGGGAATTCGGGGAGGAAAGAAGCTGAAGGGATTAATTCCCGGCGGATCTTCAACCCCAATACTCCGTGCCGATCAGCTTGAAGGAGTTTCTATGGATGCTGATTCACTCCGGGAAGCAGGATCTATGATGGGAACCGCAGGAATGATTGTTATGGATGAAGACACTGATATGGTAGATGCCCTTTGGAGAATTTCCCACTTTTATAAACATGAGTCTTGTGGACAGTGTACCCCATGCCGTGATGGAACCGGGTGGTTAGAAAAGATATTATTGAAGATCAAAAACGGTGAAGGCGAGATCAGAGATCTGGATCTCCTTTTAGATGTAACCACACAAATGGAAGGCCGGACAATCTGTGCCCTGGCTGATGCCGCTGCATGGCCCGTTCGCCATACTATTAACCGTTTCAGAGACGAATTTGAAGCACGTTGCAAAAAATCAGTCCACGCAGTTGCTTAAGGATTTATAATTGATGAAAAAAACCCAAGCCAAAAAAATTGGTTGAGCCTCTTTTAAAAGAAGCGAACGAGTTAGCATCATTTTTTATAATCTCCAGAAAAACAGCGCAAAGAAAATGATTGGTTTTGATTGAATCATCAATCTAAAATCATAAATCAACAATCCAATATGTCAGAAATATTTATAGACGGACAACGATACGAATTTGAGGAAGGCGACGACCGTGGCGTTCTTCAGTTCATTTTGGATCAAGGCAAAGAAGTTCCATTCTTTTGCTATCATCCCGAAATGAGCGCTCCTGCCAATTGCCGGCAGTGTTTTGTAAAGGCAGGTACTCCTGTTAAAGATCGAGAGACCGGTGAGTTTGAGCTGGATGAAAACGGTGATCGTAAGATCCGATGGTTCCCAAAAATGCAAACTTCTTGTTCATTGGGAATGCAGGATGGGATGGTTATTAAAACACAAGAGTCGGATGAAGAAGTTGCACGAGCTCAGAAAGATACCATGGAGTTCTTACTCGTCAACCATCCCTTAGATTGCCCTATTTGTGATCAAGCCGGTGAATGTCCGCTACAAATTCAAACCTACAAATATGGCCCCGAAGGCAGCCGGTTTGAAGTAAAGAAAGTACATAGACCCAAACGAGTTGAGTTAGGCCCAAGAGTTACTTTGGATGCTGAACGGTGCATCAACTGTACAAGATGCGTCCGCTTTACGGATGAAATCAGTGAGTCACATCAGCTTACTATCGTTCAGCGTGGCTCCAATAACTATCCTATGACTGCACCAGGTCGTGAGTTCGATGATCCGTATTCATTGAACACAGTAGATATTTGTCCTGTTGGAGCCCTTACTTCTACTGACTTCAGATTTAAGGCACGTGTATGGGAAATGAATCAAACACCAAGCATCGACATCACCAATGGTAAAGGAACGAATATTGACCTCTGGACCCGTGACAATCTGATCATGCGTATCACTCCAAGGTATAATGGTGAAGTGAACAACCACTGGATGTCGGATGCCGGGAGAGAAGCTTACAGAAGGTTTAATGAAAATCGTATCTCCCGCCCTGCTATCAGGTTAGATGGTGATAACCAAACTAAAACATCCTGGAACAATGCCATCGAAACGTTTGCAGAGACCTTAGAATCTCACAAACCGGAAGAAATCTTGGTTGTTGGAAGTGCACATGCTTCTGTTGAAGAAAATTATGCATTAATGAAAGTATTCAACCTTTGGGGCGTAAATAATTTCAAATTTGTTCCTCATATTGAAGAAGGTGCCGGAGATGATTTCTTATTGACTGATGATCAGGCACCAAATACTTCAGGTGTCAGGTTATTGGGATATGAAGAGAGTTCAAATCTTGCCGCTGAAGTTAAAAAAGCCAAGATCGTTGTCATGCTCTCTGATGAGCTGATTGATCGTGAAGTTCTCTCAGCCGATGATCTGAAAGATAAATACAGTATCCTGCTTTCAACCAATGAGTCTGAAACAGCGAAAGCTGCTGACTTGGTCATCCCTGTAACATGCATTGCAGAACACGCGGCTAGTTATGTAAATGTAGATGGCCGGATTCAACGCTCCTTCCCGGCTAAGGAAACCAAGTACACCAACCGCAGCTTGAATCTGGAAATGAACCAAGGACGTTTAGATCGTTATGGCACCAATTTTGATAACTGGGTTACCGAAGAGAATAAAGTAGACTGTGCTCCGGCCTGGGAGATCATGAATCAGCTGGCTAAACGAATCGGTTTAAGTATAAGCTTTGGCCATCCAAGAGAAATAATGGATGAAATCGCATCTTCAAATCCTGCTTTTAAGAACATCAGTTACGAACGTATGGACAATGAAATGGGCATTAACCTCAATCCTTCAAATAAGCAAGAGGCTACAGCATAAATGAGTACAGGTGGAATTGATATTTTTGGACTTCTATTTATCCCAACCTGGGTAGCTGTTCTTGGATTAGGTGTTTTTGCCTACCTCAATTCAGCGGCTCTCTTGGTTTATGCTGAGCGTCGTGTCGCTTCTTTTATCCAGAATCGTGTTGGCCCAAACCGTGTTGGTCCTTTTGGGCTCTTACAACCTGTTGCCGATGTGGTTAAACTGCTTCTTAAAGAAGATGTTACTCCGGCTCAAGGTTTTAAGAGAATACATGCCATTGCACCAATGATTCCGGTTATAACGGCAATCATATCGGTTGCAGTTATACCTTTTGGAGAAGGACTTTATGTTACTGATATAAACGGCGGGGTTTTATTTATCCTTGCTGTGGCTTCCTTAGGAGTGTACGGTGTTACCCTTGCAGGATGGGCCTCTAACAGTAAATATTCTCTGTTAGGCGGACTTCGAGCTGCCGCTCAAATGATCAGTTATGAATTACCTATGGGCATGGCTGTTGCTTCCGTTGTTTTGGTAGCAGGCTCATTAAGCGTAGTTGAAATTGCAGCTTCTCAGGAACATCTGTGGAATGTATTTATCAATCCGATCGGAGCAGTAATTTTTATTATTGCAGCATTTGCAGAAGCGAACCGAACTCCTTTCGACCTCGTTGAAGCCGAGCAGGAACTTGTAGGCGGATTTCATACTGAATATTCCGGGATGAAGTTTGGAATGTTCTTCCTGGCTGAATACATGCATGTATTTATCGGAAGTATCCTGATTACTACTTTTTTCTTTGGAAGTTATCACCTGCCTTTTGCAGGATATTGGCTGCCTGAATTAGACCCTTTGGTGAAAGGAATATTAGATGTCTCAGTTTTTATGGGTAAAGTAGTATTCTGGTGCTTCGTATTTATTTGGGTACGCTGGACCATCCCCCGCTTCAAGTACAATCAGGTTATGAAGTTAGGTTGGGGACGATTACTTCCACTTAGCATTCTGAATTTTGCGCTCATCGCTTTAGGGATGTATGCGTACACTCACTGGTTTTAGACAAGATAAATTGTTGTGATTTAAAAGCCGGCCTCGTTTGAGTTCGGCTTTTTTTTACAACCATATCGCATGAACAGACTAATCATTTCATGTGATATTAGATAAGTGGCTTTTGCTCTATTATTAACCAACCTAATTCATAATAAACGGAGCCAATCATGAGACTTCTCAAATCATTCCTGATCCTTCTTAGCTTACTTACTCTTGCCTCCTGCACCATTTATGACAATAATGTAGAAGGTGAAGCTGATACCGTTTACAGCAGTACTATCAATGTGAGATCAAATGATTTCATAGCCCAAGATGAATTCATTTCAGTTGCTGAATACGGCTGGGATAATTTAGATGAAGAAATGGTCGATTACGGGATGGTCTTAGGCTATCTCCGTTTTGAGGGAACCACAGCATGGCAAGCCCTTCCATTTTCTGTGCCTTTCGAGAATGATCTGGTTAATCTCCGGTATTCATTCGACATCGATAACTTCAGCCTAATAATTGAAGGTGAATTAAGTGGAAATAACCAGGCCAATGAAAATCTGTTTGACCGGGATGTACTCAGAGTCATCGCAATTCCGCCATCGGTCATTGTAAAAGGGAAAGGCATTGATTATAGGAACTATAACCGAATTAGTGAGTTATATGGGATAGATAATTAATTTATTTGTAACAAACGGACATTAAATCTATCCTTCATATATAACCTCAAATAAATAATGATACCTATGAATTCTATAATCAAAAAAACCGCGTTACTTATAATCATAACCCTATATTCACTAACACTTCATGCTCAATCCATTCCTGAAACGGGCAATGTTGGTATCCGGGCCAATATCACCGGGCAAATAAGTATTGAGGTCCCCTACATGCTTAATGAAAGCCTGTCTATCGCTCCATTTATTGGTTTAAATGCAACTAAGGATCAGACCACAAATTTTGCTTTAGGTGTACGTCCCCGCTACTATATAAGCAATGAAAATTCATTCGCCACTTATGCAACAAGCACGCTTGGGATTTCCAATACGTCCGTCAATAATGCCAATACCTCCATCACTGATTTCAATATTGGTGTGGGATACGGAGCAGAATATTTTTTTTCCGATCATTTTAGCGTAAGTGGAGATGCAAATCTAAATTCCCGAGTTGGCGACAGCGCTAATAATCTCTCAACTGCTGTTCGGATATCCGCTTCCCTTTACTTCTAAAAAAGCAGCCCATTTCTTTGTATTCCAAAAGCCGTATTCTGATACGGCTTTTTTTTTATCTATCTCAAACATCAATTTAACGTGAATTCGATATAATTATCTTCACTAATGTTTTTGAGGTACGGTCTGATGGCTCCAAGCCCATCTGACCGATTGTTGGAACAGGGTACTAAGTTCAGTTCGTATCCTAACCCAACACCCAACTCCGCCCCCTGCACCATCGATCAGATGGGGTTTCCATCAGATCGAATCCTGGAATGTTTAATCTACCCCTTGGTCTCTGACGGCTCTAAGCCGTCTGACCGATTGCTGGATTCTGTCTTCCAAACTTGTCATGCACTAATAGTCAGGCTCCTAAGCCTAATCCATCGATCAGATGGGTGATCCATCAGATCGAGTCCGGGAATTTTTTAATCTACCCCACGATCTGATGGCACTAAGTCCATCTGACCGTTTGTTTGATTTGAGTACCCAAGCTTGTTCTTTCTCTACTTTAACAACTTCTGGAGCCCATCCATCAGATGGGGTATCCGTCAGATGGATGGTACCGCTATTCTAACATTCTTTATCTCGAACTCACGCTAATTTATTTCAATATTTGAAAATCAGGGGCAAGGACTTCATATAATTAGGATCAGTCTTCCAGTAAAACTGGTAACTCTCCTACCTGAAGTAGCTCCGATAATTTCTGCCCAACATACGTATTATCTCTCCAACCCATGAATTCCAAAGCTCTGGGTCCATATGCCATTAAAGGAACAGGCATACCGGTGTGGTAACTTGTAGTCCAATAAATTTCAAGTGAATCACCTTCTGCCTGCTGGTGTTGCAGGGTCATTCCTCCCGTTTCATGATCTGCGGTAAGTACCACTAAGGTCTCCCCGTTTTCACGTGCAAAATCAAGTACAGCTTTCACTGCATTATCAAAATCTTCAACTTCCCGCAGCAAATATTCTGAGTTGTTTGCATGTCCAGCCCAGTCTATTTGACTTCCTTCAAGCATCAAAAAGAATCCATCATCATCCCTGCTCAGTATCTCCAATGCTTTTTTAGTCATCATTGCAGATGAAGGTTCCCCTTCCTTCCTTTCCAGTCCGTCGGCTGCAAACAGTCCCAGCAAACGATCCGAATCTGAATCCTGAAGATCATGCTCGTTCATCATTACTTGATATCCCGCCTCTTCAAATTGCCCTAATAGATCCAGAGAATCACTTCGTTGATCTTTGGAAAACCACTGCACTCCTCCTCCCAAGAATACTTCCACTCCGGAATCCAGAAAATCAGCCGCAATTTCTTCCTGCATACTTCTTTGTTCAACATGTGCTGCAAAACTAGCTGGTGTTGCGTGGGTTATGGATGAAGTGGAGATTAAGCCGGTACTAAGTCCTTTTTCTTCAGCAAGCTCCAAAATGGTTTTACAGGGAACCTGATTCGAATCAACACCGATAGCTCCATTATAGGTCTTAAGTCCACAAGAATACGCTGTAGCACCGGAAGCAGAATCGGTTATAAGATTATCTGAAGAGTGAGTTTTAACAAATCCCGTCACCGGCATCCTTTGCATGGAAAGCAGCCCGTCAGGACCAACCATAGCATACTGTCCGGCTGTGATTTGAGCCAGTCCAGTTCCATCTCCAATTAAAAGAATCACATTTTTGACGGTATTGCTCTTCACCAGAGGTAATAGTTCGGGTGCTGAACCTTCAGATTCTATGACAGGAATAACCTCTGTGTTTTCAGGCTCCATTTGTTGGCAGGCTACAGTTATAAGAAAAATAAGCAGGATTGAGCTGAATTTTTTCATGGTACAATTTTTTCTTTTAAAGTAAATGAAATACTCTGGCTTTTTGATTAAGAGAGTGTAAAATTTTGATCAAGAGAACAAAGCTTTAATCAAGCCCCAAAAACCTTTAGCAGGTTTCAGTGATTTTTGATTTCGTTTTGTGGCTTTTGTTATTCGCTCTGCGGGTATAACGGGTCCGGTTTCTTTTTTGAATGATCCATTCTGTTTGTTATTAGAACCCTTTTTGGAAGCTTTAGCCACTTTCTTATCGCCTGCTAAAACTACCTCTACACTTTTGAGGTTTTGGACTTTTCGGTTCGCTTCCGCGATCTCCTTATCAGAAAACTTTTGAGGCTTCTTTTCACTCTTTTTCTTAGGTACTTTTTTCTCAGAAGAATTTGATTGAGAATCCTTTTGTTTTTTGGGAGCAGTTTTTTTCTTCTCTGAACTCTGATCTTCGCTTTTTGGAGTTTCCTTCTTCGAATCCGGAGCTTTCTTGCGAACTTTTTCTTTGGATTCGGACTTAGTGGAATATGACTTGGATGATTTTTTGTTAGAACTTCCACTTTCCAGCATTTCCAATTGGTCGCCCACCTTATCCTGAATGGCACTGAATGCACGGCGGTCTTTCTTGTTTACAAAAGTAATAGCCACACCGGATTTATCGTAGCGCCCCGTTCGTCCAATTCTATGTACGTAATCATCTACCTGCCGGGGTACGTCATAATTAACGATGAGGGAGACATCTGCTACATCTATCCCTCTGGCAAGCACGTCGGTAGCTACAATCACGGGGACTTTACCGCTTTTAAATTCGTGGAGCGATTTATTACGCTCACCCTGATCCCTGTCGCCATGGATACTGCCTGCTTTTATACCTTTTTTGATCAATAACCGTTCCAGTTCATCCACTCCTCGTTTGGTAGCACAGAAAATTATGCATGAATCCCAGTCACGATTATCCAGAACATCCTGAATAAGATTCAACTTCTCTTTCTGTTCCACAAAATATGCCTTTTGCGAAATACTTCCGGAAGGCTTCTCAATAGCGATCTCAATCTTCTCGGGATCATTCATAAAATCATTTGCCAGCTTTTTGATCTGATCAGGCATGGTTGCTGAGAATAACAATGTCTGGCGTTCCTTCGGCAGCTTTTTAATGATCTTGGTCACATCCGGCAAAAATCCCATATCAAGCATACGGTCAGCTTCATCCAGCACCAGGAACTTTACATGGCTGAAATCAACATCCAATACCTTACTCTGGTCTATTAATCGACCGGGAGTAGCAACAATAATATCTATTCCTGAGCGAAGTGCTTTAGCCTGTTTCGCAAAATCCTCTCCCCCTATTACCGTAGCGGATGAAATTCCGGTATGGTAGCCGAGAGCAAAAATTTGCTCATCGATCTGTTGTGCAAGTTCCCTGGTTGGGGACAAAATCAAAGCTTGAGTATGTTCAGATGGATTTTTTAAAATCTGATGTATCACAGGTATCACGAAAGCGCCGGTTTTACCGGTACCTGTTTGTGCAGCACCGATAAGGTCTTTCTTCTCCAAAATTATGGGGATGGCCTGTTCTTGAATGGGGGTTGGTTCAGTGTAGCCAATGTCGCGCAAGCCTGCTTTCAGCTCGTCGTTAAAGTCAAAATCGTTAAAGGTCAATGTATTCGTCTGTTATGAAATTTTTTATGATCACGTAATATACACAGATAAGTGATTATTTATTCCACTTTGCTATTATTTACCCTATTTTATAGGTCTAATTATCAGATGAACAACAAAATCATAACCACGAAATTAACTATGAAATTGAACAACTTAAGTTTAGCTGCAACTCTAATTGCTATACTCCTTATTTCAGCTTGCGATCAAAAAACGAACGGTAACTATGAAGCCGACCTCTCCTCTCAAATTGATAGTGTTAGTTATGCTATCGGATATCAAAATGGCATGCTTTTAGACAATGAAGGTCTCAATGATATTGACATGGAAAATTACCTTGCCGGTTTTAATAAAGCATTGAACTCAGAAGAAGGAGTTATGTCCAGAGATGAACTCTTTGCTGTTATTAATACCTATGTTCAGGAGCTTTCTGAGAAAAGAGGAAGTGAGAACGTTGAAAAAGGAACCGCTTTTCTTGAAGAAAATAAAGAGAAAGAAGGCGTTATGGTAACTGAGTCCGGGCTTCAGTATAAAGTTATTGAAGAAGGTGATGGTGAATCTCCAACCGCTGAAAATATTGTTCGGGTACACTACGAAGGGAAACTAATTGACGGTGAGGTCTTTGATAGCTCTTATGACAGAGGGCAACCGGCTGAATTTCCTCTTAACCGTGTAATCCCCGGCTGGACGGAAGGTGTCCAATTGATGAAAGAAGGTGCAATCTATGAATTCTATATTCCTTCTGAACTTGCATACGGTGCCCAGGGACCTCAGGGAAGCCCAATAGGCCCTAATGAAACTCTGATTTTCAAAGTTGAATTATTAGAAGTAAAACCATCTGAATAATTTAGTCTTTGAAAATAAAAAGCCCCGCATATTAACTATGCGGGGCTTTTTTTATTCTTCTACTTCTTTATGAAGCAAGATTAATCAGGATCATTAGTTCAGTAACAGTTTCTATTTCAGTTTGCCCGGCACCATTCATTGTCGTTTCTACAATGCCGTTTATATCCGAGTAAAAAGTTTGATACGTGTTTACTACGGTTGAAGCATTTAGTACAGAAGAAATTGAACTAGTGAATGATGACTTGGCGCCACTCGGTGAATTGATCTCGGTATCGATCTCAATTATCACTGAAGCTTCAAAAGCAGCATCATTTTCCATAGTACTTCTAACTTCCTCATGGTATTCATCAAATGCGGCTTTAATATCGCTTGCCACACCAGCACTGGCTTTTACAGCAGATCTTAATTGAATACCGGCATCAATTATTGCCTGGCGAGAAGTTTCTGACATATTACTTGCTTCGGCCTCAGCTCTTATTGCTCCGTCAATTGCGGCTGCTACTAATACAGAGGTTTGCATTCTGGCATTATCTTCCACTTCAGAAGAAACAGAAGTGAGACTATTCACAAAGATTCTGCTCCACATTTCTATGGCTTTAGCTGATGATGAAGCATCAAGTCCTGCATTTAAATATGCATTAACTGAGGACTCTACAAATGCATCACGGGCTTCCGCACGTTGTTCAGCACTTGCAGCAGCGGCTAATTCAGACTCTAACTGAAACTGTGCCTGAGCCATTGCTTCAAATGTTGACTCTAAAGCAGCTTGTGATTCACTACCCAAAGTCTCATTGTAATATTCCGCTCTGGCTTCAGCTGCATTTTTCAACCCTGTTGCAATCGTGGTTGCATAGCTTACATTAGAACGTATTTGAGCAGCTACCTGGCTAGAAACAACAGATTCCACATCAGCCTTATTAACAATATCAGCGTTTCCAGAGGCTACCAATTTGGTAAATACCTCTGTTTCTGCTGATGATTCTGAATTAATAGGCTTCAATGTATAACTATTGCCATTTTCTACCTTACCGGAAAGATATCCCATCCAGGTTTTACCTTCTTTTTCGGCTATAATTACAATGTTTTGAGCAGACTCAACATCAACATCCAGAGTAAAACTACCGGATGCATTTGTTTCGGTCTCAACACCATCCATCATTTCAAGAGAACCATTCGAGCTTACTTGAGCTGCAGTTACTGTAGCTCCCTCGATATTGGATATTTTAGATTTCTGTTGGGCTGTCTCTTCTTCAACTGATCCGTTGATCGTTGCTCTTTCTTCATTATTATCTGAGGAATTTAAAGAACAACCAAAAGCTGTAAATGCAATGATTAAAGTTAGTATGGAATATTTTAGTCTTATAAAAGTATTCATGTCTTTTTGATTTAATTCATGTTCACTCACTTAAAAGACATTCAAATAAATATGTTCCGAATTTTAACTTTGAATTCCATACTTCCCTGAGGGTAATTAACGTCAGTTCGATATAATTATCCTCGCTAAAGCCTTTGAGGTACGGTCTGGCAGCCCCAGGTCTGTCTGACCGGTTGTTTAATTCGAGCACCACGTTCAGTTTGTATCCTGATCGAACATCCTGCGCCTATATGATCAATCAGCCCATCCATCAGATGGATTTTGCAGTTATTCTAATATTCTTTAACTCGAGCTCACGTTAATTTTAACAGACCAACCTTCGGTTAGAAATGTTTAATTTTGATTAGGATTATCTAACCGTTTTTAATGGATCAGATGAGCATATTTAAAAAAATAAGGGGAAACAGCTATCAACTGCTTCCCCCTGATACGTTGGCTTTTTGGGGTACAAATTTTTGCTACAATGCCTGCATGCGTTGTAGCTTTTTTATGTCATAATGTTCCAGTTTTAAAAAATCTTTTTAACTTTATTCTTCCCAAAGTTTTTGTCTAATCCCGCTCTTTCTTGATACCGATCTAAGTACAGTTTTTGTTACAATTTCTTCATGTGCAATTACAAGAGTGTTTAGTCGGGCTCTTGTTACAGCTGTATATAAAATTTCTTTAGAAAGTATTAAATTTTCTTTATTTGGCAGCACTATTGCCACATTCTCAAACTCTGAACCCTGGCTTTTGTGTATCGTGATGGCAAAAGCAGGTTCATAGCCTGATAACCTTGCCGGAGATACAACTATGTCTCCTTCTCCTTCAAATATCACGCTTTCCTGATCTTCATTATATATACCGATCTCTCCATTTTTTATCCTTAAAAGAGCATCATTACGGGTAGCCATAACAGGCCTCCCATCATACCATTCACTGGATGTTAACAGATTATTCTTTCTTTTGATCCTATGTTCTGACCAGCCGTTAAGTTGCTCTACTCCCAGATCCGACTTTCGAATGGCACAAAGTATCTTCTTCCGATTGGCTTCTTTCATCCTCAGATCCTCACCTTTCGATTTATACTCTTCATAATGCTGGATAGAGAATGTGTCAATAAGCTTATCAAGGCTTTGCCGGGATGGTTTAATAAGTGCCACATCACTGAATTCAGGATCTTTTAAGACATTTAGAACTTCGGTATGATCAGCTCGATTGATAGCCTCAGCAAGCTTTCGTATTCCACTCTGCTCCCCAAAACGATAACTCTTGGTTAGGAATACGATACAATCATTAACGGAAGGTACATTATCAACGATTGGAATAGATGCCCCCGTCAGTTCGCCAATTGTAGCTGCGATCTGCTTAGAAAAACTGTTTTCACCTCCACAGATATCTCCTAATATAGAACCGGCCTCAACAGATGCCAACTGATCTTTATCTCCAAGAACCACTAATTTTGTACCAGGACCAACTGCGCGAATAAGCCTTACCCACATGGTGATATCCAGCATGGAAGCTTCATCCACAACCACAAGATCGTAGGGTAATTGATTATCTTGATCAAATTTAAAATTGCTGCCCCTGTAATCAGCTCCTAATAATTTATGGACGGTCAGGGCATGTTCAGGGAGCTTAATTCCATCTTGAAATGAATCGGGAAGATGTGTTTTCCCCTCCTCTATGGAGTTTATGAGTCTTCGGGCAGCTTTTCCAGTTGGTGCTGCCAGTGCAATGCTAAACTTTTCATCGGGATGAGCCTTAGTTTGAGCCGCAATGATATTCAATACCGTGTACGTTTTTCCTGTACCGGGACCGCCGGATATCACTACCAGATCTTTCAAAAAGCTTAAATATACTGCTACTTGCTGCCAGTTTACTTCAAAAAGATCTCCTTCAGGTTTCAGTAAGCTGCTCAGAACCTTTAGTTCTTGTTTATTGATGGTATTTGTAACTGAAGAACGCTGTTTGATCCATTCGGTCAATTCCTCTTCATACTTCCAAAAACGATGAAAATATAACCTGCGATTTTCAAGAACCAGAGGAGCAAGTTGTCCATTCTGACTTACTAAACTGCTTTTCTCGAGTTCTTTTTCCCAACTTTCAAGGAGATTTTTGTCTATTTTAATGTCCGTATTTTCATCTTCAAAAAGAAAATCAGGGAATGATTTTGGATCACTTAGATCGATGCAAAGGTGACCTTGTTGCTGGGCAAATACACAAGTGGCCGCTGCTAACAAAACAGCCTTAGAAACATCCTTGTCTAATGCGATCAGTAAACGGACGAATTCTTTTTCAATATCGGTAATGATCTCCTGCTGATGCCAGATTTCCATTTTATCGAGGATATTCACTTATTGTTTCCTCCCTCTAAAATATTGATCAAGTTGCTGTATAACCTTCCGTTCAGGTCGATCGAAATACACACCACTTCCAGGTACATCGCGATTAACCCCTCTCAAAAACAGATAAAGGACTCCGCCAAAATGATCCTCAAAATCATAGTCTTTAATCCGTGCTGCAAGAAACCGATGAAGAGCCAGTGTGTAAATATGATATTGCAGATCATAACCGGAATCTTCCATAGCTTGCTGAAGTGCATCCTTTCCATATTCATCCAAATGGTCTCCCAAATAATTTGACTTATAATCGAGGATATAAAATTTACCATTTGCTTTGAAGGTAAGGTCAATATACCCCTTCATGAATCCATGTACTGATTCACTCGCTATGGAAGTGGGAGGATCGGTCCGAATGATCTTCCACAGATCTTCAGCTTTTAGGCGCTGAACCGGGAAAAAGAATTCCATTTCTTTAAGTACCTCAGAATCAGAGAGTTTTGAAAGGGTAATATCAGGGCCTTCTAACGGATGTTCAAGGATCTCAGAAACCCACTTTATGGTCTCGGGTTTCCATTTTTCATCGATTCCGGAATAATCGAGATTCTGCTCAACAACCTGTTCGATTTTGGAAGTATCCGTAAAACGCAGATCTTCCAAAATATTATGGAGACAAGTCCCCGCATTCGCGCCTTTAGGAAAACCAAAACGGTCATTGCGCTTAACGCTCGGAACGGTTTTCAAATCAGTATCATCATAATCTTTCCCAAACTCTTGCTTTTCCTTTTGGCCGGAAAGGGATGAATAACTAAGCAATTTCGGGAAATGAAAGAGCTCTTTTCGCGTAAAGTTTGCTTTAGATAATGGCTCTTTATCATTCGCATTACAGGTCAATGAAATTTCAGCAGATGATACAGGCGGGCGCACTTCTATATTTTCAGCAGTTTCAAGGGTTTCTTTTATAGTACTGAAATCAGCCTTTGAAGCTTCGGAATTACCCCTCAGAATAAACCCAAGCGGAGAATGATCAACGTCTCTATAGTTTGGTAAAATCACATAACAGGCAGAAATTGCCCTCGTCAGGGCAACATAAGTAAGTCGTACATCCTCTGCCTGATTTTGTTTTTCGGTTAGAGCAACATGGTCGGATTTATTGGGATGGTCGGCGCCCTGACTGATATCAATATGAATGAAATCTCCTTTATAAAATTTCAAGATATTGTCCTTCTTTGGGGTGGCTTTAGAACTCCATAAAAACGGACAGAACACAACGGGATATTGAAGTCCTTTTGATGAATGTATGGTCGTAATTTGTACCAGGCCCTCATCACTTTCCAGCCTCAGCTGCTCATCTTCCGATGAATCTTTAGAATCATCCTGATTGATCTTGGAGTAAAACCATTTGAGCAGGGCTTTATCGTGCAGCTGTAGCTCCCTTGCAGCCTTCGATAAAAGCTCAGAAATATGGATAAGGTTTGAAATTCGGCGTTCAGCAGCAGTTTCTTCTGATATTCTTTGCATTACATTAAACAAAAGAAACAGCTCATCTATAGCAGCTTCAATCCCCATTTCTTCCCAAACTTCTCTGATTTTGATAAATAAATGGATAAGTTGTACCCATCGGGCACCATCTTCATTGAGATCAATCAGGTCTTTTGCTGTGAAACCTAAAAGTGAAGTTGCAAGGGCTGCCCTGACTCCAGGCTCGTAACTTATTCGTTGTATAGCATTAAGTATCCGGAATAACTCATCAGCTTCTTGGGTCTTGAATACGCTGGTCCGTGAACGCAACACGCTGCTAATACCCAATTCTCTCAAACTTGCCTGAATTGCCTCACCTTCTCTGCCCTCACGTACCAAAACTGCGATATCTTTTTCCCTGATCTTTTTACCTTTAATCGTGTAGTTATCCGATAACATCTCAGCGATCTCTTTGCTAACTATATCATAAATACTATTATTTAACTCTGTTTTATTAGTGTAACTATCATTATTCAACTCTATGAACTGCAATGGATTTATCGTATCACCGGAATTATTTTTTATATAGTCCAGATCATCTTTTGATTCCGGGAATTGAGCGGCTTGAAAAGACAGGCCTTCCAACAAGAAAGGTTTTTCAGCTACACTGAATAAGTTATTCACACCTTCGATCATTCGTTTATTCGAACGGTAATTATAAAGAAGTTTATAGGCCTGCCCTTCGTCAGTATCTTTTTTTGCCGACAAATATGTAAAAATATCTGCGCCTCGAAAGCTGTAGATTGCCTGTTTTGGATCACCTATCATGAATAAACCGGTTTCCGGATGATCATAATAGATCTTACAGAAGATACCATACTGAATCGGATCGGTATCCTGAAACTCATCAACCAAAGCCAATGGGTAATTTTCTCTTATTCGGCCAGTCAGATATCCGGTTTTATCATTTCTGATGCCCTCTTCCGTTATTTCAAGCAAGTCATTATAGCTTAAAACATTCGCTTTTCGCTTCCTATCCCTGAATTGTTCTCTGATGTCTTCAACAGATTCTTTAATGAATGCAGGTTTTAGAAGTTTTAAGTGGTCTGTAATTTCAACATAGGCATCCATGGCTGTAAAGAAATCCAATTCAGGAACAATGAAGTCTTTCTTACTCCCACTTTCTTTCATATACATTCCAAAGCGATCCATCCGATCGGGAATATTCACTTTGGGTCGCTCAGCTGAGATCAACTCCATCAGGTTCTTCCAATCCTGCTCCCAGGATTTACCCTTCCTAAAGGCCGTACCGCTTAATTTTCTATTGAGATACATGTTAGAAATAATATCCCCTTCCTTCTCCCAGTACGCTTTTAACGTTTTAAAAGCAGCTTCTAAGCCTTCAAGTGAATCTTGCAGATCAGCCGTACTGATGTTCCCTGGAGTCACCTTGCTTCGAGGATGAGTCAGAACGGCATCTATGGATTTTTTGAGCTCATCGGGGCCAAAGCCAACATCTGTGAGATAATCCAAAATAAACCATTTCTTATCATCTTTTTCAGCGGATTGAATAAACGCCCGCCAATAATCATCAACACAGTCCTGAAGCATTTCTGAGGGATCCGTAAGCAGCTCAAAATTTGGCGGAACATCAAACTGGAGGCTGTATTCGCTCAATAACCGATTGCAAAAGCCATGAATGGTAAATACAGCCGACTCATCAAAAAGCTCGATGGCGGTATGAAGTTTTTGTTCTGCATCCGTATAGTTCCGGTACAACAAATCCGATAAGAAGTCATCTTTACCCGCATCTTTTTTGATCACTGCGTTAAGCGATTCCCTGAGCCGGCTTCGAAGCCGAAATTTCAACTCAGCTGTGGCAGCCTCAGTGAAGGTCATTACCAATATTTGAGAAGGTTCCAGATTTAGCTCCAGAATGGCTCGAACATACAGGGAAGTGATATTGTAGGTTTTCCCGGTTCCGGCGCTTGCTTCAACCAAAGAAATGCCTTTGAGCGGGACATCGAATACCTGAAGGGGTTTGCTTTTGGTCATCCCTCCTCCTCACACGCCTTTAGGAATGGTTTCCAAAATCGCATTGCATTATTGTGGAAATCATCCCGAATCAAAGGATCCTGATTTCTCCATAACACCCGGTTATAGTAATCATTGGATTCTACAAAGGTATTTTTATAAGAAGGTTCCCAGGTTTTCCTGGCTTCATGAAGCGCACTGCTTTTATCCTTTCCTTCTATCCACTTTTGAGCATAGGACTTTGATGTAGCCGGAAAAAAAGCAGCTTTTAATGGTATAGGAATCTTGCTCAAAAACCATTTCAAATAGTCTGAAAGTGCACCTTTCGGGATATCTTTTGAATGTAATTCCAGCGTCTCAAGATCACGATCTTCAATTGATATAAATAAACTTTTCTGTATCGGGATACCACTTTCCAGTAGGATCAAATGCTTCAGCCAGTGAGCGATTTCATATTTTGGTTTTCTCTTGCCTACACGACTGGTAATGAGTATATCTCCATACATTCCCGAGATCTTACCAATAACATCTATTCCGTCTATACTTAGTTGAACGTCTATAACCTGCTCTTTTTTTGATGTTAAAAGACTTAATTGATGATTCAATTCCTGAATCTGATCAAACTCACTCTGGAAGACTTTCTCTCCTTTCAGGTTATCCGGAATCATCCCTGAAGTCCGGACATACTCAAACAAACGCTCTTTAGAGTTCCCTTTTAATAGCGAGGCGTGGATAAAATCATCCAGATGATAGGATTCCAAACTATTCAGAGTGAACGACTCCCGGTCTATAATTTCATTTAAATAAATACTATCAGAAAATCCTAAGTAATTCAGTGCTATATATTTAGATGGATTAGTAAAAAATGATATAAGATCTCCTATAGCTACTTTTTCATCCTTATCAACATCCGGTTCTTCAAGATCCCCATCAGTAAAAATACGGGCGTGGCCTGTTTGTTCTTCAAGATTTTCCGTAATCTTAAGGTTCAAAGAAGAATAAGATCTCATTCCACTGTTATCCGAAAAATAGTCTCTACTGAAAGGATGCAGCTTATGTTCATAGCAAGAGATTCCGTCTTTTTCAGATACATCCAAGAGCTGCTGTACCAGCATTGAGGGAAGTCTTTTGGCATCGGACCGCTGATCTTGCCCCTGATAGCTTATATGAAGATGGTCGCCGGCTGTTAGTACAGTTTCTAAGAATAGATACGTATCGTCCTCTTTTTGAATACGATCTCCCGGCTGAGGTGAGGCGTAGATAAGATCAAATTCAGGCCGGACTGCCTTTCGTGGAAAAATCCCTTCATTAAGCCCTAATACAGCTATAAACCTAAACGGAACGGAACGGTATGGAATATATGAGCTAACCGTTATTCCTTGGCCAAATCGGCCTGAAGTTGAATCGTTAGTGCTAAACTGTGAATTAATCCAATTCATCATCATCTGAAAAGAAACCTTCTCGGATACATTCGAATAAGACAGCTGCTCCTTTAGTTTCCCTAAAGTACGGTATAATCCTGAGCTCCCTTCTTCTTTGATCCCGTCCAAGAAGGTATGAAGAAGTGTTTCAATGTATTTAAGCCATTCCGTTGGTTGTTTTACTGTGTGAGATTCATTTACAGCCTTAATAAAAGAATGCATGAATGAAGAAAATCTGGCCGTAAGCTCCATGTCCTCATTCGCTGAAATAGATCGGTATGGAACAAGATCTCTATACAGATCAAGTTCGCCGGGCTCCATAATAAAACCCAATAAAAGCTGATTAAGTCCCTTCTGCCAGCTGTAAGGACTGTTAAACGTATCTCCAATTCCCCGATGGATCTTATTATCAATGATCCATGCTTCTAATCGTTCAAGTTCATCGTCAGAAAAAGAAAACGTTTTCTTAATGGGTTGAAGATTGATGAGCTCAAGAATAGTACTGGGTTTATAAGAGGAATCAAGTGCCTCTAACAAGGCAGTCAATGTATGTACATCAGATTGCTGAGTTCTATTAAATTGTGAGATCGGAATAGCGGGTTCGCCTTCATTCCCGTTAAAGATCGTTTCCAACTCAGAGATGTATGTTTCAGCGTCAGGAACCAGGATCAGGACATCCCCCAGGCCTGCATCGGAATTTACCTCAAAGTAGTCAAGCACCGAATCCTTTAAAATCTCAACCTCCCTTCTCGAATTATGGCAAGAATGCACACTTATATCAGAAATGCTTGAAACCGGGTGCTCATCCAATTCATTAATATTAGTTTCAGAATCCAGGTTCTTTAGCAGGTCCTGAAGCAGACCGAACTGATCTTCGGAAGATTCATACCAGCTTGATAGAAGCTTTTGGAGATTCTTACTCTCAAACCTTTGTGAAGAACAACGATGAAAAAAATGAACACTTTTAGAAGTTGACAAATGACTGATGATCTCCAAAAAAGGCCTATTCAAATGAGATAATCCAAACACGAAAACACGTTCCGGTAACTGCTTAAGAAAAGCTTTTTCACCATCTAAAAACCAATTTATAAGATCACTGTAAGCATCTGAACGACTTGGTATTGATTTTGTTGACTTATTTTCATTCCAATATTCATTTAATCGTTTCCATAGAACCGCCTGCCATTTCTCATGTTTATTTTTTGTGCTCAAATTCCAGTCAAGCCAGGCCTGAGTCATCTCAGGCCGATAGACCTGATACTGGTCAAAAATATCCGCAACCTGTCCGCTTAATTGAAATCGTTTTTGGGATGAATCAGCCTCCGTATCATAAACCGGGATGAGGTCCAGTAGCTCCGGAGTTTTTTTAAATAGCTCAAAGAGCGCCCATTGCATGGCAGCCAGGTCTGATGGAAGTGATTGAGGGACATCCTTTTCCTTTAGCCGATAAAGAGCCCACATAAACTCAGATGGGAATATAAACCTGAAATTACCGGCTATACCCTGCTTGGACGCCAACTGAAGTGAGAGCCATTCTTTGATCTCATTATTTTGGACAACAATCCAGGTTGGTTGCAATGGTTCAGAATGCTCCGATTGTAAAATATCGGAGAAGCGGTGTGCGAGCTTATCTAAAGAATGTGAGTTATAAATATGAATCATAGTCCCTTACGTGTGGGCTTATGATAAGAAAAGCAGAGGGTTTATAAACTATAAAATTACCCGGAAGTGATGTCTTTCAAAGAATCTTTGAGGATTCCATTTACTAATGCTGAATAGGACATTTCCTTTTGGTTGGCCAGGTTTTTAACCTCTTTGACGAGAGGTTCTTCAAGATAATAGCTGACAGTGATCTTATTTACCCTTTTATCATCGTCAGTCGCAGCAACCCCTTCCTCCTCCTGCTCATCTTTTAAAGGAGTAATAAAATCAAAAGAAGCATGCCTCCGCGTGCTATATGCCAGTGGATTATGTCCCAGGCTCTTTTTCTTACTCATTGGTTATTGGCCGTTTTTTATTTCTTTAGCTAAAGCGAAATAATCCTGAGCACCGGCACTGTTGCCATCGTACTCAAAGATCGTTTTATGGTGACTCGGAGCTTCAGCCAGCGCAATGTTATCCCGAATAATGGTTTTAAATACTTTAGGTCCAAAATAATCTTTGATATGCCCAACCACTTCTTTGTTCAGATTTTTCCGGCTGTCATACATAGTACAAATGATCCCACCAACTTCCAGCTGATTGTTTAAACGTTGTTGAACCACTTTCACGAGGTCTAACAGCTTTGAAAGTCCATGTAAAGCCAGGTATTCTGACTGAAGTACAATAAAAATATCTTTTACAGCTGTAAAAGCATTCAAGGTGAGAAGCCCGAGGTTTGGGGGGCAGTCAATGAGCACATAATCGTAATCATGATTCTTTTCCAGGCCTTTCATTACATTTTTCAGCAATCCTTCTCTGGCAGGTTCACTCGCTAATTCGAGTTCAGCACCGGACAGTTCAAGGGAGGAAGGAATGAAATCAAAGCCATTGTGTTCAATAATCAACTCATCAACGCTGACATTCCCCCTAAGTGCATGATAGATGGTTTTATCGAGCCTGTGAGAATGGGTACGCAGCGAGTATGTAAGGTTTGCCTGCGGGTCAAGGTCTATTAATAATACTTTTTTACCAAGTTTGGCCAATCCGGCACCAAGATTAATGGTTGTGGTTGTTTTCCCAACGCCGCCCTTCTGATTTGTTAATGCAATTGTTTTCATAATATCTAAGCCGTGATATGTTCTTTTTACTTAAAGAGAGTATCCTCGGTTGCTTTTGTTACAATAATATTAGTTCTGTTGATTATCCAATAAAACTTATTAATTCTAAAAATCCCAAATGAAATTATTTCATTATTGCTTTATCTCTTATCTTAAATGTACCGATAATCAATAAGGATAAAATGAGATTTTTCAGTAGAAAACTAATTAAACCGGAAGACCTAAATGCCCACGGTACCCTCTTTGGAGGAACTGTAATTTCTTGGGTTGACGAAGAAGCGGCCATTTATGTACTATGTCAGCTTGGAAAAGGAAACATTGTCACTAAATACATGTCCGAGATCAACTTCGTAAACTCAGCAAAACTTGGTGAAGTTATAGAGATTGGGATGGAAACTGTTAAATTTGGGCGCACATCAATAACCGTAAAATGTATGGTAAGGAACAAGTTTACTAAAGAAACTATCATCAGTATCGATAAAATTGTATTTGTGCATTTGGACGAATTTGGCAAACCAACTCCTCATAATATCATTGAACCTGTTAACGAATAAGAGATTATATTTTGAGTACTAAAAATAATAAGCTGATTGACTTTTCTGCGGTCCATGAGATGCTATACGGCGAAGAAAAATTCATAATGGAATTTTCCGAAGCTGCCATCCAGTCTTTTTCAGAGTTTCAAAAAAGCTACAAAGAATACTTATTAGCTCGGGATGAGACAAATTTTCGAAAAGCAGGCCACAAAATAAAACCGGTAGCACAGATGCTTGGCTTAGATCAAATTCTTGAAGAATATGAACAAGCCAAAACTTTGGTATGGGACGAAAAACCCGATAAAGATCTAAACACCTCTGTCAAGAAGATCGATGAAATTTGTACAAAAGTACTCGCAGAATTGGAAGCCAAATTGAATCAAAAATAACATTATGACTGTATTGGTAACAGGCGGGGCTGGATACATTGGCAGCCATACAGTTCTGGAACTGCTGAATGATGACCATGAAGTTATCGTGATCGATAACCTTTCAAACAGCAATAAAGAAGCTTTGAACAGAGTCAAGAAGATCACCGGAAGGAACCTCGTTTTTTACGAAGAAGATCTACTTAATAAAAAAGCACTGGATAGCATATTCAAAAACCATGAGATAAATTCAGTTATCCATTTTGCAGGATATAAAGCTGTGGGGGAGTCTGTGGCTCAACCATTGAAGTACTACGACAATAACATTACAAGCACTATTTATCTATGTGCAGTTATGAAAGAGCATGGAGTGAAAAATATTGTTTTTTCATCTTCAGCTACCGTTTATGGTGATCCTCATAAAGTTCCTATTACCGAAGATTTCCCCCTTTCAGCCACAAATCCATATGGACGCACAAAACTGTTTATTGAGTATATACTGAAAGACCTGCACATAGCAGACGACTCCTGGAATATTGCTTTATTGCGTTATTTCAATCCCGTTGGCGCGCATAAAAGCGGGCTCATCGGTGAAGATCCCAATGATATTCCTAATAACCTGATGCCTTACATTTCTCAGGTTGCAGTTGGTAAATTGAAAGAACTTTCAATATTTGGAGATGACTACCCTACTGCTGACGGCACCGGCGTGCGAGATTACATTCACGTTGTTGACCTGGCTATAGGACACCTTAAAGCATTGGAAAAACTTGAGACCTCCCCCGGCCTGGTCATTTATAATTTAGGAACAGGGAATGGATACAGCGTTTTGGATATGGTTAAAGCCTTTGAAGTAGCCTCAGGTAAAAAAGTACCCTACAAGATAGCTCCACGCCGCCCCGGTGACATAGCTTCCTGTTATGCCGACCCATCAAAAGCCGGAAAAGAATTGGGCTGGACTGCTAAGTTTGACATCAAGCAAATGTGTGAAGATACCTGGCGATGGCAGTCTAATTTCCCAAACGGCTATCAAAGCTGATCTATATAGCTGTTACTTAACGGTGCCAAAAGTGATCAATGCTAAATGCTCTACATTAGTGAAATTAGCAAAGTGGGTTTTTCGGAAAAGCAGATATACGACAACCTGGGTTCAAGTAATAAATGCAACACGACGAACTAACCCTGAGGGGCGCGCCCCTCAGGGTTTTCGGCCAAGCGGCTTATATTCGTGTTACTATGCAAAAATACAAACACCTTGACCTTAACGGTCGTCATAAGATAAAAGCACTGCTTGAGGCAGGCCACAATAAAACCAAAATTGCTGAAATTATCGGAGTTCACAAATCAACTATCTCCCGAGAACTTTCCCGCAATGTGGCACCCCGAGGGCGCTATGCCAACGCGTATTGCCCAGAGGCGGCTCAACGAAAGACGAACAAGCGTCATGACGATAAACGCAACCATATTCGATTTACCCAGGACTTAAAAGAAGACGCCATCCGGTGGCTGAGCGAGGAAAAACTCAGCCCGGAACTAATCAGTGGCCGCTGGAGCGTGCAGGGAACCCGTGGGGTGTCTGCTGAGGCGATTTACCAATGGATCTGGGGAGGAAAACGCCACAAAGACCCGGCCACCAAGGAGCTCTACAAGCACCTTAAACATGGGCGTCCACGGCGCAGAAGAGGCAATTACAATGACTCCAGGGGAAGGCTCACCGAACGCGTGGGCATCGAGCAGCGTCCAGAGGTTGTCGAGCAACGAACCCGCCTTGGAGACTTAGAAGGCGACTTTATGGTAGGCAAAGCCCACAAATCCGCCTTGCTTGTCATCACCGATCGGGCAACGCTTCTGACCCGCCTGAAAAAGGGTACCAGCCGTCAGGCAGATCAAACCGAAGCGGCTATTGAGCAGAGCTTGGAACGGATTCCAAAAGCGTTCATCAAAACTTTGACCCTTGATAATGATAAGGCTTTTGCCAACCACCAGTCGATAGCCACAAAATTAAATGCGGATGTGTACTTTACCCGGGCTTATACCTCACAAGATAAAGGTACCGTAGAAAACAGAATTGGGGGGATCCGACAGTTCTTTCCAAAGGGTACAGATCTGCGAGAGGTATCCGAACAACAAATTAAAACCGTTGAAAAACACATCAACAATCGACCTATTCGAAAATTTGAGTACCTTTCGCCCATACAGCAAACTCTAAAACACCGCGCTGTTGCACTAATGACTTGAACACAGCCAATAAAAAAAGCCTTACTGGGTGTAAGGCTTTTTTAGTACCAAAGGTGGGAGTCGAACCCACACACCCGGAGGTACACGATTTTGAGTCGTGCGCGTCTACCAGTTCCGCCACTTTGGCAATTATCAAGACGTAAAAGATAAGGTTTGTAAGAGGTAAATAACAAAAAGGGTTTCATCATAATTATAAAAATTTCCGGCCATGACTTTATACTAATTTTTCCTTCTGATTAGCAAGCATTTTAGTATAAAGGTGATTAAAAAATTCTAACAAATATGTAACAAATGTACCTCGCAGATACTCTTGTAGAAAAAAGAAGGAGCCATTATGGTCAAATATTTAGTTTTCTGCGTTCTTTTAGCTTCAGGCTATCTTGTGTATTCAAACTTCCCAGTGAATCACGGTCCCGGAATTACAGCCAAAGGGGAACCCAAGATAGCCCGGTTAACATGGCAAGAACCTTTTACATTTAAAGGAGCCACTTTTACCCCGAAGAGGATCATTGATGCAGAAGTGCGCATCATAAAGAAAAAAAGATACTTCTTTGATTCTTTTTCAAAATACTCTCCTGTTGATGCTGTTGTTGGCTGGAATGAACTTTCCGACAGCCGCAATCTGGATTATATATACTTTCAATTAGGTGAACGAGAATTTGAACTTAACCTTACCCGCCCACCATTATCTGTCCCAAAAATTTATGACGAAAGCGATCTGTGGCATTTGATTCCATCAACCACTGAGATAGATAAAAGGATCAAATCTCTGAGGGATGGTGAGATCATAAAAGTTGGAGGGCTTCTCGTCGACATCTCAAATGGATCAGATTATGAACTTACAACAAATACTGAGCTATCGGAATCAACTAAACCCACCGGATTTATTGTCTGGATAGAAGATTTTCACATCCGGTAACTAAATGTAAGTTCCTATTGATTGTATTACCGCCAAAAATTATTTTAAGTTCATTCGCTAAAAAATATATCCTTGACTTTAACTTTAACATAATTTGGGTATGTATGTCTCACAAACAAAAGGGTACGGTAAAGTGGTTTCACAATACCAAAGGCTATGGATTTATAAGTACTGATAAAGGTGAAGACGCCTTTGTTCATTATTCTGAAATTCAAGCTGAGGGGTTTAAGAAATTGAGAAGAGGTGAGGAAGTAGAGTTTGTGTTGGATGAGGGTGATAAAGGCCTCCATGCAAAAGAAGTAGTTTCCTTAAACCCTGTAGAAGACGAAACGGAATAAATTAAATGGATTGGATAAAAGATGCGTACCTCGATGTAATAGTGTTGCTCTTTATATTGGTATTTGCCCTATATGAAAATACCGTATTGGAGGTTGTTCTTTGGGTTTATTCATCCCTTCTTTTATTAAGCAAAGTTTTAGCCTTCTTTATGCCGGCCCTTCAAAAAAAGGCAAATAACTCTACTGCCCCTCCTTTATTTTATAATGTTATTTATGCACTAACTGTGGCTATATTGGTTTATTCCGGCAACCATTATTTAGGTGGAGCGTGGGGAGTCATTTGGATAGTATCGGTTTTCAGTTCCGGCTCTCTAAAAAAGAAAAATATTTAATCTGTCATTTTTGATCGTTGAAGTTTAAAACTCAAGCCTTTTTTTGTTCGTTTATTATTTTTTTTTCGTTGCTCTTTTTCCAACCCTTAAAAGCGCAGTCCCACTCTTTTGAGAAGAAAATCCGATGGTCGGTATGGGGAGGATATTCAGCCAATTCAATAAGGTTTTTAGGAAAAACAGAGCAATCTCAAACCCAGATCTTTGCATTTGGTTTTCAAAAAGCCATTAAGACCTACTCCCCTAATAAACGGCTTTGGTACACTGCTGATATAATTCCATACATTCAATTCGACTATCCCAAAAGAGATGAGAATAATCGAAGAGTATCTCGATCTGGATTTGGTCTTTCGCCCGTTGGTTTTTCTCTTTCAAATTTCATTTCAAATTGGTATGCCCCGTATTTTCAAACCACAGGGGGCATTATTTATATGGAAGATAACTTTCCAACAGATCAGGCCCGGAGTTTAAATTTTACCTTTGATATCACCATTGCCAACAGTTTTACAATCAACCAATTTGCGATCATAGCGATCGGTTATAAATTTCACCATATTTCCAATGCACAAACCGGACTTGAAAACCCGGGTTTAGACTCTAATTTCTTATTTCTAACGTTTTCCATCCAGTAATTTATCCATGAGCATAAAAGCAAGTATTACCACTACCAAAGGAACTATTAATATCCGGTTATTTGACAAAAGAGCTCCCAGAACAGTAGCTAATTTTGTGAACTTAGCATCCCGTGGTTTTTTTGATGATCTGAATTTCCACCGAGTTATCAATGACTTCATGGTTCAGGGAGGTTGCCCGAATGGAGATGGAAGAGGCGGGCCCGGATATCGTTTTGAAGATGAATTTCACAACGAGTTGATTCATGATGAGCCTGGAAAGCTGTCTATGGCTAATGCAGGACCGAATACCAATGGAAGTCAATTCTTTATTACCCATGTGGCAACGCCGTGGCTGGATGAAAAACATACTGTTTTTGGTGAGGTTCTCTCACAGGAAGACCAAGACATTGTTAATTCTATTTCTCAAGGAGACAAAATTGAATCCATAGATCTGGATGGTAAATATGAAGAGCTCCTCAAGAATATTAATGAAGTTCAGCATTGGAATGAAGTATTGAATGAGCAATTCGACCATCTTAAACCGGCGGTTGTTTAGAAAGATCTTCATTCATTCTGATATTAGAAAAAAGCTAAACTTTTTTTTACTGAGATCGTAGTGCATCCAAAAATCAAAACCAATAAGATTACAATCTCAATGATCAAGCGAATTTTATTTCCACTCATCCTCTTCACAGCCGCGGTTTTATTTCTTCCGAAGCAAGCTTTTTCTCAAAACCATTCTGAACAAGATCTGGAATACCGTAAATGGCGGGTTACCCTCTTCCCTCCTTTAAGTACCAATGGATTAGAGGCGCCAAAATATACTGCTAAGTATTCTATTAATATTTTGGTGGGTAGTCATGGCGGTATGGATGGAGGAGAGATTGGAGGATTGGTTAATTATAACAAATATTATAGCCACGGCTTCCAGTTAGCGGGACTGGGAAATATCACAGGAGGTCATATGTCCGGAGTTAATATTTCCGGCCTGGGAAATTTCTCAAAAGATGACATGAGTGGAATTCAAGTTGCAGGGTTAACCAACTTTTCAGGAGAGGATCTTGAAGGCATACAGGTTGTAGGAGGCCTTAACGTAGCTGGTGACAATTCAAGTGGATTACAGTTTGCAGGAATCGGTAATATTGCCAAAGGTGATATTGAAGGTTTACAGGGAGCGGGTATTTTAAATGCAGCATGGGGAAATATTTCAGGGTTACAAGCCGCCGGTGTTGCCAATATAGCTAAGGAAAATGTAGAGGGGTTGCAAGCAGCAGGTGCTTTCAATTTTGCCGGAGCTGATATTTCCGGGCTTCAAGCCGCCGCCGGAGCGAATATTGCTTTGGGAAATATTGAAGGTTTAATGGCCTCTGGTGGAGTTAATGTGGCACGAAAAGATGCCAGCGGTTTACTCATTGCCGGAGGGCTCAATATCGCCAATAACCTTGAAGGTGCTTCCATTTCCGGAGGAGCTAACATTGCCAAAGATTTGAGCGGTCTTCAGATAGCCGGTTTACTCAATGCTTCAAAAACCGCTACCGGCCTGCAGATTGGTTTGATCAACGTTGCCAGGGAATTTGAAGGAGTCCCTATCGGGGTCATAAGTTATTATGGCAACGGGCGTAAAAACATTGATGTTCGTTTCTCAGACGGGGGCTTCACTGATATTGGCCTGACACTTGGAACACATCGTGTTTACAACTCTGCCCTGTTTGGATACAATACCTTGTTAGACCGTGATGTTTACCGCGTGGGATTTGCAGTCGGTTTAGAGAAAAATATTCGAGACTCTTTTCAAAACTGGGAAAATGAGACCCTGTTTGTAAATCAGGAAATTGCAGTTACCCATCAGTTTGAAAATGAATGGTCTAAAGATCTTAACCTGATCTATTCCTATAAATTTTTGATTGGAAAACGATTTGGAAGCGGATTTTCATTATATGGTGGTCCTTCCTTTAACGCTCAAATTACCCGCGTTAATGCTGCCAAAGATTATACCTGGTATAGTCTTTGGTCTCCAGAATGGAAAGGACGTAATTACCAATTCTGGGCAGGCTTCACTGCAGGAATTCGTCTTTTCAAACAGAAAGCACCCCTCCGCTTTAAAGATGAATTCAACAACTGGGATATTAACTGGTAACTATTTTATAGAATTAAATCATACCAATCTAAACTAAAATTGATTTCGTACTGTTTATTGGATGTGCTATCATAAATCAATCAAATATTACGAATATGAAATATGCAGTTATAGTTGGTACAATGACCATAGCAGGGTTGTTCTTGCTTACTTTTCTAAGGAGTACTCCTGACTCAGCCCCCTTAAAGTCTGAAGCTGAAACGAACGTAGTTTACACTTCTGTGCAGGATACGATGCCAGAAGAAGAGTATCCTTTTCAAAAAACAGAGAAGGAATGGAAGGAAATTTTAACTGGTAAGGAATATCGAATACTTCGTGATCGTGGAACTGAACTTCCCTGGGTGAATGAATACAATGGAAATAAGAAAGAAGGCATTTACGTATGCGGAGCTTGTGGACAAAAATTGTATAGCTCTGAACATAAATACGAAAGCGGATCAGGATGGCCAAGTTTTTGGAAACCTTTGGCCGACTCACTTGTCGGAGAACGGGAGGATAAAAGCCTCTGGATGACTCGCACTGAGATCGTATGCTCCAACTGTGGGAGTCATTTGGGCCACGTGTTTGATGACGGGCCACAACCCACCGGATTAAGATACTGCATGAACTCAGCAGCAATGAATTTTATCGAAAAAGAGAATGTAGCTGCCAATGAAGATTCAAAGGGTATGTAAGTTGGAAATTATCGTAACTATTTAGATAATGAGGCGTCTTTAAGGACGCCTTTTTTATTGTCTAAAAATCAATTAAGAATTTAAAATGAATACAAAAGCTGTTGTTCTCCAAGAAGCTTCTTTCAATCCAAAGATAAAAAGCTACATACTCTGGTATGGTTCCTTGATCAGTGTGCTAACGGTAGTACTAATACCACTGATTCCTTTCTGGCTCATTTTTGGATCCATGTATCTGAACAAATATTTCGAAAGGTTGGAATGTGAACTCACTACACGGTCGCTTCGATTTAAGAAAGGATATATTTTTCACACAGAACGGACCATTCCCTTAGATAAAATCCAGGATCTGACTTTTAAAGAAGGCCCTTTGCTTAAACATTTTGGCTTGAGCATACTGAAAATTGAAACAGCAGGTAATACCGGTCAGGGTACATCTGACTTATCTTTGATAGGAATTATAGATGCTTTCGAATTCCGAAATTTGGTATTTGAGCAAAGAGATAAAGTAACCGACAACAGCATATCCTCCGCTTCCGCTTCCCCAGGAAATGATTCGACTAACGAAATACTTATAGAAATAAGAGATTCCTTAAAGCGGATTGAAGAAAAGATCTCGGACTAGAACTTAAAAAAGTTATGAAAATTTGTGTGATAGGTGCCGGCCTTGGGGGATTATCAGTAGCCTGCTTATTGGCCCAAAAAGGCCATGCGGTTTCTGTTTTTGAGAGGAATGATTCTGCCGGCGGGAAAATGAATCAAATAGTATCGCAAGGATTTCGTTTTGATACCGGACCCAGCCTGCTAACCATGCCAATTGTTCTTGAGAAACTTTTTGAACAATGTAGAGAAAAACTTTCCGACCATATAGAACTTCAGCCTCTTGATCCAATCTGTAGATATTTCTACCCCGATGGCACGATCTTCAACAATTTTGAAAGCAGGAAAGCCACCATGGAGGAGATCAACAGAATAGCACCTCTTGATACCAAAGCATACTCCGATTTCCTGGATTATGCAGAGTCCTTATACCAAAAAACAGCCGGTGCTTTTATTTTCAATCCATTATTTGAGTTTAGAGACCTGAAAGAACTTGACCTCTTTAACTTCTTCGGTATTGATGCGTTTACAACAGTGAGTAGCAGGGTAAACAGTAGATTCCAGTCTGACTATTTGAGAAAATTCTTCAAAAGGTTCACTACGTACAATGGGTCTTCTCCATTCCTCGCTCCTGCTACCCTTAATGTCATCCCACATGTAGAGATCAATCAGGGAGGATATTATGTGAAAGGCGGGTTATACAAAGTAGCAGAAGCTCTCATGAGATTGGCAAAGACACTTGGAGTACAGTTTCATTTCAATTCTGAAGTTAGCTCCATTATTGTGGATAAAGGTAAGGCTACAGGAATTGGATTCTTTAATTGTGAAAAAATACACTTCGACCTCGTTGTCTCTAACAGTGATTTCACGGAAACCGTTACTAATCTTCTTCCTGATTATTCCATTTCTCTCCGTAAAAAACAAAAAGCAGAGCATATAGAACCCTCCTGCTCAGGATTTGTATTATTACTTGGAGTAGATAGAAAATTCGATCAGCTTACACATCACAATATCTTTTTCTCTGAGGATTATGAACATGAATTTCATCAGCTATTTAAGGAAAAAGTGATGCCGGACGATCCTACTATCTATGTTGCGAATACCTCATACTCTGACCCGGATCATGCCCCGAAAGATGCTTCAAACTTGTTTCTTCTTATTAATGCTCCTTATCTATCCAATGCATACAGCTGGAAAGAGCATGCTAAAAAATATGGAGATAAAGTAATCGAAATTCTCGAACAGAAAGGATTAAGGGGACTTTCTGAGGCTCTAATTTTCAGGAGAAGCATCACCCCTGTTGACTTTTATAAGAAGTACCTTTCCAACAAAGGGAGCATCTATGGAACTTCCTCAAACAGTAAGTTATCCGCATTTATGCGCCCCCGTAATAAATCAAAAGAAGTAGAAGGGCTGTATTATGTAGGCGGATCAACGCATCCTGGGGGAGGCATCCCGCTCGTCGTTCAATCAGCTTTTAATGCTATAGAATTGATCGATAGAAAGGAATGAAACAGAAAATTTATAACCGTTTAGATTTTGCTTCAGGCTGTTCTTGTTCCATATTCACTTCATCTTCAACATCAAGATTGATCACTTCTACATTATGGATTTTACCCTGATCAATCTCAAATCGAACAATAGTTCGATGAGTATGAAATCCTTGTTTACCTGCTGCTCCGGGATTTAAATATAACATCTTCCCCAGATCCTGATCTCGGGAGATCCTCAGTATATGAGAATGACCGCATATAAAAATATCAGGTGGGTTCTTCTCAAGTTCTTCACGAATGGGAATACAATATCTTCCGGGAATTCCCCCGATATGAGTCATCCATATATGAAGTCCTTCGCGCTCAAAATGCTGATGAAGTGGGTATTCTTTGCGAATATCATCCCCATCTATATTACCGTACACGCCGATAACAGGAGCGATCTCTTGAAGCTGGTCAGCAACTTCTATCGTCCCAAAATCGCCGGCATGCCATATTTCGTCGCAGTCTTTGAAGTACTCAAAAACCTGAGGATCAAGAAAATTATGTGTATCTGAAATTAGCCCTATTTTGGTCATACTTTTTGTATCATCTTAAAATCCAACAAAGAACAAGGAGATATTTTTAAATCACTTGTTCAGCTTTTTTATAAACATTCACAAAATATTATTCATTCGTTGAAAGGCTTCAGCATCATTATTGTTACCTGGAATGCACTCGAACATCTCAAAAACTTCCTTCCGTCTGTAACTAACACTGATTACCCCGACTATGAAATTATTATCGCGGATAATGCCTCTGATGATGGATCCAAAGAATGGGTCAAGTCAACATATCCTGAAATAAAAATTGCATCCTTCGATGGAAACTACGGCTATTGCGGGGGAAATAACAGAGCTGTTCCATTTGCGGAGAAAGAAATTTTAGTCTTTTTGAATAATGATGTGAAAGTGAGCCAAAACTGGCTTTATGGATTAAACGAGGCCTTTAATGACAAGGATGTTGTTGCAGCTCAACCTAAAATTAGAAGTTTAGAACAACCCGATTATTTTGAATATGCCGGTGCGGCGGGCGGATATATTGATAAATACGGCTTCCCATTTTGCCGGGGCCGGATATTCAATGAAGTTGAAAAAGATGAGGGACAGTATAATGACAAAACTGATCTTTTTTGGGCCTCAGGGGCTGCTTTAGCTATTACAAAGGAAGCATTTATTGATCATAAAGGGTTTGATGAAGATTTCGAATTCCACATGGAAGAGATAGATCTTTGTTGGAGGCTCCAAAATAAAGGCCAACATATCGTTTATGCTCCGGAGAGTGTGGTTTATCACCTTGGCGGAGGATCCTTGCCAATGGGTTCTCCTCGAAAAGTATATTACAACTTCAGAAATAGTTTGTTCATGTTGTGGAAGAATTATTCCTCTGTGAGCCTCAGAAAAAGGGTTATCCTTAGAATTCTGCTCGATATTGTTGCAGCATGGAAAGCATTATTTGAGGGCAAACCCAGAGAATGGCTTGCCGTGGCTAAGGCACATCTTCACTTTCTTTCGAACCTGAGGAAACTAAATCAAAAACGACAAGAACTTCAATCAAACAGAGTGAACCAAGATGATCCTGAGACTATGGCAGGTATAAGTATTATATGGGTGCATTATTTTAAAGGTGTAAACCGATTTCGCAACCTCAAAAAATATCTTTAGCGTGCTTAAGAAGCTTTTTTCTTCTTAAAGGTATTGATCACTCCCCCATCTAAAACAGCTTCACGCTGGCGTTTACTGAGGGTGTGTTTAACCTCGTATTCATTGCCTTTGGTTACGTTGATCAGTTTAGCCGTGTTTCCACTTTCAATGCTTGCTCGAATGTTTTCAGATCTGAGGATATCACCTTGGTCGATGTCCTCGTAGTCATCTTCGTTTGCAAACTCAAAGGGTGGAATTCCAAAATTTATTAGATTTTGCCATCCTATTCGGGCATAACTTTTGGCTATTACGGCTCGCTGGCCCAAGTATCTTGGCGCAATTGCAGCATGCTCACGACTGGAGCCTTGTGCGTAATTCTCGCCGGCAATAACCATATGTCCGCCGTGTTCTTTTTTGGCTTCGATCGCCCTGTCGTAGAAATTTTCATCAACCACATCTAAGGTAAATTTACTGATCTCGGGGATGTTACTGCGGAATGGCAGCACTTCTGCCCCTGCTCTCAGTATTTCATCTGTGGAAATATCGTCTCCCATTTTTAGTAATACAGGGACTTCAAAATCATCCAGTTCATCAAAATTCGGCATACTTGAAATATTAGGCCCTTTCTTGATATCCCCTCTTTTTTCCATGGGAACAGGCTCTTTCAGCATATCCGTATTTACGATCGGATTCTCAAGCTCTTCAAACCGCGGATATTCCATGTTATACAGTTCCTTAAGATCGCGGGGATCCGTGATCTTGCCGGTCAGTGCTGAAGCTGCCGCCGTCTCCGGACTAACCAGAAACACTGAATCTTCCTTGGTTCCTGATCGATCAGGGAAATTACGCGGAACGGTCCGTAAACTATTTTGTCCGGATGCAGGGGCTTGCCCCATTCCAATACAACCGTTACACCCCGCCTGATGAATCCGCGCTCCTGATTGCACGAGATGAAACATTACATCATTCTTAACCATATTCTCTATGATCTGACGTGAGGTTGGATTAATATCCCATGATACGTTTTCGTGTACCATTTTACCTTTTACGATTTCAGAAGCCATCCAAAAATCTCGATAGCCGGGATTGGCTGAAGATCCAACATATGCCTGGTAGATCGGCTTGCCTTCCACTTCTCTAACCGGAACTACATTGCCGGGACTGCTCGGCAAGGCGATCAATGGTTCAACATCATCAAGAATCAATTCTTCGTATTTATCATATTTAGCGCCTTTATCGGCCACCAGTTCAACAAAATCATCCCCTCTGCCTTGGGTAGTCATAAACCGTCGGACCTCTTCATCGGCAGGAAAAACGGTAGTTGTGGCCCCCATTTCAGTTCCCATATTGGCAATAACATGGCGATCCATGGTAGATAAATTTTTTAATCCTTCTCCGAAATATTCGATTACATATCCATTAGCTCCATCTACATCATACCGACGGAGCATTTCAAGGACCACATCTTTTGCACTAACCCAATCCGGCAGGTTTCCCTTAAGTTCTACGCCCAACACTTTTGGCATTTTTATGTGCATCGGTTCTCCCGCGATCGCAAAAGCTACATCCAGCCCTCCCGCTCCAAGAGCTAACATCCCCATACAGCCTGATGCAGGCGTATGACTGTCAGATCCGGCAAGGGTTTTACCCGGAATAGCAAATCGCTCGGTTTCAATTGGGTGACTCACGCCATTTCCCGGGCGACTAAACCACAGACCAAATCGTTCAGCGGCAGATTTCAGAAACAGGTGATCATCCGGATTCTTGAAATCCGTTTGCAGGAGATTGTGATCAACATACTGGCAAGATATCTCGGTTTTAGCGTCTTTCAGCTCCATGGCTTCCAGTTCCAGCATCACCAAAGTCCCGGTGGCATCTTGGGTGAGTGTCTGGTCTATTTTAAGCCCTATCTCCTCTCCGGGTATCATTTCCCCTTCTTTCAGGTGGTCTTTAATTAATTTCTGTGTGACGTTAAGTGGCTTACTCATAGTTACCTTCTTATTTGATATCTGTTTAACTTCTACTATCACAACTCTATAGTAATCCAAATGGTTCAGTTATTTTGAATTTTAGCGCAGAATTCTATTTCGATAAAGCACTGCCCTACATAAAGAAGTGGTGGTTTTCATTAGTATGTATTCCTTTCTGCCGGGTGTTGGCAGAGCAATACTGGATGGCGTTAATATGGAGATCTCTTTTACGTGGATGTACAGCTACCCTTTTTACCTTTCTCCCTTCTTCTTTTTATAAACAACTTTTTACTGATCATCCATGAAGCCGGCCATACCTTCTTTGGTTCTTTTGGCAATCGTTTCATGGCGATTCCTGGCGGAACGTTACTTGAGATCCTCTTCCCGCTTCTTATCTTTGTTTTCGGATGGTGGAATCATCGGCGCATAACGGCAGAGCTGGGCTTACTGCTAACAGCTTTTGCCTGGTCAATGTACTGGATCGGTATGATCACACTGTTGATGTTCCTGCTTTACCCTTTCTTTGAACGAGATAAATAAGATTATTGAGATAGATCTCTAACGTACCATGAAATAATCTCAAACTCGATCTGATGGATCACCCATCTGATCGATGGTACATGCCCTGGATGTTTGATTGGGATACGAACTGAACTTGGTACCCTGTTTCAACAATCGGTCAGACGGCTTGGAGCCGGCAGACCGAGAGGTAAATCATACAGGATAAAGCCAATCCCGACTTCAAATTTTTACTTATCTGATTCTTGATTAAACCTGCCATTTCTTATCTTCGGCTGAGATAAATACAGACACTATGATCCCAAAAGAAATACTTAAAAAGATCCGAAAGCTCGAAATCCAAACCAAGGGTATTGTAAATACCTTGTTTGGAGGTGAATACCAGTCTGCTTTTAAGGGACGAGGAATGGAGTTCACGGAAGTACGCGCCTACACCTACGGGGATGATATCCGGCAAATTGACTGGAATGTAACGGCCCGAACCGGTGATCCCTTCATTAAAATATTCGAGGAAGAGCGGGAACAAACGCTGATGCTATGCATCGATATTTCCCAGAGTGGGACGTTTGGGAGTCAGAATCAAAGCAAAATGGATCTTGCTATCGAACTTTGTGCAGTTTTGGCCTTTAGTGCCATCAAAAACAGTGATAAGGTTGGTTTGGTCTTATTCAGTGATCATATTGAGAAAGTAGTTCCTCCTAAAAAAGGAAGAACTCACGTACTCCGGCTAATCCGGGAATTGTTCACCACCAAACCAACCGGTACTGGTACCGATATTGCTGATGCCCTGTCCTATATAAACCGACTACTTGACCGAAGAGCAATTGTAGTTCTGGCTTCAGATTTTAGGGATGAAGACTTTGATAAACAGCTCAGAATAACAAATCAAAAGCATGATCTGGTGAGCATTATTATCAGCGATCACCTTGAAGGTGAGCTGCCCGATATTGGATTGGTAACATTGAGAGATGCCGAGACGGGGGCTGAAAAGATCGTTGATACCTCAAGCTCAAAAGTTCGTAAGGCATATAAGATCAAACGCATGGAGCAAAAAGCCTATATCCATGACATGATGCTGAAGATGAAGATTGATGCCGTGGAAGTTCAAACCAATCAGTCGTACGTAAAGCCCTTAATGAATTTCTTCCAACGTCGGGGCAGCCGATACTGATTCTTTTTTTGTCCTATCTGGTTCAATCGGTAGAAAGAGCTGAAGCTACGTTTTCCTGATCCTTTACTTCTTCCATTTGCTCTTTTAAACGCTTCATCACATTCTCAAATTCACTTCTCTCTGATTCATCGATAGCTTTTGATGGTGGAAGATCTATTGTCAATGGATTTACAGGTTGACCATTTTTATAGATCATATAGTGCAAATGCACTCCGGTTACTCGGCCGGTTTTACCTACATAACCAATTACCTGTCCCTGACGCACTTTTGTACCAGGTGTAATACCTCTGGCAAACCCATTCAAGTGTAGATAAGCTGTTGTATAAGTACCATTATGCCGGATCTTAACTATATTTCCATTTGCTCCTCTGTACTGAGCCTCTGTCACTTGTCCATCACCGACCGATAATACAGGAGTTCCAGTTGGGGCCGCATAATCCACTCCGGTGTGTGGTAATCTTCTTTTTAATACCGGATGAAATCGATTTCTGTTAAATGAAGAACTAATTCTTTGAGAAAATTTAAATGGTGCTTTGAGCAACGCTTTTTGAACTCCATTCCCTTCACTGTCGTAAAACCCTTCGCTCTTCTCACCCTCAAAATAATAAGCATCGTATGTTATGTCGTTATGCTCAAATTGAGCAGCAAGAATTTCACCTATACCGTAGGGTTTACCATCTACGAATTGCTTTTCGTAGATCAACTTGTAGTGGTCACCGGGATATAATCTAAAAAAATCAATCTGCCATGCAAAAATTTCACTCAATCGGTTAGCTATAAGAATGTTTTTGTCCTGCTCTACAAGTGACTCATACAGTGAGGAAGTAATGACCCCTGAAGCTTCTACGATCTGTTTTGTAACCTCTTTCTGTCCGATACTAACATTAATCGCATTTTTCCATTCAAATATTACGTAATCAAGCGCGTCACTATGCAAAATCAATCGGTAAGCCTTTGAAGATTCAGCATCTCTATAGACTATGTATCGCTGACCGGGTTTGACGCGATTGCTTTCAAACACACCTTTTGATTTTCTGTTGATCTCATAAATAGTTTGAGGGGTTACATCTATATCGCTCAGTATCAAATACAAACTTTGATTACGTTTTACCCGCCCCTCTTCTACTTCAGCATCTATTACATTAAAGCCATAGGAATCAAGCTCAACGTCTTCTTTGATCTCAACTACATTTTCAGCTGAAATCTTATATTTCGGAGGGGTATAGTCACCCGTAAAATTTAGTACCAATGCTAAGGAAATGGCTGTGAAAAACGCAATTAGCCCTATTCCCCACTTCGATCTGGTAATTATCATTTATTAAACTGTAGATTTTTTTGTTGCGAAAATAATAAGAATTAATACGCTACTTTCATAAAAGTATAGTGCCCCAAATTTCTAAAATATTTACCTCTCAATGTTATATTTTCAGCTTTAAATTCGAACCAAATTTTTTGACATACCCTAAATGAAAATCATCTTGTTAAAGCCGGGCGCTTTACAATCGCTTACCGTGTTGATTTTATTGTTTTTCTCAGTAAATATATATTCTCAAACCGTGCGAACAAATATTGATACCGACTCAATAAGCATTGGTGATACATTTAGATACTCTCTGATCATTCAGCAAGATCAAGAATATCAGAGAATAGAATTTCCTGATACTGCTTCCTTTCCCCCATCTGTTGAGCTTATTGGCAGGCAACAATTCAAACTATCAGAATTCAGCGACAGTCTGATCTACAATCTTCAGTATTTCGGGAATAAAGATCTCAGCCTTCCTGAAATGCCTGTCACATTTTATTCTGAAGAAGATACTATACAACTTAGAACAGATCCGGTTCTGCTTTTCTTTAAAAGCGTAGTAGCAGAAGGTGATACTACGCTGAAGCCGATGAAACCCAATTTTACTTTTCAAAGACCATGGTGGCCGTGGATATTGGCCGGATCACTTTTGGCTGCCTTTTTGATCTGGTGGTATAAATTTCGGAAAGAGCCCGAGGAATCCGAATCCAAGCCACAAATTGAGATCCAGCCATTTAATAATCCGATTAAAGAACTTGAGAAAAATCTGCTTAGCATTAAAAGAGAATCGGATATTGCTGAGACCAAAAACTTCAAGCTCTTTTACAGTGAGATCGGTGATGCAATACGAACCTATTTTGAGGAGCTTTATAAAATCCCTGCACTGGAATCTACTTCCACAGAGTTACTTCGTTACCTGGATGCTTACGGCGTAGATGATACAATGACAGAGAAAACGCGGGTCATCCTCAGAAAAGCTGATCTTGTTAAATTTGCCAAATTTACCCCAACCCTTGAAGATGCCTGGGAAACTTTTGATCACGCTATTGAATTTATGGAACGAGCTAAATTAGCCGATTCAGCACGAATTTCAAGGCTTAAGGTTAAATATGAAGCCCAGTTCAAACCAAAAGCTTCTGAACAAAAAAAGGAGAATTAAGGATGGAATTTGCTAATCCTGAATGGTTTTGGGCATTGTTGCTTCTTCCGGTATTGATCGGGATGTACCTATACCGATTTTTTAGGCGAAAGCGCGCCACACTCACCTTTTCCTCCCTTGATCTGTTAGATGACCTGCCCGGAAACTGGAAATCACATCTTCACTGGGTTCAGGCTCTTATGATGTGGGCCGGTATAATATTACTTATAGTTGCCCTTGCAAGGCCGCAAGAACGTCTCACAACCGTAGAGCGAAATGCAGAAGGAATTGATATTGTGATGGTTTTGGATATGTCCACTTCCATGCGGGCTGAAGATCTGAAACCAAATCGTTTTGAAGCGGCCCGAGAAGTTGCTAAAGACTTTGTGGACAAGCGAAATTCGGATCGTATCGGACTCGTAACATTTGCCATGCAAAGTTTCACCGTTGTTCCACCTACCCTTGATTACCGGCTGCTCAAAGATCTTATCGATGACCTTGAAATGGGAATTATTGAAGACGGAACAGCTATCGGAATGGGCATTTCCACGGCCATCAACCGCTTGAAGGAAAGTCAGGCTGAAAGTAAAGTTATAATCCTCTTGACCGACGGACAAAATAACGCCGGTGAGATCGATCCGGTTACAGCAGCTGACTTAGCCCTTACCTATGATATAAAAATCTACACTATTGGGGCCGGAACACGTGGAACTGCTCCTTACCCTATTCAGGACCCGATCTTTGGAAGGCGTTATCAAAACATTGAGGTAAATATTGATGAAGAAATGCTGACCAGTGTAGCGGAATTAACGGGTGGGCGTTATTTCAGAGCTATCGATTCTGAAGAACTTGAAAGCATTTATGAAGAGATCGACGAACTCGAAACTACAGAAGTTGAAGAATTGATCTATACAGATTATAAAGATCTGTACACTGTATATCTCGCATGGGCGTTCGGTCTGCTATTTCTAAGCTTTATCCTAAAAAAATCGGTATTAGCAGGAATCGAAACTTCCTGAACGATCCAGCTCATAATCGTCTTTATACTTTGCTGTATGTAACGTGAATTTGATATAAAAACCATTGGTAGAACACGTTAAATGGTCATTTCGCAGCGAATGCACGAAACCCTATGGTTTGTTAGGAATCGAATGCTGAAGTAATGGCCACCGTTAGATTCCCGTCTCCACAGGAATGACTGCAAGCACCCATTTTTATCCTTTTAACTTAGTTCTTATCTCAAACAGACGTTATATTTATGTCAATTTACATTGCTAATCGGCAATATAACCGCGTATCTTTCATCTCTATTTTAAGTCCATAAAAAGCTATTCATGAGCATTTCTTTTATAAAGGAACAACTCCGGAAGAATGGGATCTTCGATGAAGTATATGAACATCTTCTCTCCAAAAAGTCGCTGAATCTAAAAAAAAGTATCGGGGCATTTAATAGTTTTCTACTGGAGGATCTCTGCTCTAAAAAAGACCGTGTTTTAGTGATCTCTGAAACAGATGAAGGGGCTCGATTTCTAAAAGCAGACCTTGATGTGATCTCACGGGATAAGCCGGTCGTTCTATTTCCATCTTCCAACAGCAAACCTTATGACAAGCAGCAACTAAAAGATACAGGGCTTTTGGTACAGCGATCAGAAGCCCTTCAAGAGATCTCTGATCATTCCAAAGCCATCGTGATTACCTCCGTAGAAGCTATCGGAGAGCAAATAGCCCCGCCCTCGGCCCTGAATGAGGTCAGTTTAATACTCAAAAAAGGTGATGAGATAGATCTGGATCTCTTCAAAAAAGAACTTACCGATCAAGGATATGACCCGGTTCGTTTTGTAGATGAGCCCGGTGAATTTGCCGTACGTGGTGGTATCCTCGATGTATTTCCATATTCAGGACAATATCCCCTTCGATTTGAATTTTTTGGAAATGAACTTGATACCATAAGGGAATTCGATGCCGACTCTCAGCGATCTATTGCTTTCCTGAATGAAGCACGAATCATTCCCGACCTCACGAACCTTCCGGAAAAAGAAAAATCAAGTTTTCTCTCCTATTTTGATAATGAGACTTTGTTGGTTACCTCAAATCGTGATGTCGTAATCTCCATGATTGCGGATAATTACGAACAAGCTGAAGAAGCTTATGAGACTCATGATAAAAATGAAGAGCTCGATCTTCCTGAGCAGCGCTATCTCTCGGAAGAAGTTTTTGAACAAGAGCTTTCAAAGTTTAACCACCAGTTATTCGTGGCAAATGTAGGGGCTTCTGAAAAAGACGAGCATACAAAGTCCCTCGAAGCAAAGCCTCAGCCTGATTTTCACGGTAACTTCAAACTACTCAGAGAACAGATCACCAAAAATACGGAGAATGGACTGACCACCATCATTCTGTGTGATAATGATGGCCAGCGAGATCGCTTTGAAGAATTACTTGGAGAAGCCAATCACGAGTTTAATTACAAATTAGTTGTAGAATCGCTGCATGAGGGATTTGTGTATGAACCGGCAAAATTAGCTGTTTATACCGATCACCAGATCTTTAACCGATACCATCGTCCTAAAACCAAAAGGCGACGCTTTCATGGAGGAATCTCCTTTAAGGAGCTAAAAGACCTCAGCAGAGGAGATTTTGTGGTTCATGTTGACTATGGCATCGGAAAGTTCATGGGCTTCAAAAAAATCAATGTCAAAGATACAGAGCAGGAAGTTGTTGTTCTTCAGTATAAAGATGATTCTACCCTGTATGTGAATGTAACCAGTCTTCACAAGCTCCAGAAGTATTCCGGAAAAGAAGGAACCGCACCAAGGATCACAAAACTTGGTTCAGGAGCATGGGCTCGAAAAAAGGAACAAACCAAGAAGAAAGTAAAAGATATTGCCAGAGAATTGATCCAGCTTTATGCCAAGCGTAAGGCACAAACGGCTCACAGTTTTTCTAAGGACAATGAATGGCAGACTGAGCTGGAAGCAAATTTTGAGTTTGAAGAAACTCCGGATCAATTCGATGCTATTCAAGCTGTAAAATCTGATATGGAAAGTGAGCATCCCATGGACCGCCTTATTTGCGGCGATGTTGGCTTTGGTAAAACAGAGGTAGCTGTAAGAGCCGCTTTCAAAGCAGTTCTCGATCATAAACAGGTGGCTGTGCTTGTTCCAACTACCATTTTAGCTGAACAGCATGCAAAAACCTTCATGAAACGCATGGAGAAATTTCCGGTTCGAGTTGAAGCTCTTTCCCGCTTTCGAACACCTAAAGAGCAAAAAGAAGTAATCAGGAAGCTCAAAGAAGGTGAAGTAGATGTAGTTATCGGCACTCACCGTTTGCTTTCCAAGGATGTTAAGTTTAAAGATCTCGGCCTTATCATCGTGGATGAGGAACAGCGATTTGGGGTTTCAGCAAAGGAAAAGCTGAAGAATTTTCGCGCCTCTGTGGATGTCCTCACCCTTACCGCCACTCCTATTCCAAGAACATTGCAATTTTCTTTAATGGGGGCTCGGGATCTTAGCATCATAAACACCCCGCCTCCCAACCGGCAACCGGTATATACCGAAATCCACAGCTTTGATGAAGAGCTGATACGTGATGCCATACTTCAGGAAATTTCACGGGGCGGACAGGTTTTCTTCATCCACAACCGGGTGAAGAATATTGAGGAAGTTGCTGAAATGATCCGCCGGCTCGTCCCCGACATCAGGGTTCGATTTGGGCATGGACAAATGAGCGGTTCACAGCTCGAGAAGATCATAGGCGATTTCTATCAACACAAATTTGATGTCTTGGTTTCGACCAATATTGTAGAGAATGGGATTGATATTGCCAATGCAAATACCATTATCATAAATCACGCCAACCATTTTGGGCTTGCTGAACTCCATCAGTTGCGCGGGCGTGTGGGACGGTCGAACCGGAAAGCTTTTTGTTACCTGATCACCAATCCCATCCAAACCTTAAGCACTGAAGCAAGAAAACGATTATTGGCGCTGGAAGAATTCTCAGACCTGGGTTCCGGGTTTAGCATCGCAATGCGCGATCTTGATATACGCGGAGCCGGCGATATTTTAGGAGCCGAACAAAGCGGATTTATCAATGATATCGGGTTTGATCTTTATACCAAGATCTTAAATGATGCAGTAAACGAGCTTAAACAATCTGAGTTCAGTGACCTTTTTGATACTATTGAAGCTGAAGCTGAGCATCCTGAAACGGCTGTGGAATTTGATGAAACGGCCTTGCTTCCACAGAATTATGTTTCGGATAGCGTAGAGCGGCTCAATTTATATCGTAAACTTTCCCAGACCAATAAACCGGAGGATATTGACGATTGGAAAGAAGAGATCGAAGATCGCTTTGGGCCAACACCAAAAGAGGCGGATTACCTGATACTGGCAAGCAAGATCAAATTATTTGCATCCAATAATTTCTTCACGAAAGTAACTATTCGTGCCGATAGGATGTGGCTGGTTTGCCCCAAACAAGAATCCGAAATGGGAAAAATATTCTATGATTCAGGTAAATTCCAGGAAGTGCTTGAAAAAATTGAAGCCGAACGAAAAGGTAAATTCCAGGTCGTACAAAAAAAGGATGCGGTACGATTTGTGATACAGGATATTCCGGATATCAAGACGGCGCTGGAGTTTTTAAAAAAATTAGTAGTGAGTGAAGTCCATGCTTGATCTTTCAACATATATTAAACTAATACGATCCGGTGAGGTAGTCGCATTTCCTACTGAAACCGTATATGGTTTGGGAGCCGATGCATGGAATCCTTCTGCTATTAGAAAAGTATTTGAGGTCAAAGGAAGGCCCTCTGACAATCCGCTGATCGTTCATATTGCTGACAGTGAAGAAGTTCATAATTTTGCCGATAAGGTCCCAGACTCAGCTCAGAGACTAATGGATGGCTTTTGGCCCGGGCCTCTCACCATCGTCCTGAAGAAAAAGCCAAAAGTACTCGACCTTATCACCGCAGGGCTGGATACGGTTGCCCTCAGAATGCCGGATCATCCCCTTGCTTCCGAATTCATTTCCAAAACCGGTCCCCTTGTAGCTCCAAGTGCAAATAAATCAGGGAAACCCAGCCCCACCAAGGCAGAACATGTAAGAGCCGATTTTGGTGATAACTTCCCGGTGATAGACGGAGGAGCCACTGAAGTTGGATTGGAATCAACTGTAGTTGACTTAACCGCAGAATTCCCTTTGATCCTAAGACCCGGCATAATTGGCGAAGAAGAACTTGGTTCGGTTTTAAATATGGAAGTTAGAGTCGCTTCTTCAGAAGATGAAAAACCAAGAAGCCCCGGTCAGAAATATTCCCATTACAAACCTCAAGCGAGTGTTAAATATGGGCGCATTGGAGATCCTAAAAATAACACGCTCTATCTGGTACAAAATGAGTTTGAAAAATCTGAAAATATCATTTCATATAACGGTGATCTTTCCCTGCTCTCAAAAGAACTTTATGATCGGTTTCGACAGGCAGATCTTGAAGGTTTTTCGGCTATTTTTATCGAAAATATCGATGATCATAAAAAAAATTACCCTTCTCTTTACTCTGCTTTATTGAACAGAATTCAGAAAGCAAAAAGATAATCTTTTAGCTCTATAACTGTTTCCTACCCATTGGTTTTCGATGCTTGTATAAATCACCTGGATGAGTAAAATATCACATAAAATCACCGTTTATACCTGAATTCGATTAAAAAGCAGGTTCTATCACAGGCAAGCTGGTTATTTCGCGGCGAATGCCCGAAATCTACTTGTTGTTTACGTATTTATGATTGAATTACCGGCAATACCAAGATCCCTGCCTTCGCAGGGATGACTTTTTAGGCATTTTTCAAGCTATCAATAATCGAGCTCAGGTTTATAGTTATTCAATATCTGTTTCTGAATTTTCACCGGGAACGGAAAGATCTAAAGAAAAGCCTGTTCAATTTCTTGAACAGGCTTTTTTATTGGCCTAAATTTTTTGGTGTACTTAATCCTCAAACACTGAAAATGTTTGATCAGGCTTCATCGCCAATACCGTTTCAACCATAATATCGATCAGTTTTTCCACATCTCGCATAGAAGCGATCTCCACCGGTGAATGCATATAGCGAAGCGGTGTTGAAAGCAGTGCACTGGGAATTCCCGTTTGCTGATAGAAAATGCTGTCCGTATCGGTACCGGTTCTCACACTCGTAGCTTCGTGTTGAATATCGATCTTCTTCTTTTTGCAAACTTCCTCAACAAACTCAACCACTATTGGATGGTTAGCCCCTCCGTGTTGTACAGTAGGCCCTTTGCCTAACTCTATGGTACCATGCTCTTTCTGGTCAATTCCGGGCGTGTCAGTGGCGTGCGTTACATCAGTAACCAATGCAACATCCGGCATAAAACGATAGCTCATCATTCTTGCTCCAAACCCACCGACCTCTTCCTGAATTGAATTTAAAGCAATCACGTTGACTTTAAGATCTTTTTTCTTCTTGCTCAGCTTTCGCATAGCCTCAGCAATTACATACCCGCCGATTCTGTTATCCAAAGCACGGGCTGAAAGAAGGTCATCATTTAGAAATTCCGTGTCGGTTGCGTAGGTGATCGGATCACCGATCTGAACCAACTCCAGCGCTTCTTCTTTTGAAGAAACCCCAATATCCACATAAATATCTTTCCAGGCCGGCTGCTTGCCTCCACCATTCTTATTGTCCTGAAGATGGATCGCAGTGTTTCCGGTTATCCCAACCACCCTTCCTCTCTTATTGTGAATGTACACCTTTTTGGCTCGTGCAATTGTAGAATCACTTCCCCCGAGTTTATTGATATACACAAATCCCTGGTCGGTTATATGTTGTACCACCATTCCGATCTCATCACAATGTGCTTCCAGCATTACGGTGGCTACATCCCCGCTCATATTGATTTTAGCGGCACATGAGCCATAGGCATCGGTTACCACTTCATCCGCAAATTGATCTACATATTCTTTCCACACCTGCACTCCTTTTTTCTCATATCCGGTTGGGCTTGGAGTAATAAGTAATTCTTCTAAAAAATCTCGCTCGTTTTTTTTGGCCATCGTAGTTTTACTTGGTTTGAATTTGATCGGCAAGAATATAAGAAATATAGCTCCCAGAATAAGGCTTTTAGATTTGTCATTTCCCGAATTCCCTCGCATCTTCAGGTCAAAAATAAATCACTATGTTCAGACCAAAATACGACCCTGAGTTCTTTTACCACTGGACTGAAATTCCGGTCCGGTTTCGGGATTTGGATCCATTAAATCATGTCAATAATGCTTTGTTCAATACCTATCTTGAAGAAGCAAGAATCAATTTTTTAGGTGAAGTTGGCCAAATGGAAACTGAGTTCACTGAGGGTAAAACCTTTGTGTTGGTAAAATGTACCATCGAGTACTTGAAGCAGATCAAATTTCCTGCCACTGTTTTGGTGGGAACCGGTATAGGAGAGGTTGGAAACTCAAGCATTACTGCCTTTCAGGGGATCTATAATAAAGAAACAAAAGCACTTGTGGGCGTAGCAAAATCAACCGGTGTTTGGTTTGATATGAAGAAGCAACGTCCAACCCGGCTTCCAGATATAGAAAACCTTCACGAAATGATCATTAAAAGTTCATAGTGTGCTAAAAATGATATATAAATTGAAACCACATACTTCATTACTCTTCGCTTCAACACTCTCCACTTTTTAATATCTTCAGGCGGTTCAAACCTAATATTTCCAGTTCTCTTATGGACAGAAGCACCCGTTATAAAATTTTCAACGACCCGATACACGGGTTCATAACCGTCCCAAAAGGGCCTATTCTAAAACTCATTGATCATCCATATGTTCAAAGATTACGTCGGATCCGACAGTTAGGATTAGGATACCTGGTATTTCCTGCTGCTGAACATTCCCGCTTTTCGCACGCCCTGGGTGCTTTAGAACTTGGGCAACGAGTACTAAACAATCTGCGGGAAAAAGATACTACAATTAGTCAGCCGGAATATGACGGGACTTTGATGGCCATTTTATTGCATGATGTTGGACACGGCCCCTTATCCCATACCCTTGAACATTCTCTCATCAAAGACTTCAACCATGAAATGATGAGCCTGGCAATAATGAAAGAGCTTAATAAAGAATTCGAAGGAGCCCTTGATGAAGCAATCGCCATATTCACGAATCAGCATAAAAAGAAATTTCTGCATCAGCTTATTTCATCCCAGTTAGATCTTGACCGGTTGGACTATCTGAGAAGAGACAGTTTTTTTACGGGCGTTTCAGAAGGTACTGTCGGTATCAATCGCATCCTTAAAACCATGCGTGTTTTCAAAGGAAATATTGTTATTGAGAAGAAAGGAATTTATGCAGTTGAGAATTACATTATTGCCCGCAGGCTGATGTACATGCAGGTTTATCAACACAAGACAGTACTCAGTGCTGACTTCCTGCTACGAAGCATTTTTGAAAGAGTTAGCGACCTTATCGCTGATAACAAAGAGGTCTTCTTCGCTTCCCCCTCCCTTGCTTACTTTTTAAAAGAGCAGCCATCAGCCAAGAAAACGATCTCGAAAGAGATGATAACCCGGTACACGGAAATGGATGATCATGACGTATATTTATCCATTAAGCAGTGGGCTAAAAGTGAAGATAAAATTTTAGCAGATTTAAGCTTTCGATTCCTGAATCGTGATCTGTTTAGAACAACATTCATAGATAAAAAACTAACTAAATCCCAAAAAGAAGATGTTCTTGATCAAACCAAAAAAGCTTTGAAGAAATCCCGCTTGCCATACCATAATGAGGCATTAAAATATTACATAAGTTTTGAGCACAGCTATTCTGAGGCTTATAAATATAAAAATGAGAGTATCTGGATATTGGAAGAAGAAAAAGCTGTCGAGTTCTCAAAAGCAGCCGAAACTAAAAACATAATTGCTTTAACTGAACCTGTTGTTAAGCAATATTGTGTACATCTAAAAACGATCTCAGTTTAGAAACCAAATTTTAATTGGCTTTTGAAAAACTCAGGGAAGAAACAAGGAGATTTTTTCAAATAGATCTTTTTCTTTGAATGGCTTAAGAAGGTATTCTGAGAATCCCTGATCAATTAACTCTGTTATGGATTCATCGTGTTCCCCGGAAGTATATGCAATAATAGGGATGGTATGATCTTTTTTATTGAATTCCCGAATTTGCTTCATGGCATCAATACCATTCATGATGGGCATACAAATGTCCATTAAAACAACATCGGGTTTAAGTTTATGATACCGGTCTAAAGCTTCCTTCCCATTTTTGGCTTCATGAATCTTAAAATTATTTCGTTCTAAAATAATTCTGGCAATACTTCTATTGATAGACAGATCATCCACAATAAGGGCGGTCAATCCCTTTTTCTGTTTAGATACATTGCTATGTTCTGATCTTTGACTCATTATAATTTAAACCGATAACTGGTTCTCTTCCAAATATTTATATCGGACTTAAATTATAAAATGACTAAGCGTATTACAGGTTAATCTTTCTTAATTAATAATTGTTAATCAGTGCCCATAAACGTTTATAAACAACGAAGGAAAGCTCCCCCTTTTCTTCTCTTGATTGTTCTGCCCATACCTTTCCTACCTGATCCCGGTATTCCGGGAAAAAAGTATCCCCATCATATTCTTTATGGATTTCGGTGATAATGAGTTTATCAGCCTGATCTATGGCTTCACGATAAAGCACTCCTCCTCCAATAATAAATACTTCCTCATCATCCACAGCGTCCAAAGCTTCTTCAAGTGAAGTGTAAGTATCTACGTTCTCATAGGTTTGGGTAGTTGAGAGCACGATGTTTTTTCTTTCAGGAAGTGGGATCTCATTTAGTTCCTCAAACACACCTCTTCCCATAATGACGGTCTTTCCCAGCGTTGTCCTTTTAAAATGCTTGAGATCTTCGGGATACCGCCATGGAAGCCCGCCATCTTTTCCGATCACCAAGTTTTTATCATGCGCTGCTACAAGCGTAATGATCATACCGCAACCTCGAATTTGATAACTGGATCAGGATCATAGTTTTCAAGCGTGAAATCATCAAAGGTTAACTTATCGACAGGTTTTTTTGCGATCTTAAGGGTAGGAAGTGGCTTCGGCTTTCTGGAGAGCTGTTCTTTTAGTCCCTCCACATGATTTTCGTAGATATGGGCGTCCACAATAGTGTGCGCAAAAGTGCCCGGTTCTAAACCTACTTCCTGAGCAATGGCCATAGTCAGGGCTGAATAACAGGCAAGGTTAAAAGGGATTCCTAATGCGATATCGCCGGACCGCTGGGTAAGATGGCAATTTAATTTCCCGTCGGCTACATTAAAAATGTACATAATATGGCACGGAGGAAGCCCCATCTCTTCCAATAAACCCGGGTGCCAGGCGCTCACTACAATGCGTCTGCTATTCGGGTTATTCTTGAGCATGTCGATCGCTCGCTGAACCTGATCAAATTCTTTATGAACCCAAACATCTTTATCAATAGCTGAACCATTTCCTTCAAATAGCACAGATTCTTTCTCAAAGTATGGAAACCTTCTCCATAGAACCGGGTAAATAGGTCCAACATGACCGTCTTCATCTGCCCAGGCATCCCAGATATGGCAATCATTTTCATCCCGCAGCCAGCGAATGTGATCTTCTCCCCTTAAATACCATAACATCTCCAATATTACCGATCGAAAATATACTTTCTTAGTAGTAAGCAATGGGAAGCCCTCGGAAAGATCTACTTTATAGAATTCAGCAAAATTAGAGATCGTATCAGTACCGGTACGATTTTCTTTTCTTACTCCGTTTTCCAAAACATTTTTGACAAGATCGTGATATTGTTTCATAAGATAATTCTGCTTTTTAAAGGAGAGTTCCGCTTAAAAGTAAGATAGCTATGCTAAAATAAATAATGATTCCCGTTACATCCACAATAGTTGCCACAAAAGGTGCAGATGAAACAGCCGGGTCAATATTCAGCCTGGATAATACGAATGGCAACATGGCACCGGTAAAGTTACCGAACAACACGATCGCAAAAAGACTTAACCCAACAACGGCTGCCGTTAAAAAGACTGTCATGCTAACTATTTGTCCTCCAATCAAATCCCATGCTATTAAGGTGAAAAAACCCATCAACCCAATCAAACTGCCTAACATCAAACCTGAAGTAAATTCTCGTGTAAATACCTTTTTCCAGTCTTCAAGTTTTATATCATCGGTTGCCAGGGCACGTATTACAAGTGTTGCTGCCTGAGAACCGGAATTACCTCCACTGGAAATTATGAGTGGCACAAAAAATGAAAGAGCAACTACCTTCTGGAGGATCTCTTCGTATCCACCCATTGCAATAGCTGTTAAGATCTGCCCTACAAAAAGAATGATCAACCACCATAATCTTTTCTTGACGATATCGAATATGGATGTTTGAGAATAATAATCATCCAGGGCATCCATACCCGCCATTTTCTGCATATCCTCGGTGGTCTCTTCTTCGGCCACGTCAATAATATCATCGGCCGTTACAATACCTACCAACACACCATCGGAATCTACTACAGGCAAAGCCACCCTATCATATTTAGCCAGCATCTTTACGGCTTCTTCCTGATCATCATTAACGGAAAGCGCCTCAAAAGATCGGTCCATCAATGTTTCAATTTGCTTGTCTTGATCAGCTAAAATCAGATGTGTAATACGAAGGTCATCAATCAAGCGTTCTTTATCGTCAACTACGTAAATTACGTTTATGGTCTCTGCTGTTTCCCCATACTCACGAATATGTTTCATACTGTGCTTTATAGTCCAATCTGATTTCACCTTCACATAGCGAGGGGTCATCAATCGGCCTACACTCTCTTCAGGATAGCCAAGTAATTTCTTAAGCTGTTTTTGGTCTTCCCTGTTGATAGAGTTCATCACCCGTTGGGTAAGGTGGCCTGGAAGTTCTTCGAGGATCGAGACCTGCTCATCGGGTTCCAGATTACCCATTACATCACTGAGCTGCTGCTTGTTAAAAAGCTCGAGAAGTTCTACTCCTTTAGAAGTAGGTAGTTCTGCAAAGACATCTGCAGCAATCGGTTTTTTAAGTAAACGGAACACCACAATGGCAATTTCACCAGGAAGCTCCAGCAAAAGATCAGCTATATCAGCAGAAGGTACATCATTCAATACCTCCTTGAGCGCAACCCAGTCCTTGGCTTCAATAAGCTCTTCGAATTCAGGTTTTATGAGTTGAGCGAACATGGTTTTCCGATGATAATATTACCCTTTCAGATGGGGCTAAGAATCGGGGTAAATCCCGCAAAAAACAAGTTTACGACCAGATGTTTTAAAGAAAATTAACGAAGAAAAGTATATAACTGAGCATCAGCCTCTCAACTTCTTCAATGCTTGCCTGGCTGCTTTTTGCTCCGCTTTCTTTTTGCTTTTTCCTTTACCCTGTCCTAATTCCTCATCTCCCACCAATACCTTAACCATAAACGTCCGGTTATGTCCTGGACCACTTTCACTTATAAGCTCGTAGTGAGGAATGGGTCTTTTTTGAGCCTGCGCTAATTCCAGAAGTGCACTTTTATAATTATCAACAGTGTTAATAAGATTATCAATAACCAGGTTGTTTTCTATTACTGTATCAACAAATTGGTAGGCTTGCTGATATCCCTTTGTGATATAGATAGCGGCAATAATTGATTCAAAAGCATCGGCTAAAATACTTTTTGATATTTTTCCTGCACCATTTCTTTCCCCAAGCTCCATCAGATCTTCTAATCCGAGCTTCTTTGAAAAATCTGTGAGCGTATCTCCTCGTACTAATTTAGCTCTTACTTTGGTTAAGAATCCCTCGTCTTTCTCAGGATAATTATTGAAGAGTATCTCTGCTGCAATGAGGTCTAAAACAGCGTCTCCTAAAAACTCAAGCCTTTCGTACGAATCATAAGTTTCATATTTGTCCTGAGAGAGCGTGGAACGATGCCTCAAGGCTTTTAAAAATAAAGAAGGATCGTCGATTTTAAAACCAACGATCCTTTCCAATTTTTCAATTCTGCTTTTTAATTCAGGGCTGAGATCTTCCTGCTTTTTAGAGCTAAAAAGGGATCTAAACCATCGCGGCATATATATCAGTCCTTGTATTTTTTAAATACTAAAGTTGAATTATGGCCGCCAAAACCGAATGCATTATTCAACGCATATTCAACGTCTCTAACCACAGCCTCATTGGCCGTATAATTGAGATCACATTCAGGATCTTGATTTTCGATGTTGATGGTTGGCGGTACTATACCGTGATAAATGGCAAGCAGTGTTGCAATAGACTCAATGGCTCCTGCGGCTCCTAAGGTATGACCATGCATACTCTTAGTGGAGTTCAGGTTTATGTTTTTGGAATGATCTCCAAATACTTTTTTGATTGTATTGGTCTCGGCAATATCACCTAACGGCGTTGATGTACCATGCATATTAATATGGTCAACATCTTCAGGCTTTATCTCTGCAGCCTTCATTGCTCTGGTCAAAGATAACGTAACTCCATTCCCCTCAGGGTCAGGAGCAGTTATATGATAAGCATCTGCTGAGAAACCATATCCTTTAATCTCACCATAAATACGAGCACCGCGTTCAAGTGCGGAATCAAGACTTTCCAGAATAAATATTCCGGCTCCTTCTCCCAGCACAAACCCATCACGATCTTTGTCAAAAGGTCGGGAAGCTGTTTCAGGAAAATCGTTCCGAGTGGACATCGCCTTCATACTATTGAATCCGGATATCCCAATTCGAGTTACGGGTGCTTCGGTGCCTCCGGCTACAGCATAATCCGACTGACCGTATCGAATGGAATCGTAAGCCAGCCCGATGTTGTGGGAACCCGTGGCACATGCTGAAACAGCACAGTAGTTAGGGCCTCTAAATCCGTATTTGATAGAAATTTGCCCGGATACGATATCAGGAATAAGCATGGGGATAAAGAATGGGGATACCCCTCTTGGACCATGCTCATGAAACGAAACAGATTGTTCATAAAAAGTTTCCATTCCGCCAATTCCTGTTCCTACTAAAACAGCAACTTCATCTTTATCGATTTTTTCCAGATCAAGTTTACTGTCTTCGATGGCTTCACCTGAAGCGATAAGCGCATACTGAGCAACCTTATCTAACCTTCTGGCTTCTTTACGATCAAAGTAATCAGTGGGTTCGTAATCCTCAATCTGAGCAGCAAATTTTGTGGCAAAGTCGGTCGTATCAAAATGTTCGACCAAGCGAACACCGCTTTTACCTGAAACTAATCCGTTCCAGAAGTCAGGCGCACTTTTACCAATTGGGGTAAAAGCACCGATACCCGTTACTACAACTCTCCGAGTGCTCATAAGTGATTTTTTATGAATATTAAGTTAGGATAATTTTCCTGAAAGATAGGTAACTGCATCTCCTACAGTCGCAATATTTTCAGCGTCTTCGTCAGGAATGCTGAGATCGAATTCTTTTTCGAATTCCATGATCAATTCTACGGTATCCAATGAATCGGCACCAAGGTCGTTAGTGAAGTTCGCATCTCCTGCTACTTCTGATTCATCTACACCAAGTTTATCTACAATGATAGCTTTTACTTTTGATTCTACGTCTTGTGACATTTTGTGTCCTTTTTCAGTGATTAGTTGATAATTATAATTTTGACAAAATAAGTGATTTCAACTTAAAAATTCATACAAGTATCTGCAATATGCACAATTACATTGCCATACCGCCATCAACCCGAATAACTTCGCCGGTTATGTACGAACTCATATCAGATGCAAGAAATACAACAGCATCGGCAACTTCATTCGCTTCTCCTGCTCTTCCAAGTGGCGTTTCAGCTTTAATGCCTTCTAACACTTTTTCATCCAGCTCACCAGTCATATCGGTGAGAATATATCCCGGAGCAACTACATTTGCACGAATATTTCGTGAAGAAAGCTCTTTGGCATATGATTTCGTAAATCCAATGATACCGGCTTTAGAGGCAGCATAGTTACTCTGACCTGCATTTCCTGAAATCCCTACCACAGAACTGATGTTTATAATGGAACCTCCACGGTTTCTCATCATCGGTTTTGCAGCAGCTTTAGAGTAATTAAAAATACTTTTCAAATTCGTGGTAATCACATCATCCCACTGCTCTTCGGTCATCCGAAGAATAAGATTGTCTTTTGTGATACCTGCGTTGTTTACAATTACATCAAGCTTGCCCCAGTCTTCAACAATTTCATTGACAACTTCTTCAGCTCGCGCTAAACTGACGGCATCAGCTTGCAATGCCTTACTTTTTCTTCCTTTTTTTTCAATTTCAGCTTTTACTTCTTCTGCTGCATCGGCTGAGCGTGAATATGTGATCACTACATCAGCACCAAAATCAGCAAGTTTGAGCGCAATTGCTCGTCCAATTCCCCGGCTTCCCCCGGTTACCAAACACGTTTTTCCTTCTAATGTTAAACTCATAGTCCTATTTATTGATGTCCTGAAATTTCTGCACCTTTCAATGTTCGTTTAACCAACCCTTGTAATACTTTGCCGGGACCAACTTCCACAAAAGAATCTGCTCCGTTTGAACTCATGTTATTCAGAGTCTGTGTCCAGCGTACCGGGTTAAGCAGCTGGTTGAGTAAATTTGATCTTATCTCATCGGGGTCGGTGGTCGGCTTGGCTGTATAATTACTATAAATTGGGCAATCGGGAGTTACAATCTCAAGTTGTTCAAGTTGTTCTTTCAGTCCATCATATGCAGGTTGCATAAGAGAAGAGTGAAATGCGCCACTTACCGGAAGCAACATAGCCATTCGGGCTCCATTTTCTTTGGCTAATTCCACCGCTTTTTCTACCGCTTCCTTGTAGCCTGAGATCACTAACTGTCCCGGACAATTATAATTCGCAGCAAGAACCTCTTTTCCTGTTTCCTCTGAAGCTTGAGCACACACTTTTTCAACGGCTTCATCATCCATACCAATAACTGCTGCCATGGTTCCCGGGTTTTCTGTTCCGGCTTGCTGCATTAGTTCTCCCCGGCGACGAACGATCTTCAATGCATCTTCAAAAGAAACGGCTCCGCAGGCAACCAAAGCTGAAAATTCCCCGAGGCTATGTCCGGCAACCATATCCGGTTTCGCATCTAAAGTTTTGAATAATGCCACGGAATGAAGAAAAATGGCGGGCTGAGTAAATTCTGTTTGCTTTAATTTTTCTTCAGGACCTTCAAACATGATCTCTTTAAGGCCGATACCAAGAATTTCATTGGCCCGATCAAAGTACTTAGCCGCATCAGCATTTGAGTGGTATAACTCTTTTCCCATTCCAACAAATTGTGATCCCTGTCCCGGAAATAAATAAGCAGCACTCATTAGTTCATCCCCCAAGTTAAATAGATAGCTCCCCAGGTAAATCCTCCACCAAAGGCAGCTAATATTATGTTATCCCCATGATTTAGCTTGTCTCGCCAGTCGTATAAACAAAGCGGAATGGTAGCAGCAGTGGTATTCCCGTATTTATTGATATTGATCATCACCTTCTCATTGGAGAGCCCCATTCGTCGAGCTGTAGCATCAATAATTCTCATATTTGCCTGATGCGGAACTAACCAAGCCACTTCTTCGGGGTCTAAATCATTTCGTTTCATGATCTCGAGGGAAACATCGGCCATTCCCATCGTAGCTTTTTTGAAAACGGCTTTTCCATCCTGCTTCAAGGAATGAAGCTTATTTTTTACAGTTTCTTCCGTTGCGGGGTTTCTGCTTCCACCGGCAGGTTGATACAGGCTACATTCCGAATCTCCTTCGACGTAATGTTTTTGATCGATAATACCTGTTCCATCTTCCGATTCTTCAAGCAATACAGCTCCGGCTCCGTCACCAAATAAAATACATGTGGTACGATCCGTATAATCCAAAATTGAACTCATTTTATCGGCACCGATCACCATTACCTTCTTGGCCCTGCCCGATTCTATGTACATGGCCCCTGTACTCAATGCATACAAAAAACCGGAACATGCCGCTGATAAATCAAAGGCAAAAGCATTTTTAGCTCCAATATTTTTTTGAACCAAACAAGCCGTGGCAGGAAAAAAGTAGTCGGGTGTAACGGTAGCTAAAATAATCAGATCAATCTCTTCAGCAGAAATACCTCTTTTTTCAAGTAATTCTTTTGCTGCTTCCGTTCCCATGAAGGCTGTAGCTTTATCCGGATCTTTGAGGATTCTTCGTTCTTCAATTCCTGTCCGGGTTCGGATCCATTCATCATTGGTATCTACCAATTTTTCAAGATCTTTGTTCGTCATTCGATTTTCAGGCAAATAGTGCCCTACTGCTGTTATTTTTGCTCTTTTTACTTCCATAAAGAGATTTAGCTCAGTTTAAAGATGCTACTATTTTGCCGTTTACGTCTTGTTCAACTGTTTGAACAGCACTTTTAATCATGTTTTTAATGGCTAAAGGAGAGCTTCCGCCGTGTCCTACAATACTCACGCCATTTACCCCTAAGAAAGGAATACCACCTACATTTTCATAATTAAAAGGTGATAAAGCAGTATGGAGTACTTTTTGAATATTTTGAATTTCGTTTTGAGATAAATTCATGTCTTTTACGGCAACGCCAATCATTTTCTGAAGAATTTCGGGAATAGACTCTCCAAATTTGAGTACGATGTTCCCAACCAAGCCATCACATACATAAACATCCGCTTTGCCTGAAAGAATATCCTTTCCTTCTACATTGCCGATAAAATTATCTTCTTCTTTAAGTGTCAGAAAAATCTCTTTAAGGACATCTGTTCCTTTACCTTCTTCTTCCCCAACATTGAGGAGTGCTACTTTAGGAGCGGTGATTTTTAAGATCTGTTCACAATAGATCTCAGCCATTTTAGCAAATTGAATAGCCGTTTCCGGTTTGATCTCCAAATTTGCCCCGGCATCAACCAACAACCTAAAACCTTTTATAGTTGGATAATAAGATGCAATAGTAGGTCGCAAAACGCCTTTGAGTTTACCTAAAATAAACATAGAGGCTGCAAGTAAAGCACCGGTATTTCCAGCACTTACAAATGCATCACATTTACCGGCTTTATGCAAACCAATACCAACCACAATTGATGATTGTTGTTTCGTTTTAACAGCTTGAGCAGGCGATTCTTCCATACCAATTACCTGAGGAGCATCATGAACCAAAACCCGCTTCTCATCATACGAATGATCTGTAAGTTCTTTTTTAATGATATCTTCCGGCCCTACTAAAAGAACAGTTAGTTCACTGTTTTCTTCTATAGCCTGAAGAGCTCCTTCAACCGGATTTTTAGGGTAGAAATCTCCACCGGCTGCATCAACTGCAACAATCATATAGTATAATTTAGTTAGCTGCTTTCATTACCTGACGACCACGGTAATACCCACACTCTGCGCAGGCATGGTGATAGCGGTGCAATGCTCCACAGTTTGAGCATTTAGCTAACGTAACGTCAGAAATAGCATGATGAGCACGCCGCTTATTCTTACGCGCATTCGAGGTTCTTCGTTTTGGATGTGCCATTAAATATACCTTATCGTTGTTCTTTTAATTCTTTCAATTTTTCCCACCTTGGATCGATTTGGTCTTCCTCATCTCCAGGAATATCGCCGAATTGTTCATTCAGTACTTCCTTTGGATTTCCGTCCTCGTCCAAAAAGCGGGGATGTAATTTCTTTGTTGGGAGATTCAGCAAAATGGTATCTCGTACATCTTGTTCTAAATCTATTTGCTTAGATGCATGGTCGTAATTTCTTACGGCTCCATTTTCATCGGCCGATTCTTCTACTTCTTCTGCCTTAAAAAGCACTTCATAATTTTGATCAACTTCGTAATTGAATGCATCCAAAGAGCGGTCACAGATCAACTCTACTTTTGCATCAACTGTAAATTGAGTTCTTACAAAATGAAGTGTGCGGTAAAACTCTATATGAACCTTACCGCCCTTAAAAGCGAGGCCTCCTAAATCAAGCTCCTCTGAGCCCAATTCAACGGTTTTCTCGCTTTGTTCTTCAGGAATTTCAAAGATCTTAAATTTTAGCATAGAACATCTCCTCAATAGCTACCTAAAATAAGCATAATACACGTGCGGTTCAATCAATTAAATAACCCAAACATTCGTTGGTCTATCAGGTCTATTACCTTACCCAAATCCTCCTGATTGCTGACAAAATCGAGATCGTCTGTATCAATAATCAGTTTTTCATGGGGATAACGGTCTATCCAGTCCTCATAGAGCTTATTCAATCGCTCCAGATATTCAATCCGAATGGTATTCTCATAATCCCGCCCCCGCTGTTGAATCTGCTTTACAAGTGTGGGAACTTGTGCACGCAAATAGATAAGTAAGTCGGGTGGGCGAAGATAGTAACTCATCTCCTGGAACAAGGCTTCATAATTCACAAAATCCCTGTCGCTCATCAGATTCATTTGATGCAGGTTTTTAGCAAAGATCTCCACATCTTCATAGATAGTTCGGTCCTGAATCAGGTTTACATCATCGTTAAGCATTTCTTTTTGGTGGCGAAATCTGCTTGACAGAAAATAGATCTGCAGGTTAAAACTCCATCGACGCATGTCTTCATAAAAATCCTGCAGATACGGATTATCATCTACTGACTCATAATAAGCTTGCCAATTAAAATGCTTGGCAAGCAATCCTGTTAACGAAGATTTTCCAGCGCCAATATTTCCAGCTACTGCTATATACTTTGATTCTCTTTTTTCCTGATCCATAAATAATTTAGTTATTTACCAAGTAATCGGTACATGGCTTTCTTATAGTCTTCTACTCCAGGCTGATTGAACGGATTTACCCCAAGACTATACACAAATATTCCCGTTAGCAATTCGAAAAAATAAATGAGTTGTCCGATATTTTCAGCGTTAAGTGCTTCCATTGAAATTTTAATGATAGGAACATCTCCTTCACTGTGAGCTTCCGTTGTTCCTTCTCTGGCCTTGGTATTTATTTCATGGAATGACCGGCCAGCCAGGTAATTCAAGGCATCTCCATCCCCCTTTATTTCATTAACTCTAAGTTTGGAAAACGGCTTTTCGACAATAATGAATGTTTCCATCAGGCTGCGCTTACCTTGCTGAATAAACTGGCCAAGACTATGAAGATCGGTAGAAAAGGTAGCAACCGTAGGGAATATTCCTTTTCCCTCTTTTCCTTCACTTTCACCTAATAATTGTTGTATCCACCCTCCTAATGATGTGAGTTCAGGTTCAAAAGTAGCAAAGACATCTATGGTTTTCCCGGATTCATGAATTGCATTTCTCAGAGCAGCGTATTCCAATAAGTCCTCTGCATTGTCTTCATATTCATTGTATGCAGAAACAGCTCCATAAAACAACGTTCTGATATCAATTCCCGCTACGGCAATAGGTAATAATCCCACGGGAGTAAGCACGGAATATCGCCCGCCTACGTCATCAGGAATAATAAATTTCCGATATCCCTTTTCGGCAATAACTTTATTGAGTAAGCCACCTTCCTTACTTGTGGTACAAATGATGTGCTCTGAAGAGTCATCTCCATACATCTCTTCCAGAAGCTCCCGAAGCATTCTGAAAGCAAGAGCTGTTTCAAGAGTTGATCCTGATTTAGAGATCACGTTCAGGTAGATATTCTTAGCGGAACCATCCCCTTTTGGTTCCTTTAAATAAGCAAGCATTTCCTCTAAATACTTACCCCCAACATGATGTCCGGCAAATATTATTTCCGGGCCTTTGCTTCCAAAATGAGGAGAAAGGGCATCAATAATCGCTTTCGCACCAAGATAGGATCCCCCAATTCCGCAAACAATAAATACATCTGCTTTAGCGCGGACTTCCTCTCCCAGGGAACCAATTTGTTCCAGCTCGGCGTCATTCGGGTCAGCAAGGAGATCTCTCCAACCCAGCCATTCTGAGCCGGGACCAGTTTTATTCCTTAACTGTTCAAGCGCTGTATCAGCTTTTTTACGAGCCTTAAAGTAAGCATCGTCCTTAATGAATTTCCGTGCAAAACCAATATCACATTTAATCATGTATTACCTAAGTAATTTTGCTAAATCTATTAATCTTTGATCAATTTCTTTCTTTTTAGAAATTGCTACTCTAAGCGGTGTAATTTTCAGCGCATTATTTACTACGCCTACCATCACTTCGCTGTGTCCTTCTTTTAATACCTTAACTGCGGCAGCACCCAATCGGCTAGCCAACACACGGTCTCGAGCTGTTGGAGATCCGCCTCTTTGAATATGCCCTAAAATACATACCCTCATATCATATTGAGCAAAATCGTCTTTAATTTTTTCTGCCAATTTCATTGCGCCGCCGGTTTCATCTCCTTCCGCTACTACGACCAAGCTGCTTCTGCGTTGTTGTTTCAGCATTTCATGCAGCTGCCTTTTCACTTCCTTAATGTTAGTAAGTTCTTCAGGTAATAACGCTATTTCAGCGCCACTTGCAATGCTTGTTTCCAGAGCAATGAAACCGGTATCCCTGCCCATAACTTCAACAAGAAACATTCGCTCATGGGCATCAGCAGTATCCCTGATCTTATCTATGGCATCAAGTGCTGTATTCAAGGCAGAGTCGTAGCCAATGGTCTCATCTGTGCCTATGATATCATTATCGATGGTTGCAGGCACACCAACCACATTAATGTTGTGTTCCTTGCTAAGTTTATTGGCTCCGGTAAATGACCCGTCTCCACCAATTACTATCAGGGCATCAATGTCATATTTTTTTAAATTTTCGGACGCTTTTTTTCTACCCGATTCTTTATGAAATTCTTCAGACCGGGCAGATTTTAAAAACGTTCCTCCTCGCTGAATGATATTTGATACTGAATGGGTATCCAATTTAATAAATTCATCATTGATCAAACCATAGTATCCATGCTTAATACCATAAACTGAAACATCATTTTGAGCTGAGGCGCGTACCACAGCCCTGATGGCCGCATTCATTCCGGGAGAGTCTCCTCCACTTGTTAAAACTCCAATAGTCTTAACATTGACAATATCTGTTGACATAAAATTATAATGGGTGTGAGTGAGTTATTGAGAGTAAATAATTGTTCCGTATTATCAGTAAATTATTTTACGCCCAAGTTTAAGAAAATTTCAACACAATTGATGATCGATAACCAAGAGTTAGAACATATAAATTCTGAGACTGTTAACAGAAAAACCTTAAAAGAAATTACCACTCCTGTTTCGGCAAACTTATCGGAATTCAGGAATTTTTTTAAGGAGACCATTAAATCAGACGTATTCTTGCTCGACCAGATCATCAAGTATCTTTTACGGCAAAAAGGGAAAGAATTACGACCAACGCTTGTTTTTATGACAGCCAACTTATTCGGTGAGATCAACAACAGGAGTTATGTTGCCGCAACTATGATCGAACTCCTGCACACCGCTACCCTTATTCATGATGATGTGGTAGATGAGGCCAACAGCCGCCGGGGATTTGTGAGTATAAATAAGATCTGGAAGAATAAAGCCGGTGTACTGTTAGGTGATTACCTGTTGTCAAAAGGATTGCTAATTGCCTTGGAGAGTAAAGAGCATAGTTTACTTGAAGTACAATCCCGGGCTGTGCAAAAAATGAGTGAGGGCGAACTTCGGCAGCTCAAAACCGCAGGGCTTTTTAATATGACGGAAGAACGCTATTTCCAGATCATCTCCGAAAAAACAGCAAGCCTTATTTCTACTTGTTGCGAGTGCGGGGCCGTTTCTGTGACTGAAGATGAAAAAATCCATAAAACAATGCGAGAGATAGGGATGTGTATCGGAATCGCATTTCAGATCCGCGACGACCTCTTCGATTACGGCATGGATGATATTGGTAAACCCACTCGAAATGATATTCAAGAACGAAAGGTTACGCTTCCACTGATCAAAGCTTTTGAACATGCCCCTAAAAGGAAGGCTGCACGTATTCGGGCACTCATGAAAAAACGAAAAAAATCGAATGGTAATATTGATAAGATCGTTGATTTTGTTCATGAAAACGGAGGAATGAAATATGCCAGGCAAACCATGTACGATTATGCCAATAAAGCCATCGATAGCTTGAATTCCGTTCCTGACTCACCCGCTAAGCAAGACTTTGCTGATCTCATACAATTTGTAATTACCCGAAAGAAATAATAATGAGTTTTGAGCAGCACCTTTTTATATCAGATGTACATCTTGGTGCATTTTCGTCAAATACCAATCAGCAGATTGAACGGGATCTGATAACACTGATCGAACATTGCAAAAAGGAACGAATTGAAATTAATATTTTGGGAGATCTTTTTGATTACTGGATGGAATATCCGGAAAAAGGATTCATACCTGACCTTGGAAGGAAAGTTTTGGACGCTTTTGAAGAATATAACAGAACCGTAACTCCAGCCCTTTTTATTACCGGAAATCATGACAACTGGACTTTTGGTCATTTTAATGATCGTGGATTTGATCTGGAATCAAATTTCAGGCTAAAGGAGATTGCCGGAAAACGCTTCTTATTAATGCACGGTGATGGAGTAGCTGCCGCTAAGATCGATTTCCCCCGGGCTGCATTCCATAAACTGTTACGAAATGATACCTTTGTACGTACTTATCAAAAGATTTTATCTCCTGAATTAGGATTGGCAGCTATGAAAGCATTTTCATCCTTAACCCGCAGAAGAGACTCCCACAATCCGGAGCCTTTGAACCGGCAAGCCAAAAAGATCTTCAATAAACACAACTTGGACTATATCATAAGTGGCCATGATCATGTTCCGAGGATGGAAACATTTTCCCGGGGAAGTTATATAAACCTTGGTACGTTTTTTAATCACAGAACGATGGCCTTATATAACAATACAGGATTAAGTCTCGTTACATGGAAAGCATCATCGAAAAATTTTATACCTTTCGAGTGAAATAAATTAAGATTATGAGCGACGATAAAAAAGAACCTATTGATCATAAACGGTATTTCAACGATCCTGAATACCGAAAGAAAATTCTACAGGAACGAAAGCAAAAGAATACAGACCCTCAGGAGTCTTCCGCCAAGAAGAAAAATCCTTATTTCAATACCGTAATGAAATGGTCAGGCATAGCTGCCGGATTTATCTTTCTCGTTGCCGCCGGATATGTATTCTATCTTTTTCAGGGACTTCCTTCTGCTGATGAATTTGAAAATCCTGAAACAGCTATTGCTTCTGAAGTTCGAAGTCGCGATGGTGAAACACTTGATAAATATTTTACAGAGAACCGAAAATGGGTTCGCTATGATGAAATATCTCCTCATGTAATTGACGCATTGGTAGCTACGGAAGATCACAGATTTTATAATCACTGGGGTATGGATATGTTTCGAACACTGGCTATTCCCTGGCACCTGATCAATGGCCGATGGCAGGGAGCGTCCACCATCAGTCAGCAGCTTGCAAGAAATTTGTACAAAAAGATCGGGCAGGAGTTTTCGGTTTCCAGAAAGTTCCGGGAAATGATTACCGCTATACAGCTTGAGCGCAGATATACCAAACGTGAGATCGCTGAGATGTATTTGAATACCGTGGAGTTTCCAAATTCAACCTTTGGTATTGAAGCGGCAGCGCAAACACATTTTGGAAAACCGGCAAAAGAATTAACCATCTCTGAAGCTGCTGTTATGATAGGCTCACTTAAGGCCATTTATGCTTACAATCCGAGAATATTTCCGGAACGGTCTAAAGCCCGAAGAGATATTGTTCTCGGCCAGATGTACAAACGTAACTTCCTTACGCAAAGTGAACATGAAGCTCTCACAGAGCGGGTTATTGAACTCGATTATCATCCCCCTTTTAAGACCGGAAGACAAAGCAGGTATTTTGGAGAATATGTTCGTCAAAAAGTAAACCCATGGCTGGAAGAAAACGGATATGATCTATATCAAGATGGATTAGTGATCTACACTACCATCGACTCTAAACTTCAAAAACATGCCGAACGAGCGGTTAAGACAAAATTAGATTCCTTACAAAGTATATTTGAAAGAGAATGGACTTCATCCGGAAGTGATGAATACATGGACATTCTATGGGAAGAATTCCCTCTTTTCTTGCGGAGTTTTATGAGGGAAACCGACCGCTACAAAAACGGTTTTGCAAAATACGATACCAAGATAGAACAAGTCGTTTTTGATTCTCTTTTTGCTGACACAGCCTATGTTGATTCTGTTAAGAAAGCACGTACCAGGCTCCAAGCCAGTTTTGTGGCTATAGAACCATCTAATGGCAATATCTTAGCTTGGGTTGGAGGTACCGATTACGGTAATGTTCAGTATGATCATGTTTACCAGTCTCGAAGACAAGCAGGTTCTACCTTTAAACCTTTTGTTTATGCCGTAGCTATAGACAATGGATATAAACCCTATCATAAATTCTCCAAATTTCCGACCTCATTTTACGATCGTAAAGGAGATATATGGAATCCTAAAGATAAAACCGTTGCGGAAGGTCCTGTGGATGTTTCACTCAGAGAAGCACTTGCACGAAGTATGAATAACGTAACCGTTCGGCTTCTTCCTGAAATTGCCGGAGCCCCCGGAACAAATAAGCTATGGGAATTGGATCCAGCTGCCCGTAAGATCAAAGAGATGGCCTCCAATCTGGGAATTGATATGAGTGATACCCCCGCCTTCCCTTCTATAGCTTTGGGGACAGCCCGTGTTTCTTTGCTCGAACTCACCAGTGCATACACTACTTTTGCAAACGCCGGTGTGCATATTGAACCTATCGCTATTACAAGAATTGAAGATAAAGAAGGTAATATATTGCAGGAATTTCACCCGGAATACACTTCCGAAGTAATCAGCCCGGAAACAGCATATATCATAACGGACATGCTCAGAGGAGTTATCAGAGGTGGAGAAGATTTTTATGGAACGGGAGTTCGGCTTAGAAATTCCTACGGTGTACGGCAAGATGTAGCTGGAAAAACAGGAACCACCAATGATGCTGCAGATAACTGGTTCGTTGCCATGATGCCTCACTTAGTAATGGGAGCCTGGGTTGGAGGAGAAGATCGAAGGATCAGATTTAACCAGAATATCCCAAGCAGCATTAGTATTGGACAGGGGGCAAGAACTGCACTCCCCATAGTAGGTCAATTCATTAATTACGCCACCAATGACGAAGATACCTATTGGAAATATGATGCCTTTGAACCCCCACCCGGTTTTGTGATGCCGGAAGATCCCAATGAGACACGAAATGAACTCATTAAAGATCAGGATAAGGGTAGGATTGGCTGGTAATTGAGAAACACTATGTTATCAATCCAGCCAGTGCATGAGGTTTAACAGGAATGAGGGGTTTTGCGGAGCAAGATCGGTATTATTCAACCCTACTTTGAATTCCCCTTGTGGAGTCTGGATCTTTTGAGCGGTAAACATCGCAGCCTCTCCAAATACCGCAATTTTTCCGGCACCATATTCCATGATAGCGCCTTGAGTATAATTACCCAATGCTACCGTTTTGGTATCTTCATTAAATTGCCAGGCAACTTCGGGTTCAAGGCTATAATCTCCCCTCTTAAAAACCAGAACAGGAATAGCTTTTTCAGGATACGTAAATGCAGAACCCGTGAACGTTGTCACAGTCGTTATTTCCCCTCCCGAAATGGGACTTTCCAGCAATCGGCCATTCTCTAAGGTAAACATATCCGGCTGATTAACATCTTTAGCAAGCGTTGCAAACCCATTTCTAAACCTGAATCCAAAAGAATTACCTAAGTCATAGGCCGCACCAGCAAATGGCATATGATCTGCGATCAAAAATAGCGAGCCTCCTTCCTCTACCCACTTATTTAAGTTTGCGATCTCCAGTTCAGAAAAGGCGGACGGATTAGGCAGCACCCAATTCCTTACATTGCTTTTATGAAGCGGATTCACAATAATAAAAACGTCACATGCTTTTAGCTGCTCCACTACATCCAACGAAGAATCAACATTTATTAGGTTATATCCATCCTCTTTCATAACTCGTGCAAACGGAGCGAATCCACCTTCAAGGGTATGAAAATTGTTATGGGCTGAATCGATACATAACAACGGACCTGCTTCTTTTTGATAGGCTGGATCTTCAATTGAAAATTCAAAGGACATATCCGGCTCTTGTTGTGCGAAAAGAGTTAGAGGCAGTATCCCAATTAAAACAAAAAGTAAATTCTTCATAATGAATACCTACATTTTTAAGGAATATAATTGCTTTGGATATAAAAAAAGCCTCATACAAAATGAATGTATGAGGCTTCTAAAATTTAAATTTGTGTACCTATCAGGAAGCTTCTTTTACAGATTCTGCCAAGAGCGTTAGTTTGTTATGATTCACTTCAACAAAACCGCCTGAAATTGCATAGGTAGTATCTCCATCTGATTTACGCACCAAAACGGTGCCTTTTTCCAGTGTTGAGACTATTGGTGCGTGATTCGATTTTACCTCAAAGCTGCCTTGCGTTCCCGGTAACTTTACCCCACTCACTTCTCCCTCAAATAGAGAGCCGTTAGGAGTAAGTATCTGTGCATTAAATGTGCTCATGATCAGGTTCTGTAAGTTAATTAAGCAGCTTCTTCTTCAGATTTAGCAAGCAGTTTCTCGCCTTTCTCAATGGCTTCGTCAATGTTACCTACCATGTAGAAAGCATTTTCAGGAAGGTGATCTAATTCACCATCAAGGATCATCTTGAAGCCGCGGATGGTTTCATCCACCTTCACATACACGCCCGGCTGACCGGTAAACTGCTCGGCCACGTGAAAGTTCTGAGAAAGGAAACGTTGAACACGACGTGCACGGCTTACAACCAGCTTATCTTCATCAGAAAGTTCATCCATACCCAGGATGGCGATGATGTCCTGAAGATCTTTGTAGTTCTGAAGCAGACGTGTCACCCTGTTAGCTACATCGTAATGCTCCTGCCCTACAACTTTAGGATCCAGAATAGTTGATGATGAATCCAAAGGATCTACCGCTGGATAAATACCAATCTGTGTCAATGCACGGGAAAGTACGGTTGTTGCATCCAGGTGAGTAAAGGTTGTTGCCGGAGCAGGGTCAGTCAAGTCATCAGCAGGTACATAAACAGCCTGAACCGATGTAATAGATCCGTCTTTGGTTGAAGTAATACGCTCCTGAAGGTCACCCATTTCAGTAGCTAATGTTGGCTGATAACCTACCGCAGAAGGCATACGTCCCAGCAGTGCTGACACCTCTGAACCGGCCTGTGTAAATCGGAAAATATTATCAATAAATAGCAGGATATCACGTGATACTTCATCACGGAAATACTCAGCAACGGTCAATCCAGAAAGTGCTACTCGTGCACGAGCTCCCGGAGGCTCATTCATTTGACCGAATACCAGTGTTGCCTGAGATTCTTTCAATTTCTCTTTGTCCACTTTAGACAGGTCCCACTCCCCAGCTTCCATAGATTCTTTAAATTCGTCGCCGTAATTAATAATACCGGACTCAAGGAATTCACGAAGAAGGTCATTTCCTTCACGTGTACGCTCACCAACGCCGGCAAATACGGATAGTCCACCATGCTCTTTGGCGATGTTGTTGATCAGCTCCTGGATCAATACGGTTTTACCTACACCGGCACCACCGAACAATCCGATCTTTCCACCTTTGGCATAAGGACAAAGCAAGTCAACCACTTTGATCCCTGTTTCAAGCATTTCAGAAGAGGTTGCTAATTGATCAAAAGCAGGTGCATCACGGTGAATGGGATAAGAATCTTTTCCTTCCGGAGCATCGATACCGTCAATGGAAGCGCCTACTACATTAAATAGTCGGCCTCTGATATCTTCACCAATCGGCATTGAGATAGCTTTACCCGTATCGGTTACATTCATACCGCGAACAAGTCCATCGGTAGAATCCATCGCGATGGTCCGCACACGATTTTCACCAAGATGTTGAGCAACCTCAAGGGTTAGGATTGAACCATCTGTCATCTCAATTTCAAGAGCATTGAGAACGGCGGGAGTTTTACTGTCTGAAAAATCAACATCAACTACAGGTCCAATTACCTGCGCTATCTTTCCTTTATTCATGTGCTAAATCGCGATTTTGTTAGTTTTTGCTTTGATAATTAGCAGCTTTATTAATGCACTACTGCAAAGGCTGTCAAAGATAGGGAGATACATAAAGAGAGGCAACGAAAAATGTGAGTAAATATTCACAGAGCTCCGAATCTAATCTGGGAAATGAGTCCCAAACTCATCTACAATTTAATATAACCCTATATCGATCTGACGGAATTGCCCCGCTGACCGATGGATTAGGCCTCGGTGGTTAAACATAGATAAAAACAGGCAGCAGTGGTTGAGTCCGACAATCGGTCAGATGGACTTGGAGCCATCAGGCCGAGAGGTAGTTCAGGTAAATCTCTTGCAACCAAACCCGTTAAAAATTCAAGTCATAAAAAAACCTAAAAACGCCGCACTTATCATTAGCAAGTCCGGCGTTAAACTTTTATCTTTGTTAGCTATTAAAGTCACGCCACTGACGCGACTTCTTTTTAATGAATCAATCAGGGAAGGTGATCACAAAATCGCCTTTTTTTATTACAGGCAACAACAATTATTAAAAATTCGACTCCTTTGGATACTGAAATTTCAGAACGCTCGGTAAGTATAGACATTCTCATTGAATTTGATGAAAAGCAGGTGCTCGACTTTTCCCATGCAAATGAGTTAGAAACTCGTGAGCGTGCGCAAGTCCGGGAATACGTACAAAATATATTGCGAAAACGAAGCTATCTTGATTTCCTGATCGATGAATTCTCCAGTGTTTCCGTTGCTGAGATGAAGCCGGGACTTAAAAATATCTTGCGCCTGGCTATTTATGATATGTTGTTTATGGACAGCACACCCGATTATGCAGCTATAAATGAAGCGGTCGAGATCGCAAAAATGAAACTAGGCTCTAAAACCGGTGACCTCGTTAATGCCATCATGCGAAACTTACAGCGTGACCGTGACAAACTTCCAAAGCCTGCATACAAAGACCGGAACAAATTAGTAGCTACCACCTTCTCCCACCCTGAGTGGATGGTTGCACGGTGGAGAGAACGTTTTGGTGAGCGGGAAGCTTTTCAGCTTATGCAAGCCAATAATTCTCGGCCTCATTACTATGTGAGAGTAAACAGCCTGCGAACAAAGCCGGAAAATTTTGAACTTCGCATGGGAAAAACGGATGTCGATTTTGAAGCCAGCGACTGGCTTCCACATTATTATAAAGTAGATTCGGTTCAACCTTTTATTGAGAAGGGACTGCTTACTAAAGGAATTTGTCTGGTTCAGGATATCGCAGCCGGATTTGCCCCTACCATTTTAGATCCCCAACCGGGCGAAAAAGTATTTGATCTCTGCGCAGCTCCCGGCACAAAATCGATCATGATGTCTGATCTGATGCAGGGTGAAGGTGAGATCACCTCTGTTGATATTTCCTCCGAACGACTGAAAATGCTTGCTGAAAGCGCTCTGAACTATGGTGCTGAAAACATCAAGATAAAAGGTGGAGATGTTTTGGAAGTATCACTTGGCTTGGCAGATGCAGTACTTCTGGATGCACCGTGTACCGGAACAGGTGTTCTGAGTAAACGTGCTGATCTACGCTGGAGACGTGATGAAGAAGGATTAAAGAATGCTGCCGCCCTTCAGGAAAAATTACTGGAAGAAGCCGCTAACATGGTTAAACGTGGCGGCCGATTGGTTTACAGTACCTGTTCATTGGAGCCGGAAGAGAATATGGACCAGATTGAGAAGTTTCTTTCCAAAATGGACAACTTTGAGCTGGAGCCTTTGAATGATTATCTCCCGGAAGAAGTGTTGGCAGAAGACAAACTCTCCTACCAAACCTTCCCTCACAAACACGGATGTGACGGCCACTTTGGTGTACTCTTAAAACGAGTTAAATAATTTAACCACAGAGGTCTCAGAGGGACACAGAGAAAATTTAGAAATAATATTAACTCTGTATTCATCTGAGACCTTCGTTATTTTAAAATTTCTTATGATACTTTTGGATGAGCTTACAGATAAAGTGATCGGATCAGCTATTCGGGTTCATAAAGAACTTGGCCCCGGGCTTCTTGAGTCTGCTTATCAAGAGTGTCTTTTCTATGTATTGAAAAAAGATGGTTTAACTGTTGAAAAAGAAAAGCCAATTCCCATAAAATTTGAAGAAGTGGAACTTGATTGTGGTTACAGAATCGATCTTTTAGTTGAAAAGAGATTGGTTCTTGAATTAAAATCAGTTGAAAGCCTTAATAAAGTTCATTTTGCCCAAGTAATAAGCTATTTAAAGCTCGGTAATTTTCCACTGGGACTACTTTTAAACTTTAATGTCTCATTAATGAAGAAAGGCATTAAAAGAGTAATTAATTAGAAAATGTACCACTCTGTGCACCTCTGTGCCCTCCGTGGTTAAGAATATGTTTAATTTGAGTAAAGACATTCCCGCACAATACAACGCCTCCAAAGTTGAGGATAAATGGTATGCCCATTGGATGGAAAACAATTATTTTCACTCCATTCCGGATAATCGAGAATCTTTTACCGTGGTTATTCCCCCTCCCAATGTGACCGGTGTTCTGCACATGGGGCATATGCTTAATAACACCATTCAGGATGTGTTGGTGAGACAAGCCCGGATGCAAGGCTACAACGCATGCTGGGTTCCCGGAACCGATCATGCCTCCATTGCAACGGAAGCTAAAGTTGTGCGCCGACTTCGTGAAAAAGGCATTAAAAAAAGTGATCTGGGTCGGGATGAATTTATGGAACATGCCTGGGAGTGGACCCACGAACACGGAGGCATCATCCTGGAGCAGCTTAAGAAATTAGGTGCAAGCTGTGATTGGGATCGTACCAATTTCACTATGAATCCCGAGTACTCTGAAAGCGTTATTGATGTATTCATTGATCTGTTTGAGAAAGGAAAAATCTATCGCGGCGTGCGGATGATCAACTGGGATCCCGTTGCTAAAACCGCTTTGAGTGATGAAGAAGTAATTCACAAGGAAGTGAATTCCAAACTGTATCACATCAAGTATAAGATTGTGGGGGAAGATGATTTTGTAACCATCGCCACTACCCGGCCTGAGACTTTGCTGGGTGATACGGCTGTATGCATACATCCTGATGACGAGCGATATACGCATTTGAAAGGCAAAAAGGTGATCGTGCCGTTGGTAAACCGCGAAGTACCGATCATCGAGGATGATTATGTGGATATGGAATTTGGTACTGGCTGCCTGAAGATCACTCCGGCACACGATGAAAACGATTATAATATCGGGCAGAAGCATGACTTGCCCACCATCAACATGCTAAATGAAGATGGTACAGTGAGTGAAGAAGGCGAGTTATATATCGGCATGGATCGGTTTGACGTTCGCAAGCAAATCTCTAAAGACCTGGAAGAAGCCAATCTGCTGCTCAAAACGGAAGACTATAAAAACAAGGTTGGCTATTCCGAGCGAACCGATGCCGTAATTGAGCCCCGGCTTTCATTACAATGGTGGGTTTCCATGAAGGAACTGGCTCAGCCCGCCCTCGAAAACGTAATGGATGACACGGTTGAGTTTCACCCCAAAAAATTCAAAAATACCTACCGCCACTGGATGGAGAATGTGCGTGATTGGTGCATTTCACGCCAACTTTGGTGGGGGCATCGCATTCCGGCCTGGTATAATGAAGATGACGAATTTGTAGTAGCCAAAACCGAAGATGAAGCACGCGAGAAATTCAAAATTCAAAACTTAAAATTTGAGAATATAAAGCAGGATGAAGATGTTCTTGATACCTGGTTTTCATCATGGCTATGGCCCATTTCGGTGTTTGATCCAAAGTACATCGGTGAATACAAGGAGCGCGAACCAAACAGGGAATTGGACTACTATTACCCTACCAAAGACCTTGTTACAGCACCTGAGATCATGTTCTTTTGGGTGGCACGCATGATCATTGCCGGGTATGAGTATATGGATGATAAACCATTCGAAAATGTATATTACACAGGTATCGTTCGGGATAAAAAGGGCCGGAAGATGAGCAAAAGTCTTGGCAACTCCCCTGATCCCCTTGAACTGATCAGCAAATATGGAGCCGATGGCATCCGTATGGGTATGCTATTCGCCACTCCGGCCGGTAACGACCTCCCCTTCGACGAAAAGCTTTGTGAGCAGGGACGGAATTTCTGTAACAAGATATGGAACGCCTTTCGCTTCCTGACCATGAACATGGAAGACGGTACAGAGTACAAGCCCACTCTTGAGATCAACGAAGATGATATTTCAGACCGATGGATGTCGGCCCGTATCCAGGAAACAATACATGGTGTCAACAGCGATTTCGAAAACTACAAGCTGAATGACGCTCTCAAGAAGGTGTATTCCCTGATCTGGGATGATTTTTGCGACTGGTATATCGAACTGGCTAAGCCGGAGGAGTACGGTCAGAATATTCCCAAAGAAAAACTTAATACTGCCCTTGGCTTTTTTGAGCAGCTAATGAAGCTTTTGCACCCGTTCATGCCGTTCATCAGTGAGGAAATCTGGCAGCATATTCAGGATCGTTCCACTGAAGAAGCGTTACTGATCACGAAATGGCCGGAAGCGGATGAATCCAGGGTGAATAAAAATGATGTTCAAACTTTTGCGGTTCTGCAGGAAATGGTGTCGTCGCTTAGAAACATACGCTCTGAAGTGAATGTATCCCCTAAAGAGGAATTAGCTGTTCTTATCAATACCAAAGACAGTGCAACGGCAACATCAATATTAGATAACCGCATAGTACTGGAGAAATTAGAATCTATTTCAAGTCTTGATGTAGGAACGGATGTGGAAAAGCCTAAGGCTTACTCTTCTTCAATGGTAGCCGGTAATGAGATTTATGTACCACTGGAAGGGCTCATTGATTTTGAGAAGGAACGAGAACGCATTCAAAAAGAGATCGACCGACTTGAAGGGTTTTTGAAAGGAATAACCGGCAAGTTAAACAATGCTGGTTTTGTTAATAACGCACCCGAGTCGGTAGTTAAAAAAGAGAAAAAAAAGAAAGACGACACAGAAATCAGCTTAAAAAAACTTCGAGAGCAATTAAAGGACTTTGCATGATTCCCTTTGACCACATACCGGCTTGAAGATTGCAAGAATATCTCCATTTATACTAAAAAAAGAATCTATATAAAACCCGCTGATTTAATTAAAATGGATTAAATTTCATTAACGAATAGTCATCGTATAACTTGATACCATAAAGACGGTTAGAATGATTATCGAAAAATATTCGATTCACATTTACGTCAAGCTTAACCTTTTTAATTATGTTTCCCGACCAATCTAAAACATGAATCTGATTTCCCGAAAAATATTGAAAAGCTTCATCATTTTCTTTTTGAGAGGCTTCCGATCTTCCTGAAAAAAGTGCATAGATATACTCAGAACTTGCTGCCAGCGATAAATAAGCAAACTTTGTGTTTTTGGTGCGAATAAAACGATCAATGTTCTCTCTGTTATCATATTTTATTTCATAATTTAAATCAAAATCTTCATCAAAATTGTATTCTTTCAACAAATCACCTTCAATGTTATAAATTTGAATAACAGGAGTGTAAAGATATCCTTTAGCCAAAAACCGGGCATCCGGATGAACAGTTGCGGAACTTCTATTAAGATGAACCAAAACGGCAGGAGTAAATTTGGTATTTTTAGTTTTAAAAAGAGCGTTTCTAAAGGCATCCACCTGTCTGAATTCCCTTACTTTTTTTTCCAATATTACTATTGTTTTATCATCAAAAAAGTCACCATTGGCATAAATTTTATCATCCTTTAGAAAGAAACTCCCTAAATCAAAATCTGTTAAAAATTGCTCTTTTACAGCAATTGAATCTTCTTCGTCAAGAGATAGAATACTAATACGTCTATTATTTTGATCAAAGATCAACAGATTATTTTGGTTTCCAGTGTCTATTCCAAAATATACGGGTAAAGAAAATTCTTTTGGCCCCTTTCCTCTCTCGCCAAATTCTATATGCTGAAGAATATTTTTTTCATCGAAAATCAGTTGATGGATAGGATGCTCAGCCCCACGGGCTAAAAGATATAAACTATTTTTATTTACAAAGAAATCAGATATAAGGTTTGTAAAAACAATGTCCTTAAAACTATATATTACATCGGTTGTTACATTTTCATAACTTTTAATAACCGTATCCATTTTCGAAAAAGACGGATACGGAGATATCATCTCTATCAAATCCACATTCGAGAAAATCTGATGCTCGTTGCGAGGCTGGTCATCAAAAAAGAATGAGAAAGAAACTGCCACTATAAAAACAAAAAAAATTATGTAAAGAATTCTCTTATTCATTGTAAATTCTTTTTTGATAAATTTTTTTTAAATTAAAAAAGAAGATTCAATTTTGAATCTTCTTTAGAAATTATTGTTAAGTCGTATTTTATTCTTCTATTACGGGCGAACCATCTACCCATTTTCTACCTGGATCTTTTTCTCCATTTACGTAGCAATTATCTGGTGGACTCCATGCACATGTTCCTGTTTGCGCACAAACACTTTCTCCACTAAAAGACATCTCATTGTTTTCACTACTATAACTAAAGTTCAAAAACATAAAAAGTGCAAAAACAAACAGTACGCTTGTAATAATATTTATTTTTTTCATGATTTAGCTCCCTATCTTTAAGAGTTTGTTTGTCCTAAAGGATAATCACTTACAAAAAAAACCATTTTGTCCAGAATTGTTTTATAAAACTATCATCATCTCATCGCAGAAAATAAAACCAAAGAATAATCAAAGATTTTGAAGACTAACCATAGAGTTCACTGAGGAACACAGAGATCTTTTGATTTAAAATAACTCCGCGAAACTCTGTACCCTCCGTGGTTTATAATTATTATGAAAACATTTTCACTACCATCTGAAGAACCCAAGGGCCGCCCTGATTTTCTATCAGGCTTAAATGATCAGCAAAAACAGGCTGTGATGCATACCGATGGTCCCTTGCTGATCGTAGCCGGAGCCGGTTCAGGAAAAACTCGGGTGCTCACCTATCGCATTGCGTATTTGTTACAACAGTTTAAAGCAGCACCGGAACAGATCCTTGCGCTGACTTTCACCAACAAAGCCGCAAGGGAGATGAAAGACCGAATCCAGAACCTGATCGGTGATAAGGGAAAGAAGCTATGGATGGGCACCTTTCACTCTATATTTTCAAAGATCCTTAGATTTGAAGCTGATAAGATCGGTTTTGGCTCTGACTTTACGATCTATGATTCCAATGATTCGCAGACCGTTGTTAAACAGATCCTGCAGGAACTGAATTTTGATCCCAAAGAGATCAAGCCAAAGACCATCCACAATAAGATCAGTGATTCCAAAAATCAGCTGATACAAGCCGATACCTACCAGGAAAAGTTTGTAAGCAGTACCCTTGATGATATCACTGCCCGGGTGTATAAGATCTATAATAAGCGGCTGAAGCAAAGCAATTCCATGGATTTTGATGATCTGCTGGTGAAGCCGATCGAGTTATTTCAGGAACATCCGAATATCCTGGAGAAGTACCAAGATCGGTTCAAATATATTCTAATTGATGAGTACCAGGATACCAATCATGCTCAGTATAAAGTAACCAAGATGCTGGCCGACAAATACCGGAATATTTGCGTGGTTGGCGATGATGCCCAGAGTATCTATTCCTTCCGCGGAGCGGATATTTCCAACATTCTAAACTTCAAGGAAGATTACGAGAATGCTACTCAGGTTCCCTTAGAACAAAACTATCGCTCCACAAAAGCCATCCTGCAGTGCGCTGACTCCATCATCAAGCAAAATACCAAGCAACTTGAAAAGACCTTATGGACCGAACAGAATTATGGGGAAAGAATCACCGTACTCGAAAACTTTGATGAGCGGGATGAGGCCAATCGGGTAGCCAGTCACATTCAGAATCTTAAGATACAGCAAGGCTACCAAAATAATGAGTTTGCCATCTTGTATCGCACCAACTATCAGTCGCGGGTTTTTGAGGAAGCATTGAGACGTAAAGACCTCACGTATCAATTGGTCGGCGGCCTTTCCTTCTATCAGCGGAAAGAGATCAAAGACGTACTTGCTTATTTGACGCTGCTGGTGAATCCCCATGATGAGACTAACCTCCTTCGGATCATCAATGAACCATCCAGAGGGATTGGAAATAAATCGATTCAGGACATTTTAAAACAGGCTCGGTCTGAAGGGCGATCGATGTGGAGTATCATTCAGCATGTGGAAGATCTGGATGTCTATAAGCCTGCAAAGGCCCGGGTTCGTGAATTTGTGAATATGATCGATCGGCTGCGGGATGATCTTGAGAATGGAGAATCGCTGGTAAATATTACAAAAGCGATACTGGAACAGTCAGGCTATATGAAAGCTCTGGTTGAGGAGAATTCTCATGAATCGATGATGCGGAGAGATAACATCATTGAATTGCAGAATGCCATCTCTTATTACTCAAAAGGGAAAGCAAACCCCTCACTCAGTGCATTCCTTCAGGAAATAAGCCTTATCACAGATGCCGATAAATTTGATGAGGATAAACCCGCGATCACCCTGATGACGGTTCATGCATCAAAAGGGCTTGAATTCCCGGTGGTCTTTATTGTGGGGCTCGAAGAAAACCTATTCCCTATGGGGGCACGTGATAATTTTGATGTGGATATTGAAGAAGAACGCAGATTATTTTATGTGGCAATTACCCGGGCTGAGGAACGTTTGTATTTCAGTCATTGCCGGAGCCGGTTTAAATTTGGTGAAGAAACCAGGCAGGCCCGGTCCCGGTTTTTGGATGAAGTGGATGCCGGGGTTGTTCAGACTGAGACAGGTGCCACTATCACACAGAAAAAAGATCGCTTTGAAAACAGATCATCCGATAACTCTGATTATGAAGTGGACTACGACTGGAAAAAATCTCACACCAAAAAGACTTATAAGTCTCCATCAGCGACTATTCAATATGATTATGAAGATGGCGAAGATCCTTTTCAGGTTGGGACAAAAGTCGTTCACACCAAATTTGGCCCCGGAAAGATCATCTCCCGAAGTGGAGTAGGAACAGATGCCAAAGTTGTTGTATTTTTCAAGAACCGTGGTCAAAAAAAACTAATGCTACGGGCGGCTCCGTTACAGGTAATTGATTAGATAAAAATTTGGAAGGTATCTTTTGATGCAGCAGGTATCATTAATTCTGCTTTTTGTACTGGTGTGCGTTTTGGAAAGCGTTGCACAACCCGTTCTAACCCCCCGAAATATGGCGCTCGGCGGTGGCGGAAGTACCTATATCACCAATTATAATGCTAATTTTTATAATCCTGCTAATTTGCTGATTCAGGACAAATCGGGAAATTTCTCCTTCGGAGTTGGTGTCATCGGTCTGTATTTAGATGGTACTCAAAATTATGGCGACCTGTCCACACAGTTTCAAAATGCCAAAAACTATTTTGAGCTTTACACCCCGGGACAAACTTCGATTTCCGGAACAGATCAGATCGAGATCATAGATTCCAACTATCCGCAAGAAGCTACCCTTTCTGATAACAAATTCAGATATGATGCCACTTTAATAGGTATGAAATGGCTCAAAAACGACCGGGCTTTTTCCATCGCTTTGCGTACCCGTACTTCCTCAAGGTTCAGAGTAGGCCAGGGTTGGTACAGCGATTCTTTCAAGCAAACATCCGATGATGAACTTCTCCTGGACCGGTCGCTCATCCACCGATATCAGAGTTTGCATGAGATCTCTTTTGGATATGCTGAATCCTTTCAGTTTTTAACGGGACTCACATCAAAACTTGATAATTTTATTATTGGGATAGCTCCGAAATTGATCATAGGAACCGGATATCAAAATGCAGAATGGAACAACACCTACAGGGAATTAGAAGGTAATTCAGCCACAGAAAGAGTGCAGAATTTTACATACAATGCTACCGGAGAATTTGGAACCTCTACTCTTTCATATTTAAGGGGTACCCCCATCAATCAGGCCAACGCACGGTCTTTCTCTACAACCTCATTCAATATAAATGGAATTGGTGCCGGACTTGATATTGGAGTCACTTACCTGCTTACATTGGGTAAAGATCTTTCTGCCATCCAGCGAGATGGTCAGCCAACCCGCCGTTCACTGAGACTTTCATTTTCTATGACAGATATAGGTTTTATCTCCTACAATAATGATGAAGTCTCCCTTTCCTCCTCTCCGGATACCACCCTTGTAACCAATTTGCCAACTAACATTGCTGGTGAAGCTTTTATAGGTTCGAGAGGTCAATACATTAGTTTCATTGAACAATTTGGAGAGGACAATCCCTTTACCAGAAATTCTCTCAACCAAAGCTCGTTTGCCTCGCTCCTTCCTATGGCTTTACACGGTGGAGCTTTGATAGAGATCAATCGGCTCAAGCTTATGGGAGATGTAAGTGTTGGACTCACCAACAATGCCTTTAATTCAACCAAACTTATATCTTCCTTTGGAATGGAACTCAGGCCACTCAATTTCTTACCTCTGCGAGGTGGCGTTCAGTTTGAAGCCCAAAGACCCGAATTTCTGAGTATCGGAATGGCGGTAGAGACCAAAAAATGGGATCTCTCGCTCGCAGGCATCTTCAGTCCGAATTCTTTAATTGAACAGCCCCAGATAACAGGAGCAGCAGCCGCTACTCTCCAGTTTCACTTTTAAAGCCTGACACTTTGCCCTACTTTACTGACAGGCAGCGGGTGATTATGACGGTTTGTATAAGATGATTGGAATGGCTTCGTATTTGCCTTTGACTAATAAAACAGAAAAATTTTTGCAGACACTTATTCTATGAGACAACGTTTTGATTTATTTCAGGATTTAGACCAATCGGATGATAACTTCGATGATTTTGAACAAGCTATACCTTTAATGTCAGAAGAGGAAGAAAAGGAACTCACAGAAGCTGATATTCCTGATTCCCTCCCCATTCTGCCATTGAAAAATACCGTCTTGTTTCCCGGCGTAGTTGTGCCAATTACTGTTGGTCGCGACCGTTCCCTTGCACTTGTAAAAGAGGCTTATGAAGGAGATAAAATTATTGGCGTAGTAACTCAGAAAAACGAGGATATCGAAGAGCCTGAATATAAAGATCTCCATAAAATAGGTACTGTTGCACAGATCTTGAAGCTCATCAAAATGCCGGATGGAAGTAAAAGCATCGTTATTCAGGGTAAATCGAATTTCAAAATAACGGATTTCACCCAAAACGATCCTTACTTCAAAGCTGATGTTGAGCCCTATCCGAAAGAAATGGATATTAAAGGACTTGAGCTTGATGCCTCTGTGAGAAACATCAAAGAAACTGCAAGTAAGATCATAAATATGTCTCCGAATATTCCTTCGGAGGCTTCCATTGCAGTTAATAACATCAACAGCCCTACCTTTCTGTTGAACTTTATTTCTTCGAACCTCAATGTTTCCGTATCGGACAAACAGTCCCTTCTTGAGATCAGAAAATTCTCTGATAATCTGGATAAGGTTATGGAATTCCTTGAGAAGGAAGTTCAGGTTCTGGATATGAGCGAGAAGATCCGTACGAAGGTAAAATCCGATATCGATGACCAACAGCGCGAGTTCTACCTGCGCCAGCAAATGAAGGCCATTCAGGAAGAACTTGGAGAAGATGCCGAACAGCAAGACATTGAGAAACTTCGTGACCGCCTTGCTAAAAAGAAATTACCGGATGAAGCCAAAGAGACCGCTGAGAAAGAACTCCAGCGATTAGAAATGACTCCGAATGCTTCCCCGAACTACGGCATTATTTACAGTTATGTGGAATGGATACTCGATCTGCCCTGGGAAGAATTTTCAGAGGACAAATTGGATCTGGAATTTGCCCGAAAGGTATTAGATCAAGATCATTATGGCTTGGAGAAAGTTAAAAAGCGTATTGTTGAATACTTAGCTGTATTAAAGCTTAAGAAAGACATGAAGGCCCCGATCCTTTGCTTTTACGGCCCTCCCGGAGTTGGTAAGACTTCACTTGGGAAGTCAATTGCAAGAGCTTTAAATAGAGAATTTGAGCGATTTAGTTTAGGTGGTATTCGTGATGAAGCAGAGGTTCGCGGTCACCGAAGAACTTATATAGGCGCCTTACCGGGAAGAATTATTCGCTCCATGAAAAAGGCCGGAAAAGGTAATCCGGTGATCATGCTCGATGAAATAGATAAAGTTGGAGCCGATTATCGTGGCGATCCTACTTCTGCCCTGTTGGAGGTTTTAGATCCAGAACAAAACAACACCTTCACCGATAATTATTTGGAGCTTGAATATGACTTGTCTAAAGTAATGTTCATAGCTACCGCAAACTCCCTGGATACAATACCGGCTCCTTTAAAAGACCGTATGGAGATCATTAATATCAGCGGATACACCCTGGAAGAGAAAACTCAAATCGCAAAAAAATATCTGATTCCTAAACAGGTCGAAGAGAATGGATTGAAGAAGGAGCAGATCTCTTTTTCAGATGATGCGATTGAAAGAATTATAGATCAGTACACAAGAGAATCCGGAGTGCGTAATCTTGAGCGACAAATAGCCGGCGTTTGCCGAGGTGTTGCTGCCAAGATCGCTTCCAACGAGATCGAAGAATTTGCTGTGAAAGCCGGTGATGTTGAAGAATTTTTAGGTAAACGAAAATTCTTCAGTGATGCTGCAGAACGAACCATCGTTCCAGGTGTAGCTACAGGTTTAGCCTGGACTCCTTACGGAGGTGATATCTTATTTATAGAGGCCAGTGTTTCCAAAGGTTCGGGCAAACTGAATATTACTGGTCAGCTTGGTGATGTTATGAAAGAATCGGCTATGCTGGCCATTTCATATCTGAAAGCACATGCCGATCACATCGGCATTCCGGAAGAAGCCTTTAAATACTGGGATCTTCACGTCCATGTGCCTGCTGGTGCAGTACCTAAAGATGGACCTTCGGCAGGTGTTTCATTAATGTCAGCGATTGCTTCGATTTTTACCCAAAGAAAAGTGAAGGGAACAATTGCATTGACTGGTGAGATCACGTTGCGTGGATTGGTGCTGCCAGTTGGCGGAATCAAAGAAAAAGTATTGGCTGCAAAAAGAGCTGGCATTAAAGAAGTATTGCTTCCCAAAAAAAATGAAAAGGATGTGGCTGAAATTGAGCAGGAAGTTATTGGGGACCTTAAAGTTCAGTATTTAGAACGTATGGAACCACTCCTCGATATTATCCTTGAAAAAGAGCCGGTGCAGGACCCTAATGAGTTCTTTAAAGTGAGTGACGCCCATAAATCTGCCGTAAGTGGCAGTAACGGGAAAATACCTGCTGAAGATACCACCGTGGTTAGTTCTGATAACTAAGATCCTCTCAAAAAAACTAAAGCCGCACATCCTTTCGGGTCTGCGGCTTTTCTATTTTAAAATGTATGTACCGCGAATTTGGTGCTCGAATCAAGCAATCGGTCAGATGGACTTAGAGCCAGCAGATCGAGAGGTAGATTAAACAACCACGAATTCGATCTGATGGATTACCCATCTGATCGATGATACAGGCGCAGGATGTTGGATTAGGATAAGGAAAAGACGCAGGTGCTCGGTTCAAACAAACGATCAGATGGACTTGGAGTCGGCAGACCATGCCTGAAAGGCTTTAGCGAGGATAATTATATCAAACTGTCGTTATTTTAAACCTGAGTTCGATTAAAAAATAGGTTCTACCATAGACAAGATGATCATTTCGCGGCGAATGCCCGAAATCCTATGGTTGGTCAGGAATCGAATACGGAAGTAATAGCCACCATTAGATTCCCGTCTCCATGGGAATGACCACAAGCATCCATTTTTATCCTTTTAACTTAGTTCTTACCTCCTACTGACGTTATTTAGGTTAGTATTATTTGATCTGAACCCAGAAGATCCTCAAGAAACCTAGCTTGTCTCCTTCTTCTTCATTTTATTCATTAATCTCTTGCGGAAGAACCACACCAGGCCAAGTGCCAGTGCCCATTGCAGTACAACAGTAGCTACAGAGTATGGACTCAGAGGGTTGTACCAGGTATCGGGAGCATATTCAGCCGCACTTAAGTACATCCACCATCCCAACAATGTAACTACTTCAATAGGTACTACATACTTAATGATGATCTCCCACCATTTACCAAGAGTAGTTGACCGGTCTTCGGTATTTATCAGTTCTTCTCTGAATTTTTGAGTTCCATATTTTATAACAGCATAGGATATCAACGCTCCGGAAACCATCAATCCAATGCCCCATACAAAATCCTGATTTGCGAAGAAAGTAAGGTTGACTGCTGAAGGAATACCGAATCCAAAACCCGCACCACAAATGATTATAGTTGCTCTTTTTCGCACGGCTCCCATATCAACAAATACCTTAACGGCGAGCTCGATCATTGATATCAATGAACTAAAAGCAGCAAAAGTAAGTCCCAGGAAAAACAAGATGGCGAAAATACCGCCTCCACCCATTGTAGCAAATAACTGAGGCATCCAAATAAAAGTCAGCCCTGTAGAAGCAGGACCGGATGTTTTCATTACTTCAAGAATTTCTCCATTCCCCATTGTTGGGCTCAATGTTCCAAACACAGTAGAGAAAATAATTATAGCAGCGACCAAAGAAACCACATTATTACCTATCCCGGTCTGGAAGGCAGTAACTGTGACGTCATCTGTTTTACGCATATATGCTGCGTATGTAAGGATCAATCCCCATGCAGCCCCGGTATCCCAGGCATTTTGTGTCAAAGCTTCCAGCCAGATCTGAGGCCTTTTAAGTGTTGACCAATCAGGGGTAAAGAGGTATTCGAGTCCAAGGCCACTCCCCTCCAAAGAAAGTGCTTTAAAAAGTGAAATTATAAGCACCAACAATAAAGAAGGGATGAGTACTTTGTTCACTTTTTCGATAGATGAAATTCCTTTTATAACAATAAACCCTCCTACAAACATCACAAAGGCATGTCCTGCAAGTGGCCAGTTCGATCCTTGAAATCCTTCCCATATGGCGTTTGCTTGCTGAAGGTCAGCTGGCAATGCGGTTGTAATACTCGTGATCAGATAATAAAGACACCAGCTTGCCACTACACTGTAATAGAACATGATGGCTGTTGCAACGAATCCTACAAAACCGCCCAACCAACCTTTTTTTTCACCAATAAGAGCTACAAATGAGCCAACTACCCCTTTCCGGCCATTCCTGCCCATCCCATACTCAGCAATTATAAGTGGTATAGACCATAAGAGCAGGAAGCAGATCCAGGCAAATAGGAATGCACCTGCCCCTTCTTCACCTCCATTTTGAGCGGCAATCCTTGGAAAGCGCCAAATGTTACCGGTTCCAATTGCTATTCCCAATACACTGAGAATCAGTCCTAATTTGGAGGAAAATCTTTCGTTTGTATTAGCTGACATTGATGTTAAATATGTTTCAAAATACAAAGCAAACTTTCCCGTTTTATCTGCGAGAAGTTTAAATTCTTATGTATCTTAGATTTTGATTAGTATAAGGGTGTGCTTATCATTGCGAGCCAAGCATAAAACGTATTCAAGCAATATCCAAAAAATTCTTTGAGCCGTTAAAAAATATTACATGTTTTCAGATCATAGAACTACCAATAAGTATCTCGCTCTTTTTGCTTTTACTGTTTCTCTTGTAATCTATACGCTTACACTGGCGCCTACCGCCAGTTTTTGGGACTCCGGAGAGTTCATTGCTGTAGCACACGGATTACAGGTAAATCATCCGCCAGGAGCTCCTTTCTATTCACTCGTAGGCCGAATTTTTTCAATGTTTATGCCTGCCGGGTATGTTGCAGTGAGTATAAACTTTATAAGCGCACTTTCATCGGCACTAACCGTGATGTTTTTATATCTGATCATTGTCCGATTGGTGAGAGAATGGAAAGGACATCCCGACAGCATGGATATCATGGATAAGATCGGAATGTATGGAGGTGCTTTGGTAGGAGCCCTTACCTTTGCTGTTACCGATACTTTTTGGTTCAGTGCTGTTGAGGCGGAAGTTTATGCCATGTCTATGTTTTTTACCTCCATTGTGGTATGGCTGGCATTGAAATGGGCTGAAAATTATGACCAGGATTACAATGAAAGGTGGCTTGTACTTATTGCTTATATGTTCGGTATTGCCATTGGGGTTCACTTATTAAATTTACTTGCTCTCTTTTTTGTAGCACTTATCGTTTACTTTAAACTATACGATTTCGAATGGAAGAGTTTCCTGATAATGGGCGCTATTTCTGTTATCAGCTTTTTTGCTATCTATCCATTCACCATTCAAAGTATTCCGTCCATTGCAAATGGGATTGACGATGCCACCTATGGACTTATTGGTTCACTTACTTTTATTTTTCTGGTAATGATAGCCGTGGCGTATGCCATTTATTATACTCAAAAGAATAAAATGCGGCTCGCCAATATCATTGCCATTAGTTATGCGATGATACTCATTGGTTTTTCCTCCTACTCGGTGATCATGATCCGTTCTATTGCCGACCCTCCCATTGATGAGAATGATCCGGAAACTGTTGAAGACTTTATCAGTTACCTGAAGCGGGAGCAATATGGTGCTACCCCAATCTTAAAAGGCAATAACTTTAATGAAAATACGCAACAAATAGACCGGGATAATGAAGAGTTGTTCCCAAGACGATATTCCCCGGCTCCTAATCACCTCGATTATTACGCACAATATAATTCAGATTGGTCTTATTTCTGGGATTATCAGGTTAATCATATGTATGTCCGGTATTTCAACTGGAACTTCATTGGCCGGGAGGCAGACATTCAAGATGCCGGTTGGCGATCGGGATTTGAGGAAGCAGCTTACCCCGATAACAAAGCAAATAACGCCTATTTCTTCATCCCCTTTATTCTGGGATTATTTGGAATGATCTACCACTTCAATTCCGATTGGCAACGGGCACTGGCTATAATGGCCTTATTTATAGTCACGGGATTGGCCATAATCGTCTTCCTGAATCAAACCCCCTATCAACCCCGTGAGCGGGATTATGCTTACGTGGGCTCCTTTTTCGCATTTTCAATTTGGATCGGTTTGGGAGTAACCGGGTTAGTGGAATTAATAAAAAGCTACGCCAATAATAAAATTCTGGGCTATGCCGCAGTTGTGTTCTGTTTACTTGCATCACCGGTATGGATGGGTTCCGAGAATTGGGACGACCATGACCGAAGCAATCGTTACATAGCACCTGATTATGCCCGAAATCTGCTTGAATCAACAGCTCCTAATTCCATATTATTTACCAATGGCGATAATGATACCTTCCCACTTTGGTATCTGCAGGAAGTTGAAGGTGTCAGAACTGATGTCAGAATTGTTTGCCTGAGTTTGTTAAATACTGACTGGTATATCAAACAGCTGCGGGATCAATGGTCGCATGAATCTGCCCCTCTTCCGATCTCGTTATCGGACGAAGAATTAGAGCGTGTGACAGCCGGCATCAGTCAATGGCAGCCTCAGACCATTGAAATTCCGGTAGATAAAGAAATGCTTCGTAATGCATTCTCTGACGACAGAAGTTACAAGGAATCCATTGGAGTAAAACCGGATACCTCGCTCCCGATTCTTCAAAGTGGGATTGACTTTGAAATGCCTGTTGATTCACTTGATGATGTAGTAAACTGGCAACTAAATGGCCGTTTGTATGGAGAAGATCAACAAGGTAACCGAATCTATTACCTTCAGGTTCAAGATCGGTTGATCCTTGATATCTTACAAACTAATAACTGGCTACGTCCTGTTTATTTTGCTAATACAGTGTCGGATCAAAGTCAGCTTAACCTTCACAACTATTTCCGAACTGAAGGAAAAGCCTATCGTGTAGTCCCCAAGAATTTTGGTACGGGAAGAGACGGACATATCAATACTAAAATATTCACTGACCGACTTGAAAAATTCCAGTTCCGTGAATGGAACAATCCTGATGTGTATTTAGACGAGAATATCCGCAGGATGCTCAGCAACTATCGCTTTAGCTTCATGGCATTAGCTATGGAGTACAAAGACCAAGGCATGGCTGACAGTGCCGCATATTGGTTGAAGTGGGGTGAAGAAAAAGTTCCATTCCGAGCCGATGAAACAAATCATACCTTAAAACTTTTATATGCTGTTAGGTATGCACAGGTAGGTGCTCATGAAGATGCTGCAAGGCTTGCCAGTTCAACCCAAGAAGAACAGGTTGAAGAACTAAACAGAAATTTGGACAGATTTACACAAATAGAAACTGAATTCAACCGTTTAAATATTGAATTTGAAAGCGCCCGAAATCAAGGCGATATCCGGGCTCAAAGAGAAATTCGGCCACAGTTGAATCAACTCAATTCCGATGCTCAGAATTATATCTCACAGATCAGAACCATACGTCAGTCACTGGCACTTATACAATATGTATATTTCCAAGTCGATGAGATTGAAAAGGCTACTGAGCTTGCAGAAAGTGTTAACGAGCAGATGGGACAGACTTTCCCTCAATTGCCGCTAACTAAAGAAGAAAATGAGCAAGAGATCAATCGGTATGGACTCAACTAACTCTATCATTTAATCTTATATCTTGGTGCCGTATATTTGGATACACAAATCAACAAACTATGATTCACCAGTTCACTAAAGAAAATATTGACGCAATAGGGAAAGTTCTTGAAACCAAACCCAAGCCATTAGGTAATGATGTATTCCGGTTTGAAGTTAAAAACGAAGACGAACCCCGAAAACTCGCTCTCGAAGTACATCTTGGATTAGATGTAAATGATGAGCAAATGAATATGGTCTCTGTTTATGCGTACAATACATTTCTTCAACTTCACAACTGTACAGCTTTTGTAGCCAGTGAAATGCTGCAGCAGGTCACCTTCTTTGGAAGATCGGGGGATAAAACTTCCGGACTAATCGTGGAAAAAACGGCCGGTTGCAGCTTATATGCCAATGTTGACCATGCCATCCTGAAAGGAGACTTTACTCAACTTCCTGAAGACTTAATGATGTGTGGGATCGCTCTTTCTCTTACGGAGTCTATGGATGACGACTTCTCATTCTAATTAAAGATGCTTTGAAAACCGAAACTTCCATCCTTCAGATATTTAATGAAAGCGATGTGAAAGTTCCTTTATCACAAACTCAGGCAGGCTTAGTTTTAGAAATCATTAGCAAATACGAAAAAGCCAAATTCATACTGGTCGAATTGGTATATGTTAATGAAAGTGAGATCGTCCGTATCAATAAAGAGCATTTAGACCGGGAATATGTAACTGACATCATTTCTTTCCGGTATGATGATGGAGCCGAATCTGAAGATCATAGTTCCATTGAAGGAACCTTGTTTTGTTGTGCCCCCCGAATTTTTGAACAGTCGGAAGAGTTCAATGAACCTGCAGAACGCGAATTTAAGCGTATTTTCATTCACGGCTTGCTGCATCTTATCGGTTATCAAGATGATACAAAAGCTAAAAAAGAAGAAATGACCAAGCTTGAAAATAGTTATTTGGGGCTTTTAGAATCGAACAAATAATTACTTATCTCGTACATTCCCTCAAAAAATTGCATGAGTAAAGAGCCGAATTCAAATACCATTAAAGAGCAGACAAAACAGTATGGGCGGCAGCTCTGGGAGTTGATCCAAACCCAGGTTCAAAAACATTCGGGCTCAGAAGAAACGGTTCCTGTAAAATACGTTCCGCCAAAGAAAACCGCAGAACATCCCTGGTTGATGATCTTGTTGCTTTCTGCTCCCTACCTCCTGCTTGTAGTTTTTATTGTGTCTTTTTTCTGGGATTTTAACGAAATGACAACCACCCTCTTTGGTCTTAACTTTTCCTTTGAAGGCCTGCTCAGGATTGTAAGTGTAAGTGGCTTCATCGGCTTTCTTACAAACTGGCTGGCTATTACCATGCTGTTCAGGCCAACCCAAAAACGACCGTTACTCGGCCAGGGACTCATTCCTGCTCAAAAAGACCGCATTGCTTACCGGTTGGCAAAAGCTGTTTCAGAAGATCTCATCAATCCACAGATCATCAAGCGGAAAATCCATGAATCTCAGGCAATTGCTAAGTATCGGGAAAAAGCTACGGTCTATGTCAAAAACATAATAGATGACCCCGAATTCAGAGCCAGCCTGAAAGTTCTCGTAATCAGTTATGTTGATGAGATGATCGCCGATCCCGAAGTACGCTCATCCATAGCAAAAAAACTAATGGAACAAATTGACGATGCCATTGAGGAGAATTCATTCGAGAAAGTAGCTCTGAGAGCTTACAGTTTTTTAAAAGGACAGGAAATGCAGGACCTGGTGGAAAGCGCACTCGTGAAATTACCAACAGGAATAGAGCATGGGCTGAATAAGATGGATACCTTTCTTAATGAACTTCCCGCAAAACTGGATGAACATGGCTCCGTCATTGAAGAGATGGTAACCGGACTACTGTATAAACTGATCAATCAACTGGATGTACATGCATTGGTTGAAGACAACCTTCGCCAGTATGATGAAAAAAAACTCGAGAACCTGATCAAGAATGCCAGCAACGATCAGCTAAAATACATCCAGTATTTAGGAGCCGTACTCGGTACTTTTGGGGGGTTCATTATTTGGGAACCTGTTGCGAGTATCCTGTTATTAGCGTTTATTATCAGCTTTACCTTGTTGGCTGATATATTGATCCAAAGACTAAAAAATAACCGTTTTAACTCATCAAGTTCATCCAAGTAATTTCTAAAAATACCTATTCATGAAATATTTAAATAAGCTCTTCACCCTGATCTTCCTAACTATTTTTACGATCAGTTGTACAGGAACTAAAACTGCTTCTGAAAATGGTCCCAATCGGACAGAAACGGAAGACTCACAAACTTCGGAAGTGACTGAAGTAACGGCCACAAAAACCTGGCATTTAGCATCAATCAATGCTTCTCCCTACTATGGAGCCGGGGTTGAAAAATCATATTCTGAATTATTAGCCGGTCTTGAACCAAAAGAGAAGGTGATCGTAGCCATTATCGATTCCGGAACGGATATAGAGCACGAAGATCTGTCAGAAAAAATATGGATCAATGATGATGAACTTCCCGGAAATAGAAAAGATGACGATGGAAATGGATATGTTGATGATATCCACGGCTGGAATTTTATTGGAGGACCGGATGGTAGTCATGTTAATAAAGATACCTACGAGGTAACCCGGCTTTATGCCAAGCTGAGTGAAAAATTTGAAGGAGTTGATGAAGATTCTGTTTCAACTGATGAACTGGAAGACTACCAATATTACCTGGAAATTAAAGAAGCATTTGAACGACGTGTTCAGCAAAACATGCAGGAACTGAATCAAGTTGGCCAAACGCGACAAGCAATTCAATTTGCTAAGCAGGCACTTGGCATCGCCAGTATCGATTCTGTTGATTCCAACATGCTTGAGATAACTCCGGATGAAAGTCAGCAAATGCAGCAAGCCAAACAGATCATCACATATTTGCTGAGTAATGGAGCGAGTGAAGCTGAACTCGATGAGCTGGAAGATTATTATGAGCATGTAAGCGAACTCGCAGAATATGGGCTGAATCCAGACTTCAACCCCAGAGCCATTGTTGGAGATGACTATGATGATCTGGAAAATAGAATTTATGGAAATAACGATGTAACCGGGCCGAGCAGTGATCACGGTACACACGTAGCGGGTATTGTAGGAGCTATCCGAAACAATGATTTAGGCGCACAGGGAGTCGCTGATCATATTGAGCTGATGATCCTCCGCTCCGTACCTGATGGCGACGAACGAGATAAAGATGTTGCCAACTCTATCCGGTATGCGGCTGAAAATGGAGCGCGAGTAATCAATATGAGTTTCGGAAAAGCGTATTCCCCACAAAAGGAATACGTGGATGCGGCTATGAAATTCGCAGACAGCCTTGGAGTACTGATGGTTTCCGGGGCGGGAAATGGAAGTGATAATGTAGACAGCACAAGCTCCTACCCCACCCGTTTTTATGAAGATGGCGGACAGGCAACCAATTACCTGAGTGTCGGTGCTTCTTCATGGCAATCGGATTCAACCTTGGTTGCAAGTTTTTCAAACTATGGGAAATCTGCCGTTGATATTTTCGCACCCGGAGTAGATATCTATTCCACCTATCCTGAAAATGAATATCAAATGAATAGTGGAACCAGTATGGCCTCACCTGTTGTGGCCGGAGTTGCAGCCCTTATAATGTCTTATTATCCTGAACTTTCTACACCGGAGGTAAAGGAAATTATTCTTAAAACGGTTACCAAAGTAGATCGCGTTGTTTACAAACCGGGAACAATGGAACCCATCCACTTCTCAGAATTTTCAAGTACAGGAGGCATTATCAATGCCTATGAAGCATTAAAACTGGCAGGTAAAAGATCAAATTAAGAGATTTGAAAACAGATCCTAAAGAATATGATGCCGTTATCGTTGGTTCGGGGCCTAACGGACTTAGTGCAGGTGTAAAGCTTGCTCAGGGAGGATTGAAAGTGATCATTCTTGAAGCTAAATCAACCATCGGTGGAGGCACCAGAACTCAGGAACTTACAGAACCCGGATTTTTACATGATGTATGTTCTGCAGTTCATCCCACAGCCGCCGGCTCTCCATTCCTTAACACACTGGGATTGCATAAATTTGGGCTCGAATTTATCCATCCCGAAATACCCTACGTCCACCCTTTGGATCATGGAGACGCGGTTGCAGCTTTTCGAAGTATCGAAAAAACAGCCGAACACTTAGGCATTGATGGCAAAGCTTATCTCAAGATATTCAAAGAGTTTACAGAGCATTGGGATTATCTGTCTGAAGATATCTTTGGAACATTACGTATTCCAAAACACCCCTTATTAATGGCTCGATTTGGTTGGTACGGACTATTTTCCGCTAAGCTTTTTACGAATTCTTTATTCAAAGACCCGAGAACTAAAGCTCTTTTTGGCGGGTGTGCAGCCCACAGCATTATTCCCCTAAATAATGCATTCACTGCCTCCTTTGGATTGGTATTAGGAAGTTCTGCCCATGCTGTGGGATGGCCTTTTGCCAAAGGTGGTTCTTCAGCCATCACTAATGCTCTTGCTGAACTTTTCAGGTCATTGGGCGGTGAGATCATCACAGATCATGAAGTCCAAAACATGACCGATATCCCGAGCTCCAAGATCGTGTTATTTAACCTCACCCCACATCAAATCGCGAAAATTGCCGATGATAAACTTCCCAGGAAATACAAGAAAGAATTACTGAGTTACACGTATGGACCCGGGATTTTTAAAATAGACTGGGCGCTTTCTGAACCGGTTCCGTGGGAAAATGAGCATTCTAAAAAAGCCGGAACACTTCATCTTGGGGGAACATTTGAGGAACTTGCCGCAAGTGAGGAAGCGGTATGGAAAGGAGAACATCATGAAAAACCGTATGTGTTGGTTGCACAGCCCAGCCTGTTTGATAAGACCCGAGCCCCCAGTGGAAAACATACGTTATGGGCCTATTGTCATGTACCAAATGGCTCCGAGAAAGACATGACTGAGATCATAGAAAATCAAATAGAGCGATTTGCCCCCGGTTTCAGAGATACCATAATTGCTAAAAACACTATGCACTCTCATGAAATGGAAAGGTATAATCCTAACTACGTTGGTGGGGATATTAACGGGGGTGCACAGACAGCCAAACAGCTTTTTGGAAGGCCGGTATTAAAATGGGATCCATATAAAATACCTGCAGACAGGCTCTATATTTGCTCCTCATCTACCCCTCCCGGCGGCGGAGTTCATGGCATGAGCGGGTTTTATGCAGCTGAATCTGTATTGAAAAACGAATTTGGTTTCCCTTCATAATTAAAGCCACAGAAGCTTATCTTTCAGCATGCTTAAAGCTCTGCATACGACCATTAAAAATTTAAGACCCGACTCACCAAAGATCCGGCAGAAATCTCCGAAATGGACCTTCTTCAGTATGGCCATCGCCCTGTTGATCTCTATCCCAATTCTAACGGTGGTATTCTCAATTTTTACTCCTGCCGGAGAAGTATGGAGCCATCTTGCTGATACTGTTCTGGATGACTATGTCTTCAATTCTCTGATTCTGATATCCGGCGTTTCTTTTGGTGTGATCGTTTTAGGTGTTTCTTCCGCTTGGCTGATCACTATGACTGACTTTACAGGACGAAAAGTGTTTGAATGGGCTTCTATCCTTCCGTTTGCAATCCCCGCTTATTTAATAGCTTATATCTATACAGACTTTCTGGATATCGCCGGACCACTGCAAGCAATGATCCGCAACCTCTTTGGTCTAAGTCTTGGTGAGTATTGGTTCCCAAATATCCGTTCTGTAGAGGGTGCTATTATTATCATGTCTTTGGCTTTCTACCCCTATGTGTACATGCTGGCTCGTTCTTCCTTTTTAGAACAATCCACCAGTTTACTTGAAGCCAGCCGAATTATGGGGTACTCAACCTGGCAAAGTTTCTTTAAGGTTGCCATCCCTGTTGCGCGGCCCGGAATCGCTGCCGGACTTGCCCTCGCCCTAATGGAAACTCTCAATGATTTCGGAACGGTTGAATATTTTGGCGTTCAAACGTTTACCACTGGAATTTACCGAACTTGGTTTGGATTAGGTGAACGCCCTGCTGCAGCACAATTAGCCGCATTTCTTCTTTCATTCATTGTAGTACTGTTGATCTTAGAACGCTGGTCCAGAAATAAGATCAGCAATGAAAAAGCAAATTCATCCCGGTTTAAACGCTTAAACAGGTTTGAATTAAAAGGATTTAAGTCTTTAGCTGCCTTTACTGTTTGTTTTATTCCCGTTTTGATAGGGTTTATTCTTCCCGTCATTCTTCTTGTTGAGATGTTTTTCTCAAACCTCGGTCATTTGAATTTCAAGTTCATTGAGTTGTCCTTTAACTCTTTTACCGTTTCTGCACTTACCGGGTTCTTAGCCGTAGCTATGGCTTTGGTAATGGCCTATTCAGCCCGGTTAAATCCAACCAGATCCGTAAAGTTCTTTAACCGTGTGAGCTCGTTAGGCTATGCTATTCCAGGTTCTGTGATTGCTGTAGGTGTTCTTATTCCCTTCGGTTATTTTGACAACTCTATCGATTCTTTTTTCCGGGAATATTTAGGCTTCTCATCAGGGCTCTTACTCAGCGGTACTATTTTTGCGATGGTGTTTGCCTACCTTGTACGTTTTCTTTCAGTATCAATCGGAGGCGTTGAAGCAAGCATGGAGAAGATCACCCCTAATATGGATGAAGCGGCCCGGGGGATGGGGTATCGATTCTCGAAAGTACTGAGAAGCATTCATATTCCAATGATGTCTGGCGGACTGTTAACCGCCGGACTGCTCGTTTTTGTTGATGTGATGAAAGAACTTCCCGCTACCCTCATAGTTCGGCCTTTTAACTTTGACACGCTGGCCGTTCATGTATATCGGTATGCTTCCGATGAACGCCTGGCCGAATCAGCAGGAGCAGCTTTAATGATCGTCTTAGTTGGAATCATACCCGTGATCATTATTAACCGAACCATCGCCAGATCACGAAAGTCAGAAACTCAATAGTGTTGATTCATCTATGAAATATCGGCAAGGGGTTACAACCCCTTGTCGCAGATTGCACTTCCATTCCAATAGCCTACTCATACTATATACCTATTTCCTGTTCGAATTGGAAACAGGTAACCACCAACCGGTATTCTGCCCGGCAACTGAACATGGACTTGACACTAAGAATCATTCATAACTTAGAAACCTGAGTTCGATTAAAAAGCAGGTTCTATCATAGGCAAGCTGGTCATTTCGCGGCGAATGCCCGAAATCTACTTGTTTTTTACGTATCTATGATTGAATTACTGGCAATAATAAGATCCCTGCCTTCGCAGGGATGACTCTTTAGGCATTTTTCAAGCTATCAATGATCGAGCTCAGGTTAAAGAAGATTTTAGTCATCAATAAAAAAGGAACACCAAATAACGAAATTAATCATTTCGAAATTCAATGTTCCTTATTCAATGTTCGATGTTCGTCAGCCTATCTCCAGCCGGCTCTGTCCATGATCTGAATAGCCTCCGGGTTATTTCTTCCCAAAGCTGATACGTTTACCGCATCACTTTTAAATTCACCAAAGCCTTGTAGCACTTCAGCTATTTCTGCTTCATCATTCACAGGATATTCGTTGTTCCCGCTGATGAAATATTTCTGAGCTTCAGGAGTCGTCAGGTACTCAAGGAACCGAACCGCATTATCTTTATTAGGAGCATTTTTCAGGATTCCGGCACCGCTTATGTTGATATGCGCACCGCGCTCATCTTCTCCCTGATTTGGAAAAACAAACTCAACTTTGGAGGCTGCTTCAATATCAGCTTCATCATTGCCGGTCATCATCGCGGCTAAATAGTAATGATTTGAAATAGCTACATCACAAGCACCGACAGCAACCGCACGAATTTGATCACGATCTCCACCCTGCGGGTCTCGGGCAAAGTTAGCAACCAATCCTTCCGCCCACTCTTCGGTAGCTTCGGCACCAATCGTCTCAATCATGGAGGCCACTAACGACTGGTTGTAAATATTGTTAGAAGAGCGAACACATACACGGCCTTCAAACCGTGGATCAGCAAGATCTTCGTAGGTTAGTTCTTCGTAATTCTCTACAGCATCTGGATTTACAACAATTCCCCGCACCCTTTTTGAAAGACCAACCCAAAGTCCGTCCGGATGACGAAATTCTGCAGGAACGCGATCTTCGAGAATTTCGGATTCAATAGGTTGCAAGATATCAGCTTCTTCAGCTCTCCATAAGCGACCGGCATCAACAGTTATAAGAACATCGGCCGGAGAATTAACTCCTTCACTTCGCACTCGTTCTATGAGTTCATCAGAACCGCCTTCAATAAGATTAACTTCAATTCCGGTTTTTTTAGTAAACTCCGCATATAATTCCTGATCGGTATCGTAATGCCGGGCAGAATAAACGTTCACTTTTTCTTGATCAGCACAAGAAATAAAGAGCATTGAAAATACAATGAGTAACAACAAGTTAGATTTCATTAGTCAAATTGGTTTATGAAATTTTTAATTAACATTTCTAAAATAAAACTTTATTTAGATTAAATCTAAATTGATGGATAATAAAAGTTATAAAAATTTATTTAAAGATAAAGTCTTGCGCATTGATCCCATCGAAAAAGCCAAGACCATACCATCAGATTGGTATCATAATGAGGATATACATGTCTTTGAACAGCAAAAGCTTTTCAAAAAAAAATGGCTGTATGTCTGTCATATAGATCAGATACCCGAAGCAGGTGATTCATACACCGGCGAAGTAGCAGGAAACCCGATCATCATTTTCCGAAATACTGAAAATGAGCTAAAAGCTTTTTATAACGTTTGCAAACATCGCGGGGGCCCGTTAGCTATCAAGAAAGGGACCAAAACCGTTCTCCAATGCCAATACCATGGCTGGACTTATTTAGATGACGGATCGTTGCGAGGCATTCCTGACTGGAATCTTGTTAAACTTTTTGACAAAAAAGACTTTGGGTTAGAACCATTCGAAATTTCCATTTGGCAAGGTTTAATATTCGCACGAGTCGATACTTCTGATCTTGAATTAGCCCAACTTTTAGAAGGAATTGAAAAGCGTATAGCACCACTTAATCTTAGTACCCTTAAGTTTCATATAGAACAGGTTTATGAAATTAATTGCAACTGGAAAGTATATGTAGATAATTATCTGGAGGGTTACCATATCCCGATCGTTCATCCTGAACTTGCGAATCTGTTGGATTACCGGTCGTATGTAACAGAAACGGAAAAATGGCATTCTTTGCAACACAGCCCTTTTAAAAATGGTGATAACTTATATTCAAAAAATGGCGGAGAGGCTTTTTACTATTTCGTTTTCCCAAATATGATGCTCAATATTTTACCCGGCAGGCTTCAAATGAATCTGGTTATTCCTGTATCCCCTACTCGCTGTAAAGTCATTTTCAGTTATTTTTATGATGAGTCTGAAACCAAGAAAAAATCAGAAATAATTAAAAAGGACATAGCTTATAGTGATGATATCCAGAAAGAGGATATTGAAATTTGTGAAGCAGTACAGCGTGGAATTCAGTCCAAGGTTTACCATCAAGGTCGCTTTTCTGTAAAAAGAGAACTTGGTGTGTACCACTTTCAAAGCTTGCTGAAACAAGAAATCAAAAAATCATTTTGCAACTAATGGTTTTCAGGATCTAGCCAGCGCAAGGTTTCCCACTGATACATCCCGGAATTATGCCCATCTCCCCAGGTTATTTTTATGGCGTGATTCCCAACTTGTTCAATATTTCTGATCTCAATGCGGGAAGGATTTTCTTCAAAAAAAGCTTCCGGTTCAAATTCTCCCATGCTTCCATGGCCGCCTCTACACGTTACACACGGACAGTTTACCCTCAATCCATAAAGCGGAAAAACAGAAGTATGCCCATCTTGCCATGAAATTTCCAGAACCTGATCTTTATTACTAACTTCAATGCCCGTAGGCGTGGTCGATTCGTCCATCAAAAACTATTTATAAAATTAAACTATCTAACCAAAATTAATCAATGCTTTGGATAATTGTTTCAACATTTATCGTTGCCACACTCAGTATTTACCTCGGCTATAAACGACTTTTATATCTTGACCAGATTACTCCCCGACGATTCTCTTTCACCCTGCTTGGCGTAATCTTTCTATTTTTAATCCTTCAGTGGATGCATCGTTTCGGCTATTTCCCTGAAGCTATTGCGGGAGCTGTTATGGCTAATATTTACGCTTCATTATTTGGCTTCTTTTCAGGTGCTGCAATCCAGCAGTTTCAACAAAAACGTGAGTTCGGAGAGATCCTTTATGTAAGCCGTTCATTCTGGACCGACATCTTTCCTAATTTAATCGCACTGGGTATTATCTTATTTGGAATTCAGCGCACGGCGCTGTTGTCTGATCTCCCCTTCACTCCCATTCGTGTAACCTCAGGACTATCAATTATCGCAGTTGGGGCGTATAGTTTCACTATTCGACTGGTGCCTGAAATTCGAAAAAAAGGGCTGATCCTTTTAGACCGAAAAATAAGCTGGGAGAATTTCTTCACTTATTCCTGGTACTCTGAGGGAGTAATTGAAATTGAATATAAACTGAATGATACCATCCGCAGTTTTAAAACCATGATCCCGGATGAAGACGAACTGTTAGTGGAAAAAATTCTATCTGAAAAAATTGCCGAAAAATTAGAAAAAGACGAATTTAACGAATACGAAGAGCTCAAGTGACAAATAAAAAAACTTTATCCCAATTTCTAATTTAAAATTCCCTATATGGCCTCATTTGATATTGTAAATAAAGTAGATGCCCAAGAGGTTGATAACGCCATCAACAATACCCTTAAAGAAATCAACACTCGCTACGACTTCCGCGGACTTCATACCGAGGTAGAGTTCCATAAAAAAGAGAACCGTATTCACTTGGTGGCAGCCGAAAGCATGAAACTGGAAGCGGTGAAGGATATGCTGATCAAAAACTTTATTAAACGGGGAATCAGCTCCAAAGTCCTGGACTTCATAGAACCGGAAGGCTCATCACAAGGACATCTCAAAATGGATGTAATGCTAAAAGAAGGCATTGACCGGGAAACCGCTAAAAAGATCGTAAAGGAGATCAAGAACCTGAAAGTGAAAGTCCAGCCGCAAATTCAAGACGACCAGGTGCGTGTAGATGGCAAAAAGATCGATGATCTGCAGGCTGTCATCAAGCACCTGAAAGCTAAAGATATGGGCGTGCCCTTGCAGTTTGTTAACATGAAGTAGTTGTTTGAGAGTTGAAAGTTGACAGGGTGATAAGTGCCAAAAGTACTTCTGTCACTCTATCAGCTATCAACTTTCATTAGCTCATTTAAAATTACGATCCCATTCCACCATAATGCAGCGGTTTTTGACGTAAGGAAGTCCATTTTCTTCAGCTATTTTTTCAGCCTCAGGGGATGAAACATCGAGTTGAGTCCATACTACCGGATTCTGACCGGTTTTAGTTTTCCAGTCGGCAGCATCCTGTGCAGCTTCGGCAGAAAACTTCGAATTTCGAAAAACATTCACGATATCTATCTCAATATCAGAAGGAACATCAGCGAGATTATCATAGCTCTTTTCACCATAGATCTCTTTGGCCTCCGGATTAATCGGAATTACTCGGTATCCTCTCTCCTGTAGAAATTTAGCAGCGTAGTTGCTTGTCCTGTACTCATTGGGTGAACAACCGATCATAGCTATCGTTTTGGCGTCTTTCAGAATGTTATAAATGTCTTTGTTATCACTGATCATGTTAATAGGTGTTTACAATCCTCATAAGTGTGAAATTTTCTGTATCTTCAGGAACACAATATATTCACAATTAAAACAAAATTTATTTTGTCTAAAGTAAAAGACGGTGACACCGTAAAAGTCCACTACACTGGAAAATTAGAAGATGGATCAGTATTTGATTCTTCTGTTGAAAGAGATCCTCTTGAAATAACACTGGGAGAAGGAAAATTGATTCCCGGTTTTGAAAAAGCTGTTGTTGGTTTAGAAGTCGGAGATAAAACCACAGCTAGTATTGAATCTACAGACGCCTATGGCGATCGCAGAGAAGATCTTGAATTATCAATTGAGCGAAACCAACTTCCAGAGGATATTGAACCTCAGGTTGGAATGCAACTTCAGTTGAATCAACCTAACGGGCAACCTGTTCCGGTTCAAATCACAAAAGTTGAAGATGAAAACATCATGATAGATGCTAACCATCCTCTTGCAGGCAAAGACCTGACTTTTGATATTGAATTGGTTGATATCGTAAACTAATTCTGATCTATCAAAATTTATACAATGGAGTTCTTCGAAAGAGGAACTCCATTTTTTATATCCTACATATTCCTGAACGTAATTAACTTCTATGGCCGATTTTTCTCAGCAAAGTACGATCTCGATCACTTGCCCAAAGCGGATCACCCCCTATCTCAAGAAAGAACTGACTGATCTTGGTTTCCCGATCATCAAAGAACGGCTGGCGGGTATTGAGACCAGAGGCAGTTTGAATGACTGCATGATGCTGAACCTGAATCTGCGTACGGCGCATCGTGTGCATTTTATGCTGAAAGATTGCCGGCCTCAGAATGGAGAACAATTATATAACGAGCTGCTCAAAATTCCTTGGGAAGATTACATTGATAAGCATGGATATGTGAGCGTTACTTCCTTTATCAAGAACAAGACGGTAACAAATACGCAGTTTGCCAATATGAAGGCAAAGGATGCCATTGTGGACCGCATTCGGAAAAAAACAGGGTCAAGACCCGATTCCGGGCCCAATTTGAATAAAACGGTGGTGTTCATTTTCTGGAAGAATGATCGGGCACAGATCTACCTCGATACTTCTGGGGAATCTATTTCGCGTCGCGGCTACCGAACCGAAACGAGTGTAGCCCCCATGCAGGAAACGCTGGCGGCTGCATTGATACTGGCAAGCAAATGGGAACCGGGTCAGCATTTCATCAACCCCATGTGTGGAAGCGGAACCATTGCCATAGAAGCTGCGCTGCAAGCTCTCAATAAGGCTCCGGGCTTGTTACGTCCTAATTATGGCATCAAACATATCCTTGGTTTTGATGAGGAGCGCTGGAATGATCTTCGATCCGATTTGAAGAACAAAGGCGAAAAAGACTTTGAAGGACGCATCATTGCCACCGATCATGATGTAAGAGCCGTAAATGCCACCCGAAAAAATGCCCGTACAGCCGGATTGGATCATCTTATCGAAGTCAAAAAGTGTGATTTCAGTGAAACGGAGATTCCCTCCGATAAGACCGGAGTGATCATGCTGAATCCTCCTTACGGTGATCGGATTGGAAATGAAAAAGACCTTGAACCTACCTATGAAGGCATCGGTGATTTCTTTAAACAGGAAGCTACCGGATTTTGGGGCTATGTGTTCACAGGTAATTTCGAGCTGGCTAAAAAGATCGGACTCAGAACCAATCAGCGTATCGAATTCTATAATTCTACCATCGATGCCCGACTACTCGAATATGAACTCTACTGACCACAGATTTGCAGGATTAACGGATTGGTTTATCATCTGTGGAATCTCTTAATCCTGCAAATCTGTGGTTCTGTTCTTCGCCTCTATCCACTTGCTCATGTACTTCGTACTTGCAGCAGTATGATGTTGTAAGATGGCTCCGATGAAATTCTGTCTTCGGTGAGCTTTTAGATCATCACTTATCTCCTTAATTCTCGATATTAGCATCTCCTTCAATTCCCTTTTTGGATATAATTGATTTATAATTGGAATTCCAGCTTGCTGAGCCTCCATCCATTTCGCTTCATCCTGATACAACGCTACCGCTTTTTCAGCAAAGGACTTTGGATCATTTTCTATGAACCCCGGCCAGGGCAGGTCTCCGTGCATCGCTTCCGCACCAATTTCTGTAGTTACAGTTGGAGTGCCACACTGCATGGCTTCGATTAGCTTACCTTTGAGTCCTGCCCCAAACCGGAGCGGTGCCAAAAGAACCCTGCTGTTACCTACCACTTTTTTTGCATTTTTAGCCCTGCCTTTCACTAAAAATCCTTCCGTAGGATTATGTAATTGCTCAACTTTTTGGGATGGATATGCTCCATAAATATGCAGCTCAGCCTTTGGTAATTGCTTCCTTATCAACGGCCATATTTCTTCTTTTAAAAATAATACCGCATTCCAATTAGGCTCATGCAAGAAGTTACCAATAGATATGAAGTGTTCTCTTTTATCTATTGTCTTCCATGAATTTATATTATTGCTATGAATATCATCGAGCATAAATGGAAGATGTATCAGCAGGCTGTCATCCACCTTAAAAACACCTAACAAGATTTCCATTTCGTAGCTTGAAATAATCAGGGAAAGGTCGCACCGAAGAATACTGGCAATCTCTCTTTTTGCCAGGTCATTAAAAAGATCAGTTTCTTGATAGTTCCTGCCTTCTTTCCAGGCCTGGCGCCTTGCCTCCCTCAAACAGTGTAAGTCTTCCGTATCTAACACCCTAAGTGCATCCGGACAATGCTCAGCTACCCGCCAGCCAAATTGCTCTTCGGTCATGAAGCGATCGAACAGTACTATATTCGGATTCAACTTGGCTACGAAGCTATCAAAGGAAGCGTCATTGAGTTTTATTTGGACAGACGTTACCCCGATTTTATCCAAATTGACTGCATAGCTGCTTTCTGAGGCCGCAGAGGCAAAGGTTATGTCCCGGTTTTCTGCTCTTGATACCTCTACAAGCTGCATTATTCGAGATCCTGCCGCAGAAGAATTTGGTTCAGGCCATACCTTCCCAATAACTAATATTTTTTGTGCCACTCCGGATGATCTTAATTCGATTTTGAATAAGATCGCAATAATTGGGGAGAATTAGGCTAATTAACATTTGAAGTGCCCGATTGGGAGAAAAGTAAAACCTATGAGAGCTGGCTCCCATAGGTTTCCGCGAAGTTCGTAGCTTCCGGCTTTCCTCTACTAAAATTCGAGCACATGAAGAGCTACAAACATCTATCGCTTAGCCAAAGATACCAGATTGCCGCCTCCTATCGTAACGGTATTTCTGCGCAACAAATCGCCGTTCAACTCGCTCGCGACCCTACCACCATTCGCCGCGAACTAAAGCGCTGTGAGCCCGGGTACTATACCCCTGAACAGGCTCATCGGCACTACCGGCAATCGCGAAAACATCGTCCGGCCTACAAACTTACACCAGAAATAATCGAGCTGGTTTCATCCCTTTTAACTCAGCAGCATTCCCCGGAACAGGTATGTGGGCGGTTGAGACTCGAAACCGGCCTCCGGCTGAGTCCCATGAGCCTGTACCGCCTGATTTATACCGATGCGGATGCCGGGGGAACCTTATGGACGCATATGCGCAGTACCCGGATTAAACCTAAACCACGAACACCCCGCACGACCTTGCGCGGGTGTATCAAGAACCGCGTTTCCATCCACCAGCGCGATCCTGTTGTTGATAAGGTAGAGCGCATTGGGGATTTAGAACTTGATACCATTATAGGTAAGGCCCGTAAGGGAGTGGTGGCTACGGTAACTGATCGCCTCAGCTCCTATATTTGGATGGCGGCCTGTGGCGATAAACAAGCCTGGCCGTTAAGTGAGAAAGTAAAAAAGGTGCTGCGCCCGGTGAGCGATAACCTTCATACCATTACCAGCGATAATGGGCTTGAATTTGCCGAACATCACAGGATAAGCCACGCTCTGAAGGTGGACTACTACTTTGCCGACCCGTACCAAACCAACCAGCGAGCCCGCATAGAACATGCCAATAAACTCATTCGGCAGTACCTGCCAAAATCATGGGATTTGAGGGGAATCACCCGAAGGGAACTCAACCCCATAGAACACAAATTAAACCACAGGCCCCGAAAAAAACTTGGCTTTAAAACGCCACATGAAGTATTCTTTAATACAACAGAAACCCTAATCAAACATCGGGCACTTCAAATGTGATTCTGCCATTTGATTTATGTAGTTTACTATTACTTTACAAGAGATAATTTTTTTGAAAAATTAATTCATATAACAATAATATTTGGTATCGTTGGAACAGGCATTTTTATATATGAAAAATTTGTTTTGAAAAAGAAACAAGATTAAATGACCCTTATAGCAAACGATTCTTTTTAGTTCATAGAGACTTTTCAGAGAAGTGTCAAAGCAGTAAAACTAAAATCTACATGAAATGAATATGATTCTTGGCCCAAACAAAAAGATCTTTTAAAAAATTTGGGGCTAAAACGAAAAGAGCTCATTGATTTAATGAGGGAAATGTATGACAAATTCTTGATTGCACACAGGCTTAGCACCGTACTTGAAGCTGATAAAATTTGTGTTTTGGAAAAAGGGAAGCTAATTGAAGAAGGAAACCATAAGAATCTATTTTCCAAAAAAGGAGCTTATTTTGAAATGTGGAATAAGCAATTGCCGGTAGATTTAAATAAACTTGTTAAGAAGAATGGTATTAAGGGTTAAAACATAGAATAGGCCTGTTTTCTTTTCTAATTTTGTAGTTTTATTGCAGAGCACAATCTGATATTTTCATATCAGTTCGAGATAAGAACTAAGTTAAAAGGACAAAAATGGATGCTTGTGATCTTTCTCGTGGTGGCGGGAATCTAAGTGTGGCCTTTCATTGAGTGTTCGATACCTGACCAAACATAGGGTTTCGGGCATTCGCTGCGAAATGACCATTCAAGGTGTTCAACAGATGGTCTTTATATCGAATTCACGTTATTTTAGAAATGCATCTGTATATCAATAGATAAATCGTCCATCGGTCATTCAATCTATCGCAAATCAAAAAAACTATGATTAACCGATGGGCCGAAAGATCAATTTGTGAATGAATTATTAAATCAGCTTGCCATTTAACATTAATCATTAATCATTTAAAATCACCTATTCACCACCGCCAGCGTACACCGCGAAGTACACACCAGCTTGTCCCGTTCATCCCTAAGCTCACACTCCCAAACCTGAATTTTCCTGCCCAGATGCACCGGTTTTGCTGTTCCCGTTACCTTACCGCCCATCTTTACCGGGCGAATATGGTTGGCATTGATCTCAACTCCTACCACGGTTTTGTCCATACCCTCGAGCTGAAACCAACCGCCAACTGAACACAAAGTTTCGGCTAATGCCACCGAAGCTCCGCCATGTAATACGCCAAATGGCTGCACAGAATGCTCATTAACCGGCATGGTCGCAACGATTTTATTTTTGCTGACATGCTCAAATTCCATTCCCAGAGCATGTCCCATGTGCTTATGCTTAAAGTTGAAGTATATTTTTGCTTTTTCTTTAATAGACTCATCAATAAACATAAAACTTGAATTTGATTAACGGTGTTAAGTTATTAAAATAAAGGTATGGAATCGCTTTCAAATGAAAGATGAAAGTGTATCTTATTCATTATCCGCGAACATAATAGGAAAATATTATGAAATACGATCCAACAACAATTTTATCAATTGTAGAACAAGGTTACGAAAAAAATAAAACCGGGATCTATTCAGCCGTTAAACGAAATGGGGAATGGATAGAAACTTCTATCGATGATTTTAAAAAAATGGTTCAAGATCTTGCTCTTGGGCTTTATGAATTAGGAGTTCGGAAAGGAGATAAAATTTCTTTACACGCAGAGAATTCAACAGAGTGGTTAATTATTGATCAGGCTATACTTTCTCTCGGTGCTGTGGTAGTTCCGATCTATACAACTCAGCCGGGGGAACAGATAAAGTATATTTTGGAGAATTCAGAGTCAAAAGTACATTTTGTCTCGAATGATGAAATATTTGCGGAGACAAAACCTCTTATTAAGGAGGTAGAGAATATAAATGCTGTGGTTTCAATCCTTGGTTCCGGTCATAAAAAACTACGCACTTTTGACGAGATTCTGGAAACGGGACACAAAAAAGGAGAAGAAAACCCCGCTTTATTTGAAAAACTTAGAAATGAAGTTGAGCCCGAAGATCTGGCCACCCTTATCTATACTTCAGGTACAACCGGAGTTCCTAAGGGGGTAATGCTTACTCATCATAACATTGCAAGTAACGCATTGGCAGCTCATGAGATATTTCCTTTTGAAACGGATGACTACGAAACTCCCAAGGTACTTTCCTATTTACCACTGGCTCATATGTTTGAACGAACGGTTTCGTATATATATGCTTATATTGGCGTGCCCCCTTATTACATTGAAGACGTTGAAGATATTCGGGATGATTTTGCTTCTGTGAAGCCGCTCTACCTGGTGACCGTGCCGCGACTGCTCGAGAAGATCGTGACTGGTATCAAAGTAAAAGGTCAGGAAATGAGCGGCCTCAAAAAGCAACTTTATTACTGGGCGGTGAATTTAGCGGAAGAATATGACCCTGAAAATCCTCCCGCAAAATGGAAGTGGAAGATCGCTGATAAATTGGTGTATGCCAAGATCCGTAAGTTGTTTGGCGGACGGATGGTTGGATTTAATGTGGGTGGTGCAGCACTTTCACCAAATATAGCCCGGTTCATAAATGGTATCGGAATTTACTGCGGTCTTGGATACGGTCTTACGGAAACCTCACCGGTATTGACGGGGCCACCTAAAGGAGAATTACGTATTGGGTCCTCAGGAAAGCCTATCGCCGATGTAGAGATCAAAATAGCTGAGGATGGAGAAATTCTGGCAAAAGGGCCTTATATCATGAAAGGATACTACAAGATGCCGGAAAAAACAGCTGAGGTTATTGACGAAGATGGCTGGTTTCATACGGGAGATATAGGCCATTTGGATGAAGATGGATGGCTTTTTGTGACGGACCGTAAAAAGTCATTGTTTAAACTTTCTACCGGAAAATATGTGGCACCTCAGCCTATTGAAAATGCCCTGGTGAATAGTGGCTTTATAGAGCAGGCCGTGGTAGTTGGCAGTGAACATAAATTTTGTGGAGCGCTTATTGTACCGAATTGGAAAAACATGAAGAAGAGATTCAAAACCAAGGGATATGAATTTCCCGAGGAAAAGGTCACGGAAAATGAATATGTGATCAAACGCATTCAAAAAGAAGTAGACAAGGTGAATGCTAATCTATCGAAGTGGGAAAAAGTAAAGAGATTTAAGCTTCTGGAAGATCAATTTACCATTGAAGATGGAGAGATCACCCCTACCCTTAAAGTGAAGCGAAATGTGATCAATGAAAAATATAAAGAACAGATTGATTCCATTTATGCAGATGAGGAATTGTAATAGTTCTCCATCAGGCGGTTTAACAACCGTCTGATAGAGATGAAACTGGAATTTTAAATTCGTTAATGGACTTAAACCGCAGTACGAAAAGATTGTAAGGATTAACATCATGAGCACAAAGAAATATTCGATCAGGAAAGCAGCAGTTTTAGGATCTGGAGTGATGGGCAGGCAAATAGCCGCCCATTGTATTAATGCAGGGCTTGAAGTGATCTTGCTGGATCTGAAAAGCGATGATCCGGACCGGCCAAATAAAATGGTAGAAGAAGGACTAAAAAAAGCAAAAGACATGAAGCCGGCTCCTTTTGGTAAACCGGGCTTCATGGATCGGATAGAAGTAGGAAACTTTGAAGATGATTTTGACAAACTGAAAGATGCAGATTGGATCTGTGAGGTGATCATTGAAAAAATGGATATCAAAAAAGATTTAATGTCTCGCATTGATGATATCCGAAAGCCAGAAACCATCGTGAGTTCCAATACTTCCGGGCTGCCGATCAGTGAAATTGGAGAAGAGTGCAGCGAAGAGCTGAAAGCTCATTTCCTGGGAACACATTTCTTTAATCCGCCGCGGTATATGAAATTACTGGAAGTGATCCCAACTGAATCGACTTCAGTTGAAGTCACCGAATTCATGCATCGTTTCTGTGAGAAGACTCTTGGCAAAGGAGTGGTCATCTGTAAGGATACACCCAATTTCATAGCCAACCGTGTGGGAATTTTCTCTATTGCAAACATTATGCCCTATTTTTTTAATGGAGACTTTCGGGCTGAAGAGATTGACCTGCTCACCGGAACACTAACCGGTTATTCTAAAGCGGCTACTTTCCGCACCGCTGATATGGCCGGACTGGATGTAACAAATCACGTTGCTAAGAACCTATATCCCTCCATTCCTGATGATGAAATGCAGGAGACCTTTAACCTGCCTCATGAATTCCAGGAAATGGTAGATGAGGGGATGATCGGTAACAAAGCCGGAAAAGGATTTTATACCAAGAAGGATGGGGAATATCTGGTTCTTAATTCTGAAACCTTTGAATACGAATCGCAGCAGGCGTTGGAAGATCCGATCCTGAAAGACGCCAATGCTATCAAAGACAAGGCAGAGCGACTCAAGTTCCTGGTGAACTCAGATGGTAAGATCGGTGACTTTCTATGGAACATACATCGCGATCTCTTAATGTATGCTGCCAACCGGATTCCTGAAATTACAGATTCACCGCTTTCTATAGATCGTGCTATGCAGTGGGGTTTTAATTGGGAAATGGGTCCGTTTGAACGCTGGGATGCTTTAGGTATTAAAGAAACAGCTGACCGAATTGGGAAAGAAGGAAAAGAAGTACCAAAGTTGATCTCGGATATGATGGATGCCGGTTTCGAGCGGTTCTATAACAATGGAAAAGTGTATGATCCTGAAGCCAAATCCATGAAGGCAATCCCACCGGAAGCGAAAGGAGAGGTAAAAGTTGAGCATCTCCGAAAAGAAAAAAGTCCGGTAATGGAAAATAACAGTGTCGCTCTTCATGATATGGGGGATGGAGTGGCCCTTTTTGAATTTCATACCCCTCATTCCACCTTGGGAGCCGAGTTAGTGCAATCGCTTTTTGAATCCCTTGACATCGTTAAAAAAGATTTCGATGCTTTGGTCATTAGCCACGATAATGACAATTTCGCCTTTGGAGCTAACCTAAAAGAAGCGCTAACCGCCAAACAAAACGGAGATTGGGAGACTGTGGTAGAAGCCGTGAATAATTTTCAAAGAACAGCCGTCGCATTACGATATGCTCCATTTCCGGTAGTTGCGGCTCCTTTTGGAAAAACGCTGGGCGGAGGGGTGGAATTTTGCCTGTATTCTGATAAAGTAGTGGCACATCACGAATTATATATGGGATTGGTGGAAGTGGGAGTAGGTTTGATACCTGCCGGCGGAGGAACTACAGAATTACTTCGACGTGCTATGAATAAACTGGAAGGGGAAGCTGATCCGCTGCCTTTCATTCGCGAGGTATTTAAAACCATCGGAATGGCAAAAGTTTCCGAAAGTGCGCATCTGGCTAAAGAACTGGGTTACCTCAGGGAATCTGATACGATTGTGATGAATCGCGACCTGCTCATCAAAACAGCAAAAGAGGAAGCATTGAATTTGGTTCAGGCGGGGTATCGATCTCCCGCAGAAACGCCGATCAAAGTACTGGGGAAAACAGCTCTTGCAGCTATGAAATTGATGCTCCACGTAATGCATGAAGGAAAGTATATTACCGATTACGATCAGGTGGTTGCCGAACGAGTGGCCTACGTGTTGGCTGGCGGAGATCTGAGTGAGGCGCAGGAAGTTCCAGAATCCTATTTGTTGAGATTAGAACGAGAAGCCATCCTCGAGTGTCTTCAGGACGATAGAACACTGGATAGAATGGAACACATGCTGAAGAAGGGAAAGCCTTTAAGAAATTAGATATTAGATTTTAGACATTAGATGAAAGATATAAGATGGTGATATGCATAATTACAAACAATTGGAGGTATGGAAGAAGGGTATTCATTTAGCAAGTGCTATATATAAGCTGACTAAAGAATTTCCAAAGGAAGAAAAGTTTGGGATCATATCTCAAATGAGGAGGTGCTCAGTGTCAATTAGTTCAAATATTGCTGAGGGTTCCGGGAGAAATTCTGACAATGAATTTCGACAATTTCTAAATATATCAGTTGGTTCCTATTTTGAATTAGAAACTCAATTAATATTAAGTCATAAACTTGAATATTTGGCAAAAAGTGAGTTTGAAAAAACCTCATCAGATCTATCAGAAATTCAAAAAAGGATCTACACTTTAAACCAAAAGTTCTCTTAAATCTTTTATCTAAAATCTTATGTCTACAAAAACAGCATATATCGTATCAGCTACACGAACACCATGTGGTAAAGCTAATAAAGGGTCGCTCCGGTTTACCCGTCCTGATTCAATGGGGGGAGCCGTGGTGAAAGAACTTCTGAATAGAACCAAAGGATTGGAAGCAGGGCAAATTGAGGATGTGATTATGGGATGCGCATTCCCTGAGGCGTCTCAAGGATTGAATGTGGCGCGGCAAATTGCGCTCCTTGGAGGATTACCAGACTCGGTGCCCGGCATGACTGTGAACCGCTTTTGTTCTTCGGGCTTACAAACCATTGCCATGGCAGCAGAACGAATTATGGCCGGAGGCGCTGATGTGATCATTGCCGGGGGAGTGGAGTCGATGAGCTTGGTCCCTATGGGAGGAATGTCATTTCAGCCCAACCCGGATTTAGTAGATAATAAACCCGGTGTTTATGTAAGTATGGGAATTACCGCAGAGAATGTAGCGGATAAATATAAAGTGAGTCGCGAAGATCAGGATGAATTTGCGTATCGAAGCCATCAGCGAGCTATTAATGCATGGAAGGAGGGCAAGTTCGGTGAGCAGATCGCTCCGGTTGAAGTCAAGGAAAAGAAAGTAACAGCAGACGGAGAGGTTTTAGAAGAGTTATTCACCTTCAAACAGGATGAAGGTCCCCGGGCAGATACTTCAGTTGAAGCATTGTCCGGATTACGTCCGGTTTTCAAACAGGGAGGTTCAGTAACTGCCGGAAATTCCTCTCAAATGAATGATGCTGCAGCCGGAGTCATAGTGATGAGCGGCGAGATGGTGAAAGAACTTGGCCTGGAACCGATGGCCCGATATGTTGGGTTCCAGGTTGCAGGTGTGGCTCCTGATATTATGGGGATTGGTCCTATAGAGGCCATTCCCAAGGTTCTGAACAAAACAGGATTGAAACTATCAGATATTGATCTCATTGAACTGAATGAAGCTTTTGCTTCACAATCTTTGGCTGTGATTCGGAAATTGGGATTAAACGAAGATATTACAAATGTAAATGGTGGGGCGATAGCGATGGGACATCCTTTAGGTTGTACCGGGGCAAAACTTACCACGCAGATCTTGTATGAAATGAAAGCCCGCAAATCCAACTATGGATTGGTAACTATGTGCATTGGCGGCGGAATGGGCGCTGCAGGAATATTCGAAAATCTTTAACCTGGGAGGCGATTGACGGCCGACGTAAAGCGAGAACTTACTTTGCGGTCGTTCGTCCTTTGTTATCCGTCATTAGTAAAAAATTATGTTTACAGCAGACACACTATCAGGAAATGTCATTTTAATCACAGGCGGAGGAAGTGGTTTGGGCTTGGCAATGGCCAAAGCTTTTGCACGTGCCGGCGCCGATGTAGCTATTTGTGGCAGAACCGTGGAAAAGCTTCAAAAAGCTGTTAAGGAGATAGAAAAAGAGAGAGAGGGAGCTGTGGCTCGCTACTATCAATGTGATGTTCGGGATTACGAAGGGGTAACATCGATGTTTGAACATATTATTGATGACTTCGGCTCTTTGGAAGGCTTGGTTAACAATGCGGCCGGGAATTTTCTATCAGTATCGGAAGATCTTAGTCCCGGTGGATTTAAAGCGATCATAGATATTGTTCTTCACGGGAGCTTCAACTGCACACATGTATTTGGGAATTATCTCATTGATAACGAGAAGAAAGGAAATATCCTTAATATGGTCACAACCTATGCAGAAGGTACCGGTTGCGCTTTTGTACTCCCATCCGCCTGCGGTAAGGCCGGCGTGTTGGCTATGACCAGATCTTTAGCCTTTGAGTGGGCAACCTATGGTATTCGATTAAATGCCATAGCCCCAGGTCCATTTCCAACGGAAGGGGCGTGGTCAAGATTGGTTCCGAAAAAAGTGCTGGAAAAAAAATTTAAAGATAAGATTCCCTTAAAAAGATATGGCGAGCCGGAAGAGCTCGCCAATCTTGCAGTATTTTTAATGTCTGACCTATCATCTTACATGACCGGTGAATGCGTGGTCATTGATGGAGGTGAAAGGCTTCAGGCCGGGCAGTTTAACTTTATCGAGGGTTTAATGTCGCGAAGTAAACTGAAAAAGATATTCAAGGCTATGAAGCCGAAATAGTCGTCTTTTAAGAAATCAAAAACCCTACCATTACAGCAGTAGCTATAATTGCGTAATAAAAACGCTTCACATTTTTGTCAGGCTTGTGCAGCCCAAAAATGTTCTTAAAGATGTAGTGATCAAATCCTAATTTGTAATATTTCTCATATAATTTTGCTCTCATAAGGGCACCTCCTATTTTTTGGTGCTTTTTTTAAATGTTCCTGGATTGCAGTCAGTTATGTTGCTCTGATGCTCGTTTTCTGGCAACAAGCTGTTCTTTATCAACACTGACTAACTTTCCGTCAATAATTGTTTCAATGGATAGTTGCTCGCCCTTGTCAAAAGTTGAACGTGTAATAGCTTCATTTGAATTCATGGCAAACAATGTCCATGTACCGTGTGGTTTTAATGAATCTTCATCTCTCCAATATTGACCTTTTTGTACCACATTTCCTTTTTCATCCAAAAACTGAACATCATAGAGGTTGTCCTCAACCTGAGTCAAAATTCTTTTATGTTCTACATTGATGATAGTATGCTGTGCAAAAAGTCCGGTTGTTAAAACCAATGCAAATAAGATTGTTGAGATGATCAATTTCATAATGTTCCTTTACATTTAACTTACCCCAATGTTAAGGAATTGTTAAGAAAAAGTAAATGAATTGTTAATTAAAAGTTAACATTATGTTAACATAGGGCTCAGCGGAACTGTAAGAGGCGTTTTTGAAGCTGATCTATTTGTAGTGAAAGCTGATAGGCATCGTAGGAGGTATAGGAAGTTTCCCGGTCCATTTGCACGGATTTTAAAAACATAAGTGCCGCTTTTTCGGCAGCCTTTGCCGGATCAAAAGAATGTTTTTCAAAAAATAGATGGTCTCCTGAGTTAAGCCGGCCTATTCTGATCTCCTGAGTAGGTACGTTACATTCTAAAATCTCCTGTCGGTTTGAGGCAACACGTTGATGGTTATTTTCAGATGCTCCGGCATATATATTGATGTTAGCTGTGGCTCCATTTTCAAAACGAAGGAATATTTGAATGGCTACGGGGTAAGTATCCTGGAGGTAAACTTGTTTTGCTTCCGCATGATGGATGCTGCTATCCATCCACTTCATGCAAAGCCCGAGTTCATCGATCCAAAAGTGACGGAATTCATCTTCTGAATTCATGAACTGAGTATAATTGACCGCTCTTCGTATGCTTAGAAATGAAGGGCGATGAATGCGATCCATCATCCATTGTGTAGCAGGGGCTAAGGTTGGCCAGTGAGAGAACTGCACATGAACTCCTGCTTCTTTAGTAGCCCGGTAGATCTTTTCCAATTTGGTTGTATCAGTAGGTTGCCTGGAGATAAGGAAACAATTCAACCCCTGACGAATACCCTCCAGTAGAATATCGAGATTTTGATCGGATTCATCCACAAGGAAACAAGCTTCTACTTCACCAACTTCCTGGATGTGAGGGCAAAGCTCCACTTCATGGACAATTTGATGAGGACGAAGATGTCGTTCCCAGGCAACAGCACGTTTTGCATCTCCTACAATTCCAACTTTCATAAGCTAACCATGATTGATTGGAGCTCAAGATGCTAAGGAGCAATGAATTTTACAAGAGCGGGCTTAATCGGGCATTACGATGGCGAGGATGAAATAAGCAAGTACAGCCGTTCCAAAACTTGAAACAAGGATCAGTGCGAAAATAATACGAACAAGAGTGGCGTCCCATCCAAGATATTCCGCAAAGCCGCCGCAAACACCTGCGAGCATTTTGTCGGTACGTGATTTTCTGAGTTTAGCTGGCATGATGATAGAATTAGTTTGATTATAATCTACCGTGTTGGTACGCCATATAAAAACAGTTGTTGCAAAAAAGTTCAATAAAAAAAGCGGAGGAGTATCCCCGCTTTACATAGGACGCTTAATTTTCTGCAGGAGGTGGAGGCGATGAATTTTCTGAAGCACTGAAATCAGAATTCTGAAATTAACTGATAAGGCGTATCTAACCCTAACCGGCTTACCTTTTTGCATACCGGGTTCAAATTTGGCTTCACGAACCGCAGCAAGTGCGACTTCATCACAGCCACCGCCAATTCCCCGAACTACTTTAGCATTTTCTACATCACCGCTTTCATTCACAATAAATTGAACGGTAACACGTCCCTCGATACCGGCACGGCGTGCCATCTCAGGATATTCAATTTTACTTTGCAAGGCTTTCATACCACCAATGAGTTTGGGCATTTCTTCAACAACCACGAAATAATCTCCCAAATCTTCCTGATCATCAAAAGATTGAGGTGTAGGTGGTGGCATTTGAGCTGAAGCGTTTTCATTTGGTAAAAGTGTTGGAGAAAACATTTTCGTGCTTCTTGCAATTTTTCTATTGTGAGAAACCCATATCGTTGAGTTTGAGAAATCCGTTAATATTTCAGAAGATGAATGAAGTTCAACGTCAAGTTCATTAATCCTAAACGACAGGTTATTATCTTCAATTTTTCCGGCTTGAATACCTCCCTCAAATTGTCTTGGTGCCACTTTGAACATTCCATATTCACCGGCCATGATACTAACGGCACCAAGTCCGCCAACTGAGATGTCATTCATAGCTTTCTCATTAATTTGAATTCCATTCACAATTAAAACCCCATCTTTTATGTTTAATTGGGCATTTTCAAGTTCCTCCATGGAAATTGTATCAGGCCCTCTCAGATCTGAACAGGCAATGGGAAGCGTTATTCCAGCAATCATCAGCAGTAAAAAGGCAATGCTTTGCCGGAAGGAGGCTTTATGTAGTTTGTGATATTTCATGGTCTTGATCCGTTTTTTTAAGGTTGAGTTTTTGACCGCCATACTCACTGACAACCTTCCTACACCGTTGTTAAGCGGAACTAATTCATATAAGAGGTTGGCGTAGGATTTTATGGAGAAGTCGGATCTGGAAAGCACTTCCTGATCACAGGAAATTTCGCGATAGGTATCAATTTCTTTATTGCCGTAACGAATGAGTGGGTGAAACCAAAACAATGATTCGATCATAGCCAGTGCAAGTTGTAACAGGTAATCTCCCCGCTTGATGTGGGTAAGTTCATGCTGCAAGGCCATTTCAAGCTTCTCAGGTTCATTCTGTAAGATATTAGGAAGCACGATGATGGGGTGCTTCCACCCAAAGGTGAATGGAACCAAGGGGTGGTCATGAAAAGCGAGTTTTATCGAAGACATTCCGGGAAGGCTATTGGTAGCAACCTCCTGGGCATCGGTAACGTCTAATTTCTTGTATAATCTTTTTAAAGCCACATAACTGCTTATCAATCGCCCAAGCATAAAGATCGAAATAAATGCTATAAGCAGTGTCCCGATCCCGATCAATAATGCCGGTTCCATCCAATTGATGGCTAAAGTTTCTGAACCCGCATTATTTACTGCCGGTACTATCTCAATAGGATTCTGAACTACAAAAAAAGCAGTTTCAATATTAGAAGTAGAAAACCAATGTGGGATGCTGCTCATAATCGCAGAGACTCCGATCCCGAAGGGTAACGAAAGTAATGCTGCAGTTCGAAGATGGTAATGGAACAGGGGATTCAGTTGCTTCCGGTTTCGCAAAACAAGGAAAGCAAGCGTACAGCAAACGGTCCATATCATGATGGGAAACCAAAACACATCGAGGCTCTGGTTGCCAATTTCTTTCAAATAATAAATGATCTCGTACATATCATTCCTCCATATTATCGATCATATTTCGTAATTCCTTTAGCTCGTCTTCGCTGATGTTCTCGCCCTTTACCAACGTCTGTACGAGGGCGGAAGTTGATCCTTTAAACACTTTGTCGATCAATCCTGATACCAAACTGGACTGCACTTCCTGAGGATCTTTGCGGGCACTGTACACAAAAGTGTTTCCGTCCTTATAATACTTCAGGTACCCTTTGTCATTCAAATTCTTCATAATAGTCATGACCGTTGTATAAGCCACTTTACGCTCTTTCAGGATGCGCTCTTTTACCTGGGCTACTGTTGCTTCACCCAATTCCCACACGTGGTGTAGGATTTCCATTTCCGATTCTCCAAGTGGTGTCAGTGATTTTCTCATAATAAGCTAAATTAGTTGATACTAATATAATAGTATTAAATTAAAAAACAAGAAATTTATTTTGACAGCAGATACAGGAACGCTTCTTTCATGAAAATTCATTTCATAGGCATGAGCAAACGATCTTTTTTATCCCATATCGATGAGCGTATTCCCAAGCCAAATTTGACCGAACATGTGAATGCCGTGTTTATTTTACATGATCAGTTGAATCTCGATGTCTGGCCAAGCTGGATCCGTGAAGAAAAACCGTTGCTTATTTTTATTGAATCAGCTGCAAAAGGGAATGCCCTTCCTTACCATAAAAAGAAATTGATCTACCTGCTCAGTAGTATGCGTCATTTTGCTCTTGAATGTGCGGAAGCAGGATTTCCGGTTCATTATCATTCCACACAGAATCATTATGATCCTGCCTTGGAAGATCTATTGTCAAAAAATGGGGATCTGAACCTGACTTTTATGACTCCTTCTGAATGGGATTCAAGGGAACGGCTTAGAAAAGTGGGATCTGATTACAATGATCGGGTTGAAGAAATTTCAAATAACTTCTTTCTGGCTGATCCGGAAGAATATAAAGACCGAATAAAAGACGGCTGGCTGATGGAATATTTCTATCGTGAAATGCGGCGAAAGACCGGCTACCTTATGAATGGAGAAAAACCGGAGGGAGGTGAGTGGAATTATGATGATCAGAATCGGGAAAAGCTTCCGGAAGGTCATCCCGTTCCAACTATTGCAGAAACCGAGCCGGATGAGGTCACCGAAGAGGTAATAGAAATGTTGGAAGAGTGGTTCTCAGATCATTTCGGTAAGAGTGAGGAGTTTAGAGACGCAGTAACAAGAAGGCAGGCTTTATATCGACTCAACGAATTTATCGATGAACGGCTGGATGAATTTGGTCCGTATGAAGATGCCATGGTGCAGGGTAAATACGATCTTTTTCACTCCCATCTATCCGTGTATTTGAATAATGGATTGATCCTCCCAAAAGAAGTCTGCGATAGAGCGGAAGAAGCATATCAAAATGGAAACGCCCGTCTCAATTCTGTAGAAGGATTTATCAGGCAGATCATTGGCTGGCGTGAATATGTGCGGGTGTATTACGAAGCCATGATGCCGGATGTTCGTGACGCCAATCACTTTAACTTCAACAACAAACTACCGGAGATGTATTGGTCGGGGCAGACGAAGTTGAACTGTATGAGCGAATGTCTGAAGCCGGTAATTGAGCAAGGATACTCTCATCATATACCGCGACTGATGGTACTCAGTAATTTCAGCAACCTTACTGAAACCGATCCACGGGAATTGAATCGCTGGTTTCACCTGGCGTATGTGGATGCGTATGAATGGGTAGTTTTGCCGAATGTGCTGGGGATGTCCACTTTTGCTGATGGCGGGGTGCTGGCTTCTAAACCCTATGTGAGCAGCGGGAATTACATCAATAAAATGAGTGATTATTGTAAGCACTGCGAGTACAAGATCAGTAAAAAAACCGGGGAGGACGCATGTCCTTTCAACTATCTCTACTGGAATTTTATTGATAAGCAGCGGGAGACCTTCACCCAAAACGGCCGGGCTAATTTTATGGTGAACATGTTTGATAAGAAGAGCGATGAGGAGAAGAAAGCTGTTTCTGAATCATCAGTGGACTTTTTGGAGGATGTTTCACGTTAGAAGTAAAGAGTGATAATTTTGATAAAAAAAGAACTTGAGATGGAATTTACAAGAGTTAGTAATCTGGATTTTGAAATTTCACGCATCACGCTGGGAACCTGGGCCATTGGGGGATGGATGTGGGGTGGAACTAACGAACAACAAGCCATTGATACAGTGCTGGAAGCCTTGCGAAAGGGCATCACGACCATTGATACAGCACCGGCTTATGGTTTTGGTAAAAGTGAAGAACTTGTGGGAAGGGCCGTACAAGAGTTTGGCGATCGGGAAAACATTCAGATTGCTACGAAAGCAGGACTAGAATGGGATGAGGATGAAAATATAATCCGTAATTCAACCCCTGAACGGATTTTGAAAGAAATTGAGGATTCATTGGAAAGACTGCAAACAGACTATATTGATATCTATCAGATCCATTGGCCGGATCTAAAAACTGAGTTCTCAGAAACAGCCGCTGTTTTAAAAGAACTTTATGAAGGTGGAAAGATCAGGGCGATAGGGGTTTCAAATTTTTCTGTGCAGCAAATGGACGAGTTTAGAAAAACAGCTTCGATCCATGTATGTCAGCCGCCTTATAATCTTTTTGAACGTGAAATGGAGTCTGATTTGATACCCTATTGCAAGAACAATGATATTAGCTTGCTCACCTACGGTGCCCTTTGTCGTGGATTACTATCAGGAAAAATGAATGAGAATTATACCTTTAACGAAGGAGATCAGCGAAAAGATCAGGATCCTAAGTTTAAGGGAGATAATTTTAAAAAATATCTGGAAGCGGTTGACAAACTTGAGGAGTATGCCGCCCTTAACTTTGACAAAAAAGTAATTCACCTTGCGGTGCGATGGATTTTAGATAAAGGGATCGATTCCGCTATATGGGGCGCACGAAAGCCAGAACAAGTTACTTTTAATCAAGTGTTCGGCTGGAAAATTCCAGATGAACAGATAAAAGAGATTGGGCAGATTGTGGAGGAAACAGTTGAAAGTTACTCACGCCCTGCCTACATGGCGCCGCCCGCATAAACTAAGGATGGAATTTAGCCCTCTTCTTTTAGGTTTGTTGAAATGAATCTAAAGAACAGCTTTAATGAAAAACATCAACAGCTACCGAAAGTTTAAAAGAAACGACAAAGAGGTCAATGCGGAAGGGGAATATGTTCTGTACTGGATGCAGATCAACCGGCGATTTCAGTATAATTATGCATTGGAATATGCCGTAGCCCTTGCCAATAAGCACAACAAGCCACTGTTGATATACGAAAGTGTGGTCGCTAATTATCCCTGGGTATGCGATCGATTTCATGCCTTCTTGCTGGAAGGAATGAAGGAGCATTTGGATGCATTGAAAGCAACGGAAGTCAACCACTATTGCTATACGGAAAGAAAAGCCGGGGATGCTGAAGGTTCGTTCCAGGCTCTCGCTGAGAATTCGTTAGTGGTAGTAGCAGATGAATTTCCCGTATATATCATTCGTGAAAATAACGAAAGGATGGCCGGTGAAGTAGATGTGCCATACATTTCCATTGATTCAAACGGCATCATTCCTCTGGGTATCACCGATAAAGATCCCTATTCAGCTTACTTGTTCCGAAAGGTGATGCAAAAACATTTTCTGGAAGCCTTCACTCATCCCCCAAAAAAAGATCCGCTGGATGATCTGGATAACCTGAATTCGATTCAGTTCCCTGATGGTTTCGAAGATAAATATCCCAGGGCTGATGAGGTGCTGAAAGACATTCCAGAATTCATTTCTACACTTGATATAAACCATGATATCGGGATCACAGAAAAGAAAGGAACCCGGCAATATGCTCTTGGAAAATTAGGAAATTTTATTGTGCATGGTTTGCATCGCTATGATGAGGAGCGCAATGATCCTGATGCGGATGCGGCAAGTGGATTAAGTCCGTGGCTGCATTTCGGATTGATCAGTGAATATGAGATCGTTAAAGCGGTACTTGACCACCAGCCGGAAGGGTGGGATCTGGATGACATAACTCCAAACAATGGAAAGAATGCAGGCTTTTTTAACGGAGATCCGAATGTAGAGAGTTTCCTCGATGAAGTGATCACCTGGCGCGAAGTGGGATTCCATTTTGCGCATCATCGACCCGATTACGATCAGTTTGAAAGCCTCCCTGATTGGGTACTGGAAACATTGAGCGAACATCAGGATGATGAACGGGAATGGGTGTATGAGCTGGAAGAATTTGCGCAGTCTAAAACCCATGATGAGATCTGGAATGCTGCACAAAACCAGCTTCGGGAGACGGGTATTATGCAAAACTATTTAAGGATGTTATGGGGCAAAAAGATCATTGAGTGGACTAAAGATTACCGCACGGCACTGGATTACATGATCGAATTGAATAATCGTTATGCTTTAGATGGACGAGATCCCAACAGCTATTCCGGAATCTTTTGGTGCTTCGGCCGATTCGATCGTGCGTGGCAGGAACGGCCCATTTTTGGAAAATTACGCTACATGACGAGCGATTCAACCCGTAAGAAATTGAATATGAAGCAGTATCTGGATAAGTACGGGAGTCAAAAGTCGTTGTTGTAGAGAAAGCGTCAGAACTCAGTAGTCAGAATTCTGAGTTCTGACTACTGATTTTGACAACTTCTTTCCCCTAAAACACATATCTTACATATACTTTTCAATCATCTCGAAATTTATTCATGGATCTTTTCGAAGAAAAAAAATCCGGTGCTTCACAATCTTCATCACAGAAAGATAATCCGCAATATAGCGAGCCTTTGGCTACCCGGATGCGCCCGCAATCGCTGGATGAATTTGCCGGCCAGGAGCATTTGGTGGGAGAGGGAAAAATGTTGCAGCGAATGATCGAAAGCGGGGTTATTGGTTCGCTCATTTTTTATGGCCCGCCCAGCTCAGGGAAAACCACGCTGGCCCACGTTATTTCAAGAGAAATTAAGGCGCAGTTTGAAGTCATTAATGCGGTTTTGGACGGCATTAAAGAACTTCGAAATGTGGTGGATAAAGCTGAAAAGCTAAGGAAGCTGAATGGACGAAAAACCATCCTTTTTGTGGATGAAATTCACCGCTGGAACAAAGCTCAGCAGGATGCACTTTTGCCTCATTTGGAATCTGGCATTATCACATTGGTGGGAGCTACGACTGAAAATCCGTTTTACTCATTGGTAAATCCGCTGCTTTCCAGATGTCAGCTTTTTGAACTTCACCCTTTAACGATGGATGAAGTGAAACTAATGCTGAACCGAGCCTTAAACGATGAAGAAAGAGGACTTGGAGAAAAGGATATTGAAGTAACTCAGGATGCCTTCAATCATTTGGCAGAAATGGCCGGTGGTGATATCCGAAACGCATTGAATGCACTGGAAGTTGCGGTACTTTCCAGCAAGCCTGATAAAGATGAAAAGATTATTATTGATCTGGAAGTTGCCAAGGAAAGCATTCAGCGGCGAAATGTTCGCTATGACCGCACCGGGGACGAACACTATCACTATGCCTCTGCTTTTATCAAATCCATGCGAGGTTCCGATCCTGATGCCGCTCTGTACTGGATGAATGCGATGCTGGAAGGCGGTGATGATCCGAATTTCATATTTCGGCGGCTACTTATCTTTGCCAGTGAAGATGTGGGAATGGCTGAACCAAATGCAATCACGATCGTGAATTCCTGTCAGGAAGCTTTTATGAAATGCGGAATGCCGGAAGGGATGTATTTTTTATCTCACGCTTGTTTGTATTTGAGTACGTGCCCCAAAAGCAACAGCACGAAAGCTATTTTTGAAGTGAACAGGGAGATCAGCAGCAGGGGAGTTAAAGATATCCCTCCTTATTTAAAAGACAAAACAGCCAATAAATTAGGGGCAAAGCATCTGGATATTGAAAATGCCTCTGATGACTATAAATATCCACATGATCATCCAAATAATTGGGTGGACCAGCAATATTTGCCGGATGCGTTAAAGAATAAACGGTGGTATAAAGCAGGAAATCAAGGTCGGGAAGGGTTGCTATGGAAGAAATGGCAGGAGATTAAAAAAAACAATGGATAAAAGGACAGTTAAAAATACGTATTTGTTGCTTTAACAAGCAGTATTTTAACGGATATTTAAATAGTTATAATGAAATAAATAGTCTCGATAATTTTATTTAACGTCAGTTTGAGATAAGAACTAAGTTAAAAGGACAAAAATGGATGCTTGTGGGCACCTAAGCTTGTTCTTATCCTACTCCAACATCCGGGGCCTGTGTCATTGATCAGATGGGGTTTCCATCAGATCGAATCCATGGCTGTTTGCACTGCCCCTCGGTCTGATGGCTCCAAGTCCATCTGACCGACTGTCTGATTAGAGCACCTGCGTCTTTTCCTTAACCTAATCCAACATTCTGCGCCTACCCCATCAATCAGCCCATACATCAGACGGATCTTGCAGCTATTCTAACATTCTTTATCTCGAATTCACGTTATTTAGGATCTTATGAAATTGCTTTTCATTTTTCAGCTTCAACAAACCAATTCAACCATTGTTGCCGGAAATGAAGATTTCATTTATGGCGGCGATATTACAAGGTGGGAACGGTTGGCCTATATGCTTCAGGCACGTTATCTGAATCACTACAGCAAACAAGCATCATATGATCCTAATGCCGTTCTTGCTGCATTAGATAACGGCTTTCAAAGCAATGATGACGATGCCCAGGTAACCTATTTTGAAGAAGAAGTAAATCCCTGGGCTTCCGTTGCAATTGCCAATGCCGGATTAATACTCGGTGGTTGGATGTCAGAGTAAATAGTCGATCATATGAATGGTACAACTTACGGAGTGATAGATCCTCGTATCGAAACGTTTATGAGTACTAATGATGATGGTGCTTATGTAGGAGTTGAGAATGGCGCGGGTCGGGGAAATGCCTCTGAACAGGGTGCCTTCTCGGTATTGACTACGGATAATTTCTACTCTTCACGCACTGCACCGATGGTTATAGCTTCCTATGCCGAGCAGAAGTTTATTGAGGCCGAAGCCGCTTTAAGAGCAAATCCGGCTCAAAGAACACGCGCTTATGAAGCTTATATGGCAGGCATTGAGGCAAATATGGATAAGGTTGGCGTGGATGAGACTGATAAACAAGCCTACATGAACGATCCGGTTGTGGATGTTGGGGAGCTTAGCCTGACTATTGACCATATCATGAAAGAAAAATATGTAGCTATGTTCCTTCATCCTGAGTCGTGGGTGGATGCGCGGCGTTACGATTATTCTTATGATGACATGGATCCACCGGCTAACAGTTCTTTGGGAGGAGATTGGGTTCGACGTTTTATATACCCTGAATCAGAAACGCAGCGGAACACCAAAAACGTACCGAACATCTCCCGTACAGACAATCTTTTCTGGGATCAGTAATTGAAGCCAATTAATGAGAGAAAAAGAGGCCAAAAATGTTTAGGGCCTCTTTTTTATTATGAATTCTTATCCTATTCAATTAAAATCAGCTGGCAGGATACAATTGATATTTTAAGATCCTGCTATTAAAATAAAGTACCTATGTCCAAAATATTTTTTAGCTGGTTAGTTACAGGGATCATTCTCATAATAGCCAGTTGTACGCAGCCTGCCAATGATGTTGAGTATTTAGAATCCCAAATAAAGGAACGCCTTGAAGCTTTGTCTGGTGATTTTGCCGTGGCATTTATGAACCTGTCGGATACGACTGAGGCGATTCTGATAAATGAAAAGGAAATGTTCCATGCTGCCAGTACGATGAAAACACCCGTGATGGTTGAATTGTATAAGCAAGCGGAAGCCGGAGAGTTTTCGCTAAATGATTCTATTCTTGTAAAAAATGAATTCCAAAGTATTGTAGATGGCAGCAGCTATCAAATGTCGGTTAATGAAGACAGTGAGGGAGAGCTTTATGACCTGATTGGTAAAAAAAGGACCATCAGGGATTTGATGTATGATATGATAACGATGAGCAGTAACCTTGCAACCAATATTTTAATTGAAAAAGTGAATGCAGAAAAAGTAACTAAAACAATGCGGAGCTACGAAGCCGACAGTATATTAGTGTTGCGGGGCGTAGAGGATATCAAAGCATTTGAACAGGGATTGAGCAATCGTACAACGGCTTATGATGAAATGAAAATTTACAGCAAAATCGGAACCGGTCAAGCGGTCAGTGAAGAAGCTTCAGAACAAATGATTGAAATTTTAAAGAGGCAGAAGTTTAATGAAATGATTCCTGCCCTACTCCCTGCTAAGGTAAAGGTGGCTCATAAAACCGGTTGGATTACCGGGGTAAATCATGATACCGGTATTGTGATTTTGCCCTCAGGTGAGCGATATGTGCTGGTAATGCTTTCAAAAAATGCAGCCGACAGGGAGGCTGTGCTTTCCACTTTTGCTGATATTTCCAAAATGATCTATGATTTTGTTGTGCAATAAAACCTAAAGAAATAGTTTTAATTTTTTAAAAATATCCCGGTTAATTATGATCAAAATAATCCAGGTAGGCCTTGGCCCAATAGGTCAGCAACTGACAAGATATTTTACAGAGCGGAAAGGCATTCAAGTGGTAGGCGGGGTGGATCTTGATCCTGCTAAAACAGGGAAGGATATAGGAGAACTTGCCGGGATACATGAAATGGGTGCTTCGGTTTATCCCAATCTTGATTCTGCCATGACAAAAACTAAGGCCGATGTTGCGGTTATATCCACGGTTTCTTCCCTTCAAAAAATAGAATCGCAGATCAAGGAAGCAGCTGATTTTAAACTACATATAGTTTCCACCTGTGAAGAGCTGATGTGCCCGTTTGATCTGCAACCTGAAATTGCTGAACGAATTGATCAGTACTGTAAGGAAAAAGGTGTAGCTTGTATTGGGACCGGCGTTAATCCCGGCTTCCTGATGGATTATCTCCCGGTTGTGTTAACATCTGTTTGCCAAAAAGTGGATCACGTTAAAGTAGATCGATATCAGGATGCCAGCTTTAGGCGAGTACCTTTCCAGCAAAAAATAGGAGCAGGTTTAACTCAAACTGAGTTTAAAGAAAAAGGAGATTCTATTCGGCATGTGGGCTTAAAAGAATCGGTTTACCTGTTGGCTAAAGCTCTTGGGTGGGAAATGGAGAAAGTTGAAGAAACTCTTATCCCTGTTTTTGCTGAAGAAAGGGTAGAATTGAATCAGATTTTCATTGAAAAAGGAAATATTGCAGGTGTGGAACAAATTGCTAAAGGCTATAAAAATAATGAAGAAGTAATTTCTCTTAGATTTAAGGCATCGGTTGGTCTCAGCCGTTCTTATGATTCCATAGAAATAACCGGAAACCCAGGGTTCAGGTCTGTTATTGATGGAGGAGTTAACGGTGATGTTGCTACCTCAGCCATCATCGTCAATACGATTCGTTCTGTTATTGCTATGAATCCCGGGTTGAAGACCATGCTGGAAATTCCGGCCCCGGCTTATTACAGTCAGGTTTAATAGGCGGTGAGTTGGAGAAAATTATTTCCAACCGGGGCCGCGCACTACTTGTCCCGGCATAGCCTTGGTATGCTCACCATCTTTCAATACCTGCACACCATTTACAAAAACATGATGCACTCCCACTGCATATTGATGGGGTTCTGTGAATGTAGCTTTGTCTTCAATTTCGGCGGGATCAAAAATCACAATATCACCAAAATAACCTTCGCTGAGATACCCACGTTTTTGGAGTTTAAGGTTTTTGGCGGGTAGTCCCGTTAAGCGGTATATAGCTTCCTGTAATGGGATAACATTTTCATCCCGTACATACTTTCCCAACAACCGGGCAAAAGTACCGTAGGTGCGCGGATGCGTACTGGATTCCAGGACTTCCCCCTCTGCAGCGATGGAGCGGGCATCTGAGCCAAAACTCATATAAGGGACCTCTATTTTAGTGCGTACATTCTCTTCAGACATTAAAAAGAAGACCGAGCTGATATCCCCATCGTTTTCTATGATGAGGTCGATAATAGTTTCAGCGGGATCGGCGTTGCGCATCTCGCTTATTTCAGCCAGGTTTTTCCCGGTAAGGTATTTGAGTGAGTCTTCATTAAATCCTACCAACAGAATATTTTCAGGGGATTCAGCCAGTTGATAAAAATTTTCCCAGTCTGTTTGAGGGCTTCGCATAGAGTTCAGCACTTGCTTACGTACCTCAGGCTGCTTCAGGCGGTTGATGAAATCCTGGTAAGAGCCTTCTTGTACAGTTGGCGGGATAGTAGCATCAAGCCCTGTAGAAGCTGCAGTGTAGGTGTACATATTTGCTGAAATATTATGGCCTAAATTTCGAAGAGAATCAATTTTCGTTAATACCAACGGGAGTTTATCCCAGTTTCGTTTTCCGGCTGCTTTAAGGTGATATATTTGGGCGTCAATCTCAGCTTCAGTAGCAATGGTAAAAAGTTCATCCGTTGCTTTTAGTAAGTCGTCACCCTCACTTCGGATATGGGAAATATAAGTACCGTCATATTCCGCAGCTGCCTCCGCAAGGGCAATTAGTTCTTCCGTGCTTGCAAAAAAGGCAGGAGCATAGATAAGGGATGAACCGACTCCCAAAGCCCCTTCTTCCATTGCTTCCCGAACAAGCTGCTGCATCTGCTTCAACTCATCCGGAGTAGGTGCGACGTTTTTAGAACCAATGACATGCTGGCGAATGGTTGTTGCTCCTACAAACGAAGCTACGTTGGTCGAAACTCCCTGTTCTTTGGTGAGATGTTCAAGATACTCACCGAGAGTAGTCCACGGGCGCGCATTATTTTGTTGCATTTCCTCATTCAGAGGCCCCATGGAAGAGCCTTCACCAAATATTTCCAGGGTAACGCCTTGTTTGATATTGCTCATAGACCTGCCGTCATTCAACAGAGAGTAATTAGCCCAACTCAGCATGTTTATAAATCCGGGGGATACGGCAAGCCCTTCTGCATCAATGATGACAGGCGCGTCTGAGAAGTTCAGGTCACCAATAGCGGCAATAGTGTCGGCTCTGATACCTATATCAGCTGTAAATGGAGCATCACCGGTTCCGTTATAAATAGTGCCATTTTGTATGATGGCATCAAAATTTTGTTGAGTGCAGGCAGTTGCGATCAGCAGCACTAAGGCCGGGAATAGGGTTTTTCTACACATAGCGTATATATTTTATTTATGCTAAAAATTTGTTAGATATGTTGAGCTAAATAAACGAAATATATTATAACGATCACATGCGAGTATCAAATTCAATATCTGTTCTTTTTGTAATTCTTTTTTTAACCATTTCCTGGGGATGTCGTTCAGCCGAAGAAGTAACAAAGCCACAAGCTCAGAAAGAAGAACCGAAAACGAAAGTGAATACATTACAGGCTATTTTTGAAGATTCAGAAGTTTTTTCGGGCAATTTTACAGGATTTATGCTCTATGATCCGGAGAAGGACAGTGTATTGTATGCACAAAATGAAAGCAGGTATTTTACTCCGGCCTCTAACACAAAATTATTTACTTTTTATGCCGGTTTAAAAATGCTTCCGGATTCACTACCGGGGATCCAATATTTTGTGAAAGGAGATTCTTTAATCTTTCGGGGAACCGGAGATCCTTCTTTTCTGCATCCTGATTTTGGCAATCCGGCCATATTTCGGTTTTTAAAGGACAGTGATAAAGAGCTTTTTTATACAGATGAGCATTTTGATGATGAAGTGCTCGGGCCGGGATGGTCGTGGAGTGATTTCAACTCTTACTACTCCGCTGAAAAATCACCTTTTCCGGTATTCGGGAATGTAATGCGGGTAACGGTAGAAGAAATTGAGAAGCTGCAAATTGCTTCCGACTCAACGGGATTAAAAGTTTCCCCGACATTTTTTCGCTCAAAGATCGAAAATACGGTTTCGGGAAAGAATCCGTCTCTTATAGAAAGAGATTTCTTCGATAATCAATTCAGGTACAGCCCAAGATCAGATACAATTATTTACACCACGGATAAACCTTTTCATTATACCCCAGAATTAATTACAGAAATGTTAAGCGATACGCTCGGGAGATCGGTGACCTATATTACAACTTCATTTCCAGAGGATCATAAAACCATATACAGTGTACGAGCTGATTCAGTTTATAAACGTATGCTTCAACCCAGTGATAATTTTATTGCCGAGCAGCTGCTGTTGGTGACGGCATCGCAGATGGGAGAACCGCTGCACAGCCGAACCGTTATTGAATACATGAAGGAAAATCATTTAAATGAAATGCCGGATGAACCGCAATGGGTTGATGGTTCAGGCCTTTCCCGGTATAACATGTTTACTCCAAGAAGTATTATTTGGCTGTTGAAACAGATTGATAAGGAGTTTTCATATGATCCCGACCTGTTTGAATTATTGCCGGCCGGCGGGGTGTCAGGAACGATAAGAAACTGGTATGCAGCTCCGGATAGTGCAGAACCCTATGTATTTGCAAAAACCGGCACGCTGAGCAATAACCACTGTCTGAGTGGGTTTTTAATCACTAATAGTGGGAAAAAACTTTTATTCAGCTTTATGAATAATCACTATGTGACTTCTTCTTCTGTTGTTAAAAATGAGATGGAATACGTATTGAGGTACATACGCACCACGTATTAAAATGCAATACAAGTAGGAAAGTCTAAGGCACAACTAATCTCAGGAAAATGCTTCTTCCATAATTTGTTGATGCACTTTAAGATCCTCATCACTAAAAAGGACAAACCGAATTTCTTTTACGAATTCCAACTTTGGGATTTCATCGCGAATTGTTGCAAATGCAATTTTTGCTGCTTCCTTCATAGGATATCCAAAAGCTCCGGTTGAAAGTGCCGGAAAGGCAATGGAATCTATATCATGTTTTTCAGCAAGCCGGAGGGCATTCCGATAACAATCAGCAAGGAGTTTGTCTTTCGGATTATCTCTTCCATACACAGGCCCCAGGCAGTGGATCACATATTTGTTGGGCAGATCATGTCCGCTTGAGATAACTGCTTCCCCGGGCTTGATCGGAGCCATTGGCCGGCATTCCTTCGTTAATCCCGGTCCGGCAGTCCGGTGGATAGCTCCTGCAACGCCGCCTCCAATTCGAAGCTCTGCATTGGCTGCATTCACAATTGCAGTTATATCCGGTTGATCTGCGATGTCTCCTTTTACACACTCGATCTTGATACCCTGAGTACTGTGCATACTAAAAGATATTACGTTGAATTTTTTTGGAAGATGCTAATACGCTCACAATATCCCAAAATTAAACATCCGGTATTTGAGTTGAATCAAGGAATTATTTTAACTCATAAATGGTATTTTGTATGCGCACTAATTCAGTTTCAAAAAAAGAATTAATGAACTTAAAAATAATTAGCAGTACAGATCGCCCTAATTCAAATGCTTTAAAAGTTTCTGAGTATGTGAAGAAGCTTTACCAGAAAGAGGGGGCGGATATAGAAGTAATAAGTTTGGAAGATTTTCCGCTCGAAGAAGTAGTAGGAGGAAGATATGGTAAAAAGATCCCGGCTATAGAGAAATTTAGAGAACCTGCCATTAATGCCGATGGATTGATATTTGTGATTCCGGAATACAATGGTAGTTTCCCAGGGATCCTTAAAGTATTTGTAGACTATCTGCCTTTTCCTGAAGCTTTTGAAAAAAAGCCAATGGCTTTTATTGGAGAGTCGGCGGGGGCATTTGGGGCATTACGTTCAGTAGAACAGTTTCAGATGATAGCTAATTACCGGAATGCGCTGCAATTCCCGGAACGTGTATTTATTCCTCGAGTTAAAAGTGAATTTGACGAGGAAACAGGCTTGGCCGATGCTTTCAAACAAAAGCTATTACAATCTCAGGTAACGAATTTTGTGAAGTTTGTAGAGTCTGTTCAGAAAAAGGAATTAGATCAATTAGTCTGATTCAATCATTTGTTTCGGAGCATATATCCAACACCATGTAAGGTAATGAGATAGCGTGGGTCGTCAGGATGAACTTCAATCTTGGCCCGCAGTTTTGATATATGCACATCCACCGTGCGAGTATTGGTGCTGAATTCATAGCGCCAAACTTTTTCAAGCAACTCATCTCTGGAAATCGGTTCGTTGGCACTTTTCAGCAAGTATCTGATCAGCTCTACTTCGCGAGAGGTAAGCTCAATTTCATCACCATCCGGCCGATGTACAACAGATTCAAGAAGGTCGATCTTAACATCCCCAAGCTGAAGAATATCAACTTGGCCAGAAGTAGAATATGTACCCGCTCTTCGGAGGCGTGCTTGAATACGAGCCAGTAATTCTTTCACGCCAAAAGGTTTGGTCAGATAATCGTCAGCACCTAAGCTAAGGCCTTTTACTTTGTCGGGTTCCTGATCTTTGGCGGTTAGCATGATGACAGGAAACGTAAATTTCTCTTTCCTTACTTCCTCCAGAATGTCATATCCGCTTTTTCCTGGCAACATAACATCCAGGATCATTAAGTCAGGTTTGTGTTCTTTAATTATCCCTACGGCTTGTGTGCCTTCCTCACTTACAATCACATTATAGCCTTCAGTTTCCAGAGTATCCCGAAGTGTAAAAATAAGGCTTGGCTCATCTTCTACAACAAGTATCTTCATGCGTTTATCCGACATATTCAGTGTGCTTATTTATTTTTTTATTGAGTGAAAAATTTGTACCTGCAGATTTTTTCGCGTCAGCTTGAACTTCTTCTTTCATCAATTTAGGAAATCTTACAATAAAAGTTGTTCCCCGGCCAAGACTGCTTTTCACTTCTATATCACCACCATTCATTTCTACCATATTTTTAACGATGCTGAGTCCAAGGCCATGTCCTTTGATTTTGGTACTCATAGAATCAGAATCTTCAACACGGTAGAATTTATCGAATATATTCTTTTGAGCACGCTTTGGTATGCCTATTCCATGATCAGTGATGCTGAAAAAGACATTGTCGCTGTTTGAGGAGATTTGGTATTCAATATATTTCTCATCTGTGCTGTACTTGATCGCATTTTCCGTGAGGTTACTGACAATAGTCTCAAAATTATCCCTGTCTATCATAGCCAATGCTTTCTCATCGTGGGATTTGAAGCGCACTTTAAAACCTTTCTTCTCAATATACTCCCGGTTTTCAGATAAATAACTACTCAGAAGATCATATGGTCGGTAGGCAGCCGCTTTGCTCATATTCTGTCCGGAATCAACCCGGGCAACATCCAGGAGTTTCTCTATCATACCCCTCAACCTGATAGATTCGTTATAAATATGTTCGCCATATTGTTTCAGTCGTTTGGGTTCAGTAACCCTTCCATCAGAAATATTTTCACCGGCTGCTTGCATTACTGCAAGCGGGGTTTTTAGCTCATGAGTTACGTTAGCAAGGAAGCTTGCCTGTCTCTGGGCAAGATGACGTTCACGCTGGGCGGTCACAAAGATAAAGATGAAGGCCCCTGTTAGAAACAACATTGCAACACCCAGAACCACTAAATTTTTAAACAGATTGGCATTGTATGCATTAGTAACCGGTGATTCAAGAAAGCCAATTTGAAGAGACCAGTTGTCCAAAAAACCGGAGCCGGAAAAGCCCATTCTGTAATCTACAAGGTCGCGGTCGTAAGTAACGGAAGAATCGTTAGTAGCTAAGATTTTATCATTCGTCCAATCACGGACCCAAACCACGATCCCTGTTTCACTGCTGGTACCAAAATAATTTTTTAGATAAGGAGGTAATACTTCATTAGCTATATAGTTCTCATTAAGAGTAAGTGTGAGTACCCCTATCATCCGGCTTTCTGACAAATTGATAAGTCCAAGATTGAGACTTCGGTGGGTATCAAATTCAAAGTTATTATTCCAACGGTAGTTAAAGTCGTTCAATTGAATACGTGTTTTGGTTCGGGCAATTCCGACACCATCGCACACAAGATTTGGATAATCGCTGGTGGGATTAATTTTATTCTGAACTGGATCATATTTGTACACTGTACTTTCTTCAAGGCAAGGATCAGTGTTATCCGGGGTGAAAAAGATGCCGGTAAAATAGGGGCTTTGGGAGGATCGCTCCAACACTTCCAGAATATTATCCGGTAATTGTCCTGATCGCTGAAGGGATTTTTCGATGGGTTCAAGTTCAATTTGACTAAGCCCCCTTAGCGGGTCAAGAACTTGATTTCGAATGGTATCGTTGATCTCATCCAGTTGATCTGTACGCCGTTCTTCTTCACTTTCCACCATGCGGTCACGCAAATCGTAGAGGGATAATACGTTCATTCCGGTCAGGGCAATTATAGCCACCAGTCCAACCATCAATGAGATCCATCTAAAGCCACGATTTCTTAATACGTTCATGTTTCAAACCTTTGTAGAAATTCAATCTTCAATATTAGGACTAAGAGTATTTTATTATGCTCAAATTTGGTAAAAATAATGGTCAATAAAAAAACTGTTGAAACAGTAAACTGAAAGAAAGAATAGAGTTATTAAGATTTAGCGAACAAAATTGAAAAGAAGAAGTTAGGAGTGAAAAAATCGAGTATTAGGGTAAGGATAATGACTATTTATGAATTTTGTCTAAATTTCTCTCAATTGACTCTTTCAGATCATTAAATTCGATAGGCTTTACGAGATAATCGAGGTATCCGGTTTCCTTGGCTTTTTGAACATGATGGGGATCAGAATTACCAGTGATATAGATTACAGGAACATCTGAAAACTTCCGAATCTCCTTCATAGCAGTAATACCGTCAATATCACCTTCCAGTGAAATATCCATTAATATGAGGTTGGGCTTAATTTTTTGAGCTACTTCAATGGCTGTCTTCCCATATACAAGTTCCCCTTCGGCATCATAGCCTAATTTTTCTAAATAACTCTCATACAGAAGGTTCAGTATCAGATCATCTTCGACGATCATTACTGTTTTTTTTTGATTTTTATCCATCATATCCGGTTAATTCAAGTGTCGTAAAGCACAATAGCCTAATAATAACATGAATTGATATTAAACGAAATTATATAACAATAAAAATTTAGCCCGAAAATTAGATAATTAGTTGCTAATATGTGTAGGTGCAAAATATTCCAAAATAGACTTTGGAATAAAAAACCCTGTAAAAAGTGTTTCACAGGGCTTTTAAGTACCTCGGGCCGGACTCGAACCGGCACGGACATTTTAATATCCATTGGATTTTAAGTCCAACGTGTCTACCAATTCCACCACCGAGGCGTAGCTTAAGTAGGCGCCAAATATACGGCTTTACCTTTCACTACTTCAATAAAGATTTTAAACTAATTTCACTCCGGTTGCTAAAAGTTTAAATCGAGCACTCCTGACTAAGATCTTGGTCAATATCTCAAACACTAAAGGCTCTCCAGCTACTAATCCATTTTTTCCTCTCGGCAACTCCTTCTATATTCAGCTTCAACAAATAAATATATAACGTATGACGCCTGAAGGATGGATTGTTTTAGGGATCATAATGCTGTGCCTGACTTTTTTGGTTGGTACAGCTATTTCTGTGGATATCATTTTATTCGCAGGTTTGGCCGTGATCTTCATTATTGGGATCATCCCTGCTGAAGAAGCACTTTCAGGGTTTTCGAATGAAGGGATGTTAACAGTGGCAGTACTCTATATAGTTGCCGCCGGTCTTAAAGAAACAGGGGCTATTCATTTCATAGTGCAAAAGGTTATGGGAGACGCCCGAACCGTTAGAAAAGCACAACTACGAATTATGAGTCCCGTTATGATAATGAGTGCTTTCCTGAATAATACTCCAATAGTAGCCTCCTTTATCCCGGCATTAGAACGATGGAGTAGAATTTCACAAATCCCCGCATCCAAGATACTGATTCCACTAAGTTACGCTGCTATTTTAGGCGGAACATGTACCCTGATCGGGACAAGTACGAACCTGATCATCAATGGGTTGATGATTGAAGAGGCAAGCATTCGGTCGATAGGGATTTTTGAGCCTGCATTAATTGGTATTCCTTGCGCCATTGCAGGATTTATTTATCTCTTAATTTTTGGGGATAGACTACTTCCCATTCGCGGATCGAGTATGGATACCTTCAAAGACCCACGTGAATACACCATCGAGATGATCGTAAAAGAAGGAAGTGCTCTTTCTGAAAAAACCATCGAAGAGGCAGGATTAAGGAATCTTCCCGGATTATTTTTGATCGAAATCCAAAGGAATAAGCGAGCTATTCCTGCCGTCGGGCCATACGAAAGATTAAAGAGCAAAGATCGGCTGATATTCACCGGTATCGTGGATTCCATTATTGACCTTCAGCAGATATCAGGACTTGAACCTGCTACTGAGCAGGTGTTTAAGCTCAATGCTCCACGCAATGAACGTAAGATGATAGAGGCGGTAGTATCCAGGTCGAACCCGTTGGTGGGAAGGACGATCAGGAGAGGGAGATTTCGCGATCGATATGATGCAGTGGTGCTGGCAGTATCTCGAAGCGGAGAGCGCATCAATGAAAAGATAGGAGATATCACAATGAAAAGCGGGGATGTGCTGTTACTTGAGGCACACCCCAACTTTGTGAATAAATATCGCAACTCAAGCGATTATTTTCTGGTGAGCCCTATTGAAGATTCTTCCCCTGTTACCTATGAAAAAGCCTGGATCGCAGGATTGTCTTTGGCAGCTATGGTAATTCTTGCTGCTACAGGAGTTCTAAGTATGCTGCAAGCTGCGATTGTAGCCGGTGGACTGTTATTGATCACTAAGTGCTACAGTTATTCCTCTGCACTTGAAAGCGTGGATTGGCGTGTTCTTATAGCTATTGCATCGGCACTGGGATTGGGAAGCGCTTTGGAATACACTGGCGTAGCGAAACATCTTGCTTCAAATCTTCTTGGATTATCCGGAGAGAATGCTGTTCTGGCACTCTTTTTAACGTATATAGCTACGTGGCTGTTGACAGAAATGATCACCAATAATGCAGCTGCAGTTTTGATCTTTCCGATCGCATTTTCACTGGCGGAATCGATGGGGGTTAATTTTATTCCCTTTGCAATGGTGATAATCGTCGCCGCTTCTTCAAGTTTTTCCACACCTATTGGCTATCAAACTAACCTGATGGTTTATGGTCCCGGTGGTTATCGATTTACTGATTTTGTAAAAATAGGACTACCACTAAATTTGATAGTAGCGGCAATCGCTGTATCATTAATACCTTACATTTGGAATTTTTAAAAACACAAGCTGAATGCTTAATCGAGTCATCAAGACAGCAGAAGAGGCCGGGCAAAAAATTTTAGAATTTTACGATACGGAGATTGAAGTGATCACTAAAGATGACGACTCTCCGCTTACAAAAGCTGACCTGGCTGCTCATTATATTATCGTGGATTCCCTTAAAGAACTTGATCCCCATACCCCGGTTATTTCAGAAGAATCAGGGGTCCCCGATTATAAAGAACGCAAGGATTGGGAGCGTTTTTGGTTGGTAGATCCGCTGGATGGGACCAAGGAGTTTATCAAAAAAAATGGAGAATTTACGGTAAATATAGCTCTCATTGAAAAGAATAAACCGGTTTTGGGGGTGGTTTATGTTCCGGCCTTCGATGTCATGTATTACGGTGAACAAAGTATAGGTTCCTTCAAAAGAGTAGCAGACGAAAAAGCAGTGAAGCTGGAGACAAATGCATTTGAAGCCCCCGGCGAAGCCCGGATCGTGGTGAGCCGCTCTCATGGAGATGATACTACAGCAAAGAAATTAAAGAATGTAGGAATTGAAGTCAGCGAAGAAGTTCCATCGGGAAGTTCGATCAAATTTTGCTTGGTTGCCGAAGGGAAAGCGGATCTGTATCCGAGATTAGGTCCTACTATGGAGTGGGATACCGCAGCCGCCGATGCCGTATATCGGTATTCTTGTAAGGACGGAGAGAAATACTCCCCTCTGACCTACAACAAAAAATCTTTCAAAAATCCGTATTTTTTACTTGGATTGGATACATTTGTAGAATTAAAATAATTATCATTAACCTGACAGAGTACTTTTGAATAATCAAAGATGTTGAATTAATTCAACTCTTGAATCGAAGCAAATAAAACCCTACACCTTGTCCAACTACAGCATAATGAGCGAACGAAAAAAACAATCGCATCTTAAAGATCTTGAAGACGAAGGAATCTACGTAATGAGAGAAGTAGCGGCTCAGTTTGAGCGTCCGGTGTTACTTTTCTCAGGTGGAAAAGATTCCATCGTTATGTTTCACCTGGCGTTGAAGGCTTTTCACCCCGGGAAAGTCCCCTTTCCGCTTATGCATATTGATACCGGTCATAATTTCCCCGAGACCATTGAATTTCGAGATAAGCTGGTAGAAAAATATGGGGTGGAATTGATCGTGGGAAGCGTACAGGAATCTATTGATGCCGGGGATGTTGAAGAGGAAACAGGTCCGGATGCCAGTAGAAATGCTCTTCAAACCAGAACGTTGTTAGATACTTTGAAAAAGCATCAGGTGGATGCAGCGCTTGGCGGCGGTCGCCGTGATGAAGAAAAGGCGCGGGCTAAAGAGCGATTCTTTTCGCACCGGGATGTATTTGGTCAATGGGATCCAAAAAATCAGCGGCCGGAACTTTGGAACTTGTTCAATGGACGTAAGAAACCGGGCGAGAATTTCAGGGTATTTCCCATAAGTAACTGGACCGAGATGGATGTATGGCAGTACATCGCCCAGGAAGAGATTGATATTCCGGAGCTGTATTTTGCTCATGAACGGAAGGTGTTCAACCGTCGTGGAGTATGGCTGGCGGATACTGATTTTGTGAACCGGATGGATGAGGAGGAGCTGGAAACCAAGACCGTTCGTTTCAGAACCATCGGTGATGCAACCTGCACCGGTGCGGTTCTGTCTGATGCATCTAATATGGAGGAAATCATTCAGGAAGTGGCTTCAGCACGACAAACTGAGCGTGGTAATCGCCACGATGACAAACGCAGTGAAACGGCTATGGAAGACAGAAAAAGACAAGGATACTTTTAGAATGCCGAACAACGAACACTGAATATCGAATAACGAACTTTTTATTACTTGAAATGAGCGAAAGTAACATAACAGTAAAAGACAAAAACACTGACAACAAATACCTGGATATGGACCTCCTTCGGTTTACAACAGCCGGAAGCGTGGATGATGGTAAAAGTACACTGATCGGGCGGCTTTTTTACGATTCTAAGTCCATTTTTAAGGACCAGATGGAAGCGATCGAGAAATCCAGCAAAAGCAGTGGGGAAGAAGACGTGAACCTGGCGCTGCTTACCGATGGACTGAAAGCCGAGCGGGAGCAGAAGATCACTATTGATGTTGCTTATCGATACTTCGCTACTCCAAAGCGGAAGTTTATTATTGCGGATACACCCGGCCACACTCAGTACACACGAAATATGGTAACCGGTGCCTCTACAGCTGACCTGGCAGTGATTCTTGTGGATGCTTCCAAAGGTTTGCTTACTCAGTCACGCCGACATGCTTTTATTTCTTCATTACTTCGTATCCCACATCTGGTAGTAGCCGTGAATAAGATGGACCTGGTGGATTATGATGAAAACGTATTCGATGAGATCGTCTCTGAATTCCGAAGATTTGCTAAGAAATTGAATATCAGTGACGTTACTTACATCCCGATATCTGCACTGAAGGGGGATAATGTGGTGGATAAAAGTGAACGTATGGCCTGGTACAACGGCTCAACCCTGCTGCATCACCTGGAAACGGTAAAAGTTGATGCCGATGAAAATATAATAGACTTTCGACTGCCCATACAGTATGTAATACGTCCCAATCAAAATTTCCGTGGATTTTCTGGAAGAATAGCATCCGGGCATATTCGTCCCGGCGATGAGATCACAGTACTCCCATCGGGTCTGAGTTCCAAAGTGGAGAAGATCGTAACACGTGATGAAGACCTTGATATTGCTTATCCGGGAGAATCCGTTACACTTACCATCGAAGACGAGATCGATATTTCCCGAGGAGATATGATCGTTCGGAAAGATAACGTACCTACTGTCCGTAACGATTTTGAAGCCTACGTCTGCTGGATGAGTGAAAAACCGATGGAAATAGACAAGCAATACATCCTTCAGCATACCACACAAACCACCCAGGTTTTTGCGCGGGAATTAGTATACCGGATGAATGTGGATTCATTGAATCGTGAGGAAGCTGATAAACTGAGTCTCAACGAAATTGGACGAGTTAAGCTAAAAACTTCACAACCCTTGTTCTTTGATGCCTATCAGATCAATAAAAAAACCGGCAGTTTTATCATTATTGATCCAGCCACCAACGTAACGGCAGGTGCAGGGATGATGCGTGCAGGTTCAACGGTTTCTAAGGGCACCAAAACTAAACGCTCATCATTAACTCAACACTCTCCTGATGTTGTCTGGGAACCTTGGAACATCTCCCGTGAAGAGCGTGAAAAGCGAAATGGGCACAAAGCTCAATTGCTGTGGCTGACAGGAATTTCAGGGGCTGGAAAAAGTACGATTGCAAGGGAAGTTGAGAAAAGACTGTGGGATTCAGGAAAGCAAACCATGCTTTTAGACGGAGATCAGGTGCGCCACAGTTTGAATGGAGATCTTGGATTCAGCCCGGCTGACCGAACCGAAAATATACGACGCATTGGACATACTGCACGCCTGTTCTTTGAACACGGCAATATTGTGATCTGTACTTTTGTTTCACCCTATCAACAAGACCGCGATGCGGTTAAAACCCTTTTCCCTAAAGATGATTTCAAAGAGATCCATATCACCTGCGATCCAAAAACAGCACAGGAACGAGATCCAAAAGGACTCTACAAGAAAGCCGAACAAGGGGAGATCACAGGGCTCACCGGTTACGATGCCGATCATGAAGCCCCGAAGGACCCAACGCTCGTCATCAACACCGACGAACGGTCAGTGGAAGAAGCTGTGCAAGAAATACTGAACCTGATATCTTAATAAAAATCCTATAACTTGGAACTAAAACCTCTCTTTATATACAATCACAAACTTCGTATTATTGCTGATTAACAAAATCCAGAAATTGTGAGCGAAGAAAATAAATCTAATCAGGGTGAAAACGGGGATTCGAAACCCGGAAAGAAAAAGCCAAACGAAGACTTTCCTATTCAGGAATACAGGTTAGTGCCGGCTGACCAAAGCTATGGGGGATATGAGGAAGATGAAATCAATCTCATTGAACTGGCTAAGACCATTTGGGATAATCGGAAAGTGATCTATCAATTTGTGGCCGCAGGAATCATATTGGGAGTAATAGTAGCTCTGTTAAGTCCTAAAGAATATGTGAGTGATGCCACACTGATGCCTGAATACAATACTGAAAGTGGAGGGGGTACCTCAGGTTTGTTGCAGCAATATGGAGGTTTGTTGGGAGCTAGCGGGGGAAATTATAGCTCTGGAGGTAACGTTATTCGGGTAGATCTATATCCGCAGATCGTTCAAAGTCTTTCTTTCCAGACCAACCTGATGAATCAGGAATTTACCTATCCGGAATACGATACTACGGCTACCCTCTATGAGTACTTCATGAATATACATTCTCCCGGAGCATTGGCATATGTTAAACAGTACACTATCGGCCTTCCTTTTACGATTCTTAGTGCTTTGAAGGGAGATCCTGAAGAGGAGGTGGTAATAGAAGCAGAGCAAGACCCTGAAATACTCTCTCTCACCAAAGCTCAAATGGGAGTGGTAAGTAATCTGAGGGAGCGTGTTGGGGTGAGTCTTAATGGGGAAACCGGGATTGTTTCTGTGAGTGTACGAATGCCGGATCCAAAGGTAGCTGCGCAAGTTGCTAAATATACCATCAGAGAACTAACTGATTACCTTGTTGAATACCGGACTGAAAAAGTACTGCGCAATCTCGAATTTGTAGAAGATCAGTTGAATAAGGCAGAAGAGCGATTTCAAGAAGCACAGTTAGCCCTTGCAGAATTCACGGATAGCAATCAGGGAAACCTGACTGCCCGAGCCCGAACCGAGCAGCAACGCCTGCAGTCAGAATATGATATTGCCTTTAATTTATACAATGGCCTTACACAGCAGTATGAACAAGCCCGACTTAAGGTACAGGAAGAAACACCGGTTTTTAAGGTATTGCAGCCGGTACAGGTTCCTGTGAATGATGAGACGAGCGGAACTACGATCCTGATCGTTTTTGTGATGCTTAGTGGTATTGCAAGTATAGGATGGATCTTTATTCGTCAGTTTCTTGCGTCCAATCCGTTTAAGGCGGAATAAATTTTAAGAACCATCAGTAGAGAAACTAAGACCAAAAAGATCAGTACATGAAAATTGCCGTAGCCGGAACCGGATATGTTGGAATGTCCTTAGCAGTGTTATTATCTCAGCACCATGAAGTAGTAGCACTCGACATCGTGAAAGAAAAAATCGAACTCATCAATAACAAAAAGTCGCCTATTGCTGATTCGGAAATTGAAAAGTTTTTAAAGAATAAAGAGCTTGACCTTACGGCCACCTTAGATAAAGAAAAGGCGTATTCAGGGGCTGATTTCGTGATTATAGCGACTCCGACAAATTATGATCCGGATACCAATAAATTCAATACACGTTCCGTAGAGGCCGTTATTAAAGATGTAATGGAGATCAATTCGGAAGCGGTAATGGTTATAAAATCTACTGTCCCGGTTGGCTATATAATTGAGGCCAGAGAGAAATTCGGTACTGAAAACCTGATCTTCTCGCCTGAGTTTCTTCGTGAAGGACAGGCACTGTATGATAATCTGTATCCTTCTCGCGTCGTGGTTGGTGAACGGTCTGGTAGGGCTGAAATATTCGCAGGATTATTGGTTGAAGGAGCAGCCAAACCCGTAGAAGAAATTCCTGTTCTCTATACTGACAGCACGGAAGCTGAAGCCATTAAACTATTTTCAAACACCTACCTCGCAATGCGGGTGGCCTATTTTAATGAGCTGGATTCCTACTGCGAAACCCATGATCTGAGCGCCGAGCAAGTAATTCGTGGTGTTGGACTCGATCCCCGGATCGGAGATCATTATAACAACCCTTCTTTCGGTTACGGCGGATATTGCCTTCCAAAAGATACCAAACAACTCTTGGCAAACTTTGAGGATGTACCGAACAATCTTATTAAGGCCATAGTGGATGCCAATACCACCCGTAAAGATTTCATTGCCCGACAGATCTGGAAGAACGATCCAAAAATTGTAGGAGTGTATCGGTTGGTGATGAAGCAAGGGTCCGACAATTTCCGCCAAAGTGCTATTCAGGGAATCATGAAGAGGATCAAAGCAAAAGGCATCGAGGTTGTGGTATATGAGCCGTACTTGGATCAGGAAGAATTCTATCACTCAAGAGTGATCAAAGATCTGGACGAGTTCAAAAAGATATCCGAAGTGATCGTTGCCAACCGCATGGTAGGTGAGATTAAAGATGTAAAGGACAAAGTATATACTCGCGATCTCTTCGGAAATAATTGAGGTTTGTACTAAGATTCATATTAGTCGGTCTGCCGTCGTCCGTCATCGGTCAAAAATCCAAAACCGAAAAGCTTTCTTTCCCTTTATTAAATAGCAGGTCTAAGACACTGCAACCCGGAAGGAAACTCTCTCCCAATTGCTTGTATCCGGGATGTAATTTGTCTTCAAAAACCGGTTTGGTATGATCGCTAAGCCATTGGTAATTTTTTGAATCGTGTTCCTGAAAAAGAATATCAGCACCCATTTTTTTAATAAAGATATCGGGATTTGGATTAAACTCAGGAATCGTGCTCGCAAGCTTATATTCAATCCTGAACTCAAGGAAGTGTTGCAGACGATCAAAAAAGTAGATGTTGAAGTCGATGAGTTTATCAAACTCAGTTGCTTTTCGAATCTCGAATTCTAATTCATCAGCAAAGAAATCGTACCAGGTTGCCTCGGAATAATTATGGTGAAGGGCATTCCAGAATGGATTGATCCAATCTTCAGAATGCTCAATGTGAACTTCTGAGAGCAATTTTTTCTTGTCCTCAGTTCTTATGGGGATGTTAACCCACTGCAATCCCTGCTCTCCTTTTATGGCTGCCCGGTGGGTCCTGCCCTTCCGTGACCACTGCTCAAGATCATTCCACACCACGAGATCGGCGTTCAGCATGGCTGAAAGGTCATATAAATTAGGAGCAAATTGAGGTTGAAGAAGCGCTAAACGCAATGCTGAATCTTTAAATTTTGAATGTTGAATGGAAACTTAGCCAATTCAACATTCAAAATTTAGCATTTAAAATTTCTTATCTTTAGGAACTGAAGATTTTAGAATTAGAAACTTTATAAAAAAAGAGAAATTAAATGAGCGTTCGCGTACGATTTGCGCCTTCACCAACCGGATTTTTACACATTGGCGGATTACGAACCGCACTTTATAACTATTTATTTGCCCGACATAATGAGGGGACTTTTGTACTCCGTATTGAGGATACCGATCAGTCCCGGTATGTGGAAGATGCTGAGCAGGATATTATCGACTCGCTGGAATGGGCAGGAATAGAAATTGATGAAGGCCCCGGCAAAGGCGGTGATTTCGGCCCGTACCGACAAAGTGAGCGCAAGGATATCTATCACAAATACGCGGAACAGTTGGTGGAATCAGGGCATGCTTACTACGCCTTTGATACTGTTGAAGAAATCGATGAGATGCGGGAACGCCTTATGAAGTCCGGGAATCCATCACCGAAATATGATTCCATCACTCGTCAATCCATGAAGAACAGCCTCACGCTTTCACAGGATGAGGTTAAAAAACGCATGGATAATGGCGATGAATATGTGGTTCGCCTCAAGGTTCCTCGTAAAGAGACCATCCGTTTTGAGGATGAGATCCGTGGAAATGTATCTTTCGACACGGAAGGATTAGATGATCAGGTATTACTGAAATCAGATGGAATGCCAACTTATCATCTTGCCAATGTGGTGGATGATCACACTATGGAGATCACGCATGTAATTCGCGGGGAAGAGTGGCTTCCGAGTACACCTAAGCACATGCTGCTTTATAATTCGTTTGGTTGGGAACCTCCGAAGATGGCGCACTTACCACTGATCATGAGTCCGAGTGGTGGAAAGCTTTCCAAGCGAAAAGCTGAGAGTGAGGGAATTCCGGTGAACACTAAAGATTATATGGCCGGTAACTACGAACCGGATGCCCTGGTTAATTTCTTGGCGTACCTGGGATGGAGTCCCGGCGACGATTCTGAGATTCATGACATGAAGGAATTATGCGAGTTGTTTACGCTCGACCGTGTTTCCAAAGGCGGTGCAGTTTTTAACTACAAGAAATTGATGTGGTATAATGAGAACTACATACGCCAGCACTCGATAGACGAATTAAAACCAAGAGTAGAAGCTCTGTTTTTGGGTAAAGGATATGAGATCCCAAGTGATGACTTTTTAACAACGGTGATCGAACTGCTTCAGGAGCGGGTTTCCAAGATCGATGAGTTTGTGAGTATGGGGGCTTTCTTTTTTGAAGCTCCAAAAGCATATGATGAAAATGCTCTGAAAAAATGGAAAGACGACAGTTCGCGATTGATACTTTCCTATAAAACTCGCATTGAAGCGCTTTCTGAAGATGATTTTAAAGCAGCTACGCTGAAAAAGAAACTCGAGGAAACCATTGAAGAGCATGGGGTAGGTTTCGGAAAACTGATGATGCCGCTTCGTATCGCTATTTCCGGTCAGGGTTTTGGTCCCGATCTGTTCCCGGCCCTTGAACTGATAGGTAAAGAGGAAGTGCTTGGTCGCATTGACTCTGCTTTGGAAAGGTTATAGACGAAGGTTTCAGGTGTAAGGTACAATTATATCCCTATTCGACTGTGGGGTGAATAAAAAAAGAACTCATAGAAATGAGTTCTTTTTTGCATTATATAACCTAATAATCTGAGTTCGATTAAAAAGCAGGTTCTATCATAGGCAAGATGGTCATTTCGCGGCGAATGCCCGAAATCTAATTGTTTTTTACGCATCTATGATTGAATTACTGGCAATAATAAGATCCCTGCCTTCTGCAGTTTTGGCAAGAGATTGAAGGAAAACCAGGTTCTCATAATTTGATTCAAGTCGGTCTAATCGTTCCGTCAGTTCATTGAAATTACGGTATGAATCTTGTGCTGAAATAATAGTGAATGAAGCAAATGTCCATATCAATACCATCAACACTGAACGTAGTATCTTGTTTTCATAAAGTGAGATTGTTATTCAAGTTTTAAATAATGAATAGTAACTCCGTAAAAGCTGCAATTCAAAGACCAAACTGTTAAAAGTTAATAAGGGGTAGGGGTTGAAGAGTGCCATAACCAAGACTTGGAACTGCGATAGACCGACGGACTGAATTACGATTTGAGAAGTGGATCCTACTCTATACTGAATAGTCATCATTAAAAACTGGTTATTCCCTGTACTTTCAATCTTGGTTTTAATGGAATAGATGTTATTTTCTGAGCGGTTTTTATAAACAGAAAAACACTACATGAAAAAGAAAATAGCAGCACTTACAGGAGTTGGTGTCTTACTTATTTTAGCTTCACAGTATGCCTGGGCAGATGTACAAACTGCTGAGGCATCTTCAGGAATCATCGGAAGCTGGATCAGTATTCTTCCGCCACTCGTTGCCATTGCGATCGCATTAGCTTTCCGACAGGTCCTTTTTGCCTTGTTTTTGGGGATCTGGATGGGGGCATATCTCATCGGCGACCTTACATTTGCTGGAATATTCAACAGTTTCTTTGACGCATTAAGCGGTTTCATTGTACCGGGTGTTTCAGATCCCGATCGAATGAGTATTGTGGTTTTTTCAATTTTGATCGGTGGAATGGTTGGTGTGATCACCGATAACGGTGGAACTCGCGGAGTCATTAAAGCTATCACTAAGTTTGTGAGAACCAAAGTACAGGGCATGGTAGTGACTTCACTCATGGGCTTTTTCATCTTTTTTGATGACTATGCCAATACCATGGTAGTTGGGAATACCATGCGTCCGCTAACCGATAAACTGCGCATTTCCCGTGCCAAGCTGGCTTATCTGGTGGATGCTACTGCTGCTCCCATCGCTACAGTTGCTTTGGTAAGCACATGGATCGGTGCGATGGTAGGATTCATTGCCACTGCTGAGGCCGAAATGCCTGACTTCAATGAAGCGGCTTATTCGGTATTCATTAATTCACTCCCCTATAACTTTTATGCTTTTTTCACCATTCTCTTTGTGATCCTGATAGCCTTTTCGGGCCGCGATTTTAGTACCATGTTGAAGTCCAGGATTACGCTTTATAAAGCCAAGCATGATTCAAAGCTGGATAAATACAATCTGTATAAAGACAAGATCGAAGAAGATGAGGAGAAGAAAAGCGAATCGCATTGGGCTAATGCTGCCATTCCCATTCTAACACTGGTCTTCGGAACTATTATCGGGCTTTTTGTAACCGGTGAGGGAGATTCAATTCAGGGCATCATCGAAACTGCAAATTCCTACGATGCTTTATTGTGGGGCTCACTTGCATCCGTGGTGGTAGCTATTGGTATGACCCTCTCAAAAAAACTGCTGGATGTAGAGAAAACGCTCGAAGGCATGATGAACGGAATGCATGTGATGTTTGACGGAGTGCTTATTCTTGTGTTAGCATGGGCTTTGAGTGACGTGACCGTAGCGCTTGGAACTGCAGACTATCTTGTTTCGGTATTCGGAGAAACTTTGAACCCATACTGGATGCCGGCAATAGTATTGGTATTGTCTGCACTTACCGCTTTTGCAACGGGATCAAGCTGGGGAACCATGGGTATTCTGATGCCTCTTGTAGTACCGTTAGGATGGGAAATCGGTAATTCAACAGGTATTCCCTCTGAGATGACCCTGGAGGTGATCTATGCGAGTGTAAGTGCAGTTTTAGCCGGTTCCGTTTGGGGTGATCATTGCTCACCAATTTCCGATACCACTATTCTAAGTTCTATCGCCACGCAATGCGATCATGTGGAGCACGTGAATACGCAGTTACCTTATGCGTTGATTGTAGGTGGGATCAGTATTTTAGCCATGATAAGTGCATTGGTTCTAAATATTTCAGTATGGGTCATTTATCCGGCAGGGGTAGCTTTGATTATTGGCATTATCTACAAATTCGGAAAAATACCTGATCCTGAAGAATATACCCCGGAAGGCAAGGAAGCTGTTTTGACGAGTTTGGATGGATAAGTGATTTCTTTTGCGGATTCATTAATTCAATATATTTGAAGTTTTAGAATCTCTGAGGATAAAACAATATATAATGATTTTATCGGTTCATAGAAAAGCCACTAAGAAATAGAGTAAGATGAAATTTACAGTCCTTTTAATAGTGCTCTTCGCAGGGTGCAGTCTATTCGAAAATGAACAACTGGTACCTGAAGGACTTGAAGGCGATTGGACTTGGTACAGAACCGTTGGAGGCTGGGGGCAAGTTGTTGATGCTGATACAGCCGGTTATACCATGACGCTTAAAATTTACAGCCAAAACGAGGCCCATTGGTTTACAAACGATTCTTTGGTACAAAAATATACTATTAGAGAAGGAGATCACGACTGGAATGAAGGTGAACTGGCGATGTACAGGCAGAATTACGAAGGCGAAACTGATTGCGGGTTACTCATTCAGTACAAGCCGAAGATAAGGGAGTTACAATTGCCTACGGCACTTTGTACGGACTCTCCAACATATTACTTTAGCAGAAAATGATGCACTTCTGATTTCAGTTTATAAACATTCGTTTATGAACTGAAATTGAACTTTTGCTCACTTTTAAGCTTAGTGGTCCCGGGTTCATAGCTTCGTTCAGTAAAATCGATGTTGCCTTCCTTATCAATTAAAAGAACCGTAGAACAGCGGGAACCGTAATTTTCAGTTCTAATGAAAATAGAGGAAACGGCTTTTTCAAGATCTCTTGGGATCCCGGTTACAGGAAGATTTTCTTCCGAAGCTTTCGTTTCATCTTTAAGCAGCTCAAAGAGTCGTTCTTTGTCGATCTCCTTTTCCTGAATAATCTCAGTTAATTGACGGTTTGCAGAAGTCAACTTAGGCCAGGGGGTATCGAGTAAGGCATTACTGACACCATGAATTCCATCACTTATATTGGTAACCTTCTTATTTTGATTGGAATAATGATAAAACCCTTTTGCATCCCAAAGCAACAAATTAAAACCATTATATTCCTCCGCTTTCTGGGTGACTTCCTGCAAATAATCCATAGCCGATTTCCCGGATTTCAGAAAATCTATCACCAACTCCCCTCGGGTGGGCGGATCTTCTTTTTGAATTTTTGGATCCCGGTAGTTTGTAAGTGTACCCCACCTTCCGTCTTTATGTACTCCCAGCCAGGTTCCTCCTCCTTTAAGATCTTTTCCCGCAAGTATATCCGGATGTTTTTCTTCTGTCCAGAATTGAGCTTTCCGAGTGGGGCGCCCATAAAATTCATCCCGATTTCCAGCTAAAATCAGATTATATTTGGGATGATATTTGTAAGCAAAAGTGATTAAGCACATAAAACTAATCGGTACGATTTCGATATTTCCCTGAATCTAAGCATATTCTTGAAACCTAATCCAAGTTTTTCGTAGAGTACATCATGGAAAAGGGCAAAGAACTCTTCAGGGACTTATTAATACTTCTATTCGGGCTTGCCGGGATAGCCTGTTTTTTCTATTCGTTTTCGGTGATGCATCCACTAACTATTGAAGAACTCACCCATTCAAAAGACCGGATCGTTGAAAAAGCGGATTCGGTATTCCAAAGCTGGCAATTTAAACCGGTAGAATTTCACCCCAAGGCAAGTTTTGATGTTTCCGGAAGTGTCATTGATTCCCTGCAAAAAAAATGGGGAGTCAAAGAATTTAAACAACAAGTAGTGGATTCTGAATTTCTCATAGATTTGCCACTTATACGATGGGAGGTTTCAGAATTCAACACAGGAAATGACGAAACTGAGATCGAAGCTACCATAGGATTGACTCCCGATGGACGCGTGGTCAGTTTCTCTGCAAGCACGGAGTTAATTACGAACCAACGGCCTTTTAACAGGTACGCGGTACGACATGTTTTCCAGAATCAGGTAGAAAATTACAGCCGCGGATTAGAAGATTCGCTCATTACCGGTTTAACCAATTACCAGCATTTTACATCCGGTTCACAGAGCAGCAATGAACAGGAAGGAAGAATTATAGATCAGCTCAGAGAACTAAGGGGAGAAGATGAAGCCCGCTATTACTCGATGGATAATATCTGGGATCTTTCAGAATTTTATTTGGACCGAACGGTATGGCGTAATTATGATCTGGAACAAGATTCTGTAAAGATCATGGATGAAGGAGGGATCCGTTTTGCACGCACATTTTATACCGCACAGGATTCTCTCTCCGATATCAGGGTAAACCTTACCATGGATGTAATGCCGGCCGGCTCCATCAAGTCCCTGGATTTTACCATTTTCCCTGCCTTTTCTGCGGATAACGATGCCTTAACAAATATCCTGGAAAGTATTTCTCTGTTCCTTATTTTAACTTTTGTCATTTGGCTGCTATTTGTGTTTTACCTGCGCATAAAAGCCCGCGCCATTGATACCAGGCCAGCTATGATCATAGCCGTTGTGGCCGGGTTTATTGTACCCGGATTTTGGATACTCCAGTTTATCTATGACTTTGGTTTCATATTCGGAGAAACCAACACCAATCAAATAATAAATGGGTTGATGCTGATTGCGGTATTGGGAGCAATCAGTGCAATGGGGTTTTTTGTAATGACAGCCGTTAGTGATTCCATTACCCGACAATACTGGCCCCAGAAATTGAAGACGTTGGATTTAGTCCGCCGCGGACTGTTTGTGAATAAACCGGTAGGCTGGGCAATTATTAATGCTATTAGCCTGGGTGGATTTTTAGCAGGTTCAGTTGGTCTCTTTTTAATGGTGATCCCCGGCTCATACATTTCTGCTGGAACCGGTTTAATATCGGATAATTACTTTCTTCCCTCCATTGCAAACCTGATGGTTACCGCAATGATGGTGTTAGTGATTGTGGTTCCAATCTTTCTGATTATCGGTAATCAAGTTAAAGGTGTAATAAAACGAGAGTGGGTGATCCCGGCCTTAAGTGCATTTTTATTCGGATTGCTGAATTTCCTTCCATTTTCTATTGAACCGGATCTTATAGACCGAGCCATGGGAGTAGTCTTTGGGCTTATTCTCGGCTATTTCTATATCCGTTACGATATTCTGACCATCGTATTTGGCTTTTTCATCTTTTTGAATCTGCTCTCAACCTCTAAAGGATGGGTGATGGAGGGTTCGCCTGATGCCAACGCCTTTTCTCTCTTCGTATTAGTTGTAATCACATTGTCCGGACTTGGTATTTATTTTATTGCAAAAGGAAGTGACCGAAAAGAGCTTCCCGAGTACGTTCCGGCTTACATTGAAGATCAGGCAAAAGAACAGCGGTTAAAGCAAGAACTTTCCATAGCGCGAGTGGTTCAGCAAGCTTTTCTTCCGTCCAAGATTCACCATTTTCCCGGAATAGATATAGCCGGGGTTTGTATTCCCGCCCAGGAAACCGGCGGTGATTATTATGATATGATCTCGCTTGGTGAGCAGCGAACCGCCATCGCCATTGGTGATGTGAGCGGAAAAGGGATAAGGGCAGCATTTTATATGACGTTCACAAAAGGAGTACTGCACAGTTTAAGTGCCTTGATCTTATCCCCTGTAGAATTGTTGAATCAGCTGAATAGATTATTCAAGGAAAATGCCACACGAGGCACATTCATATCTATGATCTATGGAATTCTGGAAGCAGATAAACGCAAATTCACCTTTGCCAGGGCCGGGCATAACCCTATGCTTGTAATTCGGAGTAATGGGGATACTGAGTGGCTGAAACCGGCTGGTGTGGGTATAGGGATGACGAACGGAGACAATTTTTTAAAATGTACGCAAGAAGCCAGTTTGAAGCTAAAAGAAGGGGATGTCGCAATTCTCTATACGGATGGTATTACTGAAATGCTGAATTCCGGTAACCATTTTTATGGGGAAGATCGATTGGAAAGATTGGTAAAAGGAGTTCGAAAAGCTTCCTCAGAAAAGATACTGGAGATCATCGTGGATGATGTCAACGAGTTCAAAGGTATGGCCAGGCAACATGATGATATGACGCTCGTGATCATAAAAGCTGATGCTTCTGTAAATCAGTAGAGTTAAATAACGTGAGTTCAACATAAGGATACTAAAAAACGTGAATTCGGGATAAAGAATGTTAGAATAGCTGCAAGATCCGTCTGATGGATGGACTGATTGATGATACAGTCGCAGGGTGCTCTGGATTAGGATACGACCTGAACGGGGGTGCCCAAACCAGGCAATCGGTCAGATGGACCTGGAGCCATCAGACCGAGGGGCAGGGCAAACAGCCACGGATTCGATCTGATGGAAACCCCCATCTGATCGATGGTGCAGGCGCAGGATGTTGGATTAGGTTAAGAACAAGCTTGAGTACCCACAAGTATCTATTTTTATCCTTTTAACTTAGTTCTTATCTCGAACTGACGTTAAATCAGAATAACCCTTAATATCTTCTTTGGCAATTCGTATTATTAGCCAAACTAATCACGTATTTAATATGAGTCTCAGTCAGTCGGTAGAAGATTATTTGAAGGCGATTTATGTGTTGCAATCGGAAGGAGAAGCCGCAAGTACCACAAATATTGCGAAAGCACTTGATGTCTCTTCGGCATCAGTCACCAATATGGTGAAGCGTCTGGCTAAGATGAAGCTATTGGAGCATGAATCTTACAAAGGGGCTAAGCTTACGCCGGCTGGAGTTAAAATTGCCCTGGAAGTTCTTCGTCATCACCGGTTGTTAGAATTGTATCTAAAAGATGTGATGGGCTATTCCTGGGATGAAGTTCATGAAGAAGCCGAAAATCTTGAACACCATATTTCAGAACAGTTTGAGGATCGTATAGCTGAATTACTTAATCACCCAACCCACGATCCTCATGGCGATCCCATTCCCACCAAAGACGGTGTGATGCCGGAGATGGCTCAGCTTTCTATTTTAGAAGCCGACCAGGGGGTCCCGTACATTATCGGAAGGGTAAAAGATCAGGATCCGCAATTGCTTCGGTATCTCGAAAAGATCGGGGTGATACCCGGAGTAAAGATCGAAGTGATTGAAAAGACCCCGTTTCATGGTCCGGTTAAAATTCGGATCGAAGAGGAAGAAGAGCAGGTGTTAGGTTTTGCCGTTGCCAGCGAAGTGTATCTGGTGGAAAAATAAACCACTGGGATACTTCAAATACGCATGTCGATGCCGGATCGCTGCATTTGCTCTTTAAGATCCTTGATCTCGATTTCCTTAAAGTGAAAAATACTGGCGGCCAGTACAGCATCAACATTTGCCAGTTTTATAGCATCTATACAGTGCTCGATGGAACCGGCTCCGCCACTTGCGATCACTGGGATGCGGACAAGTTTATTTACCTTTTCCAGTAATTCAATATCAAAGCCGGATTTGGTTCCGTCACGATCCATGCTGGTCAGCAGGATCTCGCCTGCGCCTCTTTCTTCTACTTCCTGCATCCATTCCAGGGCATCCAGGCCGGTGTCTTCCGTTCCGCCTTTGATATACACATTCCATGAATCACCATTCTTTTTAGCATCAACAGCAGCTACAATAGCTTGGGCTCCGAACGTGGCAGATGCTTTATTTATGAGATTCGGATCTTTTACTACGCTGCTGTTCAACGAAACTTTATCCGCTCCGGATTTAAGCAGTTCTTCAATTTCATCAACGGTCTTGATCCCACCGCCTACGGTAAACGGAATATTGATTTCAGCAGCTATTCTCTTGACGAGTTCAACCAATGTCTTACGCTTTTCCAGGGTAGCGGTGATATCCAGAAAAACGAGCTCATCAGCACCGTCCTCACTGTAGCGTTTGGCAAGCTCAACCGGGTCGCCGGCATCTCGAAGTCCTTCAAAATTGACGCCTTTCACGGTGCGCCCGTTCTTGATATCCAGGCAGGGAATAATTCGTTTCGTTAGCATATACATCTATAGATTCAGTTCCACAGCTTTGTTGTATTTGGCTGTGAAAAACTTCACAAGGAATATAAAAAATTATTGAGAAGGTTTTTTTTGAAATGATAACTGATCAATTGTTGAAAGCAGCCATCTCCTTAAGCGAGATTCTGTTTTCATAATAAGCCTTGCCTACCACCACAGCATCTATATCAGCCTCATTCAGTTTTCGGAGATCATCAAGTGAAGCAACACCACCCGAAGCTATGACCCGGATCTGTGGGAAATTTCTTTTTAAGGAGTTATAAAGTTCGAAATTTGGGCCTGAAAGCGTTCCGTCTTTAGAAATATCGGTACAAAGAACTTCCTGCAAACCGTGTTCAATCATTCGGCTCAAAAATAAATCCACTGATTCTTCTACCGTCTCCAGCCAGCCGGAATAGGCAATCTTCCCATTCCTTAGGTCCATACCCAGGATCATATTTTCGGGATATTTTTCCAATGATCTCAGCCAATCTTTCTCATTTTTGATGGCCATAGAACTGCAGATTACTTTAGAAAGCCCGGCGTCCAGCAGCATTTCTACATCTTCAAATGTGCGAATACCGCCCCCGGTCTGAATTGAAATTCTCAGTTCTGTGATGATTTCCTTAATATGTGGCAGGTTTACAAACTCTCCTTCTTTGGCACCGTTCAGGTCAACCACATGAATATAATCAAATCCGGCTTCCTTAAACATTTTTGCCTGGTCTAACGGGGATTTATCGTAAACAGTAACTTCTTCATACGATCCTTTGTGAAGACGAACAGCCTGTCCGTTTAAAAGATCAATGGCGGGAATCGTTTGCATAAAACTTTTTTTAGGTGGAAAGGTAGGGGTTAACAGACTGATAATCAGTAAATACTTCAGATTGAATTCGCTCGAAGCTTTACATATATCCTGGTTCAAGCGTCTCATTTGTGTGGTGTGGTTACTAAGGCATAGCGTCATTAAACACACCACACAAATGAGACACTTGCGCTAGTACTATGGGTTGCTTTGTGTTTAGGCGTATAAAAAGGAAAGAGCATTAGAGAATCATTATTCATTTGAGATCAGGAACAAATAAAAGCTTACCGTTGTTTGATCGGAGTATTTGATCACCGAAAAAAATAACATGAGCAACGAAGCACACATTCAGCTGAATAAGCTAACCAAAAGTTACCAAGAGGGAGATAAAACCCGTGCCGTTTTAGATGAGATGAACTTGTCAGTCAAGGAAGGGGAGCTAATTGTACTTTTAGGACGGTCCGGTTCAGGAAAAAGTACGTTACTGAATTTAGTAAGCGGAATTGATAAGCCGGATTCCGGGGAAGTGGTGATCGGTGGAACAGATCTTGCCAAACTAAATGAAAAAGACCGTACCCTCTTTCGCCGTAAAAATATCGGGTTTGTGTTTCAGTCGTTTAACCTCATCACAACTCTTACTGCTCATGAAAATGTGATTTTACCGCTAAAACTAAAAGGGGTTAGCGATGACGAGACTTTAAGCAAAGCACAGCAATTTCTGGATGAAGTGGGACTTGGAGATCGCGGTGACAGTTATCCCGATCGGCTTTCAGGAGGTGAACAGCAGCGGGTAGCTATCGCACGGGCGCTGGCTCACGAACCCATGCTGATCCTGGCCGATGAACCTACCGGAAATCTCGATTATGAAACCGGAAAAACGATTCTTGATATCCTCAATAACCTGGTTCGTAAAAACGGCAGAACAATTATTCTTGCTACTCACGACCGTGATATTTGCAATATCGCTGACCGCGTGCTTGAGATCCGGGGCGGAAAGTTAAGGGAAGTATCAATCACAGAAGAAGCTATTCAATAATGAGCAAGTATTCATCTGATCTACTTTGGCTTTCCAGTTTACGATTTCTGCTTCAGCATCCCTGGCATTTTGCTTTGTCTATTTTGGGCGTGGCGTTAGGAGTTTCTGTGGTGGTATCCATCGATATTTCCAATAGCTCGGCCAAAACTGCCTTTTCCTTATCCACCGAAGCCGTTACCGGAAAAGCAACACATCAAATTCAGGGGGCTGCTGAAGATCTTGATGAAGAAGTATATCAAACCATCAGGATCGATGGAAAGATCCGGAAATCGGCACCGGTAGTTGAAGGGTATGCGCGTATAACCGGAGTGAACCGAACTTTCCAGGTTCTGGGTGTTGACCCTATTGCGGAGGCTCCCTTCAGGAATTTTGCCAGTCAGGAAGCGGGGATAGAATTATCAGAATTTATGGCTGGTGAAAATACCGGATTGATCGCCGAATCGGTGGCTCAGGAATTGGAGGTATCCATAGGAGATACTCTGGCTATTTCAGTTGGAGGACGTTCGTTCAGTATCCGGCTAATTGGGCTGATTGATACGCAAGACGACCGCAGCAGGCAAGCACTGGAAAGCCTGTTAGTACTGGATGTAAGCACTGCCCAACGACTTTTTGATATGCAGGGAAAGTTATCCCAAATTGACCTGATCCTCCCGCAGAATGCTGAAGAAAATATCATTCCCGAACTTAAGACCATGCTGCCCGACGGAGCTGATATCATTCGCTCCGATTCCCGAACAGAAACCGTTGAGCAAATGACCCGCGCCTTTGAATTCAACCTTCAGGCGTTGAGTATGCTCGCATTGTTGGTCGGGATGTTTCTTATTTACAATACCATGACTTTTTCAGTCGTACAGCGACGCCCACTCATTGGCCGGCTTAGGGCGCTGGGGGTCACTAAGAACGAGATACTCGCCATCGTACTTAAAGAGGCAGTACTGATCGGATTACTTGGAACGGTAATCGGGATGATCTCAGGAATATTTTTGGCACAGGTTCTGGTGAAATTGGTCACGCAGTCGATCAATGATCTGTACTTTGTGTTATCGGTACAGGAATTGACCATTGGGTTTTTTCCCCTTGCCAAAGGTGCATTACTTGGAATCGGTGCTACGTTGATCGCATCCTTTTGGCCGGCGCGTGAGGCTTCACAAGCCGAAGTATCTACAGTTTTACGTCGTTCGTCGAATGAATCAAAGATCACGAAAAGAATTTTACCCCTGGCCATAATTGGAGTTTCGGCGGGATTGGCAGGTCTTGGGATTTTGCTCATTCCAAATGGCGGGATCGCAGCCGGCTACTCATCACTCTTATTCATGATTGTTGGTTTTTCACTCATAATTCCGATGTTGATCGTTGGGATGGCTAAGGTACTTCGTCCTGTTTTGGGAAAAGTAAATGGATTGATAGGTAAGATGTCGGTGCGGGGAGTGGTTACGGAATTGAGCCGTACTTCCGTTGCTATCGCTGCTTTAGTGGTAGCTGTAGCTGCAACAGTTGGTGTTGGGGTAATGGTGGACAGTTTCAGAACTACGGTGGTTTCCTGGCTGGAGTCTCAGTTACAGGCGGATGTGTATGTGCAGCCCCCAAGCTCTGTCTCCAGAAATGCAGACTCCGAGCTGGTTCCTATGCTCGTTGATATTCTGAAGGAAACCGAAGGTGTTGCAGAGTCTCATACCGTACGAAGCGTGGATGTAAGAACTAATAATGGAACCGATAATCTTGTGGCTATCGATCAGGGAGAAGCAGCCCGAAATACCTACCAGCTTAAGGAAGGAGATTCCGGTTTTTGGCAGGATTATACGGAAGAAAATATTCTCATGGTTTCCGAAGTGTATGCCTATAGAAATGAGGTGGGTTTAGGAGATTCCCTTTTCATAGTAACCGACCGTGGAAGGCAAGGCTTTGAAATACGGGCCATTAATTTTGATTATGCTTCCGATATCGGAACCATCACGATCAACCGCGAGATCTACAATCAATATTTTGAAGATGAGGCGATCTCAGGATTAGCTTTATATGCCGAAGATGGGGTTGAAGTCGATGAGTTGGTGGAACGGCTACGGGAACGATCAAAAGGCCTGCAGGAAGTATTTATTCGATCGAACAAGGGACTGAGAGAAGCGTCTATAGAGATTTTTGACCGTACGTTTACGGTAACTGTTGTCCTTAGAATGCTGGCTATTCTTGTAGCCTTTATCGGAGTTTTAAGTGCATTGATGGCTCTTCAGCTCGAACGCTCAAGAGAACTGGCCGTATTAAGGGCTAATGGAATGACCCCCGGTCAGCTCTGGAATTATGTGATCACACAAACCGGAGTGATGGGAGTAATGGCAGGAATTCTTTCCGTTCCACTCGGAATATTGATGGCCTATATTTTGGTGTATGTGATTAATCTCCGTTCATTCGGATGGACGCTTCAGTTTATGATATCATCTGAAGTACTGATTCAGGCAGTGGCCTTGGCTGTGGTTGCCGCATTGCTTGCCGGGATATATCCATCCTGGAAAATGGCCAAAACAAATCCTGCCGATGCATTAAGGAATGAATAAGGCATGTCAGTTAGAAATATTGAAGCTATTATTCATTAGACAAATGATTTTTTTAGTGAAAAGTCCTCCCTTGAGGGAGGTGCCGATCCCGAGTAATCGGGAGAGGCGGAGGGTATTGGTGCTAAGGAAAAATGGATTTTTATCATTAGTTCTTTTGTCGATCGATTCAAGGTTTTTCAGTCGATGGCAACACTCCTCCCGGCTAAAGCCGTACTCCCCTCAAGGGGAGACTTTTCCTATTTAAATTCTGTTACCGAATCATCAAACATCTATTGAAATGAGAACACTGGAGTCATGAAAAAACTTTACTGGTACATATTGGCAATCACATTCATTGCAGGAATCGTTTGGTTTTGGCCGGAACAAGATCAGGAGATCCGTGCGTCCGTTTCTGTTGCTGAAGCTATGGGCGGCGATGATGATGAAGGATATTTGAGAGCCACAGGTCCGCGCGAATTTACATTTCCTGACGATCACGGTCCGCATCCCGGTTTTAGAACCGAGTGGTGGTACTACACGGGGAATGTATTTACCGAAGAAGGACGACAGTTTGGATATCAGTTCACTATTTTTAGAAACCAGATGAGTCCGCCGGACAACACAACTAATGGTCAGGCTTTCGGTGAGGACTGGGATACCAATCAGCTTTATCTGGGACACTTTGCCATTTCGGATGTGGAAAACGAGGATCATGTTTTTGAGGAAAGATACAGTCGAGGCGCGGCAGGTTTAGCCGGCGCACAGGTTGAACCTTATCGGATTTGGCTGGAAGATTGGGAAGTCTTGCGGGTGGATGCTGAAAATGCTGACGACAAAAACTTCCCGGTTCGGGTGACGGCCGAAATGGAAACCGGATCGAAAATAGAGCTCACTATCACCCCTGCAAAACCATTAGTATTGCAAGGAGAAGAAGGATACGATAAAAAGGGTGCTGAAGAAGGTAATGCCTCTTATTATCTGGCTTTTACCCGCATGGATACAGAGGGACTGATCACCAAAAACGGAGAAGAATATCAGGTTTCAGGCTCAAGCTGGATGGATCATGAATGGAGCACTTCGGCTTTGGATGAAAGTCAGGAAGGATGGGACTGGTTTTCCCTTCAACTTTCTAACGGTTATGATCTGATGTACTATCAGTTGAGAAATGGTGATGGTTCAGTCAGTGACTTTACGACCGGCTCCTTCATCGATCCCGAGGGAAATAAAACCATTATAAATCCTGAAGACGTGAAGTTGGAAGTTTTGAATACCTGGGAAAGTCCGCACAGCAGATCGGTATATCCTTCGCAATGGGTCATGAAGATCCCAAAGCTTGATCTGGAGTTAGAATTAGCTACACTTTTTTCCGATCAGGAGATGGATGTCTCGGTGCGGTATTTTGAGGGCACATTGGGAGTTTCTGGTGAAATGAATGGGCAGCAAATAGGAGGGAATGGTTTTATTGAGATGACAGGCTACGAACAGGATTAGAGATTAGGTGCAAGCAGCAAGCAGCAAGCAGCAAGGAAAGCACTTTTCACTTTTGCCCTTTCACCTTTCACTTAAACCCAATGTTAATTTTCAGAAAATACGTTGTTTGGGTGGGATAAATTGGAGAACTTGGCACCCGCAAAACGTAAACAGGATTTATATTTAAGCATGGCTGACATCAAAACGATTACCCCAAAGGATTACGAATTTTTGATCGAACTGGAAGAATTGATCTACGAGCGAAAAGAAGAGATGCCTGACGGTTCCTATACTACTTCCATGTTTAAAAAAGGAATCGATAAGATTGCTCAGAAAGTAGGAGAAGAAGCTGTGGAAACGGTGATCGCTTCAAAAAATAAAAAGGACAAGGAGACCATCAATGAGGCTGCTGACCTGGTCTTCCATCTGATGTTGCTGCTTGCAGAGAAAGGAATTCCATTGCACAAAGTCATTAAGAAGCTTCGAAAACGCCATAGCAAAGGCACTCATAAACATATTGGGGAATAAGAAATTGGCTATTCGTTAATAGTTATTGGTGGGTTGCCAGATAATGGTATTCCGAATAACTATTTAACAAATAACCATTAACCATATTTTAACAGCTCCCACCTTCTTTGTATCTTTGGTGCTTAAAGTGAGACGCACCTATACCCTGTTCAATCCATGAATAACATTCGAAATTTTTGCATCATTGCCCATATTGACCATGGGAAATCAACCTTAGCAGACCGACTTCTTCAGTTAACCGGCGCCATAAGCGAACGGGATATGAAAGAGCAAATGCTGGATGATATGGATCTGGAACGTGAGCGTGGTATTACTATTAAAAGCCATGCCATTCGTATGGACTATAAAAGGCCAAGTGGCGAAACCTATATTTTTAACCTGATTGATACTCCCGGCCATGTTGATTTTGCCTATGAAGTTTCCCGTGCCCTCAAGGCTTGTGAAGGGGCTATTTTGGTGGTGGATGCTGCCCAGGGGATTGAAGCACAAACCATTTCTAATCTCTATCAGGCCATTGATCAAAATCTGGAGATCATTCCGGTATTGAACAAAATTGACCTTCCCGGAGCTGATCCGGAAGGCATTGGCCAGCAGATCGTTGACCTCATTGGGTGCAAATACGAAGACATCCTGCATGTGTCAGGCAAAACCGGCGAAGGCGTAGATAAGCTATTGGAAGAGATTGTAGAGAAAGTTCCAGGCCCAAAAAGGGAGGAAGACAAGCCGCTGCGTGCACTTATATTTGATTCTGTATTCAACACCTATCGCGGCTCAATAGCCTACGTCAGGGTGATGGAAGGCGTACTTCGAAAAGGAGACCTCTTCAAATTCATGTCGAATCTTGAAGAATATAATGCCGAAGAGATCGGGTATCTGAAAATGAAACAGGAGCCCACCAAAGAATTGCATGCCGGCGAAGTAGGATATGTGATCGGAAGTGTGAAATCACTTCAGGATGTACGTGTAGGTGATACGATCACCAAAGTAGATAATCCTGCCAAAGAACCGATTCCGGGTTACAAGGAAGTAAAGCCGATGGTTTTCAGCGGGATCTTTCCAACCAATGCGGAAGACTTTGAAGACCTTCGTGCTGCCCTTGAGAAACTTCAGTTGAATGATGCTTCTTTGACCTACGAACCCGAAACTTCCAAAGCGCTTGGTTTTGGATTCCGTGCAGGATTTCTTGGGCTTCTTCATATGGAAATTGTACAGGAACGCCTTGATCGGGAATTTGATATTGATATTATTACTACGGTTCCCAACGTACAGTATGAAGTGGAACTGATAGAGAAAAACAAGAGAATTGAGGTAGATAATCCAAGCCAGATGCCCGGTACCGGAGATATCGAAGCTATTTATGAACCCTATATAAAAGCGAGTATCATTACTCCGGCCGACTATATCGGTCCGGTCATGAAGTTATGCCAGGAACGACGGGGTATTTATGTAAATCAGCTGTTTATGCAAAATAATCGGGTTGAAATTACGTATGAACTACCAATGGCGGAAGTAGTATTTGATTTCTACGACCGACTTAAATCCGGAACGAGAGGATACGCCTCTTTGGATTATGAATTTATTGAATACCGAAAAGGCGATCTTGTCCGTTTGGACATCATGCTGAATGGCGATCAGGTGGATGCACTTTCAAGTATCACCCATCGTGATAAGGCCTATTACCTGGGAAGAAAAGTTTGTGCAAAATTAAAGGAACTTATTCCTCAGCAACAGTTTGAAGTAGCAGTACAGGCGGCGATCGGAAACCGCATTATTGCACGTGATACCGTGCGGGCTATGCGTAAAGATGTTACGGCGAAATGTTACGGCGGTGATATCTCCCGAAAACGAAAGTTGCTTGAAAAACAGAAAGAAGGTAAAAAACGTATGAAACAGGTAGGGACGGTAGAAATTCCGCAGGAAGCATTCCTTGCCGTACTATCTATGGATGAAGACGACAGATAAAGCTATGCAAAAATTAATGAAACGAATATTATTTTTTTTCATCATGATGGTGATGATATCAACAGCCGCACAGGCACAATTTGAGGAACCCGTGATCAAAAAAGTAAGTAATGAAGACCGGGCCGATTTTCAGCGACAGTTTGCTGATATAAAATGGACCGGGCAGGGATTTCGGTTCAATGAATTGGACCGGATGCCTGCCATTGAGATCAGGGCCGTTTTGCAAAGTGCCTATGGAGATCCTACCCAAACGGTGGAAGATATCATCGAAAAAGACGGGTATCTTCGGGATGGGAAGTCTATTCAATTTGAATACTGGTTTATCATCGACGGTTATATCCCTATGATGGTTTTGGATCTGGAAGGCCCTTTCGACAATGGCTTGGTATATGTTGGAGCTAGCAGGTATGTTGATCTGATGCCTGCCGTTAAACGCACTTTAACGAAAGAATTAAGGGAAGCCTCCCCCAAAGAATACGTTGACTATTTTTACTCTCCCGAAAGAGGACAGTGGTTTAAAGTTTCTTACGAATCGGGCGAATATAAAAAAGAGGAAATCAAAAAACCCTCGCATATAAACATTAAATAAGCACATCTTGGAAGACAAAAGCGATCAAAACGATCAGGGCATAAGCTCGTACTGGCAAAGAAAGAAGGACAAAAAAGAAGAAGAAAATAAAAAAGCGAAATCCTGGCTTCGTGAATGGGTAGATGCTATTGTTTTCGCTTTTATAGCCGCTGCACTGCTTCGGGCATTTCTATTTGGGTCATATAAGATTCCAACTCCCTCTATGGAGAAAACCCTGATGACGGGAGATCTGCTTATTGTTTCAAACATAACGTATGGACCCAGAACGCCTATGGCCATATGTGTTCCTTTCATACAGGGTTGGTGTGTTCCCGGAGTTAAACTTCCTTCAACACGACTTCCCGGATTCAGAGATATTGAGCGAAACGACATTTTTGTATTCAATGTACCTTGGGAAGTGAAGCCGGTCTCCCAAAAAACCAATTATATAAAACGTGCTGTTGCCATAGCCAGAGACACCATCTCCATTCAGGACAAAGTGTTGTATATAAACGGTGAACCGGAGAAGAACCACCCGGGAGTGCAAAAACATTATGTGCTTAGAATGGCAGACCGGGTACGTCTAAGTACTGCCAAGATGGAATCGGTAGGAGGAGAATTGATCGGCTACAACAATCAGGATACCTATATTGTGAATATGTCGGATGAAGTAGCTGAAACGGTTCAGGGCTGGGCCGAGTTAGACACCATGTATCTGAATGTAAATGATGCGGGAGCAGTAGATAGAAATTACGTTCAAAGCCAGGGCGATTTCTCCAAGGCCTTCAATAATCCCGATCAAATGCCTGAGATTGTAGTCCCTTTTGAAGGACAGGAGATTGAGATAACCAATGATAATTGGTACATCTATAAAGATATTATTGAACGTTACGAACGCAATGAATTACGCAGAGAAGGCGGAACGATCTTTATCAATGGGGAGGAAACGAATTCCTACACCATTAAGCAGGATTACTATTTTGGGATGGGTGATAATCGTGATAACAGCCAGGATTCCCGTTTCTGGGGATTTGTGCCTGAAGATCACGTTATTGGGAAAGCAGCGCTGGTTTGGTTCTCAACCGACAACTTCGTACCCCGTTTCGAACGAATATTTACAGTAATTAAGTAGAATTCAGTAAAACCTGAGTTATGGGTTGTGAGTTCTGACTACTTTAACTCTTCGCCATCGTTTTGCCTTTGGGAGCTCCTTCCCGGATGGCCAGCTGACCGCAACCGGCATCAATATCATCTCCGCGGCTTCGGCGAACCGTAGCACGTACATCGTTTTTTATGAGCTCTCGCATGAAATCGTTAAGTCGTTCTTCTCTGGCACGTTTTAATTCTACACCGGCCACATTGTTATACATGATGATATTCACCTTGCTTGGAACCCATTTCACGATCTTGGCAAGATCACGTGCGTCCTGAGGACTGTCGTTGAAATTATCAAACAGCAGGTATTCGTAGGTGATTGATTTATCTGTGGCTTTGTGGTAATGCTTTACGGCATCTTCCAGGCTCTCCAGATTCATCGAACTGTTGATAGGCATGATCTTATCTCTCTTCTCATCGGTAGGGGCATGAAGGGAAATAGCCAGATTGAATTCCTCTTGATCATCGGCCAGCTTTTTGATCTGTTTGGTCAGGCCAACGGTGGAAACGGTAATCCGTTTCGGGGAAAGCTCAATACTCAGCGGATCTGAAATGATGTGGGCTGAATGTACGATCGCTTTGTAATTGTGAAGAGGTTCACCCATTCCCATATAAACAATATTAGTGATCTTCTTCCCATATTTTTCTTCGGCGAGATCATTGATATATTGCACCTGATCTACAATTTCACCGTGCGTCAGATTTCTGAACAGCCCCATTTTACCGGTGGCACAAAATGCACATCCAAACACGCAACCAACCTGTGAAGAAGCGCAAACCGTCAATCTGCGGGCGGCTCCATCTGCGAAAAAGTCTGGAATTAGAACAGCTTCAATTTTATATTCTTGCTCCGGGTCATTCAGTTGAAAAAGGAATTTAATGGTCCCATCTTTGCTCTCTTGTTGCTGAACCGGTTTGATCCGGTTTACAGTGGCGATATCCCGCAGCTTTTCTCTCAGATCTTTGGAAAGATTAGTCATATCCTCAAAGTTAGAAACTCCTTTCTGATACATCCATTGAAAGATCTGATCTGCCCGGAAGCTTTGCAGACCAAGTTCAGAACAGAAATGATTTAATTCGTCTTTAGTGAGTGCTTTGAGATCGGTTTTTTGGGTCGCTTCAGTAGTTTTCATATCCTGTAAAGATACGAATTTGCTTGTCTAACATCGAACGGACAAATACTATCTGATGCAACCCTGGAAACCTTCCTAAATATCTGCTAAAACCTGGTCTATTCTATGATTCACGTATTGTAAGTGTGCCCGGTTGTATCGGTCACTTGAATTTTCCAGAACAGATTCTACATCTTTCTTGAGTAAATGAAGTTGTTCAAAAAGCAGCGCCCTGATATCTGATTGCTGTATGTGGAAATCAGTTCGAAGTTCCTTGTAATAGATCTCGGGACGGTAATCTCCGGGAGGGTTGCCTGCTGTTGCTTCAGCTTCCAAAAGGAGGAAGGTAACCTGATCTAACCAGGCATTTTGTAAGTTCCGCCGATAGGTATCGATCTCAGAATTCTGATCAAGTTCACTCCAGACACTGTTTCGCAGATCGTCCAGCATTTCAGCAGGTCCATATGCTTCTTCACCGATAGTTGCATATTGCTCTACGAGTCTTTCCAAACGGTGTGGGGAAAGGAGTGCTTTGAGCCCGGCTGACTGGAACCATCGAATACGTTCTACCACTCCAACATGTTCAAACCTGCGTAGTAGATCTGTGTCTATCAACCATTCAGGAGTAGCAAAAAGGTGCTCATCTAAAAATTCCATTGAACGACGCTGTTCTTCTTGTGTGATTTCTGTGTACACAACTCCGGGCTGACCATAGGTTTTGAGTTCTTCTACAGAACCACCGATGGCCGCTATCACTCTTTCGGTAAGGCGGCCCCACTGCATATACATTTGCATGTAACGCATCATAACTTCTTCATAATTCTGTCCTTCAACACCGATCCAGTCAACCAGATTTGGTACAACTCTATGAAGATTCTTCATTCCAAGTTCACTGGCCCGAACCCAGTCGTCACCAATTGATTCTGTAATTTGTGTAGGGTCAAAGTCATCACGGCCATAGCCAAATTGTCGCGCAGGATTATCAGCTTGTTCCAAAACCCATTCATCTAAGATCTTCTTTTCCTCTTCTGCAGAATTTGCATCAGGGAATGCGGTATATGCCCATTTAATTGCCCAAACATCGTATTCACCAACACTTCGATGAACTCTTACATCACCGTCTTCGGGTTGTGCTACATAATTATAGCGCGTCCTGCCTACTACGGAAGCTGAATTTCCATATTCTTTAGTGAATTCAGGGGACCGCAACTGCTCAATGGAATAGGCGGTATTTGCTCTTTGATTATGGGGATATCCAAGGGCATGAGCCATTTCATGAGAAACCACGTATTGGAGGTAATTTCCCATTTCTTCAGTAGAAACTTCCAGTTTCTGAACTTCAGGATTTCGGGGACCGGTCTGACTGAGTGAAAGCCAATGCATGCGTTTCATGACATTATGATACATATTCATATGTGCACGGATAGTTTCACCTGATCTGGGATCAATGACATCGGGACCTGCATTTGCAGAGGTTACCGGGTTGGCAACGTAGCGGATCACGGAGTAGCGGGCATCCAGCATACTGAAATCAGGATCATCTTCAGGAGCCATTTCTGCACGTATTGCATTTTTAAAACCAGCAGCTTCAAAAGCCTCTACCCACTGATCTACCCCAGCTTTAAAATAGGGTCTCCATTTTTCCGGTGTTGCAGGATCAATATAAAAGATGATCGGTTTCACGGGTTCAACAAGTTCGCCGCGCTTATATGCTTCAGGATCTTTTGGCTCCAGTCGGAATCTGGTGACATATTCTTTCATTTTACTGAACTGGGTATCATCTCCGTAGTCTGTTTGTGATACATTGATCATTGCTACTCTTTCATCATATAATCGAGGGCGCATTGGTTCTTTGGGAAGCAATATCATGCTATGATTTACCTCTATTGAAATAGCACCGGTGCGTTCTTGAGATGGCGGTTCAGCGGCTTCGTAAGTCAGTACTGTTCTTACCTCAATATTGGTCGGAAAAGTCTTTGCAAATTCCAGATACGATCGGTCACTGTCTAGTCGAGTAACTCGATATTGCTGCCGGTGGCGATTCTGCAAACCGAATGCCTTTGAATCTCCTAAATACAGATCAGTTACATCGATCAGAGAATGTCCAACCTTACTTTTCTGGATATCAAAGGCTTCAATAATAGTTGGGAAATTGGAGTTTTCTACAGCTTGATATATTGGTTTATCTTCACTTGAACTGTTGTCATAAGAGACCCCTCTGAGTAAGATCCGTCCATTTTTCTTTTCCCAGCGTACCACTTGTTGCGGTGCAAGACGGTCTCCGCCCCAACCTAGTCCTTGAGCGGTTTTAGCAATACGGCTTAATATGATCATGTCTCGCCCAAGAAGAGAATCAGGAATCTCATAGAACAACTTACCCTCGGAATTATGGATGGTAAAAAGACCGTCTGGTTCTGTTAGGTTAGAAGCAGGTTGATTCACATTCTGCTGGCTTCCGGTTGCTTTGGGAGTACTGCAGGCAGCTAAAATTAAAAAGGTAAGAAATAGAAAAGTAGCACTGACAAAAAAAGGTAGCTTTAGATATCGCATATAGATTCAGACTGAGTTTAGAGTATGCGATTAGATACTCATTAAAGTCTGAATTCTCAAAAGAAGTATATTTTTTTACGAAGATGTCTGACAGCCACATTTAACAGAATAGAAAGAAAAACCAATCAGTTTTCTGCCTTGCGGTTTTGCTGACGGGCTTCATTTCTGTCCTTGAAGTACATATTAAGCATTAGCTTTTCAAACTTATCCTGCTGTTCTTCATTTAAGAGCTCTTTTACCTCGGTCATGTGGTTATACAATAATCCTTCAATATTTTCATACTGTTCAGTAAGTAAGTTGCGCAGTGAATCCCGCTTCTGCTCATTATCAGCTTCTTCACTCATGATGAACTCAAAGTAAACGCGACGGTTTTTCTCAAGACTGTCCCTGAAAGTGCGAATTTCACGGTAGTGTCCCCGACGCATATCGGTGATCGATTCTGCCTGATCATCGTTCAACCCGATCTTCTCTTTCAGGTATTCCTGCATAGAGCCCCTGTCGTGATCGGAACTACGATAATTTCTCCGGTCGTGATCAGATTGGTTGATCCAGATTGTGAACAAGGTGGCAGCATTAAGCACGATCATAATGACCAGACCGGTTAGCGCCCAGCGGTATTTTTTTCCAATGTCCATATTAGTCTTCTTCAAAGTTTTCATAATAACTCAGGTTAAACACCTGATATTCGTAAGCCATTTCGTCAATAAATTCTTCTTGCTGTACGTCATCCTGCACAAACATATTATCATAAAATGTAAATGAAGCAACATTAAGAGAAAGGAATAAAATCACGGCCGCCATAGAAAAGGCAAAGCCAAAACTGAAGGATTCTTCATGCTCAGTTTGATCCCTGTTTTCCAGCTTTGCCGAAAGCCTGCTGTAAAAAAATGGGTCTGTTTTGGAGGGTGCCAATCCGTCCAGTGCATTCATGGTCTTATCCACTTCCCGGTCTATGTTATTTTGGCTTTTCATGATCAATTGATTTCGTTTTGTTGGTAATAAGAGAACAATTGTTTTTTCAGGTTTTCCTTGGCCCGGTAGATTAGTGACTCTACCGCAGGGATACTAAGCTCCATTACATCGGCCACTTCCTGGTAACTCAATCCTTCTACTTTTTGCAAGGTAAAGGCTACACGCTGTTTCTCGGTCAGTTTTTCAATTTCCCTGAATAGAATCTGTGCCCGTTCTTTGTTTTCCAGCTCTACACCGGGATGCATAAACTCAGACGGATCCGGTTCATTATCAGGTTCATTAAAAAGTGAGCTCAGTGCTTCAAAGAACCCGGCTCTCTTTTTTCGCTTGCGATACCGTATTAACTCCAGCGATTTCGTAACGGCAATGCGATAGATCCAGGTAGAAAGCGATGCATCTTCCCGGAAGTCACCGATAGAATCAAAAACCTGGATAAAAACCTCTTGCGAAACATCTTCAGCATCGTGTGGGTTTCGTAAAAACCCTAAGCAAGTATTATAAACCCGGTCTTTATGTTCATTAACCAGTTGTTTAAAGGCTCCTTTATCCCGCTCTTCAAGTTGTTCTATAAAACCTGATTCTTCGATCTGTTTTGCTTTTATATGTATTGCTGTTCCTTTGTTGAGGTGCATTATACTAACCGTGGAGGTGAAATAAAATGCAGGGATATTACTCCCTGCATTTTGAACTAAGCTACTTCATTCCAAAACGAGGCTGTCGTTTCATGGAATTTTGTTGGTATACATCAAACTTGATACGCTGTTCTTCAGTCAGTAATTCACGAATTTGTTGCTGATGGCTTGTTCTCATCACCATCATAGCGGTTTTCAATTTTCCGATCTCTTCAATAAGTGCATGTACTGCATCCTCATCATAATCACCAGCCATTCTTAGCGTACGCAATTGAGTATTTTTTTCCTGAATGTTATTCCTGAGGGGAATCATACCTTTTTGGCCATTTAGATGTATTTCTTCGACCTTAGCTCTTTGTTCGTCAGTCAGGTTTAACTTAGCCATCATACGGTGCTGATCTTGGCCTTGTCTTTCAGAACGATTCATCATTTGTTCCTGAGAATTACCTTTAGCACGGTTCTGCATTTTGTTACGCTGTTGGGCTGAAACGTCAACAGTTAATACGATCAATAAAGTTGATAAAACGGATACTTTGATAATGTTTTTCATGGGGTATGCTCCGCATCTAATTTGTGTTCACTAAGTTAGATGCCGGCCATTTGAAAAACCTTCGGGAGAAAAAGATCAGCAATCAGAAATAGAGGATCTTCCGTTAAGTTCATCCTTTAAATTCTTCCATTCAGGTAAAAATTTACTCATGAAAGCATAGAAACGTTTGTTATGCAGCCGTTCAAGCAAATGGACCATCTCGTGCACTACAACATATTCCAGTAATTCCGGACGTTTTTTTGCAAGTTCCAGATTCAGCCATATCCGCCGATCCCTGATGTTGCACGTACCCCACCGGGTTTTCATCAACTTCACCCCAAACTCTTTTACCTGGACTCCCATTGGCTTTTCCCACTTTTCGATCAGCAGCGGGATCTCTTCTTTAAGTCTGGCTCTGTACCATTCCTTCAATACCGATGATCGTTTTTCTTTTGTTGAACCTGAGCGAACCTGAAGAATCAGCGTACCTTCATCACTGACAAAAACCTTGGGCGCTTCATTTTTCTCGATGACCAGAAGCTCATATTCCTTCCCCTGAAATAAATGCTTTTCTGTTGACTCAAACAGTAACGGCATTTTTTGGGGAACTTCTCTGTAGTTTGATAGGTGGGTACGTATCCAGCTTAGTTTGCTTTGAATGAACTTGATGACAGAGCTTTCAGGAATTCTGCGAGGTACGGAAACCCGAATTTGCTGTTCCCGGGGATAGACTCTCAGATTAAGGTTTTTCACATTCTTTCGAATGACCAGAATTTCTAATCCGGATATATGTAAATGTTGCTTACTGAAAACCTTTCTTTTTCCCATTGATCAAGCAATCTCAGTTCTCATAGTACACCCTGGCGGCCTTCAATAATACCTCTCCATTTATTCGTTCTTTATAGTCCGGGTTTACATAATTGAATTTTACGATCCCATCCGTGTTTACAATATATACAGCCGGTACAGGCAACAGGTGATGATCATAACCGGAATCTTCTTCAAGGTCCAGCCCGATTGATTTATACCTATCTATGGTTTTCTGATCTACCTTAAAAGCAATACCAAAAGCCCTGGAAACATTCATTGGGCTGTCGGATAATAAAGTGTAGCCTAATTCATTTTTGTCGAGGGTAGTCCTTAATTTTTCAGGCTTGTCAGGGCTGATAGCCAGTAATTGATAACCGATCTCGTAAAGCTGTTCTTCGATCTCGTTCAGATCTGAAAGCTGCCGATTGCAATATGGGCACCATCCCCCACGATAAAAGACTAAAATAGAAGGTTTTTGAGAAACCAATTCTTTCAAGCGAACAGTTTCATCATCCATATTCTTTAGTTTAACATCTGGGATCTCAGAGCTTATAAGCAAAGGGTTGACCTCCTTTGCATTTTGGGCGTAGTCCTGGGCAAGGGCAGAGTTAAAAAAGTATAAAGAAATTAAAACTCCGGCAAAAAGAAGAGGAAAAGGTCTATACATCTTGAGTAGGTATTTAATTAATAATTGGTTAATGAGTTTTTTGGAACTGCTATCAGAGCTCACCCTTTATGAAAATATGTAATTTCAACTGAAATAAGATACTACTATCTATGGAGACCGAAAACATTTACGAACTGACCACCGGAAAACCGGAAGCATGACTGACATCCGCCATTGAAATGCTTCCTAACTTGGTTTTAGCCCTTTAAATTCGTTTCTGGGTTAATTACGATCTGTAGCTCAACTATTGGGAAACACAAAGTGAAGCCATTGTGGCCATTAAAAAAGCCTATGATGAGAATGATATTATGATCTTATTCCCGATTCGCATCTTAGATTTCGGTATCAGGGGAGGAGAGAAACTGAACACAGTAATGGAGGCTTTGTCCAATAACTGATCAGAATCTTGTATTTATCACATTATTGTAGATAGAACCAAAATTAAACTCAAAGCCGATAGATCCTCCATAATTATATGAAGTGGCTTGCTGTTTTAGATTGAGAAGACGTTCCTCTTCAGTAAGATCTCCCGCAGCCAGGCTTATTTGATCGTTAATGAGTGAGTACCGACCATCAAAGAAAATAGACAAGCCTTTAAGTACACGCATATTAACCCGGAAACCCAGGTTTAGGCGGTTTTTACTGAAGTCGTGCCAATAAGCTTGTGCATTTAACCAACCGTAAACGCCACCCCAAGGCTGTGTAAAGTCTGCGCGAAATCTCAGCTCATTTCTTAACAGGAATTCCTCATCTTTGTTAAGGATCGTGGTTTCCACATAGTTATACTGTGAAGCGAGCAGGCCATATCGCAAGGTTATTTCCCTGCGATTAAATTCTCGATAAGGAAAAAGGCTGAATTCGATGGAGGGAGTGGCCCCATAGCTCAGGGCAATATTATCTTGCGTGGATGACCGCATACGAGCATAACCGCCAAGGGTCCAATGATCTCCTAAGCTCTTTGCAACCAGTGTGGTTAAGTTTTGGTTCTCGGTAATAAATACATCTTCCCTGGTAGAACCGTCATCTTCCTCTGTCCTGAAAACTCGGCGGTTATAGTTTTGATTATAATCTAATGTGATCTTCCAGTCTTCAGTGATCCTTCTGGCATCAAAACTTCCGCCAAACCAATTATTGGCACGAGATTGTTCTCCACTAAATCTGGTGCTTGCTCTAATTGAAAATATCCAGCTGTTCCAGGGGTCAGAATTTTCAACTTCATCAGTGTCTTCACTAATGGTACCGGAGAAGTTTACATTTAAATCGGACAGAACAGTTCGGTCGGCAAGAAAATAGATCAATCCGAGTTTTACATGTCTTACCAAACGGTTTCGCATCATGTCATTGGTATCCGATTTTGGACTGACGAATTTCAGGGTGTGGGATTTATCGGAGATGTAACCCAACCCAATAAAATTTAACGTGTGTTCCCATCCTCCACTCCCCGTTTTTTGCAGGGTAATCAATAAGTGAAGTTCAGCATCGCTTTGATCTCTCACAAAATTGATGAAGTTGATTTCGGAACGTACAAAGCTTCCGTTGCAGCCGCGACAATCCAGAAACACATTTATGGTTTCTTTCCCTTGATCACTTTCATTCTGTGCGAAAAGAGTTACTGGTACTAATAAAAAAAGTAGAGGTAGAAGTTGCCTTAGGTTCAATGTGCTGAAGATCGATCATTAATAATATATCCACATAAAGTATGAAAACTGCTGCTTAAGCTTTGAAAAAAAGCTTAAAAAGTAAAAGTACAGATGTGAAAGTGTGACCTGCAGCTAACCCTTACTTTTTCGGATCAGCTCTAAAGCCAAAAGAAATTATTCTGCATTTTTCAGATGCTCATCCAGATACTCGCTGTATGTTCTGTATAAAAGCTGATAACTGGTTTGGTTATAAGCCACACCATGGGCTCCGGGAGGATAGATCCTCAGGTCGGCATCGTTGCCTTCATCAGTAAGAGCTTTTACAAGCTGCATGGTATTTTGCATATGTACATTCTCATCCATGGAGGAATGGGCAATGAACATCTTGCCTTGAAGTTTGGCAGCATGGGTGGTTACGGCACTTTGTGCATAGCCTTCTTCATTGTCTTCCAAAAGCCCCATATATCGTTCGGTGTAGATGGTATCATATAGTTTCCAGTCGGTGACCGGAGCTCCTACTATGGCCACTTTAAAAATATTGGGATGGGTTAAAATCGCGAAGCTGCTCATATACCCGCCATAACTGTGGCCGCGAATTCCTACACGTTCTCCGTCTATCCAATCGTATTCATCAATCAGGTAATTTGCGGTTTCGGCAAAGTCATGAGCTTCCCAGTGACCAAGATTCTTATAAACAATTTTCTCAAAATTATGACCATAGCCGCCACTACCGCGATTATTTACATTCACGATCACGTAACCTTCTTGTGCCAGCCATTGTGTCCAGCCACTGCTTTCCCAGGAATTATACACTCCTTGCGCGCCTGGTCCTCCGTAAATATTGAAGAGCAGGGGGTAAGATCGGTTGGGATCGAAGTCGATAGGCTTGATGATAGATCCGTCCAGCTCTTGGCCGTCTGAGGTGGTAAACGAGAACAGCTCTTTGGGAGCATACACCTTATTCTCTACATATTTTGATACAGCAGCATTATCTTCCAGCTTACGGAGTAATTCGCTAGCTGTTGACCAGAGCTCAATCTGACGGGGAGTGTCTTTGCTCGAATACCAATCAATGTAAAACAAGCCATTATCACCCATTGAGATAGAGTGGTTTCCGGGTTCAGCAGTATGCTGTTCTTTTTGTGAACCGTCAAATTTAATGGAGTATAAATGTCGTTCAAGCGGACTTTCTTCAGTTGATGAGTAATAAATAAACTCGGATGAAGGATTTATGGCATGAATATTAGTTACTTCCCAATCCCCATCGGTAACCTGATTGATGACCTCACCGGAATAATTGTATCTGTAGATGTGGTTGAATCCATCCCGTTCTGAAACCCAGAAAAACTGCTCCATTTCTTCCGGGAAAAAGAAATAGTGATCGATCCCGGCAAAGAAATCAAAAACGTCGATCCATCCGTTTTCATTTTTTTCTTCCATGATGAGCGTTCCATTTCCAGAGGATGCATTAAAGAAATGAAGTTGCAGGTGATTCTGCGGCCGGTTCATCCAAACGACAGCCAGGTTTCCCGGCTGACTAGTCCAGTAAAATCTCGGCACATATCCATCTTTTAGATCCAGACCCATCCAGTTATTTTCACCGCTTTCAACATGTACGGTCCCGATCTTAATTTTGGGATTATCGTGTCCTACTTTTGGATATGGAATTTCCACGTATTCAGGATAGGTACCTGAATAATCGGTTGATACAAAAAGCTCTACGTCTCTTTCATCGGTTTGCCAGTAGGCAATGTACTTGCTGTCGTGCGACCAGCTCCATGCCTGAGCAAGCCCGAACTCTTCCTCATAAACCCATCCAAAACGACCGTTATAAAAGTTTTCAGCACCGGAGTCGGTTAACCGTGTTTCTTTTTCTTCATTCAGATCATACACAAAAAGATCACCTTCACGCTCATATCCAACTTTAGATCCATCGGGAGAAAGTTCAGCGGTCATCGCATCCTTTACGAGAACATTCAGCTCACCACTTTCCACTTCATAATAATAGTAGTCAGAAATTCCTGAGCGACGGTAGATCGGACGGAAGTTAGATTGAAAGACGATGAAACGAGAGTCATCTGTCCACTGAAAGGAGTTGTATTGAAACGTCTCATTGGTGCCGGGTATGTTGAAATCAGAATTCACAAAAATAAGCCGGTCTTCTTCCGTAGCCGGATTGTAAGATCGGATCTCAGAGGCTCCGGTCTCAGAGTTTCGTTGAGTATAAGAATACTGATCTCCGTCGTTGATCCATACCACATTGCTCGGTCCGTTACTGCCGCTGAGCTGTCCCCCGGCATATAAGGCTTCTTCAAAACTGGTATATCTGTTTTTCTCCTGGGCATGGGTGTTTGCTGTAAGTGACGCAATTGTCAGAAACAGAAGTATTAAAATGGAGGTTTGGAATAGTCTTTTCATGGTCTTTCAAAAATGAGTTGTTCAGTGATAATGAGTGAAAGTATAAGTACCGGATTTGTTAACAGGTTTGATAATAAAAAATTGAGTGGCTAATTTCTGAATTTAATAGCTGATCAGAATTTGAAAAGCACTCATAGCTAAAATTGCGAGTGTGACCCAAAGCCCTATTTTTTTGGGTTCACATTTTTCCAGGGCTTGAGGAATCAGGTCGGCAAAAACCATCCAGATCATGGCCCCTGCGGCGAGTCCTAATCCGAACGGCAGGTACTGCTTAAATACCTCCACAAAAAGAAACGCCGGAATGGCCATTAAAGGCTGGGGCAGGCTTGAAAATATACTCCACCAAACGGCTTTAAGTGGAGAAGTACCTTGAGGAACCATCACAAGGCTGATAGCAAGTCCCTCAGGAATGTTATGGACGGCAATGGCAATAGCAATGAAAATCCCGAATTCCATGGTATTCGCAAATGAAACCCCAACACTAACCCCTTCCGCAAAAGAGTGAACGGTCATGATCCCTAAAAACATAAGCATCTGCTTGCGCTTACCGCCAACCAGATCGGTTACTTTAACATCGGAACGACCTTCCATCCAGCGGTTGGCTAATACCACCAATACCACTCCGGTCAACATCCCGGAAATGGTCATCCACTCGCCAACGTTATATCCTTCCCAAATAAGGCTGAAACTGGCAGCGAGCATTAAGCCCGAAGCTGCTGCATTTGATTTTCCCAAAAGAGAGGGAGAAATGTCTTTAATGAAGAAAAAAGGGATTGCCCCCAGTCCCGTAGTTACAGCAGTTAAGGCGGCATATAAAAAAACCTGCATCACAGGTTCGTTTAAAAGATCAAATTCCATATATATTATATCAAGCTAATTAAAGGCCTAATAATAGATGTATGATCATTAATAAACTATCTAAATAACGTGAATTCGAGATAAGAACTAAGTTAAAAGAACAAGCTTGGATGCTTGTGGGCACCCAAGCTTGTTCTTATCCTACTCCAGCATCCGGGACCTGTGTCACCGATCAGATGGTTGATCCATCAGATCGAATCCGTGGCTGTTTGCACTGCCCCCCGGTCTGATGGCTCCAAGTCCATCTGACCGATTGTCTGATTAGGGCACCTGCGTCTTTTCCTTAACCTAATCCAACATTCTATGCCTACACCATCAATCAGCCCATACATCAGACGGATCTTGCAGCTATTCTAACATTCTTTATCTGGAATTCACGTTAAATGAGCAGGTCAACCAAAAGTAAGGGGTGTTTTCAGTTCAAAATTATGCAGATTAAAGAAAGGCAGTTTATTTTTACTTAAAAAGATCAAGACTTTGTTGGGAAATAGCTTAAAACAGATTCACAGAACATTCACCATGAAATGATATATATGACAGCTTTACAGGCTACGATTAACTACTGAACATAAATAAATAATAAATAGCACTATGAAGATAATTAAATACGGAATTTTAGGAGTTATACTGGCTCTGACCGGCACGTTTTCTTCTGAAGTTTTAGCTCAGGATAATACTGAGACAGAAAGAATAGAGGCTTTAAGGGACATGGTTAAAAGCGAATCATTGAATCTGAGTATGCTCATTCATTCGAGAGGAGTATTTTCCTTTAATGAAAATGGCACAAGAACTCTTACAGTGCCAAATGCTCGCCTAAAAATAGATGGCAAACTGGATGGCGGCTTTAGCTATAACCTGCAATTTGACGCGACTTTAGACAACATTCTTTTAGATGCGATCATCGCTTATGCTATAAATGAACGGACTAATTTTGCCGTGGGAGCGCAAAAACCGGGAATCAGCTATGAGTTTTTAACGGCACCTCACAAACTGGATTTTGTTACCCGAAGTTTTATTGTAACGGCTTTGGCTCAAAATAGGGAGCTTGGTGCCAGGTTGAGCGGTGATCTCAGCAACGAGTTTAATTACAGTGTTGGTATTTTTAATGGCAACAGACTTGGAGCTAACGACAACAATAAATTCTATTATGCCGGCCGGCTCGGATATAATTCTTCATCTGAAGATGGTTCATTGGTCGTTGGCGTTAACGCGGCTTATGGAGAGCAATCGAATGCCCGGCTTTCTGCCGGTATTTTACCAAATATTGACGGTGAACGGCTTATTTATGGCGGTGATCTGAGATTTGAGAACACCACATTTATTTTTGCTTCAGAGTTCTTGGCAGCTGATCTTGATTACATTGGATTTACTGAGCAGGATAATGTGTTTGGGGTGCATGTGACAGGAGGATATAAACTTTCAGAAAGATCCAGGGTGTTGCTCCGTTTTGAAAATCTTGATTCAGAGCTTTTGGGTCCGTTTGTAAATCAGGAGCGGCTCGTATTTGGCTTTTCGCATTTTCCGACAAAACAAACAGGGTTCAGAATCAACTATAACTTGCCTTTGGATAATACCGATTTTTCCAATCACGGATTAACGCTCAGTTACTATATTGCTTTTTAAAAGAGTAAAGAGCTGATAAGGAAAGTAGCATAGCATTGATTAAGTTAGGCTCCGATTTTTTAATCGGAGCTTTTTTGTATCCAAAATAGTTTAATGATATATCTATGAGAGGAAGTATTGTATTATTACATGATAGAGTCGGAAAAGTAGCAGTAAGCACATTATTTATTCTGCTTACTTCAATAACAGTTTGCGCGCAAATTTCGCAAGAAGACGGGCCCTTTAAAGTTAGTGTAAGCTACAACGGAGATATTTTCACGAACACAACCGGCGGAGCTAACACCGGAACGGTGTATCTGGATAACATTGACGTAAACCTGGAAGCAAATTTTGAAAACCTGCCGTTTGGCTTTTCAGGAACTACCTTTTACGTGTACGGATTGGGGAACCAGGGGAATAGTATTTCTTCATATGCAGGAGATGTACAGGGCATCAGCAATATTGAGGCAGAGAACTCATGGAGGATATTTGAGTTTTGGGCACAAAAGAAATTCTTTCTTGCAAACAGCTCTATTCTGGTTGGCCTTTACGATATAAACTCAGAATTCAATGCTTTGAATAGCAGCCTTCTGTTTCTGAATAGCTCCAGCGGATTAGATCCCACGATAGCTTTGAGCGGAAAGATGGGCCCTTCAACATTTCCACATACCTCACTGGCAGTACGGTTAAAAGTGAATGTGTATAAAGGTATGGTATTTCAGGCTGCAGTTTTAGACGGCGTTCCTTCCAATCCGGAAAACTCAAGAGGCACAAAGGTGTTTTTGAGAGAAGAAGATGGGTTATTTTATATAGGTGAATTGGGGCTTCATTCCTTAAGTAATCAAAACTTACAGATGAGAAACAGAACCGCCCGGCTGCAAAAAATTTTAAGTCCCGGTAATGGCTCGGATAACAATATTGGTATCGGAGCCTGGTATTATTCCAGGGAAAAGGATATCTGGGATGGAACCGGATCTGAACATGAGTACGGAGTATATGCTTTGGGTGAGTATGAAGTGTTGAAGAGGGAAGATGCATCTCCGAAAAGCATAAAAGTATTTGCCCGGGCGGGATGGTCAAATCCAAAAACGAATATGCTTGACAGTTTTTATGGAGGAGGGATGGTATTCACAGGTTTGTTGCCCTCAAGAACCGATGATGAAACAGGAATTGCCTTTGCACATGCACTGGGGGGCGCCGGCTATATCAACAATACCATGCTTAATTCAAATCGTCCCGAAGAAGCAGAAACCAACATTGAATTTACCCACAAAATTATGCTGAATGACTATGCCGGCATTCAGCCAAATGTGCAATATGTCATCAATCCCGGTTTTGACGGAACACTCGATAATTCCCTGGTAGCCGGAATTCGATTGAACATCGGATTTTAGGAATCTGTCTGTTTTAAGTTTGTGCCCTGCTCATTCCAATCCACCACCTTGATGACAATATAGAGTCCGATCAACACCAATGGGATACTCAGTATTTGTCCCATATTAATGGCCCATTCACTGGCGAAGTCGGCTTGTGGTATCTTGGTGTATTCAAGAAAGAACCGCCCGGAAAATAATAAGATCAAAAAAGTTCCAAACAAAGAGCCGCTGGGTGGATTAGACTTATATTTTTTATAGATTGCCCATAGAACTGCAAAAACGATGATGCAAAGCAAAGCCTCATAAAGCATGGTCGGGTGACGAGGGATCATGCCTGCAGGTCCGGGAAGATTTGAAAAAATAACACCCCAGGGAGCATCCGTTTCATGCCCATAGATCTCAGAATTCGTGAAATTCCCCAAACGAATAAAAGCACCACCCACGGCTGTTGGGATTACCACCCGGTCGGCAAGCCACCAGAAATTCATTTTTGGAGTTTTCTTGGCCAGATAATACATGGCAATGACAATCCCGATAGCTGCACCGTGACTTGCCAGGCCGCCGTTCCAAACCGCCAGTACCTGATCTAAATTCCGCAGGTAGTAAGAAGGATCGTAAAAGATAACATGGCCAAGCCTTGCGCCTATTACAGTGCCAACCAAGATCCAGGTAAGGATGTTTTCCATCTCTTCAACCTTACGTCCGGCATCTTTCCACATCCTTACTCCAAACAGGTATCCGGAAACGAAAGCACCTGCAAATAAAACTCCATACCAGCGTGGGGCAATGGGACCGAGTTCAAATATTACAGGGTCAATACCCCAAGTCAGATTATCAAGCAGTGCTAAGATCATAAGGTCGATTGATTGAAAAATTCATACAGAAAATAAGAAGGTGTGCACGATAAAAAAATCCAATTAAAGAAAGCAGGCATTTTTTGAGAGATCGCGTAAAATTATCACCTCATTTTTTGAACCAAATGCCTATACTTGTAAAACAGATCAACAGGTAGATAAATAAGTATATTTTGCAACAAGATCGCAGATTTGTTCGGCCGCGAAAGCAATTAGTAGAGCTTTTGAAAGAAAAAGGCATAGAAAACCAGCGCGTATTGAATGCCATTGGAAAAATTCCGCGTCATAAGCTGATCGACACAGCCCTTCACACCAAAGCCTACAACGATACAGCCTTGCCCATCGGAATGGGGCAAACCATTTCACAGCCTTTTACGGTGGCAGCTCAAACCGAATTATTGGCTATAGAGCCTGGCGACAGGATCCTTGAAATTGGAACCGGTTCAGGATATCAGTGTATGGTTTTATGCGAACTTGGAGCAGAGGTTTATAGCGTGGAACGCCACAGGGATCTATACCACCGGGCCAAAGAAGCGCTTAGGGAATTTGGATATACTGCCATGCTTAAGGTAGGCGATGGCACTCTGGGTTGGTCCACCTATGCTCCTTATGATGGAATTGTTGTAACTGCCGGCGCGCCTGTGGTGCCTGACGATCTGGTGCAGCAGCTTGACATTGGGGGCCGGCTGGTAATTCCAGTCGGTGATGATGAGAAACAAATGATGTTGAGGATCACCCGGGTTTCAGAGAATGAATATGAGCGCGAAGAACTGGCTGATTTTAAATTCGTGCCCCTTATCGGCGAAAAAGGATGGGGAGAAGGATAGTGGCGGAAGAAAAGAAAAGCTCCCCCAAAGACACCACCACAATCAAAGAAGCTCCGTTCCTTGCCCTGAAAGGATTTTTGATGGGCTCGGCTGATATTGTGCCCGGTGTGAGTGGGGGTACCATGGCTTTGATCGTGGGTATTTATGAACGGTTGCTCAACGCCATCAAAAGTGTAAACGGGAGATTTATAAAGACACTCTTCTCCTTCAAATGGAAAGAGGCTTTTGGTGAGGTACATTTCTTTTTTTTGGGGATTTTATTTCTTGGGATATTCTCAGCACTCGCCTTTTTCACGAAGGTAGTACCCCTTCAGATATATATGTTTACCCATCCCGAAATTGTATATGGCTTGTTCTTTGGGTTGATCGTAGGCTCCATCTATATCTTGATCAAAGCATTGGAGCGGTTCTCAAAAATAGAACTGGGAATGCTGGTTTTGGGGATGGCTTTCGGAATATGGATCGTCTCCCTGGTTCCCGTTGATACCCCCGAACATCCGGCCTTTGTATTTTTGAGCGGAAGCATTGCTATCTGTGCTATGATATTACCGGGAATCTCGGGCTCGTACCTTTTGCTCATCATGCGAAAGTACGATTATCTGCTTTCACAGATCGGGAAAATCGGAGGGGTGGAAACCCTGGATGGAATGATGGGCCTGTTGCCGTTTGTGCTGGGAGCCATCGTTGGCTTAGCCGTTTTTTCACGCTTTTTGTCTTGGCTTCTTTCAAAATATCATCCCCAAACCATTGCGGTATTGATCGGCTTTTTGATTGGTTCTTTATATGTGATATGGCCCTATCAGCATCGGGAATTTGTGCAGCAGGTGAGTGTGTCGGAGGTGCAATACATGGATCATCCCAAAGTGCAGGAACTCATGGAAAACCCGCCGGATACCAATCTGCCGGAATATGAACGACTGGGTAAAGTTTCGAATGCTGAGTCAAATTTTGATGAGATGAAACAGGTGGAGATCGAGACGGTTAAAAACAAATTGATAAGATCGGAACCTTATGTTCCGGGCTGGATAGGGGCCAAAGAGGAAGACGATCCCAATGTATGGGGTGGGATGATCGGGATATTAGCAGGAATATTGATGGTAGGCGGTTTGGAACGGCTTCGGGAAAAATAACCAGGCACAGGCCGCTGGTTCGTTATACAACTTTATTTTCAGAGATGATGGAACATTATCATCCGCTAACTTATTTTATTAATAGAGTTATCAATCAAAAAGGAGAGTCATGGATATCAAACGAGTTTTAATTCCCACCGATCTATCCGAAAAATCCAATGCAGCCTTAGCATCTGCAGATCTGTTCATTGACAGGTTTGATTGCATGGTAGATCTCATGCATGTCATTCCCTTATCGAAATATCTGGGCGACAGCTTTGATAAGATCGGGGTGCCCCTGAATATGAGTCAGGATATTTATCCGAAGTTGATCGAAACTCAACGTAAGGAACTGAGTGCTTTTGCGAATGAACATATCAAAGATAAAGAACGGCGGGGAGAGTACATCGTCACTATTGACAGAAAACCATCTGATTCTATTTTAAAGCAAATAGACAAAGGAAATTATGATTTGGTGATCATGAGCGCACGAGGCAGCCACTACGCCGATTTTTTTCACGGAAGTGCAACCGATAAAATTGTCCGAAGGTCAAAAACTCCCATCCTCACTCTTTCCGAAACCATGTTTGTGGAGAAGTTGAATACGATTGTTGTTCCATGTGACTTCTCCAATAACTCACTGGCTGCCATCCCGATGGCTTTTGATATGGCAAGGAAATTTGGAGCGAAACTGGAGTTGCTAAACGTAATAGAAATGTACACTCACGACCTTCACGGTGTTGAACCGACTACGCTCGGAATTGATGAAAAAGCGGTATATGGAGGCCTTAAAGGCCGATTGAAATCGTTTTTCAGTGATTATGATGAATATGATTTTGAAATTAAGGACGGAGACAAACTTTATCACGATACGTTGATCCACAACGAGGACGGTAAAATGGAATCGATAGATTTCAAGACCATTGTTCGAAAATCTATAGCAGCTCACCACGAGATCGTTGACTACTGTAATAACAATGCCGACCTGGTGGTGATGAGTACTCATGGAAGAACAGGGCTTTCCCGAATGCTTCTTGGCTCTACCACCGAACAGGTTATTCAGCATCTGGAGAAGCCTCAAATAACGATTAAGCCGGATCTTGAGGATTGATATTGGGAGTGAGAAAATTCAAAATGAGTTTCCTTACTGCGAACCGTACCAAGCTATGCTGAATTCTAAAGGAGGGTCCCCCGAAGGACCGGCAAAGCCAGCAAGTTCGTGAGGCGTAAAACGTACGAAGGGCTCTGAGCTGGTCCGGTTGCCAATATCAGCGAAGGGTTAATCGAGTACAATGCATTGCGTATAGTTTTTTGGAAACCCTTCGCTTGTGTACCGGAAGGATTCGGTGGTTGATTAAGCCCACCGGATCTTTTAAGTTTTTAGCGGAACGGTCGTCCGTCCCAAACCTCCTTCATCTATCCTTCACAGTTTTTTATTACATTTGAATAACGACTAATAAAAGGAGGTTGTTATGAAAGCCAGGCATATCTTAGTCCCGATCGACTTTTCAGACGCTTCGCTTGAAGCAGTAAAAATGGCTGCCAGGTTTGTAAAATGGTATGGCAGTACCGTTGATCTGATGCATGTGATTCCACTGATGAGCTATTATGATGAAAGCATGCAGCACTTAGGCGTTCCATTTGACATGGAGAAGGATATTTATCCCAAAGTGTTGAAACAGACCAATGAAAAACTGCATGATATTGCAGAGGAATATATACCCAAAGAACACCGCGGCCAGCTAATAAATCTTGTAGGAAGAAAACCCGCCCAGGTAATTGCGGAACAGGGGAATAAAAGTCAGTATGACCTGATCATCATGTCTAATACGGGAAGCCATAAGACCGATGATTGCAGAAGTAACATTACTGAGAAAGTAATCCGGTATTCAGAAAAACCCGTACTGAGCATTGATAAAGCCTTTGACGAGGAGTCTGTCCATGAGATCCTCGTGCCGGTAGATGGCTCAGAAGATTCTGCCGCACCATTGGCGGAGGCATTTGATCTTGCTACTACATTTGATGCACAGATCGTTTTAATGCACATCATTGAGCCATATTCTCTGGGGATGGAAGTTATGCCAATGACTATTGAAGATGATGAAGCTGTATATCAGGCTTTGATCAAAAATATTGCTGATTACTTCAATGAAAATCCTGAGCTAAAACTATCCATAAAACGGAAAGAAGTTGATTTTGAAGACCTGCTTATTCGGGAAGACGGTTCAAACAGTTATTCTGTAAAGCTGACCAGCATAGTCAAAAAAGGATTCTCAGCTCATACCGAGATCACGGATTATGCCAATAAAAATTCAGATCTTGTAGTGATGAGTACTCACGGCCGAACAGGGATCGCACGAGTACTTCTCGGTTCAACAACTGCGATCGTTGCCGAGCTGCTGAGCAAGCCGTTGATGACATTAAGACCGGGCTAACCTCTGGTTGATGAATATACAAGCCTATGCAGGTTTAGACCTGTATGGGCTTTTTTGCGGGGTACCAACTCATATACCTGGTTTTGAAGTTCATCGGAGAAAAGGGTTACTTCAAAATTTTGTTCGAGATCCAATCTTTTGGTATATATGTTATACCCGAACTGATATAAATCACTTAAATATTACTAATTTAACGTGAGTTCGAGATAAGAACTAAGTTAAAAGGATAAAAATGGATGTTTGTGGCCATTCCCGTGGAGACGGGAATCTAATGGCTGCCATGAATTCCGTATTCGCTACCTGACCAGCCATAAGATTTCGGGCATTCGCCGCGAAATGACCGTTCAACGTACTCAATAGATGGTCTTTATATCGAATTCACGTTAATTTATACCCGTAATGGTATAGCATGACTGCAAAAAATGAACTTATAAATTTTGTGAAAACCCGAAGAAATCAACTGGGCCTGACTCAAAAAGACCTGGCTGAAAGGGCCGGGGTTAGTCTGCGATTTATCCGGGATTTAGAGCAGGGGGGAAGAAAAGCCTTCAGCTGGACAAGGTGAACCAAGTGCTGGCTCTGTTTGGCCACAAGATGGGCCCTATAAAGATTGAGAACCGTGATGAGTTATAGAAAGGCTGATATCTATGTCAACAAAACAAAAGCAGGCATTCTGGAAGAAATCGATTCCGGATATCGTTTCGGGTATGATTCAGACGCAGGATGTTGGATTAGGCTAAGAACAAGATTGTCCTATAAATCAAACAAAGATAAACGCTTAGAAGTACTTGGAGCCGCCAGGCCGTGCCTCAAAGACTTTAGCGAGAATAATTTTATCAATAATTATATCGAATTTAGGTCAATTAGTAATATCGTTTCTGAGAACTTGCCAATTATAATACGACCTTTAAGAGAGATATTTAAAAACAGCCCATTTGAAGTAGTAGCTAAATTAAAGAATCCAGAATCAGAAGATGGTAAAGCAAAAATTGTGTTGACTAAGGATGATCCCTAAGCCTCACTCGCACTTTTAACCATCCCGTAATCAACATCAAGAGCCTCAAAGTGAGCTTTTCCAAACTGTATTTTATTAAGTTCACTGATTCTCAACTGATCTTTCGAGGTAGAGCCTTTGGTTTCTTTCACCATATATACTTTGTCCTCACCCCCGTATTCATCATGCTTTACAATGCCCCAATTGGCGTATCAATTTTGAACTGTTTTGGCAGTTTCACAAATAGCCGGATGTATTTTCTGGTATCTAATTATTCCGCAAATCTTTTTTCAACCTCAGAATCGTACTCAACAAAATCATAGACAGAGTGCTTTACCGGAACTAACCGGTTTAAGTATGATACCAGCTCTTCCTCTTCAAATCGTCTCATCTCATAAATCTGGCCTTCCACTTTTTCATAGTTGATCCCGCCAATCATCAATGATCGTAAGGTGTCATTTATGGCAGATGAAATTTCATCCATGAAGCGCTGTGGGTTATTTACAAACTCATCCAGTCGGCCGGATTGCTTTAGAATTTCCACAATCGTAGCACGGGTGAGCTCGGTCTCTTTTTGGATATATGCAACGATATCCGGCAATTTGTAACTCATCTGCACTTCCTCAACCCTGTGGCCAACCAGTTGAGCTTCTACACCTTTTTGGGTTATTTCTTGCGTAGTCCGGTAAGTATGCAGCTTAATTTTACCAATAGTTGGGATTTTAGAAATGGCTTTAACGCTTTTCTCAATAAGCTCTTTGGCATCGTATTCTACTCAGTAGCGGGTTTTCTTATTAATCTTATCCCACAAGGTTTTGAAATCTTCATCCAGATAGACCTGCTTATTCAGCATTAGTTTGCGGCGTTTTTTTCTTGTTCTCAATTCTTCGGCTGAAGTCGTACTTCCTGATCGCATCAATAACTTCGGCTTCCAGTGGCTGATATTTTTCCTCCAGTTCCAGACTAAAATCTTCATGTTCAGGTTTGAATGAGGACAGAATGACCCCTTCGGAATTCAGATTTTGGAATTATGCCAATGTTCTCATATCCCGGTCTTTCAATTCAATTTCTTTCTCCAGATGTTCTTCGATGGTATTTCTGATTTGAGCCTGCATCACCTCATCGGTAAGGCCGCCTTGTGAATCTCCAATTCCCAATCGCTGTCCGTTGGAAAAACGAATAAACTCCCGGCCGGGTGTTACGTTAATCTCGGTAACGATATAGCCATTTTGATAGGCGGTTCTTTCATTAGATTTTTCATAGAGGTCATCTCCATGTGTAACCGTTACATTTGATTCTTTTGGACCAGAATCGGTGTCTTTATGAAAGGTTAAATAAGCTTTCAGCTTGTTATTTTTTGATTTTAAATCGCGCACTGAAATGAAGGCCGCATGATAGCTGTCTTCAGCAACAACGGATGCCACTTCAATTTTTTTTACCAATCCACGTTCGAAAGCATCAACCGGATCGAGTTTATAAATAAGGTTGTAGGTATTTCGGTGCGTGGCCGAATAACGCAGGGTACAAAGCGGGTTCAGGTTTGAAATAGCATATTTTTTGATAGCTTTTTCTCTGTCCTCACTTTCAAATACACGATATGCTGCGCGGTTTCACCTGGTCCATGCCCACTTTGATGGCCATCTGACCGGTCATATAGATGAGTTCATCTTTTAAAATATGTCCCTCTTCCCCGTCGGAAAGCTCGTTTTCGACGATGGGTTCATAAAGGGTATTAGACTTAATGCGGGAGGCAAAGTGGTTTTGGTCTTCCATATGGATCGCAAACTGCCCAAAGTCAAAATAGTCCCGGTCGTTTACTGCAATCGTACCTTTATTATGTAGCGGGAGTTAACGGCGCCTCGGGGTCACTTACCTTGGGCGGGAGATGAATTATTTTCGGGATCATCTGAGCCCCATCCGGGCTTACAGGCATCTTAGTACCGCCTTTAGCTGTCCGAAATTTCGCCCAAGGGAATAAACTCAAAGACAGTCTCATAATCGAAGCATCCACCAGGTATATTCATTGCTCACGGAGGTGCCGCCGAACTTAAGAACGTGCATTCAGGTTTAATTTTGATTAAAGCGGAGCTCAAAAATAGAAGGAAATTCCAAGTAGTTGAAATTTTTTACGGATTGGTTCCCTTTTTATTTATAATTGATGACTAATTTTTACTATTATGGAAATATGTAAAGGACTGGTTACAAGATTATTATAGGGATACATGAAAATTCCCATTCAACAATAAATGTTATAATTATGAGGGATATAGATATATGCGACGAATAATAAATAAAATTGCCTGTATTGGAGCTTTTCTTTTATTTGCAATAGGCTCATTACTTGCACAAGAACGAACTATAACCGGGAATGTAACTGATGCTTCAAACGGCTCTGTAATGCCAGGGGTAAATGTAGTAGTTAGTGGAACAATAATTGGTACATCAACAAATCAGGATGGAGAATATACCTTAAATAAGGTACCTCAAAATGCTGATTCTCTCTCGTTTTCTTTTATAGGTTATCAAAGGAAAACAGTAGCTATTAATGAGCGTTCGAGCATAAATGTAGAACTGTCACCTTCTGTTCAGGCATTTGATGAATTGGTCGTTACCTCATTTGGTGTCAAGCAGGAGAAGCAGGCTCTCGGATATTCTGTTCAGGAAATAGGAGGAGAAGAGGTAGCTCGAACCGAGCAACCCAACCTGGTTAATGCTTTGCGCGGAGAGGTTTCAGGGGTAAACATTAACAGTGCCGGGGGGAATCCGGGGCAGTCATCCAGGATCATTATCAGGGGGGTAAACTCGTTGGATCCGGGTGCCGACAATCAGCCGTTATTTGTAGTAGATGGGGTTCCCATTAATAACTCTACCTACTCGGGAGCTAACAGCAGTGAAAATTTTGCTTATAGTAATCGCGCGGTAGATATTAATCCTGATGATATTGAATCACTGTCAATTCTGAAAGGAGGCGCTGCCACAGCCCTCTATGGAATCAGGGCGGCTAATGGGGCAGTCATCATTACTACAAAAAGTGGTACTGCCGGAGAAATCAAGGTTAATTTTTCAAGTACTGTAGGCTGGGATGAGGTTAGCAAGTATCCTGATCAACAGAAAACGTTTATGGGAGGATGGTATGGGAAACCTACTTATCAATCTAATCCCTGGCCGTTTCATGCGTGGGGACCTAAGGCAGATACGGTAGCGGGTGCCAGATTTTACGACAATTTGAGAAATTTCTTCGAGTTTGATGGACCAGGTCGTCAAATTAAAAATTCTATCAGTTTGTCTGGAGGCTCAGACAAGTCAACATTTTATATTTCTGCTTCAGACCTGAATCAAACGGGTGTGGTTACAGGAACTAATTTTGGGCGAACCACGGCTAAAGTGTCCGGGCAACTGTTTATTACTGACGAGCTGGAAGCGAGCGGTTCAGTAAATTTTATCAATTCAGGAGGAGATAAAACTCCTCAAGGATCTATTGGTCCGATAAGTCAGCTTTATTATACACCAACGAGCGAGGATGTAACTAACTGGATAAAAGAAGATGGAACCCAAAATGTTTATACTCCTTGGTTAGACAATCCTATTTATCGAGCGAAGTACAATCAGATGGAAGATGAAGTTAACCGTATGATCGGGACGATTTCTCTTAACTATGATATTGCCGAGTGGTTTAATCTTAATTATAAAATTGGCAATGATTATTATAATGATGTAAGAAACTGGGTTATTCCAGGGCCCCAAGGAATAGAAGGGGAGGTGCCACTTGATGCACAAGGGTATCTTCAGGAGACAACCATTAATAACAACGAGTTTACCTCTACGGTAATGGCTACTTTCAACATGGAGTTTTCTGAGGATATCAGTACTTCTTTTCGTGTAGGAAATGATGTTTTTAGCAGCAAGTATGATCGCCTTACAGTAGATGGCTCGGAGTTTGGAGTTCCTAATTTCTACGATTTGAGTAATGTCACTACAACCAATACTTCGGAGCGCACAATAGAGAAAAGAGTGACTGGTGTTTACGGTGATTTCAATATTGATTACAGAAAAATGCTGTACCTAAATATTACAGGAAGAAATGACTGGTCTTCTACATTACCCAAAGATAACCGATCTTTTTTTTACCCTTCGGCGAGCTTAAGCTTTGTGTTTAGTGATCTGATTCAGCTTCCGAATTTCTTTGATTATGGAAAGTTGAGGACTTCTTGGTCACAAGTAGGTAAGGATGCACCTGCATACGCAACAGGTATCAAGTATACCGCACCAAGTAATTTTCCATTTAATGGCAGTTCGGGTTTTACAAAAGATAATAGGCTAGGCGATCCTGACCTTAAACCTGAGATAACAACCTCTGTGGAAATAGGAACAGATCTGCGTTTTTTTGAAAATCGCATCGGACTGGATTTTACCTGGTATAAATCAAACAGTAAAGATCAGATCATCAATGTACCTGTATCCAATACAACGGGTTTCACCACCTTTTTAACTAATGCAGGTGAGATACAGAATGATGGTATCGAAATTCTACTTTCAGCACAGCCTATAAAAGACAGAAATTTTTCATGGAATATTAAAACCAACTTTTCCAAAAATAATAACAAGGTAGTATCTATACGGGAAGGGATTGAATCAATTGAGTTGTTCGGTTCCTCATATTCTTATGGGGGATCTCTGTTGATTCAGCTCTTCGAAGGCTTATCATATGGAAACATAATGGGTACCAGTTATGAACGATATTACGAAAATCCCGAGGATGAAGATCCTCTATTTGTAGATGAAGATCGCCCCATATTAATAGATGACAATGGTTTTCCTGTGCGAAATCTGGACTACAAAATTATTGGTAACGCGACTCCGGATTGGACGGCAGGTTTAACAAATTCATTTAAATATAAAAATATAAGCCTCTCTTTTCTGTTCGATTTCAGAAAGGGTGGTGATGTATATAATCAACCAGAAGCATTTTTCGCTGCTCAGGGACTTTCCATGGAGACCTTAAACAGGGATCAAGTGATTGTTTTCGAAGGTGTAACTGCTGACGGTCAACCCAACACTAAAGAAGTTTACCTGGGACAGGGGGAATATAATGGCGTGCAATACGGAGATGGCTATTATCGTAACGTTTGGAGAAAGGTTGCTACCAATTTTGTAGAAGATGCTTCTTGGGTAAGACTTCGAACTCTTAATCTGAGTTATAGTTTACCTGGAAGCCTTATAAATAAGACCCCTTTACGTGCGGCAAGAATATCCTTTGTTGGCAACAACCTGCTGTTGTTTACTCCCTACTCCGGATTTGATCCTGAACAATCAGCTTATGGTGCTGGCAGCAACACTCAGGGATTCCAGGGCAGAGGCACACCTTCTGTTAGAAGCTTTGCCTTTTCACTTAATCTCTCACTGTAGCTAACACCTAACCGTTTTAAAAGTAATGTATTATGAAAAATATAAATAAAATTAACCGTTTGTTATTGAGCATATTCCTGATATCTATGTTGGGATGTGAAAGCTATCTGGATGTTAACAATGATCCGAATGCTTCAACCAAAGCTTCCAGTTCTGGACTGTTGGCCAGTGCAATTTATGCGTCCAGCGAACTAAATCAGAGTGCAGGGAGTGTCACTTCGTATTATGTTCAACACCTGGCTTCTCCCAGCGGTAGTGCAATCGATCAACATCGGGAAGTACGCTTGGAAAATACTTGGTTTCAGGTTTATAACGTACTGACTGACCTCGATGAGTTGATAACAATAGCTTCTGATCAGGGTTCTAATGACTATACAGGCATTGCTAATATTCTTTATGCAATGAATTTAGGGCTGGCTACCGATCTCTGGGGCAGTATTCCCTATACCGAAGCATTACAAGGAGGGGATAACCTAACGCCTGCTTATGACAGTCAGGAATCTATTTATTCGGCAATACAGCAGAGACTGGACACCGGAATTCAGGATCTGCAAAAAGGAGAGTCCGAATTCCTTCCCGGAAGAGATGATTATGTTTATCAGGGCGACCGCCAAAAGTGGATCAAAACCGCTTATGCTTTGAAAGCGCGTTACCTGAATCACTCGACTAAAAAGACATCGTACAATCCTATAGCAGTATTAAGAGCTGTTGACCAATCGTATGTTTCTTATAATGAAGACGCCCAAATGCCTTATACAGAGGACAAAATGAATCCGTGGGCAAATGTTGTAGTTCTTAATAATGGAGGGTTGCTTGGCGGTGACATATCTACTCAACTAGTCGAAGCTATGAATGGGACTTCTTATCCTACCTTCGATCCACGTCTGCCTATTTTTGCGGATTCACTCGATGATGGTAGTTATGCCGGTACGGATAACGGAATTGCATCACCAATAACGGGTCACAGTCATATTAACGGTGACGAATTTTATGGAAGAAGAAGTACTCCCCTTCAACTGGTAACTTTTGCTGAGCTTAAGTTTATTGAGGCTGAAGCCTCCCTTCGGGATAACCAAGGCCAACGTGCTTATGATGCCTATCTGGAAGGTATTCGTGCTCACATGGATAAAATCGGAGTGAATCAGGAAGATCGGGATGCTTATATCAATGATTCTTCTGTAAGTGTAGGTGTTCCCAACCTTACAATCGATCATATTATGAAAGAAAAAAATGTAGCGATGTTCCTGCATCCGGAAGCCTGGGCTGATGCCCGACGCTATGATTATGGATATAAGAATATGGAACTTCCAAATAACCATAACGAGGAACTTAATGGTCAATTTATCAGAAGAATTCTTTATCCCGCTACGGAACTGACACGAAACGGAGCTAACGTACCGGATGCAACTTTAGGAGAAGCCCTCTGGTTTGACCAGTAACTGTAATGTATAGCCACCGAAAAGGGAACTGGACTTGCAACAAAAAAGTGGACAGTAAGTTAGGGTAGTTAGACAGCGAGTTTTTATGTTAATTGTTGCTCAACTTCTTTTGGGGCTCGATAGTCTAATGCTGAGTGCAGACGGTTGGTATTATACCAGAATCAAATAGCATTCTTCACGGCTGACTATAGCTGGCAAATCGTTTGGGCATCTGCGCCTCATATTTTAGACTCTTTAAAAAACTTTCAGCCGTAACATTACCCCAGCAATTGCCCTTGCGGCTCATGGATTGTTGAATCTGATAGTCGTCTAACAGATTCTTAAAATCTTCCGCGCAATATTGTTTTCCCCGGTCGCGGTGAAAGGTCATTTCTACTTTCGGCCTGCGATGAGCAACCGCCTGTTTGAAGGCCGCTATGGTTGTATCCTGCGCTTTCATGCCCATTGCGGTCACACAAATCGATAACCGTAGTTAGATATAACCAACCATCTTCTCACGGCAAATGTAATATCACTCACCCATACCTTGGATAACGCATCGGGGTTAAAATTACGATCCAGCAAGTTAGGCGCTACCGATTCATTATGATCTGATTCGGTGGTGATGACCCATTTAGGGCGTGCTACGCGCGCGCGAGATCTCTGCTTGATTGGAGCCCGTATTTTGGCTCCGGAAGGTTCGGAACTATTAATGGAACTGGCTCTGGCTATTCGACACGGTGTTACCATTCAGTCACTAAAGTCGGAATTCCATCCCTATTTGACCCTTTCCGAAGGTATAAAACTTGCCGCACTAACTTTTGATAAAGACGTCAAAAAGCTTAGTTGTTGTGCAGTTTAAATGAGGTTTATGGAAATTAAGAATGGAATTTCAGATTTTGGAGAATTCATTATCTAAGATTCCTACCCTTCTTATTGTTTCCTTCAAGTGTTTTTAAAATAGGACAATCTCCGTTAGGTTCTTCGTCGGCACACGAATCAATTAAATCTATAAGGGTATTTTTGATTCGTTGTAGATCTTTGATCTTTTCAATCACGTTCTGGTATTTTTTCTGTGCTTCCGTGCGGATTTGGGAGCAGCTGGTGTACTCTTCCATTCGCAAATCCAGCAGTTCTTTAATTTCATTGAGAGTAAAAACCCAATTCCTGAGCTCGTTTTATAAACCGGATCTGATCAATATGGCGCTGGGTAAAAATGCGATAACCTGAGTAGTGACGGTTCGGTTCGGGAATCAACCCGCGCTTTTCATAGTAACGTACGGTTTCTTTATTAACCTGCGCACGGTGGGCAACTTCCCCAATTTTAAAAGTGGAGATGTCAGCATATTTTTCTTTCATATCAGGTTTCATAATAATCTCGGTGTGATTAGAGGACTAAGACATAATAAATGTGTAAGCAGTAAATCATGGATCTTTTTCGGTGTGGGATTCTGGATTGGGAATTATATTAAATTTCAGTGCCATAAACAGACTCAGGAAAGGCAACAGCGTTATTTGAAGCAAGGGAGAAAGCCCTACGGATTCCCCAAATAGAGAAAGGCCGGGCATCAGGTCGTTGTAGGTCCAGAAGTCTAAAGCCTTAGCAGTCCATTCCAGAAAAAGACCAAAAATAAACCCTGTACTCAACAGACAAATCGAGGCCTTCCAACCGAGAGAAAGAACATCATTTACTCCACAAACCCATACAGCGATAGTTGCAATACCAACCATAAGTACTACATCTCCCGCAATGGCCAGGGTTATATGGATGATTCCGGCGGTGGTTGATACTTCTTTCCACATATCGTAGAGCGGGCCTGCGTGAGCAAATTCCCACATAGTGTTAAGGATAAGCCCATATAAAGCTACAGCGTAAAGTGTATTTTTTGATAAAAAAGAGCCAGTAATATTCATTAATGGAGCGAGGCTATTTATCTGGTTTGGCCGATTCATTGGCATACGTAACTTTAGTAAGGGTGAAGCCAGCGTCTTCTACCGCTTTTTTAATATTGGCTTCTGCCAGCGTCGTTTCTTTCTTAAGTTTGATGTCAGCCTGACCTTCGTCGATATTTACATAAATAGCAGCGACACCATCCAGTTTTTTTAGCTTTTTCTCCAGGCCATAGGCACAGAATGGGCAGGCAAGTCCGGCCACATTTATGGTAATATCTGGATTCTCAATTTTTTTTTGTGCCAGCGCCTGTTTAGGGGCGGCAATGCTGAGCATGATTCCAAGAGCTATGCCTAAAAGGGGAATTAGATGTTTCATAATAGCGGTTGTTTAAGGATTCTTGTTGTTAAATGTGAAACTCGATACCGAAGGTAAAACGAGGAACAGGATTTTCTCTGACTACATTATCATATACAGGAAGTTGTATTCCAGGTTTAAACGCCCAGTTCCGATAGGTAATCCAGGCGCCAAAGCCGGCAAAAAGTCGATCACCTTTAGAGTTCGGAAGTACCTGTCCATTCCGTTTATTTGCACCAAAAATCTGTCCGTTAAATTCTGCCATTAGTACAACATCTGGGTCATAATAACCTGTTTGTATCGGGCGGATACCAAGAGCAATATCATACAAAAAAGCATCCCCTCGATGAATGCCGTTAAGATTCGTATTCAGCCGATACCGGCCCGTAGTAAACATCAGCCACCGGCGGCCTTCATACGCTCCGGAGAGGCCGGCAACTACGTCGGTGGTATTTGGGCTGATGTCATCATCGCCGATGGGTAATTCTACTCCTCCTAAAACAGCGGCATGATATACCCCGCCCTCCACATCATTCCGGAAGAACCGATATTTTGTACTGATTCCTAAATTACCAAATTGGAGGGCTTGTGAATCTGGAGTATTCAGCGGCTGGTGCGTAGATAAGCTAATAGCCCAGTCAGCGTTCAACCCAAAAATAGTGTGATAATCCATTTCATACATAGCCTCCCGGGTATAGCTTTGGATATTCAGGCGGGCCTCAAATCCCAGGCCGTACATCCAGATGGTTCGCGGACCAATGCCAAAAATAGGTTCATGGGCACGTACCGCTGTGCTGCTGCCCACGTAAAAAACGGCGAGCAAAAACAGGCCTTTAACGGAGTTACCCAAGGGGTTGCTGGTATTAAATATTTTCATTTTAAACATGTTTTAGATACAGGTTATTACGGCTAACTTTACAGACCTAACATCCGCATGACGGGTATAATAGCGTAGGCAAAAAAGGCTCCGGTTCCATAAATAACAATAGATGCCCAAAACATGACTTTGGTAAAACGTCCGGCTACTTCGCACCCTTGCCCCCCGTGATATTACACGCCATCTTACCTTTGGGGCGATAGATCAGGATGCCGTTGAGGATTAACATTATTGCTGAACCCAAGAAAATCCACTCTTTATTGGCCGAAAATGGAACCAGCCAGGGAAAAACGGAGATCATTGATGATACCGCGGCACCCCCGGCAAAAGCAGCCACCGCTGCCGGCAGTGCACAGCATAGCAATGTTCCGGTAGAGGTAAACAGGGCGAAGAAGCTGAAGGCTTTCTGCTTCCAGGTTTGATTTTTGGGTTTTGTGATTTGGGTCGAATCCATAATAAATAACGGTTCTATATTCTATTAGACAATATAAGGCCTGTACCATACCCAAGAGTCAAGTAATAATTTACCGGTGCCCGACCGGCCAAACCAGCACCGGAATATTTATCACAATACCGGTCTCCTCAGTTGTAATTTCTCCATTAGATCGAGCCTCCATGAGGGCCTCGACGGTTTTCAGTTCTCGGGGTTCAGCCTCTTTGTTCCAGCGTACTAGGTGAATGGAGCGCAGGGAGTCGGGAACCACGCCCATAGCGGCGGTTATCTCCTTAGATTCATCGTCCCAGTCTTTAACAAAATTTTGCTCGCAACCTGCGATCAAAAGAGTAGTTATTACAATAGCTAAAAAAATAGGCTGGTTCCCTTTATTGGTCCCAGCCGAGGGTTTAAGACCCTGCACTTTAGTATTCCGAAAAAATCTAAAAGAGGGTATTTTAGGATTATGGAAAAAGGAATGCGAAGGGGCAGCCATACGGTAAGTCGTTTGATCTGTCCCATAGTATGGGTTACTAAATACCGGTATCATGTACTACAGGGAGATGTACAGAAGCGTTGTCGAGAGTTGATCATTCAGGTGTGCGAAGGGGAAGAGGTACAGATTCTGAAGGGGTAGTAAGTAAAGATCATGTTCACATACATATAGAGTATCCACCACGGGTATCGATTAGTCAACGGATGAAAGGAGGAAGTTCGCGTATTTTAAAAAAGGAGTTTCTCCACCTGCAAAACAAATACTGGGGTAAGCATTTTTGGGCGATGGGCTATGGAGCCTGGAGCACCGGAAATATAACTGATGAGATGGTTCAACAATACTTAGAGCACCATAGAAACAAAAATGATGAAGATAACTCAGATTTCATTTTGGAATGAGAACCGGGACTTTCAGTCCCAACCCAAACCTCTGCACTTTCAGTGCAGAGTGGTTTAGTTTGAACTATTTAGAATTATTTTCTCAATTATTGAATGTCTTCACATCTTATTCTTTGATTTGGCAGGCAATACTAATCATTCCCACGTGCTTATTTTAATAAAGATATGAGTATAAGTGTTGGGTCCACCGAACCCATGCTATGGTTTGAAATAATATTGCTGTTCAAACAAATCGCTGTTATTTGCTAAGACTTCTCTGCCAATTCCATGTAACCCCTTATTATTGCTATAGAACCATTATTTCAACTTTCAATCTAATGTCAAGTTCATGTTCAATTGCCGGATAGAATACCAGCTGGTGGTTACCTGTTGCCAATCCGAACAGGGAATAGGTACTTAATGTGATTAGGCTATGGGAATGGAAGTGTAATCTGAGACAAGGGGTTGCAACTCTTTGCCGACATTTCATACATGACTCAACACTAGTTATGGATAAATGCGTATATATTTTCGCCATTTTCTGACTATAATGCCCTGCCATATAGCTGGCCTCAGCTGTGTGGAATCCTTTCTCAATCCAGGTAGTAACGGCTTAGTGTCGCACCCAGATAACGTACGAGAGGTTGGGATTTCAGCTTCCTTACAATACAATAGCGCTAAAATTTCTGATACATTCTCATTCTTCGAACCGGTTGGCCCTGTGTCTAAATTCTTAGCTGATCATTTAAGCTTAATTTAAGCAAGGATTCTTATTATGGAATCAGATGAAAGATCAAAGATTTTGTTATTGGTGTTTCATCCCGTTATTAACACAAAGCTCAATGCCATGAAGCTGCTAAAAATTTTAATCAGGCCCATTTTACTTGAAGAAATTTGTAAAGAATTACGGCATCATGGAGTAGCTGGTATGACGGTATATAGAGGTGAGGGTACCGATAGATATGTCGATCCCACGAAAGAACATGGTTCGTTAGACTTTCCAGCGATGCATGCAGAAGTGGTAAAATCGAAATTGCCATTCAGGACGAAGATGCCTCAAAAATTGCGGATATTATTCAACAGAAGGCTTCTACTGGATCAGAAGGAGACGGAATAATTTTTATATCTCCAATTGAAGAAGCTGTACGCATAAAAGATGGTACAAGAGGACCGGAAGTCCTTCTTTGAAAAAGAATATTAAAAACTAAAATCATAAACTATAAACCACCACCCTTATGAAAACACTTATTCTTACGCTTACCATACTTCTTTTTTCTGCGGGAATGGGCTATGCTCAACAGCAGGATATGAATCAGAAAAAACAACAGATGCAGGAAATGATGCAGGATTCTACCATGCGCTCGATGATGATGGATCATATGGCACAAAACCCCGAAATGCGCAAGCAGATAATGCAAAAAATGATGGGTACCATGAAAATGGACAGCACCATGATGATGGGCAATATGCAAAAAATGATGAATAATCCTGAAATGAAAGAGCGCATGCAAAAGCACATGGAAATGATGCAGTCTATGATGGACGGTAATATGGATCACTCCAAAATGATGAACATGATGGGTGATTCATCCATGATGAAAATGAATATGAATATGATGTGCATGCAGATGATGCAGGGAAACAAGATGGACCATCAGGGCATGAAAAAGCCAAATAAAAATGGCAGCGAACATCAAGAGCATCATAATTGATTAAACTCAATAGATCATGAGCCATCCGCATCCGGGTATCTTAAGATTTATTTGGTGAGGTACTTTTACATATAACGATAGCTCTTAAACTATAAGACTCATTAAGAGTATGAATAAGCACATTTTGTGGATGATAATTGGGTGCGGCACCGTATTTTTGTTTCTCTTCATCGCTCCGGCGCTTGGTTTAAATGAGGGGATAACAACTGCAATAGCAATTGTAGCTATGCTTGCTTGCCATATTCTAATGATCGGTCATCATCGGAGAAGACCAGGTCAGGGTGTTCGCCAACATTAACATATTGGAGCAAAAATTATGGAAAAGCTATGCATTAAAAATTGGGAATAGCCGTTGAAACTATCAGTGCTGTTCTTGATTTCGGTAGCATCATTCTGATGGTCATATTAGGAAGAGAGGGAGCCCATTTTTTTTAAACAGCCTTATTGCATGGAGTGAATGGATGTAGAACAAATAATTCGCATGAGCTTCCCGCCATTAAATGTATTTTTTGACATTTTACAACCTTGTCCTGGGTTGCATAGTAAAGAGGAAGAGTAATAACTACCTGAGCTCGATTATTGATAGCTTGAAAAATGCCTAAAAAGTCATCCCTGCGAAGGCAGGGATCTTAGTATTGCCGGTAATTCAATCATAGATACGTAAAAAACAATTAGATTTCGGGCATTCGCTGCGAAATGACCATCTTGCCTATGACAGAACCTACTTTTTAATTGAACTTAGGTTAACTGTATCTCCTGTTCCTGAAAATTGGTACAAATATGGACATGCAATACGTTTGGTTTATATGGTCTCTCCTCATCCTACTGTTGTGTAGTGTCATCTTCGTTTATAAAAAGCCCATCAGAGCAGAAATGTTAAAAGTAAGCCTGTGGACTATGCCTATGGGACTTACCGAACCGCTCTTTGTGCCCGAATACTGGACGCCCCCCTCCCTGTTCAATCTTGCAGAAAAAAACAGGATTTGATATCGAAAGTCTTATTTTTTCGTTTGCGATCGGTGGAATTGGAGCGGTGCTGTACAAAATGATTACACCGGTGGTAACCATCGGCATACCCATTGAAGATCGCGGACATAAACGCCACCGATTTCATTTGCTGAGCCTGTTCGCCCCACCCGTTGTTTTTCTCATCCTTGCTTTATTTACACCGCTCAATCATATTTATTACGGTTCAATTGCCATGTTCATTGGTGGGATATCTGCTATGATCTGCCGGCCCGATCTGATCCGCAAAATCTGGATCAGCGGCTTGCTCTTTACAGGATTGTATTTCATCTATTTTACCAGTTTGAACATGGTCTTTCCTGACTATGTAGAACACGTCTGGACGCTTGAAAAATTGTCCGGTTTGGTGATCGTCAGGATCCCGCTGGAAGAGTATCTTTTTACCTTTACTTTTGGCATGTACTGATCAAGTTTATACGAATACCTTACATGGCATAAGCTGAAACATGCCTGACAAGGAGAGATAACCTGATGCGAAAAAAATACAAGAACGCCCACCGTTTTAAGCTTCATTTCAGCAAGGCCTGCGTATGTTCTATAAAGAACTTGACAATCATTAATTCAATCAACAATAATTGATATGGAAACCTTGAAAAACCTACTCCGTGATCTTACTGATAAACTTGATCAACTACTTGGAAAGACTGAGCTACGGAAAGTTCCAGTTAAGGTAAGTAATAAAAATCATCCAGATACTCGTAACATTGACATGTATTAAATACAAATATGACAAATTATTTTTTTATATATATAATCACTTATAGAAAGAACACTGCCATGAAATGGTCACTTTATATTGGGAAACCGGCGGGTATCAAAGTCTTTATTCACTGGACCTTCATTCTGCTAATCATCTGGTTTTCCTGGATGCACCTGCGGCAGGGGCACGGGCTTTTTGAGATAGCAATGGGACTCCTTTTTCTTGTAGCCCTTTTTTCTTGCGTGACCCTGCATGAGTTTGGTCATGCTCTCGCTGCCCGGCGCTATGGTATCGGAACACGGGATATTAACCTGTTACCAATCGGCGGCGTGGCCCGGCTGGAAAGTATGCCCGAAGATCCCAAAGAGGAACTGGTGGTAGCGATTGCAGGCCCGGCGGTTAACGTAGCTATTGCAGCTGGCTTATACCTTATCATGCTGTTGATTGGTCAAACGGATATGGAGCTGGGGCATCATATTACCGGCGCAAATTTTCTGGCAGATCTACTGGTGATCAATATTATTCTGGTGCTGTTTAACCTGATACCGGCTTTTCCAATGGACGGCGGACGCGTGCTCAGGGCTCTTCTGGCCTTTAAAATGAAAAGAGGAAAAGCTACCCGAATTGCTGCCTCCGTAGGACAGCTTTTAGCAATTGGATTTGTCTTTTTTGGTCTGTTTTACAATCCCTGGCTACTGTTTATAGGGATCTTTGTATTTTTGGGAGCAGGGGCTGAAGCCAAACAGGTTGTGACCACTGAATCTTTGCGAGAGATAAAGGTGCAAGACCTGATGAAAACCGATTATTTGGCGCTTTCCCAAACAGCTTCCGTATCAAAGGCGGCAGCCGCTTTTATGGAAAGTAGGGAACCGGAGCTGGTTGTAACTGATGAAGAGCGCTTTATGGGGATCGCATCCTACAAGCTAATTATCGAAGAGATGCAAAAAGGTCATTTTGATAATCCCGTAATAAATCTTGTGAAAGAACAGATACAAACTCTGACTCTGGACACACTTATTTATGAGTTATTACCGCAGGTTCAGCAATCCGGGCAACATATTTTTCCCGTGCTGGATGAAGATCGTCTTGTGGGAGTCATATATTACAAGGACTTGATTAAACTACTTGAACAAAACGAGGCTGGTACCGCTCCCCGGCACAGACATTAACTTCAAACACAATTTATAATTTTATAAAAGTGATAGATTTAAATACAATTTCAACTAAACCGCCATCTAACATTTCAAAAGGTGAGGCAAAAAAAAGTCTATCGAAGTTGCGAAAGGAACTTTTTGAACTTCAGAACAAATTTTATGCCGATGGGCGTTATGGATTGCTCATTATCCTGCAGGGAATGGACACCTCCGGCAAAGATGGCACCATCCGTCATGCCTTTAGCAGTATGAACCCACAGGGAATACAGGTAAAATCCTTTAAAGCACCAACGGAAGAAGAGCTGTCCCACGATTTTTTGTGGCGCGTGTATCCCCACCTCCCTGCCAAAAGAATGATCGAAGTATTTAACCGTTCTTATTACGAAGATATCCTGTTCCCGTTGGTCAACCGCTCTCTGCCGGAAGAAGTTATCCATCACCGGTGCCGGCTTCTTAAAAGCCTGGAGCAGCACTTGGTACAGAACAACATTCATGTATTAAAATTCTTTCTCCATATTTCACAGGAAGAACAAAAAAAACGGATAAGCGAACGGCTCTCCAAACCACATAAACGCTGGAAATATAGTATAGAAGATGAACAATCAGCCAGACAATGGGACGCTTACCGAGATGCTTATACCATGCTTATAAATAATTGTGACCAACCTTCCTGGCATATTGTCCCGGCTGATAAACGTTGGTTTCGCAACTATTATGTTGCCAATATACTTACCGAACATCTTGAAAAACACAATTTAAAATACCCCACTACCTAATAGCCAAACATTATGGAAAATCACGAGCATCAACAACATAAAAAAACAGACCATTCAAAAATGGATCATGGAAACGGAGGTCATTCCGGTCATGATGCAAATGCACCGATGGGAATGGCAGGACACGACCATCATAAAATGATGGTAGCCGATTTTAGAAAACGGTTCTGGATTTCAACAATCATAAGTATTCCTATCCTTTTCTTTTCGCCGATGATCCAGGAATTCTTTGGGTATGACTATCTGCTCCCCGGTAATTCCTACATCCTTTTTGTGCTCTCGTCCTTTGTTTATTTCTGGGGAGCATGGCCATTTTTAAAAGGTTTCTGGGGCGAAATGAAAGTCAAGGGACCCGGAATGATGACTCTTATATCCATGGCCATAAGTGTAGCCTATTTTTATAGTTCTGCCACGGTATTTGGATTAAGGGGAGAAGATTTTTTCTGGGAGTTGGTTACCCTGATAGACATTATGCTGCTGGGGCATTGGCTCGAAATGAAATCTGTACTTGGTGCATCCAAGGCTTTACAACTGTTGGTAAGTATGCTGCCCTCCGAAGCGCATAAAGTGGTAGGAAACACAATTGAAGACGTTAAACTGGATGATCTTATAAAAGATGATATTATCTTGATTAAGCCCGGTGAAAAAATTCCTGCGGATGGTATAATAATTGAAGGCACCAGTTATCTTAATGAATCCATGCTTACTGGAGAATCCAAACCTATAAAAAAAGAATTTGACGACAAGGTTATAGGTGGTTCCTTAAACGGCAACAGTACCCTGAAAGTTAAAGTGGTGCACACGGGTAAAGACAGCTACCTCAACAAGGTAATCAAGATGGTTGACGAAGCACAGCGCACCAAATCAAAAATGCAAAACCTATCAGATAAAGCTGCAAAATGGCTTACATATATTGCCCTGTTTATAGGTTTTAGTACCCTAGCTGTATGGCTTTTGCTAGGATATCCCTTTGTATTTGCGCTGGAGCGAATGGTTACGGTCATGATCATTGCCTGTCCGCATGCTTTGGGTTTAGCCATTCCTCTAGTAGTGGCGATTTCCACGGCTGTTTCTGCACAGAATGGACTGCTTATCCGTAACAGGACTGCTTTTGAAGAATCACGTAAAATATCTGCCTTACTATTTGATAAAACAGGGACGTTGACTAAAGGAGATTTTGGTGTTACGCGGATTGAATCTGTAATTAAAAAGTACACCTCTGATGAAGTTTTAAGACTTGCAAGCGCTTTGGAACAAAGCTCAGAACACCCTATTGCCGTAGGTATCATTAAGAAAGTAAAAGAAGATAATGCCGCCATACCAAAGCCGGAAAATTTCAATTCAATTACTGGAAAAGGAGTCGAAGCCGATGTAGAGGGTAAACAGGTAAAAGTGGTGAGCCCCGGATATTTAAGGGATGAAAAAATCACAATCCCTGAAGACGCCTATAGTGATGCCGCAGAAACTGTAGTATTCGTTTTGATCGATGGCGAATTAGCTGGATATATTGCTCTTGCCGATGAGATAAGACCCGAATCGGCTGATGCCATCAAGACTTTTAAAAAGAACAATATCAAAGTATTCATGGCTACTGGTGACAATGAAAAAACAGCAAAAGCCGTTAGCGATAAACTTGGTTTGGATGGCTATTTTGCAGAAGTATTGCCTCATCAAAAGGTAGAAATTGTAAAAGACCTACAGGATAAAGGTGAGTTTGTTGCCATGACAGGCGATGGTGTAAATGATGCCCCTGCATTGGCAATGGCAGATGTTGGCGTTGCCGTTGGATCAGGTTCTGATATTGCTGCCGAAACAGCCGATATTATCTTGGTAAACAGCAACCCAAAAGATATTGCCAATTTAATCTTGTTTGGTAAGGCTACGTTCAAAAAAATGATTCAAAACTTAATTTGGGCTACAGGCTATAATATTATTGCCATTCCGCTGGCAGCTGGTGTGCTGTATTCCAGTGGCTTTGTACTAGGGCCAGCTTTAGCGGCTGTATTTATGAGCCTAAGTACTATCATCGTTGCCCTCAATGCGCAGTTGCTTAAAGGAAAAATGCGAAAAAGTAAGTAGCAACAAAATACGTAGAAGCTAACGTACTGAAGTATAGAGAAAGAACTATAAATTATGATCAAAAGTATAAAACATATCGGCATTTTTACTTCCGGGGGTGATTCCCCCGGAATGAATGCAGCCCTGTACGGAGCCACCAAAGCAGCTCTGGCAAATGGTATGAGAATAAGTGGCATACGCAGGGGCTATGAAGGAATGATAGACGGTGATTTTGTAAGCATAGAAGAAAAAGATCTGCAAAGAGTTGTGCATAAAGGAGGCACTATTCTTAAAACTGCCCGGAGCGAGCGCTTCCGTAAAGAGGAAGGAAGGAACGCTGCTCTGAAAACCCTAAAGAAAAAAGAGATTGATGCCCTCATTGCGATTGGTGGCGATGGCACGTTTCATGGTTTACTGGCTTTTTCAGAACTATGTACGTTGCCTTTTATCGGCATCCCGGGTACTATTGACAATGACCTGACAGGTACGGACTACACCCTCGGGTTTGACACCGCGGTAAATACAGCCATTGAGAATATTGATAAAATAAGAGATACGGCAGAATCGCACAACCGTGTATTCCTGATCGAAGTAATGGGTCGAGACTCCGGCTACATTGCCATCCATTGCGGCTTGGGAACGGGTGCCGATAGCATTTTGATCCCCGAGAGTAGTGAGGATTTTAACTGGTTGCTGGAAAAGATCCGCCATTATCACAGCGAAGAGGCATTGATTTTGGTAGTGTCAGAAGGGGATGAACTGGGAACAGATATGGTCGCTTCAAAAATCAGAGAAGTGAATCCTTCGGTGGACTTGCGCATAAGCATCCTGGGACACGTGCAGCGTGGAGGCAATCCCTCGGCCTTCGACAGAATGCTAGGGATCAGGCTGGGAGTAGCTTCGGTAAAAGCTGTTATGGAAGGACAAAAAAACGTAATGACTGGAATTGCAAATAATTCCCTGACCTTTACGCCCTTTGAAAATGTAGTAAAACAACACCAGGTGAATACTGAATTACAAGAACTTTTGACATTGTTCTATTTAAAATAACGTGAATTCGAGATAAAGAATGTTAGAATAGCTGCACGATCCGTCTGATGTATGGGCTGATTGATGGGGTAGGCGTAAAATGTGGGATTAGGTTAAGGAAAAGACGCAGGTGCCCTAATCAGACAATCGGTCAGATGGACCTGGAGCCATCAGACCGGGGGCAGTGCAAACAGCCACGGATTCGATCTGATGGAAACCCCATCTGATCAATGACACAGGCCCCGGATGTTGGAGTAGGATAAGAACAAGCTTGGGTGCCCACAAGCATCCATTTTTGTCCTTTTAACTTAGTTCTTATCTCGAACTCATGTTAAAATAGCAAATGATGAAAATAACCCTATACAGTATTCTAAATTTAAGCTTGTTTTAAGCTACCGTTTGTATCTTTCCAACAGTATGGTGCTGTATTTAGCTGGTGATCATACAGCATACATTAAATGTTAACAAAATATATTAATGACATCATGTTTTACAATCATCATTTTATAGGGATGCACTGGATCTGGTGGCTGATCATTATAGTCATCGTCCTGTTGGTGACTTTCGATATTATTCCTTATCGGTCCAGAACCGAATTAAATGAAGACGCGATGGACATTCTAAAAAAACGGTTCGCCCGGGGCGAAATTGAACAGGAAGAATTTGAAGAGCGTAAGCAGGTTTTGAAACAGAACAAATAACAAGAATGGAATCTTACAATGAAAAAAATTAAAGTTGCCGTTAATGGTTACGGCGTCATCGGTAAACGAGTAGCTGAAGCAGTAGCTCTGCAAGAGGATATGAAACTGGTCGGCATCGGTGATGTAGCTGCCGATTGGCGGATAAAAGTAGCTGCCCGGAAATATAATGTATTTGCCAATACGGAGGAAGGACGACAAGCTATGAACGATGCCCAAATATCCGTAGCGGGCAACCTCAATGATCTGCTGTCTATCGCCGATGTGGTGGTAGATTGTGCTCCTAAAAAGTTCGGTGCTCAAAATGCAGAAAAATATCGGCAAGCAGGGGTGAAATATATCGTACAGGGTGGTGAAAAACATGAAACAACTGGTCATTCGTTCAGCGCGGAAAACAATTACGCTTCCGCCTTGAATCGTGAGAGCACCCGCGTGGTTTCCTGTAATACTACCTCCATTGTGCGCACTCTAAGCGCATTAAAACGAGTAGAGCTGCTCAAAAAAGCACGCGGCACGCTGCTGCGCCGTGCTACCGATCCGTGGGAGAGCCATAAAAACGGCATCATGAATACGCTGGTCCCCGAGCCAGAGATTCCCAGTCACCAGGGTCCCGATGCTCAGAGCGTGGATCACGAGCTGGATGTGGTAACAGCAGCCGTTAAAGTACCGGAAACACTGTCCCATCTGCATTACTGGACTGTGCAATTGGCCAGGGAAGCATCCAAAGAAGAAGTGCTGGAAGCCTTTGGCACTTCTACCCGAACTGCATTAATACGCATGGATGATGAATTATCAGCTAACAATGCGGTCAAGGAACTGATGCTGGATTTGGGTCGTCCCCACGGCGATATGTACGAAGTGGCCATCTGGGAAGACATGCTTAAAGTGGAAGGAAACGAGCTTTACTACGCCTATTTGGTGGATAATCAGGCTATCGTCATTCCCGAAACCATCGATGCGATTCGGGCACTGACCGGCAGTGAGTCCGATCCTCAAAAATCCATTGAAAAAACAAACCGCTCGCTGGGTGTTACCCAACGGTTTATTTAGACAAAGCTGTTTTCACCATAAACATACATTTAAACTAAACGAAATAATTACATGGAACGAGGAATTGAGCATTCAGGGGCATGGGTAATAGCGCTATTTGTTATCGTTATTGCTTCTTGGTTTTTATACAAATATCTGGCCCCTAAAACTTGGCGGGAGTGGATGGGGGCCGGATTGATTCAGGGCTTCATCATCGCACTGTACGCAGAGATGTACGGCTTCCCGCTTACAATATATTTCTTAGTTAGGTTTTTGGGGATAGATAGCGGCTATTTGAATGCTAATCTTTGGTCCACCTTAGTAGGTGTAGGTGAAACAGGTATGATGATCTCAATGCTTCTGGGGTATGCACTGCTCTTCATTGGATTTGGTATTTTTTTCCAGGGCTGGCGGCAGCTTTATCATGCTAAACAGGAGAACAGGCTGGCAACTGACGGATTATACGGTCTGGTCAGGCATCCTCAATATACCGGATTGTTCATCGCATTGTTTGGAGAAGGTGTCATTCACTGGCCTACTCTTTTCTCCGTGGGTCTATTTCCAGTAATCGTTGTCACGTATGTTATGCTTGCCCGAAGGGAAGAGCAGAAAGTGATCGATGAATTTGGAGAAGAATATCTCAAATACAAGCGGAACGTCCCGGCCTTTCTTCCAGTAAAAGGTAAATGGAAGCAGTTTATTCAGCGGTCAGATCATACTGTTAACAAGCTTGATTAGTATTGATTTACTAATGGCACGAAAATTTTACGGAAGTAAATATCCCTCAAACATCAGACCATTCTTGACTCAAAGATTTTTGTAATACTAAGGAATATCAGTCATCAAATAGCAGTCATTAGACCAATAGTAAATTCAAAAATAAATCCACTCTAAATTCAAATTAATGCTCAATAAAATAAAAACTCAAAAAAATTCTACATTGGTAATCTATTGTCAGGGCTGGTGTAATTATCTTCAAAAATTGGTCAATATATTGCAGAAAAAACATCAGTCTTACATCTTTTTTGATTTAAGATTCAATACGCAAAAAGCAGATTGGCTGTTATCAAAATTGGGTAATCCTCTTATACTTCCAATTCTTGAATTTAACGGAATCCTGTATGAAAGACCTGCTCTTTCTGAGGTTGAAAAGGCGCACGCATGGACTGATCTGAGAAAGCAGCATGACCGAACCTATTATGAGGTGAAGTAAAGTGAAGTGGATTAAGGTAAAATTTCCCGGAAAATTATAACATATGTCAACTAAAACCTTTTTGAGGGAATATGATTAAACAAAAAAAATCCGTTTTAGAAGAGTATTTCCATAAGTACCGGAAGCAGACGATCGGAATTAATACTGAAATTATAACGCCGTACGGCAATAGGCCGCTAATTTATGCCGATTGGGTAGCCAGCGGTCGGCTTTATGACCCCATCGAAACGCTACTGCGTGATACAATCGGGCCGCTTGTAGGGAATACCCACTCAGAGTCGAGCCACACCGGCAGGCTGATGACTCAGGCCTATCACAAAGCCCATGAAATAATCAAAAACCATGTCAACGCTTCGCCAGATGATGTGATTATTACAGCCGGCTCAGGTATGACCGGTGTACTCTGCAAATTTCAACGGATTCTCGGACTAAAGGTCCCTGAGAAATACAATGATCAGATTAATATTCCGGAGGAGGAGCGCCCGGTGGTCTTTGTTACCCACATGGAGCATCATTCAAATCACACCAGTTGGCTGGAAACTGTTGCCGATGTGGAGGTCCTGGAACCGACGGACGACTTACTGGTGGATCCCCGGCAATTGATCGACGTCCTCAAAAAATATGAACACCGGAAGCTAAAACTTGGATCCTTTACAGCATGCTCCAACGTTACCGGTATCAAAGCTCCTTATCACCGTTTGGCCGAAATTATGCACGAACATGGCGGGTACTGTTTTGTAGATTTTGCCGCATCCGCGCCATATGTGGATATCGACATGCATCCTAAAAACAAGGCCGAACGTCTCGACGCTATCTTCTTTTCACCGCACAAATTTTTAGGGGGGCCGGGCAGCTCAGGGGTACTGGTTTTTGACAAGAAACTTTATAAGAACCGTATCCCTGACCATCCGGGTGGAGGCACCGTGCTATGGACCAACCCGTGGGGCGGCCGCAGCTATTCCAGCGATATAGAGGTGCGTGAAGACGGTGGAACACCCGGTTTTCTGCAAGCCATAAGGGCTGCCCTCGCCATAAGACTCAAGGAGAAGATGAGCGTCCAAAAAATACAGGAACGGGAAGAGGAGCTGATCGCTATTAGCTTCAAACGTTTTGCAGAGATTCCCCGGGTTCACCTGCTGGCTGACGATGTAAAACAGCGGCTGGGAATCTTCTCTTTTTACGTAGAAAACATGCACCATAATCTGATGGTGAAAATGCTGAATGACCGATACGGCATTCAGGTGAGGGGTGGCTGCTCGTGCGCCGGAACTTACGGCCACCTTCTGCTGCATGTAACTCGGAAACAGTCTCAAAAAATCACCGACCTTATTGATCGGGGAGATCAATCCACAAAGCCGGGGTGGGTCCGCCTTTCCCTGCATCCAACCATGAGCGACCGGGAGTTGCATTTTATTATAGATGCGATCGATGAAGTCATTCAGAATGCAGATGCTTGGTCAAAAGACTACCGCTACTCATCTTCTGCCAACGAGTTTTATCACCGTTCGGAAGATCATAAAGATGATATAGCTGAATGGTTTGCGCTTTAGTCTAAATCTCTAATTTTCAAAAAAGTGATGCAGAATATATATTTGCAAAATCAGGTATCTTATCTGCAGGTTAGTTTCATAAAGTATTTTTATAACGAAGATGGAGCTCTCTAAAAGCCTTATAATCTATGACTTCGCAAAATAAAACTGGTCTTGTTCTTTGCGGGGGTGGCGCTCAGGGCGCTGCTGAAATCGGATTCTACCAAGCCATGGTCGAACTGGGCATTAAACCTGATTTTATAGTCGGCACCTCTGCAGGGGCCCTCAACGGAGCTTTTATTGCATCAGGAGTAGAAATTCCCAGACTTAAAAAAATTTGGAGAGAGATATCCGATACTAAGCTCTACCGCCTTAACCCTGAACTTCTCTGGAAATGGAGCAATGCAACCAGCCTATTCAAACCCAACGGCCTGAGACGGTTCCTGAAGGAACGACTACCGGTCGATACATTTGAAGAACTTGATATCCCGCTGACGGTGGTAGCAACCGATTTGCAAAAAGCAGGATCGGTATATCTGGACGAGGGACCGTTATTGCCCGCTCTGATCGCCAGCAGCGCCATTCCAGTCTATTTTCCTCCACAGACGATGAACGGGAGGCAATTGGTAGATGGTGGATTTACTAATAATATTCCAATTGACAAGGCCTATGATATGGGGGCGGATACCATCTACTGCATACTAAATGAATGCCGCCATCAGTTCAGCAATTCTGTCGAAGGCCTCTATAATTTGGTGATTCGTACCGCTCAGGCCAGCCAGCAGCAAAAACTAAGGAAAGATATTCGGAAAATAGCACCTAATACTGAGCTGTACTTGTTGGACTTGTGCATTAACACCCACCTTAAAACTTTATTGGATTTCAGCAAAACCGAGCTCATTATTGAGGAAGCCTACCGGTTTTCCAAACGGGCACTGGAGCAGGGGTACGGTTGCCAACCCCTGCTGGTAAAAACAACTTAAATCAGATATATTTTCAAAAAATATAAACTGTTCGATATTTTCCTGAACCAATAGTTCAGCTTTTTAATAAGCTATTCTGTACCGTTTAGAAAGCCTTCTTTGCATGTTAATATCTTCGTCTTAAGGTTATATTGAGGAAGGCGGAAGAATGTACTGATTCTTTCTTAAGGTTTCAAAGCAGGCCGGTAGAAAACCAGATGCAAATCACCTAATAGATTAACCTTGTTTTTTCCAGTATCCATCAAGCTTTTCTGTAAGTTTCGAATTTACAGAAGGGTTGACAGGAATTTCAATTACGCTCAATTCCCGGGTACCGATTGTATGTTCCAATTGCTGTTTCAATTCTGAAATGGTTTTCGGACAATATCCTTTAATTCCGAAACTCTCGGCCAGCGCTTTGAAATCGGGATTGGTGATGCGGGTTCCGGTTGATGAACCGGTATGCATGCGTTGTTTCCAGCTTATAAGCCCGTAATCGTTGTCGTTGAAAATTACTATGGTGAAACCGGTTCCCAAGCGTTTGGCCGTTTCCAGTTCCTGCACGTTCATCATAAAGCCGCCATCGCCCATTGCAGCAACGATATGGCGGTCCGGATCAGCCAGAGATGCGGCAATACCGCCGGGCAGGGCGACACCCATGGTGGCCAGCCCGTTGGAGATGATGCACCCGTTGGGGCAGCAGGTCAAAAAGTTGCGGGCAATCCACATCTTGTGACTGCCCACATCGCTGATTAGCAATCCGCTTTCGGGAAGTGCTTTTCGAATGCTGTTCAGAGCGCCGGGAATGGTAAAGTCGTCCCCTTCGGTCAGATCATAGCTTTGAATATCCTCCAGGATGCGCTTCCGAATGCCGGTGTGCCAACCGGTATCAAAAGAAAAATCCTGTTCTTTCATGGTCCGGTTCAGTTCCCACAGGGCCGCTGAAATATCACAGATAAGTTCCACTTCGGGGCGGTAATGGGTATAGACCTCGGCCACCTCAAAGTCGATATGCACAATAGTGTTGCTGTTGTCCGGGTTCCAGGCTTCGGGAGCGTATTCGGCAATATCGTAGCCTACGGTCAGAATCAGGTCGGCACGTTCCACGGCCTCCATCACGTAATCCTTAAAGCCCAGCCCAATGGAATACAGGGAGAGTTCGTTGGTGTCTGTTACCGCGCCTTTTCCCATAAAGGTATGGGCCACCGGAATGCCAAAGGCATTTACCAGCTTCATAAGGTGTTTAGAGGCTTGTTTTCGAATGGCGCCGTTCCCGGCAATAATCAGCGGGCGCCGGGCCTTTTTTAGCAACTCTATGGTCTGTTGCAGGGCTTTATAGTCAGGAGCTGCTCTCCGCAGAGATTCAGCCTGAATAAGATCGGTATTGTGTGTTTCTGCTTTGGCCACATCCTCGGAGAGTTCGATATGGGTGGCACCTGGCTTTTCCAGCTCTGCCCGCTTGAAGGCCTTGCGAACCACTTCCGGGACGATATCGGGCGTGCTGACCGCCGTATTCCATTTGGTAACCGGACGAAACATGCTTACGATGTCCAGGTTCTGGTGGCTGGTGTTGTGCAAACGATCCAGATCGCCCTGTCCGGTAATAGCCACGACCGGGCTTTTATCCAGGTGGGCGTCGGCAATTCCAGTCAGCAGATTGGTAGCTCCAGGCCCCAGAGTAGCCAGGCAGACGCCCGCTTTCCCCGTAATGCGCCCCCATACATCAGCCATAAAGGCAGCGCCCTGCTCATGGCGGGTGGGAATAAATTGAATAGAGGATTGGTCAAGAGAAAAGAGCAGATCTTCGTTCTCTTCGCCCGGAACACCGAACACATAGCGTACGCCTTCATTTTCCAGGGCTTTAACAAACAGGTCGGAAACTTTCATGCTACACTGGTTAGGGGTTAGTTGGGTCATTTGTTCCTGATAACTTGTTTACCTTCGGGTTCGTTCGATTTTCCGGCAGCCGGTACGTTAACCCGGCACGCCGGAGACCCTGTAATATAGTTATTGAAAAAAGATAGGAATTTTTTTTATGGAAGTGGGAATGGACAAAAACTATATTCATTTTTTGATTCAAGGCGTTCCTTCGTATAGCGTAACAAAAATTGTTATAATGGTCAAAAGCTTTATATCCCTGGAAGTTTTCAAACGATGTCCAGAAGTAAAAAAGCAACTCTGGGGCGGGGAATTTTTGGGAAAAGGTAATTTCGTGAACACCGTCGGTCAGCACGGGACCGAAAACGTCATTGCCAAATAGGTCAAGGAACAGGGAATAGAAAAAGAGTACAAAACATTGAAAAAAGATTATCATTTGAAATTATTTTACTGCTTCGTGGGCTTGCCCCGAGGATTATTTACTTACTGGACCTATTCACATGTCCAGAGGTGAAATGCAGACAGTCTCCCACCTTGTTTAATATCTAAAGCAGATAAGTTACAAAAGCACTTTTTTCTGGGAATATTATCCTCTTTTGACAGTCGAGAACTACATTTGGCAAATCAAGAATCGCTCTAAAAATCTACCCGGAACCGCAGAAAGATTTGATCGAGTTCGTTCCAGCTGTTGAATAAGGTTCCTTCTTCACCCCACACTAAAAATGCCCCGACTCCTGCTTCAAAGTTATCTATCGCCTGGTAAGTCAGCTCCGGTGACAGGCTGTAACCCAATGCATTCCAATCATTGACTTCCAGACTGTTGCCCAGGGTAACCAGCAGGTCTTCATTGAAGTAATCTTTCTCAAGCTGCATCACAAAATAATCGTTCAGGCTCCCTGAGCCGCGTTCGGTAAAAAATCCGTGCATCCATTGGGTATTCAGGTATAAGCCATTGGAGAGTGTATAATCGCCCCCGATGGTAAACTTCAGGTAGGGTTTGTCTTCCAATTGTCTTTGCCGGGTTTCGATATTGTCTACGACCGTTGTCAGCGGTACCTCTTCCGGCCAAAAGACACCGGCCTCGGCCCAAAGCCCGAAACCAGACAAATCGGTAGCGATATCTATTCCTGCCACCTGCATCTTGGGAAAGGACATCTGCAATTCGGGAGGAGTTGAAAACGAGGGATTAATAACCAATTTGCGGGCGATCGGGACATCGTCATAACCGTTAAAATAGCTCAGCGAATAATCCCACCGGTCGATATTCCCGCTCAGCCGAAAGGCAAACATACTGTTTTGGGCGTTTGCTCCGGCATGGAAAGGCTGTTCTGAAACTGTCCGCCATCTGCTACAAACAGGGACGCCCCGTTTCGGGGTAGCAGAATGGGGGTTACCGACGGAAGCCATACTCCGGTCAACTGATGATCTCCAAGATACCACGTACCTTTGAAGGCCCAGGAGGGGATGGTCTCTGCAAAATTAAGGATATCTGAAAAATCGTTGGGGTTCAGCTTGTCAGCCTTGCCCCAGGCAATCCGCTGTTTTCCCACCCGAATATCCAGATCATCAAACAGGAAGCCATATACATCAATGAAGGCTTCCCAGAGGGTAAGATCGAGAGGGAATTCCTGTTCTATTTGTTCCAGGTCATCAAGCGACTGCGACTTGGGAAAGTCGTAAAAGCGCAAGTCTAAGCTCGAAAACACGTACAGTTGTGACCCCACCGGAGCTTTCATTTCCAGCCGGAAACGGTTGTAAAAATCATCAATTATTGTACTGTCTCCACCGGTTACAAATCGCTTATCAAGCTCCAGAAAACCGCTGAAGGTGGGTTGTGCAGTTAGGGAAACGGGCAGTAAAAGCAGTACTGCAAGAACTATTTTTTTTAAGCTACTCATAAAAGAAGGTGTGGAAGTTTTGCCAAATAGCATCATGATTAGTTAGATATATTTGATGATCTCCTTTATCTATAGTCATAAATGAACGATTACCAAAGTGCTGTGCAAATTTTACTGCTCTTTCATAGGGAGCGGTTATATCTTTATCACCGTGAACAAAAAATATCTTTTTATTCCTGAGCAAAGTCTTAGAGTTATTTGTGATATCTGCATTTAGAACAATGTTATCCAAAGAGCGATCATAACTTAACCAAGTATGTTTTTTTGAATCAAAAAATATATCTTTTGGAATGTTATCCGGTCTGAACATTTCGATATAATACACCGGATGGATCATGCAAAAATACTTTCCAAAACCACTAACGCTAATTTTTTCAAACAGTGTACCGGACTTTTTGTATTGGTTTTTCATATCTGCCCGACCCGAAAAAACCGGCAACGATATAAGCACCAGCCCTCCATACCAGCCGGGATTTTTTGATACCAGCGCCAAAGCTAACAGGGCCCCCATAGAGTGACCGACTACCCGAGTACGGCCATCGTTCAACTGTTCCTTGATCACAATCTTTTCTATGGCAGACAGATGCTCTGCCAGGCTGTATTCGGATTTTGTTTTTGGTGAATCTCCAAAGCCCAATAAATCAATCATATATAAGTTGTGCATTTCACTTGCCTCTTGCACTCCTCTTTCCCAATAGTCGAGGGTGCCCGCCAAACCATGAAGGAGAAGCAAATTACTCCCGGCTCCGTTGTCCACAACTTTATAATTCAGATTAATATCGTCTGGCGAATAATCAGGGGCTCTTAAAACTTTCAAATACTCATAAAGGCCAACCGCCATCAGTATCATGAAAGCTGCTGCTAAAAGCACAAGCAAAGCCGTAATTATGCTGAATAAATCCATTGCTTCTCCTACCGTATCGGGCGCTTTAGCATTCGTTCACTGAAATCGCTGTCGCTAAGTCCCTGGTCGAACTCTATATCGGAAAGAATAAGCTCGGTACGGTGATTGTTTTTCAGGGTTTTCATTTCCATGGTTTTACCCATCCAGTAGCCATTGATGTTCTCAATGTTACTGATGTTCAATTCTTTCACCTGTTGACCCGAATCATCGAAATATTCAATTTTTTGAATCACATGGTTTGAGCCAGAGACATACAGGATCAATTTAGCGTAGGTTACATCAGTCCCAGACCTGGGATAAAGTTCCAGCTTGTAGCGGTCTCCGCTCACCTTTAGGTCGCGTGCTTCATAATCGTCCAAATAGGTACTTTGGGACATATCCTCGTAGCTGAAATCGGTTCCCATAAAATTTTCGCTTTTAGAAGAAGAAGCAATCCGGCGTACTTTTCGAAATGCGGGCAGATACAGGTACTGGCGGTCGGAACTGATACGCAAAAAGCCCACGCCTTGAACTTCTGCCGGCTTGAGAAATTGCACCATACGCAGCTCGCTGCCTTTCTGTTTAATGAGCACCTCCCGTTCTTTTCGGGTACCGCTTGCTTCGGTTATGAGCATACGCTCGTTCGCGGTCATATCCGCAAAGGCATTTTGCACAGAATCAACTTTAGCTAGGATAGCTGTTGCATTTTGGGCTCTTGCTGGTTGTAAAGGCACTAACCCTCCCATCAGGGTAAATAAGAACAAAGATAGAGTAAATGATTGGGTGAACATGGCTGAATTCTTGATTTATATGTTGTTAATTATATTTGATTAAAATATTAGATACGGATTGAGTCAGGTTTTGTTCGAATGATCTCCTTTTATTCTGGCTTCTTTGTTGTGTTTGATCGATTCCGGTTCGAATCCGGCAAGCCTGTTCAATACAGCTCCGCAAATCAGCAGTATGGTCACGCCGACCATTACTATTCCGATCTGCCAGGCATGTTGAAAAATACCCAGTGCAAAAACCAGGGTTGTTGAGGCCGCCGGCGAATGTTCGGTGTGTGTAGCAACCATGGCAGCCAGTGTCAGACCGGTTGCAATGGCAGGGGAAGCTACATACAGCCAGATACCATCCATTTGACTTTGTAAAGTCCCAGTTTGAAAAATATCTAATACGTTAACCTGATGGTCTCCTCCCATCTTAATAGCAACCAGATAGAAGGTAGCCCACCCTATGAACGCCGCCATCAGATGGCTGAAAAAAGTATTTTTGAATTGCCCCTGATGTTCATGCGGATGAGCAAACAATACATAAGCTGTGGCACCCAGTGAGGGGAACAACATGGGTTCCCTGAATACTAGGGCCAGCCCGCCCACAATAGCCATAGAAAGCAAGGCATTGAGTGCGTCAATGATAAGCATCCAACGCTGACCATGACCCCATTTTCGGGGCGGCACCCAATGAATTTTTTGAAAAATATTCTTCATAAAAGACCAGTTTTTCGGTTTCATATTTTTTTAGTCATTTCCCTTTTCAATTGCTCCTGTTTTACCATGTTGCGCTGTAAATATTTTGGCTTAAGCCACAGCAGCAGTATGGCCAGCAGCGTCAGGCTGAAGGTGGCGCTGACGAACATAGTCAGCGAGGTCAATCCTCCAAACCGACGAATGTGCTGCCCGCCGGCAAACAGCAGCACCAAAAAACCGCTGCCCACCGCCAGCGCGTTGGTAATAATAGCCAGCCCGGTCGTGCTCAGTGTCGTTTTCAGGGCTTCGAGCTTGTCGCCGCTGGCGTTGAACTCATCGCGGAAACGGGAGATAAAGTGGATATCGGTGTCGATGCCCAGCCCGATAATGATGGAGGCGATCATGGCGGTGAACGAATCCAGCCCGATGCCCAGGTAGCCCATCACTGCGAAATTGATCAGGATAGTGAGCGTGATGGGCGCGACCCCGATCAGGGCAATCAGCGAGGAGCGGAAGATGACGCCGAGCAAAATTACGACAAATATCAGGGCCATCAGCAGGCTCTGGACCTGAGTGGGCGTCAGGTTCTCTTCCATACTTTTGAGAACGCTGGGCATGCCCGCCTGGTAAATATTCCACTCGACCTCACGGTCGATGGCCGCCGTGTTTTCACCCAGCAGCTCGGGTGCCCGCGCGGCATCCACCAAAACACGGTCGTCTCCGGTTTTCCAGAACAGCCCCCGGGCGTATTTTCGAAGCTGGTCGCGGTTGCCGGTTTCATCCAACAAAGGCTCAAGCCGGCTCATCGCCGTACCTACGCGGGCTTCGTTCAGGCTTTCTTGCGCCACCGCAGTCAGGGACCCGCCCAGCCACTCGGCATCGTCGGGGTTCATCCCGGGGTTGGCCTGCAGGATTTGTTCGGTGATCGGGCCGATGCCGGGCGCATAGGCACTTCTCAGTTGCCCGGCGATCAAAGAAGCTGTGGCTTGGATACGTTCGGACGACAGCTCCAGCTCGGCCTGCGGGTTTTGCAGGTAGCCGGTGAGAGCACGGCGCACCTCATCATTGATAGAAAAGCGGATAGCCGCGGTAGCCATGGTGCTACGCTGGGCATCGGTTGTTCTTATATCATAGCGCTCCAGCAGCCAATCCAGTTCCCGGCTCAGCCGGGCCTGTCGCATCTGATCCAGCCGTTCGCGTGCCGGGCCGGAGACCAGACGCGGGTTTACAACGGCCATTTTCGAAGGCAGGCTCTTCAAATAGGCGTCAACGCTGTCAACCGACGCGGCAAGAGTGGCCGTATGCCAGGTGCCCAGCTTAAAATTCATCAGGCTCTCGTTTTCTTCGGGACCGACCATCTGCTCCATCTCCTGCTCATCTTCCACCAAGAACCACAAGTTAGTAACCCCTTGCCGGGTTTGGGGAATCACGAAACGGTCGTTCATCGCCTCATTCATTTCTCCGATGATACTGGCCATGGACTGTGGCTTACTGACTTCGGCAACCGTCTGCAATTTGCGCTCAACGGTACGCATGGCAGAAAGTATGGCAGGGTCTTTTAAATCGCCGCGAACAACTAGCTGAAGGGGTAATGAACCTCCGAATTTATTCCGCAACAGCATTTCGGCATGATAGGCATCGCTGCCTTTGGCCAGGCAGAGCGTCCAGTCCACATCTTTCTGTATGCGCGGAATTGCGATTAATGAGACGACCACGACGGCCCCGGTGAGCGAGATGATCGTCCAGCGGTGATTAAACAGCCAGCCCGCCAGCCGACGAGTGCCGGATATTTTGGAGGGTTGCGCGGTGTCGGCCTGGGTTATCTTATAGCCGACCCCGAATGAGAGCAGGGCGGGCAGCAGCATAAGCGTAACCACCAGGGCCAGTACAACGCCCAGAGCCGTGAGCAGGCCGAACTGGCGGATAACCGAAAATTCCGAGATACTCAGCGAAGCAAAGCCGACCGCGGTGGTAATGGTGGTTAACATGATGGGCGTACCCATATCGCGGAAGGTGAAGTGGGCGGCGCCGCGGGCAGATTCTCCCTGCCGGCGGCGCTCGTAAAATCGTTTCATCAGGTGGATGCCGTCGGCGCTGCCCAGGGCAATCAGTACAACGGGCATAATGCCGGTCAACAGATCAAACTGCAGGTCCCAAAAGCCCATAAGGCCGGTCGTCCAGATCGTGCTTACGGCCACAACGGTCAGCGGAAAGACTACGCCGCTCCAGTGGCGCAGGCCCAGGTAGAGTATCGTGATGAGCAGGAGCAGCATCAGCGGGATGAGAATGCTCATATTTTCTCCAATAAGCAGGGTCATGTTATAAATCAGAAAGGGCATGCCGCCGTAGTATATCTGGGCAGAGGGCGATGCAGAAAGTTCGCCAAGCACCCGGTCAGAGGCTTCCCCCACACGCAGGCTGGTGGCGAATTCTCCGGTGTCGCTGTCGAACCGTAAGATGATGCCCGTCGTGGTTTTGTCGCCCGAAACCAGGTTGCCTTCAAAGCGCTCCTTGTCCATCACGTAGTTTTCGAGCCCGGCCAGCGTTTTGGGATCTTGCGGAATTTCGCCCTGGTTCAGCAGCTTGCCAACCTCCAGCCCCCAGTCGGTTTTCCGGAAGTCGAGCACGTTGGTCAGGCTGGTGACATACCGGATCCCTTCAACATCGCTGTAGGCTTCAGTCAGCTTTTTGATCAGCTGCAGCGTTTGTGGGTCAAAAACGCGCTCCGAGCTGACCAGCACCATGCCGGTAGAGTTGCTTCCATAGACCTCCCCGATGCGGTTGTACTCCTGCACCAGCGGGTCGTCCTCGCTCAGGTAGCTGGAAAAATCAGCATTCAGGCTGAGGGTCTGCACCGTCTTCCAGCCCAGGATGGCGGTAATAAGAAGGGTACCGGCGATGATCCACCATCTGAATTTTATTATAAAGTCGGCAAGTTTTAACATAATGCATCAGTTAGCTTGGATTATTCACAGTGTTGATATAATTCATTTTAACTTTCAAAACCAATTACATGGTATCTCATTGTTAAATAGGCTATTACCGTATTATATATCTTCATTTGTGAATAATTCAGGTTAGGGTTACAGGTACGCTATATACCCTGGTATCTGTTTTCAATTTACTCATGGCATCCTTAAAACAAGCTTAAACCGGAGCATCTACTGGTCGTCTGTATTTATGTCCTGATTTTACAAACTCCGGCAGATTCAGCTTAGGTCGTCGTCTGAATTCGAGTGACAATGTTTCAGCACTGCCGTATCCCAGCTGTTCGGCAATATGATGAATGGGCTTTTCATGGTAAGAGATCAGCTCCTTGGCGCGTTCAAACCGCAGCAGATTGAAATATTCCCGAATAGAACATCCACAAATTGAAAAGAAAAGTCTATCCAACTCTTTAAACTTTTTTTGCGTACGCACCTCGATGTACATAGTCAAAGCGACCGGCCATCCGACGGGCCTGTTCCAGTTGAGTAAACTGATCAGCAGCACTTTTACCCGCTCGATGATGCGGGCATTTTCGGATTCCAGCAGTTCAAACCCATTTTTTAACAACTGTTCTCTTACTTGCTCTTGAGCTGGAATATTGTGCGATCTGATAACAACCTACCTCAATTCAACAGCAAATACTTTGCAACCCAAGCCTTCAAATATTTTTTTACGGTATATTTGCAACAGGCACAAACCATGTTTTTGATGTGTAGTATGCGTTGTGGTTAGTACTCATAAAAGAACCTTCGCTATATTTTAGTTAAAGGATAAAGCGGGGCAATAAGTTTTAAGGTTGATATCACCGGCCATTATCTTTCAGTTTGAGTTTGAGTGACCAAAATGTCATGAACTTGTGCCCACAGCGGTATCTCCTCAATTATTTCCAGGGATTGTGGATCGATCATGGCTATTGCATTGGTCCGGTCGGATTTTACTTCCTGAAACCGTCCCATGAGCCCGGCCAGCAGGTAGTCGCCGCCGGACACTATCGCCAAGTGTACAGGACGTCCGTTAAGCGGAAGAGTTTTTATCACCGTTGCCGTTTTGGCATCAACTACAGAAATAGTATTCCCCTCGCGATTACTCACAAACACGCGACTGCCGTCAGAACTCACGGCAACGCCGTGGGGCCGCTGCCCGACAGCCACCCGGGCCCTGCGCTGCCCGGATTCTATATCAATGATGGAAAGCACATTCTCAGTGTCGCTGGTCGCATAAAGGGTCTTGCCGTCTGGCGACAGGGCAAGATGGCCCATCATTGATTTTGCCCCCATCTTAATCGTATTGGTCACGGTATTTGTTTGGGTATCGATGACGCTTATCGTTGTTCCCCGGTTGAGCACATACAGCGTGCGCCCGTTCGGGTCAACAAGCGGATAAAATGCAAATTCGCCGGTATCAATTTCCGTAGCAACCTCATTGGTAGAGCTGTCAATAACTTTCAGCCGGCCGGCCGCCTCATAGACGTAACGGCCGTCCGGGCGTACGGCAGCATGGTGAGAGCCCGCCCCCAGATTGATTTTGGTTACAACTTTGCCGGTACGGGTATCCACGACCGAGATCCATTCACCGCTCATATTGGAAGTATAGAGATAGTTCCCGTCCGGGGTAAGGGCGCCGCCGTGCAGGTTGCCTCCCGCATCGATCGAGTCAATAACCGTTCGGGCGGCCAGGTCGATGACGGCAATACTGCCCGAGGGGCCCATGGTGGCATAGATGAGGTCTTCACTACCGACCTCATAGGCCGCGGATTCTCTGGATGCGTCCTGGGCGTGAGCTGCAAATGGCGAAACAGCGAAAAATGCGACCATAACCGGCAGCGCAACAAGGGCAAAGAAACTTTTGAAAATATTCTTTTTATACTTGGTTACACCTTCTTTGAGGGGTTGGGGGAATAAGATATTCTGAAGTTTGTTACCGATGTTTGTTGGGGTTGCCTGGTGTGGTTGTGTTGTCATAACATTCTCCTCCAAGCCTAAACAGGCTCATTCTTATGTCATTTGTTATTAAAAATTGACTCATACGTAAACTAAACGCGCGGCCAAGTTTTTCCGATAGTTTCTAATAACAAGATAAGGTTGCTACCTTAAGCCAAGCTTAAAAGGGCTTGATTGTTATTCTTAGACCCTGAGGGTTTCGAAAACCCTCAGGGTCTCTCTACAGGGTCTAACGAAGGTTGCGAATAATTCGGAGCAGGAGGGCGCAGTCTCTTTTAAGCTTGGCTTAAGCATTACAGCTGTATACTTACCAAAATGCTTATAATGATCTGATTTACATGAAGAAAAAAGAAATTGGTATTTTACTTTTTTGCCTGTTTCTGGTGATGATCGGCTACGGCCTGACCCTGCCCATTCTCCCCTTTTTAGTGGAAAAAGCAGCACGTTCAAACGAACTGTTTGGGCTTTCTCCGGCTATTCATGTAGGGTTGATGACCGGCGTTTTCCCTTTAATGCAGTTTCTCGCAGCCCCGTTTTGGGGGCGCTGGTCCGACCGCATCGGCCGATCACCAGTGCTGGCAATGGGTATGGGGGGGTATGCACTTTCCCTGGTCCTCTTTGGCTGGACCGATGACCTGGTTTTATTATATGTGCTTCGGGTAGCCGGAGGCCTTTTTTCAGCTTCCGTACTGCCTACAGTCAATTCCTGGGTTACAGACCTTAGCCCGGTAAAGGCTCGCGGCAAGGTACTGGCATGGACGGGTGGAGGAGCCAGCCTGGGGGTGATCTTCGGCCCGGTCCTGAGCTCCTTCTTTATGAATGTTGACTGGTTTGAAGGGTGGTCATGGAAACTATTTTCTGCAAATGCCTACACGGCTCCCTTTTTGATTGCCGGTGGGTTTTCACTGCTAGCCCTGGTGGCCGTATTATTATGGCTGCCTCGCAAACTACCACTCATTGATAATACCGGTTATCCTCAGGAAAAAATAAATACAAGGAGCATGATAAATGGAGAGATGCTCCAGATACTGATCTACGCCATGATTGCGCAAGGGGCGCTCTCCATGTTCGAAAGCACCTTTGCCTTGCACGCGCAGGAGGTGCTGGGATACAGCGTCCTCGAAATGGGATTTATCTTTATGGCCTGTGCACTTGGCATGAGTATCAGCCAGATTGGATTGACCGGCTCTCTGATTGACCGATGGGGAGAGGAGCGGCTACTGCCGGCAGGATATCTGCTGGTAGGGCTGGCTCTGTTTCTGTTGATGTTTGTAAATGCTTTTACTCTTATCATAGTGGTTGTGAGTATTCTTGCCTTGGGAATGGCACTGGTTACTCCGGGCCTGGCTTCACTGACAAGTAAAATCAGTAACCATAGAGTTGGTGAACGAATGGGTCTGCTGGCCTCCGTGAGCAGCCTGGGACTGGCTGCCGGTTCGTTTCTTGGGGCCGGATTATATTCACTGAACATACATCTGCCGTATTTCTCATTTAGCATTGCTGTATTGATTATGTCGATTTATATAATCAAGCAATATTTGAAGCTTAAAACCCATTTGTAAACTTAGTGACTGTCTAAATCTATATTTCTAACCAGAAAATTCGATTTTTTTAAGGTTTATTTAAGGCACAGGGCGGTATGTTTATGACAAAGCATGTAGTTCATACCAAACCAACCTTAACCCATGAGACCTTCCATCCCTTACTGCAATATCGGTGATGATGTAAAAAATACCCTGGCTCTGGTATTGGCAGGAGGGCGTGGCACGCGTCTGAAAGAATTGACTCAGTGGCGTGTTAAACCGGCGGTACCTTTTGGTGGAAAATTCCGGATTATTGACTTTGTGCTGTCGAACTGTGTGAACTCTGATATCCGTAAAATTGGTATCTTAACACAGTACAAATCACAATCGCTCATAAGGCATGTGATGAGGGGATGGGAACTGTTGCGCTCGGAACTCGATGAATTTATCGAATGCGTGCCTGCTCAGAAGCGTATGAGTGAAAATTGGTACACCGGAACGGCCGATGCGGTCTATGAGAACATCGATTTGATCCGGTTTTACAGCCCCGAGTATGTCATGATCCTGGCCGGCGATCATATTTATAAAATGGATTACCGGCATATGCTGGCTTTTCATAAGGGATCGAAAGCCGATCTGACCGTGGGGTGCATTGACGTACCGCTGGAAGAGGCCAGCCGGTTTGGCGTGATGAGAGTAAATGAGCAGTACCGCATTACCGGCTTTCATGAAAAACCGGATCAGCCCGTACCCATGCCCGGCCGCGAAAACCGGGCGCTGGCTTCAATGGGGATTTATATTTTCAATACCTCCTTCCTACTGGAACGACTCCTCGAGGACGCCAAAAATGAGGAATCTTCCCATGATTTTGGCAAAGATATTATCCCCTCTGTTATTGACAGCAACCGCATTTACGCTTTTCCGTTTATCGATTTCGACACCCACCATCCGTTTTACTGGCGGGATGTGGGGACCGTTGATTCCTACTGGGAAGCCAGCATGGAACTGATCGGAGTGTCGCCGGAGTTAAACCTCTACGACATGGACTGGCCCATACGAACTTCACCTCACTACTATCCCTCAGCTAAGTTTGTATTTAACGATGACGGACGCCGGGGTTTAGCCGTTGATTCTATTGTTTCAGAAGGATGCATTGTTTCCGGGGCCGAAGTTCAGCATTCCCTGTTGTCCACCAATGTGCGGATTGAGGAATACAGCTTGGTAAAAAACTCGGTCATTCTCCCCAACGTCATAATTGGCCAGCAGTGCCGCATCGTCAATGCCATTATCGACAAGGAGTGTGTGATACCGGAAGGCACGGTAATTGGCGAAGACCCTAAGGAAGACCGTCGCCGGTTTGATGTGAGCGACGGCGGCATTGTGCTGGTGGAACCGGAAATGCTGGGACAGAATATTCATCAAATCGAGTAAGGCGTTTTTGTACTCTTGATAGCCTAAACCACAGGTAAAAAAATGGCAGAAAAAAATATTAACAAATGGGAGCAGCGGGAAGGGACCCCTTACCCGCTTGGCGTTACCAGTATCGACGGTGATCATGCCTGCAATTTTGCCCTCTATTCCGAGACGGCCACCGGGGTGACGCTGCTGCTGTACGCCAAAGATGACACCAAAACGCCCTGTTACAAATATTCCTTCGATCTGGCCATCAACAAAACCGCCCATATCTGGCACTGCCGGGTTCCGCATACCATCATGCAGAAGGCAGCCTGTTACGCCTACCGCATTGAGGGGCCCGACGAACCTGCCTCCGGCAAGCGATTCGACCCCGATAAAATACTGCTTGATCCGTATGCAGAGGCAGTCTATTTTCCGCCGGATTTTGACCGTAAAGCAGCGCAAAAAAAGGGATCGAATGCAGGTAAAGCACCCCTAGGGGTTATACATACCCACGCCCCTGCCTTCGATTGGGAAGAAACGGTAAAGCCGAAGCATACCCACGATACCATCATTTATGAACTACACGTGCACGGCTTTACCCGGCATACCAGTTCTGGAATTTCTCCGGCCAAACGGGGAACGTTTCGCGGGGTGGTTGAAAAAATTCCCTACCTGAAAGAACTGGGGGTAACCGTAGTGGAGCTGATGCCGGTACACCAAAATGATCCCCAAGAGAAAGATTACTGGGGATATATGCCGCTCAACTTTTTCTCTCCTAACCGCAGTTATGGCAGCTGCCGGCAGCCTGACGCCCTGATGAACGAGTTCCGCGCTATGGTGAAAGCCCTCCACGAGGCGGATATGGAAGTAATTATGGATGTAGTTTATAATCATACGGCGGAAGGTGATGAAAACGGGCCCACCTACAGCTACCGGGGTATCGACAACGAAACTTACTACCTGCTGGAAGACGATCGCCGCCACTACCGCAACGATGCAGGCACAGGCAATGTACTTAACTGCGCCGACCCGGCCGTCCGGAAAATGATAATGGACAGCCTGCGCTTCTGGGTTACGGAGATGCAGGTGGACGGTTTTCGGTTTGATTTGGCCTCCATTTTTACCCGCAATCGCGACGGATCTCTGAACCTGGACGACCCCCCTCTCATTTCTGAAATATCTGGAGATCCTGCTTTTACAAAAGTACGACTTATTGCCGAAGCGTGGGATGTTAGTAGCTACCAGCTGGGAGTCCGCTTCCCGGGCATTACCTGGATGCAGTGGAATGGAAAATACAGGGATGACATGCGCCGGTTCGTAAAAGGAGACTCTGGAATGGTGGGCTCAGTAATGACCCGCATGTACGGAAGTGATGATTTGTTTCCCGATTCGCCGGAATATGCCTGCCATGCCTGGCAAAGCGTCAACTTTATCAATGCGCACGACGGGTTTAGCCTGTACGACCTGGTTTCCTACAATTACAAGCATAACGAAGCCAACGGCCATGACAACCGCGACGGAATGGATCATAATTTTAGCTGGAACTGCGGTTGGGAGGGAGATGAGCATGTACCCGGAGAGGTGATGGAGCTGCGCAGGCGGCAGGCTAAAAATTTCTGCAGTCTGCTGTTTCTCTCGAACGGTACGCCTATGTTCCGGGCGGGCGATGAGTTTTTAAATACTCAGTACGGCAACAACAATCCATATAATCAAAATAACGAAATCAATTGGCTGGACTGGACCCTGAAAGAAGAAAATGAAGAGACCTTTCGTTTTTTTAAACGGATGATTGCATTTCGTAAGCAGCACCCTTCGCTGGGTCGAAGCCGATTTTGGCGTAGCGATGTTCATTGGTATGGTACGGACGGACCAGCTGATACCTTGCCTGATTCTCACAGCATTGCTTTCTATTTGGATGGTGCTTCCGAGGAAGATGATGATTTGTACGTGATGATTAATGCCTGGTGGAACGATCTGGACTTTACCATTCAGGAGGGAACTGCTGATGACTGGAAGCGGGTGGTTGACACCAGCCTGCCAAGTCCGAACGACATTGCCGAGCCTGGAGGGGAGAAACCGATAGGCGGGATCACTTACACCGTAAAGGCACGGTCGGTGGTCGTGTTGATACGGAAGCGTACCATTGAATAGTGAACCAATACGTTAGTTTTTTACGCTTTTGAGAAGCGTGTTTCCATATACAGAAGGGTAGCGGCCCTATCCTCACCCGAAACCACCAAGAAATTTTAAGCTTTGTTTAAGCTTACCACTCGTATACTTCAATCAGAATTCAGAAAAGGTTTTAAAACCTGCTAAAATAAATCATGGGTTAGACGGTCTGTCAATTGACAACCGGTTATAATTCAAAGGAGAACGATCATGAAAAATATTATTAAAAAGATAGAAGCCGACCTGGAGTCGGCGGATATCCAAATTAACGGGACCCGGCCTTGGGATATTCAAGTGCTTGACGACCGTCTTTTTGATCGGGTAGTAAGTAAGGGATCATTAGGGCTGGGTGAAGCGTATATGGATGGTTGGTGGGAAGCCGAAGCACTCGATCAATTTTTTACCCGGGTGCTTCGGGCAGAGCTTGAGAAAAAACATGCTCTTACTCCAACATTGGTGTTTGAACATGTTAAAGCAATGCTGACCAATCAGCAACGCAAAGAAAAAGCTTATGAAATAGGCGAACAACATTACGATGTTGGAAATGACCTGTACAAGTTAATGCTGGACAAACGCATGGTTTATACCTGCGGCTACTGGCAAGGAGCTGAAACGCTGGATGAAGCCCAGGAAGCCAAGCTGGATCTGGTATGCAAAAAAATAGATTTACAGCCCGGCCAGCGTGTGCTGGATATCGGCTGCGGGTGGGGCAGCTTTGCCAAATATGCGGCCGAAACCTACGGGGCAGAAGTGGTAGGCATCACGGTTTCCAAAGAGCAGGTGGATCTGGCCAGAGAGCGATGCAAGGGCCTGCCAGTGGAAATACGGTTTCAGGATTATCGGGAGATTGATGAACCCTTTGACCGTATTGTCTCACTGGGTATGATCGAACACGTTGGCAGCAAAAATTACCGCACCTATATGCAGGCTGTCCATCGGTGTTTGAAAGATGATGGCATTTTTTTACTCCATACGATCGGAGGCAATGAATCGGTACGTACTACTGATCCATGGATTGAAAAATATATATTCCCGAATTCTCAACTCCCCTCCATACGTCAGCTGTCACTGGCCGCTGAGGGGCTCTTTGTAATGGAAGACTGGCAAAACTTCGGTGCCTATTATGATAAAACCCTGATGGCCTGGTATCAAAATTTTGACAACCACTGGGATGAGCTAAAGCCAAATTACTCTGAAGAGTTTTACCGCATGTGGAAGTATTATCTACTCAGTTGTGCCGGCAGTTTCAGGGTACGTAAAAACCAGCTCTGGCAGGTTGTTTTTTCTAAACGCGGAATCCCCGGCGGGTTTGTTGCGCCCCGTTACCGGACGGAAGATGAATAAAAAATCAGTAATGAGTAGAACCGTACGATCACTTAACAGTATGCTCTGTCATCCATTATAATTCTTTGCTTTGCGTTTTTCTTTTATCCCTTTCGGCAAAGAAGGCCTGCAGCCGCTCGAGCTCTTCCCGGCTCCATCCCGGCGGTTCAGCGAGTTGAATCCATGACTGCAGATAATCTGTGGCCGCATATTCATGGCCATAGCCGACAGGAGCACCGGTACCTGCCACCATATCCGCGGCCAGCTGCACCATGGTAACCATCGGATACCAATTCAGGTTTTGTGAAACATCAAATCCTCGTGGTTGGCGCATCCATTCCGGTTCGTGCCAAAAAATTCGGGGATCAAAAAATACGATCGGATCGCTTGCATATTGAAGATAGGCAATACGAAAATCACCCCATGGAGATTCCCCCTGTTCCAACCCCCCGTTTTGATTGGCAAAGCGCACGACGGCATCGTCCCGAAAACGAGGCAGCCAGGCCGGAGAGCCGGGCTTTCGCTGCGCGGTTATGCGCCGCCAGGTTTCGCTGCGAAAGGGCGGTCCGCTCCAGAGCACCCCGTGGAACGGATCGTCGATGATGTCGAACAGGTCGAATGAGCGGTCGGAGTTGAGAGCCCCCAAACTTAGCCCCTGCAGGTAAAGCTTGGGCCGATCAGCTTCCGGCAGACCGCTCCAATAGCCGTACACTTCCTGAAACAGAGCCTGTGCCATCTCTTCGCCATATTCGCCCTCAAATATTAACGAAAGTGCACTGGGCAGGTGGGAATACTGCGCTGAGACGGTGGCAATATCGCCGCGATAAAGATATTCAATCGGCTGGATGGCCGCTGGATCTACCCAGCCGGAACCGGTGGGCGTATTCAGCACCATTACGGACCGCTCAAAAGCACCAACTCGCTTTAGCTCCTGAAGGGCAAGTTTGGCGCGTTCTTTAAAGCGGCCCGCCCGCATGCCGGCGTACACCCGAATAGGTTTCTTTACAGGTTGGTCGGTAAACTGCTTAAGGTCGTCTGTATCAGGAGCGTTAACCACAAACTCGCGGCCGTAGTGTCCCATTTCATCCCAGTTCAGCAGCGAGGCCTGACTGCCGGTTTTCATCGGATCGGTAGGTTGTTCCAGGTCGGGCTGTATTTGGCGATCCCACTGCTTGTAGGAAGCATCCGCTCCTCTCAGGATCAGAGAGGGCAACACGCCGTTGAAAGCAAGCCCAAAGATGATAACGGCAGCCAACAGGCCGAAACCATAGGAAACATGGCGGGGTATAATCCGATGAAGCTGATCGGAGAGGTACCGGAATGTCCACCGGAACAGTCGCGCAAGGAACAGCAGAATCAAAAAAATACCTGCTGCTATAAGACCAATTATCAGGGGCCGCATGATAGCAGAGCTTTCAAGTCCCATCAGGGTCAGCAAAGAATTTTGCCAGCCGGTAGCCTGCCAGAGAAAGATAATGACCGTGAGCAAGCATATACTGCCGGTGATATAGGTTATGATTTTTTGGATGCGCTTATTGGGAATCGGAAGCTCAAAGCACGCCCACAACCACCGACTCAGTACGCCCAATCCATAGCCCAAAGTAAATGCAAAGCCGGAAATCAATCCCTGCATTATATTTGTACGCGGCAGCAGGCTGGGCGTCAGAGAAAAGGCAAAAAACAGGGTGCCCAGCAGTAATCCCGCTATAGATATTTTATGTTTGGATATCATGATTCAGAAAATATGAAAAGGCCTTTGGGACCACTATTACCAAAATGCTGCATTCTGTTTTTCTATGTCAAATTCCCCGCCGCTTGCGGCGAAAAGATAAAATAAAAAACAGAAATAGATATCCCGTCTGCTTGCGGCGGGGTAGTTTATTTGAGTTCGAGGGCTCTACGGTCCATTTTCCGCGTTTTAATTGCAACGGAAGAGGATTTTGTAAAGGGCCGCATCAGTTATAGTGGATCAATCCTCTAAACACTAATTTGCTTATCCTCCGGTCGATTTACCGATCCATGTGGGTGCAGCTACTCGGCCTGTCGCACTAAAGGTAATTACCCAACATACAAAAAACGATATTGATTAAAATATTTCCAATGTTTTTAAAAATATACGAATTGTGAGAGAAAATCCTGCATTAAGGAGTTATGTAAATATCCCTGACATTTTCTGTTTAATCATACTGTGAATGAGTACCCGTAAAAAACTACAGGCTAAAGGCTGTTCATTTTTTTCAGGCAAGAAACCATTTTTCTCCGGCAAAGATCAGCAGCATCAGTACGGCCGGCAATATAACCGCAACGCAAACAGATCGGTGGAAAAATAACGGCTCCTATCATAACGCCTATTCCCTGGGCAACTACTTCGGTTAGTGAAAGACTGATTTTCTAATATCTGTCCATATTTGTGTTATGCTTGATGCGATTAGAAAAATCTTTGCAAAATTTGTTTGATGCTATAATTCGTTTTTACCAGATCTCATTTGCCCAATGAATGATTCTCGATCTGAAGTGGTCATTAAAACGAAAAACTCAGCTATTATCAACTATCCTCCCAAATTTAAGCTTCTTTTAAGCCTTCTTGTTGTATTCTATAATCAAAAGAACTGGCCCTTTTCTTCTTAACATTAATTTAAAGTTCAAAAGGAGGTGCTTATGTGGTTCGAAAATCCGTTATTTTGGTGGCTCCTGCTTACCGCATTCGTCCTATTGGTCATAACTGTACTATTTATAAGACGAAAGCCTGAAAAGGAGCGATTTAAAAAACAATTGGATCATTTCTGCCGATGTTATGCCCGGGGTGAAATAAGCCTGGAGGATTTTAGGGAATTGAAACATGATCTGCAGGAATTTGAGAAGAAGAACACACGAAAGAAACAGCAAACGTCTGAGCCTCTAATCTCTAATGTAGTAAAAAGACATAAACTTTAAATAATCTATAAGGTGAATATAATGGAATGGATAGCTGAAAACTGGTTCCTATTACTGATAATTATACTATTTATAGCCATGCATATTTTTGGACACGGACATGGAGGGCACGGTGGACACGGAAAAGAACATAGTCAGAACTCATCGGAGGATCACAGCCACCCTGAAGATGACAAAAACAAACATCGACATCATTAGCCTGACATAAGGGAATGAGCATGAAACCGCTAAAGCGAAATCCCCTGGTGATTTTTTTGGAATCCCTGAAAGAAAAGAATCAGGTAGGGGTTGGGATTGCAATTTTATTGGCAGTAATTGTTGCTATGCTATGGGCAAATTCACCTCTGAAAGAATATTACAACGAATTTATTAGTATGGAAATCTCCATTGGGGTAAATGGAAGTACCTTATCAGAACCTTTTCTATTGTGGGTAAATGATGGGCTAATGGCCATATTCTTTCTATTTGTTGGATTAGAGTTAAAACGTGAAATACTAGGTGGGAAACTCTCAAATCCCCGAAAAGCCATACTGCCAATTGGGGCTGCCGTGGGCGGAATGCTCTTACCGGCACTAATCTATTCATTCTTTAATAGCAATGGCATTGGGCAAAGTGGATGGGGGATACCAATGGCCACCGATATTGCATTCGCATTAGGTGTACTGTCTTTGTTTGGGAATCGAGTACCTGTTGCGCTTAAAGTCTTTTTAGTTGCACTTGCTATTGTGGATGATTTGGGAGCGGTATTGGTGATAGCAGTTTTCTATACCTCAGGGATCTCAGAAATGGATTTACTTCATGGTTTCCTTTTTTTCCTGGTACTTTTAGGAGGTAACTATTTTGGAGTCAGGAGCGCCTGGTTTTATTTCATCATTGGTATTGGTGGGGTATGGCTGGCCTTTTTCTTTTCAGGTGTTCACCCTACGGTAGCCGGCATTCTTATCGCTTTTGCTATTCCTGGAAAAGTAAAAATAGACGAACAAAATTATTTGAAAAATCTAACTATCCTTCAACGGAAATTTATTGAGGCCGCACCCATTAAAGGGAGTTTTATTTCTGAAAGTCAACTGGACATACTTGAAAAGATTAAAAGTAAAACCAATGATGCTGAAACTCCATTACAGAAATTAGAACATGGATTAGCGCCTATCGTCGGTTTTTTTATACTACCTGTTTTTGCCCTGGTAAATGCTGGCATTCACATTCATGGTGATATTCTGAATACTTTAAGCCAGCAAATCAGCTTGGGTATAATGGCAGGACTTTCAGCTGGTAAATTTATCGGGATTGCAGGCTTTTCCTGGATTTTGGTAAAATTAAAAATTGCAGAACTTGGGGAAGGAGTGACATGGGGACAACTTTGTGGTGTAGCCTTGATAGCAGGCATAGGATTTACAATGTCATTTTTTGTCACTGATCTGGCATTTCAAAATGAAGAGCTTAGATATATTGCCAAACTAAGCATCCTGTTTACTTCTGTATTGGCGGGTATTGTCGGCTCTTTTATGCTTTGGATATCTTCAAGGCCAAGTTCCCAATATCATTCTATAAGATCCAATACATAAATAGAAAATTCTAAAATCAACACAAACAAAAAACAAAAGGTGATTTCATCATGTTAAACATCAAAATTGTTAGCTGGGCGGCAGGTACCTTTACGGCGGTCAGTTTTATTTTTTGCGTTATTTATGGATTAATAACACCCGAAAGTATTCACATGCATCAGTTTCTGGAAATAGTTCTGCCTGCTTTCGAGTGGATTTCGGTCGGTAGTTTCTTTTTAGGACTTATCGAGAGCTTTGCCTGGGGCGCTTACATCGGGCTGGTCTATGTACCCATTTACAATTTTTTCTACAAACGATGGGGATTGAAAACTGACTGAGGCATGCTCTATCAATCCGAATACACCAGGCTGATATAAAAACATTCCATGAATAATTTTATACCTGAGATACCGGGAAAATCCGGAATAGATTTTCTCCGGTTGACGCGTACTCTCTGTTCGCTGGCGCTGATCTCGTTCGGCATGATACTATATGAGATAGTGCTGACGCGCATATTTGCGGTCATCCTGAGCTATCATTATGTGTTCGCTGTGTTATCTCTGGCCATGCTTGGTCTGGGTATGGGCGGACTCCTGCTGAAAAAGAGGCAGCTAATCTGGCCATCTGCTGGCACAGATATACTGGCTCTTATTACAGCCCTGGCCACTGGCATAATTACCGCACTAATTCTTTACCTGACTCAGGCAGTCCCCGCTACGTGGGGTACATCGATAACCTACACCATCCTGTTTCTGCCGGTAATACCATTCCTGTTTTTCGGCATGACTATCGCTTCATTTTTCCAGAATGCCCCGGAGCGAAGTTCGCTGTTATATGGGTTTGATATTGCCGGTGGCGCATTAGCCGCCCTGGCTGCTGTCCCTCTGCTCAATACAATGCCGGCAACCACGGCGGCATTTATTGTAGTACTTGCCGCAGCGCTGGCTTCGATCATCTTAATGACAGCAGAATCGGCCAGATGGAGCACAGCCTTGCTATCATTAATTGCCTTTCTTTTAGCGGGAGGTGGTATCTGGCTGGCTCCGCAAAGCATTCTCCCGATCAGGAACAACCAGGCCAAGGATATCAATAGGATACTGTATGATTCTTCAGGGAACGGCCGTATTGTCGAAACACGCTGGAGTGCTTTCGGCCAAACAAGTCTTGTTGAGAACGACCAGCTGCCCGATGAAAAAATGATTTATGTTGACGGAGCAGCCGGCACTTCCATGTTCAATTTTCGGGCATTGCTAAATGATTCAACATTGCAAAGTGATTTGACTTCCAATTTCGGGCAGTTTTTTCCATTTTACTTTTTAAATGAGAATGAAAAAGACAGTGCCCTAATTATCGGACCAGGTGGCGGCCGGGATGTATTAGTAGCTCTTTTCGGCGGAGTACAATCTATTACAGCGGTTGAAGTAAATCCCGATCTGGTGCAAATAGTTAAAGATTATGAGGATTTTAATGGCGGTTTATATTCAAAACTACCTACTACTAAAGTAGTAGTAGGGGAGGGGCGCAGTTTTCTTCGCAATACCTCTGAACAGTACGACCTCCTCATGCTGGCCCTGCCGGTAACCAAAAGCAGCCGCAGTATCGACGGTTATGCCCTTACCGAAAACTACCTGTTTACCGTGGAGGCTTTCAGCGATTATCTCAACCGGCTTACGCCCGAGGGTAGAATTATTTTTGTAACACATGGCAATGCCGAACTTTACCGGCTGTTGGGGTTGACCCTGAAAGCTTTTGAAGAAAAGGGAATTTCAAACCAAGAGGCTATGAAACATATATATGTCGTTTCCAAGCATGACATGCCTGCATTAGTAGTGAAAAAAACATCCTTTGAAGGTAAAGACATGCAGGAAAGACACGCTGCCCTACATCAGTTGGAATATGATCAGGGTGATTATTTTATACCGTTCCAGGAACAAGCTGCCTTTTTGCTACCTGTGCCGGATGATTCAACTTCTACTATTGAATGGAGGATGTTCGATCAAAACCTATATAATCTTTCTAACGGAACTATGACTATGGAGGATTTTGCTAAAAAATTCCCCCTAAATATATCCCCGGTTTATGATGACAATCCTTTCTTCTATAACTTTGACAAGATATTACCCTCTCCCTTCCGCCAGCTATACGGGTTGCTTGTGCTGGGCCTGGGGGTTGTAGTGTTGGTGGTGTCGGTCAAAAAATCTCCGGATCAGGTCAAACTCGGGTTTGTCCGGCCATTTGCCCGCCACCCGGAGCTGAAAGGGTTTCTTTTGATTTTTCTGTTGCTGGGAGCGGCTTCATGATGCTGGAAATTGCTCTTTTTCAAAAATTGACCTTATACTTGGGTGATCCCGTATCAGCCACTTCTGTGCTGTTGTTTTCGCTGCTGCTTGGAGTTGGAGCCGGAAGTTTGAGCAGTGCGTGGATATCCGGTCGTCTTTCTGTTGCCGTTGCCTTCAGTACCGTCATCGTTTTCGCCCTCAGCCTGGCCTACAATTACTTCCTCGATGATTTGCTTCAGTCGGCAACCTCGGTGCCATTGCGGGCCGGCTCGCTTACCGGACTGCTCGGTATCGCCATGGGGTTCCCCTTCCCGCTGGCCCTGCGTATGCTGAAGCAACATGGGCTGGAGGTATTTACCGCCGCGATGTGGGGCATCAACGGATTGGCTTCGCTTGCCGGATCGATTTTAGCCATGATTATCGGCATTGAATGGGGATTTACAGAGGCGGTTATTGCCGGAGGAAGCCTTTATTTGCTGGTTGCCCTGTGGATACCCTTAGCCTCTCAATTCAAAGAGCTTATTTTACCCAGTGCGAAAAATGAAATAAAATGATGAGAAATCGGACGGACTTTGTATAGCATAAATATATAATTGCAGCCGTGTGTTCCGTATCTTGACAACTACGAAATAACCATCGGCGAAGGCCGGCATCACCAAAGACAGGGGGAGTATCCGGCTGGCAGTGCAAAAACAGAACACCCAAATACAAAAATAAGCCATCAATGCATCTTTTTAACGACAGCCATACCAAAGTAGTTACCCGCTGGCAGCTTTTCAGGCGTTACCGGGAAATCGTTCGTATCATGCTGCGCCACGGTTTCGGTTACTTAGTAGTTGAATTCGGCCTGCAGCGGTTTGTACCCTTTCATAAGGGATGGCTTGGGTATTCTCCTAAAGAGCGACCCTATTCCAGCGCCGAACATTTGCGCCTGCTGTTTGAAGAACTGGGCCCTACCTTCATTAAAATGGGGCAGATACTTTCCACCCGTCCCGACCTGCTGCCACCCGAGATGGCTATTGAGTTTACCAAACTTCAGGATACTGCCCCGCCGGTAGCTTGGAAAGATATTCATGCCGTGCTCCGGGAACACCTGTCCCGATCCCCTGAGACCGTTTTTACCGAGCTTGACTCCACACCCGAAGCCTCGGCTTCCATCGGGCAGGTGCACCGGGGCATACTTGCTGACGGGCAAGTAGTTGCTGTTAAGGTACAGCGTCCCGGCGTACAGCAGCAGATTGCGGTCGATCTTGAGGTGCTGAGGGGTATTGCCAGGCGGGTTGCACAGAACCCGCAATTTGCTCCCTACGAGCCTGCCGCCATAGTAGAAGAATTTGCCCAAACCATTACACGCGAGCTTGACTACCGCCAGGAGGCCCGAAATATCGACCGGTATCGGAGGGATATCAATCCCCGGGAATCCATCCGTGTCCCGATGGTTTTTCACTCGCTTTCGAGCCGGCATGTGCTGGTGATGGAGTATATAAAAGGGGTGCGCATCGATGATATCGAGCAGCTGCAAAAATTAAATGTAGATCCCAAAGAACTGGCCAATCGGCTGGCGCGCCTGCTGTTGGGCACTGCATTCAGTAAAGGTTTTTTCCACGCAGATCCTCATCCAGGAAATTTCCGTATTACTGAAGAAGGAACGATGGTGCTTCTGGATTTTGGGATGGTAGGATACCTGTCCCCCCGAGACCGTGCAGTTTTGACCGAGCTGACCATGGCGATGGTGGAAGCCGATCCCGAACGGATGACCGACCGATTGATTGATCTGGGTCTGAAAGTAAAAGGACATAACATTGCCTTGCTTGAAATAGAAATGGGCCGTTTTTTGAATAACTATTTTGATCTTCCCCTTAGCCAAATACCGATGGGGGAAGTATTGACAAATCTCCTTGAATTGATCCGCAGTCTCGGGATGCGGCTTCCGGCACAGATGGCTATTCTAACCAAAACCATTCTTATGGCCGAAGGCATCGGCACGCGGCTGGATCCGGATTTCCATCTTGTACCGGTTGCCCGGAAGTTTGTACGGCGGGCCATCATAAGGCGGTTCCGGCCCGACAGCTCCGAATCGAAGTTACGTTTGGCTTCGCTGGATGTCTTAACATTGGCAGAACAGGCTCCGAAAGAGATTCGCCATCTTGTGGGCCGGTTGAGACGGGGAGAAATGGGTGTGGACATAACCGTAAACGACAAGCAGGTCATACGTGAGCTTCGACAACTGGGCAGAACCATAAAAGTTTCAGCGCTTACGCTCGCTTTGGTTATAGCGGTGGCTCTGCTGATGCTTATTTATCACCCTGAAGGATGGGAGCTGTGGATACGCTGGATTTTTAGCACCGGCCTGGTCGCAGCCCTGTTGCTTTTAAGTTACCTTTTATTTTCTTCTCTTCGTAACTGTTCTAGGCGGGGCGAAGGGAAAGATTTATAAAAGAAGGAGAAAGCCGGCTGCCCAATGAGAATGAGGGGGTAAGATGAGCTTCACTACTTACCAATGTTTAGCAAATAACACAATGTCATTATTTATATTATTCCGAAAGTACACGGTTTTCGTTTTATTGTTGCTCCTGTCAGGGCTGGCATATGGAGCAACTAAGGATGCTGCCAGCCATCCGCCTAACCCAATTCAAATTAGCCCTGAAGCCCGCCTGAGTGTATTAACCGTAGGGCCGGGGTATCCACTTTATGCAATGTTCGGGCACACAGCTATCCGGCTGCAGGATCCGGTTTATCAAAAAGATATCGTGTACAATTATGGCACCTTTAATTTTGAGACCAGTTTCTTTGCATTGAAATTTCTCTACGGCAACCTGAATTATTTCCTTTCCAAATCCAGTTTCGAATTATTTGCTAAAGAAAACCAAGCCCTCGGACGGTTCATCGAAGAACAGGTTCTTAACCTGAGCCCGAAGGAAATTTATGCACTGGTAAAGGATATGGAAACCGAGCTGGTATCTGAAAACCGGTATTATCGCTATGAATTTTTTAGCAATAACTGTACCACCAAAGTGCGCGATCTGTTGGCTCGTCACCGGTTGTTTACACCTTCTCAGGTTACAATCACCACCCGTACCAATACAACATTCCGAGGGCTGCTTCAACCCTACCTGCAGCGCCGCCCGTGGATTCGGTTTGGAATCAACATTTTGTTGGGTGCCCCTGCTGACTATACCGCCGACAGTTGGCAGCAAACCTATCTGCCATACTTGTTTTATCAGTCTTTATCTGGAACCGGATTGAATAATTCGGACAGGCCACTCGTTTCGGATACCCGGCTGCTTATACCGGAAAAACCCTTCGCTGCAACGCTTTACTGGTTATCGCCCGTTCCTATATTTTGGATATTCCTCGTTTTTATCGCTGTGTTCACGCTTATGGAATTTTTAGATAAAGCAGATGGAAAATGGTTGGATCGACTTCTCTTTGGAACTGTAGGGCTGGCAGGGCTGATACTGCTGCCGGTATCGCTTTTATCAATTCACGAACCGCTGCACCCTAATTGGAACTTGCTTTGGGTACTGCCTGCACACCTGCTCGTAGCGGTCGGGGTAACACGGTGGCAACAAAAGCTCTGGTTCAGATATTATTTATGGACTGCCCTTGTGCTTCATGCAGGTCTGTTTGCAGGATGGTATTTCATACCTCAGCAGCTCCCTGAACCGGTTGCTTTGTTGGTGCTGGCTCTTATAATCCGGATTTCATACCAGCTTGTTCAACGTCAACAGAATACCTTCAGGCAGGTTGTCGAATCTCAATTATAACAAAAAAAACCTTTCTATTAAAGACCATCCATGATGACGGATGAAAAGAGATAACGAAAACAGCACTTGAATGGCTGGGTATTGCGGCAGTAATCATACTGCTGTACCTCACTGGTTTACATACCGATGTACTGGGTACCATGTGGCGCGTCCTATTATGGGCTGGCCTTTTTAACGCCGAAGGCACCGAAGTGGCCGAAGCCTTATGCCCGATGCTTTCCGAACAGGCCTATCATCTTGTGCTGAACACTCCGGAAGGTGAACAACTCCGGCTTGAACAATTCAAAGACAACGCACTTTTCATCAATATTCAGGCTTTCTGGTGCCCGCTTTGTGTGGTCGAAATGCCCACTATCCAGAAATTGCATGTCGATGTGTCCAAGAACGATAACATTCGATTTCTGATGATCTCTCTGGATGAAAACCAGGAAAAGGCCAGAAAATTTATGGAAGGCAAAGATTTCTCTATACCTTATTATTTTCCCGTTTCAGGGCTGCCAAAGATATTCCAGAGCCCGTACATTCCCTCTACTTTTGTGATTTCCAAAGAGAGGCAGGTTGTCTATAAACAGGAGATATCGCCGATTACAGTACTAAAAAAATCCGTTTCTGGCTAACCGGACTATCCTAAGAGTAATATAATTGAATCTGGGAAACCTCATATTTCTATATATCGATATCGGAATATTGGAGCTAGAAAATAAAATGGGAATAGGTAAGCCTAAACCGCAAGATTTTATACCACCAATAGGATAAACAATCCCATCACCACTACTCCACTGCCAAGCGCCAGCCGTACCCCTTCTTTGTGGTGTATATTCCAGTGAGCCAGGCGGTTTAAAGTGGGGCGTGATGAGACAAGGACTAACAAAATGATTAATGGCAATACAAATATCAGATTGTAGAGAACCAGATAACTGTAACCAATTAAAGCGGTCGGTTGTGCTGCCAATAAACTTAATATGCCCAGGTATACTGCACCACTGCAGGGAATGGTACACAAACCGATTAGAAAGCCTCCCGCCAATAAGGCAGGCAGAGTGGCCTTCCTAGCTGCTTTTTTTACCAAGGCACCAACATTGCCCGGCGCTTGCAACCGCAAGCCCATTTCCGGCAAGAACTAATCTTTTAACATCCAAAGGCCAAACAACGTAGCTAACAAGGCACTGATACGAGCCGGAAGATGCTGCTGGGTAAAAATATCTATCGATTTCAGCAAGCCAATACCCAGGGTAAGGTAGGTGATGAAAATAGCACCGATAAAAATAGTTCCCATTCCAATGATGCGAAGGCGCACAGATTTTGGATCAGATTATCCTGCCTGAAGGGTAGCGATCAGCGCAGTGATAAAGAGCAGTAGCACCGTAAAAGCGCATGGGTTAATGCCATCTAAAAAACCGGCCACAAGCACAGTTAGAAAAGTTATGGCAGGTAGAAATTCCTTCATTTCGTTGGAGGGCGCTTTGGGGTGCCAGAACCCGGTCAAGGCTAATGCTCCTACGGCCACTACTCCAAGCAAAGTTTGAATTAATATTTTTTTTGCCGGCTGTTTCAATTTTTTGTAACTAAGCTTCTACAATAAGCGTGCCCTGCATAGCCGGATTAGCCCGACCGCCGCAGCATATATCGGAATAAAAGGTATAGGTGCCGGGTGTAGTTGGGACAAATGTCACCATACTGGAGCTTTTCGGCTGAGCGATAACACTGACATTAAATTCATCTACTGCCCATTGATGCTGACCTCCGCCATCGGCATGAAATTGATTGTCAAGACTGGTCAACCTGATTGTGATGGATTCACCGGTTTTTACTCTTATAACCTGCATGCTAAACCCACCCATATTTGCCTCAATATCAATAACTCTGTCGGAAACAGGCTGCAACTTAGGCGAAGAAAAGGCCTGGATTAACAGGTAACCTGCTATAACGAGTACGCCAATAACCAGTACAGAATAGGTATAAATTCGGCGTGTTCTTTTCTTTTCCTGATCTTAAAATTTTCTTGTTCGACGATTTTGTTTTTTTAACTTCTTTTTTACTCATGCTTTCTTTGCCCTCCGGTTTCTTCGTTAGATTATAGTAAATTGGGGATGTGACTTTCAATTAAGCTGATAAACCATTAGAAGCAATATTATTTAGCCTCTTACTTTGTTAACTACCGAGAACTCAAAAAAAATTGCCCGCCACGGTATGGATACCATTTCCTTCGGTTTTAATACGAGCCCGGTACTTCGTAAATTTGTTCCTGAATTTGAGTAATTCCTTTCGTAATCAACGTAAAAAAAATCTAATGTCTTCAGACGCATTTTTTAAAAAGGATCTTTTTAACTAAAGGTAAAAATTTACCTGAATCTACGGCTCCCAAGCTTAAATCAAGAGGCTGAAGTAGCTAAAACCTGAATAAGGTACTAAATTAGTTACTATGTATGAACGTAAAAGTCGTTTATCCCCCCGCCAGCAAAGCCGGCTGATAGAACATTTTGTAGCAGGCACCACGGCCCGGGCAGCTTCGGAGTTGATTGGCGTGCA